>NZ_CP076854.1:0-1200000 GCF_018987265.1 Rhizobium sp. WYJ-E13 | reverse complement strand
TCGGGTTCCAGAGGTCGGTGTGACAGCCGAGCGAGGTCGCCTCGTTTGCCGCGACACCGGTCAGCCGCGCGGACCAGTATTGTGCATAGGTGAGGATGTTTGCGACTTTGGCGAACGCGTCCGGGAAGGCGGTCTTTTGATAGTGCAGCTGTGCGCCGACATTCAGCCCCATCGACAGGCGTGGCGAGAATGTCTCGGCAAAGGGCGGCCGGAGCGCGTCATAGGCGTCGCGGATGTCCTGCGGGTATTCATGCTCGTAATCGATGACAGGCATGGCAAGTTTGCCATTTGCATCGAGCAGGGCGGCAGCTGCCCCATGCGTGGTGATCGAGATCGCGTCGAAGCCCGGCTCCCTGGCGGAAGCCTTGAGTGAGGCTAGCGCGAAATTCCAGAGGGTTTCAATATCGTAATGCGGATAGAGACCATCGCGTATGACGGTGTTCGGCTGCTTGCGAACGGCGATTTCAGCGCCCGTCGCGCTGTCCAGCACGACGACCTTGGCGTTGGTCTTGCCGATGTCGAGAACGGCGATGCGGCGATAGTCACTCATGGCATATGGAAGACGGTGACGAGGTCGCTTTGAACTGGCGAATTATCCGGATTGGTTTCCATGATGTCGCCCATATGCGCCCACCACTTCTTCATGACGGGATGTTCGGGCAGGCTCGCCATGGTGTGGTCTTTCGGGCGCGTCAGCACGCCGAAAAGCGTATTGGTCTCGCGGTCGAGATGGATGGAATAGTCGCTGGCGCCCGACTTGTGCAGGAGATCGACCAGCTCCGGCCAGATCTCGTCATGGCGCCTGCGATATTCGGCCTCCATGCCGGGATTGAGCTTCATCTTGAAGGCGTGTTTTTCCAGGGTCATTTGGCGCTCATGGCTTTGATGCGGCGGGCGATGATCGGGATCGCAATGGTGATGATCAAGAGCAGGCCGATGAAGATCGACATGACGATGCCGGGCACGTTCAACAGGCCGAGGCCGAAGGTGACGAGGCCCATGACGAAGGCGGCGATGACGACGCCGCCGATCGTGCCGGAGCCGCCGAGGATCGAGATGCCGCCGAGCACGACCATGGTCACGACTTCGAGTTCCCAGCCTTGCGCGATCGAAGGACGCGTCGAGCCGAGGCGCGAGGTCAGGCAGACGGCGGCGACACCGCTCATCACACCGGTCAGCAGGAAGAGGATGAATTTGACGCGCTCGACCGGAATGCCGGAGAAACGGGCGGCAAAATCATTGTTGCCGATCGTGTAGACTTGTCGGCCGAAATTCGTCGCATGCAGCAGGATGGCAAAGAGGATCGCCAGCACGATGAACAGTACGAATTCGAAGGAGAAAACCCAGATGACGTAACCCTGGCCGAAATAGGCGAAATCCGCCGGATATTTGCCGTAGGCCTGGTCGCCAAGCACGATATAGGAGATGCCGCGGAAAAGGCTCATCGTACCGATTGTGACGACGATCGACGGCAGCTTCAGCACCGAAACGAGAAAACCGTTGAAGATGCCGCAGAGAAGCCCGGTACCGATGCCGATCAGCACAAGGCCCGGCGTGCCGACGCCGACCTGCGCTGCAGCACCCATCGCCGTCGAGGCAAGGGCTATGATGGCCGCAACCGACAGGTCGATCTCGCCTGATATGACGAGCAGCGCCATGGCAAAGGCGATCATTGCCTTTTCGGTGAAATTGAAGGTCGCGTCCGAGAGGTTCCAGGCATCGAGGAAGTAGGGCGATGCCACGGAATTGAAGATGAAGATCAGGACGGCCACCCCAAAGAGCAGCACTTCCCAGCTCGACATGATGCGCTTGAAGGGCGTGCCGAGGCGATCGGGAATGATACGCTTTTCGGGCGTTGAGGAAACCATGCTCATGCTGCGACCTCCGCTGCCGCCCGATCCCGCAGGATGATGCGGCCACGATTGCGCTCGCGCCGGGCGTTGAAAACGACGGCGAGGATGATGACGGTTCCCGAGATCGCCATCTGCGTGAAGGGCGAAATGCCGATGACGGGCAGGGCATTCTTGATGACGCCGAGGAAGAGCGCGCCAAGCACGGTGCCGGCGACCGAGCCAACGCCGCCGGCAATCGAAATGCCGCCGATCACGCAAGCCGCGACGCTATCGAGCTCGAAGCCGTTGGCGATATCGACATAGGCGACTGCATAACGCGAGACCCAGAGATAGCTGGACAGCCCGGCGAGCGCCCCCGAGAGGACGAAGGCCAGGAACTTCGTCCGGCCGGTATCGATCCCGGCATAGACGGCGGCCGTCGGGTTGCCGCCGGTTGCATAGGCCGAGCGGCCGAACTGGCTGTAGCGCAGCAGCATATACATCAATGCAACGATGATGATCGCAACCCAGCTCAGTACAGGCAGGCCGAGGATCGGCGTGCGCGGAATAGCAAGGAAGGTCGGCGTCATCTGGTGGGCATTGACCCAGGCCCCACCTGACAGGACAAAGGCCATGCCGCGATATATGGTGAGCGTGCCGAGCGTCACGACGATCGGCGGGATTTCGAGGCGCCAGACGAGGAAGCCGTTGATGCTGCCGAGGGCTGCACCGATCACGACCGCCGCAAGGATGAGGACGATCAGAGGCAGGCCGGGAAAAGCGGCGTTCATCATCGCGATTGCCATGCCGGTAAAGGCGAGATTAGCAGCGACCGAGAGGTCGATCGATTTCGTCAGAATGACCGTCATCTGGGCGAGCGCCAGGATGATGAGGATTGCCGTATCGTTGAAGATGCCGGCGAGATTGTCCGGTGTGGCGAAATCGGCAGCACGCGTCGAGAAGACGGCAATCATCACCACGATGATGGCGAAGAGCAGGGTTTCGCGTTTTCTGATCAGTCTCATCAAGCCGTCACCTCATGCATTTCCGGTCGCCGCGCGCACCAGCGCTTCCGGCGAAAGCTGATCGCGTTCGAAGAGCCCTGCCGACAGGCCCTCCTTCATGACGAGCACACGGTCCGACATGCCGATAATCTCAGGCAGTTCGGAGGAGATCATGATGATGGAGAGGCCTTCAGCGGCAAGCTCGCTGATGAAGCCGTGGACGGCAGCCTTCGAGCCGATGTCGATACCTTTGGTCGGTTCATCGAGGATGATGACCTTGGGCATGGTCGCAAGCCACTTGCCGATGACGACCTTCTGCTGGTTACCGCCTGACAGAGTGCCGACCGGCACGGACAGGGCGGCAGCACGCAGGTCCAGCCGCTCGGCATATTTGCGGGCGAGCGCGAATTCTTCCGCCGCCTTCAGGAAGCCCTTGCGCGAGGTGCGCGCCAGAGAGGGAAGCGTCATGTTCTGGTAGATCGGCATCGGCAGCGCCAGGCCGTGACGGCCGCGCTCTTCCGGCACGTAGACGATACCGGCGCGGATGGCGTCATGCGGAGAATTGATCGAAATCTCCCGGCCTTCAAGTGACAGCCTGCCGGAGAGCGGCCTGGTGATGCCGAAGAGCGATTGGGCGAGCTCCGAGCGCCCGGCGCCAATCAGGCCGTAAATGCCGAGGATCTCACCCTTGCGCAGCGTCAGCGAAATATCGCGGAATTCGGTGCGATGGCTGTATTTCTCGACCTCGAGAATCGGGCCGCCGATCGCCACATCGATCTTCGGGAAGGCGTTTTCGACATCACGGCCGACCATCATGCGGACGATTTCGTCCTGCGGCGTTTCCTTGAGCCTCCCATGCCCAACGGCGCGCCCGTCGCGGAAGACGACGTAATTGTCGGCGATCTCGTAGAGCTCGTCGAACTTGTGGCTGATGAAGAGGATGGCCTTGCCGCTTGCCTTCAGGCCCTCGACGATGCGGAAGAGGTCGTCGATCTCCCTGCGTGACAGGGCAGCAGTCGGTTCGTCCATGATGACGATGCGGGCCTCGATCGACAAGGCGCGAGCGATCGCCACGAGATGGCGCTGCGCAATCGAGAGGTCCTTCAGGCGGATCGTCGGATCGATATTGCTTTCGAGCGAGGTCAGCAGCGTTCTTGCGCGGCTGTTCATCTCGCTCCAGTCGATGGTGCGCCAGCGTGTGCGCGGCGCGTGGCCGAGAAAGATGTTTTCAGCGACCGAAAGCTCGTCGAAGAGCACGGTTTCCTGATGGATGGCGGTGACACCGGCATCGATGGCGGCCTGCGCCGTCGCGAAATGCACCGGCTTGCCGTCGACGATGATTTCGCCCTCGTTGGGGCGGTAGATGCCGGTCAGGATCTTGACGAGCGTCGACTTGCCGGCGCCGTTTTCGCCGATCAGTGCCGTCACCTTGCCGGGGTAGAGCGCGATGCTGACATTATCGAGCGCTCTTACGCCCGGAAAGATCTGCGAGATGCCGCGCATTTCGAGAATGGCGGCCGCGTCGTCGGCTTTTGGATCCGTGACGGGATATTGAAGGGCAGGGGTCATCAGCAAGCTCACCACCATCGAAAGAGAAGCCCGGCGGCAAAGCCGCCGGGTGTTCGTTCATGATCTCCGGAAATCAGAAGACCTTGGAGAACTGGTCGATGTTCGAGGCATTGTAGACGAAGGGGTCGGCCATAGCGGCTTCGCCATTGTCGCCAATCTTGATCTTGCCCATGCGGCCGGCTTCGATTTCGCTGCCCGGCTTGCCATCGGCATCACCCTTTGCCAGGTGATAGGCGATCTGCGTTGCGGAATAGCCGAGGTCGATCGGGTTCCAGATTGCGAATTCCTTTGTCGCGCCCGACTTGATCGCCCCAGCCATTTCGGAGGGTAGGCCGAGACCGGTGACGTAGACCTTGCCGACCAGGCCCTTGTCTTCAACGACCTTGGAAGCAGCCAGAACGCCGACCGTCGTCGGAGCGACGATGACCTTGACGTTCGGGTTGGACTTCAGCAGGCCTTCGGCTTCACGATAGGACTTGTCCGAGAGGTCGTCGCCGTAAACTGTGGTGACGAGGTTGAGACCCGGGAAATCCTTGAGCTGCTTCTTCATCTGGTCGATCCAGATGTTCTGGTTGGTCGAGGTCGTGGTGGCCGACAGGATGGCGAAGTCACCCTTGCCGCCGTCGAGATGATCCTTGGCGAGCGTCAGGCACATCTTGCCGATCAACTCGTTGGATGACGGGTTGAGCTGCAGGATGCGGCCTTCCGGAGCAACGCCGGAATCCCAGGAGATGACCTTGATGCCACGCTGGGCAGCCTTCTTCAGAGCCGGAACGACAGCGTCCGGATCGTTTGCCGAGATGGCGATGGCATCAACGCCCTGAGCAATCAGCGAGTTGATGACTTCGATCTGGCCTTCGGCCGTCGTGCTCGTCGGGCCGGTGTAGATCACTTCTACACCGCCGAGTTCCTTGGCTGCTTCCTGAGCGCCCTTGTTGGCAGCGTCGAAGAAGCCGTTGCCGAGCGACTTCACGACGAGGCCGATCTTGATGTCCTTGGCGCTTGCAGCGCCGGCCATCATGGCGACGGCAAAAGCCACGCCGATTGCAAGTGTCTTTGCAAGTTTCATGTCATGTCCTCCCATTAAGATTTAGACTTCCACACCTCGCCGGCGCCTCATGCAACCGACGAGGAATCCTCCTTTGCTGCCTGCGCCGTTGGGCTCGCGACAACGAGCCGGACGCCTGCATTCTCGACCATACGCGCAGCCTCATCGGCGATGCCGTCGTCGGTTATGATTGTCGAAACCCGGTCGAGCGCGCAAAGGATGAGGCTCGACCGGCGATTGAACTTGCTGGAATCGGCCATGACGACCAGCTCGTCGGCCTGATGCATCAGCTTCTGCTCGCTCTGGATGATGAGGGCATCCGCCTCCATGATGCCGAGCGGGCCGACGCCCTGAGCGCCGATGAACATGCGCCGCGCATAGAAATTGCGGATCGCGTCATTATCAAAGGGCGACAGGATCAGGCTCTGCTCGCGATAGATTGCGCCACCCGGTACCGTCACCGAGTTTTTGGAGTGCTTCACCAGATGCTCGGCAATGGCGAAGGAATTGGTCATAACCTGCATGCGATGGCCGGACATATAGTGAACCATCTGGAAAGTGGTTGTGCCGCCGTTGATGATGATGGCATCGCCTGCTTCGCAGAGATCGACGGCCGCACGCGCGATTGAGCGCTTTTTATCGATATTGACGGATTCTGACACCCGGAAGGGGCGACCTGCAAGATTTCCAAGCTGCGGCGGGTGCACAGCCTCCGCGCCGCCACGAACGCGCCGGATCTTGCCCTGCACGTGAAGAGCTGCAATGTCGCGCCTGATTGTCGCTTCAGAAGCCTCCGTCAGCTCGGAAATGTCCTGAATCGTAACGACGGACTTTTCCTGGACAGCGCTCAAGATGATGCGATGGCGTTCGCGTTCGTGCATTGGGCTCCTCCTCTTGTCATATTTATTTCGTATCTGTTAAAGCCTGTCAATCAGGAACGATCATAAATTTTCATATCGCGATGCAACATAATCGAATTTGATCGTTTTCGATTGACAAGCTGCATTTCGATGCGCGATACCGTGACCGAAACGAGCGCTCACCAGAGTGCTTCAAAGCCTTTTATGGGAGGATGGCATGGCGGCACAGGTTCGACTTCTCGACAACCGATGGGATGATGCTTACGCGGCGGGCCTCGATGATCCCGGCAAGCTTCTCTATCGCTCGAATCTGCTCGGTGCCGACAAGCGCATCACCAATTACGGTGGCGGCAATACCTCGGCCAAGGTCATGGAGACCGATCCGCTAAGCGGCGGCAAGGTTCAGGTTCTCTGGGTCAAGGGCTCGGGCGGCGATGTCGGCACGATCAAGCTCGACGGTTTTGCGACGCTTTATCAGGACAAGCTGGAATCGCTGAAAGGCATCTACAGGGGTGTTGAAGACGAAGACCGCATGGTCGGCTTCCTGCCGCATTGCACCTTCAACCTGAACGCCCGTGCCGCTTCGATCGATACGCCGCTGCATGGCTTCGTTCCCTATACGCATGTCGACCACATGCACCCGGATGCGATTATTGCGATTGCTGCCTCCAAGAATTCCAGGGATTTGACCAAGCAGATCTTCGGCGACGCGATCGGTTGGCTGCCCTGGCGCCGTCCGGGCTTCCAGCTCGGCCTTGATCTCGAAGCCTTCGTCAAGGCGAACCCTGACGCAAAGGGCGTCGTGCTCGAAAGCCACGGCCTCTTCACCTGGGCAAACGACGCCAAGGCCTGCTACGAGCTGACGCTCGATATCATCAACAAGGCGATCGAGTGGTTTGCCGGGCAGACCGAAGGCAAGACGATCTTCGGCGGCGCCGTCGTTGAAAGCCTGCCGGTTGCCGAACGTCGCGCCATCGCCGCCCGCCTGATGCCGGAAATTCGGGGACGCATCGGCAAGCAGGAACGCAAGCTTGGCCATTTCGACGATCAGGATGCGGTGCTTGAATTCGTCAATTCGAAGAACCTGCGTCCGCTCGGCGCGCTCGGCACCAGCTGCCCTGACCATTTCCTGCGCACCAAGATCCGCCCGCTCATTATCGATTTCGATCCGGCAAATCCCGATGTCGATGCCATCATCGCCGGCCTCGACAAGGCGCTCGAAGATTACCGTGCGGACTATGCCCGCTACTACAATGCCTGCAAGCGCGACAATTCGCCGGCCATGCGTGACGCCAATCCGGTGATCTTCCTGGTGCCGGGCGTCGGCATGCTCTCATTTGCCCGTGACAAGGCGACGGCTCGCATCGCCAGCGAATTCTATGTCAACGCCATCAACGTGATGCGCGGCTCCTCCACGGTCTCTGAATATCAGGGACTGCCGGAGCAGGAAGCCTTCGACATCGAATACTGGCTGCTGGAAGAGGCCAAGCTGCAGCGCATGCCGAAGCCGAAGAGCCTTGCCGGCAAGGTCGCCTTCGTCACCGGCGGAGCCGGCGGCATTGGCCGCGCAACGGCTGCTCGTCTGGTCGGCGAGGGCGCCTGCGTGGTGTTGGCCGATATCGACCAGGCAGCGCTCGAATCGACGGAAGCCGAATTCGTGAAGAAATACGGGGCCGATGCGGTTCGCACTCTGAAGCTCGACGTCACCAAGGAAGACGGAGTGATTACGTCCTTCGCCGAATCCTGCGTCGAGTTTGGCGGCATCGATATCCTCGTCTCGAATGCAGGCATCGCGTCATCGGCGCCGATCGAAACGACCGAGCTGTCGACCTGGAACCGCAATATCGACATTCTGGCGACCGGCTATTTCCTCGTCTCGCGTGAAGCGTTCCGGCTGTTCCGCCGTCAGGCGCTCGGCGGCAACGTTGTCTTCATCGCGTCGAAGAACGGCCTTGCCGCTTCGCCGGGGGCAGCTGCCTATTGCACTGCAAAGGCTGCCGAAATCCATCTTGCCCGTTGCCTGGCGCTGGAAGGCGCAGATGCCGGCATCCGCGTCAACACCGTCAATCCGGATGCCGTTCTTCGCGGCTCGAAGATCTGGAGCGGCGAATGGCGCGAACAGCGCGCGGCTTCTTCGAAGATCGAGGTCGACGATCTGGAGGAACATTACCGCAAGCGTTCCATGCTGAAGCTGAACGTGTTCCCGGAAGATATCGCCGAGGCCGTCTACTTCCTGGCATCGGACCTTTCGGCCAAGTCGACAGGCAATATTATCAACGTGGACGCTGGCAACGTTCAGAGCTTTACCCGCTGATAGCGAGCGGCGGGCCACGCCCGCCGCAACAGAATTTCTGGGAGGAACAGATGACAGAATCCAGGATTGCGCCGGATCTGGTCGCGGCGGAAAACGACAAGCGCGCTGCGGCCTTGAAAGCCGACTACGAAGCGCTGGGTGCAACGCTTGCGCGCCGCGGTGTCGATATCGAGGCGATCACCCGCAAGGTGGCGGAGTTCTCCGTCGCCGTCCCCTCCTGGGGCGTGGGCACCGGCGGCACGCGCTTTGCCCGTTTCCCCGGAACGGGCGAGCCGCGCGGCATTTTCGACAAGCTCGACGATTGCGCCGTCATCAACGAGCTGACACGGGCGACCCCCACTGTTTCCCTGCATATTCCCTGGGACAAGACCGATGCGAAGGAGCTGAAGGCAAAGGGCGATGCGCTCGGTCTCGGCTTCGACGCGATGAATTCCAATACCTTCTCGGACGCACCCGGCCAGAAGCTGACCTATAAATATGGTTCGCTCAGCCACACCGATGCGGCGACCCGCCGGCAGGCGATCGAGCATAACATTGAATGCATCGAGATCGGCAAGGCGATCGGTTCCAAGGCGCTCACCGTCTGGATCGGCGACGGCTCCAACTTCCCCGGCCAGAGCAATTTCACCAAGGCGTTCGAGCGTTACCTCGCCTCGATGGCAGATATCTACAAGGCGCTACCGGACGATTGGAGGCTCTTCTCCGAACATAAGATGTACGAGCCGGCGTTCTATTCGACCATCGTACAGGATTGGGGCACCAACTACCTGATCGCCCAGACGCTCGGCCCCAAGGCGCATTGCCTTGTCGACCTTGGCCATCACGCACCGAACACCAACATCGAGATGATCGTCGCCCGCCTGATCCAGTTTGGCAAGCTCGGCGGCTTCCACTTCAACGACTCGAAATATGGCGACGATGATCTCGATGCCGGTGCGATCGAGCCCTATCGCCTGTTCCTCGTTTTCAACGAGTTGGTCGATGCCGAACAGCGCGGCGTGAGTGATTTCCATCCGGCTCACATGATCGACCAGTCTCACAATGTGACGGACCCGATCGAAAGCCTGATCAACAGCGCCAACGAAATCCGCCGTGCCTATGCCCAGGCCCTGATCGTCGACCGCAAGGCGCTCGATGGTTACCAGCAGGATAACGATGCGCTGATGGCTTCCGAGACTCTGAAGCGCGCTTACCGCGCCGATGTCGAACCGATCCTGGCCGAAGCCCGCCGCCGCGCCGGCGGCGCGATCGATCCAGTCGCTACCTTCCGCGCCAGTGGCTACCGCAGAAAAGTCGCCGCCGAGCGCCCGGCTTCGGTCTCCGGCGGCGGCGGCATCATCTAAGCACGGGGAAGCCGTGGGTCACGGCTTCCATTTCCCCGCAATCTGCCGGGTGGCGACGTTCAGCCGGTTCCAGACATTGATATTGGCAATCGCGATGACGAGGGCCGCAAGGCTCTTGCCGTCGCAGTGGCGGGTGCATTCGTCCCAGACCTCGTCAGATACCGGATCGGCGCGGTCGCTGAGGCGGGTGACGGCCTCGGTCAGGGCAAGTGCTGCGCGTTCGGCATCGCTGTAATAGGGAGCCTCGCGCCAGCCTGCGACGACGAAGAGCCGCTCGTCGGTCTCCCCATGTTTGCGGGCGATGCGCCAATGCCCATCGATACAGACGCTGCAGCCGTTGATCTGGCTGGCGCGCAGATAGATGATTTCCAGAAATCCCGGCGCAAGTCCGGCCGCAGCAGGCACTTTACCGAGAGCATTCAGTGCCTGCATGGCTTCCGGGATGACGAGGGCTGGATTTCCCATTCTCTCTTGCATGTTCAATCTCCTGATTGCGTGTTTCCCTTGACGCAGGGCCGGCATGTCGCCGGCTTTCGTTCGTCATAGGTTTGACGGATCAGGATGAGGCAATGTGACGAGAACAGAAGAAAAAGATGGGAAGCAAAACGACTGTCGACTGCTCGGTCAAAGCCGCCATCGCCGACCTGCTTCGTGCTATCGCTGGTCGGGCCCGCATACCTGCACTGTCCATCATGCCCGTTAGGCGTGGACCTTATAGCGCAGGGTGACAGCACCATTGCCCATCGTCTCGGCCGATATCAGTGAGAGCTGCGTCTTGCCCGCCAGTCCTCCGTCAAAGGTGACGACAGGCTGGCCGCCGCTGCCATCCAGCGCCGGAGCGATGAGCAGATGGAACTCGTCGATCAGCCCGGCGGCAAAGAAGGCGCCGTTGATCGCGGCTCCGCCCTCCAGCAGCAGCTTGCGGATGCCG
Organism: Rhizobium sp. WYJ-E13; assembly: GCF_018987265.1. NCBI lineage: Bacteria > Pseudomonadati > Pseudomonadota > Alphaproteobacteria > Hyphomicrobiales > Rhizobiaceae > Rhizobium > Rhizobium sp. WYJ-E13. The sequence continues at coordinate 1,189,099 of NZ_CP076854.1, read as the reverse complement.
AGTTCCTTGTCCAGCACCTCGAGCGCTGCGGGTAGGTCGATTTCGGCGGAAGGCGAGACTATGTAGGAGATGCCGTCGGCGGCAAGCTCCGCAAGATGCGTATCCGGCACCCCGTTGCCGAGGATGACGACGATATGGTCGCCATCGATCTCCGGTCGCGTGAAATGCAGTTTGCCCAAGGTGTCGAGGGCAATCGCGTAGCTGTTTGCCACGCGATCGGCAAAATGGTTCGGCCGCTCCACAGCACCGGCCGATTTCGGCGGATGCGGTTCTCCCTTCGCCATTTCGGCCATCGTCACGCGCCCGACGATCCAGGCGTCCCCCTGCAGCTCTTCATGGATCCTCTGATAGAGCGCAGACCATTCCTTGCGGCTGCCATCAGGGCTTTCTGTCCACTTGCTCGGATGCAGACCGCCGTCGAGCGACGACATCATTAGGCAGACGATTTCCGGCTTCATGGCAATTCCTTTCAAGCGGGTGCGGCAAACCGATCAAAACTTGGCCGATCAGAGCTTGGCCGATCAAAGCTTGATCGAGAGGTGGCCGCTGTCGGCAATGAGAACGGTCGCATCGGCATAATGTTCGATTTCGGGATAGCCTTGCAGCGAATGTTTGTGGCCGGCGGCCGTGACGACCATGATATCGGCTCCGGCTGCCGCTCCTGCCTTCACGCCGGCTTCGACGTCTTCGAAGACCAGGCATTCACGCGTGGAAAAGCCGAGCTTCTCGGCGCCGAGGATGTAGCATTGCGGGTCAGGCTTGCCGACGGTCACATCCTCGGCCGTCACGATGGCCCGCGGCATCGGCAAGCCGGCTGCCTCGAGCCGGCGCTCAGCAAGGCGACGCGGAGAGGAGGTGACGATCGTCCACCGGTTCGGTGGGAGCAACGCCAGAAAATCTGCAGCACCCGGAAGTGCCACGACGCCGTCGACATCGCGGATTTCGTCTTCAGTAATCTCAGCTGCTTCCGCCTCGGCGTCGATATCAGGAAGGTTCAGCCGCCTGATCGTGTCGATACCGCGCGATCCATGCATGGTCGGCAGGAACTTTTCGACATCGAGCCCGTGCCGCTCGGCCCAGCGTCCCCAGACGCGCTCTGCTGACGCAGTCGAGCTCAGGATCGTGCCGTCCATGTCGAACAGGAAGGCGGCATATTGTTTTGAACTATCAAATCGGAAGGACATAGTGAAACACCATAGGGAGGGATCTGCGCGCCATCAGCCAATGAAAAATGCGGCAGGTCAAGTCGCCGGAGAAATTTCGCGGGGGCTTGATGCGACATTGCTCCTGTCACATCGTCCGGCTTCCGTTCGTCATGGTCTTTGACATGACGGGATGAGGAGTGGACCAATGAACGAGAAAAATTGGCTGGCCGATGAATTCGAGGCGAACCGGACGCATCTGCGGGCCGTCGCCTTCCGCATGCTCGGTTCGCGTACGGAAGCGGAGGATGCGGTGCAGGAAGCGTGGCTGCGCCTCACGCGGTCGGACAGGTCTGGCGTCGACAATCTCGCCGGCTGGCTGACGACGGTCGTGGCGCGCATCTGCCTGGACATGCTGCGCTCACGCAAGACGCGACGCGAAGAGCCGCTGGAGTTGCCGGCGCATGGCGCAATCGCCGATATTGCCAGCAATCCGGAGCGCGAGGCAGCCTTTGCCGATTCGGTTGGCATAGCCGTACTTGTCGTGCTGCAAACGCTCTCGCCTGCAGAGCGTGTCGCCTTCGTGCTGCATGACATGTTCGATCTTCCCTTCGAGGAGATCGCCACGATCATCGGTCGCAGCGCTGCCGCCACCCGGCAGCTTGCGAGCCGTGCGCGACGCAGGGTCAGCGGGCAGGCTGAAACGCCTGAGGTCGATCTGGCTCGCAAACGCAGCATTGCGGAAGCTTTTATTGCTGCCTCTCGCAAGGGCGACTTGGAAGGGCTGATAGCCTTGCTCGCGCCGGACGCCGTCTTCCGGCCGGATGCGACCGCCGCCCGCACTGGCGGGGTTGTTCCGCTTCGTGGCGTGGATGCCGTGGCCAAAATGTTCAAGGGAAGGGCGCAGTCCGCCGAAGTCGCGCTTGTGGATGGCGAGGTCGGCCTCATCATCCGCGTCCAGGGCGAGCTTCGTGTTGTCCTGTCCCTCAGCTTCCATGGAGACAGAATCTCGGCCATCGATGCGATTGCCGATGCCGATCATCTTAGCGAAATTGGCTATTCGGCCTTCGAAAGCTGAGCGATCTCAAATTGGTAAATTTCGACCAGGCGGTTCTTGAAGAGCTCGCCTGCTCGAGAGGCTGCCGGATCCCGCAAGGCCAAAACTGCCTGGAAATATCACCGTCGAAATCGAGGCGATCGTCGCGCTTAAAGACTGTGACAGGCTCTTTAGTGACCGCGCCAGCCCATCAGCCTTTCGATGCGTTCCGCAGAGCTGCGCACCTGCCTGGTATAATGGCTCTCGTCTGAAAAGGCCTTTTGTTCCGGCAGGACGATGGAGATGGTGGCGACGCATTGGCCCTCACGATCGCAGATCGGCGAGGCGATGCAGGCGACGGCATAGTCGGATTCACCGGCCTGGATCGACAGGCGCGCTTCGAAGGCCTTGCCGGCGGATTGCGATAGTGTAGCGGGATCGATCTCGGCGCGTCCGGTCGGCGAGGAGCGGGCGCAGCGCTTGAAGAGCTCGACGCGCTCGTCTTCCTGCAGGTGGCCGACCAGCAGGCGACCGGAGGCCGTCCAGTTGAGCGGTACGCGGGTGCCGACACGCGAGGCGACCTGGAAATGGCTGGGGCCATCGGCCATGGCGAGCACCAGCATGTAATCGCCGTCACGACCGCAGACCTGAACGGTCTCGCCGGCCTGCCGGCAAAGGTCGTGCATTTCATGTGTGGCAACGCTCATGAAGTCGAGCGAGCGGGCATAGGCAAGGCCATAATGGTAAAGCCGCGAGCCGAGCCAGATCGAACCGTCGGACTGTCGCGTCAGCATGTTCTTTTCGACGAGATCGTCGACGATGACATAGACGGTCGAAAGCGGCGCCTTCACAGCTTTCGCAATGGCGTAGACGCCGGCCGGGGATCCCGTCTCGTAAAGATGGTCGATCACCTGCAGCGCGCGGTCGATACCGCTGACACGCGCGCGGCGGCTACCCTTGGTGCCGGTCTCTTCGGCCGGGCTTCCATCTTCGGAGATTGCGGGTGATGTGTTTCCGTCCAACTCAACGTACCTCTTATGCTATACGAGCCTGTTACATTACTATGGCATAGCTGCTTGCGAAGCAAATCGCAAAATCTTGCGAGCTTACGGAAATGCCTGATAGCGGCCCAGCGGATACCGCTTTCAAGCGGCGCAGGTTGAGGTGGCTAAAGAACTTGGGGTCAAATGCCGAATACGGCGCAGGCATTGGCCATCGCTCTAAATTGCAACGGCACAAAGAGCCGTAGGCAGGAACAACAAGGCCCAGCCCGAGTTCTTGACCTATCAGAGCTGATATTTGCTGATCGGATGCGGGCTATGTCTCCGGCCTAGCATGCGGCCAGCGATGGCAAGTCGGAGTCTGCGGCTTGCAAAGCCACCGCCGGTGAACATTGTCATGATGACGGCGTCACCGGCGGCGAGCGTTCTATCGTCTTGGGAGACATAGTCATAATCGGTTGGATGTTTAAAAAACTCGCAACTCCGGAATGCCGGAGACGTGAAGCGCCCAACCAACCATGTTGCAAGGGCTGCCGCCTGTTGATAGCGGCAGCCCGTCTGGGGCAGGGCTTAACCCCAGTGCCGATCGGGCCTTGTAAGGCCAGCGGTCAGATCAGCCGAAGCAGGGCATCGCCGGCAGATTGGCGCGGCTGGCAAAGGACCCGATCATATCGCTCGCCGTGGAGGTACGCGGCTCGCGTTTGCGGGCGGCCGTCTCGAGGAGTTGCTTGAAGTCGTCAAGCTTCACGCCGTCGGCGCGCAGCACCATGGCGATCAGCGGGTCGCGAAGGGCTTCGGAAATGGTCAAATCTTCTCTGGTCTTTCTCATGGTGCAGTCCTCCTTTCGTGGGCGGTCGCCCGTGTTCCACTCCCGCTGCCAAGCGCTCTTGGCATTGACTTCCGCGAAGAGTGGTGTTACCGGTAAGTAACAATACATTTGTTACCGATCGGTCACATCGATGTCAAGGACTTCGTCCGCGAAAAAATCAGAAACATTGAACGAAATCTCCGCAGCCGTTTCAGATGATCGAATCCCGCCGCGGGAGCGTATCGTTTCGACGGCTTCGGAGCTTTTCCGCGAGCGCGGCATTCGCGGCATTGGCGTCGATGCCATCGCCGATGCTGCCTCCACCAACAAGATGACCCTCTACCGGCATTTCGGCTCCAAGGATGAACTGGTCTGCGAGACACTGCGCCGCGCCTCCGACAAGGCCGAGAAGATCTGGCGCGATCTCGAAGCTGCCCATCCTGGTGATGCGCGCGCCCAGCTGCTTGCCTGGGTCGAAGATCGGGCTCACTGTCTGAACGGCGAGCCAGCAGGTTGCGATCTCGCCAATGCCGCCATCGAATTGAAGGGCGAAGGCCATCCGGCGCACGAGCTGATCGAGCGCCACAAGGCCATGCAGCGCAACCGGCTCGCGGCTCTTTGCGTGGCTGCCGGTGCACGTGAGCCGGAACTTCTTGCCGACACGCTGACGCTGTTGCTCGAGGGCGCGCGCGTCACCCGTCAAGCCATGACGGATGGCGGCTGTTCCTGCCATTTCGAAAAAGCGTGCAACGTGGCGATCTCCGCCTTCGGCTGATCCCCACGCGACCAAGGTGCTCAGTCTTGGGAACCTTGGAGGTGCATGGCCGTTATTCTGCTGATCTGGGAGCAATCTGGAGGCAGAGATGAATTACGCTTATCTCCGGCGGCTATATGCCAGACGTGCCGAGCTTGAAGCCAAGCTCGAACTCTACGACGCACGTTACTGCTTCGGCGAAGAGGAAGTGGACGATGGTACGGAAAACGATCTGAAACAGCGCCTCGAAGAAATCACCAAGGAGATTGCGGCGCTGGAGCGCTCGCCGGCTTAATTATTACCGGCGCTCAGAATCGAAATTGTCCGTTCGTCGAATTTTCCATCGTAGAAACGCTCGATTGCCTTGTGAAAGGGCGAGCCGTGGTCGCTGACCGCAGCAAAGAGCGTCATGGACGAGCGCAGCTTCAGATCATCGGGTGCGCCCATAATATCGTGGGCGCTGCGATCGTTAATAGAGATGATCGCCTCGACACAGCGCAAAAGTCTGCTGCCGAGGATTGGGTCGGCGAGATAGGCTGACGCTTCCTCCGCGGAGCGAATGGCATATTTCTCCGCCATGGAAGACGTCCCAAGACCGGCGATCTGTGGGAAAATGAACCACATCCAGTGGGAGCGCTTGCGGCCGGTTTTCAGCTCGGTAAGAGCCTGTTCGTATATGCCGTTCTGCGCTTCGATGAAGCGGTGGAGGTCGTAGTCTACGTCACCGGCCATGGCTCTTTCCCTTTTCTATGCTTCTTATGCACGTCAGACGAAAGATTTCCATGCCCGGCAAAAATCGCTGGTTCTCAGCAGACCTTGTCTGCGTAGGGGCTTGTTTCACGGCAATGGCCGTAGCGCTGGTGATGTGGCACCAGACTATCACCTGGAGGTGCTTTTTCTTCAATAGCCGAGGTCGTCATCGGATCGGTCGCTGATGTCTGTGCCGACGGTGCCGTGAAGCCTACAAAGCTCAGCAGTACGAGGGCGCCCACGACAACGATCCGCTCCAGGACCGAGAGCTTCTGCGCGCTGACGTGGTCGGCGTAGTCGCGTTCAGCTTCGCCGTAGCTCACGTCCTCCTTCACATGCTGGTGCACCATATCCTGGTGACCGGAGGTCCAAGTTTCAGATTGTGTCATTTCAAGTCTCCTGCAATGCACTGGGATGCGGCTTGGAAAGGCAAGCTAATGGCGCGCCTATCCGCTTCCCGCGTGCAGCACCGCATGTGTGTCTTAATTGCGATAAATTGAAGAGGGCTAATTCAAACTCAGTGTTCACAAAATCGTACCAATCGTCGTGAAAAGCCGTGCAAGGGCTGGTCCTGCGAAATGATAGGCGGTAAATCCTGTGTGATATCCACAGGACTCTCCCCCATGGCCCTTACTTTCGGCGCGATGTCGATCGCTCAGCTTTCCCTCATCATCCAGAGCGGAAAGGCTGATCCTGTTGACGTCGCAGAGGCGATCTTCGACGGCATCGAGCAATATGCCGACAAGGCGGTCTTTACCGTATTGTTGCGCGAGCGAGCATTGCGGGAAGCCCACGCTTCCTCGAAGCGTATCCGCGACGGCCGTTCGCTCGGTGCGCTCGACGGCATTCCGATCGCCTGGAAAGATCTTTTTGACATCGAAGGCATGGCAACCACGGCTGGTTCGGTGGTACTGGCTGCCGATGCGCCCGCTAAAAGGGACGCTGCCGTCGTCACCACGCTCAAGAATGCCGGCATGCTGGCGATCGGCCGTACCAATATGAGCGAGTTCGCTTTCTCCGGCCTCGGCATCAATCCGCATTATGGGACGCCGGAAAATCCTCACAGCAGGGACGAACCGCGTATTCCCGGTGGGTCGTCTTCCGGCGCGGGCGTCGCCGTTGCCGCAGGCCTTGTGCCGGTTGCGATGGGCACGGATACCGGCGGTTCGGTGCGTATTCCTGCCGCCCTGAACGGCATCGTCGGCTACAAGGCGACGCGCGGACGCTATGCCATGGAAGGCGTCTATCCGCTGGCAACGAGCCTCGATTCCCTCGGCCCGCTCTGCCGTTCCGTGCAGGATGCCATCTGGGTCGATGCCGCCATGCGCGGTCTGACCGCGCCGACCATTGCTTGGCAGTCCCTGAAAGGCATCGAGATCGTAACACCGCGGAACGTCGTGTTCGACGGTCTGGGTGCTGGCGTCGCCGAAGCCTTCGAAGGCGGTGTGAAGCGGCTGCGCGCTGCCGGTGCGCTTGTCAGCCCGCTCGAAATCCCGGCTTTCGACGAGATCCTTGCGCTGATGGCAAAACATGGAGCTCTCGTGACCGCCGAAGCCTTCGCCCTCCATCGCGAACGACTTGCAGGGCCGGAGGCTGCGCGCATGGATCATCGTGTCGTCATGCGCACTCGTCTTGGCGAGAAGACCAGCATGCCCGACTATATCGCCATTCTTGCTGCGCGTGCCCGACTGATCGCCGATACGGAGCGTCTGATCGGCAATCGCCTGATCGCCTTCCCCTCGGTTGCCCATGTCGCACCGCCGATCGCCGCACTGGAGCGCGACGACGAGCTCTTCGTTGCCACAAATGGCAAGACGTTGCGCAATACGGCGCTCGGCAATTTTCTGGACTGGTGTGGCGTTTCCATTCCCTGCGGAAAGGGTGAGGCGGATATGCCGGTTGGTTTCCTTCTGTCGGCCCCGGCTAACCGGGATGACGCAATGCTCGCGGTTTCTCTGGCGGCAGAAGCGATCATTCGCGGCGACCGGATTTAGCGTTGCGGGCTTGAAGCCGCACGCCATTCTTGCCAGAGTGCAAAAGGGAGGAGATGAAAGATGCAGGCTTTGCAGAATGGCCGGTTTGCGGTTTCCACATGGTCGCTTCACCGGATGCTGGGTGCAACCCACCCCTATAGTCCCGATCCGCAGAAAAGCGCGACACGCCAGGAGCCCTATGGGCCAGGCACCGTCAGCCTGCTCGAAGTGCCGGGCATGCTCGCCGAACGCGAACTTGGCCGGCTAGAGGTCTGCTCGTTCCATCTGCCGAGCCTGGATGCCTCTTATCTCGCCGAATTTCGCGATGCGCTTAAGGCCTCCAACATTCTCTTCCAGACGCTGCTCGTCGAGGATGGCGATCCCAGCAACGGTGAGACGGCGGAACGTGACACAGGCTGGATTGCCGGTTGGATCGATATCGCAAAGAAGCTCGGCGCCGAGCGCATCCGCGTCATCGCCGGCAAGCAGGCGCCTAACGAGGAGAACCTTGCGCGTTCCGCGCGGCATCTGAAGTGGCTGGCCCGGCAAGCGGAGGGAAGCGGCGTGCGCGTTGTCACCGAAAACTGGTTCGCCCTTCTGCCCTCACCGAGGGAAGTGAACTGGCTGCTTGATGAACTCGACGGCAAGATCGGTCTCAATGGCGACCTCGGAAACTGGGCGGCGCCGGCGAAATATGAAGGGCTGGCGAATATCATGCGCCGGGCCGAAATCTGCCATGCCAAGGCCGATTACAATGCCTCCGGACTTGATGCCGCAGATTACCGTCATTGCCTGGAAATGTGCGAAAAGGCTGGTTACGCCGGACCCTACACGCTGATCTACGACTCGCCGTTCTTTGCGGATGAGTGGGATGGCATCCTGCTGCAAAAGCGCTTCATCGAGGACTTCCTTGAGGACGTCCCGGCGCGCCGCACAGCCTAGGCTCGTTCAAGCCTGTTCTTCGCTCGCTTGCGCCAATCCTTGGGGGTCTCGCCGGCGTGCTTGAGGAAGAAGCGGGAGAAATAGGCCGGGTCGGCAAAGCCAAGCCGATAGCTGACCTCCTGAACGTTCGCGAGCGTGAAAACGAGCTCGCGCTTGGCTTCGTCGACGAGTTTGCCGGCGATCAGGTCGTGAGCCGTCTTTCCGGTCATCGATCGGACTATACGATTGAGATGGGTCGGCGAAATGCCGATTTCCCTGGCATAGAATGAGGCAGGTCTGTGCGAACGGAAATGCTGCTGGATGAGGCCAGTCAGGTGCTCCATCCGCCGTTCGTTTTCATCGGTGGGGAACTGGCTGATATCCTCCTGATAGGAAATTCTCGCCGTCAGCCGCAGCGCCAATGCGGCATAGGAGGCGAGAAGCTCGCTGCGGCCGCTGCGGTTGTTGCGATATTCATCGCCGAGCCGCCTCAGGCTCTGCATGAGATAGGCGGCGTCGGGATCATCAGGATCGAGCGCTATGAGATGCGGCACAGCAAGCCATTCGCCGAGCCGGCTGCGGTCTCCGGGAGGGTGGCTGAGATTGGCGCTCAGCATCGTGATGACCAAGCCATCGATATCCTTCGAAAAGCGGAAACCGTGCTCCAACCCGGGAGGAACCGTGACGACTGCCGGCGGCTGGATGCTCTGGCTGCGCTCCCCGAAAATGGCATCGCCCGCGCCGGCGTCGATGTATAATATCTGAAAGAAACTCGCGTGCCGGTGCAGCTTGATCTCCCAATGGTGAAGGCTGCTGCGCGAGGGAATTGTTTCGCAATGCAGCCAGAAATCGGGTTCCTTGCCCGATGCCTCGCCGTAGAGTTCATAGGTCGGCACATGTCTCGTCATGGGTTTCCTCCCGTTCCCATGTTCGTTTTGTGCAATTTTTCGGTGGGAAAGTCCATTGCCGCATGAGAGGTAGCAGGTCAGAATCTGGCAAAAGACAAATTGCGGGGAGGAAGCAATTGCGCACCCAAATCGCCATCATCGGCTCGGGGCCATCAGGCCTGCTGCTCGGTCAGTTGTTGACCGGCGCTGGGATCGACAATGTCATCCTCGATCGCGTAGGCAAGGATTATATCCTCGGGCGCGTTCGCGCCGGCGTTCTGGAAGAAGGCACGGTCCGCCTGCTGGAAGAGGCGAAGTCCGCTAAGCGCCTGCACGCCGAAGGCTTGCCGCATGATGGTTTTTCGCTGGCTTTCGACGGGCGCGATCACCGCATCGATCTCCATGGCTTGACCGGCGGTAAACGCGTGACCGTCTACGGCCAGACCGAAGTGACGCGTGACCTGATGATCGAGCGGGAGGCAAGCGGCGCCGTGACGATCTACGACGCTGCCAATGTGACGCCGCACGACTTCGATGGCAGCACACCCTACGTTACTTACGAGAAGGGCGACGTCACCCACCGCATCGACTGCGATTTCATCGCCGGCTGTGACGGCTTCCACGGCGCAAGCCGCAAGGCGGTTCCGGAAAAGGCAATCAGAACCTTCGAGAAGGTCTATCCCTTCGGCTGGCTTGGCCTGCTTGCCGATGTCGCCCCTGTCAATCATGAGCTCATCTACGCCAACCATCCGCGCGGCTTTGCGCTCTGTTCAATGCGTTCGGCGACCCGCAGCCGTTATTACATCCAGTGTTCGCTGGAGGAAAAGGCCGCGGACTGGAGTGACGACCGTTTCTGGGACGAACTGCGCCGCCGCTTGCCAGCCCATCACGCCGAGGCGCTGAAGACTGCGCCTTCCTTCGAAAAGTCGATTGCGCCGCTGCGCTCCTTCGTGGCCGAGCCCATGCGTTTCGGGCGCATGTTCCTGGTCGGCGATGCCGCCCATATCGTGCCGCCGACCGGTGCCAAGGGGCTGAACCTTGCCGCCAGCGACGTGCATTATCTGTTCGGAGGCTTGAGCGAGTTCTACGGTGATCGCTCCAGTGCCGGGGTAGACGCCTATTCGCAGAAGGCGCTCGCCCGTGTGTGGAAGGCCGTGCGTTTCTCTTGGTGGATGACGACGATGATGCATCGTTTCCCGGATACGGATGATTTCGACCAGAAGATCCAGGAAGCGGAACTCGACTATCTCACCCATTCCCGCGCCGCCTCGACTGCGCTTGCGGAGAACTACGTCGGATTGCCGTTCTGACGGAATGATTTAAGACCGGTGCAGTGCCATGGAGGGCGGCACCTTGATAGAGGGAGGATCTCACATCATGAAAAAGCTCGTTATGGCCGCGGTCGCGGCGCTGCTCTTCGGCGGAACTGCCTATGCCGATACGATCAAGGTCGGCGTGATCGGGCCCTTCTCCGGTCCGTTTGCCCTGCAGGGCAAGAACTTCAAAGCCGGCATCGACGCCTATATGGCACTGAACGGCAACAAGGTCGGCAATGATACGGTCGAGGTCGTCTATCGCGACGTGCCGCAGGCCGATCCGGCCCAGTCCAAGGCGCTCGCGCAGGAGTTGATCGTCAAGGAAAAGGTGCAGTATCTCGCCGGCTTCTATTTCACGCCGGATGCGATGGCCGTGACGCCGATCCTCAAGCAGGGTAATGTGCCGATGGTGATCATGAACGCTGCGACCTCGGCGATCGTCACCAAGAGCCCGCTCGTCGTGCGTACCTCCTTCACCACCTGGCAGACCTCGACGCCGATCGCCAAGGTCGCCTTCGATTCCGGCGTCAAGAAGGTGATCTCTGTCGTCAGCGACTACGGCCCGGGCGTCGATGCCGAAAATGCCTTCAAGGCCGGTTTTGAAAAGGCCGGCGGTCAGGTGGTCGAGGCGATCCGCATGCCGCTTGCGACCAACGATTTCAGCCCGATCATGCAGCGCATAAAGGATTCTGGCGCGCAGGGCGTCTTCGCCTTCCTACCGTCCGGTCCGACGACGCTCGGCTTCGTCAAGGCTTACAACGAAAACGGCCTGAAGGCTGCCGGCATCAAGTTCTTCGCGCCTGGCGACCTGACCCAGGAATCCGACCTGCCGGCGCTCGGCGATGCAGCACTCGGCATCCAGACGACGTTTCACTATGCGGTGTCGCATGACTCGCCGGAAAACAAGGCTTTCGTCGATGCGGCAACCAAGGCGATCGGCAACAAGGCCGAGCTCTCCTTCCCGGCCGTCAGCGCCTATGACGGCATGTATGTCATCTACAAGATGATCGATGCGACGGGTGGCAAGCAGGATGCACAGAAGGCGGTCGATGCGGTCAAGGGTCTCTCGTGGGTCAGCCCCCGCGGCCCGGTTTCCATCGATCCGGAAAGCCGCCACATCACGCAGAACATCTATCTGCGCGAAGTCGCCAAGGCCGGTGATGGGACCTACATCAACAAGGAAGTTCAGACCTTCGAAAAGCAGGGCGATCCGGGCCTTGCGGCCGCCAAGTAACAGGCCACTGACTTCGAAAGAGACATGCGACGGACCCGGCGGGGATCTTCCGCCGGCTTCCCTCGGGGGTCTGCCGCATCAAAGCAGGGTAGTTCCATGCAGACAGTCTTCAGCATAGCCGTGGATGCGCTTGCCTATGGCATGGTGCTCTTCGTCATATCGATCGGCCTTTCGGTGACGATGGGTTTGATGCGTGTCGTCAACCTGGCGCATGGTGCCTTCGCGATGATTGGCGGTTATGTGGCGTCTTATGTCGCCCGCGATCTGGGGCTTGGTTATACAGTCGCAATCGCTGCCGCCGTTGCAGCAACGATCATCATCGCCATTCCAATCGAGCGCTTCTTCTATCGGCGCATCTATGGCGCGCCGGAACTGACGCAAGTCTTGATGACGATCGGTATTACTTTCTGTGTCATCGGCATCGCCAACTACCTCATGGGACCGACGCTGAAGACCATTCCGCTTGCCGAGGCGCTGCAGGGGGCGGCCGATCTTGGCTTTCGCACTATTCCCGTGCATCGGCTCTTTGCCATCGTCTGCGGTCTGGCCGTCGCCCTCGGCCTCTGGTTCGTGATCGACAGGACGAGTTTCGGTGTGAAGCTGCGTGCCTCGGTCGATAATGCACCGATGGCTGCAGCTCTCGGCGTGCGCACCGAGATCATCTATGCCGTGAGTTTCGGCGTTGCAGTCGGCCTTGCCGCATTTGGCGGGGTCGTCGGTGCCGAATTGCTGCCGGTCGAGCCCTATTATGCGCTGCGCTACATGGTGACCTTCCTCGTCGTCGTTTCGGTCGGCGGTGCGGGTTCCATTCCGGGCGCGCTGATCGCCTGCCTGCTGCTTGGCGCGATCGATACGACAGGACGTTATCTCATGCCGGAATTCGGCGAATTCTTCTTCTATCTCGCGGTTATCGCCATCATCTGCATCTTCCCGCGCGGCCTTGCCGGGAGGGCGAAATGACGCTCGCCATGCATGATAAAGAAATTTTGGTGCAGCGCCGCCGCAGTGCCCTCAGCCGCGATCTCTCGGGCATTGCCGTCATCATCGCCGCCGCTATCGTCGGCTATTTCGCCTTTCCAGACAATCTGGCGCTCTTGACCCGCATCATCGCCATTGCGCTTCTAGTCTTGTCGCTCGATCTCGTTCCCGGCTATGCCGGCATCGCCACCCTCGGCCATGCCGCGCTCTTCGGCTCCGGCGCCTATGCGGCCGGTATTGTCTCGGCCCATTACGGCATCAACGATCCGCTGCTGATGACGCTTGCCGGCATTTTCGGCGGGGCGATCGCCGGCCTCATCTGCGGTGCCGTCATTCTTCGCGCCCATGGCCTGCCGCAACTCGTATTGTCGATTGCGCTCATCAACCTCTTCCACGAATTCGCCAACAAGGCGTCCTCCTGGACGGGCGGCAGCGACGGTCTGTCGGGCATTTCGCCTGATCCGATTTTCGGCATGTTCGAATTCGACCTCTACGGCCACACGGCCTATGTCTTCGGCATCGCTCTGCTGTTGATCGTCTTCGTGCTGCTGCGCCTGCTCGTGCGCTCGCCTTTCGGCATGCTGTGCCGCGGCATCAAGGAGGATCCGCTGCGCATCCGCGCCATGGGCGCCTCGCCGAAAGCGGCGCTTGCGAAAATGTATGTGCTGTCCGGCGCGGTTGCTGGTGTCGGCGGCGCCTTGAACGCGATTTCCACCCAGGTCGTCGGTCTCGACAGCCTCTCCTTTACCCAATCGGCGGAAGCGCTGGTGATGCTGGTGCTCGGCGGCACGGGCTCGCTGTTTGGTGCACTGTCGGGCACTGTTATCTTCATGCTTTTCGAGGATTATGTCTCGGCCGCCAATCCTTTCCACTGGCTGACGATGATCGGTGCCTTGCTGATTGCGGTCGTACTCTTTGCACCCAAGGGGCTTTACGGCACCGCGGCTGCCCTCGTCGCCCGCCGCAAGGAGGCCCGTCCATGAGCGCCGTTTTCGAAGTCGCCCATCTGAAGAAGGCCTTCGGCGGTCTGGCGGTCACCAACGATGTCTCGCTCTCCATGTCGCCTGGCGACCGCATCGCGCTGATCGGCCCGAACGGGGCCGGCAAGACGACCTTCGTCAATCTTGTTACCGGCAATCTGGCGCCCGATTCCGGCGAAGTGCGCCTTGCCGGCGAGATGGTGACGAAAGTGGATGCGATTGGTCGGGTGAGACGAGGGCTCGTGCGTTCATTCCAGGTCACTCGCTTGTTCCAGGACATGACGCCTGCCGAGCATGTCGCGCTTGCCGTCTTGCGCCGGAAGGGGCGAACCGGGCGCCTCATCGGTAATTTTCTGGCCATGCCTGATGTCATGGCCGAGGTCGACGAGTTGCTCGACAAGCTTGGCCTTGGACCGCTGATGCATCGCAAGGTCGCCGAAATCGCCTATGGCCAACAACGGCTTCTGGAAATCGCGCTGGCGCTTGCACTCAAGCCCAAGGTACTGTTGCTCGACGAACCTGCAGCCGGCGTACCGCAAAGCGACACAGGTCGTATCGAACAGGCGCTGGCCGATCTTCCGGCCGATCTCGCCGTCTTGATGATCGAACATGACATGGACCTCGTTTTCCGCTTCGCCAAACGCGTCATCGTGCTTGCGGCCGGCGCTATCATCTTTGATGGCGCGCCGGCCGAGGTGACGAAGGATGCACGTGTCCGTGAGGCCTATCTGGGGAGCTATGCCAATGCCAGCCATGTCGCTTGAGGTTGAAAATCTCTCTTCCGGCTACGGTCCGACAAAAGTGCTCGAAGGCATCACCTTCTCGGTGCCCTCTGGCTGTCGCCTCGCCGTGCTCGGCCGAAACGGGATGGGCAAGACGACGCTGCTCGCAACGCTCGCGGGCCAGACGAAACGTTATGAGGGGCGCATCCGGCTCGGCGAAACCGATCTGACCGATGCGCCGAGCGCAACGCGCGCGCATCGCGGTCTCGGCTATGTGCCGCAGGCACGCTGTATCTTCCCGACCCTGACGGTCGAGGAGAATCTGTTCGTCGGCCTCAAGGGGCGCCCGAAGACGGCGCTGGAGGAAGCTTATGCGATGTTTCCGCGGCTGAAGGAGCGACGCAAGAACCTCGGCAACCAGCTCTCGGGCGGCGAGCAGCAAATGCTCTCGACGGCCCGCACCATTCTCGGCCGCCCATCCGTGCTGCTGCTTGACGAACCGCTGGAAGGATTGGCGCCCGTCATCTGCGAGGAATTGATGGCCGCCTTTACCGAGCTTGCCAAGGCTGGCGACATGACCATCCTGCTTGTGGAGCAGCGCATCCAGAGCGCCCTCGATTTCGCCGATCGCGTCATTATCCTGGAGCGCGGCCGGATTGCCTGGAGCGGCACGCCGTCGGAATTGTCAGCCGATCACGATGCCGTGGAGCGTTTCCTCGGGGTCGGCGGATTGCACTGACTGAAACCTGGCGAAAGGGACGGACCCATTGCGTGCGCGCCAGCCGCAGACAGGCTTCCTTCGACGGCTGGATATGGCGGCCGACGATCTCGACAAGCTTCTCGCGATCGCCCTTTTCCATAGTCGATCATCATGCCATGCTGCTACCCCTCAAGGCAGGCAGCGAATATCGCAACAATATTGTTGGGTATCTTGGTGGACTGTGCAAGAACTCAAGAGCCATGAAAGCAGGATCGTCGAACTCGGCGAAGCTGCAATGCGTTCCCGAGGAGATCGAGGTCGAGGGCGTGGTCAATGTTGCTTACCTCTGACGACAGCCGCTTGATTACCAAGCAGATGCTTGTGATCAATGGCGGCCTTATCTGACGATGAGTGGGGGTCCCATGAACGCCAATACCAACACCGCGCCCCGCCGCTATCGCATCGCCTCCGTTCCGGGCGATGGTATCGGCCCCGAAGTCATCGCCGCCGGCCTTGAAGTGCTGGATGTGCTGGCCGCCCGCAGCGGTACTTTCGTGCTCGACGTCGATCACTATGACTGGGGCAGCGAGCGCTACCGCAAGACCGGTGCCTTCATGCCTGACGATGCGCTGTCTCTGCTGAAGCAGGCTGACGCCATCTATTTCGGCGCCGTCGGCGCGCCTGACGTGCCGGATCACGTCACGCTCTGGGGCCTGCGCCTGCCGATCTGCCAGCGTCTCGACCAATATGCCAATATCCGGCCGACCCGCATCTTCCCCGGCGTGAAAAGCCCGCTGAGGGGTGTGGAAGAAGGCGATCTCGACTGGCTGATCGTGCGCGAAAATTCCGAGGGCGAATATTCCGGCCATGGCGGCCGCGCCCATATCGGCCTGCCAGAGGAAGTGGCGACCGAGACTTCGATCTTCACGCGTCGTGGCGTCGAGCGCATCATGCGTTTCGCCTTCCGCGAGGCGCAGAAGCGCCCGCGCAAGCTCTTGACGGTCGTCACCAAGTCCAACGCCCAGCGTTACGGCCTGGTGCTCTGGGACGAGATTGCCGCCGAGGTCGCCAAGGACTTCCCCGACGTGACCTGGGACAAGGAACTGGTCGATGCCATGACTTTCCGCATGGTCGCAAAACCGAAGAGCATCGACACTGTCGTTGCGACCAACCTGCATGCCGACATTTTATCCGATCTTGCGGCGGCACTTGCGGGCTCTCTCGGCATCGCGCCGACCGGCAATGTCGATCCCGAGCGCCGGTTCCCCTCGATGTTCGAACCGATCCACGGTTCGGCCTTCGATATTACCGGCAAGGGCATCGCCAATCCGGTCGCGAGCTTCTGGACGGCATCGTTGATGCTGGAACATCTTGGCGAGGCGGCTGCCGCAAAGATACTGATCTCGGCGGTGGAACAGGTCTGCGCCGCCGGCATTCTCACTCCAGATCTTGGCGGCAAGGCAACCACGGCGGATGTGACGCGCGCCGTTTGCGAAGCGTTGCGGGGATCGAACTTCGCCCCCGATGACGAGAATATTCCGGCCGTCTGATCTCCCGGCAGCCGCGTTTCATGGAAGGTGTCCAGTTATGAGCAACAGACTTTCGGGCTACAAGCTTCGCCGTCCGGAGCTTTTTCGCGAAGCGAATTATATCGCCGGCCAGTGGGTGCAGGCCGATAGCGGCCGTACCTACGACGTCACCAATCCTGCGACCGGCGAGGTGATCGGCACCGTGCCGGCCATGAGCGCTGTCGAAACCAACCGTGCGATCGACGCTGCCTACAAGGCGCAGAAGGCATGGGCGGCGCTGACCGCCGAGCAGCGCGCCAATCATCTCTGGAAGCTTGCCGAGCTGATGCACGAGAATCTTGAAGACCTTGCAGCGATCATGACGATCGAGCAGGGCAAGCCGCTCTCCGAAAGCCGCGGCGAGGTCGTTTATTCCGCAAGCTTCATCGAATGGTTCGCCGAAGAGGCAAGACGCATCTATGGCGACACGATCCCTTCGCCAGTTCCGGGGCGTCGGCTGATCGTGCAGAAACAACCGGTTGGCGTCTTCGCGGCGATCACGCCGTGGAACTTCCCTTCGGCAATGATCACCCGCAAGGCCGGTCCCGGCTGGGCGGCAGGCTGCACCGGCGTCATCCGTCCGGCGAGCCAGACGCCCTATTCGGCGCTGGCGCTGGCGGTGATGGCGCAAGAGGCGGGTTTTCCGGCCGGCGTCTGCAACGTCATTACCGGTCCTTCATCGGAAACAGGTCCCGCAATCACCAGCAGCCCGAAGGTGCGCAAGCTCACCTTCACCGGCAGCACGGCAGTCGGCGCCAAGCTGCTCGCTGAATGTGCGCCGACCATCAAGAAGACCAGCATGGAACTCGGCGGCAATGCGCCCTTCATCGTCTTTGATGACGCCGATCTCGACGAGGCGGTGAAAGGTGCCATGGGCTCCAAGTTCCGCAATACGGGACAAACCTGCGTCTGCGCCAACCGCATTCTCGTGCAGGACAAGGTGCATGACGCCTTTGCCGAAAAGCTCGCAGCCGCCGTTGCCAGGCTGAAGCTCGGCAACGGCATGGAGGAGGGCGTCACCCTCGGCCCGTTGATCGACGAGGCGGCGGTCAAGAAGGTCGAGACGCATGTCGAGGATGCCGTCAAACACGGTGCGAAAATCGTCTCCGGCGGCAAGCGCGATCAGCGCGGCGGCAATTTCTACCTGCCCACCATTCTCTCAGATGTCTCCCCTGCAGCGGAAATCTTCTCCGACGAGACGTTCGGCCCGGTTGCCCCGCTTTTCCGCTTCAAGACGGAGGAGGAGGCGATCGAAATGGCGAATGATACCCCCTTCGGTCTTGCCGCCTATTTTTATGCCCGTGACGTCGGCCGCATCTTCCGGGTTGCCGAGGCTCTCGAATTCGGCATTGTCGGTATCAACGAGGGACTCATCTCGACGGCCGTCGCTCCTTTCGGCGGCATGAAGCAGTCCGGCATCGGCCGGGAAGGCTCGAAATACGGCATCGAAGAGTTCCTCGAGGTCAAATACATGGCCATTGGTGGCCTGACGAACTGAGGAGAATGCCATGAGTGCAACTGACATCGACGGCTTTGCAGCCCGGATCAGGAACCATGCAAGCGGGATGATTTCCGCTTGGGTCGGCATTCCCGATCCGCTGCTGGTCAATCATCTGGCCCAGGAAGCCTTTGATGCCGTCGTGCTCGACATGCAGCATGGCATGTGGGATCTGCCATCGGCAGCAGCCGCCGTCAGTCATGTGCGTATTGCCGGCAAGCCGGCTCTCGCCCGTATTCCGGTCGGCGATTTCGCCTCTGCCTCGCGTCTGCTCGATGCCGGCGCGTCGGGCATCATCGCGCCGATGATCAACTCGGCCGAGGATGCGAAGGCCTTCGTCAAGGCCACCAAATATCCGCCCGTCGGCGAACGTAGCTGGGGTCCTTCGCTGGCCCTCAATCATACCGGTCTCTCCGCCGATGACTACCTCAAGAATGCCAATGACCTGACGGTGGCGATCGCCATGGTCGAGACGCGCGCATCGCTCGAAGCAATCGACGATATTCTTGGTGTGCCCGGTATCGATGGCATCTTCATCGGTCCTTCGGACCTTTCCATCGCACTTTCCAACGGCGATCAAGTCGCACCGAATGCCGCCGAGATCGACAGCGCCATGCGGCATGCCGTTGCGCGTTGCCGCGCGCATTCAAAATTCGCCTGCGCCTTTGCCGGTGACGGCGAGCGCGCCGGCGAACTTCTGAAATTCGGCTTCGTCTTTGTCATCGCCGGCGCGGAAACCGCGCAATTACGCTCCGGCGCCCGCAAACAGATCAACGCCGCCAGGAAGATTGCCTCCGGCGGCTGATCCATAGGCATATACGGTCTCAAGCGATCATGTAGCCGCCATCGACAGGCATGGAGATGCCGTTGACCATCGCGGCTTCGTCCGAGAGCAGGAAAAGGATCACCTCTGCCACGTCCTCGGACTCCGCGAACCGTCCGACCGGGATGCGGTTCAGCATGCCGGCGGCCTTTACCGGATCGCTCCACGCCTTGATCGCCATCGGGGTCAGCGTCACCGTCGGATGTACGCCGTTGACGCGGATGCCTTTCGGCGCCAGTTCCTTGGCCATGACGCGCGTCAGGCCGTCAAGGCCGCCCTTCGAAGCGCAATAGGCGGCATGATCAGGAATACCGATGAAGGCGGCGACGGAAGAGACGTTGACGATGGCGCCCTTGCGACCCGCTTCGATCAGGGAGCGCGCAAATTCCTGTGCGACGATCATCGGAGCGCGTGTGTTGACGGCTATCAGATGATCGAAGGCCTCTATCGTGGTGTCCAGGAAGGATTGCAGCTCGGTCGTACCGGCGCAGTTGATCAGAAGATCCGCTGGCAGAGCAGCTTGCGCAGCCTCCCGCGTTGCTTTCGCATCAGCAAGATCGACCTGAATGGCCCGGCAGCCAAGATCCTCCCGTAAGGAAACGACATCGTCAGCACTTCTGGTCAGTGCCGCGACCTCAGCCCCGCGTTTGACCAATATCTCTGCGACGACACGGCCGATGCCCTTGCCGGCGCCGGTGACGATGACTTTTTTACCTTCAAAATTCATGTGATCCTCGCTTTACAATCGCTGTCCCGTCGCCTGATCAAAGATGTGAACGCGTCTCGGATCAATATGAAAGTGCAATGTCTTGCCGGGCGCGACCTCAAGGCGTTCACGGATGAGGGCATCGATCGGGGTGCCGCCGACACGGCCGAAGATCAATGTTTCGGAGCCGGTTGGCTCGTATACCGAAACTTCCACCGGAATGCCGTCGTCACTGATGGTGATGTGTTCCGGGCGAATGCCGTAGGTCACCGCTTTGCCGTCCTCAGCATTCACGCGGTCGACGGGCAGGATGACGCCCTGGTCGGTGATGACGATTTGCTTGCCGTCCCTTGTTGCGATCTTGCCCTGAAGAAAATTCATCGATGGGCTGCCGATGAAACCGGCTACGAAGAGATTAGCGGGGAAGTCGTAGAGGTCGAGCGGTTTGCCGACCTGTTCCACCCTTCCGTCGCGCATGACGACAATCTTGTTTGCCATCGTCATGGCTTCGATTTGGTCATGCGTGACGTAGACGGTGGTGGTTTTCAGTCGCTGATGCAGCTCCTTGATTTCGACGCGCATGGTGACGCGAAGCTTGGCGTCGAGGTTGGACAGCGGTTCGTCGAACAGGAAGACCTGCGGGTCTCGGACGATGGCACGGCCCATGGCGACGCGTTGGCGCTGTCCGCCTGACAGCTGTTTCGGGTAGCGGTCGAGATAGCGTGTCAGGTCGAGGATCTCGGCTGCCCTGCCGACCTTTTCGTTGATCTCCGACTTGGGGCGTTTCTGCATCTTCAGCGGGAAGCCCATGTTCTCGGCGACCGTCTTGTGGGGGTACAGCGCATAGCTCTGGAAGACCATGGCGATGTCGCGTTCTTTCGGCGGAGCGTTCGTCACGACGCGGCCGCCGATCCTGATGTCGCCGCTGCTGACCGTCTCAAGACCGGCGATCATGCGCAGCAGCGTGGACTTGCCGCAGCCGGATGGGCCGACCAGCACGACGAATTCACCATCTTCGATATCGACGCTGACGCCGTGCATGACCTGAAGAGCGCCATATCTCTTGGTGACGTCGCTGACCTGTACGTTTGCCAATCTCGTTTCTCCCTAATGCAGCACCGCTTGCGTATTGATATTGTTGACAGAATGCCGCCTCACCCCTTCCGGATGATGTAGGCGCCGAGCACGGCGGAGATTGCGACGGCGAACCAGACCGAAAGCCCGAGCGGCTCGATGAACCGCATCCAGAACAGGGTGAGCGCGACCCAGATCACGATCGAGATGAACAGCCGGTCGAACCAGTTCGTCTCGATCGGCAGGAAGCCCGGCTGTTTTTCGTTGTTTCGAGAATCCGAAGCCATCTCGCTATCCTTTCACTGCGCCGAAGGTCAGGCCGGCAACGATGTGACGCTGCACCACCGAGAAGACGATGAGCGCCGGGATCAATGTCAGCATCGAGATCGCGGCCATGATGCCCCAGGCGGTGCCTGTCGTCGTCACGTATTCCGACAGGCCGGTGGTGAGTGTGCGGGCGTTGAAGTTGGTGAGTGTCGCGGCAAGCAGATATTCGTTCCACGCGAAGACCCAGGTGAGGATGAGCGTCACTGCAAGCCCCGGTCGCGCCAAGGGAAAGACGATGTCGTAAAGGACCATCCAGGGGCTTGCGCCATCCATATAGGCCGCCTCGTCCAGTTCCTTGGGGATGCCCTCTACCGTTGGACGCAGCGTCCAGATGGCAAAGGGAAGGTTGAAGGAGCAGTAGACCAGGATCATGCCGAGCCTGGAATCCGCCAGCGAAAAGTCGCCGATCCTGTAGACCTGCGTCAGCAACAGGAAAAGCGGCAGCAGGAAGACGGCCGGCGGCGCCATGCGGTTGGTGATCGTCCAGAAGAAAATGCTTTCCTTGCCGGCGAGATCAAAGCGGCTCAGCGCGTAACAGGCAAGAAAACCGAGGGTCGTGACCAGGATTGCGTTTCCAGACGAGATGACCAGCGAATTGATCATGTATCGCCGCAATGTCTCGTTCGTCAGCACGTCCTGATAGTTCTTCCAGAAGAAGCTGCTGATGACGACGTCTGGCGTCGAGAACAGGTCGAAGGGCTGCTTTACCGATATGACGAAGAGCCAATAGATCGGGAAGAGGGTTGCAAAGCTTATCAGCGTCCACAGGAGAACCGAAAGCCAGGGGTTCCGTCTCTGCATCGGATCAACCTCTCTTCGCGCGGGGAGCAATCAGGCCAACGTAGAGCAGCCAGCAGACCACGATGGTGAGGTAAAGCACGACGACCGAAATCGCCGAACCGTAGCCGTAATTCGTCTTCGGAAAGACTTCCCTGAAGATGTGGACGCCGATGTAGCGCGTCGAAGACCCCGGACCGCCCCCGGTCAGCATCAGGACTTCGTCGACCGTGCGCAGCGCGTCCATGAGCCTGATGAACACCGTGGCCAGCAGGGCGGGACGGATCAGAGGGAGCGTGATGTGCCAGAAGATCTGGCTCTTGCCGGCGCCATCGATCTGCGCCTGCTCGAAGGGATCTGGCGGAAGCGAGACCAAGGCAGCAATCAGGGACAGGGTGACCAGCGGTGTCCAGTGCCAGACGTCCATGATAACGGTGATGGTGAAGGCCGCAGCTGCGCTCTGGCCGATGTTCAAATCATACCCGAACCAGCTTCGCAAGAGATATGGGATGATGCCGATCGACGGTGTTGTCATCAGCTTCCACACCGATCCGACGATGATGGGCGCCATGATCAGAGGAAGGGTATGGATGGTGCGGAAGAACGCCTTTCCGGGAAAATCCTTCATCAGCGCCTGCGCGAGCACGTATCCGAGGACGAGTTCGGAAACGACAGCAAAGAAGACGAATGCGATGGTGATTCCCAGCGAGGCGAGGAACTGTTTGTCGAAGACGAGGGTGCGGTAGTTCGATGCCCAGTTGAAGACCATCAGCGGATTTGCGGCGAAGGGATTCCACTGGTGAAACGAAACCCAGACGACGTAGATGAATGGAAAGATGCCGAAGAGCCCGAGGATCAGGATCGTCGGCGACAGCAGCAGCCATCCAAACTTTTGTGAGTGCATTGCCTCATCCTCTTTGGCCCCCTGGGGCGGCCTATCGAGCCAAGAAAGAGACGGGTCGCCAAGCGAAGACGACCCGCCAAGGTGGGGAGGATGATTTATTTGCGATAGCCGAGCGACGTGAGCTCCTCTTCCGTCTTGGCGGCCATCTGGTCGAGGCCTTCGTCGGGCGCGATCTTGCCGGTCAGGATGTCGAAGAAGATCGGCAGGGTTGCTTCACGTAACTGGGCGTGGAACGGATACGGGGGAGCACCGGCGAAGAGTTTGCCTTCATCCTTCAGCATCGTGTAGAAGCCGCCGAGCTTGACATCCATCGCCTTGACCTTCGGGTCATCGAAGGTCGCCTTGTTGGTGATGCGGGGTGCCGCGATCGCCCAATCGGGCTGCACATCGTTCTGACCCATGAATTCGAGGAAGAGCAGGGCCGCTTCCTTGTTCTTGGACGTAATCGGAAGGCCGAAAGCGCCGCCGTCGTAATAGCCAATATAGCCTTTTCCGGATTTCGCATCTTCCAGAACGCCCGGTTCCAGCGGCGGCAGGGCAAAGCCTACTTTGTCGACCACCTTCGACTGCGCAGGATCACTCGCAATCCATGCCGCGTTCTCGCCGTAGAT
Organism: Rhizobium sp. WYJ-E13; assembly: GCF_018987265.1. Lineage (NCBI taxonomy): Bacteria > Pseudomonadati > Pseudomonadota > Alphaproteobacteria > Hyphomicrobiales > Rhizobiaceae > Rhizobium > Rhizobium sp. WYJ-E13. The sequence continues at coordinate 1,165,609 of NZ_CP076854.1, read as the reverse complement.
CAATCCTTGGGCGACACGGCCGGCAGCGAAGGTCGTCGCAGTCTCCGTCCAGGTGGACTGGGTCGATTCCGGTGGAGCGATATCGCGCAGGTGCAGCCAGTATTTCAGCGCGGCCTTCGCCTTGTCGCTGTTCATCGCGCCGCCATGCTCGACGGTTGCAGCATAGTTGTTGCTGGCGTCGATGCCCCAGTTATAGACGCCAAAGGTCGGCGCGATGGATTCGAAAAATTCATACCATGACGCCGCGTGACCTGTATGGGCCTGAGCCGTGGTGCCCCATAGCTCAATGCCGTTATCCTTGCCGTATTTGGTGAAGAATTCGGCGATCTGCGTGTAGTCCTCATGCGTGGTTGCCGGCTTCAGGTCTTTGCTAGTTTCCTTCTTGAAGGCTTCCTTGATCTTCGGATCATCGAAAAGGTCCTTGCGATAGAGATAGGTCTTCAGGAAGGCTTCCATCGGGACGCCAAAGAGATCGCCCTTCTTGTCCTTGAAATAGTCGGCGAAGCTCGTGAAGTTCGCGTCGTCGTAGGTCGGCGCCTTCAGATCCGCCTGATCCTTCAGCGTCTGAGTGATGTTGACGAGAAAATTCCGGGACAGATACGAGTAGATGATGTCCTGTTCGATGTAGACCATGTCGTAGATGCCGGTCTTGGCCTCCATGTCCTTGATGGCCTTGTCGTACATCTGATCCCAGGACGTCGTCTCGATCTCGACTTTGATGCCGGTCTTCTTCTCGAATTCCGGGGCGAGCACGTTCTTGATGTAGTTCGATGGCGGCGTGCTTTCGGTCACGCCGTGCAAGGTCACGCCTTTGAACTTGGCGCCGGCGTCAGACCAGAAGTCTGCCCAGGCCGGCGACGCGGCGGCGGCGAGGCTGAGCGTCAGCGCAAGCGCGCTGGCCTTCAGAGCGTAATTCATTTCAATCCTCCCAGATAGCAGCGAGATCATTTCGCCGAGCCATTTTGTAGACGAAAAAAGCTGCCCATGCAATATTTGTTGTCTAAACCTGCAAATATGCCGGCTATGTTGTTGATTTTGGTAAGAACTAATTCCGGTGAAAATAACAAATACAGAACAATCAAACTAAAATGCTGCAACGCAACGAATTTGCTCGCAGAGGCAAAATTTTGATCTGCGAATTTATTTGTTGTCTTACCATACTAAATGGCATAGGTGTGGCAAAGTTGAAGGCTTGAAGTGGAGGAAAAAAGCCATGCGCCGATTGGGTATCCATTCATTTGTATGGACAGGCGGCCAAACGCAGGGGGGCCTCGAAATGGCCCTTAACAAAACGGCCGAGCATGGATATCGCACGATCGAATTCGCTTATCTGCGCCCCGAGAAGTTCAATCTCGACCGTCTGGCGAAGCTCGCACAATCGCTCGATGTCGAGATCGGTGTGACGATGGGGCTGCCGGTCGACAAGGATATTTCGAGCGAGGATGCGGCGGCCGTCTCCGCCGGCAAGCAGACGCTGGCCGATGCGGTGCGTGCGGTCCGTGACATCGGTGGAAACAAGCTCGGCGGTATTCTCTATTCCGCGCACACCAAGTACAACCGCCAGCCGACGAAGAAGGGCTGGGACAACAGCGTCGCTACGATCGCTGCGACCGCTGATGTCGCGAAGGAAGCAAGGGTCGATCTCGTCCTGGAGATCGTCAATCGCTTCGAAACGAACCTTCTGAACACGGCGGCCCAGGGATTGAAGTTCATCTCCGAGACCGGATCGGACCATGTCCGACTGCATCTAGACACCTTTCACATGAATATCGAGGAAGCAAATCCGGCTGCCGCGATCCGGCTTGCCGGCGACAAGATCGGCTACTTCCACATCGGCGAAAGCAATCGCGGCTATCTTGGGGACGGCGTCATCAACTTCGATCTCATCTTCGATGCGTTGCTCGATATCGACTACAAGCGGGACATCGTCTTCGAGAGCTTTTCGACCGCCGTCGTCGATGAGGGTCTCTCGCTCGCCTGTGCAATCTGGCGCGACACGTGGACCGATAACGATCCGTTGGCGGCCCATGCCAAACGCTATATCGAACTGAAATACGAGGAAGCCAAACGCCGCCGCGTCACGAACGCGCGCCCCTGATAATCCTTCTGCCGATCTGCTTCGCAAGTGTAGGCTGGAGCAGTCGATTTGAAGAGAAATGAACATGAACGACACCGTCTCCATCGGAAGCTCGCCGCGCAGGATCAGGCAGAACAACATCGTCGCAGCCCTGCAGACGATCTACAGTCATCGCCGCCTGAGCCGGGCCGATCTGGCGCGGAAGCTCGGAATGAACCGTTCGTCGTCAGGCGAGATTGTTGCCGAACTGACGGAGAGCGGCTTTGTTCAGGAGTCGGAGGAGAGCAGCAAACAGCGCCCGGAGCAATCGCGCGCCGGCCGTCCGGGGATCATGCTCGAACTGGTTCCGGATGCCGCGTTCTTCGCCGGGATCGAACTTGGCGTGGAGCATATATCTGCTGTCGTCGTGGATTTTTCGGCAGATGTGCGGGCCTGTCGCAGGCTGGCCTTCCACGCGCAATCCTTGACCGTGGAGGAAGCGGTGGCGTGCGGCGTCGAGCTCATTGTGGACGCGATGTCGAAAGAGATGATTGAGCGCTGTCGGGGGCTCGGCATATCCGTGCCGGCGCATATCCGGCCGGAGGGGATTGTCACGCTTGCGCCGATCATCGGCTGGCGGGAGGTGCCATTGAAGGAGATCGGCCGCAGCTCCTTTCCGGCCGAGGTGCCGATCGCGGTCGAAAACGATGCCAATGCCTTCGCGATTGGTGACAGCTATCGTCACGGCGTTGCCGGTGTGACGCTCTTCCTGCTCATGGAGACCGGTGTCGGCGGCGGGATCATGATCGACGGGAAGCTGTTTCGCGGCGGTCACGGCCTTGCGGGCGAAATCGGCCATACCCTGGTGCCGGGAAGCGGCGGACAGAAGTTCGAGCAACTGATCGGCCGCGAAGTGCTGATCCGGCAGTACCGGGAAGCGACCGGCCGCACCGACGCCGACCTGCAGGAGTTCCTAACCGACGTTCGCGATCGCGTTCCGGACGCAGTAAACATAGCGGAGATCTGGTCGCGGCATCTTGCCTATGCGCTGCTTCAGGCCTGTCGTCTGCTCGATCCTGATAGGATCGTGCTGGGCGGCTCGGTGGCCTCGCTCTATCCGATGGTGGCTGCCCGCGTGGCGGTCCACATGTCGGAGGGCCAGAATATTCCTTTTCCGACACCCGAGATCGTCGTCGATGGCGATGCGGAGTTCGGTTCCGCCTTCGGAGCGGCATGCATGCTGCACCGGCGCTTCCTTTCTCTCGAAAACGAGGAGTTCGGTGGCGAAGACGGTGCAATACAACGGTCAACAGCGATTTAGCGACATCTATCGAAAGCAGGATGGCAATGGCTTCAGTGCTGGCTCCGGACCATCTCGGTCCCACGGTTTGCGTCGGCGAGATCCTCGTGGAGATCGTTGCCATGACGATCGGAGAGGGATTTCTCGAAGCCCAGCCGCTCGTCGGGCCGTTTGCCAGCGGGGCGCCGGCGATCTTCATCTCACAATGCGGCCGGCTCGGCGGAGCGGCAGCAATGGTGGGCGCGGTCGGCAATGACGATTTTGGTCGCGTCAATATCGACCGCCTCAGGCGCGATGGCGTCGATGTGTCGACCATTGCCGTCGATCCTGACTATCCGACTGGAAGCGCCTTCGTCCGTTACCGCAAGGACGGCTCGCGTGACTTCGTCTACAATATCGCGAAATCCGCGGCCGCCCGCTTCGGCTGGTCTCAGGATGTCGCCGATCTCATCAACCGCAGCGGACATCTCCATGTGATGGGTTCGGCTCTCTCCGTTCCGAGCGCTCGGGAAGTAATCGACAAGGCGGTCGATATTGTGAAGACGCGAGGCGGCACGCTCTCGGTCGATCCGAACATCCGCAAGGAATTGCAGCTCGATGAGGATACCGAGCGCCGATTTTTGCGGCTTGTCGCCGCCGCCGATCTTCTTTTGCCGTCAGGGGAGGAGCTCGAGCGTGCTGCAGGCATTGCGGGCGAAGCCGCGGCGATCCGCCGCCTGTTCGACATCGGCGTGAAGGAGATCGTACTGAAGCGCGGAGCGGAGGGAGCGACTTATTTCGGCAGGGACGGAGACCGGATCGATGCTCCTGCATTCCTCGTCGAGGAGGTCGATCCGACCGGTGCCGGCGATTGCTTCGGCGGCGCTTATCTCACCTGCCGGCGGCTCGGAATGTCCCCAGGCGAAGCTCTTGCCTATGGTTCGGCCGCCGGTGCGCGCAATGTGACGGTTCGCGGTCCGATGGAAGGTGCCGGCACCCGTCAGGAGCTCGACGCGTTCATCGCCTCGACGGAAAGGCGCCCCTGATGCAGATAGCACTCAACGAGCTGGCTGCACTCAGGGTCCAGGGGCGTCCCGCCGGTATCGTCTCTGTCTGCTCGGCCCACCCAATCGTCCTGCGGGCAGCGTTGCGTCATGGGCGTGACCATGCGAGCACGGTCCTGATCGAAGCCACCTGCAATCAGGTCAACCATTTAGGCGGCTATACCGGGATGACCCCTGCGGACTTTGCCGCCCTTGTGCTGCGCATCGCCAAAGAGGAGGGCTGCCCGGAAACCCTCATCACGCTTGGGGGCGACCACCTCGGGCCGAATCCCTGGCGGGATCGTGCGGCCGAAGAGGCCATGGCGGAAGCCGAAAGGATGGTGGCGGCCTATGTCGATGCCGGATTTCGCAAGATCCATCTGGACGCGTCGATGGGCTGCATGGGTGAACCCGCCGCGTTGGATGACGACACGACCGCCCATCGCGCTGCACGCCTTGCCGCTGTCGCGGAGACCTCGGCAAGGCAGGCAGGGGGAGCCATGCCGGTTTATGTGATCGGCACGGAGGTTCCTCCTCCCGGCGGTGCGGATCATGCGCTGACCACGATCGAGCCGACCGCGGCTTCCGCCGCCAGGCGAACCATCGATGTCCATCGTCATGTCTTCGCTGGGGCCGGCCTTGCGGAGGCGTTTACGCGCGCTATCGGCCTGGTGGTGCAGCCGGGCGTCGAGTTCGGCAACCATAACGTCATCCGCTACGACCGCAGCAGGATCGACGCATTGAGACAGGTGCTCGGAGACGAGCCGCAATTCGTGTTCGAAGCGCATTCCACCGATTATCAGGGCACCGATCCGCTGACCGCGCTGGTCGAAGATGGGTTTCCCCTTCTCAAGGTCGGGCCGGAGTTGACCTTCGTGCTGCGCGAGGCGCTCTATGGGCTGGATCTGATCGCCTCTGATCTCGTGCCTCATTATGGCGAGCGTCCGCTTTATGCCGCGATGGAGGCGCTCATGCTGGCGCATCGGGAAAACTGGAGCCGGCACTATCACGGCACGGAGAATGAGCAGCGCTGGCTTCGGCATTATTCGCTGTCCGATCGCATCCGATACTATTGGACGTCGAAAGAGGCTCGATCCGCCGTCGCACGCCTTTGCGACTCGCTTGCCGGAAAATCCGTGCCGTTTCCGTTGTTCCGGCAGCACATGCCGGCCGCCCAGCAGTTTTGTGACATGCCGCTGGATCCTGAGGAGGTTCTGATCTGGCGGGTGACGAAGAGCCTTGCCGACTATCATGCAGCATGCGGCGCAGGCAGATAGCGCTGCTCAACCGAGGAGGAAAGAATGAACGAGTTGAAAGGGAAGGTCGCCGCAATCACCGGCGCGGCGTCGGGTATCGGAATGGCGTCGACGGAGGCGATGGTCGCGGCGGGCGCCACGGTCGTTCTTGTTGATCGCGACGAGAAGGCGCTGAAAGCAGCCTGCGAGCGTCTGGGTAAACAGGCGATACCTCTCGCCCTGGACCTGCTCGACCCGGAAGCATGTGCTCAGCTTCTTGACCGCGTTCTATCAAAGGTGGGGCAGCTCGACATTCTGCATGCCAATGCGGGTACCTATATCGGCGGCGACCTTGCGGATGCCAATCTCGACGCCATCGACCGGATGCTGAACCTCAACGTCAATGTGGTGATCAAGAATGTCCGGACCGTCATTCCGCACATGATCGAGCGCGGCACAGGCGACATCATCGTCACGAGCTCGGTCGCGGGCCATGCGCCAGTTCCCTGGGAGCCGGTCTATTCGCCGTCGAAATGGGCGATGCACTGCTTCGTCCAGACGATGCGCAGGCAACTGCTGAAAAGTGGTATTCGTGTCGGCTCGGTTTCTCCGGGACCGGTCATCAGCGCATTGCTTGCCGACTGGCCGGAAGAGAACCTGCGCAAGGCGAAAGAGGCCGGCGCCCTGATCGAACCCAAGGAGGTGGCGGATGCGATCATGTTCATGCTGACGCGTCCGCGCAACGTGACGATCCGCGACATCGTGGTTCTTCCAAGCGCATTCGACATCTGAGGAGCTTGACCATGAGCTATCAGGAAAAATTCCGCCTTGACGGCGAGCGCGCCGTCGTCACCGGCGGCGGGCGGGCCATCGGGCTTTGCTGCGCTCACGCACTCGCCGAAGCCGGCGCAGCCGTCGTCGTCATCGAGCGCAATGAATCCGACGCCGAGCAGGCTCTGGCGCTCAAAGACCAGGGATACGACGTCGAGCTGCGTCTCGGCGATGTGACCGATTCCGCCCGCATGGAGGCGATCGCCAATGAACTCGCCGGCAGCGGTCGCCCGGCAACGATCCTGGTAAACAATGCAGGGATAGGGCAGAACGGGATTGCCGCAGAAGATGTCACGGACGCCGACTGGCTGCGGATGATGAATGTCAATGTCAATGGCGTCTTCTGGTGTTCGCGTTCCTTCGGCCGCCATATGGTGACGATGAAACGCGGGGCGATCGTCAATCTCGGCTCGATGTCCGGCATCATCTGCAACCGGCCGCAGCCGCAGACGGCCTATAACGTCTCCAAGGCTGCCGTTCACCACCTCACCCGTTCCATGGCCGCCGAATGGGCTCAGCATGGTGTCAGGATCAATGCGGTTGCGCCGACCTACATCGAAACCCCGATGGTGGCTGCAGTCGAAGCCAATCGCGAGCGGATTCCGATCTGGCTTGCCGATACGCCGATGGGACGAATGGGCACGCCGGAAGAGGTCGCAAGCGCGGTTCTCTTTCTCGCATCCGGTGCGGCAAGCTTGATGACGGGAGCAATCGTCAATGTCGATGCGGGATTCACCTGCTGGTAGACCGGGTCGGGGAGAGTCTTCGAGGCGCCGGCGATTCTGCCGACGCTTCGCTTTCTTCCGCCAACCTGCCCACCTGCACGGGGGTTCGTCAGCTTTTGACCGGATCATCCTTCACGGCATCGGCAAATTTCCGCATCAGGCGGACCAGATTGTCCAGATCATCGGGATCCCATGTCTTGAATATCTCGATCCCTATCCTCTCAAGAGCCGCATCGACGCGGTCCGTCATCGCTTTGCCCTTCGCGGTGACGACCGCTTCGCTGACGCGGCGGTCCGTTGTCCCGGCCGGCACGGCCGGCAGATCGACCACGCCGATCGGCCCCCAATCTTTCAATGCCTACCAGCAGAGGGAAGAGGGCGCGCCAGGTGACCGGATTCTTATCCGTCCGGATGACTATGTCGGCGCGATCACCTCACAAGACGAAGTGGCTGCATTGGAAGCCTGTCTGCATGATGTCGGGTTGCGGGCAGGGGCGGCAGCCGGGCGATAAAAAATGCTTCCGCGGCATCGCTTCGTCAGTGGGAGCAGAGATAGTTATGGCGCGGAACCGTCAGAGCTCTTCAGTGACGCTTCGTCATGATCGTGATGACATTCGCTGTTAAGCTCCGGTCGTGCGATGCTCGAAGCGGGTAACGCGAAAGTTCGTTTCCAAAGATGCAGCAATTTGGTCAGCACCTGGAATGCCTTGAACGGATGTCCATCTGATCTCGTAGATTAGCTCTCGGTACGCCTCATCGCTGTCCCTGAGCTCTGTGAAGGTCGCTTCTGAAAGCTCGATAGCCGTCTTCTTCAGATCAGGAATGCCGGCCTCGACCGGCAGTCTGATTGCGACCATGCCTTTCTGTTGACCTGATATCCACCGGTCTACCTGCTTCAGCGGGGAAAGGATCAGGACGGCGAGAATGGTCACGATAGCGCCGATCACGATCTGCCCGCCGCCGAAACACAGGCCGATTGCCGTGATCAGCCACAGCGTGGCCGCCGTAGTCACGCCGGTTGTAATGTCGCCCCTCCTCAGGATCGCCCCGCCACCGATAAAGCCCACGCCAGTCAGGACGCCGAGTGGGAAGCGCAATATGTCCATTGATCCGTTTACGCTCTGGCTCGTTGCCAAGAGGATATTCGCCTGGATCATCGAAAGACAGGCCGCTAGCCCTACGAGGATGGTCGTGCGCAATCCCGCGACATGTCCCCCGCGTTCCCTGTCGAGGCCGATGAATGCGCCGGCGATAATCGTTGCCGCCAGACGGATTGCGATGTCCGTCCAGCTCGGCGTGATCGGCATCAGGTCGATCAAATCCAATTTCATGCTCCCCTTGTCGCAAATCAGCGCCCAGAACGCGGGATCGCTGCCGATCGTTTAGTGCGGGAAGCTAGAGCGCGGGTGGCAAGCCGGCCAGTGGGACAGTAAAATCCGTCACGGAATCGGCAGGTGCAGGATCGGGTTCATTCTGCGAAGACCGATGGCGCAGGCTTGCGGCCGAATCGCGAATGACCTCGGAAATCTGGAGCAGCTGCTTGGCCAGAGGCGTCGAATTGCGCCAGATGATTCCGATCGTTCGCAAGGGTTGGGGTGTGCGAAACCGGGAGATGGAGACATCCGCCGAGCGCGTTTCCACCGGCACCGCCATTTCGGGGATGAGGGTGACGCCGATACCGGCGCTGACCATCTGCACCAGCGTCGAGAGCGAGCTTCCCTCCATGATTTCGCGGGGACGCGTCGATTCTATTCCGCAGAAGGACAGGGCCTGATCTCGAAAACAGTGCCCTTCCTCCAGAAGAAGCAGGCGCATTTCGCGCAGAGCCTCGGGTTCCGGCACCGGCTTTCCTTCGTCTTCGCGCCGTCGGACCAGCAGGAACTCCTCGTCGAACAGCCTGATTTCGGTCAGCGATGGTTTCGATACCGGCAATGCGACCACCGCCAGATCGAGCTCACCCTGCGCCACTTCATGAACCAGCCTGGCCGTCAGCGTTTCGCGCACCTGAATTTCGATATTCTCGAAGGTCCTGTTCAGGTCGCCGATGATCGCCGGGAGCAGATAGGGGGCGATGGTTGGAATGATGCCGATCCTCAGCCGCGTCAACAGCCTGTCCTGCGAGGCGCGGGCAAGGTCGCCGAGTTCGTCCACGGCCCGTAGAATATCGCGAACCCTCAGCGCAAAGAGCTGTCCGAATGCTGTCAATTTCACTTCGCGCGCACCGCGTTCGAAGAGATTTCCGCCGAGCTCTTCCTCAAGCTCCTTGATCTGCATGGACAGAGCGGGTTGCGAGATCGCACAGGCATCGGCCGCATGCCGGAAACGGCCGTGACGTGCCAGGGCTTCGAAATAGCGAAGCTGCTTGAGGGTAACATTGGTCATAAGATCAACTTATCGCAGCCATCAGTAAATCCAACTTAAAATTATCACATGCTTCCGATAAAAAGGAAGAACAGGGAGGATGCGTGCCGACCCCGATCGAGCCGGGACGAGGTGTGGGTACGCGATCAGGCCCCAATAGTTTGACGGACAAGGCGGCTGCAGAACGGTCGTCTGAAGCAACAGGAGAAAACTATGGACCAGAAACCAGAGAGCGCGGGCAAATGTCCCGTTGACCATTCGGGAGCACGTGGCAGGGGCAATCGCGACTGGTGGCCGAACCAGCTCGACCTGCAGGTGCTGCACCATCATTCCGACCTTTCGGATCCGATGGGCAAGGATTTCGATTATGCCGAAGCGTTCAAGGCGCTCGATCTCGATGCGGTGAAGCAGGATCTTCACGCGCTGATGACGGATTCGCAGGACTGGTGGCCGGCCGATTTCGGTCATTACGGCGGTCTCTTCATCCGCATGGCCTGGCACAGCGCCGGCACCTACCGCATCACCGACGGCCGCGGCGGCGCCGGTCAGGGCCAGCAGCGTTTTGCGCCGCTCAACTCCTGGCCTGACAACGTCAACCTCGACAAGGCCCGCCGCCTGCTCTGGCCGATTAAACAGAAATACGGCAACAGCATCTCCTGGGCTGACCTCTTGATCCTCACCGGCAACGTCGCGCTCGAATCCATGGGCTTCAAGACCTTCGGTTTTGCCGGCGGCCGCGCCGACGTCTGGGAGCCGGAAGAACTCTACTGGGGTCCGGAAGGCACCTGGCTCGGCGACGAGCGCTATAGCGGCGAACGCCAGCTGGCAGAGCCGCTCGGCGCCGTGCAGATGGGCCTGATCTACGTCAACCCGGAGGGCCCGAATGGCACGCCCGATCCGCTCGCATCCGCCCGCGACATCCGCGAAACCTTCGCCCGCATGGCGATGAATGACGAAGAGACGGTGGCGCTGATCGCCGGTGGCCACACGTTCGGCAAGACCCATGGCGCCGGCGACCCGTCATTCGTCGGCGTCGATCCAGAGGGCGGTGCGCTCGAGGCCCAGGGCCTCGGCTGGGCGAGCACGTTCAACAGCGGCGTCGGCCGCGATGCGATCGGCAGCGGCCTTGAAGTCACCTGGACGACCACTCCTACCAAGTGGAGCAACAATTTCTTCTGGAACCTGTTCGGCTATGAATGGGAGTTGGAAAAGAGCCCGGCGGGCGCCCATCAGTGGGTGGCAAAGGGCGCTGGCGCCACCATCCCGGATGCCTTCGATGCCTCGAAGAAACATCTGCCGCGAATGCTCACCTCCGACCTTGCACTGCGCTTCGACCCGATCTACGAGGCGATTTCGCGCCGCTTCCTCGAAAACCCGGATCAATTCGCCGACGCGTTTGCCCGCGCCTGGTTCAAGCTGACCCACCGCGACATGGGACCGAAGGTCCGCTACCTCGGCAAGGAAGTGCCGGCCGAAGACCTGATCTGGCAGGATGTCATCCCGGCCGTCGACCATCCGCTCGTTGACGACCAGGATATTGCCGGTCTCAAGGCCAAGGTCGCTGCTTCCGGCCTGACAGTGCAGGAACTGGTCTCGACCGCCTGGGCGTCGGCTTCGACCTTCCGCGGCTCCGACAAGCGCGGCGGCGCCAACGGAGCACGCATCCGTCTTGCGCCGCAGAAAGACTGGGAGGTCAACGAGCCGGCACAGCTTGCCAAGGTTCTGGGTGTCCTGGAAGGCATCCAGAAGGACTTCAACGCGGCCCAGACCGGCGGCAAGAAGATCTCGCTCGCCGACCTGATCGTGCTGGCCGGTGCAGCCGGTGTCGAAAAGGCGGCCAAGGCCGGTGGTCACGACGTCGTCGTGCCGTTCACGCCGGGCCGCATGGATGCAACCGCCGAGCAGACCGATGTTGCGTCCTTCGCTGTTCTGGAGCCGCGCATCGACGGTTTCCGCAACTATGTGAACGGCAAGCGACAGCAGTTCATGAAGCCGGAGGAAGCGCTCGTCGACCGCGCCCAGCTCCTGACGCTGACCGCACCGGAAATGACCGTGCTTATCGGCGGCCTGCGGGTGCTGACGGCCGGCAAGCCGGAGCACGGCGTCTTCACCGCCCGTCCGGAAGTGCTGACGAACGACTTCTTCGTCAACCTGCTCGACATGGGCACCGTCTGGGCACCGGTTGCCGGCAAGGACGGCGTCTACGAAGGACGCGACCGCAAGACGAAGGAACTCAGGTGGACCGGCACCCGCGTCGACCTGATCTTCGGCTCGCATTCGCAGCTTCGCGCTCTTGCGGAAGTCTACGGCCAGTCGGATGCCAAGGCGAAGTTCGTCAAGGACTTCGTCGCCGCCTGGAACAAGGTCATGAACGCCGATCGCTTCGATCTCGTCTGATTGAAAAGCCCTGTCTGTACGCGGCGGTATCGCCGTCGCGTACAGGCGTTTGAGCGATCGAGCAGTCTCTGTTCGGTATTGCGCGCTCGATTTTTCTCGTGCAGCCACGACGACTGCAATCGGCACAGCCACGTGCTCTGAAGATTCATTCAGCCATTCAGTATTGATCGTACCGCCCTTGCGATTGCCAAGGGCCGTTTGCAACGCAATGTCTATAGGCAGATATTTGCTGCAGACCGTCATAAGTTTTCGCAAACGGTGTGTCGCGACAATGTTACGTTAGAGGTCCCTTTAATTCTCCTTCAATCCGATTTCGCTATCATGGCCTCATGAGAATAAGAACGATCACCAACTGGGCCTATGGCATAACCATGATCCTCACGGCGCTTTCGGCCGGCGCCTTTATCATGTCATCGCGCAGCGCCGAGGACGAGAGGCGTGCGGTTGAGGAGCATCTCGCTCTCGATACGTTGACTGAACAGCTCGAGATGGGCGCGGAATTTTCCAGCGATGAAGCACGGTTCTACGTCATGCGCGGAGAACAGCGCCACCTTGATGCCTTCAAGGCGGATGAGGAAACCGAACGGCGGCGCGAAACGGCGGCCGAGCAGATCGCGGCCAGAGATATATCCGTCGTGGAGCGGACAATTATTGAGGACATAGATAAGCAGGCTGAGGCGCTTGACGTTCTGGAGGCCGCCGCTATCGATGCCTTCCAGAAAGGTGACAAACAAGCGGCACAGCAGGCGCTCTTCGGGCCGGAGCACGAGAGGTTGCAGACGGCGCTCCTGGAGTCGGCCGGGCATCTGCGTGATATCACCGCGACACGCACAGGAGCCGCACTCGATGATGCGCGTCGGCGCAGTGATCAGTGGAGCCTTGTCGCCAAGGTCATGCTGGCCATTACCGGTCTGCTCTTCCTTGCCGTGCTCTATTTTATCCTGCGGCGTCGTGTGGCCATGCCTCTGGTGCGCATGACGGGTATCGTTAACCGGCTGGCCAAGCAGGATTATGCGGTCGAAGTCCCTGTCGACCGCCGCCGTGACGAAATAGGCGAGATGAACGATGCCATCCAGATCTTTCGTGAAAACGGGCTCGAACGCGAGCGTCTGGATGCCGAACGGCGGGCCGACCAGCACACCAAGGATCTCATCCTGCAGATGATGCATCGCCTTCAGGCCTGTGAGAACCAGCACGAATTGGCCGATGTTGTCGCACGCTTCGCGCCGCAGATCTTTCCGGGCATTGCCGGAAGCCTTTATATCCTGAACGAGGACAAGTCCGCGCTCGCACAAGCCGGTGCATGGCTGGAGCCCGTCAATGCACAGGAGGCCTTTCCGGCCAATGCCTGCTGGGGTCTGCGGCGCGGACGCCCGCATATGAGCGGCACCGGCGACGGCGATGTGCCCTGCCATCATGTCGAGGGCAGCGGTGTTGCGACCTCCTGTCTTCCTCTGACTGCGCAAGGTGATATGATTGGCCTTCTCTATCTCGAGGAACGCAACGGACAGGTGCCGGTACTGGAAGATGCCCGCCTCTACCTGGAACTGATTGCCGAGAATGTCGGGCTGGCGGTCGCCAACCTGCAGCTTCGTGAAAAGCTGACAGATCTTGCCGTCCGAGATCCGCTGACCGGGCTCTTCAACCGCCGCTTTCTCGACGACGCGCTGAATCGGCGTGGCCGTGATAATGCCGAAGAGCCGCTGGCCTGCCTGATGATCGATATCGATCATTTCAAGCGCTTCAACGACCAGTTCGGCCACGATGCCGGTGACTTGGTCATGCAATATGTCGGGCAAATCTTGCGAAGTGCCGCGGCCGAATACGGCAACGCATTTCGTTTCGGCGGTGAGGAATTCACGATCCTGCTGCCTGACCACAGCGAAGAGGACGGATTCCGATTCGCCGAGATGCTGCGTGCGCAGATCGGCGCAGCCGCGCTCTCCCACTCAGGTCACATTCTCGGCGCCGTGTCGGTGTCGATCGGTGTGGCAGTGTCACCTGGGGAAGGTACTGTCGATACATTGGTAAGCCGCGCCGATGCGGCTCTTTTGGATGCCAAGGCCAAAGGCCGTAATCGAACGGTGCTGGCAAGCAGCCTTAGCAGGCCGGCGCAGGAAACGCTGCGCGCCTGATGCCTGCAAGCAGGAAGTCAGTTGATTAATTGCCGACTGCGCCATGAGGCGCAAGTTCGCTGATCTCGCGGATCGCGCCGTAATCGCGCTCATGGGCGGAGCGGAAACGGCTTTCCTTGCGCCCCGTCAGATCACGATGGTAGCGGTCGGTCATGCCATCGGCATAGGTGCCGGTATCGGCGTCGAAGTCTTCATTCGACCGCTTGATCGAGAAAAATTTGAACATCTTCAGGCTCCTCCACAGCGTGTCTTCAACACTCGGACGTGTCGTTCTGTTCCTTCTCTCAAATGATTATAATGAAAAAATTAACCATGTTTAAACAAACGGCATATGTTTGGGCGCATGCCACCTGATTGCTTAAGATTTTCATGCTTGATGTAAAAGCAGCGCCAGCAATTGTTGCAGTGAAACGCCGCCCAGCGGCCGGCCCTCATGCGATATGACTGTGGCGGAGGAGACGTTGCCGCGCGACATTTCCCGCAATGCTCCTTCGAGATCCATATCTTCGGCAAGTCGCAGCTGGCTTTCGACCGAGATCTGTTTCGCGACGGCACCGATCTTGATGACCCGACCGCGATTGACCTCCTTGACGAAGGCAGCGATGTAATCGTTGGCCGGGTTGAGGACGATCTCAGCCGCCGAACCCTGCTGGATGACTTCACCGTCGCGCAGGATGGCGATTTTCTCCCCGAGCCGGAGAGCTTCGTCGAGATCGTGGGTGATGAAGACGACCGTTTTCTTCAGGTCCTTCTGTAGATCGAGGAGGACGGTCTGCATGTCGACACGGATCAGCGGATCGAGCGCCGAATAGGCCTCGTCCATCAGCAGGATTTCGGCATCATTGGTGAGCGCCCGCGCCAGGCCGACGCGCTGCTGCATGCCACCGGAAAGCTGGTTCGGATAGTGCCCATCAAAGCCCTCCAGACCAACACGCTTGATCCAGGCATTGGCCCGTTCCTCACGCTCCGCCTTTGCGACGCCCTGGATTTCCAGACCATAGACGGTGTTCTGCAGAACGTTGCGATGCGGCAGCAGGCCGAAGCGCTGGAAGACCATGGCAGTCTTCCGGCGGCGGAATTCGCGAAGCTGCAGGGCGTCCATGCGACAGACATCCTCGCCGCCATAGAGCACTTCCCCCGACGTCGGGTCGATCAGCCGGTTGATATGGCGGATCAGCGTTGACTTGCCGGAGCCGGAAAGGCCCATGATGACGGTGATCCTGCCGCCGGGGATGGTGATGTTGATATCTTTCAGACCCAGAACATGGCCATGTTCTCTGTTGAGCTCGGTCTTCGACATGCCGTTGCTGACCGCTTCCACATAGTCGCCGCCGCGCGGGCCGAAGATCTTGAAGAGGCTCCGGATTTCAATCGAATTGCTAGCCATGCACGATCTCCCGGTGCTTCTGGAGCCGCAGCCCATAGGCCTGACTGATGCGGTCAAAGATGATGGCAATGCCGACGATGGCGAGACCGTTGAAGACGCCGAGGGTGAAGTACTGGTTGGAGATAGCCTTGAGAACCGGTTGGCCGAGCCCCTGAACGCCGATCATCGAGGCGATGACCACCATGGCGAGCGCCATCATGATCGTCTGGTTGATGCCGGCCATGATGGTCGGCAGCGCCAGTGGCAGCTGGACGTTGCGAAGTTTCTGCCAGCTCGATGAACCGAAGGCATCGGCCGCCTCCAGCACATTCTCATCGACCATGCGGATACCAAGATTGGTGAGACGGATCATCGGTGGCAAGGCATAAATGACGACGGCAATGACGCCGGGCACTCGGCCGATGCCCAGAAGCATGACGACGGGGATCAGGTAGACGAAGCTCGGCATCGTCTGCATGACGTCGAGAATGGGGTTGACGATCCTCTGCATCGTATTCGACCGCGCCATCAGGATGCCGAGGGGCAGGCCGATCACGATAGAGAGCACAGTGCAGACGAAGATCATCGACACGGTCTTCATCGTATCCTGCCACATGTCGAAATAGCCGATGACAACAAGCGTCAGCACACAGCCGATGACCACCTTCCAGTTGCGGCTGGCAAACCAGGCAATGGCAGCAAAGACGATCAGCACGATTGGCCAGGGCGTGCCGGTCAGCAACCGTTCTGCCCAGATAAGAAAACTTTGCAGCGGGCTGAAGGCAGCCTCGATGCTGTCGCCGTAGGCGCGGGTGAAAGCGCGAAACCCTTCGTCGACGCTCTTCTTCAGCGCGCGCAGCGTCTCGTCGTTCATGGTCGGAAATTTCCAGAGCCAATCCATATCGGTTCCCCAAAATAGATAGTGGCGGCGGCCGATTGTTGTTTTGGCCGTCGCGCCGAAGGATTGTCTGGGCAGCGATAAGCTGCCCATGTCATGTCCGAATGATTAGAGCGAAGCCTTGATCTTTTCGGCGGCTTCCGGCGAGACCCAGTCCTTCCAGAGGGGCTCGTTGTTCTTCAGGAAGTATTTGGCGCCGTCTTCACCGGTTGCTTGGTTGTCGGTCATCCAGGCGATCAGCTTGTTGACGGTGTCATTGGTCCAGGCGCGCTTCTTGAGGTAATCAATGGCCGGGCCGCCGCGATCGGCGAAGGTCTTGCTGATCAGCGTCTGCACGTCGTCGGACGGCCAGGCATTCGGCTTGGGATCGGCGCAATCGGCATCCGAGGTGCAGCGCTTCCATTCGGCTGCGTCGTATTCCGTTCCGTATCCTAGCTTGACCATCTCGTATTTGCCGAGCAGCGAGGTCGGTGCCCAATAATAGCCGACCCAAGCCTGCTTGCCCTCGTAGGCCTTGGCGATCGAGCCATCGAGGCCCGCGGCAGAACCGGTATCAACGAGCGTAAAGCCCGCTTTCTCAGCATCATAGGCCTTGAAGAGCTGTGCGGTGACGACAGTGCCACCCCAGCCCTGCGGGCCGTTGAAGACGGCGCCCTTGCTCTTGTCTTCCGGCGCCGGGAAGAGTTCTGGATGTTTCAGGAGGTCCGGAATGGTCTTGATGTCGGGATGAGCGTCGGCGATGTATTTGGGGATCCACCAGCCCTGTATTGCGCCGTCCGAGAGGATCTTGGCGCCCTCGACGACCTTGCCGCCTTCAAGGCCGCGCTTGACCAGTTCCGGCTGCAGGCTGACCCAGGCTTCCGGTGCAACGTCCGGCTCTCCCTTTTCCGCCATGGAGGTCAGCGTCGGGACGGTATCGCCGCTGACGATTTCCGCCGTGCAGCCATAACCTTCCTCGAGGATTAACTTATCGAGGCTCGCAGCCACTTCTGCCGACTGCCAGTTCATGCTTGCGATGGTGATATTGCCGCAATCGGCGGCAGAAGCGCTGCCGCCCGCGAGCATGGCGCCAGCTGTGAGAATGGTGGATGCCAAAAGTACTTTCATTTTTTTGTTCCCTCTGGTCGCGGTGCATCCTGAACCCGGGCGCCGGCGGCACCGCGCGCCGACCCCTGCATTGAGCCTGCTTTAGGGCTGCAACGGCCATTCTGTTTACGTCAAAAAATGGCGCATTAGAGCCTTCTTTCAATGCTGTCTTAAATACGGCGTCGCTGACGGCACGGTGGTCAGACGTGATCGCGCTGTGGTTGTTTCCGCGGCGGCGTCATGTCATTCGGCTGAACGGCGGGTCGCGCCTATCGATCGTCGAAAACGAGCGCATCAATCGCTGTCCCCATTCACGGGTCAACTTTTCACAAGGCGATTTTCAATCATTTCCAGGAACGAAGGATGCGCTTGTCAGAAGTTGGATACTAATATATTACTTATTTGGTCGGGCTGCAGGGAGGCGGTTGTCGGTGGTTTCGGATGCTCGATTTTCGAATCTTGCCGGTGAAGGAACGCGATGAATTCGCCAACCGGAATCATGCGCAAAAAGCGCTCTCTTCAAGGCGTCACCGTACTTTCGCATCAGCGCGCAGCCGCACCGCGAGCGGCCACGCTGGTCTACAATGCGCTTCTCGATGACATCGTGTCGTTGCGCCGCAAGCCGATGGAGTTGTTGAACGAGAAGGAGCTCGAAGCGCAGTTCGGCGTCAGTCGCACACCGATCCGCGAGGCGATCATCCGCCTTTCCGATGACGGTCTGGTTGACGTCTTCCCGCAGTCGGGTACGTTTGTTTCCCGTATTCCGCGCCGGGCGCTTTGCGAAGCGATGCTCGTGCGCAAGGCGCTAGAGGATACAACGGTTTCGATCGCGGTCGAGAAAATGACGCCGGCGGGTCTCAGGGCGCTGGAACGCAATCTTGCCGATCTCGACGCCTGTCACCGCGAAGGTGATGTCGCGACCTTCCATGTCATCGACAATGATTTCCACCAGCTCATCAGCAATATCGCCGGCTTTCCCGGCATCTGGACGATCATCCAGCAAGTCAAGGTTCACAGTGATCGCTATCGCCTGCTGACGCTGCCGCAGCAGGGCCGTCTGAAGCGCGTCATCGAGGAACATGCCGCCGTCATCGATTGCATGCGAGCGGGCGACAAGGCCGGTGCGAAGGCGGCCATGGAATTCCATCTCGGCAACCTCCTGCGCGAAGTCGAAAAGGCCGAGATGCTCGACCCCGCTTATTTCATTGAGGATGCCCCGTCGATGGCGGCATCCGGAGGAGAGAAGGATCATTCCAATGCAGATTGACGTACGGCACGCCTCCCATCCCGAAGCGGTGCGCGGTTTCGATACGGAAACGCTGCGGCGTCACTTTCTGGTCGAGACGGTGTTTATATCAGGCGAAATCAGGCTCACCTATTCACACTATGACCGCATGGTCATCGGCGGTGCAGCGCCGCTCGGCGCGGCCCTGGCGCTGACGGCGCCGAAGGCCATCGGCCAGGAGACGTTTCTGGCGGAGCGCGAACTTGGCGTGCTGAACGTCGGTCATGCGGGCCGTATCGTCGTTGACGGCAGGGCCTGCGAACTGGCGAAATATGATTGCCTCTATATCGGCAGGGGCGCCGTCGATGTCAGCTTCGAAAGTGCTGATGCCGGCAATTGCGCGAAATTCTACCTCGTGTCGACGCCCGCCCATGCAAGCCACCCGACCGTGCTCCTGACGCGCGACAAGGCGCGGCATCTGACGCCGGGCGAGGCGGCGACCGCCAACAAGCGTTCGATCTACCAGTATATTCATCCGGAAGTCTGCCAGTCGTGCCAGCTCACGATGGGCTTCACCAGCCTGGAGACCGGCAGCATCTGGAATACGATGCCGAGCCATACGCATGACCGGCGCATGGAGGCCTATCTCTATTTCGACCTCGAAGCCGATCAGCGTGTCTTCCATTTCATGGGCGAACCGCGTCAGACGCGCCACATGCTCGTTGCCAACGAGCAGGCGATCATCTCGCCGCCCTGGTCGATCCATTCGGGTGCGGGCACCAAGAACTACAGCTTCATCTGGGCGATGGCCGGCGACAACAAGAGCTTCACCGACATGGACCATATCGCAATCGGCGATCTGAGGTGATGGCGATGCAGGCTCTTTTCGATCTCTCTGGCAAGATCGCCGTGGTCACCGGCGCCAATACCGGCATCGGGCAGGGGATCGCCGTCGCACTGGCTGAGGCCGGTGCGTCGATCGTCGCCGTCGGCCGTTCGTCGATGGATGAGACGGAAGCACTGGTGGCAGGCGCCGGCACGAAATTCCACGTGATCAAGGCCGATCTCGGCACGATCGAACCGGTCAAGCTGATCGTCGCGGAGGCGCTGGAGCGCTTTGGTGGTCTCGATATCCTCGTCAACAATGCCGGCATCATCCGCCGCGCCGACGCGATCGATTTCACCGAGGAAGACTGGGACGCGGTGATGAATGTCAACCTGAAGACGGCCTTCTTTCTGTCTCAGGCGGCGGCCCGTCACATGCTTGAAAAGGGTCGCGGCAAGATCATCAACATCGCTTCGCTGCTCTCCTTCCAGGGCGGCATCCGCATTCCGTCCTACACGGCCTCGAAGAGCGGCCTTGCGGGGCTGACGCGGCTGCTCGCCTGCGAATGGGCGGGCAAGGGCGTCAACGTCAACGCCATCGCGCCCGGCTATTTCGTCACCAACAACACGACGGCGCTGCGCGAAGATGCCGATCGCAATGCGAGCATCCTTGCCCGCATTCCGGCGGGGCGCTGGGGTGAGCCAGGGGATATCGGCGGTGCATCTGTGTTCCTGGCTTCGTCAGCATCCGACTACGTGCATGGCGCCGTGCTGCCGGTCGACGGTGGCTGGCTAGCGCGCTGACGCAATAGCATGCCTGTTCCGGCCAATAGCGGCGTCTTGGAGCGCCGGTCACGATAATCCCAATCTTATCGCCGCGGTCTCCCAGGTCGCGGCGTTCGTTTTGGTGCACAACAAATCCGGGCTGTGTTGCATATCTCTGCCAGCAAAAACGTTGACGATTTATCGAT
This sequence comes from Rhizobium sp. WYJ-E13, assembly GCF_018987265.1. Lineage (NCBI taxonomy): Bacteria > Pseudomonadati > Pseudomonadota > Alphaproteobacteria > Hyphomicrobiales > Rhizobiaceae > Rhizobium > Rhizobium sp. WYJ-E13. Next base: position 1,145,176 of record NZ_CP076854.1, on the reverse strand, counting down.
AATTTCTTAGTGATGTCGGAAACGATTGGCGGAGGCGATTTTGTCGGGCATTGCGGCTGGTAGTTGGGACTTCTGGATCGATCGTGGCGGCACCTTCACGGATGTCGTCGGGCGTGACCCATCGGGCGCGCTTCACGCTCGAAAAGTGCTCTCCGAAAACCTCGAAGCCTATCGTGATGCCGCCGTCCACGGCATCAGGCAGCATCTGGGTCTCACGGCCGGCGAAGCGATACCGGCCGGACTGATCGGCGAGGTGCGCATGGGAACCACGGTCGCCACCAATGCGCTATTGGAGCGCAAGGGTGAACGCCTCGCGCTGATCACCACAAAGGGTTTCCGCGACGCGCTGCGCATCGGCTACCAGGAGCGCAAGAACATCTTCGCGACGGAGATCATAAAGCCGGAAGCGCTTTATCAGGATGTGGTCGAGCTCGACGAACGCGTGCTGGCGGACGGTACGGTCGAGCTTCATCTCGATGAAGCATCGACGGAAGCGGCACTGCGCGATCTGCGCACCAAGGGCTATCGCGCTGTCGCCATCGTTTTCATGCATGCCTATAAATATCCGGAGCATGAGGCAGCAGCGGCGCGCATTGCCCGCGCCATCGGTTTCGAGCAGGTTTCCGTCAGTCATGAGGTCTCGCCGCTGATCAAGCTGGTCGGCCGGGGCGATACGACCGTTGTCGATGCCTATCTTTCTCCGGTGCTCGGTCGCTATGTGCGCCAGGTTTCGGATGAGCTCGATGTAGCGCACACCGGCGCGCGCGTCATGTTCATGATGTCCTCCGGCGGTCTGACGGCGGCCGACATGTTTCAGGGCAAGGACGCTATCCTGTCCGGCCCGGCCGGCGGTGTCGTTGGTCTTGCCAAGACCGGTGAGCAGGCAGGTTTCGGCCATGTCATCGGCTTTGATATGGGCGGCACCTCGACGGACGTTGCGCATTTCGACGGCGAATATGAGCGCGCTTTCGAAACGGAAGTCGCCGGCGTGCGCGTTCGCGCGCCGATGATGCTTATTCATACGGTCGCGGCAGGCGGTGGTTCGATCCTGCATTTCGACGGCGGCCGCTTCCGTGTCGGACCGGATTCCGCCGGCGCCTATCCGGGACCGGCCTGTTATCGCAACGGCGGACCGCTTGCGGTCACCGATGCCAATGTCATGGCGGGCAAACTGTTGCCGGAGTTTTTCCCGGCGATCTTCGGCCCGAACCAGGACCAGCCTCTCGATGCCGAGACGGTGCGGCAGAAATTTGCCGAACTGGCCACCGAGATCGGCGATGGGCGCAGCCCCGAAGAGGTGGCGGATGGTTTCATCCGCATCGCCGTTGCCAATATGGTCGAGGCGATCAAGAAGATTTCCGTCCAGCGCGGTTATGACGTCACGCGTTACGCATTAAACTGTTTTGGCGGCGCTGGCGGCCAGCATGCCTGCCTTGTGGCAGATGCGCTCGGCATGAAGAGCATTCTGCTGCACCCGATGTCGGGGCTGCTGTCAGCCTATGGCATGGGGCTTGCCGATATCCGCTCCACCCGCCAGAAGGCGCTCGGCGTGCCGCTTGATGAGGCGGCACCTGCTGCGATCGTTGCACTCGGACGCGAGTTGCAGGGCGAATGCCTGCCGGAACTGGTGGCGCAGGGCGTGGATGCCGAGAAGATCAAGACGGTGGTTCGCGCCCATATCCGTTATGCCGGCACCGATACGCTGCTCGCGGTCGAGGCGCTGTTTCCACAAGGGGACGATGCGGCCCGGCTTCGTCAGGAATTCGAGGTGCTGCACAAGCGCCGCTTCGGTTTCGTTGCGGAGGATAAACCGCTGGTCGTTGAAGCGGCCGAGGTCGAATGCATCGGCGGTGCGGCCGCTGAGATCGATGTCGAGCGTGGCGAGGCGGGCCGTGGCGAAGCCTCGGCCATCCGCCATACCCGCTTCCATTCGCAGGGCGAGAGCCATAATGCGGCAGTCGTTCTGCGCGACAGTATTATCCCCGGCCAGACGGTGACAGGCCCCGCGATCATCATCGAGCCGAACCAGACGACCGTCGTGGAAGATGGCTGGCAGGCGAAGTTGACGGCACGTGATCATATCGTGCTGACGCGTATCGAGGCCCTGCCGGAGCGCACGGCGATCGGCACCAAGGCCGATCCGGTCATGCTCGAGATCTTCAACAATCTCTTCATGTCGATTGCCGAGCAGATGGGTGTGACGCTGCAGAACACGGCCTATTCCGTCAACATCAAGGAGCGGCTCGATTTCTCCTGCGCGGTCTTCGATGCGGACGGCAATCTCGTCGCCAATGCACCGCATATGCCGGTGCATCTCGGCTCCATGGATGCGTCGGTCGCGACTGCCATCCGTGAAAACCCGGTCATTCATCCGGGCGATGTTTTCCTGATCAATGCGCCCTATAATGGCGGAACGCATCTGCCTGACCTCACCGTCTGCACGCCTGTCTTCGACGATGCCGGTGCACGCATCCGCTTCTGGGTGGCGAGCCGTGGCCATCACGCCGATATCGGCGGTATTTCGCCCGGCTCGATGTCACCGCTTGCGACCCATATCGAGGAAGAAGGCGTCTATATCGACAATTTCAAGCTGCTCGATCGTGGTCGTTTCCGGGAAGGCGCCCTTGCCGATCTCCTCACCGGCGCACGCTATCCGGTGCGTACGCTGGCGCAGAATGTCAATGATCTGAAGGCGCAGGTCGCTGCCAACGAAAAAGGCGTGGCCGAGCTTAAAAAGATGATCGGGTACTTCGGCGAGGATGTGGTCGATGCCTACATGGGCCATGTGCAGGATAACGCCGCCGAGAGCGTGCGCCGCGTGCTCGACCGGCTGCCGGACGGCGAATTTTCCTATGAGATGGATCAGGGCTGCAAGATCGTCGTCAAGATCGCCATCGATCGCAAGAAGCGCGAGGCAACGGTCGACTTTACCGGCACGTCGGCGCAGCGGCCCGACAATTTCAATGCGCCGGCACCGGTCACGCGGGCTGCCGTACTTTATGTCTTCCGCGTGCTGGTCGAGGCGGATATTCCGATGAATGCCGGCTGCCTGCGGCCGATCCGTATCGTTATCCCCGAAGGTACGATGCTGACGCCGGCCTATCCCGCAGCGGTCGTCGCCGGCAATGTCGAGGTCAGTCAGGCCGTTACAAACTGCCTGATCGGTGCGGTAGGCGCCATGGCCGCGGCGCAAGGGACGATGAACAACCTGACCTTCGGCAACGACATCTACCAATATTACGAGACCATCTGCTCTGGTGCCCCCGCCGGCCCCGGCTTCAATGGTGCGGACGCGGTGCACACGCATATGACCAATTCGCGTCTGACCGATCCTGAAATCCTGGAGAGCCGTTTCCCGGTCGTGCTCGAAGATTTCCACATCCGTCCGAATTCCGGTGGTCGCGGCCAGTGGCATGCCGGCAACGGCACGCAGCGCACGATCCGCACGCTCGAGAAGCTCGAATTTGCCGTTCTCTCCGGCCATCGCCGTGTCGCACCTTTCGGCTCGAAGGGCGGCGAGCCCGGACAGACCGGTCGCAACTATGTTCGTCGCAACGACGGTACGATCGATGAACTGAGCGGTGCTGCTCATACAGTGCTGGAAGCGGGCGAAGCCTTTACGGTCGTGACCCCGACAGGCGGCGGATACGGGCCACCCGATGCCTGAAGCGTGATCAGTTAAAATGATTTAGAATCAATGCAATAGAGCCGCGTTCCTAAATGTCGAACGCATGTAGGAACGGGGCAGGAGAAACGACGGCAGAATAGAGAAATCTTAGCGATAATTTGTTGACAAATTATCGCTTCCGGCTAACCTGCTTAACGTACTTCAGTTCTGAGATGAGAGAGTTCATTGGATAAACCGAAGGAACGAAAAGCCCCCCGCGAATTGATCGTGTCGTCCGCCCATCTGGCGCTCGGCAGTTCTCCGGCCCTCTCCGAACTTGAATACGGATCCATCCTTTTTTCTCACGCTTTCAATCGCTGGATGGTGCGATGCATGGCTGCAGCCGGGGTGCCGAGCCTGTCGCCGGTGGAAATCCTCATCATCCATTCCGTCCGTCATCGCGGCCGGCCGAAGACGCTTTCCGATCTCTGTCTCGTGCTCGATATTGAGGATACGCATATCGCCAATTACGCGGTGAAGAAGCTCGATGCGGCTGGGCTCGTCAAGACCGGAAAATCCGGAAAGGAAAAGGTGATCCAGGTCACCGACAAGGGCCTGGAGGCGCTGACACGCTATTCCGATATCCGCGAGCGTCTGCTGGTGGAGGCGACCAAGCTCTCAGGCCTTTCACAGGATGAACTCTCCGACATTGCCTCCCATCTGAGAGCCCTGTCGGGATATTACGAGCAGGCAGCGAGGTCAGCGGCAACCTTATGAGTAGATCGACCGAGAGCAACAGCGCTTCCGCTTCCGCCATTCTCTCGGTTCGCTCACTGTCCGTCGACTTCAGGTCCGGCCAGTTTCGGGCCGTCAAATCGCTGAGTTTCGATGTCAGGCCAGGCAAGACGCTCGCCATTGTCGGTGAATCCGGCTCGGGGAAGTCGGTAACGTCGAGGGCCATCATGCGCCTCACCGATTTTTCCGGCGGCCGCATCAGCGGCGGCGAGATCCTCTTCCAGAGCCGCAACGGGCCGGTCGATCTGGTGACCGCGAGCCCCGACCGCATCCGGCAGATCCGGGGAGGGGAGATCGCCATGATCTTCCAGGAGCCGATGACCTCGCTCGATCCGGTTTTTTCGATCGGCGACCAGATTGTCGAAGCCATCCTCCTGCATCAGAAGACCACGCGCGCTGAGGCCAACCGTATCGCGCGGGACATGCTGGAGAAGGTTCGCATTCCCGACGCCGATGCGATGATGAAACGTTATCCGCATCAGCTCTCCGGCGGCATGCGCCAGCGCGTGATGATTGCCATGGCGTTGTCCTGCCGTCCCAAGCTGCTGATCGCCGACGAGCCAACGACTGCGCTTGACGTGACAATCCAGGCGCAGATCCTCAATACAATCCGCGAACTGCAGCGTGAGCTCGGCATGGCCGTGATCTTCATCACCCATGACATGGGTGTTGTTGCCGAGATGGCTGATGACGTGATCGTGCTGCGCCATGGCGAAAAGCTGGAGGATGCCCCGGTCCGGGCGCTGTTTTCCAATCCGCAGCATCCTTACACGCAAGCCCTGCTTGCGGCCGTGCCGCGTCTCGGCAGTATGTCGGGCAAGGCGCCGCCGAATAGTGAGGCACTGGAAGCGGCCCGCTTCGACAGCAAGTTGCCGCTGCTGCAGGTCGATGGTCTGACGGCGCGCTTTGCTGCGCGCAGAAGCCTGTTCGGCCGCCTGACGCATCGCATCCATGCGGTTGAAGGCATTTCCTTCGAGATTGCCGCCGGTGAGACGCTGGCACTTGTCGGCGAATCCGGCAGCGGCAAATCGACGACCGGCCGCATGCTGCAGCAGATCATGGAGCCGACTGGCGGCAAGATCCGCTTCCGTGGTCGCGATGTCGCCGAAATGGATCCGCGCGAGAAGCGTTCCCTGCTGCAGAGGATCCAGTATATTTTCCAGGATCCTTACGCGGCACTTGATCCACGCCAGCGGGTAGCTGCCAGCATCGCCGAGCCTATGATCGTGCACAAATTGCAGCCGAACAAGGCAGCGGTCGAGGCTCGCACGCTCGCCCTGCTCGATCGCGTCGGCCTGCCGCGCGAATACAGAACGCGTTTTCCGCATGAACTCTCTGGTGGCCAGCGCCAACGTGTCTGCATCGCCCGTGCGCTCGCCAGCGATCCGGAACTGATCATAGCGGATGAATCGGTCTCCGCGCTCGACGTTTCGATCCAGGCACAGATCCTCGATCTGCTTCTGGAGCTGCAGCGGGAGCGTGGGCTTTCCTATCTCTTCATCACCCATGACATGGCTGTGGTCGAGAAAATCAGCCACCGCGTCGCGGTCATGTATCTCGGCCAGATCGTCGAGATCGGCTCCCGGCAGGAAATCTTCGAGAACCCGCAGCATCCCTATACGCGCAAGCTGCTGTCGGCCATTCCTGTCCCCGATCCCGATCGCAACATCGACACCACGCTTCTGACCGGCGCGATACCGAGCCCGGTTCGGAAAATCGGCGATGAACCGGCGCTTCTGCAGTACAGCCGATTCTCGTCCTCCCACTTCGTTGCGGCCGAGCCGCAGAAGCTGTCCGAAACCATCCCATAGGACAGGCCGCACCAGAACAGTCACCGAAAAAGAAAAATGGGGAACTGAAAATGCGATATAAAAATCTCTTTCTTGCCGCCGCAATGTCGGTCCTGCCGCTTGCTGCAACCATCAATGCCGCCCACGCTGCCGGAACACTGACCGTCGCGCTCGAACGCGATGACGGCAGCTGGGATCCGATCGATACGTTCACGCTGACCTGGGGCCGTATCGGCAGCAATATTTTTGACGGTCTCGTCCAGCGCAGCACGGACCTGAAGCTGCAGCCCGGCCTCGCCACAGCCTGGGAATTCCTTGACGACAACAAGCGCATCCGTTTCACGCTGCGCAAGGGCGTGAAATTCCACGACGGTGAGGACTTCAACGCCGCAGCCGTCAAGTTCACCTTCGACCGTCTCCTCGGGCCGGAAGGTGCCAAGGGGCCACAGCAGGCCAATTACACCTCGATCGGCGAGGTCAAGGTCATCGACGATTACACCGTCGATTTCATCCTGAAGAGCCCCGATCCGGTACTGATCACCAAGCTTGCCGGTTATGGCGGCATGATCGTGCCGCCGAAATATATCCAGGAGAAGGGTGACGAATATTTCAACCTGCATCCGGTCGGCACCGGCCCGTTCAAATTCGCCGACTACAAGCCGAAGATCAGCCTGACGCTGGAAGCCAACGCCGATTACTGGGGCGGCGCACCGAAGCTGTCTGGCCTCGTCTACCGCTTCATTTCCGAAGCCGCGACCCAGGTCTCCGAGCTGCAGTCGGGTGGCATCGATATTGCAACGCTCGTGCCGATCAGCCTGATCGATACGATCAAGGGTGATCCCAAGCTGGAAGTGGAAAGCATCACCGGTCCTGACGTCGCCATGCTGCGCTTCAACAATACCGACGGTATCACCAAGGATCCGGCGGTGCGCAAGGCGCTGATCCAGGCGGTCGACCGCGAGGCTATCATCGAGCAGATCCTGCAGGGTAATGGCAACCCGATTGCAAGCCTTCAGAGCTCGCTGTCGCTTGGCTATGATCCCAATCTGAAGCCGATACCCTTTGATCCCGCAGCCGCAAAGGCAGCCCTCGACAAGGCTGGCGTGAAACCCGGCACCAGCCTGGAGCTTTCCTTCGTCGGCACCGACGCGACCTTCCGCGAAGTGTCCCAGACGGTCGCCGCCTATCTTCAGGCCGTCGGCATCAATGCCTCGCTGAAGTCCTATGAGACCAACGTCTATTACACCGATATCATCGCGCACGGCAAAACCGGTTCACTCTACCAGTTCCAGTGGGGCGGCTGGACCTTCGACTTCGACAATACGGCCTATCTGCTCTATCACAGCGGCCAGTTCTGGAATCCCTACATCAAGGACGCCAAGCTGGATCAACTGCTCGAAGCGCAGCGCTCGACCTATAATGTCGATGAGCGCAAGAAGATCCTGGGCGAGGTCGCAGCTTATGCAGCCGACCAGGCCTTCGAGATGCCCCTCTACAACGGCAATACGCTCTACGCGATCAACAAGCGCGTGAAGAACCTGGCGCCGACCCCGGACGTGCGTTTCCGCTTTGTAGACGTATCGGTCGACTAAACAACCCCGCTCGACTGCCTGTCTTGCGGCAGGCAGCCATTTCCTCCGCAGGGTCACGCCATGCCAGCCTATATTGCCAAACGCCTCTTGCAGGCACTTTTCGTCGTGATCGTCGTCACGCTACTCGTTTCCTATGCGATCCGGCTGTCCGGTGATCCGACAGCCATGCTCGTCAGCGGCGGCGCTGCCGTCACCGAGCAGGATCTGCAGAATATTCGTGTCGGCCTTGGTCTCGACCAACCGTTCCACATGCAATATTTGAATTTCATCTCCGGCGTCATCAAAGGCGACTTCGGCAAGAGCTTCTTCGGTGGCACGCCGGTCTGGAGCCTGATTGCGCAGGCCTTGCCGGCAACGCTGCTCTTGTCCTTCCTGTCGCTCATCCTGTCCTTCGTCATTTCGATCCCGCTCGGCATTCATGCTGCGGTCAAGTCGGGCTCGTGGGCGGATCAGATCGTCCGCATCCTGTCGCTCGTCGGGCTATCATTCCCGAATTTCTGGCTGGCGATCATGCTGGTGCTGATCTTCTCAATCAAGCTGGAATGGCTGCCGTCCAGCGGCTTCCTGGCCTATTCGGGCCTGATTCTACCCTGCCTGACGCTGGCGCTCATCCTCTCGGCGGTCAATGTGCGCATCGTGCGCTCGGCCATGCTCGAGACCCTGTCGGCACAATTCATTCTCGTCTCCCGCGCCAAGGGGCTCAAGGACAGGGTCGTGCTCTACAAGCACGCACTGCGCAACTGCCTCATTCCGCTGCTCACCTTCGTCGGTCTGCAATTCGGTGATCTGCTCGGCGGGGTGGTTATCGTCGAGCGCGTCTTCAATTGGCCGGGCATGGGCAGCCTTGCCTTCGATGCCATCTCGTCGCGCGACTATCCCGTGCTGCAAGGCACGATCACCGTGCTGGCGCTGCTGATCGTGCTGACCAACCTGGTGATCGACATTGCCTATGGCATCATCGATCCGCGCATCGGGAGGAAGTGAGCCATGGTATCCTCTCAGACAAAGTCCCGATCCCTCTTCCGCCATACGCCGCTGGAACTCATCCTCGGCATCCTGCTCACCGCCGGGATGGTTCTGCTTGTCGTCTTCTCCGATGTGATATTCGGAACCAAGGCGGACATGATGGATCTTCGCGCCCGACTGTTGCCGCCATTCGTCAGCCTCAATCATATTTTCGGTACCGATCCCCTCGGCCGCGACGTGCTGGCGCGCATTGCCGCCGGCGGCAAGATTTCTCTGATCGTCGGATTACTGTCGGTCACCGGCGCGACCATCGTCGGCACGATCGCCGGGCTGATTGCCGGCTATTTTCGCGGCGTCGCCGACATGATCCTCATGCGCATTGCCGACGTGCAGCTGGCCATGCCTTTCATGCTGATGGCGCTGACCTTCATCGCCATCGTCGGGCCGGGCCTGCCGATCCTCATTTCGCTGATGATCATCGCCCAGTGGGTGCAATATGCCCGTCTGGTGCGCGGCCTCGTGCTCTCCCTGCGCGATCGCGAATTCATCCAGTCGGCGCGAGCGATCGGCGTCGGTCGCATGCGGATCATTCTCGTACATATCCTGCCGAACATCATCGGCCCTATCATCGTGCTGATGACGCTGAACGTCGCCAACAACATCCTGCTGGAAAGCAGCCTGACCTTTGTCGGCCTCGGCGTCGACGCCTCCATTCCAAGCTGGGGCGGTATGCTCGCTGACGGGCGCACCTATGTGCAGTCGGCATGGTGGGTCAGCGTCTTCCCGGGCTTTGCCATCATGTTCACCGTTCTCGGGCTCAATCTGCTCGGTGACTGGCTTCGTGACTATCTCGATCCGACGAGGGAAAAATGAGCACTATTCTCGATCTCGACGTTCCGCGCACGCTCGACGTGCTTGTTTCCGAGCTGATCGCCAATCCGCCGGGCATCCCGGTTGAAGCGTGGGTCTTCGACGATGCGCCCTCGCGGCAGGCTGCAGAAGAAAAGCTGGCCGCCGTCGGCATTACGGCGCGCATCCGCAGCTCCTACAAGCCGCTCGTCTATTTCTTCCTTGAGGAATTGCATATCGCGTCTCTTGCCAAGGTGGAGATCGGTTATCCCGTTCATTCTGCCGCCGACCCGCAACGCTTCCTGATCGAGGCCTATCCGCTGGCGGCTCTCGTTGGCGATGCCAAAATTGCCTTTCACGCCAACACGCTCGATCTCACCTACGATGTCACGCTGACCACCAAGGCGGGAGAGATGAAGACCTATACAGTCTTTGCCCCCAACGTCGTGGAGGATGACCATGTCGGCAGGCCGGTGCTGCGCTGCTGCGGCTGGCATAGAGGCGAACGGTTGAAGACTGATTTCGAGACGATGTTCCTGGCGGCCGTCGATGCCGTCAAGCAGCAGACATGGGGGCGCAAGCAACCCTATTTCGACCGGCTGCGCATTGCAGTCGACCTGCCGGCCAGGGATCTCGATCTCGATTTCTGCAGCGAGAGCATCAGCCTGCGCGAAGCCATGCATGAAGACCTGTTCTTCAGTCTGCGCGAATGCCTGGATGCCGAAATGGGCGCGATGGCGGGGCAGGGCGGCGCAAGACCAGGCCAGGTCGTTCCCGATATCAGCGGCACCGACGGCAATCCACGCATCGTCATGACCGTCGAGGACTTCGGCGAGCACGAGGAGACCGCAGGCGAGGATATCGATATCGCCACGGCAACGAGGCCCCTTAAGATCGGTCAGATCCGCCGCGAACTCGCGAAGATCGAAGGCGAGCCGATCAAGGCCATTTCGCGTGAGGGGCGTGAAGTGCTCGGCCGCTACCACAAGGGGCCGGGACCGGCCGTGCTCATCTCCTCGGGCCAGCATGCCAATGAGACCAGCGGTCCGGTCGGGGCGTTGCGCGCCGCGCAAATGCTCGCTGCTGATCCCAGCCAGCACTTTGCCATCGTTCCGGTGGAGAATGTCGATGGATATGAGCTGCATCAGCGACTGATCGTCGAGAACCCCTTCCATATGCATCACGCTGCCCGCTACACAGCCTTCGGTGACGACCTCTCTTTCACCGTTCCGCCGCCGATCTACGAGCGCGAGGCACGCGGCAAGGCCCTTGAGCTGTCATCCGCCAAGCTGCATCTCAATCTGCACGGCTATCCCTCCCATGAGTGGACCCGGCCTATGTCGGGCTACCTGCCGCGCGGCTTCGAACTCTGGACCATCCCTAAAGGCTTCTTCCTGATTGTCTGCACTCATCCGGGCTGGGAGGCGATCGGCGAGACGATCCTTGAAGAGGTGACCAAACGTCTTGCCGAGGACAAGAGCCTCGTCGAATTCAATGCCAGGCAGATCGATTGCGTCCGCCTCCACATGCCGAATGCTCCCTTCGAGGTGCGCTACGGCATTCCGGTTCTCAAGCAGGTCGGTTCGCTCTATCAGGCTCCGGTAACGATCATCACCGAAGCGACCGACGAGACGGTTTACGAGCAGGTCTTCGTCGATTGCCACGAGGCGCAGACGCGCACCGTGCTCTATGCCGTTGAGGTCTATCGCCGATTGGCGGCCAACAGCGATTTTCCGTCGGTGTGACGGGAAGCGGAGTGGTCTAGAGAACTGCCGCAGGGGATGGCCTGCGGTAAGCATCGAGTGCGGCCTCGATACCGAGCGCGATCTGCAGCAGTTTCCCGTCGCTACCGATCGGGCCGGTCAATTGCAGTCCAAGCGGCAGATGCCCGTCCATGCCTGATGGCAGGCTGAGGGATGGCTGACCGGTCATGTTGGCGAAGCCGCTGGAGAGCATTTCGCCTTCCTCGCCGTCCTCGGTGAATTCCGGATCCGTAATCGGCGCGGGGAAGGGTACGCTCGGTCCGAGAAGCACGTCGATGTCGCTGAATATCGCTTCGACGGCATTGCGAAGCTTGACGCGGAATTCCTGTGCTCTGATGTAATCCACCGCCTTCGCTTCGAAACCAGCCTCCACCTGCGATCGCGTGCGTGGCGCATACCCCGCAGGATTTTCGGCGTGGAGCGGAGCGTGGATGACGGAGGCCTCGGGCAGGATGATCCGGCGCAGTTCCGAATTGGCGAGCGTAAGCTCCGGAATGTCGATGCGCTTGACGACTGCCCCCGCTGTCTCGAGCCGCTCGAGTGTTTCGGCGAGATTGGCGGCGACTGCCGGCGTCAGCTCGGGACTGTCGCAATGGAATTGCACCGCGCCGATTCTGACGCCTTGCAGCGAAGGCGCAGAAAGTGGAAATGCCTTGCCGGCCAGCACTTCGAGCAACAGCGCCGTATCCGTAACGTTGCGCGCCAGAGGGCCAGCATGATCGAGGCTCCAGGAGAGCGGGAAGACGCCGTTAAGAGGCACCAGTCCGAATGTCGGCTTCAGTCCGACGATGCCGCAATAGGAGGCGGGGATGCGGATCGAGCCGCCCGTATCCGTGCCGATCGCAAGCGGCAGTATGCCGGCGGCGACGAGAGCGGCCGAGCCACCGCTGGAGCCGCCGGACGTGCGCCCGACATCATGGGGATTGTTCGTCTGGCCGACGTCAGGATGGGCAATGCCATAGGCATATTCGAGCAGGTTGGACTTGCAGAGGATGATCGCACCAGCCTCCCGCAGCCACTGCACCAGCAGGCTGTCCTCGCTTGCCATGGCAGGTGGCCGCACCCTGCTGCCATAGCCGGTCGGAGCGCCCTTGACCTCGATCAGATCCTTGATGGCGACCGGAATGCCGTGCAACGCTCCGCGATCCCTGCCGGACCGCAGCTCCTCGCCTGCCTGTTCGGCGTTTGCATGCGCCGTCTCATCCAGTCTCTGCGCGACGGCATTCAGGGCAGGTTCCAGCCTCTCCAGCCGTTGAATGCTGGCACGTACGACATCGACAGGGGAAAGCGAACCGTTTCTATAGGCTCGCCCAAGCTCGGCTACGCTCATGAATGCGATTTCGTCCGCCGTCATCACCGCCTCCGTCATCGGAATACTCCGCCGCACGTCGAGCGGCGGAGTATGATCGCAAATCCGCAATTTGTCAGTTCTTGACCGTGTCTTCCAGGAAGAAGCGGCCAAGCGGGTTCTGGTAGAAGTTGTCGATGTTCTTGCGAGCCACATTGATATAGGGGCTATAGTAGAGGTCGATCCAGTTGACGTCGTCCTTCGCCATCTTCTGCAGGTCGATGTACATTTGCTCGCGCTTCTTCGGATCGAGTTCCAGGCGGGCCTTGGCGACCAGCTCTTTCACCGCCTCGTTCTTGTAGTTGGTCGAGTAGTTGTTGTTGGAGTCATGGCCGAGCACGAAGGTCGTCTTCTGGTCCGGGTCGAGAATGTCGTTCGTCCAGTAGTTGACGGAGATGTCGTAGTCGCCGGCAACGGTCATGTCCCATTCCTGGCTGGGGTCGACCTTCTGCAAATTGGCAGTGATGCCGGCCTTGGCGAGCTGCTGCTGCACCAGCACGGCCGTCTGCTCATCCACTTCGTCACCGGCGCGGATCAGGTAGTTCAATGTTAGATTGGAAACGCCGGCATCGGCCAGCATCTGCTTGGCCTCTTTCGGATCATAAGGGCGCTGCAGATTGTCGGCGTAGTGGTAGAGGGCACCCTTCGGAATGTAGGAATTGGCGACCGTGCCCTGGCCGAAGGTGACGGCCTCGACGATTGCCTTCTTGTCGATCGCCAGGTCGAGGGCCTGGCGCACTTCCTTCTTGCCGAGATCGCCATGCGCATGGTTGATCAGGAGATGATCTTCACGCGTCGAAGGATCGATCAGCACGTTGAGGTTTGCATCCTTCTTCAGCTCCTCGACGCGCGAGAAGGGCACGAAGATGGCCGCATCGAGCTGGCCAGCCTGCACGTTCAGCATGCGGGTATTGTCGTCAGGCACCGAGATCCACTCGACCCCATCGAGTTTCACCCGGTCCGCCTGCCAGAAATTCGGGTTCTTCTTCAGGATGATACGGTCGCCGCGACGCCATTCCTCGACGGTAAAGGCACCCGACGCGACCGGCTTTTCGCCATAGGCGTCCGCGCCCATAGTTTCCATGCCGGCCTTGGAGATGACGGAGGCATTCGGCAGGGCCAGCGTCGACAGGAAGGGCGCGGAGGGGTTCTTGAGCTTGATTGTCAGCGTATGCGGGTCAGTGGCGACAGCCGTATCGATCACCTTGTAGGAATCACTCCAGAGCGAGCCCTCGTCATTGCGGATGCGCAGCAGGCTATAGGCGGCGTCTTCGGCCGTCAGCGGCGAACCGTCGGAGAATTTTGCGTCGCGGATCTTGAAAACATAGGTCAGGCCGTCGTCGGAGACCGTCCAGCTTTCGGCAAGGCCGGGCTCCAGCTTGGTTCCGGTCTTGTCGACGCGGATCAGTACGTCATAGACGTTGGAGAAGACCCAGTTGTCGATGTTCTGCGCCGTCTTGATCGGATCGAATGTGGTTGAATCCTCGCGGCGGCCGATGGTAAGCACGCCGGCGGCCTCGGCGTAAGATGCGCTGAGTGTCAGGCCTGCAAGAAGCGCTGCAAGCCCGATTGATTTCCATCTGGTGATCATGTTCGTTCCCTTCGTTGTTATGGCATGCGTTTAACGGGTAGAGCCGACATCGACTGCAGTTCGTCTTCCGGGCCCGCTCCTGCGAGAAGCGGCTTGTCCGGATCGATGTCGGGGATGGCGGCAATCAGCGCCGCGGTATAGGGGTGCTTCGGTCGAGCGAAAACCTCATCCGAACGGCCTTCCTCGACGATCTCGCCGCGATACATGACGACGACGCGTTCGCAGAGATTGCGCACGATCGCGAGATCATGGGCGATGAACATCAGCGTCAGGTTCATCTTCGCGGTCAGTTCGCGGAAAAGCGCGATGATCTGTGCCTGGATGGTCACGTCGAGGGCTGCGACGCATTCGTCTGCAATGATGAGCTTCGGATCGACGGCGAGCGCCCGGGCGATGCCGGCACGCTGACATTGGCCGCCGCTCATGCTGCGAGGCCTGCGGTTGGCGAATTCCCGCTCCAACCCGACGAGATCGAGCAGTTCGCCGATCCGAGCCGGAATGGCAGATGCTGGAACCTTGCCTTGCACCTTCAGCACTTCGGCAAGCATCTGGCCGATGGTGAGCCGCGGATTGAGAGCGTTATAGGGATCCTGGAAGACCATGGCCGTCTCGCGCCGCAGCTTTGCGAGGCCGGCTGCCCGTTGCTGTGCAAGATCGATGCCGTCGAAAGAGACATGGCCAGAAGAAATCGGGGTCAGGCCGAGGACGGCGCGTGCGAGCGTGCTCTTGCCGCTGCCGGATTCGCCGACAATGCCGATGGTCTCACCCGGCATGACCTGAAGGCTGACGCCGGAAACCGCACTTACCGTCTTCGTGCTACCCTTAAAGAGACTGCCACCGGCCTTGAACCGCACATGGAGGTCGTCGATTTCGAGGAGAGGTTTGGCCGATGCGGCGGGAGGGGCGACTTCCGCAACGGGTACAGTCATCTCATCCGGCATGGAAGGATGGCTGTTGATCAGATTGATCGTATAGGGGTCCTGAGGCCGCGAGAGGATCGCGCGCTTCGGTCCCTGTTCGAGCAGCCTGCCGCTGTGCATGACCGCGATGCGGTCGCAGGTCTGCGCGACGATGCCGAGGTCATGGGTGATGAGGATGATCGACAGGCCGCGCTTGTCGCGGATCTCCAGCAAGAGCTTCAGGATCTGTGCCTGGATGGTTACGTCGAGCGCCGTTGTCGGCTCGTCGGCAATCAGGATTTTCGGATTGCAGGAGAGGGCCACGCCGATCATCGCGCGTTGGCGCATACCGCCCGAAAATTCGTGCGGATAGCTGTCATACTGGCGCATGGGATCGGGAAAGCCGACCTGCGTCAGGATCTCGATGGCGGCGGCCCGCGCTTCCTTCGCTCCCAGGTCCTGGTGATAGCGGATGCCCTCGGAAATCTGGTCGCCGATGCGCATGACCGGGTCGAGATGGCTTGTCGGGTTCTGGAAGATCATGCCGATCTCGCCGCCACGGACATCGAGCATCTCGGCATCGCTTGCCGTCGTCAGGTCGCGTCCTTCAAGCAGGACGGTGCCGCCCTCGATCTTGATCAGCGAGGAGGGCAGCAGCCGGACGAGCGAACGGCAGAGCAGGCTCTTGCCCGACCCGCTCTCGCCGACGAGGCCGAGGATTTCGCCCTTGGCGAGATCCAAGGAAACATGATCGATCAGCGTGCGCACACCACCATCAAGATGAACCTTGACCGTCAGATCGCGGACGGAAAGCACTGATGCACTCATTCGTGAACTCCGAGAAGTTCGCCGAGCGCATCACCCAGCATGCTGAAACCGAAGGCAAGGCAGACGATGGAGAGGCCGGGGAAAAGCGTGATCCACCAGGCCGTGGTGATGAAGCTCTGCCCTTCCGCGACCATGACGCCCCATTCGGCAAGCGGCGGCTGCACACCGAGGCCGAGATAGCTGACCGCTGCGCCGCTGAGCAGCACCAGCGTGGCGTCCGACATGGAAAAGACGATGGAGCCGGCAATCGCATTCGGCAGCAGATGGCGGAACATGATGCGGGTGCGGCTGAAGCCGAGACTGACGGCTGCGACCGCGTAGTCGCTGCTCTTCAGAACCAGCATCTGCGCGCGGATGAGACGCGCATAGGAGACCCAGCCGACCAAAGCGATGGCGATATAAAAGCTGCCGAGGCCCGGGCCGAGAATGGCGATGATCGACAGCATCAGCACGAGGAACGGGAAGGCGAGAATGATATCGACGAGGCGCATGAAAATCGCATCGACGAGGCCGCCGAAGAAGCCGGCGATCGTGCCGACGGTCGTGCCGATCAGGAAAGGGAAGAGGACGCCGATGACGGCGATCTGCAGATCGATGCGGGCGCCCCAGATGACGCGGGACAGGATGTCACGGCCGAAATTATCCGTGCCGAAGAGATGGGCGAGTGACGGTCCCTGCAGTCGGGCATCGGCATTCTGCAGGATCGGATCATAGGGAGCCACCAGTGGAGCCGCTATCGCCAGAAGCAGGAAGAACAGCAGAATGGCCGAGCCGAACACGAGCGTCAGCCGGCGGCCGAGGAAACGGCGCCAGGCGACCGGATGGGGAGCAATGGCTTCGACACTCATAGCTTCACCCTCGGATCAACAGCGACGGTGACGATGTCGGCGATGAAATTGACGAGTACGGTGGCGCAGGCAAATGTCATGGCAACGCCCTGCACGACCATGTAATCCCGCGAGAAGATGGCGCGTACCAGCAACTGCCCCATGCCGGGCAGGGCAAAGACGCTTTCGACGACGACCGTGCCGCCGATCAGCCAGCCGATGTTGACGGCGAGAAGATTGATGGTCGGTACGAGCGAATTCGGCAGCACGTGACGCCAGAAAACGATGCTCTCAGGCATGCCGCGTGCGCGCGCCGCCGTCGCCACATCGGATTTCAAGGATTCGATCATGGCGGAGCGCAGGCTGCGGGTGAGAACCGTCGACAGCGACAATGCCACTGTCAGGCTTGGCAGCATGAGATGGGAGAGCTTGTCGCCCAGTGTCGTGCCGTAGCCGGAGACCGGCAGGATGCCGAGTTCCACGCTGAAGAGAATGATCAGCATCAGGCCGAGCCAGAAGGGCGGAAAGCCAATCCCGAAAGTGGAGACGATACGCACCGCATGATCCGGCGCCCGGCCGGAATTGCGCGCGGCAATCGCCGCCATCGGCACGGCGATCAGGATCGACAGAATGACGCTGGTCAGCACCAGCGCGATCGTCGGCTCGATGCGGGTTGCGATCAGCGGCAGCACATCGATCTTGTAGAGGATCGACTTGCCCATCTCGCCATTTGCGAGGTTCTTGAGGAAGTAGAAATATTGCAGCCACATCGGCTGATCGAGGCCATATTGGGCTCGGATATTGGCAAGTGCGGTCGGTGTGGCGCGCGTGCCGAGAATATTGCGGGCGGGATCACCGGGGATCAGCCGCACCAGAATGAAGGTGATGACACTGATGCCGAAGATAACGGGCAGAAACTGAACCGGCCGGGTCAGTATGAACTTATAACGATGCATGGCGGCGCTCGCCCCCCTGTCTTCGTCGGGTACCGATCACCTTACCCTGCATCAGCTTGCCCTGTGCCGCGATAGAAAATCGACCAGCGCCGGATAATAATCATGCGGATTTTCATAGAAGGGCATGTGGCTGGCATTGGCGAAGACCTTGAGTTCGACGTTCGGCAAGGCAAGCTTCATCCGCAGCGCGCAGGCCGGTGTCAGTTCGTCATGCTCGCCAGTCGTGATCAGCACCGGCGTCGTCACACGCGGCAGGTCGGGAATCCGGTTCCAGTCCTTCAGATTGCCGATATAGAGGAACTCGTTCGGCCCCTGCATGGTCTCGTACGGACCCATGTTCCAGTCGTCCAGCGAGCGACGCACGGGGGCCGGCCATTCCGGCAAACGGCAGACATGACGGTAATTGAGAATCGTCACCGCCGCCAGATATTCCGGATGATTGTAGGTGCCCTGCGCCTCGTGTTTCTGCATCATCGCCACCGTCTCCGGACCGAGGGCCGCGCGCAGCCGCTCCAGTTCGGAAATCAGATGCGGCATGTCGGCGACAGTGTCTTCGAGAATTAGCGTCTGCAGGTTTTCCGGATAGGTCAGCGCATAGTCGATCGCCAGCCACCCGCCCCAGGAATGACCAAGCATATGCACTTTGCCGAGGCCGAGCGCCTTGCGCACCGTCTCCGTCTCCTCGACATAGCGGCCGATGGTCCAAAGCGATCGGTCCGTAGGCCGGTCGGAGGCGCCGGTGCCGAGCTGATCGAAAGCCACCACGCGGTAGCCCTTATCGATTAGGCAGGAATGAGCCTCACGCAGGTAGTCGCAGGGCAGGCCGGGTCCGCCATTCAGGCATAAAACGGTCTCGCTGCCGCTTCCAAAGCTGTAGGCGACCACCTTATAGCCGTCGACTTCGATTTTATGTCGCGCCTCGGGCTCGATTTCACGCCACATAGACCACTCCGGCAAAAGATTTCGCTTGCTCAATAATTGGGCATGGCTAAATTTTTACCTTAAACCTCAGCCTTCGCCAGCTATAAGAAGTGATAGGGTGTGGAACCACCGACCGGGAGCCTGCCATGATTGACGAAATCGGAACGATCAGACGGCAATTCGCCATCCATCAGACCCTTGATGGCCGTATCGATCAGGTTTTCGAAGCGATGAAAGAGATCGGCTTCGAGGCCCTGATCTACGACTACACGCCGGTGCCTTACGACCTTGACGGCGGGATCATGGTCCCTTCGCTCTTGAAGCTGCGCAATATTTCCGAGGACATGAGGGAATACTGGTTTGATCGCGGCTATTTCCGCATTGATCCCGTACAGCAAGTGGCGTTGCGCACCTCAGCCCCTTTCTTCTGGAATTACGACAGGGATGCAGACACACTCATCAACCGTTTCATGAGCGACGATACGGTGCCGGTGACGCGCTATCTCAGCGAGCGCGACATGTCGACGGGTGTGACTGTCCCCGTCCATATGCCCCGCGGCGACTACGCGACCGTGACCGGCATTCGCTTCGGCGCCAACAGCGATTTCGAGCGTCATGCGCTGCGCTACATTGCCGATTTCAACCTGCTGGCCCACGTCTTCCACGAGGCTGCCTATTCGCTTTTCGATGCCAAGGCGCTGAGCGTCGGGAAGATCCGCCTGACGGAGCGGGAGCGCGAGTGTCTGCGCCATTCCGCCGATGGCCTTTCGGCCAAGGAGATTTCCCGCATCATCGACCGCTCGGTGCCGACCGTCGTCATGCATCTCAATGCCGCAGCCAAGAAGCTCGGCGCCCGCAACCGCACACAGGCCGTGGTGCGCGCCACGCATTACCGTCTGCTGGAAGATCGGCCATCCTATAACTTCTGATAGCTGCCTTTACCGTCTCGGCGACGCTATGGTTTTTCATCGTTGCATTTAGGATGGAGAGACTTGTGGCCGCAGTTCCGACGAAGGAAGCCTATCTGCCATTTCGCGAATACCAGACATGGTATCGCATCACCGGTTCACTGGATTCTCAAAAACTGCCGCTTGTCGTTGCCCATGGCGGCCCCGGCTGCACGCATGACTACGTCGATTCCCTCAAGGGCATCGCCGAGCTCGACGGCCGGGCGATCATTCATTACGATCAGCTCGGCAACGGTAACTCCACGCGGCTGCCTGAAAAGGGACCGGATTTCTGGACGCCGGCGCTCTTTCTCGAAGAGCTCGACGCGCTGCTGAACCATCTCGGCATTCAGAACCGCTACGCTTTCCTCGGCCAGTCCTGGGGCGGCATGCTCGGTGCCGAACATGCCGTGCGCCAGCCGAAAGGCCTGAAGGCGCTCGTCATCGCCAATTCGCCGGCCAACATGCACACCTGGGTGGCGGAGGCAAACCGCCTGCGCGAGGAGCTGCCGCAGGACGTGCAGGATACGCTGCTGAGGCATGAGGAAGCCGGCACCATCACCGATCCCGAATATATCGCCGCCTCGCGTGTCTTCTACGATCGGCATGTCTGCCGCGTCGTCCCTTGGCCGCCGGAGGTCGCGCGCACCTTCGCGATCATGGACGAAGACAATACCGTCTATCGCAACATGAACGGCCCGACCGAATTCCATGTCATCGGCACGATGAAGGACTGGACGATCGAGGATCGCCTGCCGCTCATCGAGGCGCCAACGCTTTTGATCTCCGGCAAATATGATGAGGCGACGCCGCTGGTCGTCAAACCCTATGTCGATCGCGTCAAGGGCTGCGAATGGGTGCTCTTCGAGCAATCCAGCCACATGCCGCATGTCGAGGAAAAGGAGCTTTGCCTTGACGTCGTCTCGGCCTTCTTAAGCAGGCACGATTGATCGCTCAGCGGCCTGCGCCGTTGGCGCTGCCCGCATCTTCTTCACCGCTCGAACGGCTCGCCGAGTGAGGCGACGCCGTTGAGCTTCAGCAGTCGGCGATCTGCCGAAATGATGCCGAGCACGATGATCGTTACCAGGTAGGGCAGGCAGGCCAGCAGTTGCGAGGGCACATCAAGCCCGGTTGCCTGGGCAGCAAGCCCCATTAGCGATACGGCACCGAAGAGGCAAGCTCCGAGGAAGATCCGGCCGGTCAGCCAGGTTCCGAAGACGACGAGCGCAATGGCGATCCAGCCGCGGCCGGCGATCATTCCATCCGCCCAGAGCGGCGTATAGATCGTCGATGCATAGGCGCCGGCAAAGCCCGCCATCATGCCGCCGAATGCCACCGCGGCGAAACGAACGGTGATAACAGGATAACCGATGGCGTGGGCGGCTTTCGGGTTTTCGCCGACGGCGCGAATGACCAGTCCAACCTTGCTATAGGCAAAACTCGCCCAGATCGCGACGGTCACCAAGAGCGAAAGCCAGACGACGATATCCTGGGTGAAGAGGCCGCCGATGACGGGAATGTCCGAAAGGCCGGGGATGGATATCTTCGGCAATGCCTTGACCGTCAGGCTTTCATAGCTCTTGCCGAACAGCGCCGACAGACCCTGGCCGAGAATGCCGATCGCAAGCCCTGTCGCGACCTGGTTTGCGTTGAAGCCAAGGATGATCCCCGCAAAGATCAGCGACAGCAGGATGCCACCGAGCCCGGCCGCGAGGAACGCGAGAATGTGGCCGCCGCCATGATATACGATGATGAAGGCGATGACGGCGCCGAATGCCATCAAGCCCTCCACACCGAGATTAAGCACTCCGGCGCGTTCGACCACCAATTCGCCGAGTGCTGCCAGCAGAAAGGGTGCCGCGGCTGCCAGCATGCCGGCCAGGATGAACTCGATGGCATTCATGTCGGGCTCCTGATGGCGGTCTGCCGCCAGACAAGGCGGTAGCGTACAAAGGCGATGGCGATGAGGTAAATGAGAAGCAGGCTGCCCTGGAAGACGCGGACGGCGGCGATCGGCAGGTTGGCGGACACCATGGCATTGTCACCGCCAATGTAAAGGGCGGCCATGACGACCGAGGAGATGACGATGCCGATCGGATGCAGGCCTCCGAGATAGGCGACGATGATCGCCGCATAACCGTAACCTGTCGAGATCGAGCGCTGCAGCTGGCCGAGCGGGCCTGCAACTTCGGCTGCACCCGCAAGACCAGCGGCCGCGCCACCGATCAGCAGCGAAAGCCAGATCGCCCAACCCTCTTTGAAGCCGGCATAGCTTGCCGCACGCGGCGCCAGCCCACCGACCTGCAATTTATAGCCGCTGAAACTCTTCTGCATGAAGACCCATGCGGCGATCGACAGCAGAACGGCAAGGATCAGCGAGACGTTGACGCGCGTTCCCTCTATCAGGATCGGCACCATGGCATCGTATTGGAACATGACCGACTGCGGGAAATTGAAGCCGTTTGGATCCTTCCAGGGGCCGAGAAGCAGATAGTTGAGAAGCTGCGTCGCGACGAAGCTTAGCATCAGCGAGACGAGGATTTCATTGGCGTTGAGCCGGACGCGCCAGAAGGCGGTGAGGGATGCCCAGAGCGCGCCGCCTATCGTCCCGAGCAGCAGCATTGCCGGCCAGATCCACTGTCCGGCGGCCTCAGGCCACCAGATCGGAATGGCGGAGGCAAAGATCGCCCCGAGCACGAATTGCCCTTCAGCGCCGATGTTGAAAACCTTGGCGCGGAACCCGATCGCCAGCCCTTGCGCGATGAGCAGCAGCGGTCCGGTCTTCAAAAGCACTTCGGAGAAGGACGCCCAGGAGAAGAAGGGCTCGATCAGCATCGCATAGATGACCGCGGCTGGATCGCGCCCCATGACGATATAGAGGCTGAGATTGAGAGTAATGGTAACAATCAGCGCGATCGGCGGGGCAAGCAGGGCGGCGGCAAGCGAGGCGCGCTCGCGGCGCACCAGTATGATGGGCAGGGCCGCGAAAAAGGGTCTGCTCATGCGGGGGCCTTCTCGCGCTGTAACTGTGCTCCGATCATGTATCGGCCGATCTCCTCGGGTTTGGTGTCGCGCGTGACGAGCGGCGGGCTCAGCGTGCCGTGATGCAGGACCTGTATGAAATCGCTGAGCTCGAACAGTTCCTCGAGCTCCTCGGAAATGACGAGGATCGCCATGCCTTCATTGCGAAGGGTGATGAGCCGCTTGCGGATCGCCGAGGCCGCACCAATATCGACGCCCCAGGTGGGCTGGGCGAGGAAAAGAAGCTTTGGCGCCAGCATGATTTCGCGCCCGACGATGAATTTCTGCAGGTTGCCGCCGGAAAGCGAACCGGCTTCCGCTTCGGGACCGCGCGTGCGCACGTCATAATCCCGGATACAGTTATTGGTGAAGTCGATCGCCTGCGCCTTATCGAGAAGGCCGCGCTTGACGAGGTTCAAGGGGTGGGCCGTCAGCAGGCTGTTGAGGGTGAGCGACATTTCGGGAACCGCACCGTGCCCGAGCCGATCCTCCGGAACGAAGGCGAAGCCCAGCTGACGACGCGCAGCAGAATCGAGCGTGCCAACATCCTTGCCCATCATGAAAATCTGGTCGCGTTGAACTCGCGGCAGGATGGTTTCGCCCGAAATCAGCCCCGCGAGTTCGCTCTGACCATTTCCCGAAATTCCAGCAATGCCGAGGATCTGGCCGGCGCGCACGGTCAAGCTGACATTGTCGAGCGGCACGGCGAAAGGATCGTCCGGCCTATAATTGAGGCCGATAAGCTCCAGACGCTTCTCTCCTTCGATCAATGGCAGTGCCGCCATGGGCTCTGGCATGTCACGGCCGATCATCATGCGCGCAAGCTCGTGAGCGTCATGTTCGCGCGGATCGACATGGCCGGTCACGCGCCCGCCGCGCAGGATCGTCGCGCGGTCGCAAAGCGACTGGATTTCCTCCAGCTTGTGAGAGATGAAGAGGATGGAGACGCCGCCGTCACGCAGCCGGCGCAAGGTCTCGAACAGCTTCTCCACGGCCTGCGGCGGCAGCACCGATGTCGGCTCGTCGAGGATCAGCAGTTTCGGGTCGGTCATCAGGCATCGGATGATCTCCACCCGTTGCCGTTCGCCGACTGAAAGCGAATGCACATCTGCGAGCGGATCAACTTCGAGGCCGAATTCATTCCCGAGGTTGCGAATGCGCTCCGCAAGCTCGCGCTTGTTGCCGGACACGATAAGCCGGATGTTCTCGACGACCGTCAGGCTTTCGAACAGCGAGAAGTGCTGAAAGACCATGCCGATGCCGGCACGCCTTGCCTCTGCGGGAGAGGCAAGGCTGAGGTTCTGCCCGTTCCTGGCGACGGTCCCGCTGTCCGGCTGTTCAACGCCGTAGATCAGCTTCATCAGGGTCGATTTGCCAGCCCCGTTTTCTCCGAGGATGGCATGGATCGAGCGGGGAGCGACGTCGAGGTCGATCTGCTGGTTGGCATGGACCTGGCCGTAGCTCTTGGAAATGCCGCGCAGCGACAGGAGCGGGCTCACCATGGTTTACTTCGGCAACGGCGTCGTGACACCCTTGACGTGCCAATCCATCGCGACGATCTGGGCGTCCGTCAGCGTCGCACCCGAAGCAGCACCTTCGCTGCCGTCGGCCTTGGTGATTGGGCCGGTGAAGGGCGAGAAGCTGCCATCGGCGATCTTGGCTTCCACTTCCTTGATCTTCGTCATCGCATCGGCCGGGATGGCCGGGTTCCAATCGACGACCTCGACCACCTTGTCGGCAACGCCGAGGAATGTGTTGGCGCCCTTGAAAGTGCCGGCGAGATGGGCATCGACCGAAGCCTTGAAGAAGGGCGACCAGTCGGTGGCAACGCAGCCGAGATAGGTCTTTTCGGCATATTTCTTCATCGAGGAATTGAGGTTGAAGGCATAGACACCGGCCTCCTCGCAGGCGGAAATCACCGAAGGCGTATCCTGCGCATTCGAGAAGATCACATCGCAGCCCTGCGCAATCAGCGCTTTGGCGGCTTCCTGCTCCTTTGCCGGATCGAACCAGGAATTGACCCAGACGACCGACACTTCGATGTCAGGCTTGACGGACTGTGCGCCGAGCGTGAAGGCGTTGATTGAGGTAATCAGTTCGGGAATGGCGAAGGCCGAAACCGAGCCGAGCTTGCCGGACTTGGACAAGGCTGCTGCGGCCATGCCGAGCAGATAGGTTCCCTGGAAATATTTGGCGGCGAAGGGTGAGAAGTTCGGCGCGACCTGGAAGCCGGAGGCATGCAGGACCGTTACCTTCGGATTGCGACGGGCGATCTGCAGCGCACCGTTCTGATAGCCGAAGGAGCCGGCGATCAGGAAATGGTTTCCGTCGGCAACCGTCTTGTTCATGATGCGGTCCGCATCCGGTCCTTCGGCGATGTTTTCGAGGATGGTGACCTTCACCTTGTCGCCATAGGCGGCCTTGATGGGATCGAGGCCGGCGGCAAGGGCATGGCCCCAGCCGACGTCGCCGATTGGGGAGGGAACGACGAGGGCGATGCCGAGCGGTTCGTCGGCCGCAAGTGCGGAGCGGCCGGCAAAGGCCGTGGCAAGGCCGGCGGCAGCCGCGCTCTTCATCAGTGTTCTGCGGGTCAGATTGTTGGACATGTCAGTTCCCCTCTTTGGTTGTTCAGAATTCCACAGTCGCGAGCGCGGCTTCGGCGTCCGCGAAAAGCTTGAATTCGTCGAGGCCGGCGAATTCACCGGCCTGCCAGACGATCCGTCCATTGATCATGGTGAGATCGGTCGGCATGCCGATGCCGACCTTGGCGATCAGGCTCAGCGGGTCATGCCGCGTGCCGACATAGTCCATCCGCCGCGTATCGATTGCAAAGAGGTCGGCGGCCATGCCGGGGGCAAGGCGCCCGATATCGCTGCGGCCTAGAAGGCTTGCGCCACCCGCCGTCGCATAGTTTAGAAAGTCGATGGGTGCCGGGACCGGATGGGCACGCGTCGATGCTGTCAGGCATTGCAGCATGTAGGCGGAATGGATGCAGTGCATGAGGTTCGAATTGTCATTCGAGGCAGCGCCATCGCAGCCGAGCCCGATACGCAGGCCAAAGGCGGACATTGCCGGAATATCGGTCACCTCTGCGCCGACAAGATAGACCGGCTCGGGGCAATGGGAGACACCCGTGCCGCTTGCCGCCATCGTTCGCAATTCGTCGTGTGTCAGCTCCCAGCAATGGGCATAGAAGGCGTCGGGGCCCGCAAAACCGAGTTCGGTGCAATAGTCGACCGTGCGCATGCCGTGCCGTGCCTCGATCACGGGGCTTTCGCCCTCGCCGACATGCGTGTGCATCTGCACGCCGCGATCGCGGGCCAGTGCGACCGATTCAACGAAGGTTTCGCGATAACAATTGACTGGCTGGCAAGGCGCGACGACCACCTGCCGCATGCTGAAGGAACCGGCATCGTGGTAGCTGTCGATCAGCCGGGCGCAATCGGCGATGAACTCATCGGTCGATTCCAGCATGGCATCCGGGATCGTCGAGCCCTCGGATTTCGGCAGCGTATTGCCGCCACGCCCCGCGTGGAAACGCATGCCAAGAAGCTCGGCCGCCTCGAACTGGCGATCGATCAGGCGCTTGCCGGCGTGCCGGGGAAAGCAATATTGATGATCGAAGGCCGTGGTGCAGCCATGCTTGATCATCTCGGCCATGGCCGTGACTGACGAATGGTAGAAGCAATCCTCAGTTAGCCGCGAGAAGATCGGGTAGATCCGATCAAGCCATTCGATGACCGACAGCTTCGTCCAGTCGAGATCGGCCCGGTTGCGCACGAAGCACTGGAAGAAGTGATGGTGCGTGTTGACGAGCCCCGGATAGACGAACCAGCCGGTCGCGTCCTGGACGATCGTGCCGGCGGGCAGTGTTTCGGCCGGCAGGTTTTCTCCGATCGCCTGGATCGCCGGACCATCAGTGAGCAGATCGACATTCCGACGTACGGCCGGGCCACTGCCCTCGTCGACGATGACGGCTGCACAATTTTTCAGGAGGTAGCCGGCCATCTCACCTCTCCTCCTTCGCGGGATGAGGATCAGGTTTCAGCTCGTGCAACCTGTGAATGCCGGGCATTTCGATGAAACCGTCGATGCTGCGGATGGCACGCAGCCAGAGCCGGATCGTTGGGTATGGATCGAGCGAGATGCCGCCATCGGGCGCGAGCGCCACATAGGGGAAGCAGGCGATATCGGCGATCGTGGCGCGGTTCGACGCTAGGAAGCGCATGCCGCGAAGCTGCTGTTCGAAGAGACCGGCTTCCAGCTCGCGCAGCGCCGAGATGCCCTGCGCCTGCAGGATCTCGATATTGCCGGGGCGCAGAAGCATTTCATGCAGTCGCGCACCGCCGAGATTGGCCGTCAGCCGATGCGAGAAGGAGAGCCACTGCTGCACCCGCGCCGTCTCTTCAGGCGTGCTACTGCCCAGCCATTCCGGCGCGCTTCCGGCGGCGAGATAGGCGAGAATCGCGGAGGATTCCGTCAGGACGAGATCGCCGTCCTCAAGGATCGGAAGCGAACCTGCCGGGTTGAGCGCCAGGAGTTCTGGTCCGCGATGTTCCGCGCCGGGATGAAAATCGACCGGTCGGATATCCAGCTTGATGCCGAGGATCGCCGCCATCAGGCGGATCTTGTAGCAGCTCGGCGAGAGAATGTAGTCGTAGAGCTTCATTGCGCGACCAGCTGTGCACCATAGGTATAGTTGTGACGCTTCAGCCAGCGCCGGTAAGCAACCGATGTGAGATCGGCCCGGGTCGGGATTTCCATGCCGGGATCGAGCGGCAGCAGGGCTGGGATCTGGTTTTCAAGGATCGAGCGATCCTGCAGGAAAATCATCTGTTGAAAATGGATGAGGTCTGTCATGGGCGTTTCGTCATCGAAAAGGGCCATCCATGGCCATACGTCACAGAGGTCCTCCGCAAGCGGCTGGACGAAGAGGGTAATGACATCCCATTCGCCTGGCCGGGGAGGGCAGGTCTTGTAGAGCACTGAGCAGGTCGGTGCTGGCACGCGGTACATATATTCGGTGGTAATGCCGCCAGTTGCCGACTTGGCTGCCTGCGGCTGGTAGAATTTCACCTGCGTCGCCCAGACCTCATCCTCATCTTCGCGGATTTCTACCTTGTAGTTTTCGACCTCCGTATGCGGCTCGGCGCCGAGGATGTCGGTATGGACGAAGGGGAAATGGGCAATGTCGAGGAAGTTCTCCACCGCCCGTAGCGGCGAGCAGCGCACCCGCACCACGCCGACATCGACAAAACGGCGGCCGGGCTGATCCGCCTCGGGAATAGCAAAAAGCTCCTTGACGGGATTGCCGAGGGAAGACCAGACGTGGCCGTAGCGAACACGGACAGGGAGTGGGCGTCCGTCGCCGGATGTTACCCGCGCCGATCCGTCCTGCGCGCGTGCCACCTCGATCGGTTCGCCCATCAGCGCGGTCTTGTTTCCCGTCTCGGTGAGCCGGCTGAAAAGGCCGACCGGATACCATTCGTCGATCATCGCGCCGGCCTTCATCATGCAGCTTCCTTCTGGCGTGCTTCCGCCCGGCGGCGCAAAGCTTCGGCAATGCGGGACGCGGCAACCCGATCCTCAATGCTGCGACTTTGCTCGATCATGACATGAACCAGCGTGCGATCCCCCTGTGGCGTCGGCAACAGCCGGACCCATGGATATTCCGCGACGTTGATAAGTCCGTCTGCATTCGCCTTTGCGCCGGCCACAGCTTCGATTTCCGCGATGCCGGCCTCGGCCGTCAGCGAGCGCAACGGAATAAGGTTGCCCAGGCGCGGCGGCTGCGATGTCGGCTTGCCAGCAGCGACCCAGATGACGCCATCCAATTCTTCGACTGTCTGGACGGCGACGCGGATCGTTTCTGGCGGCACGAGGTCGGGATGGGCCGGGATGCGAACGCATCCCCCCGCCGGAGAGTAGCTCCAGCCATGATAGATGCAGGAGAGCGTCTCGCCACGCACGAAGCCGTGGGACAATCGCATCCCGCGATGCGGACAGCGATCCGACGATGCCGATGCGCGCCCCGATTGACTGCGCCAAAGGGCTATCGATCCTGCTGGCGTTAAGGCCGGTATGACGGTTGCCGGCGGCAGATCAGCAGAAAGGGCGACAGGCGTCCAGGAGCCGGCCGTATCAGATGGCATAACTTTCAGTTCCTCAATTTTACCAATACTTTAGCGCCGCTGGCCGCGCACTGTTGCCGAGCTCGCGACCTCAGTTGTCTGAGGCTTGCATAAAAAAATCGCATTAGCAACAATGATTAAATTAAAGGCAACAGATCAATGTTGCCGCATTACGGTGCATCGGCCGGATCTACAATCTTGCGCTGAATCTCGTCCACCCAGACATCGATCGGGCCAAGCGAACATCCCATTTCAAGCATGTCGATCAGTTCGACAGGTCCCGCGACCTCAAGTTCGATTCGGTCGGCCCCGGTGTAAAAGAAATCCTGGGACAGTCCGAGCTTGTCAGCATGGCGACGGATCCACGGGACGAATGAGGCAGAATTGACATCGCCTAGGATCGTCATCCGCTCGCGCAACTCCCCCTGCCGTGCCTGCATCATTGAATTATCCATCCTTCAGTCTGCGATGACAGCATAGCGGCTCGGCACGTTTGTGAAAGGGGCATGCGAAGCCAAACGGTCTTATGGCCCTCATGAGCTCGTGGATAATTGGAACGGCAAACAGTGATATCACACGCGACGCAGGCTACGTCGGTAACTATGGTGGCCGGCAATAGAAAGATGCAGAACAAAGGACATGAACATGACGACCACTTCCTGGCAGACAGATCCACTCGTTTGGGGTTCCGGACAGCGCGCTTTCGAGGCATTCCTGGAGCCGACCTGCCCCTATTCCGTCAGGACGTTCAACAAGCTGGACAGGCTTCTGGAGCAAGCCGGCGAGAACAGGATCACAGTGAAAATCCGCCTGCAGTCGCAGCCCTGGCATATGTATTCCGGCGTGGTCGTGCGCTGCATCCTCGCCGCGTCGACCTTGAGCGGTGGCAAGGAAACGGCAAAGAAGGTCATGGCGGCCGTTGCTGCCCATCGCGAAGAATTCGAGTTCGAGCGGCATGCCGGCGGTGCCAATATGGATGTCACGCCGAACCAGATCATCGAACGCCTGGAACGCTACAGCGGTGTCGAGCTGAAAGACGCTTTCGCGATGCCTGATCTCGACCGCGAGATCAAATGGCACTGCAAATATGCGCGTCAGAACGGCATTCATGTCTCGCCGACATTCATGATCGACGGGCTGGTGCGGCCAGACATGAGCAGTGGCGACGAGGTTGAAGCCTGGGTCAAGCTGCTGGTCGGCTGATTCCTGCCTCAGGCGGTGAGGTCTACGACCTTGCGCTTGAGATCGTTGACATAGGCGGAGACGGAAAGGTCTTCGCCTGTCGCATCCGCCAGCAATTGGCTGGCGCTCTTCGAGCGTCCGTATTGATGAACATGGTCATTGAGCCAGGTTTTCAGCGGCAGGTAATCGCCATTCTCCAACCCGCGTTCGATGGCCGTCTCCTTGCAGGCCGCTGCGAAGAACTGCGACGACATGATGTTGCCGATCGTATAAGTCGGGAAAGAGCCGACCATGCCGGATGACCAGTGGACATCCTGCAGGACGCCGAGCGTATCGTTTGGCACATCGAGCCCAAGATAGGCCTTCACCTTGTCGCGCCAGATGCCAGGCAGATCGGCAACCCGAACTTCGCCTGATATCAGACCCGCTTCGATCTCCGAACGCAGCATGATGTGCAGATCATAGGTCAACTCGTCGGCTTCCACACGAATGAAGCCGGGCCGGGCAGCATTGACGGCCCGCCAGAAATCCTCCGGCGTGACATCGCTAAGCTGGTCGGGGAAGGTCTTTTGCAGATCGGCGAAATTCAGCTCCCAAAAGCGGCGGGAGCGGCCGACGCGGTTTTCCCAAAGGCGCGATTGGGATTCATGCGTGCCGAAGCTCGTGCCGCCGACGGCATAGAGATTGACGAAATCCGTGGTGAATGTCGAACGGCTGAAAGCGTCGGAAATACCCTGCTCGTAGATGCCGTGGCCCGCTTCATGCCACACGGCGAAGAGGCCGCCGGGCAGCCAGGTTTCGCGGAACCGGCCGGTGATGCGCACATCGGATCGTGTGAAGGAAATCTCGAAGGGATGAACCGTGTCGTCGAGACGGCCGCGGTTGAAATCATAGCCGAAACGGGCGGAGATCAGGCTTGAAAATGCCCGCTGCTTGTCGACCGGGTAGGCCCGATCGAGAATTTCCGCGCGGACATTGGCTTCTTTCGCCTGGGCGAGCAACGGCAGCAGGCCGTCGCGCAGCTCACCATAGAGCCTGCGCAGCCGCGACCAGTTCATGCCCGGTTCGTAGGTTGCAACCAGCGCGTCGTAGGGATGCTCCCTATAGCCGATGGCAGCGGCGATCTCGCGCTGCATTTCCATCGTGCGTTCGAGGAACGGCGCGAAAGCGGCAAAATCATTGGCGGCGCGCGCGCTGCTCCAGGCCGCCTGGGCGACGGTTTTCAGCTCCGCCGCAGCGCTGACGAGGGAGGCGGGAATGCGTGAGAGGGTGTCGATCGCCTCTGCTGCCTTTTCGAGCGCGAGCTTACGGCGGTCACCGACATCGATCCCTGATAGTTCCGACCGCGCGCCTTCGATGGCGCGTTGAAGTTTGTCACTCGTCGCAAGATCGCGCGCGAGCCCGGCGAGTGTGGCAATCTGCTTGCCGCGTGCATCGACACCGCCTGGCGGCATCATGGTGCGCGCATCCCAGGTAAGCAGGTTTACGGCGCAGAGGATGTCGTTGATCTTGGCGATCTCGTTTTCAAAAGCGGCAAAACTCATGGTTCTCTGATCCTCTTAGCGCACAGGTGCCCCGAAATCCTCAAGGTGGCAGGCCGCGAGCTGGCCATGGCCACGCGGCGTCAGAAGCGGCCGCTCTATCCTGCAACGATCGAAGGCATGCGGGCAGCGGCTGGCAAAGGCGCATCCCGGCGGAACTTCGAGCGGGCTCGGCAATTCGCCGCGCGCTGCGATCGTTCGGCTGCGGCGAGACGGATCGAGCTCCGGTGCCGCGTCGAGCAGCGCCTTGGAATAGGGGTGACGCGGGGCGGTGAAGAGGCCTTCCGACGTGTTCACCTCAACCACCTGGCCGAGATACATGACCGCGACTCGATGCGAGATATGGCGAACCAGCCGCAGGTCGTGGGCGACGAAAATGACGGTCAGATGCAATTGTTCCTGCAGTTGCAGGAGTAGATTGACGACCTGGGCCTGCACCGAAACATCGAGCGCCGAGACCAGTTCGTCAGCGACGATGACATTGGGCTCGACGGCGAGCGCTCTCGCAATGCCGATGCGTTGGCGCTGGCCACCGGAGAATTCATGCGGATAGCGGCCTGCCGCATCCTGCGGCAGGCGAACGAGCTCCAAGAGTTCCGCAATCCGATGGGGGATTTCGACCTTGGCCCGCATTTTGTGAACGGAGAGCGCCTCGCCGAGAATCTGCGAAACGGTCATGCGCGGGTTGAGCGAGCCGTAGGGATCCTGGAAGATCATCTGCACCCGCCTGTTGAAGGCGCGCCGCTCGCCGCCGCGAAACCGGCCGATATCCTTGCCTTCGAAGCGGATTGCCCCGCCATCCGGCTCGTGCAGGCGCACCAGACACCGCGCGAGGGTGGACTTGCCGCAGCCGGATTCGCCGACGATGCCAAGCGTTTCGCCGCGATGAATTTCGAGCGTCACGTCGCGAAGCGCATGCACGGCGAGCTGCGGTATTCCCTGCAGTCGTCGCGTCAGGGAGTGCGGGCCGGCAAAGCGTTTCGAGATGCCGTCGATCGAAAGAATGGGAATATTCGCGTTCAAATGATCGCCTCCGCCTTGGCTACGAGCTCATGGTGGAAACAAGCAACCATCCGCGCCTCGGAGGTGATGGACACTAGTGGCGGCCGCTCTCCCAGACAGTGTTCGGTTGCAAATTTGCAGCGCGGGTGGAAGGCGCATCCCACCGGCAGATTGGTGAGGCTCGGCGGTGTGCCCTCGATCGATTGCAGCACAGTGCGGGATGCGCCTGAGCGCGGCACCGAACCGAGCAAGCCCCGCGTATAAGGATGGCGCGGCTTGCTGAAGACATCAGTCACCTTTCCGGTCTCGACGATGCGGCCGGCATACATGACCGCCATGCGATCACAGGTGGCGGCGACCACGCCGAGATCGTGGGTCACGAGCACGACGCTCATCGACAGCCGGTCGCGCAGGTCGAGCAGCAATTTCAGGATCTGATCCTGGATCGTGACGTCGAGTGCGGTCGTCGGCTCGTCGGCAAGCAGGAGTTTCGGCGAACAGGCGAGCGCGATGGCGATCATCGCGCGCTGGCGCATGCCGCCGGAAAACTGGTGCGGATATTCCTGCAGTCGTCTCTCGGCGGCCGGAATGCCGACGATGTTCATCAGTTCCAAGGCGCGCGCCTTGCGCTCCCTGGCATTCAGCGTCGTATGGGCGGCGAGGTTCTCCTCGATCTGCACGCCGACCGGCAGGACAGGGTTCAGCGCCGTCATCGGTTCCTGGAAGATCATCGCGATCTCGCGGCCGCGAACCCTGCGGAGTTCTTCCGCCGTCATGACGACGAGATCGCGACCGCGCCATTCGACACGGCCGCTGACATGTCCTGGTTCGCGGACCAACCGCATGATGGAGCGCAGCGTCACACTCTTGCCGGAGCCGGATTCGCCGACAAGGCCGACGACTTCGCCCGGCGCAACGTCGAAATCGACATCGGCAGCTGCAATTGCCTGCCCGTGGGGCGTATCGAAGGTTGTCGTCAGGCCGCGCACGATCAGCCCGCCATTTTCGCTTGGCATGCCCGTCATCGTCTGACCCTCAACAATTCGGCAACACCGTCACCTGCCAGGCTGAAGCCGAGGCCGGTGATGACGATTGCGACACCCGGAAAGACCGAGATCCACCAGGCGGTATTCATGAAATTCTTGCCGTCGGCGATCTGCACGCCCCATTCGGCGGCCGGCGGCTGGGCGCCGAGACCGAGATAACCGAGGCTGGAACCGAGCAGAATGGCGAGCGCCATATCGGTCATCCAGTAGACGATCGCCGGCGTGATCGCATTCGGCAGCAGGTGACGGAAGATGATGCGCAGCGGCGCATAACCCATCACCTTGCCGGCATCGGCATAATCGAGCCGCTTTTGCACCTTGATTTCGGCAGCAACCAGCCGCGCATAGAAGACCCAGCCGACGACGCTGACGGCGACATACATGTTGCCGAGGCCGGGGCCGAGCACGGAGACGATGGCGATGACCAGCACCAGGAAGGGGAAGGTGATCGTGGCATCGACGATACGGCCGAAGATCGCCTCCCAGAAACCGCCGACATAGCCGACGAAGGCGCCGACTAGCGTACCGAAGATGAAGGGGCCGATCGTCGCGAAGATCGCGATCTGCATGTCGATCGTATAGGCATGGATGACGCGCGAGAGCACATCGCGACCGAAACTGTCGGTGCCGAAGGGATGCGCCCAACTCGGTGGCTTCAGCAGTGCATTGTAGTCGAAGGCTGTCGGATCATAGGGGGCAAAGAGCGACGGCCAGATCGCGACGATGAGGCTGAGGCCGAGAATAATGCCGCCCGAACTCAGCGAACGAGGCAGCGTGCGCCAACGGGACGCGTGACGCGCGGCCCTGGTGGCGAGACCGGTCATCGGGCAATCCTCGGATCAAGCCAGGCCTGCACGATATCGGTGACCAGAAAGGTCAGCGAGACGAGGACAGCAAGCACGATGGTCAGCCCCTGGAGAACCGGATAGTCGCGGCCATAAATGCTATCGATCAACAGGCGGCCGGCGCCGGGGACGGCAAAGACGGTTTCGGTGATGACGGCGCCACCGAAGAGCGTGCCCGTCTGCAGGCCGAACAATGTGACGGTCGAAATCAGCGCGTTGCGCAGAATGTGGCGCATGAGGATGACGCGCGAGCGCAGGCCCTTGGCGATGGCGAAATCCACATATTCGGCATTCATAACGCCAATGATGGAGGAGCGGAGATTGCGCATCAGCACGGCGGCAAAGCTCAGTGCCAGGGTCAGCGCCGGCAGAAAAAGATGGTAGATGCGGTCACCAAACGTATCGCCATAACCGCCGACGGGGAAGATCTTCAGCTGCGCCGCAAAAACGGTCAGTAGCACGATGCCGACATAGAAGACCGGCATCGACAGCCCGACCTGGAACGTACCGCGAATGATGCTGTCAGGAAGCTGTTCCCGCTTCAGCGCAGCGACGAAGGCGAGCGGCACGGCAAGAACCAAAGCAATAAGCGCTGACATGACCGTCAACATCAGCGTGACCGGCAGGCGCTGCAGGATCAGCGACATGACAGGCACTTTGAGGCCGATGGAATTGCCGAGGTCGCCGGTCAGGATACGCTCGACATAATAGAGGAATTGCACGGGGACAGGCCGATCGAGGCCAAGCTGGTGATTGATGCG
This sequence comes from Rhizobium sp. WYJ-E13, assembly GCF_018987265.1. NCBI lineage: Bacteria > Pseudomonadati > Pseudomonadota > Alphaproteobacteria > Hyphomicrobiales > Rhizobiaceae > Rhizobium > Rhizobium sp. WYJ-E13. The sequence goes on along the minus strand of NZ_CP076854.1, from coordinate 1,109,968 downwards.
CTCGACATCGGCATCGATGGCGCGGTCGCCAAGCATGGCGCTGGCGGGATCGCCGGGCAGCAGGCGCACGAGAACGAAGGTGACGATGAGGATGAAAATCACCGTCGGGATCATCTGCAGCACGCGGCGGATTATGAAATTGAAAAGGGGCAACAGCCGCTCCCGATCTTCCTCCAGCGCGCCGTGCGTCCATTTGGACGCACTAAGGACGCACTAACTCTTTTGAATCTACGCATCAGGCTTTCCGAAAATCGGTCCCGAATTTCGGGCCGATGCTGTAGTCGAAAAAGGCCGCGGGCCTTGGTAAGAGGCCCGCGCAGCAGGCTGGGTCACGTATTACTTGTCTTTCCAGGTCTTGGCGAAAATGTTGTTGCCAAGCGGGATCTGCAGGAAGCCGTGGACCTTCTTGCTGAGAGCAACCGGGTAGGGCGTCTCATAGAGCGGCACGGTCGGGCCTTCGGTGTTATAGATTTCCTGCATCTTCGCATATTGCTCAGCGCGCTTCTTTGGATCCATTTCCTTCTGGGAGTCTTCGAAGAGCTTGTCTGCCTCGTCGTTCTTCCAGCCGCTGTGCAGCGCATCGATCGTCTTGGAATAGACGAAATAGGAGGTGATCTCGTTTGGATCGGCGATATCGTCGGTCCAGGCGGCGTTGCGCATCACGAAGGTGCCGTCGCGATATTGCTGGGTGCGGGTCGGGTTATCGACCTGCTGCAGCTCGAGCTTGATGCCGATCTGCGCCCACATCTGCTGCAGGGCGGTCGAGATGCCGACCTCGTCCTGATTGCCGGCGAGCACGAGGATGCTGGTCGAGAAGCCGTTCTCGAATCCGGCTTCCTTCATCAGGCTCTTCGCCTTTTCCAGGTCGTAGGGATAGAGCGGCTTGTCGCCGACATGCAGCGGCGTTGCCGACGACATGTAGGACGTCTGCGGTGTGCCGACGCCGTGGGTGACGATCTGGATGATCGCATCCTTGTTGACGGCATAGTTCATCGCCTGGCGGACCTTGGCGTTGGACAGAGGATTGTCCTTGCCGCCAAGCTGCGGACGGACATTCAGCGTAATGTATTCGACGCGTGTCGATGGGTAGAGTTCCATATTGAGACTACCGGACGACTTCAGTTCGTCGACACGGGCATAGGGAATGAACTCGGCGCCATCGATCTCACCGGATGTGAGCTTCAGGATGCGGGTCGCATCGTCGGGGATCAGCTCGAAGTCTAGACCGTCCAGATAGGGCAGTGGTTTGCCGTCCTCGCCCTTGCCCCAGTAATATTCGTTGCGCACCAGCTTCATGCTGGAGCCGCGGTCCCAGGACTTCAGCACGAAGGGGCCGGAACCAACAGGATGTTCCGCAAAAGCCTTGGCCTTTTCCTCGTCGGTCGCGCCCGGCGATGCTTCAAAGGCTTTTTCCGGCAGGATGCCGGTATTGAAGACGGTCAAGGCCGCAAGAATGGCCGGATCCGGATGCTTGAGCTTGATCGTAACGGTCTTGTCGCCTTCCGTCGTCACGTCGTCGATGGATTCGATCATGAAGCCCCAGATGCCGTTGTCTTTCTTGGAGGCGCGCTTCAGCGACCAGGCGACGTCGCCGGGGGTGATCGGAGAACCATCGGAGAATTTGATGCCGTCGCGCAGGGTCAGCGTTACGCTTTTGCCGTCGTCGGCCACCTTGTAGTCGCTGGCGAGGCCAGGCTGTACGCCCTTGCCATCATCGGTCGGCAGGAGCAGAGTGTCGTAGAGATTGGACAGGATCCAGATATCGACGTTGGCGTCGTTCAGCACGGGATCCAGGAAAAGGCTGTCGGCATAGCGACCGTAGACCAGTGTGCCGCCCCGCTCCAGGGCGAATGCTGAAACACTGGTGCCGAGTAAAACTGCAGCGGCCACGGCCGCACGAGCGATCGTCCTCATATCATTCCCCTTTTTATGCATATTAAGTGTTATTATTGACTATAACGATTTCACGCAGAAAAAAGCCTGTCAACTGATTTTTGTCCAAGCCTACTGAGACGCTTGACTTGTCAATGCGCCATTTTCGCGATAACCGTTATATCCATCTATAACAGATAGCGCTGAACGGGTTTCATGGATTTCTTCGTCGACCGGGAGTTGCCGGTGCCTCTGCGCACGCAGCTTCAGGGCCTTATCGAATATGGCATCGCCTGCGGCGAGTTGGCGCCTGGGGAAGCCCTTCCATCGGTGCGGGAACTGGCCGAGAAGGTGGGCGTCGCCCCGATGACGGTCAGCCAGGTCTATTCCGACTTGAAGGCGGCTGGCCTGATCGACACGCGTCCGGGCTCCGGCACGTTCGTCAGCGACAGCCATCAGGCGCGGCTCGCAGGGCGGGCAGATGTGAGCGAGTTGCATCGGCAGATCGACCACCTGATCGATGAGAGCCGCCGCTTGGGTATTCGTTCGTCAGACCTTGTCTCCCTCGTTAATGCTCGGGCCTTTTATCGTGACAGTATCGGTCCACGGCTGCGCATCGTTATGATCGGCATCTTTCAGGATGCGACTGCCAGCTATGCCAAGTTCATCGCGGCCCGCCTCGGTCGCGATGTGACGGTCGAACCGATGACGGTCTCCTCGATCGAGCGCAACCCTGCCGCCATGGCGCGCGCCAATTCCGCCGATCTTGCCATCACCTTCGCCAATCGCCACCGCGAGGTCGCGACCCTTGTGCCGAATACCAAGGTGGTGACAATCAGCTTCACGCCATCGGAGGAGACGCGCAGGGCACTTGCCTCGCTCGACTCGCTGGCCTCGATCGCCGTCGTCTCGCGCTTTCCGGATTTCCTGCCGATCATGAAGAGCGGCGTGCAGCGCTTTGCGCCGCATGTCAGCGAAATTACCGCAACCACGCTCGAGGCGCCGGGGCTGGAGACACTCCTCGCCAATGTCTCCGTGGTGATCTACGCATCGGGCGCGGAAAGCGTGACCGATCTTCTTCCCGAGGGCATGCAGGCAATCGAATACCGCCATGCGCCAGATACAGCCGACATCGAAAGAGTGATCGTACCGATCATTCGTGCTGCCGGCGTTGTTTCGCAGGCAGACGACACATCCAAACGAGACGCTATCGACGCAAAGGTCTAGGAAAGGCAGACGAGATGAGAGTATCTGGCTCAAACTGGCAGCAGATCGAAACCTATCTGAAAACCGATGACCGGGCGATCCTGCCCCTCGGCAGCACCGAGCAGCATGCCGGCCTGTCGCTTTCGGTCGACTCCATCCTGTCGGAGAAGGTCGCCGCCGACGCCGCCGCGCCGCTCGGCATTCCGGTCTTTCCGGTCGTTGCCTATGGCATCACGCCCTATTTCCTCTCCTACCCCGGCACGATCAGCATCCGCCAGGAGACCTATATCAGCTTGATTCGCGATATCCTCGACGGCTTGAGGCGGCAGGGCTTCCGCCGCATCCTCATCGTCAACGGCCATGGCGGCAACCAGCCAGCCGGCAGCATGGCGATCGAATGGATGGCGGATAACCCAGACACGGCGGTGAAGTTCCACAATTGGTGGAATGCGCCGAAAACCCACGCCAAGGTCCAGGAGATCGACACCATTGCCTCGCACGCTTCCTGGATGGAGAACTTCCCCTGGACACGTCTTGAGGGTGTCAAACAGCCGACCCAGCAGAAGCCGATGATCGATCTTGCCCGCATGCGGGTCATGTCGCCGGATGCCGTCAAAGCCTATCTCGGAGACGGCAATTTCGGCGGCTACTACGAGCGACCCGATGAGGAAATGCAGGCAATCTGGGATGTGGCGGTCGACGAAACCCGTGCGCTGCTCGAGGGAGGCTGGGCATGAGCGAACCGATCCTGATCTGGGGTGCCGGTGCGATCGGCGGTACGCTGGGTGCTGCCTTCATCCGGGCCGGCAACGAGGTGATCTTCGTCGACAGCGTTAGGGAACATGTCGATGCCATCAACGAGAAGGGCCTGCAGATCGTCGGTCCGATCTTCGAGGATGTCCTCAGGGCCAGGGCCTATCTGCCGGAAGACCTCGAAGGCACCTATGCGCGCACCTTCCTCTGCGTGAAGGCGCATCATACGGAAGCCGCAACACATATGCTTGTCGAGCATCTCGCCTCGGACGGATATGTCGTCTCGGCGCAGAACGGTCTCAATGAGCGCGTCATCTCCCGCATTGTCGGTGAGAACCGCGTGATTGGCTGCTTCGTGAATTTTGGAGCCGACTATCTCGAACCTGGCGTCGTGCAATATAGCGGCCGGGGCGCCGTCGTTATCGGCGAACTGGACGGGCGGTTTACAGATCGCGCCGAGGGAATCTACGACCTGATGAAGCAGTTCGAGCCGAAAGCTCTGATCACCAACAACATCTGGGGCTTCCTGTGGGGCAAGCTCATCTATGGCGCGCTGCTCTTCGGAACTGCACTTACCAATGACAGCATTGCCGACGTTCTCGACAATCCGACCGCGCGGCCGGTTTTGCGCAAGCTGGCATTGGAAGTGGCGACTGTCGCCGCCATCAACAATATCAAGCCGGAGGCTTTCGACGGCTTCGATCCGGCAGCCTTTGGACCGCTGGCGACGCCGGAGCAGACGAACAAGTCCTTCGACGACATGTCCGTCCACAATCGCAAATCGGTCAAGTCGCATTCCGGCATCTGGCGCGATCTCGCGGTTCGCAAACGCAAGACAGAGGTCGACGCGCAGGTGCTGCCGGTCGTGGAGATCGGCAGGGAATCGCGCGTTCCGACCCCACTTGCCGCTCGCCTCATCACCATGATCCACGAGATCGAAGACGATAAGCGCCCGCTCGCCATGGCCAATATCGAAGAGCTTGCGAGGGTCGCATGAACATCTCCTTTGACGGAAAGGTCGTCGTCGTCACTGGCGCTGCCCACGGCTTTGGTCGGGCGATATCAGAGGCTTTTGCAAGCCGCGGCGCGCGGGTTCATGCCTGCGATGTCAATGTGGCTGGGCTCGAGGAAACGGTGAAGCTCTGTGGAGCAAAGACCACGGCCCACGTACTCGATGTCGGCAACCGCACCGATGTGCTGGCGCTGGTGCCGACCTTCGGCGAGGTCGATATCCTCGTCAACAATGCCGGCGGCGTGCGCGGTCAGGTTGGGCGGCCGATCGAGGAGATTTCAGAAAGCGACTGGCAGACGATCTTCGATGTTAATCTGTCCGGCGCCTTCTTCATGGCACAGGCGGTTGCCCCCGTCATGAAGAAACGCAAGACCGGGCGCATCGTCAATATCTCGAGCGGCGCCGGCCTCGGCATCTCGCTGACCGGCATCCAGGCCTATGCCAGCGCCAAGGCCGGCCAGATCGGGCTGACGCGCCAGCTCGCCCATGAGCTCGGCCCCTGGGGCATCACGGTCAACAATGTCGCTCCCGGTTTCGTTCGCTCCAACCCGACCACCGAGCGCCAGTGGGATGCGATGGGAGAGGAAGGACAGGCGCGGCTTCTGCAGAACATCGCATTGAAACGTCTCGGCCGGCCTGACGATATCGCCGCCATGGTCATGTTCTTCGCTTCCGATTATGCCGGCTGGATCTCCGGCCAGGTCATCAGCGTGGACGGCGGTAAATGAGCGTCGAGACCTATCTGGAGGAGAATTATCCGGCGGCGCTTGATGATCTCAAGGCTTTTTGCCGGATACCGAGCGTCAGCACCGACCCGGCCTTTGCCGAGGGCATCCGCCAGGCCGCGGCCTTCGTGGCGGATCGTCTGCGCAGGGCTGGTTTTGCCGCCGTTGAAACGCTTGATACCGGCGGGCACCGTGCCATCTATGGCGAAATTCTCTCCGATCCCACACTGCCGACCTATCTCGTTTATGGCCATTACGACGTCCAGCCGCCCGATCCGCTTGAGAAGTGGGAGACGCCGCCTTTCGAGCCAGATGAGCGCGATGGCAGGCTCTATGCCCGCGGCGTGTCCGACGACAAGGGGCCGCTGCTGATCCCGATCCTTGTCGCCGAAGCCTTCATGCGCGTCGAAGGCCGTTTGCCCGTCAATCTGAAGGTACTGATCGAGGGCGAGGAGGAATCCGGCAGCCCCCATTTTGCGCCGACGCTGGAGAAATACCGCGACAAGCTCCGCTGCGACCTCGTGCTTTCGGCCGATGGTGCCATGTGGCGTCCGGACAAGCCGTCGATCACGGTGGCGAGCCGTGGCCTCGTGGCCCTCGATGTCACCATAACCGGTGCCGCCAAGGACCTGCATTCCGGTCGCCACGGCGGCAGTGCGCCCAACCCGATCGCAGCACTTGCGGGCCTGCTCGCTTCCATGCACGGCCCGGATGGTCGCGTCAGCGTCGGGGGTTTTCTGGATGGCGCGACACCTCCCGATCCGAAGATCATCACGGCAATCGAGGCATCGCAATTCGACAGCGCTGCCTATTACCGGGAGATCGGTGTGTCCGGCGGCGATCCGATCGATAGCGGTCGCGAATTGCTGATCCGGCAATGGCTGGAGCCGACACTGGAGTTCAACGGCATTTGGGGCGGATACCAGGCCAAGGGGACCAAGACGGTCATTCCGAATACGGCGAGCGCCAAGATCACCTGTCGCCTCATTGCCGGACAAAAACCGGATACCGTGATTGCGGCGATTGTCCGCCATTTGCAGCAGCGTTTGCCAAAGGGCTTTCAGCTTGAGGTTCATCGTCACGGGCCGGGCAGCGAGGCGGATTTCGTTGATCCTGATCTGCCGGCCTTGAAAATTTCCGAAGAGGTCCTCGGCGACTTGCTCGGCGAAAAGCCGCTGCGGGTCGCCATGGGCGCCACGGTCCCGATCGGTAGTGCCTTTCGCCAGCATCTCGGCTGCGCCTCGATCTTCTTCTCCTTTTCCACCGCTGACGAGGATTATCACGCGCCCAACGAATTCTTGCGGCTCGGGAATTTCAAGCTCGGCATGCGGGCCTGGACAATGTTGCTGAGGCGACTTGCCGCCTCCGCCTGAGGAGAATCACAACGACGCCGGCGCAAACGGCGCTTTTCATGGAGGAATGCTCGATGACCGCCTTGCCCGCCCTGCGCACCGGAAAGCCCCGCTCGGAATTCGGCCATGTCCGCGTGACGAAAGAGCTCGAAATTCCCTTCGCTGTTATCGAAGGAGCCGAGGAGGGACCGTGCCTGCTCGTCACCGCCGGCGTGCATGGTTCGGAATTCTGCTCGATCGAGGCGGCTGTCCGGCTGATGAAAACGCGGCCGGAAGAGATCAAGGGCACACTTGTCGTTCTGCCTATCCTGAACGTTGAAGCCTTCCAGCGGCGCAACATCTATATCGTGCCGCAGGACGGCAAAAACCTGAACCGCATGTTTCCTGGCAAGCCTGATGGAACGACCAGCGAACAGCTGGCGCATTGGCTGGTGACGGAAGTGTTTTCGAAGGCCGATGCCTATATCGATTGCCATGGCGGCGACCTGGACGAGAGCCTTGCACCATTCACCATTTTCCCCGCCGCTTGCGAGAAGTCGAAAGCGCTTGCGGCTGCCTTCGGCATCAAGGTTGCTGTTGCAGCCGGCGGCTCCGGCTATACGGTCGATGCATCCCACAAGCTCGGCATTCCAAGCATCCTGCCCGAGGTCAGCGGTAACGGCCTGTGGGGCGAGGCGACCGTGGCACAGATGACAGACGGCATTCGACGTGTCATGCAGCATATTGGCATGCTGCCGGGTAAAGCGCCGGTAACATCGCTTGATGTCGTCACCATGTGGGTTCCCACTGCGCCGGTAACCGGGCTCTGGTATCCAAAAAAGGATCTCGGTGAGCCTGTGGCAGTTGGCGAATTGCTGGGCGAGATCAAGAGTGTTTTCGGCGAGGCGCTGGCGAGCATCCACTCCGAGAAGACGGGCTTCATCCTTTATCGGCTGACGAGCCTGTCAGTAAACGAGAAGGAAGCCTTGCTTGGTGTCGGCACGCCGGCATGAGTTTCGTTCAAGAGAATCTGAATACGCCTCTGACGGAGATCGCAGCAGCAGACATCATCCAGGAGCTTGCCCCAACGGGTCGGTTGCGTCTCGGCATCGTCGTTGCACCCGCTGCGTCGGCCTTTTTTGCCGTGATGGAGAATGGCAGTCATCGCGGCGTGACCGTCGATATCGGTTGGGCGCTTGCTGCGACGCTCGGCCTTGACGCGGAGATTGTTGCTTTCCCGAATTCCGGCGCCTGCACCGAGGCGCTCGAAGCCGGTGCAATCGATGTCAGCTTCATGCCGGTCGACGACGAGAGGCGCAAACGTGTTGCCTTCGGTCCGGCCTATTACATCATCGAGAGCACCTATCTCGTCACCGCTGCATCCGGCATCGCGAGCCTGGCCGAGGTCGACCGCGCCGATGTGCGCGTCGTCGGCATTGCCAACACCACGACGATCCGAAGTGCTGCCCGTTCGCTGACGGTAATCAGACCGGAACCGGTGGAAACGGTCGCTGAAGGCGTCAATCGTTTGCTGGAGTGCCGAGCGGATGCTCTGGCCCTTTCACGCGACGCCTTCCGCTCGCTGCTGCCGCAACTGCCGGGCGCGCGGGTCCTCGATGGTGGCTTTCAACAGACAGGCATCGCCATCGCGACAGGCAAGGACAAGCCGGCTGGACTGGCCTTGCTGACCGAATTCATGGAACGGGCGAAGGCATCCGGTCTCGTGCGCAGCGCGCTGGATGCTGCCGGTTTTGCCGATGAGCCGATGGCGCCGCCTCATGCCTGAGCGGATGGCCGTTGGCCGCGTTGAGATTGCGAGCCTACGCGCTCAGCGCTTGTTCGTACGGGGCCGTATTCCTGCGTCCGCTCTTGCGTTCTCCGGCGGCAGTTCCCAGCCGAAGACGCTACGTCCGCCGAAGGTGGAGGATTGCTGGAATTCGCCGGCGACAATTTCTTTGAGATCAGGACCGGTGGCGTAACGCTCCATGCTGCGTGACTGCTCGTCGAGCCGGCGTAGTGCCTGTAATTCCTCTTCGCGACCGAGTTTCCCCCTCATCACGGCTGATTTCATGACGTTGATCGTCTCGTCATAGACCTTGAGCGGTACGGGGAAGGGATACCTGTCCTTGCCGCCGTGGGCGATGGAAAAACGGGCGGGATCGGAAAATCGGCAGGGCGCGCCATGCACGACTTCGGCGACGAGGGCCAGCGCCTTGACCGTACGGGCGCCAACGCCTGGTACGAGAAGCAGGTCCTCGAAATCGACCGGTCCGCGATCGGCAGCTGCGGCAAGGTTGCCGTGCAGACGCCTCATGTTGACGTCGCTTTCGCGCACGTCGTGATGGGCGGGCATGATGAGATGGGGCAGCATCGGCTGTTCGACTGGCTCCGGCGCGGGCGCAGGATCGGCGGCCAGGGCAAGGGCTGCCGCCTCACGGACAATGCGGTCTGGCCCAAGCGCTACGAGAAGATCGAGTTGGTCATGTCGGGATTTTTCCGCCCGCCGGTCGGCGAGATTGACGATCTCGCCCTGCGATCGGCCTTCGATCGCCGCGTGCGGGGAATTGACGAAGCTCTCCAGTCCTTCCGAGAGCCAGTGATATCGCCGTGCCTGGCGCTTGTCGCCGTTCATGCCCTGCTGGACGATCACCCAATGCCCGTCATCGGCAACGATGAAGCCGTGCAGATAGAGATCGAAACCGTCCTGCACCGCCGCGCTGTCCACCTTGGCGACCAGGCGACTTGTCTTTGCAAGGCCGGCACCGTCAAGGCCGGTGCGATCGCCGATCGCCATCAGTTCGTCCGGCGTCTTGCGCGATTGCGCACCGCGCCCGCCGCAGACATGCAGGCCGAGTTCTTTCGATAGTGGCTTTAGTCCGCGCTTCAGTGCGCCGAGCACGCTGGTCGTGATGCCAGAAGAATGCCAGTCCATGCCCATGACGGCGCCGAAGGACTGGAACCAGAAGGGATGGGCGAGCCGTTGCAGAAACTCGTCACGCCCGTAATGGTGAACGATCGCCTCGGTAATCAGCACGCCGAGCGTGGTCATGCGGTTGCCCAGCCATGGTGGCACGCGCCCTCCGTGAAGGGGGAGGTCGGCGCTGCCCGCTCTTTGCGACATGCTTCCTCTTTCTGCTGGCGATCTGTTACGACGGATCCGATCACCCGATAAAACAGCTATCCGTCAAAATCGGGGCGATGGCAATAAATTCCTATCCGTTGCGGGTGCCTTCCGGAAATTGCGGCCGAGGGGATCGCGTCGCACGGGCAGGAACGTCCCACCGTCGCAAAACAAGCGCAAAAAAGCGCATTTTTTTGAGCCCGTCACGGAACCCGAGCCGGCATTGCCGATTTCTATGTGGGGCAGGAATGTGAGATCGCGTGATGAAGTCGCTTGTTGCATCATCCATTGGTCTGGCGGTGCTTGGTGCCATTCTGATTGGCGGCTTTGCTTCCTATGCCTTGCGTGATTCGGAACCACATCACTTCGCCAATCTCGACGCGCCGCTCTGGACGACGACACCGATGCGCGTCGACCCCAGGGCTCAAAATTACGAGCGCCTTCCGCCGCAGCAGGGCGTTGTCGACAATAACCAATCCTTGAAACCTGCCAATTTGGTTGGCGTATTGGCCATTGCGCCACCTGACGCAACCGTGACAGGGGCGATTGAGCCGCCGAAGCAGGAATGGACGGCCGATAGCCGCCATCTCAGCCTATGCCGGCAGCGCTACCGGTCCTACAACGTCACTGACAATACGTACCAGCCTTTTGACGGTGGCCCCCGAAAACCTTGCGTGACGGCTGAAAGGAAGCTTTCCAGGGCAGCCGGAAGCCGATACGAGGTCCGACCCACATATTTCATGGGACGCCGCCCGCTATGATTCCTATCGCGCTTCGGACAATACCTATCGGCCGTTCAGCGGGCCGAGACGCCAGCGCATTTATCCCGTTGTTTGACGGACATGGATGATAAGGCCGCTTTCTTCTGCAGCGACCGTCGCTCATCTTGATCAGAGAGCCGGGACCAAAGTCCTATCCGCCTTGGTACCTATGTCTGACCGTCTTGCAATTTCGGAGCAAGCGGTCAATCTCATTCCTGTTTTCAAGTTGACACTCAAGGAAAAACGACAAGGCTAGGGACTATGGTGATCTCCAAGCGCAATTTCCTGAAAGGCTGCGGCGCGAGTGTTCTTGCCGTTGTGCCGCTGAAGGTCGATGTGGCGGGTTCATTTCCTTCGTTGGCCAGTCCGACCGCATTCGCAAAGAACGAAAATGGCAACGGCGGAGGGAATGGAAACGGCAACGGCGGGAATGGTGGGGGAAATGGAAACGGCAGTGGCGGAGGGAATGGCAACGGCGGCAATAGCGGGGGGAATGGAAATGGTAATGGCGGCAGCGGTGGGGGTAATGGTAACGGAAATTCGGGCGGCAACGGCAGCGGGAACAGCCGATCTAGCTCGAATGGAGCCGGTCGTGCGGATCGTGTGCCCTCAACACCAGGCGTACGCGCGACCGAAGATACGGATGGCTCGATCGATGTCCGGCATACGAATGGAATAACCGAAACTCTTCGTGCAGGACGCTACATCATGAAGGACTCGAAAGGCCGCACGATCATCAATAGGCGGGCGACATCGGCTGACAGCACGCGGCTCGCGCGCCTGCTGCGTTAGCGTTTTTCGCGCCACCGCAAGGCAGCTTCCGTCCTGTTCGTGACGCCGAGCTTTGTCAGGATCTGGGTCATATGATGCTTGACCGTTTTCTCCTGTAGATCGAGACGCAGGCCGATGTGTTTGTTTGAGAGACCTTGGGCAACAAGGTCCATCACCTCGCGCTCCCGAGGGGTGAGCGTGTCTCTGTCGGATGCCTGCCCGCTCAATGAATATTCCATGACCTTCGCCGACATCGCCGGGGAGACGTAGCGGGCTCCCTTGAAGACGGTGCGGATCGCTTCCGCCAGACCGCGGGAACCAACACCTTTGAGAATGTAACCTTTCGCTCCGCGTTGGAGCGCTTCGACGAGCGTATCGACTTCCTCGGAGGCCGTCAGCATGAGGATTTTGGTATCCGGGCTTATGGAAAGGATCTCCTCGATCACCGAAAGCCCGTCTCCGGGCATCGACACATCGAGGAGCAGCACGTCCGGATGGGCATCGGCAGCGATCATTGCGGCGTCGGATGTATTGGCGCCTTCTCCGACAACGGCAAAGTCACTGACCTCGGAGAGACTGCGGGTCACCCCCTCGCGAAACAGGGGATGATCGTCTACGACGGCGACCTTGATGGATGTCATCCTATTCCTCCACTTCCATAGGCGCGAAAGTCATGATGACAGTCGTTCCGCCTTCGCCGGTCTTTATGTTGAATTCCCCGCCAAGGCTATCGATCCGTTCCTTGAGCCCCGCAAGGCCGAGGCTCGCCGGCCTCACCTGCGTTGGATCAAAACCCTCGCCGCGATCGCTGACTTCGACGCGGACGGCGCCGCCTTTCGATGTTGCCCTGACGGCCTGCTCGACACCGCCGCCATGTCGATAGGCATTGTTGAGCGCCTCTTGAATGAAACGGTAAATACAAATCTTGAGAGCGGGAGCAAGTTCCGGATCGTCCTCATCGATTGTGGTATCGACGGTCGTGTTGGTCTTCTGCTGATGGGCCTCGACAACGCGTTTTACGATTTCCGTAATCGAAGCCTTTTCGATTTGCGGCAGCACCAGTCCCTTGCAGATATCCCGGATTTCCTTCATCGCCTCGGCAAGGCTCGAGCGGATCCAGGCAAGTTCCTCCTCGCGTACCTCCGGCGCGGTGCCGGCATCGACCAGCAGGTCACTGTCGAGACGCAACGAAGCATAAGCGATGTGCTGGGCAGGCCCGTCATGCAGATCGGCGCCTATGCTGCGCAAATATGTTTCGTTCAAGGCCGCAGCGCGCTGCGAGGACAGTTGAAGCCGGCGTTGCAGGCCGCGATTTTCGGCGAGGAGTGCGGAAAGTTGATCCACTCGGGCCTTTAGCGCTTCGCGCTGAACCTCGATCGTATGGCTGCCGCGAAAGACGACAATGGAAAGAGCGAGGAAGAAGATCGTAGTCAAGCCGGCCACGGCCAGCCAGCTCCGGAGCCGCGCCCGTGCGAGGCTGTCTTCTAGCCCTTCGGCCGTCTCGTAGAATTCAAGGACGGCGACAGCCTCCCCCGACCAAGGCTGCAAAACAGGATTGTAAATTTCCATGAGCGCTTTGCCGAGATTGCGCTCCTCGGCGCTTTCGGGGTCGCTTGGGACTTCGTAACGTGCGACCAGCGAGCCCGCAAACGCCTGAGCGAGCTTGGCATTGACCGGAAACGTCTTCCCCACGAGTTCCTTTTGATTGGAGTAGAGGATCGTGCCGTCACTGCGCCACAGCTTGAACGATACGAGACGGCGGCCAAGCGCGCCCTGTCCGAGCGTTTCGTCGAGTGCTCGGGCGCTTGCCTCATCAAGCAGCGATTCCTTCTGCATGTCCGGAAGTAAGGGCGCGACGACGCTATCGACGTAGAGCGCTGTCGCCGCGCCCGAATTGTGAATGACGGCGTCCTCGATGAGATGGGTGACGATGAGCCCGATGACGAACATTGCGCCAAGGGCAACAAGCCCTCCCATGATGAGGAATTGGGAGGCGAGGGAGCGGGCATTCCAGCGTATGGGCCAGTTCATTTCCAACCTGAATTGCGATGGTCCATTCAAACTACCGCATTGGCCGGACTTTTCCAGTTCACCTGACCTCGATGAGGTCGGTGCCCTGGACTGTGGTGGTCAACTGGCTCGGCTCGCCCGACATAGCCATGCCGAAGACATAGAGCATGGCGGCAAGGAAGATGACGAGCGCTAACAAGGATGCGTTCCAGGCACTGGAAATTTCTGGAATCTCATTCCTGTCGTCCATGATTGAACTCCTCTTTCGATGCCAAACGGGTGGGGAGACGGTGCGTTCCGGATCTCGGACTTCAGTCCGAGTGTCATCGGACAAAGGTCCGAAGCGGTTCCGACTGAAGTCCGAGATCAGGAACAGTGAGGAATGCAGGTCGTTCGTCTGGCAGCGGTCAAGCAGGCCGCATTGACACCAAAGGAGGAAAAAATGCTCTCGAAGCTTTTCATAGGCACGGCAATGGCCGCGTCTCTTATGTCGGGCGCGGCACTTGCCCAATCTTCGACCGTCAATGGAGCCGCTGGTGGCGCCGTTACCGGCGCGATCGTTGGCGGCCCGGTCGGCGCCGCAGTTGGTGGTGTAACCGGTGCTATTATCGGCACGGCCATCGATCCGCCGCCGCAGAAAGTTGTGACCTATGTTCGCGAGGCTCCGGCTCCGGAGGCCCGCGTGGTTGTCAAGGAAAAGATCGTTGTCGGTCAGCCCCTTCCGCAAACCGTTGTCGTAACACCCGTTCCCGATAATCCGAAATATGCCTATGCGGTCGTCAACGATGAACGTGTCATCGTCGAGCCGTCTTCCCGTAAGGTGATCCAGGTTCTCAACTGACCAGGCACCGGGCGCGGCAAATGCCGCGTCCCGTTCAATCCAGGCACAGGCGTTAAAGTCGCCGCCCAAATGGCGGCGATGGTCTTGTGCGACTTGCAACCACAGAGAGATTGTCATGAAAACCAAGACGATTGCCGTCCTGATGACGGCATTGTCGATTGGCGTTTCGCCCGTCGGCATCATTTCCGCTTCGGCTCAGGATGCACCGATCCTGCCCAAGAAGGGTGCGGCGCAGAATGGCGCCCCATCCGGTGGCGAAACACAGCAACAGCCAGATTCGGATGCGACAACCGGCGGCAGTTCTTCCGGTTCGGATACGGGTGGTGGTGCAACGACCGGTCAGCAGCCTTCCAGCGGTGCTGGATCGTCAACCGGAGGAACCCCGGGTCAATCGACCGCTGAGCCGCAGGTTAAGCCACAATCGGGTACGTCTGAGGGCGCTTCGCAGACTGGCAATGCGAAGAATTCGAGCGGCGCGGATGCCTCAGGCGGACAAAGCTCGAACGGCGCGAAGGCCCCAAAAACGGGCCAGTCTCCGACGGATACGCGAAACTCAAGTGGCAATCAGCCTTCCGGTTCTTCGAACACAAATGCTTCGCAAAAGTCAGGCAGCGGCGCAACACCGACCGATGGTTCGGCAGATACCAAGCCGAACGACAAAACGACGGTCAACAGCAAAGCCAATAGCACCACCAAGGCCGAAACAAACAATACCGCCAATGTGAACATCTCGGTCGAGCAGCAGACGGAGATCCACCAGGTGGTCAAGGAAGTCCATGTCGAGCCGGTCCGCGAGACCGACTTTACCGTGTCGGTGGGGACAACCATTCCGAAGAAGATCAGGCTTGAGCCGCTTCCGCCGCGGATCGTGGAGATTGTGCCGCAATATGAGGCCTACCGCTTCTTCGTTCTCGCGGATGGCCGGATCGTCATCGTCGATCCGAATAGCTACACGATCGTCTACATCATCTCGGCCTGACCGTTGGCCATCCCGGCGGCGACATCGTCGTCGGGTTGAGGGAGGTTACCAATGATCTACCCCTGGAAAGATCCAGCGGCTTTGCAATGCGTGTCATCGCGATCTTGTTTGCGATGGCAGGACTTATTACGGCGCTCGTGGTCTGGGACAATCGGGACGACCATCACACCGCTCGAATATGGGGTCCTCCGCAAGGCGACGTGAATGTCTCCGACAACGGCTGCCAAATGCCAGCATCAATTGGTGCGCGACCTGGCAACATCCAGGCGCGCCCATAGCACAGCATGGTTATCACCGTGACGAGGCTTGCCAGGGCGAAAGTTTTCCAAAGACATTAGCGATAGCAGATAGCGAGGCAGCGCGTATGCGCAGCAGTCTTTGCCGCCGGAGGGCATCGACACGTGTGCCCGGCGCTTTCGTCAGAGCCGCACGGGCAGCCCTGACAGGGTCCACTAGACTGGCAGCAATCTCCGGCAAGGCATCCACTTCCGCTTCGAGGCGTTCGAGATAGGCATTCAGTCCATCCGCAGCGGCCTGCCGCAAGCGGCGGGTCGGAGCGTTGCGAAGTCTGCGCGTCGCCCAGCGCAGATGTTCCTCGGCGTGCCGGTGCAGCGCCTGCGGATGCTTGTAGGCCCTGTGGTCGCCAAGCATGTCGGCGACAAACGCCACTTCTCCGAGTTCGCCGCAGCGCCACCAAAGCTCCATATCCTGCAGATACTGCCAGGCCGGGTCCCAGCGGCCGGCCTTGAAGAACACGTCCGTGCGGATGGTCGCACCCGGCATCGCGACCATATTGTTGAGCAGCAGCAGTTCCCGAAACGCCTCGCCGCTGTTGCTGTAACTCCACCCGAAGCGGTGGCCGGGGATGGGGTCTCCCTCATAGGTGATCTGCCGGAAACGGCCGTGGATCAGGGCAGGGTGGCGCATTGCCGCGCGCCCGATGGCGCGCAACGCCCCCGGCGCGAGACGGTCGTCGGCATGCAGGGTGACGAGGTAATCCGCATTCGCGCCGGCAGTATAGGCGCGGTTCCAGTTGTCCGTGCGCGGCACAGTGTCCCTGTGCAGGGCCGGCTTCAGCAGTGGAGATGAGTAGGAAGCGATCATTTCCCGACTGCCGTCCGTGGAGCCGTTGTCACAGACATGCACCTCGAAATCCGGATAATCCTGCGCCAGAGCACTGTCGAGCGCTTCGGCAAGTGTCTCAGCATTGTTGAAGCAGGGTATGATAACGGCGAGAGAGGGTAATTTGCTCGATGTCCCAGCTGTCATGATGAACTCCCATCCGGTTTGCTAGGTCCCTGATCCACCGCGAACGCATGTCGAGCGGATCTTTGGCAAGGCTCCGATGGCTCCTTTCAAAGCGGAACGGCGCCAGTATTTTCCTCATCTTTGACGCTAGCCGGCGAGGGCCGCGTCTGCGATCTTGACATCGAACACGTCACGCGCCGGCAGCGCCCGGACATCGAAACCGTGTGCGACGACGCCGTTCAGCATCGGGCACACAAAAAGCAGGCCGTTATGCGCGAGGCTCGCCCGGTTCTGCAGGCTATGCGCCAGAGCCAGATGAAAAACGGCGACGTTGCGGAAGGCATAGACGCCTGCCGATGCATTGTCGGAAATAACGATCTTCTCCCTCGCTTCCAGCATACGGCCATCATCTCCAAGCCTGATATAGCTGTATTGCGGATGGCGGGAGCCAAATGTGAGCGCCAAGCCGCCGAGATTGGGATCGGCGGCAAAGATTGCAGCAATGTCAGCATCGCTGTCGAAGATGATGTCGCAGAGATCGACGACGACGGGTGCATCCGGAAACGCGACAAGTGCGGCACCGGCCGCAGCGCTCCAGGCCGCACCGCCGCTCATTTCTGACAGCCACACGATCCGCGCGGTCGGATAGCGCGTCAGTAATGTTTCCCGCGCATAGCGCCGCGATCCGGGCTGATCCCGCAGCACGAAAACAGGAACTGCTGCTGTGGTCCACCACGAGCGCGCTTCCAGCGTGGCGCCAAGCAATGTCGTCTTTCCAACCGGTATTTCCGCCTTCACCGAGCTGTCAGGCCGTTCAAAATCATTCCCGGCCATGGGAATGATGATGTTCAGCGGTGCTGTCGCCCCCGGTCTGATGCCGACGTCACGCATAGGCAGGCTCGCGGCCCTGCAGGTACTCCGCGAGATCCTCAGGCGTGCCAAGCCCATGCATGTTCCTGACATCGATCTCGTAGACACCGATGCGTGCGCCGTTGCGGATGGCGTAATTGTAGACGGGGCAGACATAGAACTCGTTGTTGGTGCGATCATTGTGCACCATCATGTCGAGCGCACCTTTCATGAAGTCGCCGGCGCGGCGGAAGAAGTAGATGCCGACTGTCGCCAGTTCGGAGATCGGCTGCTTTTCGGCAACTCTAAGCACGAAACCCGCCGCATCGGTTTCGGCGAAGGACCATTTCGGATCGCGCTTCGGATCGCGGAAAACGAGGATCGATCCGTCGAGATCGCGCGCCATACAGTCGTCGATGAAATCGACGATACGCATATCCACGACCTGGTCGGAATTGGCGATGAGAAGCGGAGCCTCTTCGTCGAGTTGCTGGCGCGCCAGAAGAACGGTGCAGGCCGTGCCCTCGGTCAACTGGTCGACCGAGACGATGCCGACACCCTGCGAGCGCAGGTCCGCCACCGCGTCCGCCTGGCTCTCCAGATGCTCGCGCAGCAGCAGGACTGTCGGCTGTCCGCCCGGCGGCAAGGTGTTTTCCAGCACATGCTGGATCATCGGCCGGCCAAGCACGTCGATGAACGGTTTCGGACGCGTGAAGCCAACCTTGGCAAAGCGGCTGCCGCGACCGGCAGCGGGCACCACCAATTGCACCGGCGGATTGGCGTGTGCGGCCGACAGGCGACGTACGCCGTTCACCTCGAAATTCTCGATCATCTTCGGATTGTAGAAGCTGTGATAACGGTCGGCAGCGATACTCTCGGAGACAACACGGCCGCCATCGAGGATCACTTCATTCAGCGCGGAGCTCACAAAATAGCGGCCTTCGACGGTGACGCCATGCCGCAACGCGGCAGTCGCCGCTTTAAAGAAAATCTGAGCCTCGCGGAAATAGTAGAATCCGGCGATTGCCTTGTTGCTGATCACTTCCTTCTCGGAGGTGCGGTTCACGAGACCGTCGTCGCCAAGCGTCGCGTAGGACCAACGCGGGTGGATCGTCTCGAAGGTGATGACACCGGCATCTGCATCGGCTGCCTCAAATTCTGCAATCACGGATGCAAGGCGGGTGTCGATAATCTGGTCGCTGTTTGCGATGACCAGTGGCTCGGTGGGATCGATCCTGTCAACTGCCATCAGACAGGTGCAGAGCGCACCGGCTGTCGGGCCTTTCAACGTCACCACTTCAGAGCGGCCATTGGTGCTAAGGTCGAAAATCCGCTCGTAGGAATATTTGACCGCGTCCTGCTGATCGACGACGAAAAGGAAATGCGTATCGCCGCCGAGCGACTTCATGTTCTCTATGGCCCACAGGATCATCGGCTTTCCGGCCACTTCGATGAGCGGGCGCGGATAAGCATAGTCTTCCGGGCTGAAATGGGGGCTTGCGCCCGTGGTGGGGAACAGGACGATCATGCCATCACCTCCGATACACGCTTGATCTCCGATACGATCCGGCCGTGGATGACGTCGGCCGGTGTGCCGATCTGCATGACGTAAGCTCCGCTGTCGCGTGCGGCTTTCAGGCCATATTCGTTGTCCTCAAGGATCAGGCACTCATCCGGCCTCAGGCCGAAGCGCTCCATTGTCGTCACATACATTTCCGGATCCGGCTTGGCGCGGGTGACGTCCTCGTTGGAGACGATGAGGTCGATATATTCCATCAATCCGGCGCGCCGCATCATGGATTCGATCGTGACACGGATCGAATTCGAGCAGACGGCGATCTTGTAGCCGTCATGCTTGAGGCGGCTCAACGCGTACTGATGAGCAAACACCGGCTTGCAGCGGGTGTAGATCAGCTCCATCGTATAGTCCTGCTTCAACTCGTGGATCAGCTCGTTGAGCCCCTTCGGCAGGCCATTGGAACGGGAGAGGATCTCCAGCTTGCGACGGGTCGGCAGGCCATCGAACGTGGTCAGATGCGCCTGGCGATCGATCGGCATGCCGAAAAGATCGAGCGCCCGGTTCAGCGCTTCGTAGTGCCATTCCTTGGCATCGATCAGCACGCCATCCATGTCGAACAAAACAGCACGGATCATGTGACTTCCTCCTCAACCATCCAAGCAAAACTCTGCTCGGCTGCATCGGGCAGATCGGTGCAGATCATCAGCCGCTCAAGTGGAACACCGCTCTTCGCAGCCTGTCGCAATGCGCCAGACCAGGCGGCCCAGACCGCCTCATACGGGCGCTTGTGCAGCTCCGGCGAGACCATCGCGACATATTTGCCGTGTCTGAGATCATCGATCGCCCGTTCGATAGAGGCCGGCTTCTCGGTGAAGGAATCCACCCAGACACCCTGGCAGCGTTCGTAGAAGGACGGATAGAGCTCGACCTCGCTGAAGCGAGTGAAGACAGGGATATCGCTATCGAGATAAGGCCTGAGATCGGGAACGGAGGCATCGAAAACGAAGGAGCGTTTCGTCACGCCATATTGTTCCAGCATCGGCACGAGAACCGGGCAGAGACCGTCCGCCTTGATATTGATGGCCAGCCGTCCAGGGGCGCCATTTTTCGCATAGCACTCAAGAACACGCTCGAAAGGCAGCGCTCCGGTTGTGGGAGGATCGTGTGAAATAACCAGTTCGCCATTCAGATCCCGGACATCAAGTTCAACACCGTGTCCGGCTGCAAATGCCTTCTCGAATGCCCCTAAGCTATTCCGCTCATGGGGCGCCTGCCACCAGCCACGATGTGCGAGTATCATCATGATCATGCCCTTCCGGCCCTATCGGCCAGTAAACGATTTTGGGTCGCTGCAAACAGCCGGATAAAATCCATGCATCTGCCGACCAATCTTCATATGCATGATTGTAATTTCATTTTAACTATGCAGAAGTGAGTATAAGTCGTCAACATAGAATATACGCCAAAGTTGTTACTTTGGTAACACATGCAAAGCGCGTAGAAATAAGAAAATTAACCCGGTTTTAACTAAAAAGAACATGTGACCATGGGCACATCTAGTGTTGCGTCAACTGCAGTTTCCGGAGAGGGTGAAGATCACAAGGCACGCAGTGCGTCTACGTCACGGGATGCACTGTGGGTTTCGGGCGCGCGCCTTGTAAGCCAGCTCTGCGGCATCGGCACGTTGCTGGTCGCCGCTCGCGTCCTTTCACCGGCCGAGGTCGGTATTTTTGCCATGGTCTCCTCGACCGTATTGCTGCAATCAAAGATTGCGGAAGCCGGATGGAGCGAATACGTTATCGCTGCGCCGCACGATAGGGAACTGCCTGGTACGGTTCTCTATTGTGCGCTTGCAAGCGGGCTCACCTTCACCATCCTCGGCTTCCTCGGGCTTGCCATTTCCCTTATTTGGCTGCAGCCCAGCGGATCGATTTTCCTCACCCTTCTGCTGCTGATGGCCACAATCGTTCCCGGCACCTTCATCATCTGCCAAAGCGGCGTGCTGGTGAGGGAGCGGCGGCTCCGTGAACTTGCCTGCTACCAGGCGGTTTCGGAATTTTCGGGCCTTCTCGTGACCGCCGGAGGGTTGTTGCTCGGCTGGGGCATCGTCGCGCTTGCGGCAGGACGATGTTGCGTCGTGCTCGTTGCGCTTCTGATATCCACGGGCTTTGCGCGCTGGCTTCCGCGCTTCGAATTCAAGCTCACCACTGCCCGCGCGGCGCTGGCTTACTCCACGCGGCTGCTGGCATCGCGCCTGATGCAATTTGCGCAAAGTTACGGCGCGGAGTTCCTGATCGTCTTCTTCATTGGCGCGACGGAAGTCGGCCTCTACAGAATGGCAAGCCGCATCGTCGGCGCCGTCACCGAGCTGATCTCCGAACCCGTGCGGATGCTGGCATGGAGCTACTTCTCCCGCCAGCAGGGTGAAGCAGGCGGCGGTGTGGAAGGCCTCAGCCGTCTGACGGGATTGATCATGGCTGCGACGGCTTTCGCAGCGCTTCCGGTCTTCGTGGGTCTCGCCGTGATATCGAAACAGCTCGTCAGCGTGCTGCTCGGCGCGCAATGGCTCGCAGCGGCGCCGGTCCTCATCCTGTTGGCCGCCGCGCGTGGCATTGCCGTCATCCAGATGCTCAACGAGCCTGTGCTCAGCATCATCGGCCGGGTTGCCATGCTGCCGCGCCTGAACATGCTGTTTACGGCGACCAGCCTCGCCTGCCTAGCGGTCGCAGGCTGGATTGGGCCGGAGCTGCTCAACATCGCCGTCGCGCAAGTGGTGGCCGCGGCATTGACGACTGCCGTATCCCTGCATTTCCTGCAGCGCGGCACGGGATTTCGCTGGCCATCGCTGTTGCGGAGGATCTTTCCCGCCGGTCTGGGCGCCTGTATCATGGTCGGCACCGTCGGTTTGGCTCTCCATATGGCAGGCGACAGCCTGCATCTCCCGTTTGTGGATTTGTTTATGGGCGTTGCGGTGGGGGGGCTTGCCTATGCCGTCATTGTCTGGTCCAGCGGTCGCGCCTTGATGGCGGAGCTCAATCATGTGACGGGTGCATGATAGCGGCATTGAGGCGGCCGTCCGTAAAAGTCGAGCCTGCGTTGATTGCCGTCGATCAGCGCCCGAAAGCTGCTGGGCCATGCAACCATATCCTTGTGAGGCTTTCGGGCCAAAAACCTTAGTGAAGGCGCAGCCAATAGTAACCATAGGGCTGGAAGGTCAGCCGGTAGTCGGTTTCGGAAATCTCGGGAAATGCCTCGCCATTGATGAGTTCAACGGGAGTGCGGCCCCTCAACCCGGCGAGTTGCACGTCGGCGGCCACGGACGCGTCCGACAGGTTGGCGGCGCAGAGCAATTTCTCCTCACCATATTCCCTCAGATAGGCGATGACAGCCGGGTTATCACTTTCGAGGAAGCGGATCGCTCCCCTCCCAAAGGCCTGGTGCCCTGTGCGCAGCTGCAGGATGCGGCGAAGCCAGTTGAGCAGCGAATGCGGATCGCTATCCTGCTCCCTGACATTGATCGCTCTGAAGCCATATTGCGGATCGTCGATCAGCGGCAGCGTGAGCTTCTCTTCAGGCCCAGTCGAAAACCCGGCGTTTCTGTCTGGCGCCCATTGCATCGGCGTGCGCACCCCGTTCCTGTCTCCGAGGTCGATATTGTCACCCATCCCCAGTTCGTCGCCGTAATAGAGCACCGGGCTGCCTGGCAACGATAAGAGCAGGATGTGCAGGAGCTCTATGCGCCTGCGGTCCTGGCCCATCAACGGCGCAAGCCTTCGCCGGATGCCGAGGTTCAATCTTGCCCGTTTGTCTGCGGCATAGGTGTCCCAGAGGAAATTGCGTTCCTCTTCGCTGACCATCTCCAGCGACAGTTCATCGTGATTTCTTAGGAAGATCGCCCATTGGCAGCTATTCGGGATATCGTATGTCTGACCGATGATGGTGACGATTGGTTGCTTGTCAGCTTTGGCAATCGCTGTGAATATCCGCGGCATCAGCGGAAAGTGAAAAGCCATATGGCATTCGTCGCCATTGCCGAAATATTGGCGCGCTTCCTCCGGCCATTGATTGGCTTCGGCAAGGAGCACCTTGCCGGGATAGCTGGCATCCAATGTCTTTCGAAGATGCTTGAGAAGAGCATGGGTTTCGGGCAGGTTTTCGTTGCGCGTCTCGTCGCGCTCGACAAGATGCGGAATGGCATCAAGCCGGAAACCGTCGACGCCGAGATCCAGCCAGAAGCGCATGGTGTTCAGCAGGGCTTCGACAACAGCCGGGTTTCGATAGTTGAGATCCGGCTGATGGCTGTAAAAGCGATGCCAGAAATAGGATTTCGCCACAGGGTCCCAAGTCCAGTTGGACCTCTCGGTATCGACGAAAATGATGCGGGTTTCTTTAAATTTCTTGTCCGTATGCGACCAGACGTAGAACGCGCGCTCGGGCGAACCGGGAGGCGCCTGTCTTGCCCGCTGAAACCAAGGGTGCTGATCGGACGTGTGGTTGATGACAAGCTCGGCGATGACCCGGATCGACCGCGCATGGGCTTCCGCGACAAACCGGCTGAAGTCATCGACTGTCCCAAATTCCGGCCGGATGCCCGTGTAGTCGGAAATATCGTACCCGTCATCCTTGTCCGGTGACGGGTAAAATGGCTGTAGCCAGATGGTATTGATGCCGAGCTGTGCCAGATAATCCAGCTTCTGCGTCAATCCCTCAAAATCGCCGACCCCGTCGCCATTGGCATCAAAAAAAGATTTGACGTGCAATTGATAAATGATTGCATCTTTGTGCCAAAGAGGATGCTGCAGCCCATTATCCGACATCGAAATCCCTTGGTCTTCGTCTGACTCAGCTGGTGTCCTGGATTGCCGAACTTCGACATCGAACACCTATCAAATTCGATCCTCCACGAACTGTTCCGCACCCTCGACTGGCCGCAGCCAAGGTTCGCGCCGCTTGATCCAGAGCTCGTAGGTGGGCTTGAGGCTGGTTGGCGCATCCTGCAGGGTTCCGAGTTTGATCTCGGCCTCGTCTTCGTCGTAGGCAAAGACACGTGAACCGCAAGCGGGACAGAAACGGCGGCCTTGATGATCAGCGGTTTCCCCCGTGGTTTTGAAGGCGGACCTCGGCCAGATCGCGTAATAGGTAAATGCTGCGCCGCTCTCCTGCCGGCAATCGGTGCAGTGGCAAAGCCCGACGCGTTTGGGTTCGCCCTCCACCTGATAGCGCACCTTACCGCAATTGCAGCTTCCGTGCCGTATGGTCATCCAAGGCCCTCCCTCAATGTTTCACCACGAAAGGCGGTTGATCGTGGTCGAAATTGCCGTTGCTCAAACTGTCGTAGCGATTGAGGCTTGGCTCGCCACCTCGGGTACCGAAGGGCGTCAGCTGCACCATCATTTTCCTGGCGCGATCGATTGCGTCTTCTTCACTCAGCGCCGCCGCCTCGGGAAGGCGCACCGTCAGCTGCTCACCGGCGTCGCCGAAGAAATCGACATGCCAGGCCTTCTGCCGATGCGTCACTTTTGCTCCGTTCAGATGCATTGAAACCTTCCTCCTGCCATTCTGCTGGTTTGGCTTGTCTCGTGGCATGGAGATCAGTGTATCAACCGATATGCTGGCGATTGGTTCCAGAGGTTCTGCACTGCCGGCTTACCGGACGGTTCACCACGGAATTCGCTCTGCCGGCATTTCGCCGAAGAACATATGCGTTCTTGAAGAGCGGTGGTCGACACAGCTGTGGCCCGGCGTCCGCGCATCGAGACGATCGACGCATCTATTTGCGGTCGACTGCGTTCACTTTAAGCACCACATCTTGTTCGAACCCTCGAAAGGAACGGATATGAATTTCCCAGTTCCGACAAGCAATGATCCCACGCGTCGTTTTCAGGAAGCGACCGATGCTGCCCGCGTTGCCCTGGAGGCGCTTATCGCCGATGCCAATGCCGCGGGTTGGGGCACGGATGAAATGGCCGTGGCGCTCGTTGAGGCGGCGCGGTCTGTCAAAGATGCAAACACCAGTGACCCGGATCCCGCCGACGATCCGGCAATCAGCGATATCGATGCGAAGCAAGGACAGATTGGACGAGGTGAATTATTTGATTGAGCGACGGTCCGGCGGTCGCTCAAAACAGGACGGGCGGCAGGACGTTGAATCGCTGGCGCGACATTGCTCGTCAGATCCTGATCTGCAGTAGACCCCTTCGCGCCACCTGTCTGCCGTGGCACCAAAATGGATGGAGCATGTCGCTGATGCTCAGGACGTCTGCACATGGAACAAGCGGCGACCATCCTTCATTGGCGTCGAGTCCGATGAAAGCCAGTCTTGTCAGGGATCTTGTCTCTGCGAGCAGATCTTCGTCGTCGATGGTAATGTCCACCAGCAGCACCTCCGGCGCCCGCACGGAGCAATCGACGGCTTCCCGTGCGATTGCCGCTACCGACGTGCTTGCTCCGATATAGAAGGCCATGATCGTATTGTTGTCGAAGTCGGCGATGGCGGGAACGAGCAGATTTGCGGGCAGGGCCGTGAGCGTATCGCGTGTACCGTCGAACCGATGCCCGGCCGAATCCCCGCCTTCGAGACCACGACTTCCCGAAAACTGATAGAAGATCTCGCGTCGAGTCAGATATTCGACCGTCCAGCGACCGGAATGGTCTGTTGCACTCGAAGTCGCGAGCGCCTCGATTTCCGAGATGACTTCGTGGAAGGTGGTGCGAGCGTTGGCCATGGCAATTCTCCTTGAGGAGACAAAGGCGGGCGGCGGGTGAATGTTCCTGCCAAAAGAGAATAACGTCCTATGCGGCGTGATGACCAATGGCCGCGATCACGACGCGGTTTTTTCTGAATGGTATCGCTGAAAGGCGCAAATGGTGCCATCATATTGACGCAGTGCGCGTTAACTTTTGAAGGCGAAGGGAGATGAGCATGGCTGGACACGATAGCTACTATATCGAGATCACCACGCGTCTTCGATCGGTGCGATCCTTCTGCGACTTCCTCTCGAGCGGCGGTACTGTCGGCGTCGCTCCGGCGGATGGCTTACGCTACGGTGATGTCACCACCGATCTGCTTGCAAGAACGCGCAAGGAAGCAGAGGCCCTCGATCGCATGCGCCGTCAACTTTTTCCGGATCGTGCGGACGAAGAGGTTTCGCCAGCACTCTATACGTGTGGACTTACCGGCTCCCGCCAGTCGCGTAAGGCAGGTCGAGCTCAATCATGACGGGGGCATGATCGCTCGTATGGTCCCAGCCCCGCGGGTTGCGCCGGACGCTGGCAGAGCGAAGATGCGCAGCGACGTCGGAACTGAGAAGGACATGGTCGATCCGCAGTCCCG
Organism: Rhizobium sp. WYJ-E13; assembly: GCF_018987265.1. Classification (NCBI taxonomy): domain Bacteria; kingdom Pseudomonadati; phylum Pseudomonadota; class Alphaproteobacteria; order Hyphomicrobiales; family Rhizobiaceae; genus Rhizobium; species Rhizobium sp. WYJ-E13. The sequence continues at coordinate 1,083,637 of NZ_CP076854.1, read as the reverse complement.
CGTCCCGTTCGAATGAGTTTCTCCAGTACTTCCAGAAGGTGTAGATTCGCTCGTTCGGATGGAGGTGGCGAAGTGCATCCGTCCATCCTTGTTGAACCAGCCTGGCATAGGCTTTTTTGACCTCGGGCCTGAACAAGGCATCATCGCGCCATCGTTCCGGGGAATAGACATCCATGTCTGTCGGCATGACATTGAAGTCGCCGATGAGCAGGGTCGGCACTTTGAGGTCTAAGAGCTCTCCGGCATAGTGATACAGTCGATCAAACCAGCGCAGCTTGTAATCGAATTTCGGGCCAGGCGCCGGATTTCCGTTTGGGAGGTAAAGGCAGCCGATCAACAGCCCGTTTATGGCAGCCTCGATGTAACGGCTGTGGCTGTCGTCCGGATCGCCCGGCAGGCCACGGCGCGTTAGCACCGGCAAAGCGTCTCTCGCAAGGATCGCCACGCCATTCCAGCTTTTTTGGCCATGCCAAACGGCGCGATAACCCGAATGTTCGATCTCCCGTTGCGGCAATTTATCATCGGAAGTCTTCAGTTCCTGAAGACAGACGACGTCTGGAGCATCTTCTTCCAGCCATCGCAGGAGTATCGTAAGGCGGCCAATGATTCCGTTGATATTATAGGTGGCTATTTTCAATAGACCTCCAGACGGCGAGGCGGACCGGACAGGTTGGGTGCTCGTCTGCCATTTCGTTAGCCATGGCGGGTAACCGGAAAAATCGCCATGTTCACCATCCCAGTCGCGTCCGGTTGACACGGCCCGCACTCGGCGAATGGAATGTGCGTAGCTTCAGAAAGTTCCCTTTGGCCTGCGGTTGAAGCGGACCGCGCTGCCTTGCATGACCACCATATCGCTCCTACTTACCTGAGATCGTCCGTGTCGGCTGGGCAGGGACCCACAGGACGACAGGATCTCCTCTTGAGGGTGCGCGGTCGGCCAGGACTTGAAGACGCCGACAAAGCGGTTGTCGCCTCTTGAGATGGCAGATTTTATATCTGTGGTCCGAAGCCATTCCTCCGGGCAATCGTCGGTGATCTGCTGAACCTTGGCGTTTCCCGCGATCGTATCCACAACGAACTCTTCGGACCGACCGATGAGGCACTGGCCGCCTAAAGCTGCCTGCTCGGCCGGTTAGATCCCACACGTCTCCAGATTCGCGACCAGGCGAAGCCGGTTACGACTTCGCCTGGTCGATTCGCTATAAAGGCCGTCTTGACACGATAAATTGGATGGAGGGCCGCCACTTATTGGACGAGGAATCCGTCTTCGCGGTCGGTTGCTGCTCCCCGATGGGGCCATTTTGGCCGGTGAGCAACCCGATTAATCGCCCGTTCATTTTGTGGTCGCTATTGACCACTATCCGCCATTTCGAACAATCCCAGTTTGAATGTAAACTTCCTTTCAAAAGCGATGAAGATGCCTAATTCGAAACGCTCGTGCTCCTGCTCGCATCCCGTTCCGCAAGAATGCAATCGTTGGACACGAACCCAGTAGAAGAGAAAACACTATGACCTCTCAAAATATTGTGGGTGCTTCGAGCGCGCATGTTCAAGCATCGTCCACGGATCCCGATTTCGGCATCCGCGCGCCCCTGCTGTCGAATGACCAGCTGAGGGTGCGGGCCGCGCAGTTTGCGGAGAGCCGTGCGCTTAATGTTACAAGCTTCACGAATTTCGACTTCTTCCAGCGGCACCGGGAGAACGAGGCCGAGATCCTGAGGGTCTATCGCGCCGCCGCTGCAGATGTCGATGCGGGCGAGAGCATCACGCCGGCCACCGAATGGCTGCTCGACAACCACTACATTGTGGAGGAAGCGATCCAGGAAGTGCGTCGCGACTTTCCGAAAAAATTCTATCGCGAGCTGCGCAAGATCAAACTTGACGGGACGGAGGTGCCGCGCACGCTGGCGCTCGCCTGGCTCTACATGGCGCATGCACACAGCAATATCAGCAATGCCGGCATGGCGGCTGTCACGGAAGGGTTCCAGGACAAGGAGACGCTGCGCATCGGCGAGCTCTGGGCGCTGCCTTCGCTCGTTCGCTACGTGCTGATCGACAATCTTCGTCGTGTGGCGACGCGGATCGACAAAAGCCGCGAGATGCGGTCGAGCGCAAATGCGGCGGCCACCCAGGCGATTACGCTTGGCGATGCCGGATCCGCCGGATTCCTGGAGACGCTGACTGCCAATCTCGATGACACGACCTTCGTCACTCAGTTGCACTATCGCCTTCGCAATGCGCTGGAGCCGACCGAGGCCGCGCTGAACTGGCTCGAAAGCAAGCTTTCCGCAAAGGGTACCGATGCGGAAGCGGTAATGTCGGCAGAGCAGATCCGTCTCGGCGCGGCCAATGCGCTGATGGGCAGCATCATCAAGAGCCTGCGCGAGATCAACGATACCGACTGGTCCGAATGGGTCGAAGAGGTCAGCACCATCGACAAGCTGCTCTGGCAGCAGACGGATTATGCCGAGCTCGATTCCGGCTCCCGCAACAGCTATCGCCGCCAGATCGAAAAGCTTGCCAAGCGCTCCGACAAGACGGAGATGGATATCGCCGAAGCGGCCGTCCGTCTGGCCGACCGCGCGAAGGCAGGCAGCCAGGATCTCGCTGCGTCAGCCGGCAATGTCGGCTATTACTTCGTCGGCAATGGTCGCCCGGCGCTGGAAACGGAAATCGGCTTCCGGCCGACGCTCGGTCTGCGGTTCATGCGCGCGATCCGCAAGCTGAACTGGCTGGCGATCGCCATACCAGTGCTGCTCCTGACGTTGCTGGCACTAATCGTGGTCGACCGCGTTTTCGTGGACGCCGGCATGCCTCTTTTCGCAACGGTCGTGCTGCTGCTGATGTTTGCCCTTCCGGCCTCCGAAGGTGCGACCGGTCTCTTCAATTTCTTTGCCACCTTCTTCATCACGCCTGACCGGCTGGTCGGCTACGAATTCAAGAAGGGCCTGCCTGCGGAAGCCCGCACGCTCGTCACCATTCCCTGCCTGATCGGCAGGCGCGAACATGTCGATGAGCTCGTCCGCAACCTTGAGGTCCATTACCTCGCCAATGCGCGTGGAGAGATCTACTACGCGCTTTTGAGCGACTGGCCGGATGCCCAGGAGGAGCAGAACGCCCGTGATCTTGAAGTCCTCGATTATGCGCTGAGCCAGATCGCCGATCTGGAAGCACGCTATGCCGAGGATGGCAAGCAGCGCTTCTATCTCCTGCATCGCCGCCGGCAATATAACCCGGCCGAAGGCGCCTGGATGGGCTGGGAGCGCAAGCGCGGCAAGCTGCACGAACTCAACATGCTGCTGCGCGGCGGTTCCAACACGAGCTTCCTGCCCGGCGCCAACGTCGTGCCGCAGGACGTCAAATATGTCATGACGCTGGACAGCGACACGCGCGTCGTACGCGACACCGTGACCAAGCTCGTCGGCAAGCTGCATCATCCGATCAACCGTCCGGTCTTCGACGAAAAGAAACAGCGTGTCGTCGATGGCTACGGCGTACTTCAGCCCCGTGTGACGCCGTCGCTGACGACAGGCAAGGACGCATCGACCTTCCAGCGTGTCTTCTCGGTCAACCGCGGCCTGGACCCTTACGTCTTCGCCGTCTCCGACGTCTATCAGGACATTACCGGCGAAGGCACGTTCACCGGCAAGGGCCTCTACCATGTTGATGCCTTCGAGGCCTCGCTGAAGGGCCGGATCAAGGAAAACTCGGTGCTGAGCCACGATCTGCTCGAAGGTTCGATGGCGCGCTGCGCGCTGGTGACGGATTGCGAACTGGTCGAGGATTTCCCGATCCGCTACGAGGTCGAAGTCTCGCGTCAACATCGCTGGGCGCGCGGCGACTGGCAGCTTCTCCCCTATATTTTCGATGACCGTCGCGGCGTCACCGCGCTCGGCTGCTGGAAGATGTTCGACAACCTGCGCCGCTCGCTGACGCCGATCGCCTGGTTCCTGGCATCCGTGCTCGGCTGGTACTGGATGGACCCGCTCGGCGCGCTCATCTGGCAGATCCTGCTGATCTTCAGCCTGTTCGTCGCGCCGACCCTGTCGCTGATCAATGGCATCATTCCGCGCACCAGCGACATCATCCTGCAGGCGCATCTGCACACGGTCTGGAAAGACATCGAGAATGCCAACGCCCAGGTGGCGATGCGCATCGTCTTCATTGCCGATATCGCCTGCGTCATGGCTGATGCCATCATTCGCTCGCTTTACCGCCTCTTCGTCAGCCGCAGGCTGATGCTGCAATGGCGCACCGCCGCCAGCGCCCAGGCCATGGCGCAGACCACGATCTTCGGCCATTACAAGGTCATGTGGCGGGCGCCGGTTCTGGCCATTCTGGCGCTGATCTTTACGGTCTCCTCCGGTGACAGCGCCTGGATGGTCGGCCTTCCCTTCGTCATTCTCTGGGTGCTCTCGCCGGCTATCGCCTGGACGGTCAGCCAGACGGCGGAAACCGAAGACCGGCTCGATGTGCCGGACAATGTCCGCAACGAGCTGCGCAAGATCGCAAGGCGCACATGGCGCTACTTCGACCACTTCGTGGTTCCCGGCCAGCACTACCTTCCGCCGGACAATGTCCAGCAGACGCCGCACGCCGTCGTCGCCATGCGTACTTCGCCGACCAATATCGGCGTCTATCTGTTGTCGGTCATTTCGGCGCGTCGTTTCGGCTGGATTTCGTTCGAAGATGCAGTTAAGCGCATCGAACAGACGATCGAGACGGTTGATAAGCTCGAGAAATATCGCGGCCATCTCTTCAACTGGTATCATACGGATACGCTGAAGCCGCTCGGCCGCAGATATGTGTCGTCGGTCGACAGCGGCAATTTTGCCGGTCACTTGATTGCCGTATCGTCGGCTTGCCGCATCTGGGCCAAGTCTCCTCTTTCCCACATTCACACCGACCTCGATGGTATTGGCGATGTCGCGGCCATTCTTCGCGAGGTGCTTGCCGAGCTTGGGCAAGACAACAAATCTGTCCGCCCTCTGCACGACCGGCTCGATGGCCGAATTGCCGACCTTGAAGCGGCAGTCGCTACCGGCAAGCGTGAGAAAGAATTCTCTTCGGGGCTGATCGAGCGATTTGCTGGGCAGGCGCGGGAAATCCGTGAACTTGCCGGCAGCCTCGACCGAGAGGTGAAGACGGCGCAAAGCGACGAGGTTGTCCATTGGGCCGAAAAGCTCGTAGAGACCTGCGAACTTCATCAGACCGACAAGGCCTTCGATCATTCGCAGGTGGATGCCATCAGCGAAAGACTGAGCCGTGTCGGCAATCGCGCCCGCGAAATCGCTTTCGATATGGATTTCAGCTTCCTTTACCGTCCCGAGCGTCGGTTGCTGTCGATCGGCTTCCGGGTCGAGACGGAGGAAGTCGATGCGGCCTGCTACGACCTGCTTGCCTCGGAGGCCCGTCTGACGAGCCTCTTCTCCGTCGCCAAGGGCGATCTGCCGACCGAGCATTGGTATAAGCTCGGCCGTCATGTCGTTCCGGTTGGATCGCGCGGCGCGCTGGTCTCCTGGTCCGGCTCGATGTTCGAATATCTGATGCCGCCGCTCGTGATGCAGGAGCGCAGCGGGGGCATTCTCAATCAGACCAACAATCTGATCGTTCTCGAGCAGATGAACTATGCGCGCAGCCTCGGCACGCCATGGGGCATCTCGGAAGCGGCCTTCAACGCCCGCGACCACCAGATGAACTATCAGTACAGCAATTTCGGCGTGCCGACACTCGGCCTGAAGCGCGGTCTCGGCCAGAACGCCGTTATCGCGCCCTATGCCTCGCTTCTGGCGAGCCAGTATCACCCTGTTGCGGCGCTTGAAAACCTCAACAGGCTGAGGGCGGTCGGCGCGCTCGGCATGTATGGTTTCCATGATGCCGTCGACTTCACGGCAAGCCGCGTGCCCGAGGGCAAGCAGTGCGCTGTCGTCTACAACTATTATGCGCACCATCACGGCATGTCGATTGCTGCCGTCGCCAACGTCGCCTTCGACGGACTGCTGCGCGAGCTCTTCCATGCCGATCCTGTGATCGAAGCTGCCGAACTCCTGCTGCAGGAAAAGGCGCCGCGCGACATTCCGGTCATGGCCTCCAAGCACGAGACAGATGCGCCGGCGACCATTCAGGGTGACCTGATGCGTCCGGAAGTCCGCCGCCTGGAAGACCCGGCATCGCGTGAACGCGAATTGCTGCTGTTGTCGAACGGCCGCTATTCGACCATGCTGACGGCGACGGGCTCCGGCTACAGCCGCTGGAAAAACCTCTCCATCAACCGGTGGCGAGCCGATCCAGCCGAGGATCGCTGGGGTTCCTTCATCTTCCTGCGGGATACCGCGTCGAACGAGTGGTGGTCTGCGACTGCAGAGCCGCGCTCGATCGCCAACGAGCATGTCCGCGTCAGCTTCAGCGACGACAAGGCGGAATTCATCAAGACCGTCGGCGAGCTGACGAGCGAAATGGAAGTCTTCGTCGCGAGCAATTATGATGCGGAAGGTCGCCGCCTGACGATCACCAACACCGGTACGGAAGACCGTGTCATCGAAGTGACCTCCTATATGGAGCCGGTCGCAACGCTCGATATCGTCGACACCGGCCATCCGGTCTTTGCCCGCATGTTCCTGAAGACCGAGATCGCCAACCGCGGCGATGCGATCTTCGTCGAACGCCAGAAGCGCGGCCTGACCGATCCCGATGTCGCGATTGCCCAGCTCATCGTCGACACGTCCGGCGAAGATGGCCCGACGCAATATGAAACCGATCGTATGCGCTTCCTTGGCCGTGGACGGACATTGACCGAGGCAGCGGCCTTCGATGCTGGTGCGGAACTCTCGGGCACCGACGGTTTCACCATGGACACTTGCGTATCGCTGCGCCGGACGCTTCGTGTGCCGGCCGGCGAGAAGGTCAGCGTGACCTTCTGGACGATTGCAGGTGCGGATCGTGCCGAACTCGAGGCGGCGCTGGAGCACTATCGCCAGCCGGAGAGCTTCGCCCAGGGCCTCGTTCAGGCCTGGACGAGAACGCAGAGCCAGTTGCGCCAGATCGGTGTCAACTCGAAGGAAGCGGCCGCCTACCAGCGCTTTGCGCGCTATATCATCTATCCCGACATGGCGCTGCGTGCCGACAGCAAGGCGGTGCGCGAAGGCCTCAAGTCCCAGTCCGTCCTTTGGGGCGCGACGCTGTCAGGCGATGCGCCGCTGATGACGCTGCGCATCACCGACGAGCTTGGCACGGATCTCGTCAAGGAGTTGCTGCGCGCCCAGGGATTGCTGCAATCGCGCGGCGTCGAGGTCGATCTCGTGATCTTCAACGAGCGCGCCGGCGAGGCTGCAGCCGAGATGCAGCGCACCATCGACCAGCTTTGCGACGCGGCGCGCCACGCCAGCGAAGTGGCGGGCATCCAGCGCAACATCTATGTCCTGCGCAAGGATCTCACGACACCGGAAGCCTATGAGGCCATCATTGCCGCTTCGCGCGTCGTGCTGCGCGGCCGCGACGGCAGCCTCATCGACCAGCTGCAGAAGGCGCGTTCCGTTTCCGGCTCACCGGCGCTGCTCGGCCAATGGGGCGATTCCACTCTCGTACCGAGAATGGATCGCAGCATCGGCGCCCCGGCGCCAGCCGAAGGCGGCGATCTCGCCTTCTGGAACGGTTATGGCGGATTTGCAGCCGAAGGCAGCGAATATGTCATGCGCCTGTCGGGCGGTGAACAGACGCCGCATCCGTGGGTCAATATCATCGCCAATGAGAGCTTTGGCTTCCATGTCTCGGCTGAAGGCGCGGCTTTCACCTGGAGCCAGAACTCCCGTGACCACCAACTGACGCCCTGGACCAATGACATGGTTGCCAACCGACCGGGCGAAGCCTTCTATCTGAGGGATCTCGACCGCGGCTCCGTCATCGTGCCCTATGCGTCTCTGGCGCAGCGCTCCGACACGCGCTTTGAAGCGCGACATGGCCTCGGCTACTCGGTCTTTTCGACAGTTCAGGATGAAATCGCCCTGGAGGTCACGCAGACCCTCCATATGGAGAAATCGGTGAAGCTGACGCAGCTGCGCATCCGCAATGATGCGGGCGAGGCACGCAAGCTTCGGCTCTACGGTTATGCCGAATGGATCCTCGGCAACAACCCGACGAAGAGTAAACCCTTCATTATCTCCAGCTTCGATCGCGAGAGCGGAGCGATCTTCGCGAGCAATCCGTTCAGCGTAAATTTCGGAACGCGTGTCGCAGCCTTTGCGGCAAGCGAAACGCCGTCGAGCGTTTCCACCAGCCGCCGCGAATTCATCGGCCGCCACGGAACGATCCAGCAGCCACGGACCGTCTCGGCGGGCTCGCGCCTCTCTAATGCCATGGATCTCGACGGCGATCCGGCAGCCGCCATGGCCTTCGATCTGACGATCGAGCCCGGCGAAGTGCGTGATATCTGCTTCTATATGGGCGATGGGGCCTCGCAGGAGGAAGCGTCGGCTCTCATTGCCGAGATCCGCGCCGTCAGCTTCGAGGACGTTCTCGGCCAGACGCGCGGTTTCTGGAAGAGCTTCACCGGCCGGACGCGCGTATCGACGCCGGATCAGCGGCTCGACTTCATGGTCAACAACTGGCTGCCCTATCAGACCTATGGCTGCCGCATCATGGCCCGCACCGCCTTCTACCAGTCGAGCGGCGCGTGGAACTTGCGCGACCAGTTGCAGGATTCACTGGCCTTCCTGCTGCATTCACCTGAGATCGCCCGCAAGCAGATCCTCAATACCGGCCGACGCCAGTTCCCGGAAGGCGACTTCCAGCACTGGTGGCTGGCAGACAGCGGCGCCGGCGTGCGCACGAACATTTCCGACGATCCGGTCTGGCTAGCCTATGCGGTCGATCAATATTGCACGGCGACCGGCGATGCCGCGATCATGGATGAAATGCTGCCCTTCATCGAAGGCGCGCAGCTCAGCCCCGGCCAATATGATGCTTTCCTGCAGCCGCGCGTTTCCGACGAGACCGCGTCGCTCTACGAGCATGCCGCACTCGGCCTCGATCTCGCGATCAAGCGCACCGGCGTCAACGGCCTGCCGTTGATGATGAGCGGCGACTGGTGCGATAAGATGGATCGTGTCGGCATGGCCGGCCGCGGCGAGAGCGTCTGGCTCGGCTGGTTCCTGGCCGGTGCACTGCGCCGCTTCATCGCCTACGCCGAAACCCGTGGTGACACCCATCGTGTCGGCCGCTGGTCGGACCATCTGGCAAAGCTCAGGAACGCGATCGAAACGGCCGGCTGGGACGGCGAATATTATCGCCGCGGCTATTACGACAATGGCGCGCCGCTTGGCTCCAGCCAGTCTGAAGAGGACAAGATCGACTCGATCGCCCAGTCCTGGAGTGTGCTGTCGGGCGAGGGTAGTCCTGAACGCAGCGAAATGGCGATGAAGGCCGTCCTCGACAAGCTCGTCGATGAAGAGGGCAAATTCATCCGTCTGCTGACGCCGCCTTTCGTCAAACCGGTCAACGACCCCGGTGTCATCAGGGCCTATCCGCCGGGTGTCCGTGAAAACGGCGGCCAATATACCCATGCCGCCACCTGGGCAGTCCTTGCTCTCGCCCGAATGGGGCGCGGGGAAGACGCTTGGCGCGCCTTCGAAATGCTGAACCCGATCAATCACTCGCTCGATAAAGCCTCCGCGGATGTCTATCGCATCGAGCCCTATGTGATTGCCGGCGACGTTTATGGCGAAGGCAACCTCAAGGGCCGCGGTGGCTGGAGCTGGTATACGGGCTCGGCCGGCTGGTTCTACCGCGTGGCAATCGAGGGCATCCTCGGCATCCGCTCGGAGAACGGCCGCCTGCATGTCAAACCGGTTCTGCCGGCCGGATGGGACGGCTTCTCGGCTGAGCTTGAACTGCCGAGCGGTAAATACCAGGTTTCCGTTTCGAAGGTGGACGCGGGTCGCTGCTCTGTGACCATCAACGGCGCGGCGCTCGATGAGCTGAGCGAGGGGTATCTGCTGGAAGCCAATTGAGACCTCCCTGCGGGGCAGATTGACCGGTGTCACTGCCCCCAGCGATTGCCGCGCCTGCTTCGTTCAATCCGTTGGCAGAGTGAAGACGGCGCAGGGATCGGCGATGCCGCGTAACCGGTGTTCCCCCAGGGGGGCCAGTTGTATCGTAATCTGCGCGGCGAGTGCGCCTGATATCAGCACACGGTGCCCAAGGGACTTGCAGAGCCCCTCCAGCCGGCTGACCAGATTGACTGCGGGGCCGATGGCGGTGAAGTCGAGCCGGTCGGCGGCACCGACATTGCCCCAGAGCATCTCGCCGAAATGCAGTGCCACGCCGAACGGCAGCGGTGGCAGGCCTTGTGCTTGCCGCGCGGCATCGAGATGGGCCATGCCGGCACGGGCGGCCGCGACGGCGCGCAAGGAGGCCTCGCAGGCCTCACCAGGCGTGCCGGTAACGGGAAAGATCGCCAGAACACCGTCGCCAATGAACTTCAGCACCTCGCCGCCGAAAGCGTGGACCGCTCCGGCAATACGATCGAACCACGCATCGAGAGTGGCGATCATAAGGGAGGGCTCCGTCGCTTCGGAGAGGGCCGTGAAGTCGCGCAGATCAGCACAAAGCAAAGCGGCATGGATGGTTTCGCTGCTGCTGCGGCCGAGCATTCCGGCCTGCACCTGCGCGGCACTGCGCCGCCCGAGATAAGCCTCCAGTAGCGTTGTCAGCGCCGTTCGCGCGGTCAGAGCTGCCAGGGGTGCCGCCGCAAAGCGCGCGGCCTGGCATAGCCGATCCGCCTCAGCCGGATCAAACGATCGGGTTCCGGCCCAGCCTAACATCGGACTGCGGGAGCCGCGGCCGATCTCTCCTTCGTGTATAGGCCCCAGCCCGGCAAGCCAGTCGCCTGCGGCCCTGTTGAGCGAGCTGCCGGCAAAGTCGAGCGCTTCGATGACTGCATCGTTTTCTGCCCGCCACAACCAGGTACGGCGCGCAATGATCGGATGCGGAACGGCAAGAGTTAGGGCTCCGCCCGCAAGCGGCAGACCATCGGCAAGCAACTGCCGGCCAAGCTCGGCTATAAAGTGTTCGGGGCTGGACGAGGCGCTGGCCTCATCGATCAGCCAGGCGAGGTGGGCGGGCAAATCCATGCCTCGATCATGCCATAGCGCTCAATTGATGTCAGCCAGGCGGCGGCCACAGCCAGACGTCGCCTCCCTCATGAATTCGACTTCTCTTCAAATGAGAAGCCTGGTCATTTCCTGCCATGAAAGGAATCTGGCCCCGGGTCGCGTCCGGCCGCAACCGTGCTCAATCGGCCAAGGTAGTGAGCCCAGCCCTCGGCATGGCCGGCGCATTGCTCGGCATTGGGCAAGCCGGTATGCGTCAAACGCAAGAGCGTTCCGTCCGGCTGCTCAATCAGATCGATTTCGACTAGGCTCGACCCCGGCGGCACCACCTCGCTGCCATCCCAGCCGAAGCTATAGGCCAGGCGATGGACCGGCACCACTTCGCGAAAAGAACCGCGAGCGAAACGCGCACCGGTCACGTTGACGAGATAGAGTCCTCCCGGCTGTGCCTCGATCTCGGCTTCTGTTCCCATCCAGCGCAGGATCTTTTCCGGATCCGTCAGCAGGGCGAATACTGCGGCAGGCGGCGCGGAAAGATGCGTTTCGCGGCGAACGACGAGGGCGTCTTGCATCGCTTTCTCCCAGTTTGGTCTGCACCGGCCGAGGGTACGACGCGGTATCCCGAATTAGTTTAGGGGGAGGATCCTTCGCAGCAAGGGTGTCTTGCGTTGCCAGCGCTTGAATCGTGGAGGCTGTCGTCCTGAGATTTCACGTGGAGAAGGCGGCCGACCGACCTCATATATGCCTGCCGCAGTTGGCCGCCGACGCTAAGACGGATTTGCCTTCAGGAAGGCGATAAGGTCGTCGATTTCGAAGCTCCAGAGTCCCCAGAAGCGCATCTTTGTGCCCGGAATTTTTTTGCTCGGGCTTGCCAGAAACTCCGCAAGTTCATGCTCGTTCCAGACAAGCCCGTCTTCGCCGGCTTTCTTCAGGGCGGGAGAGTAGACGTAGTCGTCCTTGATCGCTGCCCGCCGTCCCACGACACCCTTCAGAGAGGGGCCGAAGGTACTTCTGGTGTCATCGACAATGTGACATGAAGAACAGGCCCGGAATATTCTCGCGCCACGATCTACGTCGGCCGCAAAACTGCTGCCCGCTACTGCTGCCGTGATCGCCCATACTATTGTTCTCAACATCGTCCTAGGTCTGGGAGGCGATCTTCGTGAGTTTGAAGAAGAACCGTCTTTCGTCATCACGCACGCACATCATGCCAGCCAAGGTGTCATCGGCTACTCGTCTGAAGTGGTCGACGATCGGTTGCGCGTCGTAGATCATCGCAGCGCTTGCGATCTGCCCGGATGTCCGAACCTCCAGGGCGGCTGTCGTGCCCTTTGCGCGGAACGCCTTCTGAAGATGTGAAAACAGGTTCCGGGCAAGGGATGTTCGTCCCAGCGGCGCGAGCCTGATCGCCAACCCGATAGGGGCGAAGCGCGGATCGATGGCCACGAGCCGTCCCGGACGCCACTGAAAGAGCAGGGGGTCCGCCCGCCTGTCGGGATGGAAGCGCTTGCCGAACCATCCCAAATTCTCGAGAACGCCGTCCAGTGGGTGTCCTGACGGAATGCCGGCACCTCTCCAAAGTCCGATCATCTCTATGGGATCGACAGGTTCGAGCGACTGGAACCAAGCCGCCATGTCTTTCTGGAGGTCGGTCTGCACGAGTTCACCTTTTCTCATGATCATGCAGGAACCACATAGCGCTTGGCTGCGGAGATTCCGAGGGCCAATTCTCCGTTTCTATCCGGAACATTCGAGGTCCGTGCTGGTTGGACCTAATATGAGGGACAAGACGGTGTCCGCACCATGGCGTTCATTGTCGCTTTCTCGCTCTGGCGTTGGCGGTAACAACCCGCGTTCATGTCCGAGAAGCCGTCGCGGGATACCCGGCCCGAGACGCGATTGATCCGATAGAAGGAGGCGCTTATGAGCAAACTCGACAAGCAACATCGCGAACATTTGCAGACACCTCCCGATGCTCCGGAAAACAAGGTCGAGCGCGGGCCGCCGGTCAAGGAGTCAAGCGAGCAGGATGCCATAAGGCCAGGCATCAATGATCCTCGGCTGATGCCGATTGGCAAGCCAGGCATTCGCGTTCGTGAGGGGAAGCGATGACCTCTGTGTCGCTCGCAGCAGTTTGGCCTCTCGGGAGCGGGGAGTGCCACCAATGTGGACTTTGCGGCCAATATCCCTGACCAGGCTTTCGATGCATCGCCTTTCCGGTAAGTCTCTCTTGTTTGGACTTGCCTTCTGGTTGCTTGTTGCCGGATCTCAGGCTGCCATGAGCCAGGCCGACAGCAAGGAACAGCAACCGGAGTGTCAGGCGGATAGCCAGTCGTCATCCGAGAAGGATCGGCGGGCGGAGAATGGCAGATCGGAAAGCGAAATATCTCGGTGCAAAGGCGTGCTGACGCCTCCACCAACTGGCGATCGCGGGTTGGTCGAACCGGTCCCATCCACAGGCAACATGCCGGTCATCCGACCGGGCGACATCCCTCAACAGGTGCCTGGACCAAGAGAGCAGTAGAGGAACGTATCTGCAATTTGGATTCCCATAGGATGTCGTCGCCACTTTCGATCATCAGCGCCGACCCGTTCTACGCTCGCTGCAAGAGGTCGTTGCCTTTTACAGCATTGCGGGAGACTCGGATTTCCTACTGCAGGTCGTCTCGCCCGATCTCGATTCCTATGCCGATTTCGCCATCTCTGTTGTGCGCCGCCTGCCGCGCATCAAGGAAATGCAGACCACCTTCGTTCTTAAGGAAATCAAGCCGTTCGAAGGTTTTCCTGTAGGACTTTAGGAAGTTGATCTGAACCCCGACTGTCGTTGGAATAGCCGCCCAGCAGATGCTGGACGGCTGATCGTGCTGAAAAACAAGCCGTCATGGCTTCAACATAGGCCGGATCAAAATAACGACATTTCAACGAACTCAGTCTGACGGGTCGCGCTTGCGCCAAGCTTTTCGCAGCGCACAATAAGTATGACAATTTATTTTCTCGACGCATCCTCAGTTGGCCGCCAACGCGTGTGCCGAAGCAAATCAGGTTCAGATGTTGGAAGCCGAAATTTTTGGTTTCCACCCGATTGACCGGATCGGAAATCTTGCGTTAGCTTGATTAAATCAATTTGATTGACTCTTAAAATAACAAACAGGGGAACGTAAAAATGGGACTGGACAAGAGCGCAAGCCGCAGTGTTTCCGCGCGTGCCGGCTGGGCGGCAGCGACCGCCCTGACGGCGGTCATGGCGTTTGGTGCATCGGCTGCTTCGGCTGCGGAAGCGGTGCTGACGATGCATATCGAAGAACAGTCGAGCTGGGTGCAGAACTTCAATCCGTTCGACCTTGCCGGCCGTCGGCAGAGCACAATGGACTTCATCTATGAGCCGCTCGTCATATTCAACGCGCAGGACGGTGGCAAGCCGGTCTGGCGCCTTGCCACGAACTACAAGTTTTCCGACGACATGAAGTCGATCACCTATGAACTGCGCCCGGGCGTGAAATGGTCGGACGGCAAGCCGCTCACATCGGCCGACGTCAAATATACTGTTGATCTGATGCTGAAGAACGCCGCCCTCGACACAGTCGGTCTCGGCGAGACCGTGGCATCTGTCGAGGCGCCGTCGCCGACCGAGGTCACGATCAACCTCAAGGCTGTGAACTCCGACTTCCCGGAATCGCTCGCCGATCTCGCCGTCGTTCCCGAACATGTCTGGAAGGATGTCTCCGATCCCGTCGCCTTCAAGAATGAAAAGCCGGTCGGGTCGGGACCAATGACGGAGGTGCGCCGTTTCACGCCGCAGGTCTACGAGCAATGCCGCAACCCGAACTATTGGGATGCCGCCTCGCTGCATGTCGATTGCCTGAGGCTGCCGCAGATTTCCGGCAATGACCAGATGCTCGCCATCCTGCCCGAGGGCAACATGGACTGGATCGGCTCCTTCATTCCTGAAATCGACAAGACCTTCGTTGCGCTCGACGCCGACCATAACGGCTATTGGCAACCGCCAGCCGAAACCGTCGCCTTCCAGATGAACTTCAAGACCAAAGATGACGGCAATCTGGAGGCCTACAAGGACCTGAACTTCCGCCACGCCTTCAGCCTTGCCATGGACCGCAAGTCGATGGTCGACATTGCCGGCTTCGGCTATCCTGTCGTCAACGAGCATGCCTCCGGCCTGCCGCCGCGCTTTGAAAGCTGGCGCAACAAGGAGGCCGAAGGCGAGAAGGACGCCTTCATGGGCTTTGACACCGACAAGGCCAACAAGATCCTTGACGATGCCGGCTACAAGAAAGGTTCCGACGGTTTCCGCACGACCCCGAACGGCAAGCCGATCACCTTCCCGATCATCGTTCCCAATGGCTGGACCGACTGGATCGACGCCGTACAGATCGCCGTTGAGGGCCTGCGCGCGGCCGGCATCAATGCATCCGTCGCCACGCCCGAATACGAACAATGGCGCAAGCAGATCCTCGATGGCAGTTTCGAGGTGGTCATGAACTCGCGTGCCGATGGGGCGACGCCATTCCGCGGCTACTACCAGAGCCTCTCGACGGCCTATGCCGGGCGCGTCACCGGAGCCCCCTCGCGCTATCAGAATCCGAAGCTCGATGCGCTCTTCGATCAGTATCTGAAGGCGACGTCGGATGATGATCACAAGAAGATCTTCAACGACATCCAGCTTCTGGTTGCCGACGATTTCCCAGTCGTACCTGTCTTCAACGGCCCGACCTGGTACCAGTTCTCCAGCAAACGCTTCACCGGCTGGGTAACCGACAAGGACCCGATCATGAACCCGGAAGATCACGACAACAACCGGATGCGCCTGATGCATCTCCTGCGCTTGAAGCCGGTCCAATAAGACCTCGAGGGCAGGGACATGCGTGTTTCCAGACGACGCCTTGGCGTCTATGCGGTCGCCCTGGTGTTCGCCATCGTGATGAATTTCATACTTCCCCGGCTCATGCCGGGGACCCCCGTCGACGCCATGGTCGCCCAACTCGGCCCGCGGGCGACGCCCGCCGCCGTCGAGGCGATCAAGGCGCGCTTCGGCGTTGTCGACCAACCGATGCTCTTTCAGTTCGTCGACTATCTGAAAGGTCTTGCGACCCTCGATCTTGGCGTCTCGGTCAAATACTATCCCCAGACCGTCGTGCAGGTTCTCAGTCGCTCGACGATCTGGACCATCTTCCTGGTTGTGACCGCCATCATCTTTTCGCTCTGCATCGGTGTCGGGCTTGGAGCGGTTTCGGCCTGGCGGCGTGGCGGACGCTTTGACACGATCGTCTCGCCCCTCTCCGTCATCATGATCTCGGTGCCGCCCGTGATCATCGCGCTAACGACGCTTTTCGTGTTCGGGGTTTCACTTCGCTGGTTCCCGGTGGGGTACGCCTATGATCCGAATCTCGATCCTGCTTTCAACTTCACATTTGCCGGCAGCGTCTTCATGCATGCTATTCTGCCGGTGCTGACGCTCTCGCCTTTTCTGATCGGCGAATTCCAGACGACCATGCGTTCGTCGATGATCTCGATCCTCGGCGAGGACTATGTGACGATGGCCCGTGCCAAAGGGCTCAGCCATCTGAATGTCATGTTCGGTTATGGTGCGCGCAATGCCATGCTGCCGGTCCTGACGAATCTTGCGCTGATGCTCGGCGCCGTCTTTGGCGGCTCGATCGTCACCGAGATTGTCTTCAATTATCCGGGGCTCGGTCTGACGCTCTATACCGCGAGCATCGCCCGCGATTATCCGGTCATCCAGGGGCAGCTGTTGCTGATGACGCTCGCAACACTCGGCGCCAACTTCCTCGTCGACATCATCTACGGGTTCATCGACCCCAGACTGCGGGATGCCGTGTAATGAGCTTCACGCTGAGATCCATCCTTCGCCAGAAGAAGGCCGTCGCCGGCCTCGTCATCGTCGTCGGCCTCTGGCTAATGGCCCTTTGTGCGCCCGTCATAGCCCCTGGAGAGCCCGGCGCGCGTGTCGGTCGCTCGCACCAACCGCCATCCGCCGAACATGTGCTCGGCACGACGAAAATGGGCCGCGACGTCTATCGCCAGTTCGTCTGGGGTGCGCGCAGTTCCCTTTCGGTCGGTTTTGCGACCGGTATTGCCATCACGGTGATCGGCACCGCGATCGGCCTCGTCGCCGGTTATATCGGCGGCAAGACGGATGCGGCGCTCGATCTTGCGACGAATGCAGTCCTGGTCATCCCGAATATGCCGCTACTGATACTGCTCGCGTCTTTTGCCGGCACGGTCGGCCCGATGACGATCATGACGATCATCGCGCTGACCTCCTGGCCATGGGGCGCCCGAATGACGCGCTCTCAAACCATGGCGCTGCGCAATCGTGATTTCGTTACTGCGTCAAAAATGATCGGCGAGCCGGCCTGGCGCATCATCTTCGTGGAGATCCTGCCGAACCTGACGCCGCTGATCGGCATCAATCTGGTCGGCAGCATCATCTACGCCATCGTCGCGCAGACGACACTTGAATATCTCGGCTTCGGCGATCCCCTGAAAGTTACCTGGGGCACGATGCTCTACAATGCCCAGAACGCCTCGGCGATCATGGTCGGCGCATGGTGGGATGTCGGTGTTCCCGCAATCGGCATTGCACTGACGGGGCTCGGTCTCGCACTGCTCAACTTCACTTTCGACGAAATTGCCAATCCGCAGCTCCGCTCCGGTCCGGCCTTGACGCGCTGGTTCCGTCTCAGTCGTGCCCGCAACCGTCAATTGGAGGCAGGCCGATGAGCGACAATCTCCTGGAAATCGAAAAACTCAATGTCGACTATCTGCTCGACAAGGGTGAGTTTCGCGCCGTCAAGGACGTCTCGTTCAATATCGGGCGGGGCGAGATCTTCGGTCTGGCCGGCGAATCCGGCTGCGGCAAGAGCACGATTGCCTATGCTATCACGCGGCTTTCCAAGGCTCCGGCCTGGATCAGCGGCGGCAGCATCCGCATGGACGGCCAGGATCTGCTCAAGATGCCGGAGCGCGAGTTGCAGAAAATTCGCTGGAAACGCATCGGCATGGTCTTCCAGAGCGCGATGAACTCGCTCAATCCGCTGATGCGGGTCGAGGCACAATTCCATGACGTGCTTTACCGGCATACCGGCTGCTCGCGGCAGGAGTCGCGGGCACGGGGCGAGGAGATGTTCCGGCTCGTCGGCATCCCACCGCAGCGCATCGGCGACTATCCGCATCAGTTTTCCGGCGGCATGCGCCAGCGTATCGTCATCGCCATCTGCCTGGCGCTGAGGCCGGAACTCATCATCATGGACGAGCCGACGACGGCGCTTGATGTCGTCGTGCAGCGCGAAATCCTCGAACAGGTCGTCGATCTGCAGCGGACATACGGTTTCTCGCTGCTGTTCATTACTCACGACCTGCATCTGATGGCGCAGCTCTGCCAACGCATCGGTATCATGCTGAAGGGCGAGCTCGTCGAAGTCGGCGACGTGCGCCAGGTTAGTCAGACGCCGCTGCACGACTATACGCGTAAGCTCTGGAACGCCATTCCCCAGCTTCCAACCCAGTCCCATCTTTCAGGAGCGTTCGCATGAAGCCCGAGGCACATCCGTCCCCAGCCGGAGCCGTCATACGGCTTGAGGAGATCAGGCGTCAGTTCGGCCCCGTGCACGCGCTGAAGGGTGTTTCCTTCTCGCTGTTTCCCGGCCGCGCGCTGGCGCTCGTCGGTGAATCAGGCTGCGGCAAGACGACCTGCGCCCGCATCATTGCGCGCCTCGACAGGCCGACGGGTGGCAAGCTGTTCTTTCGCGGGCATGATCTGACAGCGCAGAAGACGGCCAAGGATGAGCGTCTTTATCGCAAGGACGTGCAGATGGTCTTTCAGGATCCATTCTCGTCACTCAATCCTGCCTTTACCGTCAGCCATCATCTTTCCCGGCCGCTGCAACTCCACCGGCAGAACACATCACGCTCAGCCCTCGAGGAGGATATTGCCGGACTGCTGGCAAGCGTCGGTCTCGATCCGGCCGTGTCGAAGCAGAGGTTTCCGCATGAACTTTCCGGCGGCCAGCGCCAGCGCGTCAATATCGCCCGGGCACTTGCGGTGGAGCCAAGCGTGCTGGTCGCTGACGAGCCGACCTCGATGCTCGATGTTTCCATCCGCAAGGACATTCTCGATCTGCTCGCCCGGGTGAAGCAGGAGAATGGACTGGCGATGCTGTATATCACCCACGACATCGCGACCGCTGCACATGTGGCCGAGGAAATCGTCGTGATGTTCGCCGGCCAGACGGTCGAATGGGGTGATACCGAAACGGTGCTCTCCAATCCGCGTCATCCTTATACCCAGCTGCTGCTCTCCGCGGTGCCTGATGGCAGGCGCCCCTTCGTGACCGGCGGCAGCGCACGTTTCCTCGAACAGGCAGAGCGCGTCCGGTCACTCAGCCGCCCGGAATCCACCGTCATCGAGCAGATCGGTCCCAATCACTTCACGCGTGCGCTCGGCACGCAGAGCTAACAGGGCATCTCCATGGATTATCTCGTCAACCTGTCGACCCTCCCGCAGGACACAAAGTCACCCGATGCCATGGCAAAGGCAGGCGTCACTATCCGCCGTGCACTGCCGCCTGAACTCAAGCTGATTGTCCGCTGGATCGACGAGCAGTTCGGCAAAGCCTGGGCAAGCGAGGCGACAGTTGCGATCTCGCACCAGCCGCCCACTTGTTTCATCGCCACGCGCGAAGGCAAGCTCGTCGGCTTTTCCTGTCATGAAGCGACCGCACCCGACTTCTTCGGGCCGACCGGCGTGGACGAGAGCCTGCGCGGGCTTGGCATCGGCCGGGCGCTGCTCTTTGCCAGTCTCAATGACTTGAAGGCCATGGGCTACGGCTATGCGATCATCGGCGACGTCGGCCCATCCGCCTTCTACGAAAAGGCCGTCGGCGCCATTCCCATCCCCGATTCCGCTCCTGGCATCTACGCCGGCATGCTCAAGACCTGATTTCCATAGTCCGAACAGAAAGAAACGACCATGTCCACACCGCGACACCATGCCTTGCGGCTCGAGACCCTTTGGAACCCGCCAGCTGATGGCAAGGATTTTTCCTATGTCCTGAACCTCAAGAATCTGACCGCCGAACCGCTTTCCGGCTTCTCGCTCTGCATCAGCGGACCGGGGCGTGTCGATCCTGCCGGAAGCGTCGAAGGAGCTACGGTCTCCAGGAGACTGTCGAACTTCACCGAATTCCAGCCGCCGGAGGGCTTCGTTCTCGGCATTGGCGAGACCTGGACGATTTCGGTCCATGCGCTGAGCTGGCAGTTCCGCCATTGGACGGATGGTGCAACAAGCGGCTATCTCGCTTTTGCGGATGGAAGCACCGTTTCGCTCGCGCTCGAACCCACACGTTCATCCGCCAGCAACGCGCCATTGAAGCGCGGTGCCGAGATCTTTCCCGTGCCGGCCAGCGTGCCGGTGCAGGTGTCGATCATTCCCTGGCCGAATTACGTGGCGGTTGCCTCAAGACAGGCTTTGCCAGCGGGTTTCACGTTGCAGGCTGATGATGCGGAAGCAAAGGCTGCAGCCGAAAGCTTCAAAATGCTGGTCGATCATCTCTTCGCCGTCGAAGGCATTATCCGCTCGGCCGCTGAGGGCGCTGCAGCCGTAACCCTCAAGAAGGCTGACGGTTTCGGCCCCGAGGCCTATCGATTGAGCTTCAAAGGGGAGGCGATCACCGTTGAGGCGAGCAGCCGGACCGGCTTCCTCTATGGTCTGATCACGCTCGGCCAGATCTGGCGCGGCGCGCGCCTGCATCCGCGAACCTTCCAGTTCCCGGCCTCCGGCGAGATCGTCGACGAGCCGTCGATGGGCTGGCGCGGTCTGCATCTCGATGTCGCCCGTCAGTTCTATGGCGAGGCGGAAATCAGGAAGCTGATGGCGGTGCTCGCCTGGAACAAGCTCAATCGGTTCCATTGGCATCTCTCCGACGACGAGGCCTGGCGTGTCGAGATCGATGCCTATCCGGCACTGACCGAAATCGGCGCGTGGCGGGGCCATGGCCTTGCCTTGCCGCCACTGCTCGGCTCCAGTCCGGCGCGCACCGGCGGTTACTACACCAAATCCGTGATCCACGAGATCGTCGCTTATGCCAAGGAGCTTGGCATCGAGATCGTGCCGGAGATTGATATACCCGGGCACTGCTACGCCATGCTGCAGGCAATACCGGATCTGCGCGATCCCGAGGAAGCAGGCAGCTACTATTCGGTTCAGGGTTTCCCGGATAATTGCATCAATCCGGCGCGCGAAAAGACCTATCAGGTCATCGAGACCATCTTCTCGGAACTCATCGAGCTTTTCCCCTTCAAAACCATTCATATCGGCGCCGACGAGGTGCCGCTCGGCGCATGGTCCGGCTCGCCGGAAGCACTCGCGCGGCTGCGTACGCTCGCCGGCGACGATATCGTCGATGCGCATGCCAAGCGCTTGAATGTCATCACCAATACGCATGGCGCTGACGACATCCATGGCTCGGGCGCGGCGATCCTGCAGGCGCAATTCCTGAAGCGCATCCAGAGCTTCCTGGCTTCCAAGGGCTGCATTACCGGCGGCTGGGAGGAGGCGGCGCATGGCGACGTCATCGACAAGGCGAAAAGCTACCTCTGCTCATGGCGCAATGTCGAAGTCTCCGCCGAGCTTGCCGACCGCGGCTATGAGATCGTCGTCTGCCCAGGGCAGGTCTATTATCTCGATATGGCACTACGGCCGGACTGGGACGAACCGGGTGCGAGCTGGGCCGGCACGTCGGACGCAGAGAAACTCTATACGTTCGATCCGGTCGGTGGATGGACCGAAACACAGAAACAGAAGCTGCGCGGCATTCAGGCCTGCATCTGGTCCGAGCCGATGACGGACCGCGCCGTCTTCGACCGGCTCGTCTTTCCACGTCTTTCGGCCCTTGCCGAAGCGGGCTGGACGAAGCCATCGTCAAAATCCTGGGAACGCTTCAAGGCGCTCGCCGGGCTGATGCCGCTGCTCTACGGGCTGCAGCAATCCTAGCTACAGCCCGACAGGGATAGCTTGGTCTCCGCCTCGGGAAGCGAGGCGGAACTTAGCCGATCGGCTTCTGCAACACGTCGAAGCGGGGATTGGTTTCCGAGAAGATCGGCAGGGCTGCCGCTCCAAGAATTGCAGTATCCTTGCCGGTCATGCCGATCATGACGCGTGGAATGGTTCTTTCCCCGGTCGGATCAATCGGTAGGTGCAGCGGCTCCAGCCGCTCCGCAAGCCCGCGCATCATGATGGTCGAGATACTGCCGCCGAGTACGATGGTTTGCGGATCGAAGGCAAGCTCAAGGAAATCGATGGTTTGACGCAGGGGCTGGACAGCCTGATCCAGCCATGCGCTGAGGCCTTCTTCACGCCCGGCGATCAGCGCGTCGAGTTCATCCGGCGAAAGCTCCTCGGCATCGGCGATACCCATGAATTCATAGGCCACAGTTGGCGAAACGTAGCGGTCCAGACAGCCTCGCTTGCCGCAGCTGCAGAGCCGGCCGTGGGGCTCGACGATGATGTGGCCGATCTCGCCGGCATTGTGCCGGCTGCCTTTGTAGAGATGCCCGTCGAGAAACATGCCGGCGCCGATCCCGCCGCCGCCGGCAAGGAAGAGATAGACGAAGCTGCTGAAGCCGCGGGCAACACCGTGCAGGCGCTCGCCGATGGCCGCAGCCGTTGCGTCATTCTCGACAAGCACCGGCACCTTCACGCGCCGTTCCAGCTCATAGCCGACCGGGAAGTCCTGCCAGCCGGGTAGGTTCTGCGGGCTGAGTGACGTGATACCTCCGTCTGCATAACGGCCGGGCAGGGCCATGCCGACACCGAGCAGCCTATCGCGATCGAAGGAAAATGCCTGCTGCAGATCCTCGACAATTGAACCGAGCACCGGCATCGCCTGTTCGGGATCCGGATGTTCGATATGGCGTTCGATGCGCGCGCAGACGGCGCCCGAGAGATCGGTCAGCACACCGCTGGCGCGCTGGCGGCCAAGCTCGAGCCCGATGGAATAGGCCCCATGCGGATTGATGGAATAGGGAATAATCGGCTGGCCGCGGGCAAGCTTCTGCGCTTTCGCAGGCACGAGCAGGTGCGAGCGCTGCAATTCTTCGACGATGTTTGAGACCGTCTGCGCCGTCAGCGCCGTAATGCGGGCGATCGCGGCGCGCGACAGCGGACCGTTGGTGCGGATCGCCTCAATCACGACACGCCTGTTGTGTGACTTGGCCTGCTCGAGATTGGTACCTGAAATCGCTTTCATGATGTCTTTACAGAGGTTAAGCCTCACCATTGCCACAAGACGATCACATGGGGAAGGGGGAGAAGTGTTCAGTCTTTTCAATGTGATCGCGGCGACAGTTGATGCCTATTGTTCTGGTCGCTCTTCACATATCACTTTAACGGCTGTGTCGCCGCCATCGACGCGATTGACGACGCCGGACAAGCACGGAATTCCTCTCAGTGATTAGAGTTCTGTCATGAAAATCCTCAGTCAGGAATCGACGATGGCAGGATGAAGTTCTATGGGAGAAAAGAAACCTAACCGATTGGGACGAATCATGAATTTGCGCGTCAGCCGGATCGCGGGAAACGCAGCGCTCTTCGGTGTCCTTCTGATGCTGCTTGGCGATTTGCTGTTTTCGCTGAATGACGCCATGGGCAAATGGCTGGTGGCGAGCTTTGCGGTCGGCCAGGTTCTGGTGATCCGCTCGTTCGGTTCCTTTCTCATCCTTGCTCCGATGATCGCCAGGCAAGGACCTCGCTCGCTGTTTCAGGTCGAGCGTGTGCCCCTGCAGATCCTGCGCGTGATCCTGACGACGGGTGACGTCGCCTTCTTCTACGCCGCAGTTGCCTATCTCCCGCTTGCCGATGTCATGACCTTTTACATGGCCGGTCCCATCTATGTCGCGGCTCTTTCGCACGTCTTCCTCGGCGAGACGATCGGCTGGCGTCGCTGGCTCGCCGTCATCATCGGCTTCATCGGTGTCGTGATTGCACTGAGGCCTTCGACGGCCATGTTGTCCTGGCCATCGATCTTCGGCGTGATCGGCAGCCTTTCCTTCGCGCTGACGCTGATCCTTGGTCGCCGTTTGCGGCAGACGGGCGATGTCACACTCGTCACATGGCAGACGGTCGGTGCGCTGGTCACAGGTCTGATCCTGAGTATTGGCAACTGGCGCGCCGCCTCCGCACTCGACTTCACCGCCATGCTGGCGCTCGGCATCGTCGCGGGTAGCGCGCATATGATGATCACGCGTGCGCTGAAGCTTGCGCCGGCATCCCTGCTTGCGCCGCTCCAATATAGCCTGCTGCTCTGGGCAATCGTCCTTGGCTACATTTTCTTCGGCGAACTGCCCGACAAGCAGATCCTCGTTGGCTCGCTCATCATCGTTCTCGCAGGCCTCTTCATCTTCCATCGCAAGAACATGGTGGACGTCACGTCCAGATCTGACGTGCCGCCTGACGGGCATTAAAGGTCACGTGGTCTTATGGTGATTTCAGCGCCGGGGGAGCTCTTCACTCGGCTCTCTCAGAGATTGAACTCAGCTTGATATCCACGGCAGTCAGCCGCATCAGATGACGTCGTGACCGCACGGTCCCCTCCGGGCATTTGACATGCGAAGGGGTGATCTGCTCGTCGAACCTCGGTTTATTGCATTGCGGCGGATCTTCAACCTTCGCCGCCGTTGTCTTGAGAGTGAGTCGTCGCTTCATGAGGCGCCGGCTAGTTTGCAATGCGAGTCCAAGTATGAAACGTGGATCCTTTTGAAAAATCGCCCAAGCAATCATGAGTGACAGATGCAGGCTCTTGGCTTCTCTATACTGCCGGAATGCATATCTTTGAGTGAGTACGACAGCGCTCCTGGCTGCGTATCTCGGAAGCTGCGGATTTGCGGCTAGTGAGCGCCTGATGACTTCCAAGGCACCCTTGCCCATTCGTACGTGATTGGATGACATATTGCCCGGATACTCTCTGTATCCCACCAGACGTTCGGGCACGACTTCGATGCAATAACGTGCGGCTAGCCTGAGTTCGAAGTCGAGATCTTCGCAGCCTCCGATACCCGCTGCTGCGTAGGAGCTATCAAACCCACCGATCTCGAGTGCAATGTCCCGTCGGACAAGAAGCGCGCTTCCATTGCTTATATATTTGAAAGTCAGATGTCGGGCATAGATATATCCTCGTGCGACATTGGAGCCGCCGGGTCGAATGATCTCGTCGTCATGATTGATGACATAATGCAGCACGTAGACCGCAGCCCACTGCGAGGACAAGCGATTGAGAGCGTTTACCTGCTTCTCGATTTTCGTCGGGTGCCAGAGATCGTCCGCGTCAAGGAATGCCACAAATCGACCTGACGATGCCTCGATTCCGGTATTCCTTGCGGCAGCTACACCGAGGTTTGGGGTGGACAGGAGGCGGATCCGTGAATCCGTCATCGCTATTTGCTCGACCAGTTTTGCCGTGTCGTCAGTGGACCCGTCATTGACGACGATGATCTCCAGTGCCGGATAGGTCTGGCGCGCAGCGGATCGAAGCGTGCGCTCGATATATGTCGAAGCATTGAAGGCCGGAATGACCACGGAAACCAGCGGCAGGGTGGAATAAAAAGCGTCTCCTCGATCCATCGCCTCTTCCTTATGCCAAAGCCGGGACGAGGCAGATTTGATGCTTCATCAGGCTGGCGACGGACGGTCGGTGGCTGACGATAATCAGCGTTCGGCCCTGATATTCCTTAAGCAGGAGAGAAAGCACCCGCGCTTCCGTCGCCTCGTCGAGCGCATTTGTCGCTTCGTCCAGGAGCAGTATCTCAGGCCGGCCGGCAAGCGCCCGCGCCAGGCCAATGCGCTGCCGTTGGCCGCCCGAAAGCCTTATCGCCTCATCGCCCAGCCACTCGTCGAAGCCGTAGGGTAGTTTCTCGATAAACTCAGTCGCGCAGGCCATATCGGCGGCCCAGCGGACAGCAGCTTCGGAGATCTCGCGACGGAAGCGGATATTGTCGAGAACCGTGCCCTCCATCAGTTCGACATCCTGGCCTGAGACTGAAAGCTGCCGCAACCAGCTTGATCGTTCGATGGTCGAAAGATCCTTGCCGTCGAGGGTGATGCGACCCTCCGTCGGCTGGATGAGGTCGAGAAGCATATTGAGGATGGTTGTCTTGCCGGAGCCGCTTGGCCCTGTCAGCGCGGTCGTCTCTCCTGTTCTGATGGAGAAGCTGACGTGGCTGATGGCCGGAACGCTGCTGCCTTCATAAGAGAAGGAAACATCGTGGAAAACGATCTCACCTTGCAGATGTCGCAGCTCTTCTCGGTCGGAGGCTTGTCGCGCATCGTCCGCTTCGGAAATTATCGTAAGAACGTTCTGCAAGGAGGCCTCCAGGGCATGGAGGCCAAGGATCTGCGAGTCGAAGTCCTTGATATGCGGCTGAAGCCTGTAGAGAAGGACGGTGGCCGACAATGCTGCGCGGAAATCCACGGGGAGAAACTGTGAAGACAGGATGATCGTCAGGATCACGCCGAATGTCAGCGCCTCGCTCAACAGCGACGTTGCCGCGCCCAAACGGTCGGAACGGGACCAGGCTTGCCCGACATCTTTGGAAAGGGCATTGAAAATGCTCTCATGGCGTTTTTCCAGGCCGAAGCTTTTCACCGCCTTCAAGGCCTGAAGCGTGGTCCAGGTCAATTGCGTCAAGTCCTCCACCGCCGAAAGGGCGGTCTCGCCGATACGCCGATAGGCATTGGCAAACAGACCGAGCGTCAGATTGTGGACAACGCCGAAGACAAGTCCGAGCAACGCGATCGGCCATGCCATGACAAGCATTCCGGCGCCGAAGATAACGATGGTGCCGAGACTGATCCCGAGGCGAACAAGGCTCGCATGAGCCGAAGCGACGGCATAGGATTCAGTGGCGATCACGTTCATGATGTCGCTGCGCTCGTAACGCTGAAAGCGCTGGAATGGGATCGCCAGGATTTTTGAATAGAGACGGCGCCGGATGCGATCGCTGATCTGATGGCTGACAGTGCTTGCAATGATGGAGTTGGCAAAGCCCAGCGCGATCCTGAGGACGATCGCGCAGATGAGGATGGTGACCAGCATCGGCTTCGAGATTGCGGTATCGAAATCACCGAAAAATGCGGGAAGCCAGCCGACAGCTGTGCCGGAAGCAGAACCCTGCTGGCCGAGGAGAAAAATGAGGCTGACAAGAAAGGTGATCCCGACCATTTCCATCAGACCGCTCAGGATGCCAACTGCGATCATCACTAAGGTCTTCATCCGGAGTCCCGGAACGAGTTGCAGAAGCTCTCGGAAACGGGCCGCGATGACCAGGTTGAAGGCACCTGTTGGCTTGCCGGAAACGGATTTTCGCATCGTCGTCATGCATCACCGGCGTGCGGCTTGATGGGCTCGCCAGCCTGACCGATAGCAGCTGCCTCAAAACCATCAGGGAACAATGTGCCGCTTTCGGGAAATGCGATCCTTATCGCTCCGTCTCGTATCGGCGGGGCAGATGGTATTGGACGCCTTGGCGATCGATTTGCCAGTCGCCGCGCTCGACTTTTGGCCGCATGCCAGACGAGGCGAGCGCCATGGACGGCGAGTCTCATAGGGAACCGTCCGGCAATCATCGGCGCCAGTTTCCTGATCTGATCTTGGTCTGCGCTGGAAATCGCTTTGTTGAGATACCACCGTGCCGTATCGAATTCCGCCGTGGTGGCAGCGGCGGCAAGGCGCGGATAGCGTTTCCTGACCTCTGCCATCACCAGGGTATGAGATTTCAGCATGCGGTAGGCGTTGCTCGACATGTTTCCCTGCGTGAACCGGTATCCGGTCAGAAAACCAGGAACCACAGCAAAAGGCAGCCTTTCGGCAAGTGCGAGATAAAGCTTCAGATCTTCGCATCCCTCGGCCTTTTGATCACGCAACGCCGGATCATAGCCACCGCATGCCAGAACATCCGCGCGAGGCATGAGCGGCGTGCTGCCGTTGCCGATAAAGTTTTCCCGAGCCATGATTTCAAAGACGTTGCCTTTGTACAGCACAGGTCTCGAATGGCTGAAAATCACATCATCAACGTCGATTGCCGCATACCAGTTGTAGGCGACCCCTCGTCCTTCGGGTAAGTTTGCCAAAGCTTGGACTTGCAATTCGATCTTGCGTGGGTGCCAGAGATCATCGGCATCGATCGGCGCGATGTAGCTTCCGGTCGCTTCGTGGATTCCGTGGTTGCGGGCACGTGCCACGCCGCCATTTTCCTGTCGCAGGATTTTGACACGCGGATCTTTGAGGCGATATTCGCTTGCCAGTTCGTAGGTTTTGTCCTGTGCACCATCGTCCACCACGAGGATCTCGAGGCATTCATAGGTCTGGTTCGATACGCTCAGAAGCGTTTCAATAAGGGTTTTCTCGGCATTGTAGGCCGGAATGACGACCGTGACTAAAGGGAGGAAATCGGCGCTCATTGCTTGCTATCCAATGAACGCATCGGGCCGGCCCATCAGCTCGGCAAAGGCCTTGAGCGGTAGGTCGCCGCGAACTTCAAGGCGTGGCAGGGAAAGCGCATGGTCGGCAGAGCTCGCCCTTGAGGGCCTTGTCGAAAAGCCGATCTCGTAACCGACGTGAGCAAGAATGCCAGGGACGCGGAAATCGCTAGAGCCGAAGGGAAGGGCGATGGACGTCACAGCTTCGCCCAGCCGGCTTTCGAGCACATCGCGCGACAGAGCCGCTTCGCCCAGCAATGTAGCGTTGTCGAGTGAACTTGCCGGCCTGTGAGACGCCAAATGGGATCCGAAGCAGATCCCCTGCTGCTGCAGGATCCTGATGTCGGCCCAGGACATCAGCGGGGCCGGCTCCCCGTAGGCGGCATCCCAATCCGACCGGCCGCCGACCTTGTCCGTTACCACGAAGACGTCTGCGCCGAACCCGTTCTCAGCCAGAATGGGGAAGGCGTCGGTGAGAAAGTCGAGATAGGCGTCGTCAAAGGTCAGGACGACGGGACGTCCCTGGATGGGTTTTCCCTCACGCAGCAGCGCGGCCAGGTTCTGGGCTGTCAGCGTATAATAGCCCTGCCGCCGGAGGAACTGCATCTGCTTGCGAAAGACCTCCGGCGCGACTCGAAATCGACTGAGTGCGTCCGGCCCGTCGATCGCAATTCTGTGATACATGAGCACAGGAACCGAAGTCGTAATCTCGTTCGTCCATGCCGCTCCGCGATCGACGCCGGCCGGCCCCCAGATGATGTGCTTGGCCACATCGGCATCGAGAGGGACGCCGTGAGGTTCGACGCGCACGGCCGGTGTTGGCGTCTTGCGCTTTGCGAACCGATGGACCGCGTAAAGCTCGGTCTCGATCGTTTCTTCCAGCACAAGATCAGGCAGGTTCGACAGAACCTTCTTGATCGTGCCCACGCCAAACGGATTATTCCAGTCGAAACCGGTTCTGTCGGGTTCGTCGCGACGGATATGGGCATGCGCCGTGACAAGGCAACCGTCCGGTTTCAAGGCCGTCGCGATCTTCCGGCATACCTGTTCCAGGATCTTCTCGTCGTCCATGTAGTACAGGACCTCCGAACAGACGATCAGATCCTGCTCGGGCGGAAGTTCGCTCCCGACGAAATCCAGGACGCGAAACTCCGCGTTCGGGCAGTCCCGACATCTCTCGGATGCCCTTTCAATGGCGCGGCGGGAAATATCCGTGGCCGTCAGGAAGCCGACCCTCTGTGCAAGCTTTGCCGTGAAAATTCCTTCCGCACAGGCGAGCTCGAGCGCTCTTTCTATACCGTTGGGAATAAGGCTCAGCGTCTGCTCGTATTTGACCTGTTCGTAGACAGAGAGGTAATTCCACGGATCCGGGCGTTCGAAAACACGTTCCCAATATTCCTCTTTCGTCGCTGCTTCCGGCAGAGCCGTTTGCTTGCCTTCCGTTTCGGGAGAGGCGTCGCTCGTCTCACCAACCGGTCCGGTGAATCGCCGCTCGGAACGGGATTCCACCTCCAACAAGCGCGCGTCATTGTCCCCAACTCCCTTCGTCGCGGACTTGACGAACGCATTCCGACGTATCGCGTAGGAAAGCTGTCCGAGCTGCCGCCGTCGCCCCCGCCGCTGACGGACGATTTTGCCTAAAATCCTGGTGTTGCGAATGGCTTCGGCTGCCCAGAAGCGGGCATAGGAAAAGGTCAAAGGCGTGGGCAAGCACTTTCCTGCCCCCAGTTCATCGATGATGAGCCTGAGTTGAGCGCGGACGGAGAGGTTCCCCCACAGGGGGCCGACATAGGATCCGACATGTCGCCCTCCGGAAAAGACGTGCAGCAACAGCGTATCGGCCCCGTCTGCCTTGGCAATAGAGATCAGTTTGCTGACATCGACGGCAGCCACCTGCAGATGGCCAAGCACGAAGGAGCGGGACATGTCGGCCGCGGAGATTGACCAGATAATGAGCTCTTCCAGCCGACGCCCGGTCCCGGGCAGCGAGTGCTGTTCGAGCAATTGAACAATGTCGAGGAATGCTGGTTTCCAGCGTTCCTGCAGATCGACGAGATCGGCGGCATTCGCAACTGCCAGACCTGTTTGCAATCCATGCAGTATCACCGAGGCGAGGAAGCCTTCATAACCCGAGGCGTCGGGCAATTCCGGAAGAAGCTCTGCAAGCGCGGCCAGATCGGCCCCCACGCACAGGTTGGCCGAAGCGGCCCAGGCAAGCATCCGCAATTGCCCGAGAGCCGGCGCCGTCCACCGCGCATCCTTATCGTCCGCCGACTGTTTCCCTTCCATGCCCAGGGCTTGCGCCCTGGTGGTAACACGGACCGCGTCCCTTACCATTTTTTGCGGATCTCCCGAGAGAGAGCCGGCCTTCATGCGATAGAAGGCAAGGCACTGGTCGATCTTCCGGAATGCAGCCCCTGCAAACGCCATGCGAAGCCAGAGATCCCAGTCCTCGCAGGTCTGCAACTCGGCATCCATGCCGCCAAGCCGGACGAAAAGGTCCTTGGGAAAAACCACCGTATGAATGGCCAGGGCGCAAAATGACGAGAATTCCCGCTTTGCTCGATCGCCGGCCAGATTGGGGGGCGTTTCAATCTCCAGCATCCGCCCATCCGGCGTGACGCGGCGATAGCTGCAGCAGGCAATCACCGGCTGAGCACCATTAGCGGCGACCGGCAGCATGCTTTCGATAAAAACAGGGTCCAGCCAGTCATCCGCATCGAGCATGCAAAGAAAAGGGGCGGTCGCAAACCCCGCGGCTGTGTTACGCGCTGCGGATGCGCCGGCATTCGCCTGGCGATGGATCAGAATCCGGCTGTCCGCTTTCGCAAAACCTTCGAGCACATTCCAGGTATCGTCTTTCGAACCGTCATCGACGACTACCGCCTGCCAGTTCGACGCCGACTGTTTTTGCAGGCTGCGCAGGCAATCGGCCAGAGTTTCTGCCGCGTTATAGGCGGGGATGAGGAACGATATGTCCGGCTTCGATGCGGTTACCATGCTGGCTTCTTCCAGCGGCGAAGGAGATACCAGGCGCCGTTCAGGCACCCCAGTATTTCCTCCTTGAGAAAGAAGGTGTCAGAGGTCGCTCCCTTGGGCAGCCGTTTCTTCAACCTCTGGAGATAATATCGCGGCAACGCGACCAGGATGCGCCGCAGATTGCCCCGGTTTCCGGTGTTCTGGTACTGGACCAGCAGGGCTGCCACATGACCGCTCATATATTGGCGGATCTGCTTGGCGAGCCCCTTCATCTCCTTGCGATGGAAATGCCAGGAAACTGCCGTCGGCTCGTAGCGACAGGTACCACCGTGGTGGAGAAGGCGATTCCAGAATTCGGAATCGCCTGAACACCCGGCCGCACCCATATCCAGCCGCACGTCGAACAATCCGATATCGTCGAATACCTGGCGGCGGAATGCCTGGCTTGCGCCCGCGCCAATCAACCAGGCAGGCGCCCCGTATGGTGCGCTTTGGCGATAGAAGTCCTGGCCGAAATCCTGGCGCATATACCCCCTGCCAAATCCCCAATGGGTTTCGAATATCAACTGCGCGGGCGTGGAAAGCTCGCCGGGAAGGACAAGGCCGGTGACGCATCCGATTTCGGGTCGATCGAAGGCCTTCATCAGGTTTTCCAACCAGCGTTCATGCAGGACCACGTCGTCATCGGTGAACGCCACGAACTCGGTCTTTGCCGCGCGCACGGCGGCATTGCGGGCGTAATCCAGCCCGATCCTGTTCTCGCGCACATAGGTCGCGCCGGCCGCCTCCACGACGCGGCGCGTGCTATCGCCGGTTGAGGCGTTGTCGACGACGATGACCGCAGCCGGTGATAGAGACTGCTTGGGGATCGATGCCAGACATCTGGCCAGTTCGTCCGGCCGATCCTTGGTGCAGATCAGGAGGGTGACGTCGCGGTTCCTGATCGGCACCTGCATCACATTCCGAGCGTGTTCAACGGTTTCTGGCAACACGGCGCGCGCCGCCAACGCGGCCGGGTTTTCTGACCCCTCGATATAGACCTGACCGACGGGAAGGCCTTCGGATACGAAGACGACGAGCCCGGTGTCAATGGCCGGGGCATTGGCACCGACGTCATCCGAAAGATCCAGATATCGGATAGGCACAGGAAAGACATTGTCTTTCATGTCACGCGGGATGACGTCGCTCATTGTTACACTCTGCACCAGATGCCGGGACTGTTTAGCGTCCTGCCTTGGCCAACCGGCGGGAGCCCGCCTCGGCCACCTCCGCCGCAGTGACTTTCATGTCCTGCCTGAACCAGTCGAGAGTCTTTGCAACGCCTTCCTCATAGCTAATCGTGCACGACCATTCGGGCATCACGTAGTTTGCATTCGCCAGATCTGGCCGTCTGTTTGTTGGATCGTGCGGCGGTGACGGCTCGAAGACGATCGGAATGCCGCCCATCAGGCGCGAAACATACTGAGCCACTTCCAGGACTGCGATCTCCCGATCGTTCCCGACGTTAAGCGGCCCTCTATAGTCCGTTTCGTTCATCCAGAAATAACGTGCGAAGCCGTCAATGATGTCATCGACATAGCCCCAGCTTCGGGATTGGAGACCATCCCCGAACACCGTAATGGGGCGGCCGGTCAGGGCCTGTGCGACGAAATTGGAGACGGCCCGGCCGTCGTCTGGTCGGGTCCTCGGTCCGTATACGTTGAAGGGTCGAACGATTTTAACGTCCAGGCCTTGTGTGCGCTGCATCTCGAACAGCAAGGACTCCGTGCAGCGTTTACTTTCATCGTAAGATGAGCGTGGCCCGGTGCAATCGACCTGGCCCTTATAGGACTCCGGCTGCGGCGAGACGAGGGGGTCGCCATAGACTTCCGAGGACGAGGTGAAACAGAAGCGTCCTCCTTTTTTCAGAAGGTCTAGAAGACGGAACGCTCCGATAAGGTTTGCCGAAATGGTTCTCTTGGGTTCCTTCATGTACCACGGCGGCGAGGCCGGAGAGGCAAGGTGGTATACTTCGTCAAATTTGTCCGACGTCTGAAGGTTTTCAACATCGGATTGCACAAACTGGAAGCGGGGGTCTCGGATATGGGAAATATTCGCCTCAAGCCCAGTCCAAAGATTGTCGACGACGACAAGCTTTTCGACGTCCGTGCGATTTAAAAGTCTATCGCACAGATGTGATCCGAGAAAACCGGCACCGCCTGCTACAAGCACTTTCTTCATGACTTCTCCTGCGGATCGCATGTTTTATCTTGCTCATATTAGGGTAGTTGTAATTAAGTAAACTCGTCAATAACTGCGGCGTTTTTCAAGAATTCAGGCTTAAGATCTGTCGTTAATGGCAATAATTGTAGTAAATTTGTATTAGAATTACCCAGTCGGTATTTCCGGCCCTTCACCGCGCCGGGCGCGACGATCAACGGCTTAAACGAGGAAAGTTGCCTTCGATGTTGCCGCGCTTTGATCTGCAATCGGAGCGCTAGCGAGGTGAAACTCCATCTAGTCAGCCGTGTTAGAGGATCGCTTTCAACGCACCTACAATGTCCTCGATTACAAGCAACAAGGCTGTTTAGCCTTTTTGTGCGCTGCGGAACACGGACTTTAGTCTGATGTGATATACCTCATCCGAAGTAGGCCGGAGTAATTAAAAACCCAAGATGTGCTTTCCGCGCCGCTCGTAATTCATGGTTGAATCTTTCGGGGAGCGATGTTCGACGTGAGCCACAACTTTTGCCTTATTCATGTCGCTGCAGCAGGGGCAAGTAATTCCGAGGGTGACAACACTGGCAGACGGCGCGCATCGTTTTGTCACTTCATTGGCCACCTATTCCGTTAGTAGCGCGCTTTGATTTTGGATCAAAGATGTTGGCTCCTCTTTCAATGATAAATGTGAAGTCGTCTCAACGGGACGCGGTCTACTCCTTTCCGCCGACGAAGCGACTTTCTCGATTGACAAGGTCACTCCCGTCGATATTCTATTATAAAAATCGATATAACATAATTGCGGAACATTAAACCGGGAGCATGAAATGAAGACTTTTGTCGCATTCCTTCTCGGCACTGCGCTGGTCGCTTTGCCGACAACCCTGATGGCTCAGGAAAAGGGCGGCGTGATCAACGTCGCGACGATCGGCGAGCCGCCGACGCTTGATCCGATGTCCTCTACCGCCGACCTCGTCGGTATCGTCACGCAGCACATTTTCGAAACGCTCTACACGTTCGACAAAAACTGGAACGTCACGCCGCTTCTGGCTGAAAGCCTGCCGGAGATCAGCGCGGATGGTAAGACCTATACGATCAAGCTTCGCACCGGCATCAAGTTCCACGACAACTCCGACATGACCTCGGAAGACGTCGTTGCCTCGCTGAACCGCTGGATGAAGATCGCCTCGCGCGGCAAGCAGGTTGCAGGCTTTATCGACTCCATTACATCAGTCGATCCGGCAACGGTGAAGATCGCGCTGAAGCAGCCCTATGCGCCGCTGACCTCGTTGCTCGCCTTCAACAACTCCGCCGCCATCATCATCCCGTCCGAGAAGCAGGATGAACCGATGAAGGAATTCATCGGCACCGGCCCTTATATGCTGAAGGAACGCAAGGCGGACCAATACATCCAGCTCGTCCGTTTCGACGGCTACAAGTCGCGCGAAGGTGAGAGCGACGGTTATGGCGGTGCCCGCCACCAATATCTCGACGAAATCCGCTTCGTGCCGGTTCCAGATCCGAACACGCGCGTCGAGGCTGCCGTTTCCGGCCAGTATGATTACGTCGACTCGATCCCGGTTGAATCCTTCGACAAGCTGAAAGCTTCGAGCGCATCGCAGCCGGTTATCCTGAAGCCTTTCGGCTATCCGGTCTTTGTCTTCAATACGAAGGAAGGCCTTGCCAAGAACGTCGAGGTCCGCAAGGCCATCCGCCAGGCACTCAGCATGGAAGACATGCTCGCCGCCGCTTTCGGCAGCACGGATTTCTACACGCTCGACGGCGACATCTATCCCAAGCCGTACGTCTGGAATACCAACGCAGGTGTCGAAGGCAATTATAATGTCGCGGACCCCGAAGGCGCCGCCGAAGCGGCCAAGAAGGCCGGCTACAATGGCGAGCCGATCCGCATTCTGACCAGCCGCCAGTACGAATTCCACTACAAGATGGCGCAGGTCGCCGCCGAATACCTGAAGACAGCCGGCTTTGCCGTCGACCTGCAGGTCGTCGACTGGGCAACGCTGACGCAGCGCCGCACCGATCCGAAGCTCTGGGATATCTACATCACCCACAGCCCCTTCCTGCCAGAACCGGCGTTGATCGGTTCTCTGTCTCCGAGCTCGCCCGGCTGGTGGGATACACCGGCACGCAAGACCGTCGTCGATGCCTTCACGTCCGAGGTCGATCCACAGAAGCGCATTGCACTGTGGGCCGACGTTCAAAAGGCCATGTATGACGAGTTGCCCTACATGAAGATCGGCGATTTCAATGCCGTCTCGGCCAAGTCGACCAAGCTTGAAGGCGTCGATCCGGCTCCGTGGCCGTACTTCTGGAACGCGTCCATCAAGAAGTAACGCTCCATTGCGGGATACCGGTGCGCCCGCATCGGTATCCTTCTTCCATTGTGCCCGCCCCGGTACCGGGATAGACTTCATGATACGTTACATTCTCCAGCGCCTGCTTGGCATGATCGTCGTGATGTTCCTCGTCGTCACGATCGTCTTCGTCATCGTGCGCGTCACACCCGGCGATCCGGCAGCCGTCATGCTCGGCCCAGATGCGACGCCGCAGGATATTGCCGATCTGCGCGCCAGCCTTGGTCTCGACCGGTCCATCGGCGTGCAATATCTCTATTATATCAGCCAGTTGCTGAAGGGTGATCTCGGACAGTCGATCTTCCTGAACATGCCGGTGACCTCGGCATTGCTCGATCGCGCCGAACCGACTTTCTTCCTGACGATTTTCTCGCTGGTCATCGCCAGCCTCATCGCGCTGCCGATCGGCATCTATGCCGCCTACCGTCGTGGCTCCTTCGTCGACCAGGCGGCAACGACGCTTGCGATGTTTGCAGCAAGCATTCCGAGTTTCTGGCTCGGTCTCATTCTCATGCAGGTCTTTGCCGTGCGCTTTGGCCTTTTCCCGGTGTCAGGATATGGCGGACCGGGTTCGACCTTTCTCGAGCGCATGTACCACCTGACGCTGCCTGCCTTCGCGCTCGGCATCGTCTCCTCAGCGCTCATCCTGCGCTTTACGCGCGCCTCGATGCTCGATGTTCTCGGCGACGATTATATCCGGACCGCTCGGGCCAAGGGCCTGATCGAGCGCCGGGTAATCCTCAAACATGCCCTGAAAAATGCACTGATACCGATCCTCACGGTTCTCGGTCTGACTGCTGCCGTGCTGATCCCAGGTGCAGTCGTTACCGAGACTGTCTTCGGTCTGCCGGGCGTCGGCAATCTCGTCGTATCAGCCGTTCTGCGCCGCGACTACCCGGTCATTCAAGGGGCGCTTCTGGTGATTGCAGCGCTCTACGTGCTGATCAATTTTGCGATCGACATGCTCTATCTGCTCGTTGATCCGAGGGTGCGCTACTGATGACGGATATCGCGATCAAACCGGCCGAAAGCGAAGGCCGCAAATTCCTGAGCCGCTTCCTGAAGCGCAAGACCGTCGCTATCGGCGTCCTCGTCCTTGTGATTTTCGTGCTGCTGGCGGTCCTCGCGCCATGGGTTGCTCCCTATTCGCCGTCGAAGCTTTCGATCGTCAACCGGCTGAAGCCGCCGAGCGGAACCTACTTCTTCGGTACGGATGAGTTTGGCCGGGACGTGCTGTCGCGCACCATCTTTGCCGGTCGCCTGTCACTGCTGGTCGGAGCTGCGGTCGTGGCACTGTCGGCTGTGATCGGTATCACGCTCGGCCTGCTTGCCGGCTTTTTCAAGAACCTCGATACGCCGATTGCCCGGCTGATCGACGCAATGATGGCTTTCCCCGACATTCTGCTGGCGATCGCACTTGTCGCGGCTCTTGGCCCGTCGCTGACGACAGTCATCATTGCGCTGTCGATCGTCTATGCGCCACGTCTTGCCCGCATCGTTCGGGCCTCGACTCTCGTGATCCGTGAACTGCCCTATGTCGAGGCGGCTCAAGCGCTTGGCATTTCGACCTTCCATATCATGACGCGTCATGTGCTGAGGAACCTGCTCTCGCCGATCCTGGTGCAGGCGACGTTCCTCTTTGCGAGCGCGATGCTCGCCGAGGCCGGCCTGTCTTTCCTCGGCCTCGGCGTCAGCCCGGAAATCCCGACCTGGGGCACTATGATTGCCGCCGGTCGCCAATATATCGGCCAGGCCGACTGGATGACGCTGTTTCCAGGTGTCGCTATCATTCTTTCCGTGCTTTCGCTGCAGATGGTCGGTGACGGTCTGCGTGACATGCTCGATCCCAAACTTCGAAAGGACCTTTGAATGACCGGTGAAACGGCGGGCAAGCCGCTCCTCCTCACCAATGTGAAGCCTGTCGGCTTCGGTGCTGGCACGCCTGATGGGGCGATTGATATCCTTGTGGGTGCCGATGGCAAGATCGCCAGGCTCGGTCCGCAGCTTTCGGTTGCTGACGACGTAGCCCGAATAGACGGCAATGGCGCCTTCGTCTCGCCCGGCTGGATCGACCTGCATGTGCATATCTGGCATGGCGGCACCGATATCTCGATCCGCCCGTCAGAATGTGGTCTTCAACGGGGCGTGACGACGCTGGTCGATGCCGGCTCTGCCGGTGAAGCCAACTTCCACGGCTTCCGTGAATATATCATCGAGCCGTCGAAGGAGCGCATCAAAGCTTTCCTCAATCTCGGTTCCATCGGCCTGGTGGCCTGCAACCGTGTCGCCGAACTGCGTGACATCAGGGATATCGACCTCGACCGCATCCTCGAATGTTATGCAGAAAACAGCGAGCATATCGTCGGCATCAAGGTGCGCGCCAGCCACGTGATCACCGGCTCCTGGGGCGTCACCCCCGTCAAGCTCGGCAAGAAGATCGCCAAGATCCTCAAAGTGCCGATGATGGTGCATGTCGGCGAACCGCCGGCACTTTATGACGAGGTGCTGGAAATCCTCGGTCCCGGCGATGTCGTCACCCATTGCTTCAACGGCAAGGCGGGTTCGAGCATCATGGAGGACGAAGATCTCTTCAATCTCGCCGAACGCTGTGCATCCGAAGGCATCCGTCTCGACATCGGCCATGGCGGCGCCTCCTTTTCCTTCAAGGTGGCGGAAGCGGCAATCGCCCGCGGCCTGCTGCCCTTCTCGATTTCCACCGACCTGCATGGCCATTCGATGAACTTCCCGGTCTGGGATCTGGCAACGACCATGTCGAAGCTGCTCTCGGTCGGCATGCCCTTCGACAAGGTGATCGATGCCGTCACCCATGCACCGGCCTCGGTCATCAAGCTGTCGATGGACGACCGTCTATCCGTCGGCGCACAGGCTGAGTTCACGGTCTTCGATCTCGTCGATTCCGATCTGGAGGCGACCGATTCCAATGGCGACGTCTCGGTGCTGAAGAAGCTCTTCGAGCCGCGTCATGCGGTGATCGGCAACGAGGCCTTCACCTCCAGCCGTTATGTGCCACGCGCCCGCAAGCTGGTGCGCCACAGCCACGGTTATTCTTACCGATAAGCAGAGCATAAAAGAAATCGCATGACAGGAGTTTGCGTGAACCAGTCTCCCGCTACCGCCGGCACCATCAGCATGTCGCCCTATGAGCGGCTTGCTGCGCTTGGCATTACGCTTCCGGCCTCGCCGCCGCCGATTGCCAATTTCGTCACCCATGTGCAGGAGGGTAACATGCTCTACCTGTCGGGGCAGGGGCCGCGCGAGGCTGATGGATTCATGCATGTCGGCAAGGTTGGTGCCGAGGTCGACGTCGAGGCCGCCTACCGCCACGCCCGGATGACCGGCATCAATCTACTTTCCGTCATGCATGAGGCGATCGGCGATCTTTCCCGCGTCAAGCGTGTCGTCAAGCTGCTCGGCATGGTCAATGCCGTGCCGGATTTCCTCGATCATCCCGCCGTCATCAACGGCTGCTCGGATCTCTTGATCGACGTGTTCGGCGAAGAGGTCGGACCTCATGCCCGCTCGGCCGTCGGCTTCGGTTCACTACCAGGAAACATCACCGTCGAGATCGAAGCCATTGTCGCGCTCAGGGATTAATGAGGATGCGGTGATCGTTTCGGCCCAACAGATTGAAATTGGAGACACCCATGTCTGAGGACATCCGCACATCGATCGGTCTTCGCCCGGTCATCAACGTTTCCGGCACCATGACGAGCCTCGGCGCATCGATCGTCGTTCCCGAAGCCGTTGCTGCCATGTCGTCGATCCTGCCGCAGTTTGTCGAGATCAACGATCTGCAGCGCAAGGCGAGCGCCATCATCGCGCGGCTGACGGGCGGCGAAGCCGGCTTTGTGACTGCATCCTGTTCCGCTGGGATTTCGCTT
This sequence comes from Rhizobium sp. WYJ-E13, assembly GCF_018987265.1. Taxonomy (NCBI): domain Bacteria; kingdom Pseudomonadati; phylum Pseudomonadota; class Alphaproteobacteria; order Hyphomicrobiales; family Rhizobiaceae; genus Rhizobium; species Rhizobium sp. WYJ-E13. Next base: position 1,043,571 of record NZ_CP076854.1, on the reverse strand, counting down.
GCTGTGGCCGGCGCGATCACCGGAAACAATCTCCTCGCCATCGAAAAGCTGCCGGATATCGTCCCGGAAAAGAACGAGGTTCTCGTCCAGATGGGCCACGTCGTCAGCTACGGTGCGCCGGTCGATCAGGCGATCCGCCTTGCTGGCGGCAAGGTGGTGCTGGTCGGTCAGGCGACCTCTACGCACCGCTTCCACATGGAGCATGCGATTACCGAAAAGACGGCCGCGGCCATCTATGTCGTATCGCACCATGTCGTCGATTACGGCCTTCTGAACCTCAAGGAATTTGTCGAGATCGCCCATGCCAGGGGCGTCCCCGTCATCGTCGATGCTGCTTCGGAATATGATCTGAAGATCTTCTTGGAGCAGGGCGCCGATGTGGCGCTCTATTCCGGACACAAGTTCCTGGGCGGTCCGACCTCGGGCATCGTCGCCGGCAAGAAGGAACTGGTGCGCAATGCCTTCCTGCAAAACATGGGCATCGGCCGCGGCATGAAAGTCGGCAAGGAAAGCATCTTCGGCGTCATGGCGGCGCTGGAGGCCTGGGAAAAGCGCGACCATGCCGGCATTCGCGAGCGTGAGACGAACTATCTCAATCTGTGGAAACAGACGCTGGACGGGCGCCCCGGCGTGACCGCTTTGATCGAGCCGGACCCGACCAACAACCCACTCGATCGCATGCGCGTGATCATCGACACCGATGAAGCGCACATCACCGCCTGGGATCTCGCCGATGCGCTCGGCCGCGGTTCTCCGCCGATCATCGTGCGCGACCATGAAGTCGAGCACCGCTACTTCTATCTCGATCCCTGCAACCTGCATCCGGGTCAAGAGAAGATCGTCGCAAGCCGTCTGGCCGAAGAACTCGACAAGGCGCGCGCCTCCAACGAGATCATCGCAACGCCGTTTGAAAACCGCAGCAAGCGCCGCTTCGACGGTGTGCTGAAGTGGCCGGATTGATCTGGACGTTCCGGGAAAGTTGAGGAAGCGATCATGACAGGCATCCAGGCACAATCCATCACAACGGCGGAGCCGGTTCTCGCCGTCCGGAATCTGACGACATCGTTTCTGGTCGATGGCGCCTGGAAGCCTGTCGTTTGCAATGTCTCCTTCGACGTAGCACCGGGCGAGACGGTCGCCATCGTCGGTGAAAGCGGCTCCGGCAAGAGTGTAACCTCGCTGTCGATCATGCGTCTGTTGCAGGCGGATTCGAGCCGCATCGAAGGCAAGATCATGCTCGGCGGCCGTGATCTTCTCGGCTTGGCCGAAGATCAGATGCGCAAGGTCCGTGGCAACGACGTCGCGATGATCTTCCAGGAGCCGATGACGAGCCTCAATCCGCTCTTCACGATCGGCGACCAGATTTCCGAGGCCTTGCTCTGCCACAGGTCGATGTCGAAGACCGAAGCCCGGGCCGAGACGATCCGCCTGCTCGAAAAGGTGCGGATCCCCTCGGCCGCCTCCCGCTTTGATGAATATCCTCATCGCTTCTCCGGCGGCATGCGCCAGCGCGTTATGATTGCCATGGCGCTCGCCTCACGGCCGAAGCTTTTGATAGCGGACGAGCCGACGACGGCGCTCGACGTAACGATCCAGGGCCAGATCCTCGATCTGATCAAGATGCTGCAGGAGGAAGAGGGCACGTCGGTCCTGTTCATCACCCATGACATGGGCGTCGTGGCCGAGATCGCCGACCGCACCGTCGTCATGTATCGCGGCGAGCAGGTAGAGACGGGAGCAACGGCGGATATCTTCCATCGCGGCAAGCATCCCTACACCCGCGCCCTGCTGTCGGCCGTGCCGGTTCTCGGTTCCATGCAGGGTTACGAGCGGCCATTGCGCTTTCCCGTGGTCAATACGGCGACCGGGGAATCGAACAGTCCGGTCGAGACGGCCGACACGGTTGCCGCGGCATCCCGTCCCGTGTTGGAGGTCAAGAACCTCACCAAGCGCTTCGACATTCATTCCGGCCTGTTCGGCAAGTTGACCGGTCGTGTCCATGCGGTCGAGAACGTGTCCTTTGATCTCCATGCTGGCGAGACGCTGTCGCTCGTCGGTGAGTCCGGCTGCGGCAAATCGACAACCGGGCGTGCGATCATGCGGTTGATCGAGGCGCAGAGCGGTTCCGTCATTGCCGATGGCAAGGATGTGCTGGCGCTCGACAAGGCGGGTATGCGCGAGATGCGTAAGACCGTGCAAATGATCTTCCAGGATCCCTTCGCCAGCCTCAATCCGCGCATCCGCGTCGGCGATGCCATTGCCGAGCCCTATCTGGAGCACAGGATGGGGACCGGCAAGCAGGCGAAGGAGCGCGTCGCGGACCTCCTTACCAAGGTCGGCCTGACGCCCGACATGGCCTCGCGCTTCCCGCATGAATTCTCCGGCGGCCAGCGTCAGCGTATCTGCATTGCACGTGCGCTTGCATTGGAACCGAAAGTCATCGTGGCAGATGAAAGCGTTTCCGCACTCGACGTGTCGATCAAGGCGCAGGTCATCAACCTGATGCTCGATCTGCAGCAGAGCCTGAACCTCGCCTTCCTGTTCATTTCGCACGATATGGCGGTCGTCGAGCGCGTCAGCCATCGCGTTGCCGTCATGTATCTCGGCGAAATCGTCGAAATCGGCCCACGGGCGGCCGTCTTCGGCAACCCGCAGCATGACTACACCAAGAAGCTGATGTCGGCCGTCCCGGTTCCCGATCCCGATCGCCGCCGCGAAAAGCGGATTGTCGCCAATGACGAGATCAAGAGCCCAATCCGGCCTGTCGATTACAAGATCAAGCCGCTTGAATACCGTGAGATATCACCGGGGCATCTGGTGGCCGTCTAGGCACGCCGATAAGCCGCGGCTGCCGATTTTCGCGGCCGCGGCCAGCGATGTTCTGCGCAGCAAGCCTCAATGCTTCGTATCGTCGGCACGGAGCTGGTCGATTGCGTCAAGCGCTTCGTCTGCCGTCCAGCCGGCACGCAACGCCGCGGCGACGAGCCGAACCTCTGCCTCCATTTCGAGCCTGAGATAAAGTCCCTCCAGGGCCTCTTTGGCCGTAACCACGTGATCGTCATGCGGCACAACATCAACAGTCCGTACGGTCATAGACAGATTCCTTTCCTTCCTCGAAGTGGGTTGTGCTTCTTGTTAGGGCGATAACAGGCTCTTGGGTGTCCAAGAGAAGTATGACGCGGCTGCGGCAATTTTGTTCCATGCATCTTACCTCAATCGACGTGAGTGTCGAATTTTTTGCAACGGCGCCATCCTTGCCTGGGAATGACACGGCCAATGGACCAACGACGAAATTGGAGTAGAAGGACAAACCTCCACAAATTCGGGGACCAAAGGATGTGACCATGCCTCGCTTGCAGGACCTGATCGATTGGATCATCGCCGAAGGACTATCGACGGATACGATCGAGACCATTTTGCAAGGTGTTGCGGAACGGCTGACGGATCTCGGATATCCGATCCTCCGTGCCTCGATCGCGATGCCGTCGATCGACCCCCTGCAACGGGGATTTTCGGTTGCCTGGTATCGCTCTTCCGGCTTCTCGACCGAGGTTCAAGGGTATGATGAGGCGGGTCAGGAATTGTTCCGGCGCTCTCCCATCTCCTATCTCTTGGAGAATAACCTGCAATTTGCCCGCTGGCGATTGCCGCCGGGACCGGATGCTCCGCCGATTCCTCTCCTGACTGAGCTGGCGGAGCTCGGAGCGACCGATTATCTGACGAAGCTCGTTGCATTCCCCGGCGATACTGCGCTGGCGGGCGTCAGCTTCTCGATCGCCGTTGATGTCCCCGGGGGCTTTTCGGACAGGCTTATAGCCGATCTGGAGAGGTTGGTGCCGGCGCTGTCGCTTGCCTGTTGCCGCATCGCCACCACGCGTGTCGCGGCGGATGTGCTGGCCGTTTATACGGGCACCAGGACCAGCAATCGTATCCTGAGCGGTCATATCCGTCGTGGCGACGGTACGGCGGTTTACGCAGCGATCCTTCTCGCCGATCTCAAGAGTTTCACTTCGCTCAATGAAAAACATGCGCCCGAACGTATCGTTGCCTGGCTCAACGAACACTTCGAGGCGATCGGCGCTCCGGTCGAGCAGGAGGGCGGCGAGATCCTGAAATTCATGGGCGACAGTCTGCTTGCCATCTTCCCTGCCGATATCGACAACCCGGCTGAGGCATGCGGCCGCGCTCTATCGGCGGCGCGTGCTGCAATGGATGCCAATGCCGACGTCAATCGCAGGCGGGTGGAAGCGGGGGAGCCGGAGCTGCTTGTCGATATCGTGCTTCACGTCGGCGAAGTCTTTTATGGGAATGTCGGCGCGGCCCGCCGCCTTGACTTCACCGCCATTGGTAGAGCGGTCAATGAGGCGGCGCGCATGGAGAAAGTCGCCGACGAAATCGGCCACAGTCTGCTGGCATCCGCCGATTTCGTTTTGCAGGCGCCGGGCCGTTTCGAGAAAGCCGGCATTTTTCCACTCAAAGGCGTCGCTCGTCCTGCGGTGATTTACGCCTGGCCGGATTGAAGCTCGGCCGTCGCTGCGGCTCTCGCTCGGAGCCATAGAAAAGCTTGTACCGCCGCTGCTCGCACGGTGGCCATCATTTCGCCCCGTCTCGGCCATGGAGCGGTCTGCGGACAAAGATGACAGGTCGACCTCGTAGCGCGCCCGCACGCGCCGCCAGGCCATTGATCAGCAGTCGAACGATGAATTTCACTGCCGTACCCCTCCGATTCAAGCGGCCGATTTGCTGCGCATATAGTTCCGCCAGCCGCCGAGAGCCGTGATCTCCTCGGCTCCGTCGACAGCGTGGGATTCACAGAGAAAGCACGATACGCCCGAACCGTCCTCCAGCGTCACCTTGCCGATACCAAGCGGGGCAGGGATATTTGCAACGAAACGGCCGAAGCCCTCCGGCGGCAACGCCCAGACCTCGATCTCCAGTCCATGCCCGTCATACCCCGGCTCGCGGACGAGGCCGGGCTTTTGCGGCATAGTATTCGGAAGCACGAAGAGACGATAATCGCCTGCGGTGCGGCAAGCCCTTACCAATGTGCCACCCAATGTTGTCAGCTCATGATTGAGCGGCATACCCGTCAGATGCGCGCCGACTACGGCGATGGCGATGGTGTCGTCTGTCAGCGAGGCGACACGGCTCTGCTCAGGCATCGCCGCAGTGCGGTCGACACCCATGCCGGCTGCGGCTGCGCGATGCAGCGCATCGGCAAGGGGAGCCAGCGCATCGTCGGTGAAGGCTGGCGCAACCAGTGTCACGCCGCCCGGCAGGCCGTTGTCGCCGAAGCCGGCCGGAACAGCGATTGCAGCGCAATCGAGCAGATTGACAAAGTTCGTGTAGCGGCCAAGCCGACCGTTGAGCACGATCGGGTCGGCCTGCATGTCGGCGACTTTATAGGTCGTCGGTGCTGTCGGCAGCAGCAGCAGATCGGCCTTTGCCCATTCGTCCTCCGTCTTGCGCCGCAACTCTTCGAGCTTGTAACGGCCATTGAAGGCATCGACAGCGGTTTTGCCTTTCGCGCCTTCGATAATCTTGCGGACCGTGGGATCGAAATCGGCGGCATTGCTCGCCAGGAAATCTTCGACGGCAGCCAGGCGCTCGGCAACCCAAGGGCCATCATAGAGGAGAGAAGCCGCCTCACGGAATGGCGCGTAATCGAAGGGAACGATCGTCGCGCCGAGCGCTCTGGCCCGGTCGATTGCCTGATCGTAGAGCGCCTCGACATTGGCATCGCCGAAGAATTCGCGCTCTGCGCCGTCGAGAACGCCGACGCGCGGGGCGGCGGCCGGAAGCGAAGCCGGCTTGGCACGCCTGGAGAACGCGTCGGCGGCATCGAAGCCCTCGGCAATCTTGCGGATTGCGACGCCGTCGCCGACAACAGCGGCAAAGATGGTGATGCAATCGACGCTCTTGCAGGCCGGCACCGCGCCGGTATTCGACAGCAGGCCCGGAGTCGGCTTGATGCCGACGAGATTGTTGAAAGCGGCCGGCACACGACCTGAACCTGCCGTATCCGTGCCGAGTGCGAAGGTGGCGAGGCCAGATGCCACCGTCACCGCCGAACCGGAGCTCGAACCGCCGGAGATATAGTCGGAGTCAAAGACCGATCGTGGCGCTCCATGGGGTGAGCGCGTACCATTGAGGCCGGTCGCGAACTGATCGAGATTGGTCTTGCCGATCACGATCGCACCTGCCGCCCGCAGTCGTGCAACGACAGTTGCGTCCTTCTCGGGATGATAGGCGAAAGCCGGGCAGGCAGCGGTGGTCGGCAGCCCCGCCACGTCGATGTTGTCCTTCACCGCGAAGGGCATGCCCCAGAGCGGCAGGCTATTTGGCGTTGGCGCTCGCTCCATCAGGGCGCGAGCCTCGGCCCGCAACGTGTCATCAGGCGTCGGCGTGATGAAGATTGCCGGATCCTTCGAGGCGGCACGACGGGCAATCACGGTCTCGATGACATCGAGCGGGGTTGTGCCCGCCTCATAGGCTGCGCGAAGGCTTGTCAGATCAAGAATGGTCGGCAGCATAGGTCAGCATTCCTCCAGAACAACAATGATATCGCCCGCTTTGACGTTTCGTCCGGGCCCGGCGCGCAGGTCGCGGACACGGCCCGGCGCATGTGCGGTGACGTTGATTTCCATTTTCATGGATTCGATGATGGCAAGCGTGTCGCCGGCCGCGACCGGTACGCCCGGCTCGACCAGCAGTTTCCAGATATTGCCGGGTACGGCGCTGGCCACGCCGAAGCATCCCTCGGGAATATCCCCGTCCAGGCTTTCGACTGAGCCTTCGTCAGCGACGAAGCTGTCGAGGCCCGCCTCCTTCCAGCGTTGGCGCTCGGCATCGAAGGCCGCCTGCTGTCTCGTCTTGAAGCTGCCGATCGAGGCGGTATTCGCCAGCAGTTCGCTCTCATAGGCCGCATAGGAGAATTCCGTTTCCTCGATCGTGACGGGGTAGCCGCCATGCGGGAAGGCGCCGCGGGCTTCCGCCAGCTCCTGGTGGCTGACCGGGAAGAAGCGGATCTGATCGAAGTAATCGAGCAGCCACGGCTTGTCCTTGGCAAAGACCGGCGTCTGCCGCCACGTATTCCACATCTGGATGGTGCGGCCGAAGAGCTGGTAACCGCCAGGGCCTTCCATGCCATAGATGCACATATAGGCGCCGCCGATACCGACGGCATTTTCCGGTGTCCATGTGCGGGCCGGATTATATTTGGTCGTTACGAGCCGATGGCGCGGATCGATCGGAGTGGCGACCGGCGCGCCGAGATAGACGTCGCCGAGGCCGAGCACCAGGTAGCTGGCATCGAAGACGACATCGCGCACCGCCTGTTCATCCGCAAGACCATTGATGCGGCGGATGAACTCGATATTGGACGGGCACCATGGCGCGTTCGGCCGCACGAGCTCCTGATACTTGCGCATGGCAAGTTCCGCGTCCGGATCGTTCCAGGATAGCGGCAGATGCACGATGCGGCTCGGCACTTTGACGTCCTGGGCTGCCGGCAGGCCCGCCTCGATCTCGGCGAGCAAGCCAAGCAGGCGCTTGCGGGTCAAATTCGTACCGTCATAGTGAATCTGCAGCGAGCGGATGCCTGGCGTGAGATCGATAATCCCTGGCAGACGCGCTTTCGATACGGCCTGCATCAGGAGATGAACCCTGAGCCGCAGAGCGATATCGAGCGTCATCGGCCCATACTCGACCAGCAGGTTGTCGTCACCCTGCCGGCGGTAGACGACGGAGACGGGTCCATCGTCACGGTGGCCGACGATCGGTGTGCCCGCCTCCTCCTTGGCCCGATGCACCGCCGGGCCGGCAATCGGATCCTCAGAACGTGAAACGGGATGGAAGCGGATGCGGTCGCCCGGTTTGAACTGCCCCATCTTCCACTGCTCGTCGCGGGCGATCACCGCAGGGCAGACGAATCCACCGAGGCTCGGTCCGTCCGGACCCAGGATGATCGGCATGTCGCCGGTAAAATCGATCGCGCCGATGGCATAGGCGTTGTCATGCAGATTTGAGGGATGAAGGCCTGCCTCTCCACCGTCGCTACGTGCCCATTTCGGCGCCGGGCCGATCAGGCGCACGCCGGTGCGGGCGCTGTTGAAATGCACCTCGTAGCTCGTCGAAAACAGCGTCTCGATATCGCCGTCCTCAAAGAAATCGGGGGCACCATGCGGGCCATAGACAACGCCGACATCCCATTCACGGGTCAATTCTGCCGGCTCCGTCGCCGGTTTCGGCGGCCCGACAGCAACCTCTCTGGCAAGATGCAGTACATGGCCAGTCTTCAGCGTACCTGTAGCGTTGCCCCCGAACTGGCCGAGGCCGAAGGTGGCGCGTGAACCGAGCACGGCGGGAGCGGCAAAACCGCCTGCCACAGCCAGATAGGCCCGCTGCCCCGGCCCATCGATGCTGCCGATTGAGAGGATCTGGCCGGCGCGGATAATCACGGCTTCGCCATGCGGCAATTTCGCGCCATCAACGCTTATTGCCATTCTGGCACCGGCGAGCGCCACCACCGTATCGGTATGGAATTTCAGCACCGGACCGGAAACCGTCAGTTCCAGCGCCGCAACCATATCACCGTTGCCGACGAGGCGGTTGGCATGGCGGAACGAGCGCTCGTCCATCGGACCGCTCGGCGGCACGCCGACATGCCACAGGCCGAGGCGACCCGGCAGTTCCTGGATACTCGACTGCGCGCCCGGCGTAAGCACCTCGATGACCTCGGGTACGAAGGAAAAGTCACGCAACGCCGTTGTTGCCACCTTGCCGCTGGCGAGTAGATCCGAACCGGCGATGGCGCGAAGGTAATCCAGGTTGGTCTCGATGCCCGATATCGATGTGCTCGAAAGCGCGGCCTTCAGCTTCTCGATCGCTGCTGGGCGATCCTGAGCAGAGACGATGATCTTGGCGAGCATTGGATCGTAGAAAGGCGTCACCTCCGTGCCCGTCTCGACCCAACCGTCGATACGTGCATCATCAGGGAATGACACCTCCGTCAGCAGCCCGGCGCTTGGGCGGAAATCTGCATGCGGCATCTCCGCATAGACGCGCACCTCGATCGCTGCACCCTTCGGCTGCAGGGTCTCTGTGCCGGAGAGTACGTCTTCGCCCGCCGCTTGGCGGATCATCCATTCAACGAGATCTATGCCGAAGACGGCTTCCGTTACCGGATGCTCGACCTGCAGGCGAGTGTTGACCTCAAGGAAAAAGAACTCCTCACGCACGGGGTCGTAAATGAATTCGACGGTGCCGGCGGATTCGTAGGAGACCGACGAACCGAGATCGACGGCTGCCTTGTGCAGGCGAGCGCGGATTGCTGCGGAAAGACCGGGGGCAGGGGTCTCCTCGACCACCTTTTGATTCCGCCGCTGCAGCGAGCAGTCGCGCTCGCCGAGCGCGATGACCGTGCCTTTCCCGTCGCCGAAGATCTGCACTTCAACATGGCGGGCTTCGGCTACAAAACGTTCGATATAGACACGCGCATCACCGAAGCTCGCCCGCGCGGTTCGCTGCACGCTTTCGAACGAGGCCTTGAGGCTTTCCGGATCACCACAGAGCTGCATGCCGATGCCGCCGCCGCCTGCCGTGCTTTTCAGCATGACAGGATAGCCGATCGCTTCTGCAGCAGAGAGTGCTTCGTCGGTGCTCGATAGCAAGCCGGTACCGGGCAGGAGCGGCACACCGCTCGCCTTGGCGAGTTCGCGGGCCGTGTGCTTGAGTCCGAAGGCTGAGAGATGCTCGGGTCGCGGGCCGATGAAGGCGATGCCTTCAGCGGCCAGACGCTCGGCAAAGCCGATATTTTCCGACAGGAAGCCATAGCCGGGATGCACCGCCTCGGCACCGGTCGCCTTGCAGGCGGCAATCACGGCATCGACGTTGAGATAGCTTTCGCTGGCCGGCGCCGGGCCGAGGCGAACAGCTTCATCGGCCATCACGGCAGGCTTTGCGAAACGGTCGGCATCGGAATAGACGGCGACGGAAGCAATTCCCATGCGCCTCAGGGTCTTGATGACCCGGATGGCGATTTCGCCCCGGTTTGCGATCAGGACTTTCTTGAACATCCTCAGTCCTCGCCATCCCAGATCAGCACGCGGATCGGCGTCGGATCGAAGCCGTTGCACGGGTTGTTGATTTGCGGGCAGTTGGAGATGACACAGAGCACGTCCATCTCGGCGACGAGTTCGACATAATCGCCCGGCGCGGAGATGCCGTCGACGATCGTCATCTCGCCATTCGGCTTGATCGGCACGTTCATGAAGAAATTGATGTTCGGGACGATGTCGCGCTTGCCCATGCCGTGTTTCGAAACTTCGAGGACGAAGTTGTCGCGGCAGGCGTGCAGGTATTTCGTGCCATGGCCGAAGCGCACCGTATTGCTCTCGCAGGAGCAGGCGCCGGCCGACGTGTCATGACGGCCGCAGCTGTCTGCCGTCATGGTGAGCATGACATTGCCTTCGTTCGACATGATCTTCGTGCCGATGCCGACATAGGCGGCACCTTGCATGCGCATCGTATCCTGGTTGGAATAGCGCTCGGAAAAATCACCGGCACGATAGAAGAGCGTGTCGATAGCCTGTTGGCCGTAACTGTCCTCGATGCGGATCGTCTGGCCCTTGCGCACGATGCCGGACCATGGGGCTTCTGCTGGAATGAAGTGATCCTGCGCGGCATTTTCTATGGCGCGGGCTGGGGAGGTCTGGATGAAATCGGACATCGTCTTCTCCTCAGGCCTGCATCAAGGCGTTGTTTTCGAAGCCGCGCACGGCTTCAGCGGTTGCCGTCCGGCAAAGATCATCCGTGGCCGGAACCGCGGCCTTGTAGCGCGTAACGACGACCGGCTTCGGCTGATAGGCCGGTTCGGGATCAAGCGGATGCGGGCAATTGGAAAAGCCGACCAGCATGTCCATTTCTGCTCGCAGCTCCACATAGTCACCGCTGTTGGAGAGCTTCTTCTGCCAGCCGAAGCCACCGTCCTCGGTAAGGCGAACGGGTGCGAAGAGATTGAGGATGCCGGGTATGTCGCGGCGGTCAAGGCCGAGCTTGCCGGCGACGAGGACGAGGTTGTCACGAGTATTGCGCGTCTTCTCGCCGGGATATTTGTCTGCATTCGAGACGGCCGTCGAGCCACCCATCAGGCAGTCATGGGCACCGGAACTGTCCTCGATCATCGAGAACATGACGCGGCCCATGTCGGAGAAGATCACACGCCCCTTGCCGAGCGCCGTCGTCCACTGGACCTTGGCGGTATCGACCAGATTAATGCGCTCGCTGGTATCGGCCGCGTTCCAGGCGACGAGCGCTACCGTGGAATTGCCCTCTGCCTGATCGATGCGGATTGCTTCACCGCGTAGGAGCTTCGTGGACCAGTACCAACCGCCCGGAATGGTCTCCTGATGAACGATGGCGGCGGCATCGATGGCCGGCGCCGGCAGCGGGCTTGGGCCGGGCAGTGCCTTGGGGGCAAATTCCAGCCCCTTCTTCTGATGTTCATCGTAGCGCGCGCGGTTGGCGGCGATCTCTTCGGGCGAACGTCTCATATGCATCATAGCATCTCTCCTGACGGTGCCAGGTCGTCCCGGCCGTGCCCCAGGGAAGCGACCGGGCCGTCCCGGTCGGGGCTGAAAATCGATGACTGGCCGGCAAGGCGCGGTGGCCAGATGGAAATGTCCTTGGTGATGGTGGCGCCGTAACGCTCCTTCTCCTCCGGCCGGTCGCGGCGGCGTTCGAAGGCGACGACTCGGCTCGCAAGGGTGAAGGCTTCGCGCATGTCGTGCGTGACGATGACGACGGTCATCTGCGTCTCGTGCCAGAGCCGTTTCATCAACATGTGGATCTCGGCGCGGATGCCGGGATCGAGCGCGCCGAAAGGCTCGTCGAGCAGCAGCACCTTCGGCTTCATGATCAGCGCCTGGGCCAGCGCAAGGCGCTGCTGCATGCCTCCGGAAAGCTGGGCCGGATATTTGCCTTCGGAACCGGCGAGACCGACCTCGGCAATCAGCCGGCGCGCGTCTTCCAACGCGTTGCGGCGGGCTGCACCGAAGAGCCTCGCCCTGTAGCGTGCGGCGGTCAATTCCTTGCCGAGCAGCACATTGCCGAGCACGGTCAGGTGCGGGAAGACGGAATAGCGCTGGAAGACGACTCCACGATCTGGCCCAGGTTCCGGTGGCAGCGGCTCACCGTCGAGCAGGATCTTGCCCTTCGTCGGCCGTTCCTGACCAAGCAGCATGCGCAGAAATGTGGACTTGCCGCAGCCGGAAGGGCCGACCAGAGCGACGAAGGCCCGCGAGGCGACGGTCAGCGACACGTCCTCGAGCACGATCTGGTCTCCATATTCCTTCCAGACCTTTTCGATCTTCAGCTCGCTCATGCCTGCCTCTCCAGTTCCGACCAGGGGAAGACGGCGATGCGCAGGCGGTCGAGTAGATAATTCATCACGACGGCAAGCAGGGTGATCCAGACCACATAGGGAAAGATGATATCCATCGAGAGATAGCGGCGGACGAGGAAGATGCGGTAACCGAGGCCGGAATCCGAGGAGATCGCCTCCGCCGCGATCAGAAACAGCCATGCCGGGCCGAGCTGCAATCTGAGGCAGGTTATCAGCCGCGGCAGAATCTGCGGCAGCACGACACGCAGGCCGATCTGCCATGAGGAGCCGCCGAGCGTCTCGGCCTTGACGATCTGTTCGCGGGGCAGCTCCAGCGCCTTCAGTGCCAGGTCGCGGATCATCGTCGGCGCGACGCCGATCACGATGAGGGCAATCTTCGAGGTTTCGCCGAGCCCCATGACGATGAAGAGGATAGGCAGGAGTGCCAGCGGCGGCACCATGGAGATGACGGCAACGAAAGGGGAAAGCAGCGCTCTCAGATAAGGCAGCATGCCGATCAGCATGCCGACGACGAGCGCAATTGCGGTGGAGATCCCGAGGCCGGAGAGCAGCCGGATCAGGCTTGCTCCCGTATCCGACCAGAGCAGATATTCGCCTGTGCGCTGGTCGGCAACGAAGGCCAGGCGGTTGATCGCATCGGCAAAGCCAGCAAGGCTTGGCAGAAGCTTGTCATTGGCGTTATCCGCCAGTCGCGCGGCCGAACCGAACGCATAGGCGACGACGAGCAGCACGAATGGCAACGTCATCAAGGCAAACTGTGCGCCCCGGCTCGGCCTCGTGTTGATCCAACGCATGGGAAATGCTCCGCTGGTGAAGGAAAGGGACGGCGCGTGTGGGCCGCGCCGCCTGCTGCAATCAGAGCGAACCGTCGGCTGCGGCCTTCATGTAGGTTTCGGTGAAACGCAGCTTCACGTTGCCCGTGTCACCCAGCACCTTGCCGTCGGGCATTTCAATGCCGATGACATCGGCAGACGGGGCGCCGTTGCCGAGCAGACCCTTTTCGAAGAGGAAGGCGCGGACGAGGTCCATGGTCTTCGGCAGGCTCGGCGAGGCGGTGAATGCAACTGCATCAGCCGGCTTGTCGAAGAGCTTGGTGGCGGCGAGCTGGGCTTCGTAGCCGGCAAGATCGGTGCCGGATGCCGAACCCATGGCCTCGCGGGCTGCCTTGCCCTCAGCGGTGTCGGCCCTCAGCAGAGCGGCCGTCTCATACCAGATGCCGGCAAGCGCCTTGCCGAAATTCGGATTGTCTTTCAGTACGCCGGTATTGGCGACCATCAGGTCGATGATCTCGCCCGGCACCTGCGAGCTGTCGAAAACCTTCTTGGCGGTGGGATCTTCAAGGATGGAGGAGACCAGCGGGTTCCAGGTGACGACGGCGGTGACATCGGGCGTCTTGTAGGCGGCGACCATGTCGGCGTCTGAGGTATTGACCACCTTCACGTCCCGCTCCGTCAGTTTGATGCTTTCGAGCGCACGGGCCAGCAGGTAGTGCGAGACGGAGAATTCGACGAGGTTGACGTTTTGGCCCTTGATATCGGTGAGGTTCGCCTTGTCTTTCAGAATGACGGCATCATTGCCGTTCGAGAAGTCGCCGACAATGACCGCTGTCGTATCGACGCCGCCGGCGGCGGGGATCGACAGGCCGTCCATATTTGTCAGGGTCACGGCATCGAAGGCGCCGGCCGTGTACTGGTTCATTGACTCCACATAATCGTTGAACTGCGTGACATCGATCTTGATGCCGTATTTGTCGGCCCATTTCTTGACGATGCCGTGGTCAGCTGCATAGCCCCAGGGCATCCAGCCGACATAGATCGACCATGCGACCTTGAATTCGGTCTTCTGCTCGGCCTCGGCGATGGAGCCGAACCCGAGCGCCAGCGACACAGAGAGCGCGGTTACGGAAAGGATTTTCGAAAAAGTCTGCATTGAAATTCCCCTTTTGCTTTTCTTCAAAAGGGATCGGCAATGACCATCGTGCCGCCAATCCCTTGGCTTACGAGGTCTCCCGGGCTTTTGTCCCGCCGTGCACCCGGCGGGATTTCTCCCCCGCCGGTGGTGGCTCTCGGACCAGCCGCGCTCTCTAAGAGCGCCGGAACCCTAGCCACCAACTCTGCCTTTCTCAAAGCAAACACCATGCCAGGTGGTGTATCTATTTGATTTTATAGAGCTGACGTATGTTGCGCACTGGCAAGTGCCGAAAAAGTGCATACTAATGCCTATAAAATAGGCAATGTGCTGGGTGCGTCAGCGATATGCGTAAAAATTAACATTCCTAGAAAGTTGGCGGCTATGAAAAAATTGAGCTAGGAGATAATTCATTCGTTTGGCGATCTATGGGATATCTCTCGACTCCAGTTCCGGGCAGCTTGGCTCGTTTCCGAAGGTGATCTCCTTGCGATCTCCGTTAATCGTCAGCCCCCTGAAGGTCAGCACATTCTCGTCACGATAGACGATCTCGCTTCGGTAAATGCCCGCGCGTATCGCTCTGTTTCTGGCTCGACTGACGTTGCACTGCCCGATCGGCGGTGACACATGCCAATTGGACGTACCTTGCGTGTCGGTTTGCCATCCCTGAGCTGAAGCCAGCGTGGAACTGATGAGTAACGCAGATGCTGAAAGCAAAAATTTGGACGACAATCGAGATTTCACGACGTTACTCCGAGGCGATTCAGCTACCGATGCCTCTGCTATTATCTGAAATTGCTTGCTAGATCATCCAACGGCGCGCCAATCGGCTTTGACTTCTCAAGAGATGGTGAACAACGGCATTCGCAATCTGCAAATTGCGACGCCGGCCCGGAGAGTAGCCATCACCAACTGATCGCCGGCGCGGTCAGCGAGCCGGAGAACGAAGGCATGACCGCGCTGCCAACTATTCGCTGCCGGAAATGCGCGGTGGCACTTGCCTCTGATATGAGCCGCACCATGTGAGTGGTCTTAAGGTCTAGCTCAGGGAGGAACGGATGGCAGTGAACGAAGACCGTCTCAGACAACGCGCCTATGAGATCTGGGAGCAGGAGGGCCGGCCCCACGGGGAGGACATGAAGCACTGGCTGCAGGCATTTCAAGAAATCGCCGCGAGCACCGAAGCCAATGGTCAGCCGGTCAAGAAACCCCGGTCGAAGAAGGCTGGTAAGGCGGAGGTCGCTCCTAAGGTAAAAGCCGCAAGCAAGTCCAAAGGCGGTGCCCAGAGCGTTCCGACGACGGCTCCGCCGCCGAAGTCAACTAAGATTGCCACAGGCGTTACCAAGCACTAACCGGGCTGCTTCCTGGCGGTCCATGCAACCTGGTTGGATGGGTTGAAAAAGCGGGGCGCGTCGATGAGCGCCCTGCGATGAGTTCTGATTGTCGAAAAGGAGATTCCGCGCAGTTTAGAGCGGTCTGACGTTTTCGGCCTTCGACTTGCCAGTCTTCCGATCCTGGCCGATATCGAAGGACACGTTCTGGCCTTCCTTCAGTGCATCGCCGTATTGCAATGCGGACACGTGCACGAAAACGTCAGCTCCACCGTCGTCAGGTGTGATGAAGCCGAAACCCTTGTCGTTGTTGAAAAACTTTACTTTGCCAGTCGGCATGAGAATCCTCGTGTGCTTGCGGTTCAATCGCGCCTGCAATCTAGCGATTAGCTGTCGCGCGATCAACCCGATCTACCAGCGATGCAGAAGAGCCTCTTTGGCCGGCACCCTCGGCGCCGGCGCCAAGGTCTGGGGCGATGCCAATGCGCTCTGGGTCGGCTTCATCTTCGCAGCCCTCATCCTGCCGGTTTTCGCTTACCGCCTCTATGCGCGCGACGGCGGCAAGTTCCCCGCCGGCACTATAGAAGACCTCGCCCTCGCCGGCGGCCTCGCCATCGTGCTGATCGCCAACTGGATCTTCCAGCTGCCAGCGTAATGACTTCGTCTTCGGGACGTAATCCCCGTCGTGTGTAACGGGCAGTCCTCGCGTTTATGAGCGCGAGGAGTGCAAAATTGATAGGTCCTTCAGCGCAGGCACGCGTTCAGGCTGCCATCCAGCCGCCATCGACGAGCAAATTGTGCCCGGTAATGTACCTCGCCTCGTCACTGGCCAGGAACAATGCCGCATTGGCGACGTCGGAAGGCCGTCCCAGACGGGTCATCGGCGTTCGCCTGTGCGAGTAGTCCAGCATGTCAGGGGCTACAGCGCGTCCCGACTTGCCCGTCAGGATCTTTCCAGGGGCGACCGCGTTGCAGATGATGTTGTCCTTGGCGTAGTCGGCGGCAATCTGCTTTGTCATATAAACGAGGCCTGCCTTGCTGACGCCATAAGCGAAATCGCCGGGCGCCGAAATCATACCGTGCTGCGATGAGATATTGATGATGCGTCCGCGGGCCTCGTTGACGACATCCTGCTTGAGCATGATGCGGACCGCTGCCCGGCTGCAGAGGAAGGCGCCTTTCAGGTTGACATCCATGACGCGGTCCCAATCGGCTTCCTCGGTTTCGGCAAGCGGCGCTGGCGCATGGATCGCGGCATTGTTGACAAGGATGTCGAGCCGGCCGAAACGGGCCGCACTTTGTGCAAATACGTGTTCCACCTCGTCCGTCCTGGCGATGTCGGCCCTGATGAACATCGCATTCGAGCTGATGGCAAGAAGAGCGTCGAGCACCGGCGGGCCGCCCTCGACGACATCCGAGGTGATGTCGACGGCAACGATGTTGGCCCCTTCCTCGCAAAATCTGCGGGCGATCGAACGCCCGATACCCGAGGATGCGCCGGTGATGACGACGGTCTTGTTGTTCAGCCGCATGGCCTAGCCTCGCTTCTCATAGAGGGATACCGATTGCCGCAAGCCAGGACCGATAGTCATCAGCGGCAGTACGACCCGAAAAACGCGGATGGAAACCGACATCCCTGCCAATGCGGGCAATATCGAGTGCCGCGCGATCCTTCGCCAATCCGAATACCACATTGGGCTTTTCGGCCCCGCTGGCGATGTGCCATCCATGCGCCCAGGGCGCCGTTTCCAGCTGTTCGCACCAGTCGGCGACATCCGTCATCGATCCTCCGCCCAGATTATAGAGGCCGTTGCCCAGATGATCGGCGAGCAGCAGGGCCACAAGACCCAGTCCGGCATCGCGACTGTAGAGCCAGTCGCCGGTGAGCCGGCGTGGAAGCACGACATGCTCGCCTCGCCGCCAAAGGTCAACGACCTGGGCGTGCGGGCTCAGAAGCGGCCGCAGGCCCGTCTTGTATTCCCAGGGACCATAGACTGGTCCGAGCCGGGCGATCGTCAGATCGATGTCATAGAGGCCGGCAAGGCGGCGTGCTGCATCTTCGGCGGCAAGCTTGGTGATGCCGTAAAGGCTCTGCGGCGCCGGTACGGCCTCGTTTTCCCGATACGTGGCGCTTGCGGGCGGGATCTCGCCGTAGACCGCGACGCTGCTGGCGAGCAACACCTTCGGACGCCGCTTCAGTCGCGATAGTGCACGCATCAAGTTGGTCGTGCCGCCGATGTTCACGGCAACGATGGATGATGGATCGTCCATTTCGGCAGCCTGATCCGGCGTCACGGCGGCGAGATGAACGACCGCTTCTGGCTCCGTCGCGGCGAGCAGCGCTTCCAGCGCCTTGCCGTCGGTAATGTCGCCGCGGTGGAACGGTGGCCAACCCAGGACGCCAGCAAAGGCTTCCGGCATCGGATCCCGTCCGAACAGCACGACCTCTCGGCCGGCTGCTTGCAATGTCTCGGCAAGGGCAAGTCCGACGAAGCCTGTACCGCCGGTGATAATGACGCTCATCGATGGTTTCTCCCGATGATGGCGCGCCGCTCCATGCGGGAAACCCAATGAGAGAATGGCCACAGCATGATGAAGAAGATCACTGCTGCGGCCGTCAGCGGCGTCGGATTATAGGTCTGCTCCTGAGCGACGCGCGCTGAACGCAGAAGCTCCGGAAGTGCGACCATGGAGGCGATCGACGTCGTCTTGACGAGTTCGAGTGAATTGCTGGCGAGTGGCGCAAGCACCTTTCGAAGCACCTGGGGAAGGATGATCAGCATCATCGTATGGCCACGATGCAGGCCGAGGGCGGCCGCCGCCTCATGCTGCCCTCTATTTATCGACTGCAGCCCGGCACGAAAGATCTCGCCGAAATAGCCGGTATTGTTGATCACGAGCGCCACGACGACGGCGGTGAAATTTCCGAGCGTGATCCCGAAGAAAGGTAGGCTGTAGAAGATGAGGATCAGCAGGACGATGACAGGGAAGGATCGCAGCAGATCGATCAATACGATCACGACGCGACGGGTGAGCGAGCCGCCGAAGCTGTAGAGGATCGCAACGGCAAGGCCGGTCATGATCGACAGGGGCAGGGTGACGAGCGCCAGAAGGACGGTCAGCTCAAGGCCTTGCAGAAGCAGAGGATAGATCTGCAGGAAGGAGGCGGGGCTTGCAAAATTCTGAAGAAAGAGATCCATGGCTGCGCCTCACTGCGATCGGGAAAAACGCTTTTCCAGGACCCGGCTCAGCCAGACCAGCGGAATGAAGAACGCAAGATAGAAGCCGGCGGCAAGCGTCAAAGGCGAGGGATTGGCGTGGATCGACATGGCGCTTTGTGCGCTTCCCAGCGCTTCGGGAAGCGAAACGGCAGCGCCGAGCGCCGTGCCCTTGGTGATGGCGATGGCCCTGTTGGTGACGAGCGGAATGGCAAGACGGATCGCCTGCGGGAGGATCACCAGCCGCATGGTGACGAAACGGGAGATGCCCAGGGCCTGCGCTGCCTCCCATTGCCCCTTCGGCACCGCCATGATGGTCGCCCAGAAGATCTCGGCCGAAAAGGCGGCAAGCACTGCTGCAAGTGCGAGCGCAGTGGCGAGAAAGGGGGAGAGAACCACGCCCATATAAGGCAGGCCGAAATAGATGAATATGATGATGACCAACTGCGGCAGCGTCCGGAAGACCTCGACATAGATCGTGACCAGCGCGTTGAGGATGCGATTATGGGTGGAGCGAAGAAGCGCGAAAAACAGCCCAGTCGTCACGCCGATGACGATGACGCAGACCGCAACTTCGACCGTAACCAGAAAACCGCTGAAGACGTCAGGCAGCGCCTGCGCCATGATCGCGCGGTTGAAGTAGTTCTCAAGGATCTGATCCATCTACTCCTCGCAAGGAAACCCGACGCGGCAGCCGCCGCGCCGGTATTCAGGTCAATTGCAAGTCAGATCATGGGGCTTTTCATCATAGCCCTTGAAGCCCGGAGCGCCGTATCCGGGATAGATCGTCGTCAGCGACGTTCCGTCTGCCGGCTTTTCGCCGTACCATTTTTCGTAGAGCTGAGCCATCGTACCGTCTTTCTTGAGGCACTCGATGGCTGCCTCGACCTTGTCGCGATAGGCTTCGTCACCATAGCGGAAGGCATAGCCGAAGTTGCGCCCGTTGAAGTCCTTGAAGCCGACTTCGATCGCCGGGTTCTTGCTTGCGGCGTAGACGGTCGTCGGAATCTCGTTCAAGGCGGTGAAGGCCCGGCGGGTGATGACGGCCTGCACCGAGTCTGGGAAAGTCTCGTAGCGCTGCACTTCGAAGCCGTATTTTCCGGCATTCTCGGTCGCCCAAGTATCGGAGATCGTGCCGCGGTTGACGGCGACCGTCTTGCCTTTCAGCCCGTCGAAGCCATCGAGCTTCGTGCCCTTGGCGACGATGAAACCATTGCCCGTCGCAAAGAAGGGCTCGGTGTAGAGCATTTTTTCCGACCGCTCCTGGGTGATATTGAGCGGGTTGACGGTGAACTCGATCCGCTTCGAAAACAGCGCTGCAAACAAGCCGGAAAAATTGATGTCCTGGATGTCGACCGAAGGCCGGTCGATCTTTTTCGAGATCGCGTTGATGAGATCGACACCGAAACCTTCGGGGCCGTTGGCGCCGCGCACCATCCAGGGTGCGACGCCGAAATCCGAACCGACGACCAGAGGCTGGTCCTGCGGGTGATCGTCGGCAAGAGCGGGTGCGCCGGAAAACCCGATGGTTGCAAGCGCGGTCAGAAGTGCGATTGAGCTGATTGTTCTTATTGTCATTGCATTCCCCTTTTCTTCCGTTGGTGTTGATTATGACGGCTGGTGGTAGCGGTGCCAGTGCCTGGCAATGTCGGCGCGGCGGCAGATCCAGACGCCGTCGTGGCGAGAGACATGATCGAGAAAGCGCTGCAGCCCGGCGGCCCGACCGGGATGCCCGGCGATGCGCAAGTGCAGGCCGACCGACATCATTTTCGGCGCGTGTCGGCCCTCGGCATACAGGAAGTCGAATGCGTCGCGCAGGAACTGGAAGAACTGGTCGGCGGTCGCCATTGCACCGCGCATAAACTTGGCGTCGTTGTTTGTAAGACTGTAGGGAACGATTAGGTGGTTACGGTCGCCGACCCTGACCCAATAAGGCAGCTCCTCGTTGTAAGCGTCGCTGTCGTAGGAGAATCCACCATGTTCGACCAGCAGCTCGCGCGTATTGACGCTTGGACCGTATCGGCAATACCAGCCTTCCGGCGCCGTGCCGATCGAGCTCCTGATGCTTTGCGCGGTTCTGGCAATACGCGCGCGCTCCTCGTCCAGCGAAAGGCCGCGATGGTGCTCCCAGCGCCAGCCATGCGCGCAGACGTCGAACCGGCTCGCGCGCAGATAACCGGCGATCTCGGGATTTCGTTCGAGCGCCAAGGCGCATGCCATGACGGTCGCCGGCAGACTGCGCTCTTCCAGCAATCCCGCCAGCCGCCAGAATCCGACGCGGCTTCCATATTCGAACATCGATTCTGCGGCGAGATCACGGCCCGCAAACGAGCCTGAACCGCCTTCGGTCAGCGCAGCCTCGCTGGATGCATCGCCGTCTGGGATGGAAGGCTCGGAGCCTTCCTCGACGTTTAGGACGATGTTCAGCGCCAGACGGGCACCGTTCGGCCATTTGGGATCGTAGCCTTTTGCGCCGTAGCCGACAAAATCCCGCGTCAGGTGCCTCACAGGTTCCATCCCTAGGCCTCCCGCTTGATCGCGATAGGGGTCGGCAATTCGTAGAACTCGTCGTTCGCTGCCTTGTCGGTGATCCCCATCGTCACGAAAAACTCTGCAGGCGCGGTGAGGGCGGAAAGCGGGGCGTGCCAGACGTTACGCCTGTAGATCACGCCCTGACCGGGACCTGCCTCATAGGCATGGATTTGATCGAGGTTGGGGCTTCCGTCGGAATTACTCGGGCAAATGACGACGAGGAAGCGAGTATCGCGCAGCGGAACGAACGCCTGATCGGAAAAGGGATGCCGTTCCAGGAACCTGACCTGCGCCGGAAGGTCTGTCGCCTCGACCACCTTCGACACCCAGAAAGCCCGGCGCATATCGCCATGATCATGTGTGAAGTCGATCGAAAGGGCTCGCCTGCGCTGATCGCCTCGATGCTCGATGACATCGCCGAAATCCGAGAAATCGGCCTGATTAAGCAATTGGACAATCCTGCTCACATCAACTCCATATAAATCCCACTGGGATACCACTGGGGCACGGCGTGAAGTTAGCGACAAAAAAATATCTTTGTAAAGCGCAAATCCCGGAGACGAGCGATGAATAAACCAGCGGGATCCCGCTGGGATTGCATGGCGTGGTTTCATCGTCTATGAGAAGATGGGCGAGGAAATTCTCAAGGACGGAAAGTGGCGGACGAAACAAACCTCCCTGCGGGACGTGATCAGACAAAAATCTCCGAGCAGGCCTATCAATACCTGAGAAGCCTGATCCTCGCCCGTGAGCTCGGTCCCGGCGATGTGTTCACCGAGCGAAAACTTGCCGAACAAATCAATGCGTCACGCACGCCGTTGAGAGCGGCGATCAACCGCCTTGTCGGTGAAGGGCTGGTATCGCGTCTGTCGAATGGCAGCATCGTCATCAGGCAGGTGGCGATCGAAGAGTTGATGGAGATCCTCGTAATCCGCCGCCTTCTCGAAGGCGAGGCTGCTGCACAAGCTGCTCATCGCAGCACGCCCGGCAGTGTCGATGCCATATTGGAAAAGAGCCGGGCGATCGCCGCTGATCCGAGCTTGGACTTCGATCCGTTCTGGGAATATGACGACGAATTCCATCTGTTCATCGCGGATGCCAGCGGCAAGCCGCTGCTGGCGCAACATATCCGCAACCTTCGCGACAAAGCCCGGATGGCCCACGTCGTTCGCATGGAAAAGAATTTCGAGCAGCAGGCGCTTGAACACATTGCTGTCCTGGAGGCGGTTGCCGACAAGAAGCCCGAAGAGGCGCGTCAGGCCATGGCGATCCATATCGACCGCGTGCGCGAGCGCTTCATGCGCTGGCTGTTTACCGATTAGCCGCTCGCTGGGAAGCATCGGGAGATCCGACCGGCACCGATCGAGCGATGCGATGGAGCTTGTCGATGACGGAGCAAAGCTATTCACTGAAACAGCTGGCGCAGGGCCAACGCCCGATCCGGATCGGCTTTTACCTTGTGCCGGACTTCCCGCTCATGACCTTTGCCGCGGCGCTCGATTCGCTCAGACAGGGCAATCGTCTGGTGAAGCGAAAGGCGTTCGAGTGGATGATCCTGTCGGCCGATGGAAACCGCGTCAATTCGAGCAGTGGTCTCGGCTTCGACGCCGATGCGCCGATTGCCAGGGCGCCACGCTGCGACGTCGTCATCCTCTGCGCCGGCATCAATTATGCCGATGCCTATGATGCCAATGTCTTTGCCTGGCTGAGGCGCCTTCATTCCGAGGGCTGTGTACTTGGAGCCGTGAGTACCGCGGTCTTTTTCCTTGCCAAGGCCGGCCTGTTGGAGGGACGGCGTTGCGCTGTTCACTGGGAGTCGCTTGCAAGCTTCCGCAGCGAGTTTCCAAACTGTCTTGCCACGGACGACATTTTCGCGATCGACGGCCGTTTTCTGACCTCATCGGGCGGCACCGTCACGCTCGACATGATGCTCTACCTCATTGCCGCCGTCGAAGGCCGGGAACTCGCATCGCTGATTTCGGACCAGTTCAATCACGCACGCATCAGACGCCAAGACGACGTCCAGCGCATGTCGCCGGAAGACCGGTTCGGCATCAGGAACGCCAAGCTTGCCTTTGCGGTCCGCCGCATGGAGGCAAGTCTCGGCGATCCGCTCGACATTTCCGATCTCGCCGACAGCGTGGCATTGTCGCTGCGGCAGCTCGAACGGCTTTTTCATGCCAATCTCGGCAAGAGCCCGAGCAGTTTCTATATCGAGCTTCGCATGACCCGCGCCCGTGAGCTCTTGACCTATACGGAGCTTTCGGTCGGCGAGATCGCCGAGATCTGCGGCTATCAGTCGGCCTCGCATTTCGGCCGCTCATACCGGACACGCTTTGGCGAGAGCCCGGCAGCAGCCCGAAAGGCGGGCAGGGAGGTAACCATCACCTGAACAATGTCGGTTCACGCAGAAAACATGTCGGTTCACTGCATGTCACAGACATTCATCCCGTTCTAATTTTTAGGGAGACGGATGGATGACGGGCAAAAAGCCCGCTGCGGCTGGTTCTGGGAGCAAAGCTTGCCAGGCGGCCCGACCAACAAGAATTGGGAACAGTTAAAGCGCGAACCTGGAGATGACTACCGTGGACAAGACACAGCATTCCTATATCCCGACACTAGTCGAAGAAATGTCATCCGGCACGATCGGCCGACGCGACTTCCTGCGCAAGGCGACGTTGCTTGGCCTGTCAGCGGCAGCCGCCTATTCCATGGCCGGTGTTGCCATGCCTGGCGCCGGTGCGCAGGCCGAGGACATGCCCAAGGGCGGAAACCTGCGCATCGGCATGCGCTGCATGGAAATCAAGGATCCGCATCTGGCAGATTTCGCGGAAAAATCCAACGTTATCCGCCAGGTCTGCGAATATCTGACCTTTACCGACCGTAACAACATCACCCATCCCTATCTTCTGGAAAAGTGGGAGGCGAGCGACGACCTGAAAACCTGGACTCTCCACATCCGCAAGGACGTCAAGTGGCGCAAGGGCGGCAAGCCGCTGACGGCTGACGACGTCGTCTGGAACCTGAAGCGCGTCAGTGATCCGAACGTCGGCTCCTCGGTGCTCGGTCTCTTCACCGGCTATCTCGTGCAGGAATACGAGACAGGCGAGAAGGACGAAAAGGGCAATGCGAAGAAGTCGAGCAAGCTCTGGGCCGACAACGCGATCGAGAAGGTCGACGACTACACTGTGCGCCTGAACTGCTTCGCGCCGCAGATCGCCGTACCCGAGCATCTCTACCACTATCCGATGTTCATTCTCGATCCGGCCGATAACGGCGCCTTCGGCCCCGACGCCAACGGCACCGGTCCGTTCGAAATGACCGAATATACGGTCGGCAAGGGTGCCAAATACAAGGCGCGAACCGATTATTGGGGCACGGGTCCCTATCTCGACACCTTCGAATATGTCGACCTCGGCGACAATCCGGGCGCCGGTATCGCGGCGATGGCCTCCAAACAGGTCGATGGTCTGTCGGAAGCCGACGCCGTACAGATCAATTCGATGAAGAATTTCCCGCATGTCGCCGTCTACCAGGTCGAGACGACCCAGACCGTGGTCGCGCGCATGCACCCGGATATCGAGCAGTTCAAGGACAAGCGCGTGCGCCAGGCCATGCGTTATGCCATCGATCGCGACAAGGTGATCCAGACCGCCCTTCTCGGTGCCGGCGCGCCAGCCGAAGACCATCACGTGGCGCCGTCACATCCCGAATACGCCGCCCTTCCCAAATATCCGCGCGATATCGAAAAGGCCAAGAAACTGCTTGCCGATGCCGGTTATCCCGACGGCTTCGAATTCGACATGGTGACGCGCCCCGATCCGATCTGGGAACTCAACACCGCCCAGGTGCTTGCCCAGCAGTTCGCCGACATCGGCGTCAAGATCAACATCAAGGCGCTGCCGAGCGCCCAATATTGGGAAGTCTGGACGACGGCGCCTTTCAGCCTGACCGCCTGGGGCCACCGCCCGCTGGCGATCATGACGCTGTCTCTTGCCTACCGGTCGAATGCTGCATGGAACGAATCGAACTATTCCAATCCGGATTTCGATAAGCTCCTGACCGAGGCCGAGGGCATCCTCGATCCGAAGGAGCGCAGCAAGGTCATGGCCAAGATCGAGGCGATCATGCAGGATGACGGTCCGATCGTTCAGCCGTTCTGGCGAGTCTTCTCGACCGTCATGGACAAGAAGGTCAAGGGCTTCGAACTCCATCCTTCGCAATATATCTTCGCGCATCAATACGCGATCTCGGCCTAATCTTAAGCCGGAATCCGGCCGCGCTTGCGCGGTCGGGTGCCGGCGCAGACCTCGGATACCTTGGGCTATGGCGAATTTTCTCCTCCGACGACTGGCGATGATGATCCTGACGATGCTGTGCGCCTCGTTTCTCGTCTTTGCCGTCTGCGAATTTACGCCGGGCAGCGTGGCACGCAAATCGCTCGGTCCCTTCGCAACCCAGCAGCAGGTCGATCTGCTCACCGAGAAGCTCAAGGCAAACGATCCGCTTCTCGTGCGCTATGGCCGCTGGCTCGGCGTGCTTGTCGGCGCCATTCCCGATCCGCTTCAGGATCCTGCCACCGGCCTGAACTTCAAGGATCCGCGCGGTGCCCAGTATTTTGGCAATTTCGGCTATTCGACCTTGAACAAGCTTCCGGTCAACGACGTCATCTGGGATCGGCTTGGCAACACGGCGATCCTCGCAGGTCTTGCTTTCCTGCTGATCGTTCCGCTGTCGATCGTCTTCGGCGTCCTGTCGGGGCTCAGGGAAGGCGGCGTGCTCGACCGCACGCTCTCGGTTATCTGCATCACCTTCACCTCCATCCCGGAATTTGCTTCAGGCGTTTTCCTGGTGACACTTTTCGTCATCCTCTGGCCGATCCTGCCCGGAACGAGCCCGCTCAACAGCGATGGTGGATGGGCGGTTCCCTACCAGTTCGTCCTGCCGGTCGCTGTCCTTGTCATCTACGATTTCGGCTATGTCGCCCGCATGATCCGGGTCTCGATGATCGGCGTCATGGAACGGCCCTATATCCGCACGGCCATCCTCAAAGGCATGAGCACCCGCCGCATGGTGCTTTCCCATGCGCTGCGCAATGCGATGATCGCGCCGTTCACCGTGCTTCTCCTGCAGATCAACTTTCTGATCAGCGGCGTCGTGGTCACCGAACTCGTCTTTGCCTATCCGGGTTTCGGACGCCTCATCCTCGAAGCGAGCCTCTTTGGCGACATGGCCACGCTCGAGGCCGCCACGCTCATCACCGTCGCCGTCGCCGTCGTCACGCAGCTGCTCGGCGACCTTGGCTACATGCTGCTCGATCCTCGCATCCGGGTGAGATAATCATGGCCTTACAGGACGTTATTGCTCAAGTTACAGCACCCGCCAAACGCACCGCCCGTCCGAGCTGGATGCGTATTCTCCATTCGCGCACGGCACTTGTCGGTCTCGCACTCGTGCTCTTCTGGGTTTTGGCGGCACTTCTGGCGCCAATTTTGCCCTTGCCGTCGCCGACGGATTCCGACGTCATGGCCATGGCCAACCCCTATCCGTCGGCCGCCCACTGGCTTGGAACGGACATTCTCGGGCGCGATGTGCTGGCGCGGCTGATCTTCGGTGCCCGCACCGTGCTCTCCGTTGCGCCGCTGTCGGTTGCCGTGGCGATGGTCGTCGGCATCACGATCGGCATGATCGCCGGCTATTGCGGCGGCTGGATCGATGCCCTGATCAGCCGTTTCTCGGACATCATCCTGGCCTTCCCGGTCCTCGTCATCTACGTCATCCTGATCGCCAATATCGGGCCGTCGGTGTTCAATATCGTCATCGCGACGACGATCGCTTCGGCACCCGGCATTGGCCGCATCACCCGCGGCCTCGTGCTCGGCCTGAAGGAACAGGAATATATCTCGGCGGCGAAATTGCGCGGCGAGAGCACGATCTACATCATGCTCGTCGAGCTTCTGCCGAACTGCCGCAGCCTGCTCATCGTCGATGCCTGTCTGCGCATCGGTTACACGATCATCACCATCGGCATCCTCGGTTTCCTCGGGCTCGGCCTGCCGCCGCCGAACCCGGATTGGGGCGGCATGGTCAAGGAGAGCGTCACCGTTCTCAACGTCTGGCCGCACATGTCGCTTATTCCCTCCTTTGCTCTCGTCACCCTGGTCCTCGGCTTCAATCTCCTGGCCGACGGTATGCGGGAGGCCTGGAAGCCATGAACATTCTCGCCTCCCATCTTCAAGGAGCGGCCATGTCCATCACGCCCATGACCGATCAGGCACCCGTCCTCGATATCAGGAACCTGCGCATCGAGTTTCGCGGCAAGTCCGAGACGGTGGTCGCCATTCCCGACCTGTCCTTTTGCGTCAAGCCGGGCGAAAGTTATGGCCTTGTCGGTGAATCGGGCTGCGGCAAGAGCACGACGGCCATGGCGATCATGGGGTACCTCGGCAATACCGGCGTGATCGCCAATGGCAGCATCCGCTTCAATGGCAAGGAACTCGTCGGCGCCTCGGCCAGGGATCTGCGCTCGATCCGGGGGCGTCAGGTCGCCATGGTCTACCAGGACCCGATGAGCGCGCTGAACCCGGTCAAGACGATCGGAGCCCAGCTTGCCGAAGTGCCGCTCCTGCATCTCGGCGCTACGAAGGCCGAGGCGATCGCCATGGCCGAGGCGATGCTCGCCGATGTGCGCCTTCCCGATCCAGGCGACATGCTCAAGCGCTACCCGCACCAGCTGTCGGGTGGTCAACAGCAGCGCGTCGTCATCGCCATGGCGCTGCTTGCCAAACCTTCGCTCCTGCTTCTCGACGAGCCCACCACCGGCCTCGACGTGACCGTCGAAGCAGCGGTCATCGATCTCATAGCGGAGCTTCGCCAGCGCTATTCCACAAGCCTGCTCTTCATCTCCCACAATCTCGGCCTGATTGCCGAAAGCTGTGATCGCCTCGGCATCATGTATTCCGGCGAGATGGTCGAGGAGGGGACGACGGGCGAGGTATTCCGTCGGCCCCGACACCCCTATACTCGTGGCCTGATCGATTGCATTCCCGACATTGCCAGCGACAAGCGCAGCCGCGCGCTCGCCGCCATTCCCGGCCATATCCCGCTCCCCTCGGAGCGGCCCGTCGGCTGTCTCTTCGCTCCGCGCTGCGCCAGTTTTTCTGCCGGGCAGTGCGATCAGCTAGGATTGAGGCTCGAGGAGGCGGATGAGGGTCATCTGGTGCGCTGCCCGCGCTGGCAGGAGATCCCCGATGTGTCGCAGGCGCCGGCGCCCCGGCACAATGAACGTGGCGAGCCTGAGACCGCGATTGCGCTGTCCGAGGTCAGCCGGCTCTACGCAATCGGCTATCAGAAGACAGTCAAGGCCAATGAAGCGATCTCCTTCGATGCGGCCAGGGCCGAGATCGTCGCGCTTGTCGGCGAATCGGGTTGCGGCAAGTCGACGCTCGCACGCATCGTCACCGGGCTCGACAAGGCAACGTCTGGTGAGATCCGCATGGCGGGTGACAATATCGCCGAGCTGCAGGCTCGTGAGCGGCCCCGCAAGATGCTGCAGCAGATCCAGATGATCTTCCAAAACCCGGACAGCACGCTCAACCCGTCGCATCCGGCGGCATTTTCGATCCGCCGCTCGATCAAGAAATTCGGCATCCGCAAAGGCAAGGCCGAGATCGAGAAGAGGGTGCAGGAGCTTCTGGAAATGGTGCGTCTGTCACCTGCCGTCGCCGATCGCAAGCCGAGCCAGCTGTCGGGCGGCCAGAAGCAGCGTATCGCGATTGCGCGTGCATTCGCGGCCGATCCCAGCCTGATCGTCGCCGACGAACCGGTTTCCGCGCTCGACGTCTCGGTCCAGGCCGCCATCGTCACGCTGCTCCTCGACATCCAGCGGGAAAAACACGCGACGATGCTGTTCATCAGCCATGACTTGTCACTTGTGCGCCACGTCGCCGACAAGGTCGTGGTCATGTATCTCGGCAAGATCATGGAGCAGGGGAGGGTCGAGGAAGTCTTTGGTGAAGGCGCGCATCCCTATACGGAAGCGTTGCTGTCGGCGATCCGCAGCCCCCATCCGGACGAGGCGCCGCGCGAGCGGATCCGGCTTTCAGGTGAAACGCCGAGCCCGATCAACGTGCCGGCTGGCTGCCGCTTTGCAACGCGCTGCCACCGCAAGGTCGGCTCGATCTGCGATACCGTTGCCCCACCGTTGCGCAGGATGTCTGATACGCACGAAATTGCCTGCCACATCGACGAGGACGAGCTTGCAGCCCGTCCCTCGGTGCTGGTGCGCCCGGGAAAGGCGTGAGCAATGGTCCCTCCCGATAATGCGGTTGCCGGCCTCCAGCCGAAGACGGCAAGGTTTCGTGCGATCCTGCATGTCATGGCGAGCATCCTAATCGTCGCAACCGGCAACTCGCTTCTAACGACGACCGTCTCGTTGCATCTGAGCGACCCGGCGATCGATCCCCAGGTCGTGCAGCTCTTGCTGACGGCGTTCCCCATAGGCTTTCTCGCCGGATGCCTGTCTGCGCGCCTGCTGGTCGGCCGCTACGGCCACGAGCGCGCCTTTCTGGCTGTCGCCGCACTCGCAGCATTCGGTGCCTGCGGCTACATGCTGACGCAGGCACCAGCTGTCTGGTTCTGCCTGCGTCTGATCAACGGCTTTGCCATCGCCACGCTCTTCGTCGTCGCCGAGAGCTGGATCAACCTCTATGCTGACCAGAAGAACCGCGGAGCCTATTTCTCCCTCTACATGCTGATGACCTCGCTTGCGACCCTGTCTGCGCAATTACTCGTCGAGGCCACCGGACCGGGTTCTCCGCATCTGTTTGAGATCGTGCTCGGCGTCATCCTATGCGGGCTAGCCTACGCCCGCCTTGTCGGCGCACCCTGGCCAGCCTTGCGCGTGTCGGCGGCTGCAGAAACAGAGGGGACGGGAAGCGTCCAGTTGAGGCATTGCTTCGGCGTCTGGCAGCTGGCAGCCCTCGCGCCGGTCACCGTCGTCGGCGTGTTTCAGGCCGGCATGACGAACATGAATGTCTACACGATGACACCGATCTATGCCGAACGCGTCGGGATCGATGCGGCTTCGGCCGTCACGCTGGTGACGGCCTTCAGCCTCGGCGGCATGCTCGCGCAAGCGCCCGTCGGATGGCTTTCGGACCGCATCGACCGGCGCATCCTGCTGCTCGTTCAAGGCCTGGTCGCAGCCGGGCTCTGCGCCGCGATCGCCTGGCCCGGCTCGCATCCGCAGATCCTGCTTCTCGGACTGTTCTTCGCCTACGGGTCCGTCGCGCTGACAATCTACCCGGTCGCCATCGCCTATGCCAATTCGCAGCTCGACAGCCGCCACATGGTCTCGGCGTCCGGAGGGCTGCTGCTCCTTTATTCGATCGGTAACATCATGACACCCGGGGCTGCTGCAGGGCTGATGGACCGGTTTGCCCCGCAGGCGCTCTTCCTGCTACTCGGCGGCGGCGCATTTCTTGTCGCCGTCGCCGCCTGCCTCAACCTGTCGCGCCAGCGATCGGGCGGCACCAAACTCTGCCTCGAACCGGGAGGATGCGAATGATGTCCGAACACCCCTTTGATCTCGTTATCCGAGGCGGTCGTGTCGTGCTGCCTGATGCGACGAAGCAGATCGACATCGGCATTCGCGACGGGCTGATCGTTGCTCTCGATGAGGATCTTGGAGAAGCCAATCGCGAGGTCCGGGCCGAAGGCCGCCTCGTCCTGCCCGGCGGCGTCGACACACATTGCCACATGGACCAGCAGCCATGGGAGGGGAAGTCGACGGCCGACGATTTCAATACAGGCACGCTCTCGGCCCTTTGCGGCGGCACGACCACCGTCGTGCCCTTCGCCATGCAGATGCGCGGCCAGTCGCTGCGCGCGATCGTCGAGGACTACCATGAGCGCGCCGGCCCGAAGGCCCGTATCGATTATGGCTTTCACCTGATTGTCGGCGACCCGTCCGCCGAGGTCCTACGAGAAGAGATCCCCGGCCTGATCGCCAAGGGATGCACGTCGATCAAGATCTATCTGACCTATGACGGCCTAAAGCTCGACGACTACGAGGTACTGAACGTTCTCGATCTTGCCCGCGCTCAAGGCGCGATGGTGATGGTGCATGCCGAAAACGATGCCTGCATCCGCTGGCTGACGGAAAAATTCATCGCAGCACGCAAGACGCAGCTTCGCTATCATGAAAAGGCGCATTCGGAAATCGGCGACCGGGAGGCGACCTTCCGGGCGATCAGCCTTTCCGAGCTGATCGAGACGCCCATTCTCGTCAGCCACGTCGCGGCCGGCGGGGCCGTCGAGGAAATCCGCCGGGCCAAGGCACGTGGCCTGCCGATCTATGCGGAGACCTGCCCGCAATATCTTTTCCTGTCGGCAGACGATATCGACACGCATGACCTGTCGGGCGCCAAATGCGTCTGCACACCGCCACCGCGCGATAAATCCAACCAGCCCGCCATCTGGACCGGCATCCTGGACGGGACGCTTGAGGTTTTCACCTCCGACCACTCGCCCTGGCACTATGCGGACAAGATTGCCGGCGGCCCCAATACGCCTTTTCACCGGATCCCGAACGGCATTCCGGGCATCGAGACGCGCCTGCCGCTGCTGTTTTCGGCCGGTGTCAACGGTGGCCGGATGTCGCTTCAGAAATTTGCGGATCTGACGGCCGGCGCACCGGCCAGGCTTTTCGGCCTTCATCCCCGCAAGGGCCGCATTGCTCTCGGCGCCGATGCCGACCTCGCGATTTGGGATGCGGCCCGCTCGGTGACGATCACCAATTCGGCCCTGCACCACAATACCGATTACACACCCTATGAAGGGCAGACCATCAAGGGCTGGCCGATCATGACGATCTCGCGCGGCGATATCGTCTGGGACGACGGCAAGGTGCTCGCCGAGCCGGGCCGCGGGCAATTCATCGCGCGCGAACGTCCCTTCCCGCCGCAGCAGGCGCTTTCGAAGGTTCTCGCGTCATGAGCGGCTCCGCAGCCCGCCTTGGCGGCAAGGTCATGCTCATCACCGGAGCGGCAAGCGGTATCGGCACGGCAATCGCCCGGCGCTGTGTCGCCGAAGGCGCTTCGGTGATCTGCCTCGACCAAGCGAGCGCAGATGTTCTGGCGCTCGCCGAGGCGCTCGGCCGATCGGCGATCGGCGCCGCATGCGACGTGACCGACGCCCGGTCCGTCAAGGCAGCCGTCGAGATCGGGTTGGCGCGCTTCGGCCGCCTCGACGGGTTGGTGCACAACGCGGCAGCACCCTCGCGCGACGGCACCGTGATCGACCTTGCCGAGCAACAGTGGCAGCTGGAAATCGGCGTCAGCCTGACGGGCGCTTTTCTCGTCAGCAAATACGCGCTGCCGGCGATGATTGCGGCAGGCGGGGGTTCGGTCGTCTTCATCGCCTCGCAATTTGCCCATGTCGCCGTCGGCAAGGCGGTTGCCTATTGCGCGGCCAAGGCCGGGCTCGTGCATTTTGCCAAAGCGATGGCGGTCGATCACGCGGCCGACGGTATTCGCGTCAATTCCCTGTCGCCCGGTGCGGTCGCCACGCCGCGGCTGTTGCAGCGCTTTCCCGACCTCGACGCCGCCGGTGCTGCGCTCGGCCCGGCCCATCTTCTCGGCCGCATCGCTCAGCCGGATGAGATTGCCGCGTCTGCTGCCTTTCTCCTTTCGGCGGATGCTTCCTTCGTCACCGGCACCGATCTACTCGTGGACGGCGGCTATGCGACGCGCTGACATGCTGTTGTTGAGACCTTCGAACGGATCTTGAAATGACCCTACTGGTGACCGGCGGAACCGGATTTGTCATGAGCGTGCTTGCAAGAACGTGGCTGGAGCGTGACCCGACGGCGCGTGTCGTCATTCTCGACCGGGCCGGTCTTGATGCCATGGCGGAACGCTATTTTGCACCGGTGCGAGACCGGCTCGGCGTGATTACCGCCGATATCTGCGATCCGGCAGAGTGGCAGGCTGCCCTTGACATGTATGATATAACCCATGTCGTGCATGGCGCGACCGTCACACCGATCTCGCGCGGCAGTGCGGCGGAAGCCAGGCTCCAGCCGGAAGCGGAAGATCCCGCACGCATCATCGACGTCAATTTCATGGGCTCGGTGCGCATCCTGGAATGGGCTCGCACGCACAAGGGGCTGAAGCGTTTCGTCTATGTCAGCTCCGGTTCGGTCTACCGCCATCACGGACCCGACTGGAGCGGCGAACCGCTGCCGGAGGACGGTTATGTCGCGCCGCTGACGCTTTACGGCATTTCCAAATTCGCCGCCGAGATGGTCGTCAACCGCTATGCCGATCTTTTCGGGTTGTCGGCAGTCTCCGTCAGGCTTGCCTCGGTCTACGGGCCGATGGACCGCGCAACCGGCAGTCGCAACTTCCGCCATGTGCCGAACCGCGTCGCCCATATGGCGCTCACCGGCGAGGTTATAAGGCCTAATAGCCTGGAGCCGGTCGGCGACTATGTCCATTCGGCCGATGTCGCCGACGCGATCATGGCGCTGCTCTCGGCCGAGCGCCTGCACTATCGCCATTACAATATCGGCAGCGGGGAAACCGCGACGATCGGCGACGTGATCAACTGGGCAAGCGAACGCTCGCCTGGACTTCAGGTTGAGATCAGCCCCGTCGAGACGGCGAATATCATCCAGGACGTCGCTTTGAAGGACGGTATGTGGGGCGCCTACGACATCGCCCGCATCGTCCGCGATACCGCCTGGCGACCACGGCCCGCCAGGCAGGCATTCCACGACTACATGGACTGGATCAAGGACAACGAGATGCAGGGGGAGGAAAGACAATGAGCGTTTCCGCCAACGACCAGACGCGCGATTTCGTCGGCTATGGACCGATGCCACCATCCATCACCTGGCCTGGTGGCGTCAGGCTCGCGATCAACCTCGTCCTGAACTATGAGGAAGGCGCGGAATATTCCTGGCTGGACGACGGTCGTAACGACAATTGGGGCGAATACAATATCCCCAACAGCCCACCGGTCCGCGATCTCGGGACAGAGACCCATTTCGAATATGGCAGCCGCGCGGGCGTCTGGCGCCTGGCGCGTCTCTTTGACCGCTACGAGATCCCCGTGACGGTCTCGGCCTGTGCTGTGGCGCTCCAGAAAAACCCAGCAGTCGTTGAATGGATGGCAGCGCGCGGCCACGACCTCCTCGGACACGGCCTGCGCTGGAGCGAATATTCCACCATGCCGCGGGATGAGGAGGAGCGTCAGCTCCACGAGGCGATCGCGCTTTACAAGGAGCTTACCGGCAAACGGCCGCTCGGCTGGAACTGCCGCTCGTTTCCGAGCGTCAATACGCGCGACCTGATCGTCGAGGAGGGCGGGTTCCTCTATTATTCAGATCCTTGCAACGACGATCTTCCCTATTTTCTCGATCATCAGGGAACGCGCCTTCTTGTCGTGCCCTATTCGAAGACCTTGAACGATAGCCGCTATCTGATCGCACCGGGCTACAGCAATCCGCGCGACTTTGCCGAGGATTGCCGCTCGGCCATCGACTACATGATTGGCGAGGCCGAGGAGACGGGCGGGCGTATGCTGACGATTGGGGTGCATGCCCGCTGGATGGGACAACCCAATCGCGCGTCCGGCCTGCGTGACGTCATCGAACACGTCAGGAAAACGCCCGGTGCTGCCTTCATGCGGCGCGAGGACATTGCCCGCTACTGGATCGAACATCATGGCTGACGGCACGCATGCAATGGCCAATGACGACCTTCTGGCGAAGACGACAAGGATGAGCGGCGCCGACTATGTCGCAGGGGTCCTTAAGGAAGAAGGCGTCAAGCAGATCATCGGTTTTCCGGCAAGCGAGCTTTTCGATGCCTCGGCAGCACTCGACATTCCGCCGCTGATTGCCCGCACCCAGCGCGTTGCCGTCAATATCGCCGAAGGATATGCGCGCGCCACCGCCGGCAAGGAGCTCGCGGTCGTGACCGTCCAGTATGGTCCTGGCGCGGAAAGCGCATTTGCTGGCATTGCCCAGGCCTTTAACGACCGCGTGCCGATGCTGTTCCTGCCGACCGGCTATCCGCGCGGCTCGGAGGCGGTCTCTCCAAATTTCGAATCCCGCCGCAATTTTCGTCACATCACCAAATGGTGCGAGGCGGCAACACAGGTCACCCACTTGCCGAAGCTGATGCACGCGGCGATATCACGTGTCAGAAATGGGCCGCCGGCACCTGTCCTGCTCGAGCTGCCGGTCGATCTTCTGGCCGAAAGCCTCGACGCGCAGCCCTCCGATCACCGGCGCCCGCGCCGCAGCGTGCCACAGGCCAATGATGGTGAAGTGGCCGCTCTCGTCGAAACCCTGCTTGCGGCGGAAAACCCGATCATCTTGGCAGGGCAGGGGATCCTGTCGGCGTCGGCGACAAGAGATTTGGTCGAGTTTGCCGAACTTCTCCGCATCCCCGTCATGACGACGCCAAACGGCAAGAGTGGTTTTCCGGAGGACCACCCGCTGGCGCTAGGGACAGCCGGTCGGGCACGCCCGGCCCCCGTCGATCATTTTCTCGACAAGGCCGACGTGGTGCTTGCGCTCGGCAGCAGCCTGACGCGCTCCTATTACATCCTGCCCGTCCCGGACGATAAAATCATCCTGCAGGTAACGCTCGACGAGGCCGACCTCGGCAAGGACTACGCAGTCGCGCAAGGGGTGATCGGCGACGTCGGCTCGGTCCTCAAACAGATGATCGCCCATATCCGGCAGGAAGGCCTGGAGCTTGGCAAACGTCCCGACCCGACAGCGGAAATTGCTGAGGTGCGTGCGGCCTTCATGGCGAGATGGATGCCCCTGTTGACGTCGGAGAGCCGGCCGATTTCGCCCTATCGGGTGGTCTGGGAGTTGATGCAGGCGCTCGATCCGGTAA
This sequence comes from Rhizobium sp. WYJ-E13, assembly GCF_018987265.1. Lineage (NCBI taxonomy): Bacteria > Pseudomonadati > Pseudomonadota > Alphaproteobacteria > Hyphomicrobiales > Rhizobiaceae > Rhizobium > Rhizobium sp. WYJ-E13. Next base: position 1,007,261 of record NZ_CP076854.1, on the reverse strand, counting down.
CCTCGATCGTCACTCATGACGCCGGCAATCCGCGTGACCAGTTCTGCCCTTTTTATGTGGCGAGCGTGCCCGGCAGTTATATCGGCTGGGGCAAGACGACCCAGCTCGGCAGCGGCCTCGGCTTTGCGATCGGCGCCAAGCTCGCGCGGCCCGAGGCCACGGTCGTCAATCTGATGGGGGAATCCGCGTTCGGCATGGTCGGCATCGATTTCGAGACGGCTGTGCGCTGCGACCTGCCGGTGCTGACGATCGTCCTGCGCAACAATGTGCTCGGGGGCTACGCGAAAAGCATGCCGGTCGCGACGGAAAAATATGGCGCCAACCGGATAACCGGCAGTTATGCACCGATCGCCGAGGCGCTCGGCGGCTACGGGGCTTGCGTCAGCGAACCCGAAGACCTGCGCCCGGCGCTGCTTGACGCCCTCGACCGGGTCAAAGGCGGACAGGCATCCCTTCTGGAAGTCATCACCCATGAAGAGCCGCGTCTTGCGGGCTTGTGGTAGAGCGGGAGGCCGGCATGTTCGACCTACTGATCACCGGCGGGACGCTGATCAATGCCAACGGGCAAATATGCGCTGATATCGGCATCCGCAACGGCAGGATTGCTGCCCTGCTTGCTCCCGGCGACACCGCGATGGCGCGCTCCTTTGTCGATGCGAGCGGAATGCAGCTTCTGCCGGGGCTGATCGATGCCCATGCGCATCTGCGCGAACCCGGCCTGACGCAGAAGGAGGATTTTGAGAGCGGTACGCGTGCGGCAGCGCTTGGTGGCGTCACCACCATCCTCGACATGCCGACCGACGATCCATGGACGGCAACTGCCGCGCAACTGTCGCAGAAGATGGCGAGCGCTGCCGGACGGCTGAACGTCGATGTCGGATTTCAGGCCGTCGTCTCGAAGAGCAATCAGGCGCTGGAGGAACTGTTGCCGCTTTCGCCCGTCTCGCTGGAGCTATTCACGGCCGACGTGCCGAAGGAGTTTCGCTTCGATAGTCTCCACGCCGTGACTGAAATGCTGCGCCGGCTGGCGAAAGCCGGTCCGGTAATCGGCATTTCCCCGGGTGATCAGTCAATTCTGGAGGCAAGTGCAGGGCGGGGCGGAAAGGGCATTTCGGCCTTTCTCGATAGCAGGCCGCCGCTCGCGGAAGCCGGCGGCATTGCCCGTGCGGTTCTGGCTGCAGCAGAAACCGGTGCCCCTGTGCACGTGCGCCAGATCAATTCGAAACGCGGGATCGAAGTCTGGCGCCGGCTTCGCGATCTCGCTGACGTTTCCGTCGAAACGACCCCGCAGAACCTCTACTTCACGGCCGATGACTATGCGGGTCAGGCTGGTGCAGACCTCAAGGGATCGCCGCCCTTTCGCGACCGAGGAGATGTCGAGGCGCTGCGGCATGCGCTTTCGGAAGGATTGATCACCATCATGGCGACCGATCATGCCCCGCATGCCAGGGCCGAGAAGTCCGCTACCTATCCAGCCTTTGCCGATATTCCGGGCGGAATGCCGGGCCTGCAGACGCTGCTCTTCGTCATGCTCGATCTGGTGGCCGAGAAGCTGATCGATCTTTCGGCGCTTGTACGCCTTTGCGCCTACAATCCGGCCCGGCGCTTCGGGCTCGGCGGCTCGAAAGGATCGATTGCCGTCGGTTGCGATGCCGACATTCTCGTCGTCGACCTCAATCGCTCGACTTCGATCTCCAATGCCGATCAGGCGACCCGTGCCGGCTATACGCCCTTCAAAGGCCGGCGCACCGTCGGATACCTGACGGACGTCTTCCTGCGCGGCGAACGCATCGTGCGCGACGGTGCCCTTCTTTTGCCCAACCGCGGCCAAATCGTCCGTCATGCCGCCTGAAGGAATGTCCATGCCCATGTTGAACGAAAAGGTTGCCATCGTATCGGGTGCGAGTTCCGGTCTCGGGCGCGCGATCGCACTTCGCTACGCCGCGGAAGGTGCAGCGGTCGTGCTTGCCGATATCACCGAGATGCCGGTCGAAGGCGGCGAGCCGACGCTCTCCCTTATCCGCGCAGCCGGCGGCAAGGGGATCTTCGTCAAGACCGATATCTCCCTTTGGACTGAGGTCGATAGACTGGTTGCCGATACAGTCACCAATTTCGGCCGTCTCGATATCCTGGTCAATAATGCTGCGATCTACACCTCGACGAACCTTTTGGAGACGACGGCGCAGCAATGGGAACGGGTAATCGCGGTCAACGTCACCGGATTTTTCTACTGCTGCAAGCGGGCGGTCCAGCAATTCTTGACGCAGGAACCGGTCGCGGAAGCACGTGGCCGCATCATCAACATCTCGTCGCAACACGGCATGGTCGCCTGCCCCGGTGATTTTCCCTATGGCGTCAGTAAGGGGGCGATCGTCCAGATGACCCGGCAGATTGCCGTCGATCACGCTCACTCAGGTATCGTCTGCAATGCGATCGCCCCCGGCAAGATCATCACCGGCAAGCCGGGTGTCGCCAACGATCGTGACGCCCTCGACTATTCGCGCCGGCGCACCCCCTGGCCGCGGCTCGGCGAGCCGCGCGACGTTGCAGACGCGGCAGTTTTTCTCGCCAGCGACATGGCGAGCTACATCACCGGTGTCAATCTGATGGTCGACGGCGGCTGGATGGCCGGCTGATCGGGCGTCGAAAAAATCGACGATAATGGAAAGGAAAAACAGACCATGGATTTGGAATTGAAAGGCAAGACGGCTCTTGTTCTGGGGGCAGGCGGTGGGCTTGGTGGAGCGATAGCGAAAACGCTTGCCGCCGAGGGCGCACAGATTGCGGTCGCCGACATTAACGCGGAAGCGGCCGAAAAGACGGTTGCCGACATCCGCACGGCCGGCGGCTCGGCGATGGCTCTGGCGTGGGATCTCGCCAATCTCGATGTGATCGCACCCAATCTCGCTGCCATCGAAAAGCAACTCGGTTCGGTCGACGTCCTCGTCAACATTACCGGCGGCCCGCCGCCGACGCTCGTTGCCGGCCAGAGTGCTGACAGCTGGCGCAAATATTTCGACAGCATGGTACTGTCGATCATTGCCATCAGCGATGCCGTTCTTCCGAAGATGCGTGAAAAGAAGTGGGGCCGCATCATCACCTCGACATCCTCGGGCGTCGTTGCGCCCATTCCGAATCTCGGACTTTCCAACGCCTTGCGCATGTCGCTCCTCGGCTGGTCGAAAACGCTCGCAGGCGAAGTCGGCCGCGATGGCGTGACGGTCAATGTCGTGCTGCCTGGTCGTGTGGCCACGCAACGCATTACCTTCCTCGACGAGCAGAAGGCAAAGCGGGAGGGCAAGGCCGTCGAAGAAATCTCGGCGGCAAGCACCGCGTCAATCCCCGTTGGCCGCTACGGCGATCCTCAAGAATATGCCGATGTCGTCGTCTTCATGGCGAGCGCGCGCGCTTCCTATATGACAGGCTCTGTCATCAGGGTCGATGGTGGCCTCATCGCCAGCGTGTGAGACGGCAGCTAGGTGACGCCCACGACGTGGGGACCGTCGGCCCATGGAGGAGGAGCCTGAAAGCGACGACCGCTCAGGAGCCGGAGCGAAGGGGCAGTGTCCGGGCGTCGCGATTGTTCCTCCTGACCGTCATTCGCCGCGAGGAAATCGCTGGTTCTCCTCCAAGACGTTCAGATCCATATGATTGCGCATGTATCGCTCGGCGGCCTTCTGCAGAGGTTGATAGTCCCACGGATAGTAGGACCCTTCCCGCAAGGCGGGATAGACGACCCACCGACGGGCCTGACTTTCTCGGATCTGCGCATCAAAGCTTGATAGATTCCACCGGAGATGGACTTGAGAAAGCAGGGCGTCCAGCGTTTCCGCATAGTCTGGATCACCTGCGAGATTGGAGAGTTCGTGGGGATCGGCAAGGAGGTCAAAGAGCAAAGGCGGGTCCTTTTCGCAGACCGTCAGTTTGAAACGGTCGGCGCGAATGGCCACAAGCGGTGCAATCGATCCTTCAGCGGCATATTCCATCAGGACCGGACCATGTGCCTTGCTGCCGTGCAGGAGCTGTGCCAGATCCTCGCCATCCGTCCACTGGGCAATCGTAGAAATATCAAGCCCGGCAAGCCCGGCAAGCGTAGGCGTGACATCAAGCGTGGAGACGGGCTGATCGATTAGGCCAGGCTGCCAGCCCGGCGCCGATATCATCAGTGGCACGCGCGCGGAACCGTCGAAGAAGCACATCTTGAACCAGAGACCGCGTTCGCCCAGCATGTCGCCGTGGTCGGAGACGAACAGGATGGCGGTGTCCTCCCGCATCCGTGTGCGCTCCAATACGTCAAGGATCTCTCCGACCTTCTCGTCGATGTAGGAGATATTGGCGAAATAGCCGCGCCTTGCTTTGCGGATCTGCTCTGCAGTGATGTCGAAGGCCTTGTAGTCGCAGGCTTCCAGCAAGCGCTTCGAATGCGGATCCATCTCCTCGAACGGCAGGGCCGAAACGGTCGGGTCAAGGGCCGGGCAATCCTCATAGAGATCCCAGAATTTGCGCCTGGCGACATAGGGATCGTGAGGGTGGGTGAAACTGACGGTCAGGCACCAGGGACGCTCGTCTAGTCGCCGCGACAGGTCGTAGAGCTTGCGGGTTGCGTTATAGGCGACCTCGTCGTCATATTCGAGCTGGTTGGTGATTTCCGCAATGCCGGCGCCGGTCACCGATCCAAGATTATGGTACCACCAGTCGATGCGTTCACCGGGCTTGCGATAATCGGGAGTCCAGCCGAAATCGGCCGGGTAGATATCCGTCGTCAGACGTTCTTCGAAACCGTGCAGTTGGTCGGGTCCGACGAAATGCATCTTGCCCGACAGGCTAGTGTGATAGCCGGCTGCCCTGAGATGATGCGCATAGGTCGGAATGTCGGAGGCAAATTCGGCCGCATTGTCATAGACCCGCGTCCGGCTCGGCAATTGGCCCGACATGAAGGAGGCGCGCGCCGGCGCGCACAAAGGGCTTGCCGTGTAGCTGTTGGCGAAGCGGACCGAACGGGCAGCGAGTGCCTTGAGATGCGGCGCATGCAGGAAATCGGCCGGCCCGTCTGGAAACAGTGTACCGTTCAGTTGGTCGACCATAATGATGAGAATATTGGGACGGGCCATGATATTCGATGCTGCTCACGTTGGGGGGTGAAAAGAGGCTACGGATGTGTCCGCCACCAGTTCGCCTGAGAGAACCGGCTATCACCGATGGGTCCTAGTCTGGCTCGGCGAGCGCCGATCAGATCCATTATCCCTTTCAGAAGCGGCACTGGTCGTCGCATGAGTGATCCTCCGGGCGGCGTGGGTCGCGGTTATCGCTTCACGATAACCAGCTTGATGATTGCACGCTATCGCCTTGCCGACATCGGTTGTTCCGGGCGCTCACGCCGGCCTGTTTTTCGGGGGCGGACTTGCCGGCGACACCAGGGGTCGCAGCAAGACAGGCGTCGTGGCGGAGCGCGTGCATGATGCAGTATCGGCGAGCTTGTCGGCACCTCGACAGCATCTTGCGAGCACGCGGAAGGATCTTTATGTCGATCGACCGACCGATGCCCACAGAAGAGAGCATTTTAGAATTCCTTGATATTTGCGAAGGCTTTTATCCGCCGGATGCGGCCGAGGCATCGATCGAGCAGCAACGTCAATGGTATGACGCGCTCTGTGCGCGGTTTGACCATGCGCTGCCGCAGGGGATGGTCTATGCCGATGGCATGGTGCTGCGGATACCGATCCGCCGCTATCGGCCAAGGACAATAACCACCTCAACCGTTCTCCTCTATCTTCATGGCGGCGGCTTTGTTGTCGGCTCGCTCGAAAGCCATCACTCGATCTGCGCTGAAATCGCCGATTTTGCCGGCGCCGAACTCGTTTCCGTCGATTACCGGCTGGCGCCGGAGTTTCGCTGGCCGGCGCAGAGCGAGGATTGCTTCCTTGTCTTGAAGCATCTGCTGTCGTCCGCCGGTAGCAAGGTCGTCATCATCGGCGATAGCGCTGGCGCCAATCTGGCGGCGGGGCTCGCCATCAGGGCGCTGGAGGAGGCCCTGCCTGGTATCGCCGGCCAGATCCTCGTCTATCCGGCGCTGGGTGGCGACCTGCAGAAGGGTTCCTATGTTGAAATGGCAAATGCGCCGGGCCTGACCACGGCTGACGTCGCCTACTATCGCAGCGTTCTGCAGGCACCGCTGCGCCATCCTGTCGCCGCGCCGCTTCACGCGGTATCGGTCGAAGGGCTTGCGCCTGCCTTCATCACAGTGGCGAGGTTCGATCCGTTGCGAGACGACGGACGAGCCTACGCTGCCCGGCTTGCGGAGGCCGGCGTAGAGGTCTGGTTCCGGGAGGAACCGCAGATGGTGCATGCGTGGCTGCGCGCGCGCCACATGAGCGAAGGTGCCCGGGCAGGCTTCAAGGCGGTATGCGAGGCGGCGCGGCTCTTCGCATCGCGCTGACGGCTACATCAGATCACGGGCGATTGCCGTCTCGCCAAAATCCTTCTCAAAGATCTTTATCCCGCCTTCATGGGCGATCACTGAGGCGGCGATGATCCAGTGTGTTGCCGTGCAACGGATTGATGCTGTCGCAACCGTTGTGACGGACCAGCCAGGACGCTGCATGTCGCAGGTCCAGGTGGATCGGCCCGTCATCGATAGCGGATCGTTCGGCGCGATTGACCAGGTTTCCTCGCGAAACTGCCGAGTGGAAAGACCGGTGCGGGGATGCTCGAAAAGGCCGGTATCCTCATGGATTTCATAGCGCGTGACGCCGGCCTGGAGATCGCGCACCACCTGCCGTTTTGTGGAGGCGGGTGCGTGTTCGATATATTTCGGCAGGGGATCGGGATTGTCGGGTTGCTTGATGTCGATGATCTCATGCGCGCCGAGCATGGGCAAAGCTAGACCGATGGAGGCGATGTCGATCGTCAGCCCCGGATCTTCCGGCGGTGGCAGCACCATCGGCCAATAGGCCGTTGATAGCGACAGGCGGATACGGTGCCCCTTGCGGAAACGATAGCCGCAGGCATCGAGCGTGATGGTAATGGTTGTCAGTTCCCCCTTGTTCAGCGGCTCCGGTGCAGCATTGCCATTGCGATGAGCGAGATTGAGCACGCCAAAGGAGACGCGCGTTGCCGTGCCGTCTGGATGGACATCGACGAGCCTTGCGCAGAGATTGGCGGTTTCGGCGTCGCATCTGAGCGTCAATGTGACGGCCGGGCGTCCGAGATAATCATGGTCCTCGACCAGCGGAGCGGTCTGGAAGGTCAGCGATCCGGCGTCATCGAGGCGCTGGTCGATCGCCAGTTCCGCATCCGGCTTCAGAGTGAACCATTCGCCCGAGGCCGTGCCCGTATCGAGCGGCGAGCGCAGATAAACGGGATGTTCCGGCGCATGTGGGATCGGCATGCCTTCCATCAAGGAGCCGAACTGCTCGACATAGAAGCACTGCATGTCCGGCTGCTGCCAACTGCGCTTGGCGATCCAGAATCCGGGGTCGAATTCGCGGCGCATGGCGGGCTTTATGGCATCGAGAATATAGGCGCGTAAGGATGGCATGGTCTCGGCGCCGTTTCGCTCGCCGCGCAGCCAGCGGTTCCACCAGGCGGTGGCCTCGCCATGAAAATCGACCCGCGGCTTCGGCCAGGCGAAATGCGGATACTTGTGGATCCATGGGCCGATCAACGCCTTCGCCTTCTCGCCGAGACCCTCGACGGCGAGCAGCGGCGTGTTGCGATAGCCATCCGCCCAGCCGGCGATGACGATGGCGGGAATATCGAAGCCCGCGAAATCTTCGCAGATTGACCCATGCCGCCAGAAATCATCACGGCGCTGATGCTCCAGCCATTCTTCCATGAAGAAGGGTTCCTGCTCCAGGCGCTGCCACCACATATCGCGCCAGTCGTCGCCGACGATGCCCGGATCCGGCGGGCGGGACTGGTAGGCAAGCATGGTCGCCGCCCAGGAGAGCTGGGCGGAGAGATGGCAGCCGTTCTTGTAGTGGATGTCATCATTATAGCGGTCGACCGTGGAAGCGATTGAAATCACCGCCTTTAGCGCCGGGGGCTTCAGGGCTGCGACCTGCAGGCAGTTGAAGCCGCCCCAGGAAATACCCATCATGCCGACCGAGCCGTTCGACCAGGGTTGCGCTGCGATCCAGGCGATCAGCTCGCAGGCGTTGGCAAGCTCGAGCTCGGTATATTCGCCATCGATGATGCCGCTGGATTCGCCGGAGCCTCTGATGTCGACACGAACGCCGGCAATCCCGGCTGCAGCGAAGACCGGGTAGGTGGATTCATCACGCGGGCTTGTCCCGTCGCGCTTGCGATAGGGGAGGAATTCGAAGACGGCCGGCACGGGATCCTTCTCCGCGCCATCGGGCATCCAGATGCGTGCGGCGAGCCGCGTGCCGTCCTTCAAGGTGATCCACTGATTTTCGACGGTCGTGAAGGAGCGTTGGCTCATGGTTTTTCCTGGAGGCAATCATAGAGCCGGTCGAAAGCGGCCGGCGGCGTTGAAGGGTCAGTTGCCGGCACTTTCCATCCGTCGGGTGGTCAGCACCTTTTCAAGCCAGCCGATCTCCATTTCCGGAACGGATTTCAGCAGCAGGTCGGTGTAGTCGTCGAAGGGCGGCGAGAGCGCCTTCGACTTCGGTCCGAAACGCACGAGCCTGCCGCGATGCATGACTGCGACACTGTCGGCAATGGCCCTGACGATGGCGATGTCGTGGGTGATGAAGATGTAGGAGAGCTTTTCCTCTTCCTGCAGCTTCAGCAGCAGCTTCAGGATGCCTTCGGCAACCAGCGGGTCGAGGGCCGAGGTCGGCTCGTCGCAGAGGATGAGTTCCGGCTTGGCCGCGAGCGCGCGTGCGATGGCGACGCGCTGCTTCTGGCCGCCCGAGAGCTCTGCCGGGTAGCGGTTCAGGAAGCCGTTGCCCATCTCGATCTGGTCGAGCAATTCCTTCACGCGGTCCGTCTTCGCAGCTCCCCTAAGGCCATAGTAGAAGGTCAGCGGCCGACCGATGATGTCACGCACGGTCTGACGCGGGTTCATCGCCGTGTCAGCCATCTGGTAGATGAGCTGGATGCGGCGGAGATCATCGCGCGGCCTGTGTCGGACGTCGGGTGTCAATAGCTTGCCGGCAAAAGAGACCCTCCCTGATGTGGGTGACAAGAGCCCGGTGACGACGCGGGCGAGCGTCGATTTTCCAGAGCCCGATTCACCGACGATCGCCAATGTCTGTCCCATCGGCACGTGCAGACTGACATCGTTCAGAACCTTGAAGCCATTGGAATATTCCGCGCTGACGTTTTCGATCTTCAGCAGCGCATCGGACTGATCGACCGCTTCGTCCCTCAGCGTCTGGCGGACGTTGACGAGCGCGCGGGTATAGTCCTCCCGCGGCGCTTCGATGATCTGCTGTACACTGCCGTATTCCACTGTCTTTCCATGGCGCAGCACCATGATGTCGTCGGATATCTGGGCGACGACGGCGAGATCATGAGTGATATAGAGGGCCGCCGTATGGGTTGCCTCGATCGCATGCTTGATTGCCGCCAGCACATCGATCTGGGTGGTGACGTCAAGTGCCGTCGTCGGTTCGTCGAAGACGATCAGTTCCGGGTTGGAGCAGAGCGCCATGGCCGTCATGGCGCGCTGCAGCTGGCCGCCCGAGACCTGGTGGGGGAAACGTTCGCCAAAACTTTCGGGATGGGGAAGGCCAAGCACCTGAAACAGGTAGAGCGCTCGCTTTTTCGCCTCCTGTCTGCTCATGAGCCTGTGTTTGACGGAAGCCTCGATCACCTGGTCGCCGAGCCGGTGGGCGGGATTGAAGGCGGCGGCGGCTGACTGTGCGACGTAGCAGACACGGGCACCGCGGATCTGCCTGATGCCATTCCTGTCGAGGGCAAGGATATTGTCGCCATCGAGCCTCACCTCTCCGCCGGTGATCTCGGCACCGCCTCGGCCATAGGCAAGTGCCGAGAGCCCGATTGTCGACTTGCCGGCCCCGGACTCTCCGATCAGTCCGAGCACCCGGCCTTTCTGCAAATCAAAGGAAACGCCGTCGACGATGGTCACGCGTTTCGGCGCTTCACCCGGCGGATAGCTGGTGGCTTCGATCTTGAGATTGCGGACGGAAAGAAGATCAGGCATCGCCACGCCCTCCCTTGAGGCTCGAGGTTCGTTTCAAAAGCCAGTCGACGACGAGGTTGACGCAGACGGCGAGGATGGCGATCGCGCTGCCCGGCACCAGCGCTGCCGAAATGCCGAAGATGATGCCGTCCTTATTGTCCTTGACCATCCCGCCCCAGTCGGCCGATGGCGGCTGGATGCCGAGGCCGAGGAAGGACAATGTCGAGAGAAACAGAATCGAAAAAGCAAAACGCAGGCCAAACTCGGCCAGCAGCGGTGTCAGCGTATTCGGCAGGATCTCCCGGAAGATGATCCAGAGCTTTCCTTCGCCGCGAAGTTTGGCCGCCTCGACGAATTCCATGACAGCGACATCGAGCGCCACAGCACGGCCGAGACGATAGACACGTGTCGAATCGAGGATCGCCATGACGAGGATCAGGACGATGATGTTCTGTGGCAGGACGGCGAGCACCACAAGCGCGAAGATCAGCGTCGGGATCGACATCATCAGGTCGTTGAAGCGCGAGAAGACCATGTCGATCAGCCCGCGCGAGACGGCTGCCGTAAAGCTCAGGATGACGCCGAGCGAAAAGGAGATGACCGTTGCCGCAAGCGCCACGAAAAGCGTCGTGCGCGCGCCGTGGATCAGCCGGGAGAGGATGTCGCGGCCGAGATTGTCGAGGCCGAAGACATATTGCGCGTCGGGCATCTGCCAGACACTGCCGACGACCTCGGTCTCCCCGTAGGGAGCAATCAAAGGTGCAAAGAGCGCGAAGATGAAGGCGACGGCGATGCCGATCATGCCGATCCAGGCGGTGATGGGGATGTCTCTCAATCTCATCTTGGATGCCTCAGCCGGGGGTTGGCAATGATGGCGAGAATATCGGCCAGCATGTTGAGGAAGATATAGACGGCGGCAAAGATCAGGCCGCAGGCCTGCACCACCGGCATGTCGCGCACCGTCACGGCATCGACCATATACTGGCCCATGCCGGGATAGACGAAGACCACCTCGACGACGACCACCCCGACCACCAGATAGGCAAGGTTCAGCGCCACGACGTTGATGATCGGCGCAAGCGCGTTCGGTGCGGCATGCTTGACGATCGAGCGAAACGCCGAAAGGCCCTTCAGCTCTGCCGTCTCCATATAGGCCGACGACATGACCGAGAGGATTGCGGCCCGCGTCATGCGCATCATGTGGGCAAGCACGACGAGCACGAGGGTCGCCGTCGGCAGGGCAATCGCCTTCAAGCGATCGGCAAACCCCATGCTTTCGTAGACGGTTGCGGGAAAGGTGGCGACGCCGAACTTCACCGCGAAAAACATGATCAGCAGGTAGCCGATGAAGAATTCCGGTAATGAAATCGCCGCAAGCGAAATGATGTTGATGATCTTGTCCGGCAGGCGGCCCCGGAAATGTACCGAAACCATGCCGAGCCCGACGGCAAGCGGCACGGAAATCAGTGCAGCAAAGCCCGCCAGAAACAGCGAATTGCCGAGCCGCTTGCCGATCTGTTCGCTGACGGAATTCTTGCTGGCCCAGGATGTGCCGAAATCCCCTTGCACGGCATTGCCTAGCCACTCGATGTATCGCGTCGTCACCGGCCGGTCGAGGCCGAGATCCTTGCGGATATTGGCAACTGCCTGCGGCGTTGCCGACTGGCCGAGATAAGTCGTGGCGAAATCGCCGGGAAGGGCTTCCAGGCCGCCGAAAATGAGGATGGAGACGGCAAAGAGCAGGATGATGCTGAGCACGAAGCGCTCGAGAATAAGGGCAAGCAGCGGAAAACGCTGCCGGAACCTGAGACCGGGCAGGATATTGCCTGAGGTCGGACTGGACATGGTGATGGCCTCGCGCTGAAACGTCAGGAGGACCGCGGGTTTTGTCCCACGGTCCCAGCTTGCCTGGAGATTGGAAGGCAGACGCCCGGCGTCAGGCCTCCAGCCAGACGCGGGTTGCGACATAGCCGTTCGACATGTCGTTGCCGATGTCGTGGACATAGCCCTTGACCTGCTTGGTGGAGGCGTTCACGAAGTCGTTGAACATCGGCAGGATGACGCCACCCTCGTCGCGGACCATCATCGCCATGGCGCGATAGAGCTCCTTGCGCTTGGATTCATCAAGTTCGGAGCGGGCCTGCAGCAACAGCTTGTCGAAGTCAGGGCGCTTGAAGCGGGTGTCGTTCCAGTCGGCCGTCGAGAGATAGGCGGTGGAATACATCTGGTCCTGCGTCGGGCGGCCGCCCCAGTAGGAGGTCGAGAAGGGCTGGACGTTCCAGACGTTGGTCCAGTAACCGTCGCCCGGCTCACGCTTGACCTCGATCTCGATGCCGGCCTTCTTGCAGCTTTCCTGATAGAGGACGGCCGCGTCGACGCCGCCGGGGAAAGCGACTTCGGACGTGCGCAGAAGGACCGAGCCGCTATGGCCCGATTTCTTGTAGTGGAAGGCCGCCTTGTCGGGATCGTAGACGCGCTGCTCGATGCCTTCGGGGAAAAGCGCATAGGTACTGTTGATCGGGAAGTCGTTGCCGACCTTGCCGTAACCGCCGAGGATCTTCTCCACCATGGTCTCGCGGTCCATGGCGTATTTGAGCGCGAGACGCAGGTCGTTGTTGTCGAACGGCGCCTTGTCGCAATGCATGATGAAAACATAGTGGCCGCGCCCGGCAGTCGAAAGGATCTCGACATTCGGAGCACGCTTCAAGAGGTTGACGGTCTTCGGATCGACACGGTTGATGTAATGCACCTGGCCGGACGACAGCGCGGCGATGCGCGCCGTGGCGTCGTTCATGCCGATGATTTCGATGGAATCGACATAACCGCGGTCGGTGCGCCAGTCGTCCTTGTTCTTCTCGAAGGTGGCGCGCACGCCCGCCTCGAAGTTCGTCAACTTATAGGGACCCGTGCCGATCGAGGCGAGAGGATCGTCGTTACCGCCATTTGGCTGAATGACCAGATGATAGTCGGTCAACAGCAGCGGCATATCGGCATTGCCTTCGGAAAGCGTCAGCACGAGATTGCCGCCGTCCGCCTTGATTTCCTTGATCGAGCCGAGAACACCGAGCGCGCCGGATTCCGACGCCTTGTCGGTATGACGCTTAAGGGTCGCAACCACGTCATCGATCGTCAGTTCCTTGCCATTGTGGAACTTGACGCCCTTGCGGATCTTGAAGGTCCAGGTTGCCGCATCCTTCGACGGTTCCCAGGATTCAGCAAGCGCCGGTACGGCGGCGCCCGTCAGTGGATCGGATTCGACCAGCATGTCGCCCCAGCAGCGACCGACGCAGAACATGAATTGCGACAGAAATTTCGCCGGGTCCTTGGAATCGGTTGCAGCTCCGCCCTCCAGGCCAAGCTTCAGATGACCGCCGCGCTTCGGCTCGGCGGCTCTAGCACTTTCGGTAAAGAGCTTGTCGGCAACGGCAAGCGTCAGGCCGGCTGCCATGGCACGTCCCAGGAATTCGCGGCGGCTGAGGCCGCCGGCTGTCACCCGACTTGCAAGATATTTCGTGTAGTCGTTCATTCCCCTTCTCCTTCTTATGCTGCGTTGACTTCGATTTTTGGGCATGGTCCCGAACGGTTTCCTCTTCCGTTCGAGGTGCCCGCACGCTTGCGGGAAGATGATGCTGTTGTCGCCGCCTGTTACCGTCCTTTCCAGTTGGGGCTTCTTTTTTCGGCGAAAGCCCGTGCGCCTTCCAATTGGTCCTCGCTCGAATAAAGCTGGTCAACCGTTGCAAACTGCCGTTTGGTGATCTTGTTCATGGCAGTCTGGAAGGTCGAACCCTCCGATTCACGCACGATTTCCTTGATGGCCGCATAGACAAGCGGCGGCCCGCTTTCGAGCAGGCGGGCGAGATCCCAAGCCCGCTCCATCAGCCTGTCCGCTGGCAGGATTTCGTTGACGAAACCCCAGCGATGCGCCTCCTGGACGTCAAGCCAGCGGCCGGTCAAAAGCATGTCCATGGCGATGTGATAGGGGATGCGCTTCGGAAGCTTCACCGAGGCGGCGTCGGCAACCGTGCCGGAGCGGATTTCCGGAAGGGCGAAGGTCGCATGTTCGGCGGCGAGGATCAGGTCGGCCGCTAGCGCGATCTCCAGTCCGCCTCCACAACAGATGCCGTTGACGGCGCAGATGACAGGCTTGTTGAGATCGCGCAGCTCCTGCAACCCGCCGAAACCGCCAACACCATAATCGCCGTCGACCGCGTCGCCTGCTGCGGCAGCCTTCAGGTCCCATCCGGCACAGAAGAATTTCTCGCCTGCACCGGAGATGATTGCCACGCGCAGCGATGGATCGTCGCGGAAATCACGGAATATCAGTCCCATGGTGCGGCTGGTAGCAAGATCGATTGCGTTCGCCTTCGGCCGGTCGATGATGACTTCCAGCACTGCGCCAACCTGTCGGGTGCGAATGGGGTCGCTCAACCTATGCTACCTCCTCCGCCGGATCAGGGCATCGACTGCGGCCACGCCGTGACCTTCAGGAAGAACCATCAATGGATTAATGTCCAGTTCCTCCAGCCGTGCCGCATTCATTACGACATAATCTGCCGCCCGTGCGACAGCCGTTACGGTCGCTTCGAGGTCTCCTTTCGGACGCCCGCGATATCCCTCGATCAATTTTCCGATCTTCAGGCGTGAAATTGCCTCGGAAATTTCCGACCTCGTCGTCGGCAGCGGCAAAATGACGGAATCCTCCAGCAATTCGACGAAAATTCCGCCGGCGCCGAGCGTTAGCGATAATCCGAAGACCGGGTCGCGAGAGGCGCCGACGATCAGCTCGGCGACGGGCCGGTCGATCATCTGCTCGACCAGAAAACCGCGTGTCGCAGTCATCTTTGATGCGGCATCCGATACTGCCTTGGCATCCTTCAGGTTGAGTGCGACGGCGCCTGCTTCGGTCTTGTGCGGGACGCCAAGAGCTTTCAGGACAACAGGAAAGCCGAGCCGCGCGGCACAATCTGCCGCCTGAAGCGGCGAGCTTGCAACTCGGCCTTTGGGGATCCGAAGGCCGGCGAGATCGAGTTCGGTCTTTGCATCAGCCTCCGTTAGTGTTTCGATTGCGCCTTCGACTGGCGCCACATTGAGAAGCGGCAGGGAAGGCGGCTTGCGCCAGGCATGGCCGATGCCGGCTGCGATTTCTGCGGCAATCAGGGTTTCATCAATACCGCAGAAGGGGACGACGCCTTCAGCGATCAGACGGTCGGCGACGGCCTCCGGCATGTTTTCGGGGAGGGTCGCCATGATCCCGGCAAGCGCGCCTGTCGCAGACGCCGCAGCGGTGACCGCGTCAACCGTCGTCACCCAATCTGCCGCCTCGCATCGATCGCCGCGCGGAAAATCGAGGACGACGAGATTGAGGTCGTAGCTACCTTCGAACATGGCGGTGAAAGCCTCTGTCTGACGCGCGAGATCGCCCCACACGAACGTGTGGTAATCGAGCGGATTGGAGAGCGTCACCATGTCGCCGAGGATCTTTCTCAGGCGCGGCAGTTGCTTTTGTTCGAGATCTCGGAACGTGACAGCGCGTCCGATCGCAGCATCCGACATCAGCGAGGCTTCGCCACCCGAGCAACTCATCGAGGAGATCGAGGCACCTTGCAGCGGGCCTGCGACATGCAGGAGTTTCAGCGTTTCAAGCAGCGCCGGCAACGTCTCGACGCGGCCGAGGCCGAGGCGGGCATGCACCGCATCGGCCACGGCATCGCCGCCGGCAAGGGATGCTGTGTGGGAGAGCGTTGCCTGTCTTGCCTGTTCGGACTTGCCGACTTTCAAAACAACAACAGGCTTCTTCGTCAGGCGAGCTGTGGCGGCAAGGCGCTCAAGCGCGGTCTTGTCGCCAAAGCCTTCAACGTGGAGGCCGAGTGCCGTCACGCGCGGATCTTCAAGCAGGCCGCAGGCGAGATCGCAGAGCGAGGTTTGCGCCTGGTTGCCTGACGTCACGACATAGGCGATCGGCAGGCCGCGTGTCTGCATGGTCAGGTTGAGCGCTATGTTCGACGATTGGGTCAGGATCGCCACGCCGCGTTCGACGCGCTTCATGCCGTGCTGATCGGGCCAGAGCAGCGCGCCGTCGAGGCCGTTGATGAAGCCGTAGCAGTTTGGTCCAAGGATCGGCATGTCGCCCGCGGCGCCAACCAGCGCCCATTGCAGGTCACTGCCATCTGCGAGCTCCGCCACAGCTTCGCTGAAGCCGGAGGCATAACAGACCGCACCGCCGGCACCCGCTGCCGACAGGCTGCGCACGATCTCGATGGTCAATATCCTGTTGACCCCGACGAAGGCCGCGTCTGGTGGCGACGGCAGGTCGGAAACGCTTCTGTAGCACCGCCGCCCGAGGACCTCGTCGAGCGTCGGGTGAACGGGCCAGAGCTCACCCGCAAACCCCATCCGGTCGCACTGCTCGATCACCCGACGCGCTTCCCGGCCGCCGAAGACGGCGATCGTTTGCGGTCTGAACAGGCGATCGAGCGTGCGTGCTGGCATCGGCTACGCTCCCAGAGGCCGCAGGAGATCGCGGCTGATGATGTGGCGCTGGATTTCCGACGTGCCGTCCCAGATGCGTTCGACGCGCGCATCCCGCCAGAAGCGGGCAAGCGGCAGATCGTCCATCAGGCCCATTCCGCCATAGATCTGGATCGCTTCATCGGTGACGCGGGCAAGCATTTCGGAGGCGTAAAGCTTGGCCGAAGCGATTTCGCGATCGGAAGTCAGGCCTGCATCCAGCCGCCATGCCGCCGAGAGTGTCAGCCATTCGGCTGCGTCGATCTCGGTGATCATGTCGGCAAGCTTGAAGGAGACCCCCTGGTTGGCGCCGATCGGCCTGCCGAACTGCTTGCGCTCGGCAGCATAGGAAAGCGCCATGTCAAAGACGCGACGTGCCCGGCCGACGCAGGTGGCGGCGACAGTCAGCCGCGTGCCGTAGAGCCATTGATTGGCGAGTTCGAAACCGCGATGCACCTCTCCCAGCACTTGGGAGGCCGGAATCCGGCAATCGGCAAAGCTCAGGGTGCAGTTGCGATAGCCGCGGTGGGAGACGGAATCGTAACCCTTGAGGATTTCGAAGCCTGGCGTGCCGCGATCGACCAGAAACGCGGTGATCTTCTTCTTGAGACCTCTCGATGTTTCCTCCTCACCGGTTGCGGCAAAGACGATGATGAAATCGGCGACATCGGCATGCGAGATGAAATGCTTGGTGCCATTGAGAACGAAATCGCCGCCGTCGCTGCGAGCGGTGCATTTCATGCCGCGCATATCAGAACCGGCATCGGGCTCGGTAATCGCCAGCGCGTCGATCTTTTCTCCGCGGACGGCAGGAAGCAAATAGCGTTCGCGCTGCTCGCCCTCGCAGGCCATCAGAATGCCGGAGGGACGGCCGAAAAAGACCGTCAGCGCCATGGAGCCGTGGCCAAGTTCCCGCTCGACCAGCGTGAAGGTGACATGATCGAGGCCGGCGCCGCCTGCTTCTTCGGGGAAATTGCAGGCGTAGAAGCCGAGTTCGATGCATTTGCGCCTGATCTCCGCTGCGAGATCCGGCGGGACGGCACCTGTGCGCTCGACTTCGTTCTCATGCGGATGGATTTCGGTTTCGACGAAGCCGCGGACCGTCTCGACGATCATTTCCTGTTCTTCGCTGAGGCCGAAATCCATGTCGATCTCCCTATCGTTTCTGGCCGACATGGCGGCCAACCCCATCGGGGGGAGGCAGCTTTGCGTGAGCCGCGGCAATAGCATTCGCCTTGTCGAGTACGGCGGCAGGTGCCGGGGTCGCCTTGGCGGCTTCGGTATCGACATGCAGCAGCATCTGCTCGGCAGTGGCGAGCACGGCGCCGCTCTCATTGTCGCGGATCGTGTGGAAGAGGTGCAGCCGCTTGTCGTCGACTGCGAGGATCTGGCAAGTCGAATGGATCGCCTGCCCGAGTTTTGCTTCGCCAAGATGGCGGATATGGGTCTCGACCGTATAGTAGCTCTGTCCGGCCTCGACATAGGCAAGATCGACCCCGATCAGGCGCAAAAGCGCGTCGGACGTATCGCCGAAAACCTGCAGGTAGCGATGCTCTGTCATATGGCCGTTATAGTCGACCCAGGCTGGGCTCACCTTCGTCTCGACGAGCTTGAGGGGGCCTGCAGGATCAGCAGCAATGGTTTTCCCGCCGCCTGCGGCCCAGAGGGACCGTTCAAAATCCTTCAGCAACTCGCCGGCACCCCAGCCCTTGCCGTTGTTTCCGGTCTTCAGCGCCTGCAGGATGCCGACGAGATTTTCGTCGCGGATGCGCTCCAGTGCGCGGATTGAAAGGCCGGCAGCCTGTTCGTCGGACTGTTTTCCGATCTTCTCGATCAGCGCGTCGTCGAGATCGACGACATCGGTCAGCTTCGTCCAGGGCCAGGCAAGGCATGGCCCGAACTGGGCGAGGAAATGGCGCATTCCGGCCTCGCCCCCGGCGATGCGATAGGTCTGGAACAGGCCCATCTGCGCCCAGCGCAGTCCGAAAGAATAGCGGATGACGTCATCGAGCGTCTCGACGGTGCAGATATCGTCATGGATGAGCCAGAGCGCCTCGCGCCAGAGCGCTTCGAGCAGTCGGTCGCCGACGAAGGCCTCGATCTCCTTGGCAATATGAACGCCTTTCATGCCGATTGGAGCCAGGCGCTCCATCGCTGTCTCGATAGTCGCTTTCGAGGTCTTCTCGCCGCCGACGATTTCCACCAATGGCAGCAGGTAGACGGGATTGTAGGGATGGGCAACGAAGAGGCGCTCGGGATGCTTCATGTCGCGCTGCAGGTCGCTCGGCAGCAGGCCGGAGGTGGATGAGCCGATCAGCGCGTCTGGTCGTGCCGCAGCATCGATTTCCGTCAAGACGCGGCGCTTGAGGTCGAGCCGTTCCGGTACGCTTTCCTGGATCCAGTCCGCACCGGAGACGGCCTCTTGCAGCGACGTTTCGAAGGTAAGCCGGCCGCGCGGCGGCAACGGCGCGCCGGTCAGCATGGCATAGGCTTTTTCCGCATTGGCAAGGACTTCGCTGACGATGCGGCTTGCTTCCGGATGCGGATCGAAGACGCTGACATCGATGCCGGCAAGCAGAAAACGTGCAATCCATCCGCCGCCGATGACGCCGCCGCCGATACAGGCCGCTTTGGTAATCCTTGTCATGTCGTCCTCAGCGCTTCGTCAGATTCAGTTTCCTGCGGACGTCCTCAGGACCGATGATCCTGGCACCCATGCCTTCGACAACCTGCACGGCCTTTTCGACGAGCTGCGCATTGGTGGCGAGAGCGCCCTTGCCGATATAGAGATTATCCTCCAGGCCAACGCGGACATTGCCGCCCGCCAGAACCGCGGCAGCCGGATAGGCCATGGCGTTGCGACCGATCGAAAAGGCCGAGAAGGTCCAGCTGTCGGGCACGTTGTTGACCATGGCCATGAAGGTATTGAGGTCGTCTGGAGCACCCCAGGGAATGCCCATGCAGAGCTGGATCAGCACCGGATCTTCGATCAGGCCCTCTTCGGCGAGCTGTTTTGCAAACCAAAGATGCCCTGTGTCGAAGGCCTCAATCTCAGGGCGCACGCCGAGATCGGTCATCTTCTTCGCCATTGCCCGCAGCATGGCGGGCGTGTTGGTCATGACGTAATCGCCGAGATTGAAGTTCATCGTGCCGCAGTCGAGCGTGCAGATTTCGGGCAGGCATTCGGCGACATGGCTAACCCGCTCGGTTGCCCCTGCCATGTCCGTTCCAGCCGCCTTCAGGGGAAGCGGGCTTTCGACATCGCCGAAAATCAGGTCACCGCCCATGCCGGCCGTCAGGTTCAGCACCACGTCGACATCGGCCGATCGGATGCGGTCGGTGACCTCCCTGTAGAGGTCGTTGCGGCGGCTTGCGGCACCGGTTTCCGGATCGCGGACATGGCAGTGAACGACTGCCGCCCCAGCCTTGGCGGCATCGATCGCGGAGGCCGCGATCTGCTTGGGAGTAATGGGAACGTGGCTGGATTTCGAAACCGTATCGCCGGCACCGGTGACGGCACAGGTGATGAAGACATCGCGGTTCATCGCAAGAGGCATGTTTGTTGTTCTCCCTCGTCTTGAGGCCATTACGCGCCAGGATGAGCGAGGATGCTTTGCATTTTCGGAATCGATCGATACATTATCGGAACAGCAAGGAGTGACTGTGGGAGGGGACTGTGCTGGAGCGATCGACGGAACGGCTCGACATCGATCTTCTCGTCCTGCCGGACACCAATCTCATCCTCATTGCCTCCGTCATCGAACCGCTGCGCGGGGCAAACCGCATCTCCGGCAGCGAGCTCTATCGCTGGCACATCTTCACGCCTGATGGAGAAGCTGTTCCGACAACCAGCCACATTTCCATACCGGCTCAGGGGACGTTCCAGACGACGGCATCGGACACGCCGCTCTTCGTGCTGGCGAGCTACAACTGGCGGCAAAGCGCAACTGCTTCCCTGAAGATGCAGTTATCGCAGGCGGCACGTCACCGGACGATGATCGCCGGCATCGAATCCGGCACCTGGCTGCTTGCCGAAGCATGCCTGCTCGACGGCTTGTCGGCGACCGTGCATTGGGAGGATTACGAGGACTTCGCGCTCGCCTATCCGCAGGTGGCGGCCGTCAAGGACCGGTTCGTCATCGACGGCAAGCGGTTGACGACATCAGGCTCGCTGCCGACCGTCGACCTGATGCTGGAGATCATCCGGCGGCGCCAGAGCTATTCGCTGGCGCTCGAGGTCAGCCGGCTGTTCCGCTACGAGCAGCCATCCTTTCATGCCGACGAGGCGCTGTCGGCAGGCTTGCGCATGGATGATCCGCGGGTGGCCCACGCCGTGCGGCTGATGGAGGACAATATCGAGCAGCCGATCGTGCTGGCGCGTCTTGCCCGCAGGGTCGGGATCAGCGCCCGGCACCTGCAGGATCTCTTCCAGGCCTCGATCGGTGCGCCGCCCCATATCCACTATCTTGCGCTCAGATTGAACGCGGCGCGGCGCAAGGTGATCGAGACGACGGCGTCCTTCGCCGATATTGCGGCCGCAACCGGCTTCAATTCGGCCTCCGCCTTCGCGCGAAGCTATCGGGCAAGCTATTCCGAAAGCCCGTCGGAAACGCGGCGACGGCTGCGGCGTCCGGTCAGGCCATCGGAGGCCCGGCCATAGGCTGGAAGGCGTCGCGGACCATCTCGGCAAGCTCGCGAACCGCTTCGCTCGACCGGAAGGTGTTGCGACGCAGCACAACCTTGGAGGAATCGACCGGCGGAAAACCGTCCTCCGTCGTCAGTTCCCGGCAGCCGGGCGGGATGTTGCTGCGCGACAGCGTGGTGACGGCAAGACCGGCGGTCACGGCGTTCTTCAGCCCGGAGCTGGTGTCGGCAATGAAGGCGACCCGGTAGTTGCGTCCGAGCTGGTGCAGCGACTTCAATGCAAACTCGCGACACCAGCTCGAGTCTCTATAGGTGGCGATTGGCAGCGGATCGATGTCGTGCAGCCGGTGGACGATCGAGGTCACCCAGACGGTCGGGTCGATGCAGAGCACCTCGCCACTCATCTGATCGCTCCAGTCGAAGACGACGGCGAGATCGAGCTCGTCGCGTTCCAGGGCGGCGATGTTGCGGACAGTATAATCGCAGGAGATCGTGACCTCGACGGCCGGATGACGCACGGCGAAGGCTGCAAGTGCTGCGGGCAGCACGGTCTGGCTATATTCCTCGGGAATGCCGATGCGAACCGGTCCGCCGAGCGGTTTGCTGCGGATCGTCGCCGCTGCCTCGCTCAGGAGATCGATGACACGGCGGGCATAGGGGACGAGCTGGACGCCCTGACGTGTCAGCACCACCCCTCGGGCGCCGCGTTCGAACAATGTTTCGCCGATCGTGTCTTCGAGCTTCTTCATCGCCGCGCTGATCGCAGACTGCGTTCTGCCGACGCGTTGTGCGGCCGCCGAAAAATTGGTGGTCTCGACGACGACGAGGAAGGTCCGGAGTAGATCACTCTCGATGGGTTCGCGCATGGACAGCCATAGAAAAAATCGATGGCATCCATCTCTACTATTCGTTTGTCTGATGTCAATCGCGGGTGCAGAAAGGAGGTGCGTTCGACTTTTCCTCCTTCGAGACTAACTTGCGTGACCATTGACCATTCGGCCAGGCATCTCGGTGCCGGCGAGCGCGAGAAGGGCATCCTTCTCGTCATCGGGGCGACACTTGCCTGGAGCGCCAGCGGGGTCTACTCGCGGCTCCTGACGACAGATGTCTGGACGGCGATCGCCTGGCGTTCGCTGTTCGGCGGGCTGTTCCTGGTGATCCCCTGCCTGTTCCTCGAAGGCGGGATATCACGAAAGCAATGGCGTTCGGTCCTGCATCCGTCCGGCCTGGCGATGATTGTCTGCCAGACCGTCAGTCAGGGCTGCTTCATCGGGGCGCTCTATATGACCAGCGTCGCGAATGTGACAATGATCTATTCGACGGCACCCTTCATCGCCGCCCTGTTCGGATGGATCATCCTGAAAGAGGGCGTCGGACGGCGCACGCTGATTGCCGGGGGCATTTCTCTTCTGGGTGTCGTGGTCATCGTCGCCTCGTCGATCGGCGGTGGCACCGGGATCGGCGACCTCTTGGCGCTTGGCATGACGGTCTCCTTCGCCCTCGTCATCATCATCCCGCGCATCAATCCCGAGGTTCCGAGCCTGCCGCCGACTGTTGTCAGCGCCTTCCTGACACTCGTCATCTTCGCTCCATTCGGCTCGGTCGGCTCGCTTGATCTTCACAACTGGATCGTGCTTGCTGCTTTCGGTGCGACCAATTTTTCGCTGGCGCTTGTGCTTTTCCTGGCTGGGGCCAGACGCATGCCGCCGGCCGAAGCTGCGCTGATAGGGACGATGGAGATCGTGCTGACCCCGTTCTGGGTCTGGCTTCTGTTTTCCGAGCAACCGCCTGTCGCCACCTTCTTCGGCGGCGTCATCATCTTCGTAGCCGTTCTCTGGCATACCGCCGTCGACCTCAGCCGCAGCCGGCGGGCGCATGCCGGCTAGAAAGCGCCGCCGATCGGATCGTCATTTCAGGCGGCATGGGTCAGAATAGCGGTTCGATTGCCACTCCCACCCAAGCAACGAGTGCGGACATGTCCTCCAAAGATCCCCTGCTGCAGCCTTTCCAACTCAAGCACCTGACGCTGAAAAACCGCGTCATGTCGACCGCTCACGAGCCGGCCTATTCGGAAAACGGCATGCCGACGGATCGCTACAGGCTTTATCACAGGGAAAAGGCGAGAGGCGGCATCGCACTGACCATGACGGCAGGATCGGCGGTCGTCTCGCACGACTCTCCGCCATCCTTCGGCAATCTCCATGCCTACCGCGACGAGATCGTGCCGTGGTTGAAGAGACTTGCCGACGACTGTCATGAGTTCGGTGCGGCGGTCATGATCCAGCTTACGCATCTTGGCCGCCGCACAAGCTGGAACAAGGGCGACTGGCTGCCCGTCCTGGCGGCTTCGCCGATCCGCGAGCCGGCGCACCGGGCCTTCCCGAAAGAGGTGGAAGACTGGGACATCGAGCGTATCGTGGCCGATTATGCAAGAGCCGCGCAGCGCATGCAGGAAGCCGGCCTCGACGGTATCGAGATCGAAGCTTACGGCCATCTGCTCGATGGCTTCTGGTCGCCGGCAACCAACCGGCGTGAGGACGAATTTGGCGGCTCGCTCGACAATCGTATGCGTTTTTCTGTCATGGTCACGCAGGCGGTTCGCAAGGCGGTCGGGCCGGATTTCATCGTTGGCATGCGTCTCGTCGCAGACGAGGACTGGGAGAAGGGCTTGTCGCGACAGGAAGGCATAGAGATTGCATCACGATTTGCCCGATCCGGCGAAATCGATTTTCTCAACATCATTCGCGGCCATATCGACAGTGACGTTGCGCTCAACGAGGTCATCCCGATCCAGGGCATGGCATCTGCCCCGCATCTCGATTTTGCCGGCGAGGTGAGGGCGATCACCAAGTTTCCGGTCTTTCATGCCGCGCGCATCGGTGATGTAGCAACAGCCCGTCATGCGATCGCCGAGGGAAAGCTCGACATGGTTGGCATGACACGCGCCCATATCGCCGACCCGTATATCGTGCGCAAGATCGAGAGCGGCGAGGAGGCACGCATCCGGCCCTGCGTCGGCGCCACCTACTGCCTCGACCGGATCTACGAAGGCGGGGAGGCACTCTGTATCCACAATGCCGCGACCGGCCGCGAGGGACAGATCCCGCATGAGATCCAAAAGGCCGAGGTTCACCGCAAGGCCGTCGTGGTCGGTGCGGGACCGGCCGGCCTCGAGGCCGCCCGTGTGCTCGCCGAGCGCGGGCATGTGGTCGATGTCCTGGAAGCGACGGGAAAAGCCGGCGGACAGGTCAATCTACTCGTCCGCAATGTCAGACGCAAGGAGATGATAGGCATCATCGACTGGCGGCTGGCGGAACTCGAGCGGCTGGGTGTTCGCATGCATTATGATATCTATGCGGAGGCAAGCGATGTCCTTGCTCTTGAACCCGACCTCGTTGTCATTGCGACCGGCGGCATTGCGCAGCAGCCCGAACTCGTTGCAGGCGATGAACTCGTGACCTCTTCCTGGGACATCCTTTCAGGCGGCGTCAGGATTGCGGATGCGGTCCTGCTCTTCGATGACAATGGCGGACATCCGGGCATGTCGGCCGCCGAAGTGATCGCCAGAAGCGGCGCCGAGCTCGAGATTGTGTCACCCGAACGCTTTTTCGCGCCCGATATGGGAGGCATGAACCACGTGCCCTATGCCCGTACCTTCGCAGAACGGAACGTCAGGGTCACCATCAACACGCGGCTCAAATCCGTCCGGCGCGACGGCAATGCTCTTGTCGCCGCACTCGGATCGGATTTTGCAGACGGCGCACAATGGGAGCGGCGCGTCTCTCAGGTCGTTGTAGAGCATGGCACGCTTGCCAATGATGGGCTTTATCTCGAGCTGAAGCCGCTTTCGCGAAATCTTGGAGCCGTGGATTATGCCGCCTTGATCAATCGTCGGGCGCCATTGCCGAAGCTCGGTCGTCAGGGGCGTTTCGATCTCGTGCGAATCGGCGATGCGGTTTCCAGCCGCAACATCCATGCTGCCGTTTATGACGCTCTGAGATTATGTTCGTTGTTTTGACCTCTCGGCAATTGCCCTGCGTTTGTTCGACATGACCGGATGGAGTCATGTGATCGCCAGGACTGGACCATCGACGCTACGCGCCCGGGGCGATTTCCTTATCGACCGTATAAGATCGATTTGTGGTTGGTAGGGTAATCCCTTGGCTAAGTCTTTCCCGAGCGGTTAATTTTGCACCATTCTTCGTACTCTCCGCGGGCATCGTCATGCAGCGGATAGTAGCGCTGCAACGACCCGCCCCCCATGAGCTTCATGCGCGAGAACTCCTCCCAATCGTGATGCTTTTGCGATTCTTCGATCACCTTCGAGGCCATTGCGACTGGAAGCACCACCACCCCGTCATCGTCGGCGACGATGATGTCTCCGGGGATGACCGTGACACCGCCGCAGGCAATCGGAACGTTGACGGCGTTGGGATAAATGCTGGTCTGCACATGGTAGTTGGGTGTCCAGCCGCGCAGCCAGAGGGCGAGATCTAGCTTCTCGACATTGGGCCGATCGCGCATGCAGCCATCGATCACGATGCCGGCGCCGCCTCTACCCTTGAAATAGGTCGACATCATGTCGCCGAAGACGCCCGAGCTCATATCGGCCCGCGCGTCGACCACGACCACATCCCCCTCCTGCGCGTGATAGAGCACGTGCCGGTGCAACTGCGTCTCCGGATCTGCATATTCTCCCTCGGTGAAAAGATCCGGCCGCTGCGGCATGAATTGAAGCGTCAGCGCCGGGCCGACGATCGACTTGCCGCGGCTCTGCGATACCGGGCCGACCATATGCGGATTGCGGAAGCCCATGTGGCCGAGCGTACCTGCAATGGTCGCGGCGCCGATCTCCTTCAGCGCATCGATCAGCTCTCTGGGCGGTCGCGTAATATCGGGCGTATGCGTCATTTTAAGCTCCGGTGGATGAAACTACCAGTTTGTGACAGAACCGTCGCGGCGCTTCAGGTGAGGCGCTTCCCAGAAACGAAAGCTCTCCGCCTTGACAGCTTCTTCGTTGACCTCGACGCCGAGCCCCGGCAGGTCGCTCACCGGATAGTCAGGGCCGTCGAGCCGTGGTTGCACGGGGAAGAAGTCGGAATTGTCGAAGCCGAGCTTTGCTTCTGGCACCCTGGTCTCGAGCCAGGCGAAATTCGGCACCGCAGCAGCAAGATGGATGGTGGCGGCCGTGCAGACCGGGCCAAGGGGATTGTGCGGCATCAGGTCGACATAGTGCGCCTCGCTCCAGCCAGCGACCTTCATCGCTTCAGTGAGCCCGCCAACGTTGCAGACATCGAGCCGGTTGAACTGATGGATGCCGCGCTCGATATAGGGCAGGAACTGCCACTTGCTGGCAAATTCCTCGCCAATGGCGAAGGGGACGTCAGTCATCCTGCGCAGGGATTCGTAGGCTTCAGGTGTCTCGTCTCGTATCGGCTCCTCGAGGAAATCAAGCACGCCACGGCCGAGCTTGTTGCAGAAGCTCGCCGCCTCTGCCACCGACAATCGATGATGATAGTCGATGCCGAGGACGACGTCGTCGCCGAGCGCCTCGCGCGCCTTGTTCAGCATCCGTGCGGTGGGCCCGATCGACTCGCGCGGCTCGAAGATGTCGTTACTGCTTTGACCGATTGGGAAGAAGCGGATCGCCTGCCACCCTTGTACACGGAGTTCGCGGGCTCGTTCGATGGCAACATCGCCCTCGGCCTCGTCGCCGGTCGAGGCGAAGGTCGGAATGCGGTCGCGCTGCTTGCCGCCCAAGAGTTCGTAGGCCGGCACGCCCAGCGCCTTGCCCTTGATGTCGTGAAGCGCAATGTCGATCGCGGAAATCGCCGCCTGCAGAACGCGCCCGCCTTCGAAATATTGGCTGCGATAAATCTCCTGCCAGATCCGGCCAATCTGCATGGGGTCGCGGCCGATGAGGAACTCGCGATAGTGCTCGATCGCGCCGGTCACAGCCTTCTCGCGGCCGCTCAAACCGCTCTCGCCCCAGCCGAAGATGCCATTGTCGGTCTCCACCTTGACCAGCATCTGGTTGCGCGTTCCTACCCATACTGGATAGGGCTTGATCGCCGTGATTTTAAGTTTCGCAGTCATCCACGCCCTCGTTTCACGCGCATCCGCCTGGTCTCAGTTGGCCTTGAGCGCCATTTCCGTTTCGCCGTCGAACAGATGCATCCGCTCCTGATCGAACTCGAGCCAAATCTGTTCGTCGGGCGTGACGGCAATGGTCGGCGGCACGCTGACATTGACGATGGCGCCGGAGAGAAACGCCTGTACGAAGGTGACGTCTCCGGTCGGCTCCACCGTGTAGGCCTTGGCAGGGACGCTTCCAGGCACCGCACTTTTATGTAGCTTGATCGTCGAGTGGCGCGCGCCGAGCACGACTTTCTTGGTGGATGACCCTGCGACCTTCTGGGCGTTTTCTGGCGAAAGTTCGAGGCGCCAGCCCTCCGCGCTGGTCAACACGGTCTCGCCGCCTGCCGTTGACACCTCCAATGGGACGAGGCTCATCGCCGGGCTGCCGACGAAGCTGGCGACGAACATGTTCACCGGATGGGCAAAGACCTGCGCCGGAGTATCGTATTGCTGCAGGTAGCCTCCGTTCATCACCGCCATCCTGTCAGCCATGGTTACGGCTTCGAGCTGGTCGTGCGTCACGTAGATGATCGTCGCCTTGAGGTCCTGGTGGAAGCGCTTGATCTCCGAGCGCATCTGCACGCGCAGCTTTGCGTCGAGGTTGGAGAGCGGCTCATCCATCAGGAATACTGCCGGATCGCGAACGAGGGCACGGCCGAGCGCGACACGCTGCTGTTGGCCGCCCGAAAGTTCGCGTGGCTTGCGTTCGAGCAGCTGCGTCATGTCCAGCACGCGCGCTGCTTCCCTGACCTTCTTGTCGATCTCGTCTCGCGGCAGTTTGCGCATCTGCAGCGGGAAGGCCAGATTTTTGTAGACAGATTTCTGCGGATAGAGCGCATAGTTCTGGAACACCATTGCGATGTCCCGGTCCTTGGGGTCGAGGTCGTTGACCACCCGGTCGCCGATGACGATGTCCCCAGATGTGATGGGGATAAGCCCTGCCACAAGATTGAGCGTGGTTGTCTTCCCGCAGCCTGAAGGGCCGACAAGCGCAACGAATTCGCCGTCGTTGACCGTCAGCGAAACATCGTTGACAGCTTTGAAGGCGCCATAGGTCTTGACCAGATCTTTGAGGACCACGTGGGCCACAGGCAACTCCCCTAGTGCTTGACTGCGCCTTCGGTAAGGGCGCGTACGAAGTATCGTTGAAGAACGAGGAACAGGACCACGACGGGCACGCTCATCATGAAGCTTGCCGCCATCAGGCCCGGAAAGTCCGTCGTGTTTTCCGAGAAGAAGCGCTGGATGCCGACCGGCAGCGTCAATTGCTCGTTCTTGGAGAGGAAGGTGTAGGCGTAGATGTACTCGTTCCACGCACCGATGAAGGAATAGATCGCCGTGGCGATGATTCCTGGCGCCGAGAGCGGCATCACGATCAGGACAAAGGCCTGGAACCGCGTTGCCCCGTCGATGCGTGCGGCCTGCTCGAGCTGCACCGGGATGTTGTCGTAGAAGCCCTTCAGGAGCCAGATTGCCAGCGGCAGGCCGAATGTGAGGTAGGTGAGGACAAGCGACCCATGCGTATTCACCAGCCCGATCGCGCGCATCAGGATGAAGAGCGGCACGAGAAAGATCACTGCCGGGAACATGTTGCGAAGCAGGACGGCGAAGAACAGAAAGTTCCGGCCCGGGAATTTGAAGCGCGAAAACGCGTAGGCCGCAGGAACTGCGACGATCACCGAAAGGATGGTCGTGGCAGTGGAGACGAAAAGGCTGTTCCAGAAGAAGCGCAGGAAGTCCTGGCCGACGCTGTTTTGCGGATCGAGCAGCTTCTGGTAGCTGTCGAGGGTCGGTTGGTCCGGCCACCATTGCGGCGGGAATTGCATGGCGGCGAAGCCGGACTTGATCGAGGTGATCAGCATCCAGATCATCGGTAGCGCAGTGTAAAGGAGCATGAACACAAGGAAGATGCGTCCACCCCACCGCCATCCATCGATGCGTGTACGGCGACGCGCCTGATCTCGATGAGCAGTCTCGGCAATCGCGCTCATTCGCTTCCATCCTTTTCGTTGCCGCTCAGCGCACGGACGTAGAAGTAGCCGAGCGACATCAGGATCAGGAACAGCAGCACCGAATAGGCTGATGCCACCCCCCAGCGCTGGCGGCCGAAGGCGAGTTCATAAATGTGAGTGATCCAGATATGCGATGCATTCGACGGCCCGCCGCCGGTCATGATCCAGGGGATGATGAAGGAATTGAAATTGGCCACTGCAAGCAGAAGAACCGTCACCGTCGAGACGTTTCTTAAGTGCGGAAAGGTGACGTGCCAGAACCGCTGCCACGCATTGGCTCCGTCGACTTTCGCGGCGCGCAGCAACTGGTCGGGAACCGTCTGCAGGCCAGCCATCATCATGATCATGGCAAACGGAAACTCTCGCCAGATATTGACGACGATCAGCGAGGGCAGCACCGTGCTGACGCTGTCGATGAAGTTTGGCGGCCGATCGGCCAATCCGAGGCCGACCAGCACCGCGCCGATGATTCCGAAGTCCGAATGGTAGATCCACTTCCAGATATAGGACGCGGCGACCGCGCTGATGACCCAGGGAATGATCAGGATGGCGCGCAGGATGCCGCGGCCGACAAAGTCGCCATGGAGCGCGAGCGCGCAGGCAAACCCCAAGACAAATGAGATGAACGTGGATCCCAGTGTCCAGATAAGAGTGTTGGAGGTGACCTTCCAGAACACCGGACTTGTGAGGATGGCGGTGTAGTTGTCGAGGCCGACAAAAATCTTGTCCCGAAGCTGCAGGCCAGGCGGTGTATTGAAGAACGACAGCTCGATCGTATAATAGATAGGGTAGGCGATGACGATGAGCATGACGGCGATCGAAGGAAGCACATACGCATAGTCAGCGCGATGCTCCCAAATCTTTCGCAGCACGCCGGACCTGTCGGGTTGCAGTCCTCGGCGCGCATCGGCCTTATCAGTCAAGATCGTCACTGTGCCTGCCCTCGTTCTTCGGAAGAAACCGGCTGCAATCTCGGCGCAGCCGGTCAGATCGATCGTGGTCAGGCTTGGACTAGAGACCGCCATCCATCAGGTCTTTGACCTTTTTGGCCGCGTCGTCCGCTGCTTGGTCGACGGACATGGCTCCGGTCAGGGCATTCTGCAGCATGTCCGGTACGATGATATTCATGATCTCGGGCGACTGTGGCAGCGCCGGGAAGGGGATGCCATACGGCAGCATCGAGGTCGTGACATCGAGGAACTTGATGCTGTCAAGACGCTCCTTCATCCATTTGGTCTTGAAGCCATTAAGGTTTCCCGGGTTAGAGCCGGCATAGGCCATCTTCAGTGACCATTCGGGGCTCGTCCACATGCAGATGATAGCCTTTGCAGCCGGCTCGTCTACCTTGCCGCCCTCGACATATTCGGGCTTCAAGATGTGAATGTTGGAGCCGCCAAACACGACGGCACGCTTGCCGTCGGGGCCTGTCGGAATCAGGCCGTAGCGCATATTGTCGATGACGGTCTGCGCTTTTTCCTTGTCGCTGCCCGTCGTCTTCTTCTGTAGGTCGAGCATGACGTTATAGTCGGACGGGTGCGAGATCATCATGCCGAGCTGGCCAGCGAGAAAGAGGGGCTGGTTATCTGCCTGCTGATTGGTGAGCGCCGAGACCGGAACCGACTTGTCGCGAACATACATATCGTAGGAGGCCTGCAATGCCGCCTTGCTCTGCGGGCTGTTGAGCTCGACTTCCTTATAGGTCGGGTTGGCGGCAGCTTCGTCGAAGACGCCGCCGCCATAGGCCCACAGCTGCGGCATGAAACGGTACGGTGTATTACCGGCATTCTTGCGCGCCACGAGGCCGTAACCGGCAATGCCGAGCCTGTCGTGGATCTGCTTGGAATATTTGACGACGTCGTCCCAGGTTGCCGGAGCCTTGTCCGGATCGAGGCCTGCACGCTTGAAGATGTCGGCGTTCCAGATGAACGCCATCGTCTCATTATTGGTTGGGATGCCGTAGGTCACCCCCTCCCAGGTTACGGCCTTCATCGCACCGGGCCAGAAGTCGTCGGTCGAATACCCGATATCTTCGGGTTTGAGCGGTTCCAGATAGCCCTTAGAGGCGAATTCGGTGCCACCAAGGATTTGCAGGCGCACCGCCATGGGCGCTGCATTGCCCAGAAGCGCAGTCCGGAACTTGTCCAGAAGGTCATTATAGGTGAGGGCTTGTTCCTCAAGCTGGATGTTTGGATAGGTTTTGCGGAAGGTCTCGAAGAAGTCCTTGTAATACTGGCGCAGGAGGTCGGGGTCGCCCTCGAACACGCCCTGATACCAGAAAGTCAGTCGCCCCTTATAGTCGAGCGGAGTGACCTTGGCGCAATCGCCGGCCGTGTCAAAATCCTGTGTGCCGGCGATGGAGCGGACATATTCCGGCGACCACTTGCTCAGGTCGACCGGCGCACCCAGCGCAGACACGGACATCAACGATACCATCAAAGCAGTCGACACAGTGCCGCGCAAAACGGCACAGCCGAGTGAAATCCTCGTCATAGGTACCTCCCAGGTTCTCTCCCATGCCGCTCTGTGTCGAGGCGAGCGGTCTTCTCCCCGGTCGCAGGACTTCTCCTAATGTATCCCTTCGACCTGATCATACGTTTTCAGATCACAGATTGCCTGTCAATGAGAGAAATCGTACATTGTTTATGGAAAATTTGCGTGATATCCGAACAGTATGTGTATTTATTGGGGACAGTCTTGGCCGAAACAAGTGATTTCAGGGCGCAGCCACCCGAAGGGATCGACGCTATCGGGGCCTCCAGCGAGGGCGCCTCGCTTTATCAGCTGATCAGGGAAGACATCATCGAGGGTCGACTCGCGGCCAACGAGCGGCTTGTTGTCACGGATCTCGCCCGGCGCCACGGCACTTCAACCAACCCCGTGCGCGAGGCTCTGCAACTGTTGCGCGGGGAGGGCTTTGTCACCTTCGTTCCCAACCGCGGAGCGCGCGTGAGGCCCATAGATCAGGATTTCGTTCGGGACATCTACGAGATCGGCGTCCTGATCGAGCCGGCATTGACGAAATGGTTCGTGAATATGGCCACCGTCGAGGACATTGCTGAACTCGAACGCATCCAGGGCCTGATTGAAGAGAACAACTTCGCCGACCCGTTCAGGCACAGCGAGCTGGACACCGCCTTTCATACCGTCATGTACCAGAAGCACTACAACCGCCATGCCGCCGAGCTTTGGTGGAAGCATCGCGAAGTGCTGCGAGCCGTGAGCCGACGTTTCGACTTCACGCTCGCCCGGCGTGCCGCGATCCTCAGCGAGCATCGCGAGCTCATCGCGCATGTAAAAGCGGGACATGCGAACGAGGCAGCCGACCTCATTGCACGCCATGTCGAGGGCTCCGGCCGGCACATCCTCGAACATATGCGCGCGCGTAACGCCGCTCGGGCAGGATAGAATCCATCACCCTTAATATCGTTATCCCCACCACTTCAGTTAAAGGCAGTTGAGATGAAAATCACCAGCGTTCGGCCGTGGCTTATCAAATCCGATGCTTCTTATTGGGGGGAGTTCCTGTTCGTCGAAGTGACGACCGACGAGGGGGTGAGCGGCTGGGGCGAGATCACCACCACGACAAGGCTCGCCAATCGCGCCCTCTGTACGATCCTGCGGCAGATCGGCACCGCTATTGCCGGCGAAGACCCGGCGCGGATCGAGTATCTGTGGCACAAGATATTCCGCAGCTTCACCTACATGGGCAGTCGCGGCGCCGCAGTCGAATGCATAAGCGCCATCGACATCGCCCTCTGGGACATCCGCGGCAAAGTCCTTGGCAAGCCGATCTACGAACTGCTGGGCGGACCGGTGCGCGATGAAATTTCGCTCTACACCCATCCCGACCAGCGCAAGTTTACCAGCAAGGAGGCTGTGGTCCGGGAAATTCGAGACATCGTCGAGTCAGGCCACACTGCACTCAAGTTCGATCCCTTTCCCCACCAGGGCCGCACCGCCGGCGGACAGGCTCGCGAGCAGCGGGATGGCTATCTCGATGGCAGCATGACTCGCAAGGACGAGCGCGAAGCCGCCGAGCTTACCGCCCTGATCCGCGAAACGGCGGGGCCTGACATCGACATCCTCATCGATGCCCATGGCCGTTTCGACGTTCCGACCGCCATCCGCCTTTGCCGGAGCCTCGAGGAAGCCGGTCAGATCGACTGGTTTGAGGAGCCCTGTCCACCGGAGAGCCTCAACGCTCTCAAGCAGGTCCGTGAGAAGGTCAGCGCCGCTATCTCGTGGGGCGAGCGCGGCCACACGAAGTGGGATTTCGTGCCGGTGCTCGAAAACAAGCTCGCCGACTATATCATGCCTGATGTCACCTGGACCGGCGGCATTACCGAACTCAAGAAGATATCTGCCCTTTGCGAAGCCTACTACATTCCGGTCTCGCCGCATGACGCCGCAGGGCCGATCAACGTGGTTGCGGGAGCGCAGGTGATGATGACCGTTCCAAATTTCTACAAACTCGAAACGTCGGAATGGAATCTGGGCAAATATGATCACCTCATCGACAGACCACTCGATGTCTCGAACGGCAGCCTCAAGCTTACCTCCAAGCCCGGTCTCGGCGTCGAAATGAACCGCGACTATCTTCAAGATCACGAGATAGAGCTGGATTAGCTCGCCACGCTCGACGCCACCCCAAAGTGCCCTCCCACCAGAACGAGGATAAATCATGCTAGAGGCAGATGGAGCCGACGAAGCGCTCAATCGGGTGAATACGCATTCCAGGCCGTCCGATCTTCGCATCACCGACATGCGGGTGGCCGAAATCGTCGGCGCGCCGTTCACCTCAGTGCTACTCAAGATATACACCAACCAGGGCATCGTCGGGCTGGGCGAGGTGCGCGACGGTGCCAGCGCCACCTATGCGCTGATGCTGAAGAGCCGGTTGCTTGGCGAAAACCCTTGCGACATTGATCGCCTGTTTCGCCGGATCAAGCAGTTCGGCGGGCACGGGCGGCAAGGCGGCGGCGTGTCGGCGGTTGAAATCGCCTTGTGGGATCTTGCCGGCAAGGCCTATGGCGTTCCCATCTACCAGATGCTCGGCGGCCGGTTTCGGGACAAAGTGCGCGTCTATTGCGATACCGACGCCACCGTACCGAGCGGTACCGAGACCGGCAAGCGCCTCAGAGAACGCATGGCGCTCGGATACACCTTTCTCAAGATGGATCTGGGGCTGATGCAGATCGCGGATGTGCCCGGTGCGGTAGTGTTTCCGGCCGGCTCTCTGGAAGGATACCGCGACGATCCCCGTCGCGGGCCACTGAAGACCATTGAAGAGCGGCGACGCCGCAACGCAGCGTACGATTTGCACAATGTCCAGCACCCGTTTACCGGCCTGCATTTTTCCGACAAGGGCCTCGACCTGCTAGAGCAATATATCGCCGAGGTTCGTGAGGTCATCGGCATGGATGTGCCGCTTGCCATCGACCATATCGGCCATATCTCGATGCAGAACGGCATTCGCCTTGCCAGGCGAATTGAAAAATACGTGCCAGCCTGGCTCGAGGATGTGATCCCGTGGCAGTATACCGAGCAATACCGACAACTCCAGGACGCCACCACGGTGCCGATCTGCACCGGTGAGGATATATACCTGAAGGAGGGCTTCGAGCCTCTGCTCAACAGCGGCGGCGTCTCCGTTATCCACCCTGACCTGCTCACCAGCGGGGGCATCCTGGAGACCAAGAAGATCGGCGACATGGCGCAGGACCATGGCGTCGCCATGGCCATTCACATGGCGGAAAGTCCAATCGCCGCAATGGCCGCCGCACATGTCGCGACCGCGACCGAAAATTTCATGGCGCTCGAATACCATTCTGCCGATGTCGACTGGTGGGACGATATCGTCACGGGCCTTCCGAGGCCCCTGGTGAAGGACGGCTTTATCACCGTTTCGGACAAGCCGGGGCTCGGGATCGACGACATCGTCGACGAGGTGATCTCGCAGCATTTGCAGCCGGGTGTCACCGGCATTTGGCGGCCTACGGATCATTGGGACGACGAGTATTCCTGGGATCGCACCTGGAGCTGAGGTAAAAAAGGAACGAAGATGAAGATCACCGATCTCCGTTGCGCCGTCATCGGCAAGCACCCGATCGTGCGCATCGTGACCGACGAGGGCCTCTATGGCTTGGGCGAAGTCGAATTCACCAAGACCTATCTCAAGCCCTTTGTGCTGCATTTCCGCGAGGCGCTCATCGGCGAGGACCCGACCGACGTCGAAAGAGTCATGCTGAAGATCCGCCAACGCGGCTCTTTCAAGCCGTACGGCGCGGCGGTGAGCGCTATTGAGCATGCGCTGTGGGATATTGCCGGCAAGGCGGCGGGCGTACCCGTCTATAAACTGCTCGGCGGCAAGGTGCGGGACAAGGTGCGCGTCTACAACGGCTCGGTCCGCCAGAAACGCACGGGTGACCGGCCGGAGGATTACGCCGCTGACGTCAAATGGATGATGGAGCAGCCGCAGAACTTCTTCATGGTCAAGCAAGGAATCTCGTTCCACTCCAACATGAAGGATACCATTGAGGGCTTCCACTACGGCGTGACCCAGAAGAAGGCCGGCTATCACGGCGCCATGGATCAAGGCGTGATCAGCGAGCGCGGTTTCAATCACATGCTCGACTGCGTGATCGCGATGAAGGAAGTGCTGGGCGATAAAGTCAGTCTGGCGCTCGACTGCGGCCCGGGCTGGATGCTGCCCGATGCGATCAGGTTCGCTCGCGCGGTCGAGAAATACAATCTGATGTGGCTCGAGGATATGCTCACTGGCGACTACGTGCCGTGGGTCAATCCGCAGGCCTATCGGGAATTGACGACCTCCACCTCGACGCCAATCCACACGGGTGAGCAGATCTACCTGCGGCACAATTTCAAGGAACTGATCGAGACGCAGGCGGTACGCGTCATCGGCCCCGATCCAGCCGACATTGGCGGTATTGCCGAGCTCAAATGGGTCGCCGAGCACGCCTACATGCACTCGATCCTGATGGCACCGCACGGCACGGCCAACGGACTGCTGGGCCTCGGCGCGTTGATCAATGTCTGCGCCACGTTGCCGGCAAATTACATTGCGTTCGAATATCCGACCGCCTCCGACCCCTGGTGGGAGGATCTGGTAATCGGCTTGCCGTCGCAGATCGTGAAGGACAGCATGGTAGACCTACTGGAAGCGCCTGGCCTGGGCCTCGATATCGACGCTGAAGGAGCCAGGAGATACCTCAGCGAAGAGGATGCGGGCTTCTTCGACTGAAACCTCCCTCCCAATGTGGTCGTCGACATCACGATCGGCAGCGTTTCCGGCGGAGATGCGGCGGCAGGCGACCGTTGAAATCATGGTACAGTGCTTCGCGCGACCGGGGAGGTCTCGATCTTCAACCGAGCGGGCGGCGGAAAGTGTCCTCGGCACCGTTCATCGTGGGGCCGTTTGCCTGGACTGCAGGACAGCACGATAGTTCGTCATGCCGACACACTGACCCGCGAGACTCCGATGCGATCCATA
Source organism: Rhizobium sp. WYJ-E13 (assembly GCF_018987265.1). Taxonomy (NCBI): domain Bacteria; kingdom Pseudomonadati; phylum Pseudomonadota; class Alphaproteobacteria; order Hyphomicrobiales; family Rhizobiaceae; genus Rhizobium; species Rhizobium sp. WYJ-E13. The sequence continues at coordinate 970,339 of NZ_CP076854.1, read as the reverse complement.
ACCTATGACGCTACAGAAAGGTCATCTGTTACAGGTCCTTCAGCGGATCCAATTTGATCGTGGGCGGCCTGTGAAGCGGCGACGTTGACTCCTGCAGCGACCTGGCCGAAAACGCTCGGAACAATATGAGGATCATCGATGGCTGACGACGAATTCCCAACATCGCTTGCTAGCACCGCCACAAAGCCTGAAGCGGAGAAGACCGCAACTGCCGTTGGTGCACAACGCTCAAATTCCAAGAAGAAAGGGGGGAAGGCTGACACGGTCGCTCAAAAGACGGCAAAGCCCAAGTCACGCGGTTTGAGCGACGAAGAAAAGCTCGTGAAGATCAAGCAGGTCGAAGCTGCCGTTGCCGGTGGCACGACATTGAAGGATGCCGTGAGTGCCGCGGCTATATCCGATCAGACCTACTACACATGGAAGAAAGCCTTTGCTGCGGCGAGTGGTGAGGCTCCCTCAGGTATGGTCGCATTTGACGATGAACTCGCCGAGTTCACCGAGCTTGAGGAAGAAAATCGTAGGCTGCGCACGCTGCTTGCCGAAAAACTTCGTGCCGAAAACGCCGCGTTGCGCAAGCGGCTGGGCATGAGTTAGACCAAGACACCAAATTTCAGATGACACAATCAATGATCCAGTGGTCACCGCGCTGCTGCAATCGATATGCATTGGATGAGCGATGAAGACACCACGGCGCAACTTCGTGGTCGAATACAAGACAAACCGGCGACAAGCCCAAACAAGGCCTCCATCCATTTGGGGCAATCTTGATCTGCAGGCGGTCGCGCGGCAGGTAGAGGCCGATGGCATCTTGGTTGATGCGGCTGCGCTCGATCCGCATCTCGCCAACAGCGGCAGAGCTCCGATCGCGGCGATTGCTCCTTCGCAGCATCCCCAAGCGCCAGTCGAGGACCATGCTCTCACTTCAATCGAACAGACGGTAGCTAGTAACGACGGTGTATCCCAGGAAGAGCTGCCACAGGAGCTTCCGACCATTGAGGCACAAACGGTGCGCGATTACGCACGGAATGCCGGTGAGGAGACCCGTTCTTCGATGCGCGATGAGCGCGTGTCCATTCAGGAGCGGACCGTCGTCGAAGGTAGCTCCGAAGTCTCCGCTCACCGCAATGGCGAGGACGACCTTGATGCGATCGAGAAAGAAAATCGCCGATTGAAGACTCTGATGATCATCAAGCTTCGTCAAGAAAATGCCGAGCTGAGATCGATGCTGAAGCGGTTCGACGCCGAGTAAAGATTATCTGAATACTGGTCTATGGGTCTGCGCTTGGTCGGAGCGACTGACGATCTTTCCTTTTTTCGCGTCGCCTTCCGGCAGTGCCAGCCTCCGTGTTTCGGGCCTCCTGTCGTGCCGAAGCGTACGGCGATATCGGCGGGCGCATGCCCCTCCTCGACGAGCGCAGAGAAGGCCGCCAATTCATCGGCGGGGTTCATCGCCTCGCGGATCGTGTTTTCGGCAAGACTGATTTCCATCGCCTCTCCAGCGTCGCGCAGCCAGCGTTCGACTGGAAGGTCGGCTGCGACATCTCCTGCCTCGACAAGCAGACGCAGGGCCGCAAGCCGCCGTCCGCCGGCGATGATGAAATAGCGTCCATTTTTCCCTGCACGCACCATCGAGTTTTGCAAGAGCCCGTTGGCCTTGATGCTGACGGCAAGCTCCCTGATGCCGCTCTCCGTATAGGTACGACGAACATTCTTCGGATCGGGATCGAACTTGCCCAGTCCGATCGCGATGCTTCCGGTCGACTTATTCACGCCCATTTTCGATTCCTCTCTTGATCTTCCGCGAAGCGGCTCGCCTGCGGAGCAGGAGCCTCGCTCCTGTACCGCGAGCTCGTGCGGAACAGCGCGGAAGAGGGGACAAGCGGACAAATCGGAGGGGCACATGCCGCCGGTCCTGCAGCGGCTCGAGCCGCGAAGGATGGGGAGACCGATTTTCCGCTTGTCGGGGAGAGGGGGGGAGCGCCCCTTTCCCCTTGGGACGGCCTTTGACCGCGCATGGTCTCAGCGAGCGATCGACGAGACAGAGCTGGACTGCGCTTAGTCCTTGCCGGCAGGCGACCGGTCCTGGCAACGGGGTTGCGCTTTGTCCCCGCGCCGCTCATGCCCACCCGTCGGGACAGGTCAGGCAGGGCGGCCAGCGGCACGCCAGCGGATTCTTGCCAAGGTCCTCGCTGATCGGACAAGCACCGTCATTGAGCAAGCGCCGCTGCATGTCGATCTGCAGCCGATGATCCTTGAAGTCGAGGCCGGCCTCGACCGCCTCGAACGCGCGCGTGCGGCGGTCACCTCGGATCCCGACATCCTTTCAGGAGAACCGGCCCTGACCGGAACGCGTATCCGCTCGGACTGATCGCGCTGAACACGGCCGCAGGCGTCATGACGCTCGAGCTGCAACGTAGGCTTCTTCTTGCGCTGGAAACGCTGGAAGGGAAGGAGCGTTGGAACGAGGTTCTGGAGATTTCAGTCACGGCCGACCGAACGTTCACTGTGGATCGGTACGACTTGCCTTCCATCTGAGTGGCATTCGCCTTCATAAGGCGTCAACGCTCTCTTACGTTGGAAAAACTGCGCACCTTTTGAACGCAGCCAATACCGTGATATTTGAACCGGATTGTGTCCGGCCTGACGCGTCGTGCATAGCGTCGCTCCAGACCCGTAACATGGAAGAATTTGTAAAACCGGAGTAAAGACCGGATTGAAAGCGCTGAAAACGCAAGCTTTTTACCGGATATTAGGAAGGATCTCCCGGATCAAACCTGCGATAGCGCCGGATCGTCTTTTCCTATGCAACTTACGAGCTGATTTCTTAGAATTTTGTTCCAGTTCCGTGCCCACTCGTGCGCGCGCGGTGCATCGGAAAGCGGCCCTCCGTTTGGGCCTTGGCAGCGATCACGGCTCCCGAGTGAGGACTTAGTCCGCAACTCGCCCCATCGCGGAAATGTCAAAGCTTGGGGGAATTATGCGACCACGACCTCTGCGCTTCGCGAGAGGGTCAGATCACCAAGCTGAAACTCATCAAGCGGCAGATGTACGGGCGCGGGAAGCTCGATTTCCTTGAGGCACGTATCGTGGGAGCGCCCTGATGTCATCGAGATTGCGTCAGACCCAATATTGGACGCCGATAAGGGGTCAGTCTTGTGCGCCGGTTGACATCACAAGATTCCGAAACTTCCCTCAAACGTAGTAGGCGGGCAAGTTGTGTGCGCAACGGTTTGAATATATTCTTTCCACGTCGCAATTCGTATGACTTCATCCAGTGATGTTAGAGGGAGTTGCTATGTATGATGCTCTACTAGCGCGATCATGTGAAAAGAAGATCGTTACCGCAGTCCTCTCAGTTGGCATTGCCGCACTTGTGACAGCCCTGCCGTTGCCGGTCGCTGCGCAAGTTCCATCCTTGAAGGCCGGATGTCCCGCAATCGGGCTGCAGCAAGGAATGGTGAACACGACGTCAGAGTTGCAGACGTTCAGTGCCGACCACTTCAGTTATCAAATGGAGTTGGCATCGGCTTTTTCAGCCAGAACGGCGAACCAGAGCACAACGTATTGCATGCTGTATGAGGCTGAGAACTTCTCAGCCAAGACTGGCTCGCTGCCTAATAACGGCCGAGTGGATATTTTCTATTGGGATGTTGTGGACTGGTCCATCGAGAAGCTGGAGTCTGGCTCGTCGTATCGGCAATCGCTTTATCAGACAGATGACGGGAAGCAGGTGCCCAGCATCCAGAGCACAACCGTCTATGCTTTCAAAAATTCCTCCTTTGCAGTCAACGCGTACAAGGCTGCGGCCCTTAAGCGCAGTAAGTCGCTCATCAGCACATTAGTTGCACTCAAGGCAAATGAGATTCAGACGCCTTCGAGTCCAGCCGATATGGAAAGTGTCGTTGCCCAGGGGGAGCCCACGGCTTTGGCGGAAGCGCCGATCACTCCCGTCGGCGCGGTTTGGGCAAGTGGGGATGCCGAACTATCAGTTGCGACGGTCGTTCATCCTAATTTGCCTTCAGGAACCATCGAAATCCTAGTTGAGAAGGGAAAGGGTTCGCAGTTTAAGCAAGTACTCATTCCGTATGCACGGGCCCTCGCCACAGCAAAGGAAACGAGTAGTATCCCCGCTCTGATTGGCGAATTCAGAAACTCCCCGATCGATTTTTCTGGCGGAGACATGACGAGCTACGCTTCCGTAGCGGAAATTGATGTTAAGTCCATGAATACGAGCCTGTACCCGATTAAGCAGCCGGTGGTTCTTACGTTGCCAACGGGCGGGAGGACATGTTTTCTTGCCGCAACATTCTCTCCGGTGCCTATGCCAAGAGAGCTGCAGACCTGCAATCCTCGAATCGTCTTCGGCATAGGTGATTGATGTGGGACAAGGTGCTGGGGTGGGGCCAACTGATCTTCTCACAGATCCCCGGACTCGTCGCGATTTTCATCGATCGCCGATGGTCGCTCTATCAGCCTGGCATTTACAAAGGCTATGAGGCCTTTCTCCTTCTTCCGTTCTTCGTTGCGGTTGTATCCACATGGAGTGTTCGGGTTTACAAGCGAAAAGCTATGTGGGGATTGGTGCCCGCTTTCGCTCTCATTTTTTGCACCGTTTACTGGATCTTCCGCAATGTTGACATCACCAACCCGATCCACACACTAAACTGGGCGCTATCGTATTGCTTGGTCGCGCTTCTGTTTGCATCGTTCTACGGTCTTGTCGCGGGGCCGTGAGGTTGACGGGCAAATTCGGCAGCCAGGCGCCACTAAACGAGTGGGAATAAATTCGCGTAGTAGATACCGATCCGGCTCTAGTTTCGGTTTTTTAGCGTTTCGTTCCTATAAATCCGGTCTTTGGTCCGGCGGTACAGAATTCCACGCAAACTATTCCCCTATGAGTTCCATAACGTATGTTATGCGATGTTCATGTGTAGCGGCTATTTAGTAATGCGACAGTTGGGCCAGTTAGAGATGCGACAGTCTCGCCTCTCGATGCACTGGTCAAAGCCAACGTTGGGAGCAAGGATGACGACCTTCAGCCTGGTCGAGATCAGGAGCGGTCGGAGTCGTCATGTCCTGTTTGATCACCATGTCGCAGAAAGAATTGCAATCTCGCTTTGCCGGATCGGAGAATACGTTCGACTATCTGCATGCGACGAAGGCGTATCTGCAGCAATGGGGCAGCCGCTGGCCTTCTGTAGCGACAAGCACGGCGTCTTTCGCTCCACCCATGCGCCAGAGAAAGACCGGACGCGCGGCCTGACGCAATTTGGCCGGCCGCTTTATGAGCTGAACATAGACATTATCTGCGCCAACATTTCGCGGGCCAAGAGCCGGGTGGAACATCGCCCACCAGCCAATCGTTGATGAAAATTAATTTCATCAATCCCCTTTGAAACCCGTTTCCAGTTGACGGCCTTCATTTTTTGTCCCAACCTGAAGAAAATAAATTACGAATTGGGAACATTGCTCGCATGAAAGTGGGAATCATAGGGCTGGGATTCCGGCTCGGGTATCTTGGCTATGTCTTCAAGGCTATCGACAGCAGCTTCGAGATCGTCGGTTACGTCGATCCGGACCCCGCAGGACTTCCCGGACTGACGGAAAAGGGCGTCTCTGTCGGCAAGGCTTATGGTTCGCCGCAAGAGCTCCTTGCTTCAGAAAAGCTCGATCTCTTGATGATCGGCTCTCCCAATCACATGCATCTCGATCATATCCGCCTCGGTCTCGAGGCTGGTCTTAAGGTCTTCTGCGAAAAGCCGATCGTGACGACGATCGCCGAGAGCATCGAACTTGCCCATCTGATGGCGAAGTTCGGCCATGAGCGGCTGATGGTCGGTCTCGTGCTGCGCTACTCCCCCCTTTATAAGGATCTGCGTGCCATCCAGGCCGAGGGCAAGCTCGGGCATATCGTTTCCATCGAAGCCTCCGAGCATATCGAGCCCTATCACGGCGCATTCTTCATGCGCGACTGGCGCCGCTACGAGCGCTATTCCGGCAGTTTCATGCTGGAAAAATGCTGCCACGACCTCGACCTCTATAATGGTGTGGTCGGCGCCCGTCCCGAACGTGTTGCAAGCTTCGGCGGCCGCAAGAGCTTTATCCCCGCCAACGACCCGGCGCGCGAAGGGATCAACGATCTGGAACTCTTCCACAGCAAGCCGAGCGGCTGGATGGGCTCGGACAAGGTGTTCGACAGCGATGCCGACATCATCGATTACCAGGTGGCGATCGTCGAATACGCAAATGGCGTCGGCATGAATTTTCATACCAACCTGAATGTTCCGGACCAGTTCCGCCGCTTCGCCATCATGGGCTCGCGCGGCATGGCTGAAGGCGACTTCGTCCGCGGTTATCTCGATGTCCACGAGCAGCTGACCGGCAACAAGATCGTCGGAAACAAATATGCCGCGACCGAGTTGTCGCAGCATTACGGCGCCGACGAGCAGATGGCGGCCGATATTCTGCAGAGCGTGCGCACCGGTTCGGAACTCCCGGTCTCCACGCTCAACGCGTTGGAGGCGGGTATTCTCGCCCTCGCCATGGACGAGGCTCGCATGAAGAAGGCCGTAATCGACCTTCGTCCCATATGGGACCGGTTCGACGAGGCGCTACACGCCAGAGCGGCCTGAGGAGAACGGCAAGATGAGTGCTCAGAAAAGTGCCGTCATCTTCGCCTGGATCCTTCTCCTTCCGGCTGTCCTCTACGTCACTGTGATCGTTGCCTATCCGCTACTCGACACCTTCATCCTGTCGTTCACTGACGCATCGCTGAAGAAGACCACCAACTGGGTGGGCTGGGTCAACTACGGCAAGATCTTCAATTCGACCTTCGCCGAGGTCATCATCCGGACCTTCATCTGGACGTTTTTCTCTGTCTCGATCAAGATGATCATCGGCGTCTTCGGCGCCACCATGCTGAACGCCGCCGTGCCCGGCCGCGCGCTCTTTCGCGTATTGACAATGCCACCATGGATCGTTCCGATGGCAATCGGCATCTTCATGTGGGGCTGGATGTATAATGGCCAGTTCGGGATGATTTCCGGCATGCTTCAGCGCTTTGGCCTCGTCTCCGGCCCAGTCGCCTTCCTTGCCGAAGGGTCGACTGCCTTCTGGGCGACGATCATCACCGATGTATGGATCGGCGTTCCGATGGTGACGCTCTATATGCTGGCCGCCATGCAGGCAATCCCGCAGGATCTCTATGAGGCAGCCTGGACGGATGGCGCCGGGCGCTTCTATCGTTTCCGTCGCATCACTCTGCCGCTGATCGTGCCCTCGATGATCACTATGTCGATGCTGTCGCTGATCTCCACTTTCAACTCCTTCGACATTATCTGGATCCTGACGCGGGGCGGCCCGAGCGGCGAGACCACGACGATGATCATCGATACCTATCGCACGGCGATCGGTTCGAACAAATATGGCGAAGGCGCCGCGCGCGCCGTGCTGATCTGCATCTTCCTTTCGATCTTCTGCGTCTGCTACTTCCGCATTACCAGCCACCTTGCTTCCGGAGACAAGCGATGAAGACACCCCATCTGCTGATCAATCGGTACAAATGGTATGAAGTCGTCGGCATCTATGCCGGTATCCTGGTGTTCCTCACCTTCGTTCTCGCCCCCTTCGTCGAGGGTTTTCTCGTCTCGCTGAAACCTCTGAGCCAGCTGTTTTCTTCCCCCTACCGGTTCATTCCCGAAAACGGCTCGTTTGAGGCCTACCGGACGATGTGGGTCAGCGTACCGGGCTTTGCACGATACATCTTCAATTCCTTCTTTATCTCGACCGTCGTCACCACCGCTGTGCTGATCCTCGTCGTTCCGGCTTCCTATGCCTTCGCGCGCTTCGAGTTCAAAGGCGCCGGGCTGCTGCTCGGCGCGTTCTTGGCGGTCAACATGTTTTCGGGCGCTGTATTGCTCATTCCTCTCTTCCGGCTGATGCGCTCCTTCGGCCTCTTGAATACCTATTTCGCCATCATGGTCCCGGGCATCGCCTTCCTGATCCCCTCGGCGATCTGGCTACTTCGCACCTATATGATGCGCATTCCGAGGGAATTGGATGAAGCGGCCTTTGTCGACGGCGCCAGCCATTTCTACACGCTGCGGCGCGTCATCCTGCCGATCGCCATGCCCGGCGTTACAGTGGTGGCGATCACCACCTTCATCGGATCCTACGCCCAGCAGTTCATCTACGCCCTGACCTTCAACTCCAAGACCGAATTCGCACCGCTGCCAGTTGGACTCTTCGCCTATTTCGGCCGTCAGGAAGTCGTTTGGAATGAGCTGATGGCCGCAAGTTTCGTTGGCATCGCGCCAGCAATGATCGTGATTTTCTTCCTTCAACGGTATCTCGTCAGCGGTCTGACCGCCGGCGCGGTGAAACAGTAAGACAAGACCAGAACCACCAGAGAAAACGGGAGCTAAAAAGTGACAATCCAATTCAAGACCGGGCTCATGGCCCTCGCCCTGCTCGGCTCCACCGCGCTCGGTACCATGACTGCTCATGCCGCTGACCAGGAAATCAGCTGGATCTATTGCGGCGACAAGATCGACCCCATCCATGAGAAGTACATCAAGGAATGGGAAGGCAAAAATGCCGGCTGGAAGGTCAAGCCGGAAGTTGTCGGCTGGGAACAGTGCCAGGACAAGGCGACGACGCTTGCTGCAGCAGGCACGCCGGTCGGCATGGCCTATGTTGGCTCGCGTACGCTCAAGGAATTCGCCCAGAACGAGTTGATCGTTCCGGTGCCCATGACCGACGAAGAGAAGAAAAGCTATTATCCCAACATCGTCGATACCGTCACCTTTAACGATACGCAGTGGGGCGTGCCGGTCGCATTCTCGACCAAGGCCCTCTACTGGAACAAGGACCTCTTCAAGCAGGCCGGCCTCGACCCGGAAACGCCGCCCAAGACCTGGGCCGAAGAAATCGCCGATGCCAAAGCCATCAAGGAAAAGACCGGTATCGCAGGCTACGGTCTTCCGGCCAAGACTTTCGACAACACCATGCATCAGTTCATGCATTGGGTTTACACGAATAACGGTAAGGTCATCGATGGCGACAAGATCGTCATGGACAGCCCGGAAGTGCTGGCTGCCCTGCAGGCCTACAAGGACATCATCCCCTACTCCGTCGAAGGCGCAACCGCCTACGAACAAAATGAAATCCGTGCCATTTTCCTCGACGGCAAGGTCGGCATGATACAGGCAGGTTCGGGCGCTGCTGCCCGCCTGAAAGACACCAAGATCAACTGGGGCGTCGCAGCGCTGCCGCTCGGACCTTCGGCCAAGGGTGAAGGCACGCTGCTGATTACCGACAGCCTCGTCGTATTCAAGGGCACGGGGGTCGAAGAAAAGGCGGCGGAATTTGCCAAGTACATCACCTCGCCGGGTCCGCAGGGTGAATACGAGCTCCAGGGCGGTGCGGGCCTCACCCCGCTGCGTCCGTCCGCCAAGGTCGACGAATTCGTCAAGGCCGACCCGTCGTGGAAGCCGTTCATCGACGGCATCGCCTTCGGTGGTCCCGAGCCGCTTTTCACCGATTACAAGGGCTTCCAGAATTCGATGATCGAGATGGTCCAGTCCGTCGTCACCGGCAAGGCCGAGCCTGAAGCCGCTCTGAAGAAGGCGGCCGGCGAGATCGAGGCCTTCAAGTAAATCGACGTCGAGGATCGCAGGTCGACGATCTGCGATCCTCGACGACCAAACTCTTGCGCATTCAGGCCGGGACCGGAGACAGATTTTTGGGACAGCTTCAGCTCAACAAGGTTCAGAAATTCTATGGCGACTACGAAGTTCTGAAAGGCGTCGAACTCGACGTCAGGGACGGCGAGTTCGTCGTCTTCGTCGGGCCTTCGGGATGCGGCAAGTCCACCCTCCTGCGCATGATCGCAGGTCTTGATGCGACGAGCAAAGGCGACATCATCATCAATGGCGTCAGGGTCAACGACCTGCCGCCGGTCAAGCGCGGCATCGCCATGGTCTTCCAGTCCTATGCGCTCTACCCGCACATGACGGTTTTCGAAAATATCGCCTTCCCTCTTCGTGTGGAAAAGATGGAGGAGGAAAAGCTCAAGGCCAAGGTCGAGAATGCCGCTCGTATCCTGCATCTCGAAACGCGGCTGCAGCAGAAACCCGGCATGCTCTCGGGCGGACAGCGCCAGCGCGTCGCGATCGGCCGCGCCATCGTCCGCGAGCCAAAGATCTTCCTGTTCGACGAGCCTCTTTCCAACCTTGATGCAGCCCTTCGCGCCGACATGCGCATCGAACTCGCCAAGCTGCACCGGCAGTTGAAGGCGACGATGATCTATGTGACCCACGACCAGGTGGAAGCCATGACGATGGCCGACCGCATCGTCGTCCTGGATGCCGGCAATATTTCACAGACCGGTGCGCCGCTCGAGCTCTACCATAAGCCCGCCAACCAGTTCGTCGCCGGCTTCATCGGCAATCCGAAAATGAATTTCCTGCCCGTGACCTGCACGTCGGCAAGCGAGGCAGGCGTCACCGTCGACTATCGCGGCCAGATGGCAACCCTGCCCGTAAAGCCGCGTGACGGTATGGTCGGTAAGATGATGACACTCGGTATCCGGCCGGAACATATCCAGCTCAGTTCCGGCGATATTTCGCTGACGGTTACGCCCAGCGTCATCGAGCGGCTTGGCGCGAACACCGTGGCCTATGCGGCGCTCGGCAGCGAAACGGAAAACTTCTGCGCCATGCTGCCCGGCAGTGTCGGTATCCGCACAGAGGCGCCGGTTGCCGTCGGCATCAACGCCGCGGATTGCCATCTCTTTGACGAGGACGGTGTCGCCTTCGAACGCCGCGTCGAACTCACCGATATCGACATGAGCCTGCTGGCTCCGGCAACGGCGTGAAGGGTCGATTGATCAGCTACCAGACAAATCCGCGCGCGGCGACGGCCTCGACGCGCGTGACGATGCCGTTGCGATGGAAGACCATCGTATCGAACAGGTTCGAAACCACGCATGTGTGGTTCGGGATGATGGAGAGCTTTTCGCCGATCTGAGGCCGTGCACCGGTACAGGCCGAAAGGTCGATAACGCCATGCTCTTCGGAGAGGCTGGCTATCTTCGCCTCGGGATATCCGACGACGAGGCCGAAATCGGTAAAGCCCTGAAGATCGGAGGTCAGCGCCTTCGAACCTGCATCGATAACGGCGCGGTCGGCATTCGGCCGTGACACCACTGTTGCCAAAACGTGCATCGCGCAATCGTCTTGCGTGCAATGTCCCATCCGGATCATCTGCCGGTCATTGTAGATATAGGTCCCGGCCCGGTGTTCGGTCGCCGACTTGACCAGGTGCGCTTGAAAGAGACTGGGTGTTCCGCCGTTGCTGACGATCGGACAGGCGATACCCTCTGCCGCTAATTGCTTCAATGTAGCCTGGATGAAGGCTTCGACGGCATCAGCCGACTGCGGCTTCGGATAGGTGAGGATACCACCGAATGACAGCCCGTCGGCGGCAAGGATACGTCTGGCGAGCGAGACCGCCTGCTCGGGTGTCTGCACACCGCAGCGCGCGCCGCCGGTGTCGCATTCCACGAGGACGGTGAGCGGTTTGCGGCCGGAAAAATGTGCAGACAGCCCGTCGACCGTGACTTGGCTGTCGGCGACGACCTTGAGACCGGAAATGCGATCGTTCAGCGCTGCGAGCCGTTCGAGCTTCGGGGCTCCGATAATATTGAAGGTGATCAGGATGTCTTCGAAACCGGCTTCGGCAAAGACCTCTGCCTCTGTCACCTTCTGGCAATTGATGCCCTTGGCGCCGGCCGCGACTTGCGCGGCTGCAAGTGCGGGTATCTTGTGCGTCTTGATATGCGGGCGGAAATTCAGCCCGTGCTCGTCCATGTAGGACTGAACCCTTGATATGTTGGCGGCCAGCTTGTCCTCGTCGATGATCGGGCGCGGCGTGGAAAGATCGGTGATCCTGTCTCCAGCCTTCGCGACCACGGCGAACCGGTTGTCATGCATCTCAGGCAGCTCCGCGTTCGGTTCCATGAGGGTCGGCCACGATCGGCCAGATGGTCTTCGGTGCCCGGCGATAGCGGGTCGTCGCCGGATTGTTGGGATAGGGAGTTCCCGCCGAACAGTACAGGATTTCAGCGGCGATCTTCGAGAAGGATGCGAAGAAATGGTTGGTCGATTTGATCACCAGGATCTTCTGCCTGGTCGGATCGATGCCCATCACGGAAAACAGGCTCGGATCGAAGCTCTGCGCCCGTGTCGAATTCAGGATGATGTCGATACCATCAAGCACGATAAGCGCCGCATCGCCGAAGGGGGCGAGGCTCTCGCCGAACTGCATCTCGGCGTTCTTCACCAGTTTGACGACCCTCACCATGCCATCGACGGGATTGCCGGTTCCGGGCGCCGATTTCGCGCCGAAGCGCAGCGGAATTTCAGCCCCCTCGCCTGCGGCAAAACAAATCTGAACGGCGACCGGATCCCAGATCGTGCCGACAGCAGCACTTGCCACACCGCGGGCCAGAAGCTCCTCGACAATGACAGTGGCATCGCCAGCCGTCCCACCGCCCGGATTGTCCCATACATCGGCAATGACGACCGGCCAGGCTTCGGCAGCCATCGCCCGGGAGACGGCTTCCTTCTCGTCGATCTGCGGCACCATGAAAGTGCCGCGCTTGGAAAATAGCTCCATGCCAAGCTCGCGCGCCAGGGCCGCACCCTTTTGCGGATTGTTGTCGGTGACGACAAGCAGCTTGGTCCCCATCTCCGGCACATCGCCGACCATGAAGCCGTGGACCACGGAGATCGACAGGATTTCAGGATCTTCCTTCTCGATCCGCATGATCTTGTCGACGAAGGAACGCATTGGATCGCGTGAGGTCGGGAAGACATCGATCATCCGGCAGTCGAATATCGAATTAACAGGCTTTACCCTGCCCTCAAGCGCGTCGACGGCGATGTGCCAGAGATCCTCGGCGCGGTCGACGAAATCCGTATGCGGAAATTCCTTGAAATAGACTGCGAAATTCAGCGCTTCGAGACGCTTCCTGGTCAAATGGCTATGTGGGTCGAGCTCGGCGCAGATCAGCACATCAGCCCCGACGATGTCGCGGATGCGGGTCAGGAGGTCGCCTTCCGTGTCCTCATATCCTGCAGCCACCATTGCCCCATGCAGGCCCATAACCACGGCATCGACAGGCATTGCGGCACGGAGCTGGTCGAGGATTTCGTCTCGCAGCCCTTCGTAGGCCTGGCGGTTGACGAGGCCGGCTGGGTCTGCCCAGGCTGCCGTGCCTTCGATCAGCTCCCAGCCCTTCTCAGCGGCGACACGGCGACCGACAGTGATCGGCGCGGTGCAGAGTGTGGGCGTTTCCGGATGCTGGCCGGGCGGGGCATAAAGAGACGCCTCGAACGCGCGGCGGTCCACACAGATCGGGGAAAACGTATTGGTTTCGGTCGCCAGTGCTGCCGTGAAAATACGCAAATGAGTTGGCCTCGTTTTTGCGGTCCCGCCTCAACCCATTGGGTTCGGCAGGTAGCCTGTAAATCCGCAGATCTTCCATCGTCCTTCGTGGAGCCTGCAATAATAGAGCGTCTGCCACTGCATGATATCGCGGGTGCCATCGCTCTTGGTGAGACTTCCGTCGAACTTCTTGCGGACAAGCGCCATGTCGCCCTCGATCTCGATGTCCTCGAGCGTCGTGGTGGTGAAGATCGCCGTTCGGGTGTCCTCGGCAAAGCTCTGCGTCGCAAAATCCTTTGCCTGTCTCAGCCACTCGTCGCGATAGGCGCTGAGTGCGGGGAATGCCAGGCGCCACTTGTCAGGGTTGACCTCTTTGCGGCCATCGATGCCGATGAAACCTTCCTCGACGAAATCATCTTCGACCATCGACCAGTCGGCTGCCAGAAATGCATCGATGTCGCGAGGCACGAGCATCTCCCAGATGGCGTGCCGTGCAGTATCGGAGGGCGGAAAAGGATTCTTGAAAGGATCACGCATCTTCGCCCCCGATTTAAATTCTTTTCATAAATGGTGTTTTTCACTGGTCAAAATCTGCTTTCTATGGTCCCTTGTCAACTTATCAAGAAAATAATTTGCAGGAATCCAAACATGCCCATCAAGCGATATGGCACTGTTCAGACCGGCGCCGGCGGCAAGCCGCTGCCTTTTGCGCGCGCCGTCGAGGCCGATGGCTGGCTCTATGTTTCCGGTCAGGTGGCGATGGAAAACGGCGAGATCATCGACGGCAATATCGTTGCCCAGACGCATAAGACGATCGCCAATGTGCTCGCCATTCTCGACGAAGCCGGATATGGCGTCGAGGACGTGGTGCGCGTCGGCGTCTGGCTGGACGATCCGCGCGACTTCTGGACATTCAACAAGATCTATCAGGATTATTTCGGCGCGCACCCGCCGGCTCGTGCCTGCGTCCAATCGTCGATGATGGTGGATTGCAAGGTCGAGATCGACTGCGTTGCCTATAAGAAGAAGAGTTGACTGACGGATCGGCGGGAGGATCGGCTTGGATATCTTTTCCACATTACAGGAAGACAGAAGCCGGCTTTCCGCCTCCGAGAGCCGCATCGCCGACATCATCGTCAATGATTTCGAATTCGCGGTGAATGCCTCGATCATCGAGCTTGCCGAACGCGCGGAAGTCTCGCCGCCAACGGTCACACGTTTCTGCCGCCGCCTCGGTTGCGACAGCTTTTCCGATTTCAAGGTGCAGCTTGCCCGCACCGCCCATGTCGGCGTGCGTTACCTGAAGCCGGAATCAAAGAGTAGCGATCCAGCCGATGTCGCTCAGGATATCATCACCAAGGCGCAGAATGCCCTTTTCCTCTTACATCGCTCGCTGGACCTCACCGCGATCGAAGCTGCGGTCGCGCAGATCGCCAAGGCGGAGATGATCTATGCCTTCGGATCGGGCGGCAATTCTTCGATGATCGCCGATGAGTTGCAGAATCGGCTCTTTCGGCTCGGTCTCAGGATCACCTCCAGTTCCGATCACAGCATGCAACTGATGATGGCGGCGGCAGCGAAGGCTGGCGATGTAATCATCGGCTCGTCCTTTTCAGGGCGCAATGCCGAGCTGGTGCGAGCCTTTGCACTGGCACGCGAGGCCAAGGTCAGGACCATTGCGCTGACGCAAACCGACAGCCCGGTCGCAAGGGCCGCGGGAATCGTCGTGCCGATCGATCTTCCGGAAGGAACGAACATCTTCCGCCCGACATCGACGCGTATCGCCTATATCGCAACCGTCGATATCCTGGCGAGCCTCGTCGCCTATGCGATCCAACCGAAGGCGACGACGACGCTGAGACGCATCAAGCAGCAGCTGGTCACACACCGCGACGGCGACGACAAGCAGCTGCTCGGAGACTGATCAACAAGAGGGAGCGACAATGACGCAATCGGTGGCCATTGTGACGGGAGCAGCAGGTGATATCGGCGCGGCGATTGCCGATCGACTTGCCGCCGATCATGACGTCATTCTGCTTGCGGATATCGATCTCGTCACTGCGGCAGCCGTTGCCGGCAGGCTTGGACCGGCTGATCGTTTCGTCGCCATCGAATGCGACGTGACCAGCGAGACAAGCGTTGCGGCTCTCGCCGGATCTGCGGCGGAGCTCGGCAGTCTTCGTACCCTCGTCAACAATGCGGGAGCAGCCCGCGCCGTCAGCCTGCATGATACGACGCCGGAGATCTGGCGCGCCGACAATGCGCTCAACCTCGAAGCCGCCTTTCTCTGCTTCCGGGCCGTCGAAGACCAGTTGAAGACCTCGCGGGGCTCTATGGTCAATATTGCCTCGGTCAATGGCATGAACGTGTTCGGACATCCGGCCTACAGCGCCGCCAAGGCCGGCCTTCTGCATTTCACCCGGCTGGTCGCCGTCGAATATGGAAAATTCGGCATCCGCGCGAATGCCGTTGCCCCCGGAACGGTAAAGACCCAGGCCTGGGAAGCCCGGGCGGCCGCCAATCCCAATGTCTTCGAGGACGCCCGTCGCTGGTATCCGCTGCAGCGCGTCGTCGATCCTAAGGACGTCGCCAATGCCGTGGCCTTCCTGGCTGGGCCGCAGGCTGCGGCGATCACCGGCGTCTGCCTGCCCGTCGACTGCGGCCTGACGGCCGGCCAGGCCGAGCTTGCCCGTACGTTTTCCCAGTCCGAGCACTACTGAGATTCATAGAACATAACGAGAGGAACGAGAGATGAAACCGGCAGACTATCGCCTGGAAAGCAGCTGGGACCCCAATGGCGGGCCTCATGGCGCGTTCACCTTCACGCTTTTCAATCTCTCCGGTGAGGCGCTTTCCGGTTTCAAGCTTGTCTACACCTCGCTCACGCGGGTCATTGATGCGGCCGCATGCGGCAATGCCACCTTTCTCAGACGCAATGCCAATTTTCATGAATTCGAGCCGCCGGCCGGGCTAACCCTCGCAGCCGGCGAAAGCTGGACCTTCACGGTCGCCGGCTTGCACCGCCCTGCGCGGCATTGCACTGACGGCGCCAAGTCCGCCTATCTGACGCTGTCGTCCGGAAAGCATGTACCGGTCGCCGTTTCCGATCTGCTTCTCGAAGGCCGAGTGAGCGAGCCTCCGCCTGCGCTCCTGCCTGAAGGCAGGATCGGCCTGCCCTTTGCGTTGCAGCCGTGGCCTGCCGAGATCGATGCGAAGCCGGGCGATAGTTTTCCGGTCGTCCTTTATCCGGAAGGTGCGAGCGCAGACGAATTGTCGGCAATATCAACATGCATTTCCCTGACGCGCCGCCTTTTCGAAAGCGATCATTCGGTTTTCAATCTGGTTGCCTCGCCGCAAGGCCGCGCACTCACCTTCAACAAGGACACCTCGCTCGACGCTGAAGCCTACCGGCTGACCTTCGCGGCCGATCGTGTGACACTTTCCTATTCCGGCTCCGCCGGGCGCCAGTACGGATTGACCTCGCTCGCGCAGATGCTGAACGGTGCGCGCGTCACCAAGGGCAAATTCTGCTTCCCGGTTTCGGGAACGATTTCCGATCGGCCCCGCTATAGCTGGCGCGGCTGCCATCTCGACGTTTCCAGGCAATTTTATCCGGTTGGCGACGTGAAGCGGCTGATCGACATTCTTGCCTGGTTTAAGCTCAACATCTTCCACTGGCATCTGACCGATGATGAGGCTTGGCGTCTGGAGATCAAGGCCTATCCGCAACTGACGACAACGGGCGTGTTGCGAGGCCCGGACGAACCGCTGCTGCCGCAACTGGGCAATGGCGCAGAGCCGGTCGGCGGCTTCTACTCGCAAGACGATGTCCGAGACATCGTTGCTCATGCGAGTTCCCTTCATGTCGAGGTGGTTCCGGAAATCGACATCCCCGGCCACAATGCGGCGACGTTGGTTGCCCTTCCCAATTTGACTGATGGCCAGGAGGCACCTGAAAGTTACCATTCTGTCCAGGGCTATCCGAACAATGCACTGAACCCGGCGGTGCCGCTGACCTACGAATTCCTGGAAAAGGTCTTCGACGAAATGGTCGAGCTGTTCCCCTCATCCTACATCCATATCGGCGGCGACGAAGTGGCGAACGGCTCCTGGCTGGCCTCGCCCCTTGCCCGGAAGCTGATGGCCGAAGAAGGCATTTCCGGCACGTTCGGGCTGCAGTCCCATTTTCTGAATCAGATCAAGTCGATGCTCGACAAGCGCGGCCGCAAGCTCGCCGGCTGGAACGAGGTCGCCCATGGCGGTGGAGTCGCGGCGAAGGATAGCCTCTTGATGGCCTGGGAAAATCCGCAGGTCGGCATCGAGCTTGCCGGACAAGGCTATGAGGTCGTCATGACGCCGGGGCAGGCTTACTATCTCGACATGGTCCAGGCCGAAGCCTTTCAGGAGCCGGGTGCGAGTTGGGCAGGCACTGTGCCGCCGGCCCACACCTATGCCTATGAGGCAGCTGGCGAATTCCCGGAGGAATTGAAGCATAAGCTGAAAGGCGTCCAGGCCTGCATCTGGTCGGAGCACTTCCTGTCGCGCGGTTATTTCAATCGACTCGTCTTCCCGCGTCTTCCGGCAATCGCAGAGGCTGCCTGGACCCCGAAGGCGTCGAAGGATTGGGACCGTTTCGCTGCGATCGTGACGCTTAGCCCGAGGCTCTGAGCTGTCAACGATGAAAATTGACATCGGAGCGATATTCGCCAGTCCTAACCCGGGGGCGGTCGATCGAGACATCGAATATCAGATGAGCGTCAGGCCTGCCGCTTTGTCTTTCCCCTGAATCAGGATTTCGGCTACACGCCGCATGCGCGCCTTCCCACCCTCAGGCGCGACCGAGATTGATCATGACAATCCTTGTGCGGAGCGGTTTCCCGGCCCGCACAAGGACGCCTCAAAGCCAACTGGCGACGATAATGAACCGCTTGATTCCCGACGTTTTCCGTAATCCTGCAATCCGGGTGAGCATGATCGCCATCTTCACGTTCGGATTTGCCGGAGCGACGACGGCCCCCTATCGGTCCGTGGTCGGTATCCGCGAGCTCGGGCTGTCGAATGAGCTCTATGCCACGCTGATCTTCACTGCCGCGGCAGTCAACGTGATCGTCAGCATTCTGCTCGGCAATCTTGCCGACCGGCTCGGTGAATACCGTAGGATGATGCTTGTAGCGGCGAGCTTCGGCGTTATCGGTTATGGCGCGGTGTTCTTCTTCCCGACGCAGGACATATTTGTCCTCAGCGCACTTCTGCTGCTTCCGGTCTATGGTTGCCTGAACTCGTTGCTCTTTGCCAATGTCCGGGCCGCGGCCCATGGACTGGCACCGGCTGACGTGGCGACCGTCAATTCCGGCGTGCGGGCGATGATCTCGCTTTCCTGGGTCCTGGTTCCCGGGCTCACGGGGGTTTTGCTCTCCCCCTCTTCGACCATGTTG
Organism: Rhizobium sp. WYJ-E13; assembly: GCF_018987265.1. Taxonomy (NCBI): domain Bacteria; kingdom Pseudomonadati; phylum Pseudomonadota; class Alphaproteobacteria; order Hyphomicrobiales; family Rhizobiaceae; genus Rhizobium; species Rhizobium sp. WYJ-E13. The sequence goes on along the minus strand of NZ_CP076854.1, from coordinate 951,455 downwards.
CCAGCCTATCTCTTCGCCGCCATTTCCTGCCTTGTCTGTGTGGGACTCGTGGGTTTCTTTTTGCCCCGACAGAGCGGTACGGATCGTGCCGCCACCCACCATCTCTCCTATCTCGCCGCACTGGGCCAAGTGATTTCCCCGAAAATCTTCAGCCGGATCACGGCAATCGCGCTGATCAGCAGCACATTGCATGTGAACGACGCCATTTTCCCCCTCGTCGTAACCGGCGCCGCCCGCGGCACTGTCGCCGATATCGGCATTCTGGTCGGGATCGTCGCGCTCCTCGAGGTGGTCTTCATCATCGTCTGGTCACGCCTGTTGCGCCGCATCAGCCAACTCGCAGCCCTTGCAGCCGGGGCATTGATCTATGCTGTCTACCTGCTGCTTCTGGCTTTTGCCCATGAGCCCTGGCATGTCTATGCCCTCACCTTGATCAGTGGCATCGGCGCGGCGTCACTGATCTCCATTCCAATCACCTATCTGCAGGATTTGATCGCCGAGCGGCCCGGTCTCGGCAGCGCGCTGATTTCCGTCAACATCTTTCTCAGCGCCGGACTGAGCGCTCTTCTCTTTGCCGCCGGCACAGCCATCACCAGCTATTCCGGCACTGCGGTGGTCAGTGCCCTCTCCGGTCTTCTCGGGATCGCTTGGCTGCTGTGTCTCGACAGGCGCCGGTAGCCGAGGAGCGGCGGCGCTTGAGAAAGCTTCAGCGCCATCCGCATTTTGCATGGCTATCGCCACTTCAGTCCTTTGACGCCTCGTCATCCGACACAGGCAGGCCCGCAGCCTTAAGTCCCGCAAGAAAGCGCTCCTGGTCTTCGGTCCGCGCCAGCCGCCTGGCGACCTCCCGCCTGACGTTCGGGATCAATGCGGGTGACCTGAGCTCGATCCAGTCGAGCTGCTCCTTGGCCTCGGCCGTTTTTCCCAGCGTGCCGAGGATGGAGAGCAATACGAGGCGATGCATCGGATTGTAGTTCAGGTCCGACATGCGGGACCAGAGTTCCGCGGCTTGCGTGTCGCCCCGCATGAAGGCACAAAGCGCCATTCCAACCTCGTAATATCCGCGTGGTCCGGCATTCCGGCTGACCGCCTCGGAAACCAGTTCGCAACCCCTGGCCCATTTTCCCGACATCGACAGGCGCAAGCCGTATTCACCCGCCACTTCGGTGTCGTTCGGGTTGCTGGCATAGGCGGCCTCGCCGGCATTCAGGGCTCCGGTTGGGTCATTGCTGAAAAAATCGGCGAGCATTAGTGCTTGAAGCGCGCGCGCATTCTTCGGGTCGAGCCTTACTGCGCGTTCGGCAAGTTCCTTCGCAACGCGGAGCGTAGCGGCTGTCGGCTTGGTGTTCAGCTGGTACAGAAAGCGGAACTCGTCGAGATGGATCAGCGAAAGAAGAGCGATAGTATTGGAAACATCGGGTTTCTTTTCAACGGCCCGCCGCAGACATGATTTTGCTACCTCATGCGCCTGCGCAGTCATTTCGCTGCGATAGCTGTAGTATGACAGAATGCAGGAAAAAGTGTCGCCACTTCCGGCAATGCTGGCGGTGTCCGTTTCGAACATAACGCCGAACGGCCGTGCGACCGCCGTCGCGATATGTTCGGCAAGGCTCGACTGCGTTTTCAGAATGCCCTGCACTTTCGTGTCGGCATCGTAATTGTTTGCCCAGATGACAACTCCATCCGCCCGTCGCACCAGCCTTGCCGTTGAGCGCAGAGTGTTGCCTTCCAGCCGGACGCTTCCCTGGAGAGCGTAGAGCGGGTCCGACGAAGCCTGGCCTTCCCCATTGCGCGGCAGCACGGCGACGGCGATGGCGATGTCGTTGAAGGGGACGAGTTTTTCGATGATGTCGTCGGTAATGCCTCGGGAGATATCGGATGCAAGCCCTCCTTCAGAGGCACTTGCGAAGCGTTCGACGACGATGGTGGGGCGGCTGTCGGCCCCCGTCGCTGTCTCGGCTTCCATATCGAACAACTTTGCATGCAAAAGCATCGCCGCCGAGACGAGGAGGATCACTGCGCCCCCCGCAAGGAGCCAATATCGGGTTCGTGACAAGCGCCAGCTCGCCCTATCTCGGCCGACCGTATCTCCGATGATATTGGCCTGCCGCGATGCATCGCCTCCCCCTGATATCGGCTGATTGGAGAGCCTGAGTTTCGGCATATCTGCGGGCTCAGTGCCTTGCCTCACGTCGAAGACCGGCGCGTAGCCGCCCAGGGGAACTGTGATGATGATCCGGTCAGCGCCGCCGGCGGTGAGGTAATAGTGTTCCAGCTCCCTCCTCAGCCGCCCGGCTTCGATACGGACACATGGATCCTGTTGAGCATCGAAATTCGCATCCCTGCCGAAAACAGCTTGCGCGATGGTAAAGGCCTTCAGATACTCGCGACGGCCCTCAAGTGTTTCCGTCACGACGAATTCGAAGAATCTTCTCGCCCGCTCGGGAAGACGAAACTCCGGGCTGGAAAGAATGCGCTCAAGCTGCTGCCGCACCTCCTCCTGCGAAAAAGTGCTGTCGCCGGCCCTGTCAACGCCTGCATTTGCCATCGGCTCCCCCAAGAATCCGACTGATAACAACCTGCAGCATACTGCCTTGGACGATAGTCCGAAGTCGCCATGACGGCAATGTCATTTAGTAGAAAACGCTAATAAAACAAAGTTTGGGCAATGGATCACCTGATGGCCTAACACGTCTTCGCGGGCCATATGCCGGCGTAAGATACCGTATTCTACCGGATCGGACGTGTATTTTACTGCCTTCGGCTGCCTGCGCGCTCTATCATCGCCCATGCACTCTGGAGGAGACGGCGATGACATCACCTGAGACGTCCACAACCCAATCCATGGCAAGCGCAGAGGAGCTGCGCAAACGTGCTCTGGAACTCCAGCTTCTGGAAATGGAGCGCAACGAAAAGATCAAGGCGCGTGAAGCGAAGAAACATTCGGAATTCGTCGAGGATTTCTTCCGCAAACAGATCGGTGAAACGGAACGCGCCGTCATCAAGCGACTGGTGATGAAAGCCGCTGCAGACGGCAAATACGAGGCGCTGATCTACAGTTTCCCCTCGACCTTCTGCACGGATAGCGGCCGAGCCATCAACAACAACCTTCCTGGATGGCAGAAAACACTGCAGGGAAAGGCAAAGGAACTTCTCGAACTCTTCGAGACGGTCGCCAAGCCTCAAGGCTACGGGCTCAAGGCGATGATCATCAACTTTCCCGATGGCATGCCTGGGGATGTGGGCTTCTTCCTCACCTGGGAGCCGCCTGTCGACTGACCGGCAACGTCGGGCATGAGCGAGGGAATACCGAATTGAGAGCGACCGAGATCGAGTGAACGTTCCCGGTCCGCAACGGCCGTGGGCGCGTTTGCGCCGACGACCTGGACCTCCAGCAGGAGGCCTACCTTTACCGCCAGGATCAGAACTCCATCCGTGTCCGCTTGATGGACGGGCGTTCCGCGCGTCTGACGATCAGATTTCGCGCCGGCCTCGCCCGGACGAAAGGAATATGAGATTCCAGTCGAAGAGGCACGGAACCTCCTGCTCCACGCCGCCGACCATATTATTGCGACAGCGTTCTTCATGATGGCAGAAGCCGAGATTTGGACGCCTTTGGCGCGCGCGCGCCTATGAGGAACTGACGCCGCCGGGACCGAATGGCGAGCGAGGATGATCGGCCGAACCTGCCGCATGGATGGGAGCGAACGTTATTCTAACAGCGCCATGGCCGCTGTCTTGCGCATACCGCCGGCGATACCGGCAGCATGGACTAAGATCCTATTCGCTTACGACGGTCCAGTTGGCATCCGGATTGAAATCCTTGATCGCCGCCGCGCGCGCTTCCGTTTCCGGTCCCAGATCGCGCTGGTAGATGACGCTCGTCCCGTTGACCATAAATGTCTGCACGCCGGTGACCCGATATTTGACCGGCCAGGCGATGAGCGCAAAGCCGCCGGTCATATAACCGTTGATGATATAGCTTTGCTTGCCGCCAAGCACGTTGTCTCCCTGAGACGTCAGGATGCGGTAGCGATAGCCGTAATAGCCCTCCCCGCGTTTGGCGGCGCCGAAGGCAGCTGTCTCGACCAGCGCGCTTGCCGGGCTTTCCTCGGGATAAACGTTCGGATCCCAGTACAAGCCATCGAGCTTGCCTGGACTGCTGATCAATTTCTTTGCGAACTCATAGATGCCGTCGCCATCACGGTCCTCGGATGCAAATTGATACTGGGCCGCGACATATTCATGCATGGTGTCGATGGTGGCGAGTTCGTTTTCGCCAATGCGGCGATTGATGATCTCTTCGAGGCCGCGCTGAGTGTCAAAAGACCATTTGTCGTCCTTGCCCTCGGTCAGCGGAAACGGCAAGGGCCAAAGCCGATCCCCGATCGCAACGATCTTCATGCCTTCTGAATCCCGCAAAACCACCCGCCGCTCGGCGCCTTCGCGGATCAATCCGTAGGCGATCATCGCCTCATTGTTCGAGCGCAGCTTGTCCGGCTTCAAGCCGAGCAACGTGGCAAGATCGTCGATATTGTTCGAGCCCAGCACCGATTTGAGCTTATCGAGCGCAAGCTCAGGACTGTCGAATTTCGGCGATGGCGTTGCCGCCTTGTAGTCAGCAAGATCTGTCTGCTCCTGCGAAAGCACGGGCGGCGCCGGCATTGCGCAAAGTACTGTCGCGAACATAAGCGGAATTACGATCGATTGGCGTCCCATGAGGTTACTCCCTGAGCTGAAAAGAGGTCTCACCGCCGTCTGCCACCGCCACCGCCACCGCGACCGCCACCACCCTGCGGGCGTGGCCGATGCTGTGCGGGGCGAGCTGACTGGCGATTTGCGCCCATGCTCTGCGATCCGCGTTTCGAGGCAACCGCCTCACGACGACCGGACTGGACATTGCCGAGCGCGCTCGGTTGGCGTCCGCGATTATCGGGTCTGGCAGCCATCTGCGGTTTATTGGGCCTATTGACGGATTTCTGCGCAGGCTTGGACGGGCGATTGGCGGCCTTCTGAGGACGTGCCTCGGGCCGGGATGCGGTCGGCCGATTGGCCGCCGCCGGTCGATTTGCTGCCGTTGGCCTAGTTGCCTGCGGTCTGTCCTTTAGGCCCTGAGCCGTGCTCTTGCGGATATCTTCTGCACGCGCCGAATTAGCGCGATTGCCGGGCCGCTGGCTCGCCTGGATGTCGTTGGCCCTGTTGCGCAACTGGTTGCGATTGTCGGCCTGCAAGCCGGACTTGATCGCCGACCGGTCCATCTTCGCAAGCTGGTCCTTGCTGATGTTCAGCTTGCTCCGGTCGACCTTGCTCCAGTCGACGTCGTTCCACTTCATCTTTCCGTTGAAGTTGCGGTCGTTCAGGCAATTGTTGCAGTCAATGTCGATATCGCCATCCCAGCGGCCGCCCCACACGCCCCAGTCGTCCCAGTTGACAATGGCAGCCCAGGTCAACCCGGTGACCGCAGCGGCAAAGAACCCTGCCCCGGGATAATAATAGCTGTCGTAATAATCCGGATAATAGGAGATCGGTTCCGACGCATAGCCCGGTTCGTAGAGCATTTCCGGCGGATATTGCGGGATATAGATCTTCTCCGGATCGGTCGGCCGGATGATGATGTTGTCGTTTTCGGTGACGATCGTCACCTTGTCATCCGTCTTGATGATGTTCTTTTCCACCGCTTCGTCACGAAGCTGCTGGATGGCAATCAAGACATCCTTCTGCTGGTTGGCGAGCGCATCGGCGAGCGACTGCGTCCAATCGAGATCCTCACTCATCATCTTGACGATGTCTGGGTAGTTCAGCAGCGAAACGACGCTGCCGTCCCAATCGCTTTTGGGCTTGAGGTCGGAATTCTTCTTTTTCGCTTCGAGGAAGCGCTGTGCTTCAATGATCTGAAGAGGAAAGAGCGAAGCGGCGGAAATTACCGCGACCAATTCATCCGGATAGAGCGCGATCCGCGCTACGAGCACTTCAAGCTCATCATCGGACAGGAGTGCGGTTGCGGGCTGTTCTGTGCTTGTCTGCGCTGGTGCTGCTGTCGGTGCGGGGGTCTGCGTCTGCGCGCGCATTGGGAGCGCCGGCTGCAACGCAATAATTGCCAGTGCCGACAATCCGCCAAGCAGTTTGCGGGAAATTGCTTTCATCACGCACGGACCTCCCTTGAGTTCTTGAACGACAGATACTGCTACAGAGGCTTCGGGCCAGTCTGCGTTGACCGCCTGAGGACCACAATTTTCGATTGGGCGATGGCCTCCCCCATCTCTTTCAGGAGGGCATCGACGAGACCCGCGTATTCCAGCCGCCGTGCTTCCCTAACCGCCTCCGGTAACCGCTCGACATGCGCGAGCGCCTGTGCCGCAGCCGTGAGATCCTCGCACATGCTGTGAAAGGGTTCGTTTACATAGAAAAGCCGCTGCACCAGCCGCTTCTGATTGGGAAAATAAGTCTCCGCCGTCTCAAGGACGGACAAATATGTCGAACCTTGCTCTCCCGAGACCATCCCCGCCCCCGCCGTCAAACTGCGCCAAGCAGATGCAGAAACTATATATATCAAGCGGATCGGCAGCAGACGTAAAATACGCGATCTTACATTAGCCGGCTTCCAAAAAACCTGGCCAATTCGGTACGCGGAGACCGGAATGGCACCCGTCCCACCGATCCCGCCTTCTTCATTTTCCGCAGGGACGATCTGCTTAAGCGGGTCTGCTGCCGACGCGTGAATAGAGGTTACGCGATGCTACGGGCCTCCGCGCCAAAACGGGCCTAATATCCTGTTGTCGATAGCAATCGAAAGGCTCGGCCGAACCGGCCGGAGGGGAGCAGCCGTGTTTCTTGATTATTTTGCTCTGGGCGTGCCGGTCTTTGTCATCGATACCCTGTTTTACGCAGTGATTGCGATCCACGACATTCCTCATTTCATGGCCAAGCGCCAGTCCCGGCGATGCGAGTGGAATGCCAAGACGCAAATGCGCCAACGGTGAAAGCATAAGGAGCTAGCGGTGATAGGCAGTCTTCCGATGTTGCGAGGCTTGACTGGCTTCAACAGAGGCTGGCTCCGGAGCGATATCCCGGCCGGCCTGTCGATCGCCGCCGTCGGCCTGCCGAGCGCCATCGCCTATCCCGCTATCGCCGGCCTGCCGCCGGAGACCGGCATCTATGCGAGCATCGTCGCGCCGATCGCCTATGCGATTTTCGGGCCTTCCCGGCTGCTGATCGTGGGGCCCGACGCCGCGTCAATGTCGGTGCTGGCGGCTGCAATGGGCACTATCATAGCTGCCGATCCCACGGGCAGCGGCGACCGTGTGGCGATCGCGGCAGCCCTCGCCCTCGGCGTCGGCGTCTGCTATATCGCCGCCAAATTGTTGAGGCTTGGCGTCCTCGCAAACTTTCTTTCCCGCCCCATTCTGGTCGGGTTCTTTGCCGGCGTGTCCCTCTCGATCCTTGTGGGACAGATCGGCCGTTTCACGGGGATGAAGATCGAATCCGATGGGTTGATCCAGCCGCTCGTCGAATTTCTTGCCAAAAGCAGTCTGATCCACTGGCCGTCGCTCATTTTTGGCTTCAGCATGTTCGCGCTGCTGTGGATCCTCCGTTTTTTTCCTTTCAGAATTCCAGGTCCTGTCCTGGTCGTCGTTATCTCGGTCGTTCTTTCCGCGATTTTCGATTTTCGGGGCCAAGGCATTGCCGTCGTTGGGGACATACCGCGCGGACTTCCGAGTTTCTCCCTACCCCCGCTTCATGAGATGCCCCTAGACAAGATCGTCACCGGTTCGGTCGCGATCTTTCTTGTCAGCTTCGGCTCCGGCATTGTGGCGGCGCGCAGCTTCGCGTCGCGGACCGGTGACGAGGTCGATGCAAATCAGGAGTTGGTCGGGCTTGGCGCGGCCAATATAGCGCCCGGGCTTTTCGGTTCGTTTCCGGTCAGCGTATCGGATTCTCGAACCGCCATAAATCTGTCGACGGGCGGCGTGTCGCAGCTCGCAGGACTGGTCTCCGCGGCAGCACTGATCGCGGTGCTGGTTTTCCTCCATGCTGCGTTGCGCATCCTTCCCATTCCCGCGCTCGCCGCAATCCTTGCAATGGCTGCCATCAGCCTGATCGATCTTCCCGAGCTCAGGAAGATCTGGCGCATCAGCCGTATGGAATTCGTCTTCGCGCTGATCGCCATGTGGGGAGCGATCAGCTTCGGTGTCCTCAATGGCGTCATCGTCGCAATTGCCGCAACCTTCGTCTATCTCCTGCGGAAGACCATGTTTCCGCGCGACGGCCTTCTTGGCCGCATCGAGGGACGGCACGGTTTCTTCGATCTCAAGCGCTATCCGGAGGCCCGACCCGTCCCGGGCGCAGCCGTCTTCGCGGTGCAGGGCAGCATCCTGTTCTACAATGCTGATTACGTTCGCATCCGGCTGACATCGGTGGCAAAGGAGCTTCCCGCGGATACCAAATGTCTGGTGCTCGATGCCAGCGCCATCACACAAATCGACAGCACCGGCGCGACCGCGCTCGAGGCCGTCGCCGAAATCCTCGTGAATCGAAACATCATCTTCGCCTTTGCCGATCTCAGCGACGAAAGCCGGGTCATTCTCGAACGGGCCGGAGTCATCAAGATGGTCGGCGCCGAGAATATTTTTAACGGCAGAGAAGAAGCCCTGCGGACACTGATCGGCGATATCGACCAGATCGGTAGTGCCACGCCGGCGAGCAGTGCACTTTAGTGATAGAAGGAGGGAGAACCATGGACGAGAATTACAAGCCGAAGCAGGCCACCGGCGATGAGAGCCGCGGCAAGGATAAAAAGAAAAAGAAATCATGGGATTATGAGAAAGAAGTCGGCCGGCTGCAGGTCGAAATCGCTCATCTGCAGGCCTGGGTGAAGAAAGCCGGCGCAAGAATCGTCATCATCTTCGAGGGACGCGATGCCGCCGGAAAGGGAGGAATGATCAAGCGGATAACGGAAAAGGTCAGTCCGCGTGTCTTCCGCGTCGTGGCGCTGCCTGCGCCGACAGATCGGGAGAAATCGCAGAGCTATATGCAGCGTTACATCGCTCACCTGCCGGCGGCCGGCGAGGTCGTGATATTCGACCGCAGCTGGTATAATCGGGCGGGCGTCGATCGTGTCATGGGCTTCTGCAGCGATAAGAAAGCGCGGCGTTTTCTGGAGCTCGCGCCCCGCTTTGAAGCGGCCATCGTCGAAAGCGGCGTCATTCTGCTCAAATATTTCCTGACCGTCAGCGAGGAAGAACAGGAGCGGCGCTTCAGGCGGCGGATCGACGATCCGGTGCGGCAGTGGAAGCTCAGCCCCATGGATCTCGAATCCTATCAGCGCTGGTGGGATTATACGCGCGCCTATGACGAGATGCTGCGGATGACCGACACCAACCATGCACCATGGTGGATCGTGCCTTCGGACGACAAGAAGCGCGCGCGGATCAACTGCATCTCGCATATCCTGCAGTCCATTCCCTATGAGCGGGTGAAGTTTGACGAGCCCGATCTCGGAAAACGTCAGAAGCGTCCGGCCGACTTCATAGAGGATAGCAGCATCCGCCATATCGTGCCCGACATGACGTCGTAAGCACTGCCGGCCTGGAACGTGGCGGATATAACAATGGAGCAGATAGCCGATACGCCGGCGCGGAAAACCGATGCGGGCCAGATTTCGATAGAGGCGAGAGTAAGTGATCTGGTCCGGTTGGGCATCATCGGGCTTTTCGCCTACTGGACGATGGTTCTGATCGCGCCCTTCGCACTGATCGTCATCTGGTCGGCGATCCTCGCAGTGGCGCTGTTTCCGATGTTCCAGACTCTCTTGCGACTGATTGGAAACAGGCCGGTGATTGCGGCTGTTATCATCGTCGTCGGCTGCCTTGTGCTGATTATCGCACCGCTCGCACTCGTTGCGGTCAATTTTGCCGATGCGGTGCAGGCACTGATCGGCAAGTTGTGGACGGGAAACTTCACGCTACCCACAGCACCGGCCGCCATCAAGGAATGGCCTGTCGTCGGCGAGCGTGTCCATGACACCTGGAACCAGATTGCGGGCGATCTGGCCTCCACCATCATCAAGTTTCAGGCGCCGATCCGTGAGGTCATGGGTGTTGTCGTCGCAAAGCTCGCCTCGATCGGCGGCGGCGTCTTGAGCTTCGTCGCTTCGATCATACTCTCCGGGCTGTTTCTCACGTGGTCCGTGCGCCTGGCTGCGGCAATACAGGTGCTGGCGAGCCGGATCGCCGGCGAAAGGGGTGTCGGTTTTGCCCGGTTGGCAGGAACCACGGTGCGGAATGTTTCGCGAGGCGTGATCGGCGTTGCCTTCCTGCAGACCCTGCTCTGCGGAGTGTGCTTTGCCTTCTTTGACATTCCGGCACGCGGTGCCCTGACCTTTGCGGTCTTCATGCTTTGCGTGATGCAACTGGGTCCTGGGCTCGTGCTGCTGCCGGTCGTCATCTGGGCGTGGTTCTCCTGGCCATTCGCGACTGCCTTTATCTTTACCTGCCTTGCGGTGCCGATCACCGTCGTGGACAATATTCTGAAGCCCGTCCTGATGGCGAAAGGCCTCTCGACGCCGATGCCGGTTATTCTGATCGGCGTCATCGGCGGCACGCTCTCTCACGGGCTCCTGGGTTTGTTTCTTGGGCCGGTCGTCCTCAGCGTCTTCTACGAGTTGCTGAGAGCCTGGGCCTGGCCGCCGGCGACCTCAAATGGATCCGAAGCGGAACACATCGGATAGGTATCGGCAAGCTCATCGGCTGGTGCAGTAGACGACAACTTCCTGCTCTATTTCGCGGCAGAGCTGCTCATATTCTGTAATCAGCTTATCTTCCCTCGGTCTTTGAATCCGAAATCTGTCCAACGCATCGACGGCAAGATCATAGGCCTCGAACATCTCACCGAGTGTCTCGTTGGTTATCTCCGCTAGAAGATGACGGATATCGGGAAGCCGCAACATCAGTTTTCTGCGACCGCGTTCTAGGCTCATGGATCGCTCCGTATTCAAAGCACGTCTGCAATTGATACGAAGGCAGAAAGAGGTCGGAATGTTCCCGACCTAGCAAATATATGGTCCGATGTGAGAGCGAAAACTGTCGGGATCCGGCTGACGAGGCATTCGCAGTCCCTTTCAATGAAGATCGGACGGATCACATCGCTGAATTTGCCATGCGCGCCAATGGGTCGGGTGAATGTCAAGCATCTCGCCGGTCATGGCGTTGGCCCATCCGCCGGGCAGACGTTGGCAAGGAAAGACCAGGGCATGGGTACCTTCGTCGTCGATGACGGCGAGTTCTATGTCCTCTTCGAACGGAGCTTCAGCGACCAAGCGCCACATCACCGAACCCTCCCCGACGATGCACCGGCGTCGACCGGCAAGATGCTATCGTTTCGGCGTGCCAGTCACTCGTCCGGCATGGTTTTTCCTGCCTGTACGTCTGCGGATGTTGCATTTCGCCATGTCCTGCCTTGGCGTTGCACCAGCGATCGCGAGCCCTCCTCGCAGTGAACCAGCTCTCTCAAATAGCCATATACCCACGACGTCTCAGACTAGCGGAACAACGAGCCAGAGGCATTGAGTCGGATCAATGGAGGTGAGGCCGGGCCAAGGCGCTGGCTCGCTGGGCCTTCAGCAGGCCCGGTTGTAGGAGAAGACCAATAGAGTCTACGCGATATTACACCGATCCCCCATCCAAAGATGGTAAACTCGCGCCATTGTTGAGGAGGCCGTCGAGGCACTAGCGTCGAGGCACTGGATTGCTTCTCAAGGGCGGAGGAGACCACCATGTCCACCAAGATGGAGTCGCCGCATGCTACCGAATTCAGTTCCCCTGTCTCAAGCCTGGCGGCACGAACCTCGTTCATCGGAACGCGAATAGCACGGCGCGAACCCGTGCGTGCTGCGTCCAAGGGTGATAACCGGCCACAGGCGAACTGGATTCGGCAGCTCTATGAACACATACCGGACGCAGTGTTCTTCATGACCGGCAACAATAGAATTTCAGCCTGTAACAGGGCTGCGGTGGTCCTGTTCGGTTATGAGGAAGATGAATTGCTCGACCGCAAGATCGACCTCGTCTGGTCCGCGACGCCGGATGTCAAACTCAGGGGACGCTGGGCGGACCAGGGCGCGGCACGCGCCGGCCTAGCAACGACCAAGAGGGGCGTCCAGTTTCCAACTACGCTGACCATCATCCGAGAACAGGGCGAAAAAGAAACCTTCGCTGCGGCGATCTTTGAGGACTTCCGAACAGAGCGCGAGACATTGCAGCAGGTTCAGGAGCTTCAGTGTGAGCTGGCGCGTCTCGCAAGAGTAGCCGCGCTTGGAGAAATGACAACGACGCTGGCTCACGAACTGTCTCAGCCGCTCTCCTTGATCGCCGCTTACTCCGAGGGGTGCGGGCGCCTCATGACGAACGACCGCCGCCGGCACGGCGCGGAGCTTCGTGAAGCCTTGTCGGAAATTACACAGCACGCCTTGTGGGCGGGAACGATCGTCCAGAACATCAGGGAATTTGCAAAGCGCGGCACCGGCGAGAAACAACTGGAGGCGATGCACGCGTTGATCCACAAAGCGACGGCGCTTGGGCTTGCCGGATCACCCCGGAAAGGCCTTCACACCGATTTGCAACTCGAAGCAGAGCGGGACATCGTAGTCGCAGACCGTGTCCAGATCGTCCAGGTGCTGATGAACCTTCTTCACAATGCCGTGGACGCGACCGACGGCGTCGAGCGGCCGACGATCGCGATCCACTCGAGGACCGATGATTGCTCGCATCTGGTTGTCGACGTGTCCGATAATGGTTGCGGAATTGCCGTCGAGATCGAAGAGGCGCTGTTTCGTCCCTTCGTCACTAGTAAACCGCGCGGACTTGGCATGGGCCTGGCATTGTCCAAGCGTATCATTGAAGCGCATGGAGGCCGCATAAGCGCGCGCAAGGGAACACAGGGAGGCTCCATCCTCTCGTTTTCGCTGCCGCTGGCGGAGACCACAATCAATGGCGAATGACCTTACGATCCATCTCGTCGACGACGAAGAGTCGCTCCGGCGATCTCTGACGTTTCTGCTGGTGTCGGCCGGCTTTGCCGTTCGTGCACATAGCTGTGCGAAAGCCTTTCTGGAACTTCTGCCGCTGTCGGGGCGAAGTTGCCTTGTTACCGATCTATGCATGCCCGATATCAACGGCATCGAATTGCTTGAGCGGTTAAGGCGTGTCAGCACGGACGTGCCGGCGATCGTCATTACCGGTCAGGGCGATATCGCCGCCGCGGTTCAGGCGATGAAGGCGGGAGCATCCGATTTTCTGGAAAAACCGCTGAAGGAAGAAGCGCTGATCTCGGCCATTAACGGAGCAATGAGGCAAAGGCGGTGCGGCAGCGCCGTGGCCGATTGCGAAAGCGTTGCGGCGCGACTTCGTCAGCTCACGGACCGCGAACATCAGGTTCTCTCCGGCGTGCTCGATGGCTTACAGAACAAGATGATCGCCTATCATCTCGGCATCAGCTCGCGCACGGTGGAGGTCCATCGCGCCAATGTGATGGCCAAGATGGGCGCGCGCAATCTGGCAGAGCTCATGCGCATGGCCATTGCCATCGATGCGGCGCAACCGCTTGAAACCGCAAAGGCTTCGCCGATCGGCAGCTGGTCAGCTTATATTCGACAAGCCTAAAGCAGAACTTGCAACCCCAGGCTTGTGAGGTATGATGCGTTAGAAGTAACTTAAATAATTGCGTGATCTTGTCGTAGGGGCGATCATGAGAAGCGCAAAGATCAATGCTTTCAGTAGTCTTGGGCCAACAGCTGACGAAATCAGCCGGCAGGTCGAACGAATTCTCACAAGCGAGGAATTTCACGCACCGAAACGCGGGCGGAATTTCCTGGCATTCGTCGTCAATGAGACACTCGCCGGCCGATCGGACTTCCTGAAGGCATTTACGATAGCAAATGTGGTTTTTGGCCGGGAAGCTTCGTTCGACCCGCAGAACGATCCGGTTGTTCGAATCGAGGCCGGCCGAATACGAAAGGCGCTCGAGCGTTACTATCTCGTCGCAGGCCAGAGGGACGACATCGTCATCACTGTGCCCAAGGGTGGATATGTCCCGCATTTCGAATATGCGCGGGAGGCGCCGGCCCCGGCAGATCCCGCCGAAGTCTCGGATAATGCGCAAAATGCCGAACACGAAGATCAAGATCATTCGCTTCAGGAAACACGTCGTCCGGGGTTGGCCACCCTTATCGGTCTCGGAACTGCGCTGGCCGTCGTCGTCGCTCTTCTTCTTCTCGCTCTCACGTCCGCATTGTCCTTGCGTGATACTCCAACCGCAACGATGCCGCAGGGATCTCCCAAGCCAAAGGTGATCATCGAATTTTTTGCCGAAAGCAGCCCCGCTGACGCCGGTTCGGATATCGCGCGTGGTCTCAGGGACGACATTATCGGGCAGCTCGCCCAGTTCGATGACATCGTCGTGGTCGCCGATCCGCTGCGTGGTGAACACGCCACCGGTACCAACTACGCATTGCAGGGCAATGTCCAGCTCGATGGAAGCAGGCTGCGTGCCGTTGCCAGGCTGGTCCGCCAACTGGATGGAGCGGTCATCTGGGCCGATAATTTCGATGCGGATCTTCAAGATCAAAACGAGCTTGCGATTCAAAGCAATATCGCCCGGTTAATCGCCAATGCTGTCGCGCAGCCCTATGGCGCCCTCTTCCAAACCGACGCGGATATGGTAGCGCGACCGGCGCAGAGGGGAAACCAGAGTGCTTATGCCTGTACACTCGCCTATTCCAACTACCGCCAGACCATGACTGTGCAAAGTCTCAGTGCAGCACGCGAATGCCTGCAACAGGCGACCCAGCGCTTTCCCAATGACGCGGTGTCCTGGGCGCTGCTGTCCATGGCCTATCTCGACGAAATCAGATTCCGTTACACGCTCGGCACGTCATCGTCGACCCAGCCTCTCGCACTGGCGAGCGCTGCGGTGGAGCGGGCAACATCACTCGCACCGGACAATCCCCGCGTGCTGCAAGCGCAGATGCAGGTGAGCTTCTTCAGGGGAGATATTGACAAGGCCCTGAAGGCAGGCACCGCAGCCTACGATGCAGACCCTGATGATGTAGAACTCGCAGGCGAATACGGTTTTCGACTGGCGATGTCGGGGAAATGGCAATCGGGCTGCGAGTTGCTGTCGGTCGCCCTCAACAAGGGTGTCGGCACCAGAGGTTATTACGAGGTCGGCATGGCTTTGTGCGCATTCATGAAAGGAGATATCGGAAAGGCCGAGCAGTGGTCGAGACGGTCCGATCTCGACAATAATCCCATGCACCGCCTTGTGCTGCTATCCATTCTCGGAGCGGCCGGAAAGACTGATGAAGCCATGCTGGAACAGGATTGGCTCAAAATCCACGCGCCGGCTTTGATGACGAATATCCGTCAGGAAGTGTCGCTCCGCCTGCAGCGGCCGGAGGACCAGGAACGGTTCCTGAACGGGCTGCGCGCCTCAGGACTGGTCGTCGACCCCGTGTCGGCAAGATAAGATAAGCTATGGATCGGTGCCCGTGCCGTTCAGCCTCTGGCTGTTCGAAACCTCCATCGCGATCTGTGCGGCGATCTCGTCCTCAACATCGAGAATGGTCTGGCCGCGCAGGTCTCGATCATATTGATTTGCCCAGATAACCGTGCCGTCGGCGTCGTTTATCAGGCGGACATGCAGATGAAGGATCATGCCCTCGACGAGGGCGCTTCCCTGCAGGTTGAAAAGCGAACCGGTCGTTTCCGTCCTGGAACGGCCTGGAGCGAGCACGACAAGGTTTTCCACCTTCATCAGCTTTGCAATCAGCTGATCGGCCAATCCCTTCACGAAATCAGCTCCCTGCACGGTACCGCCGAGAGCGGCGAAGGGTTCGACAACAATCCTGATCTTGCTCGTCAATGATGATGTGGCAGGGGCCGGCAACGGTTTTGGTGGGGAGAGATAGGTTTCCAGCGGACGGACAAGGGCGAGTATAGCCACGACCCCGAACAGCGCGGGGATGCCGATCGGCAACAGGAGATCTCGATAACTCGCCGGCCGCTCCCGCCCGAGGGGGCGCCGCTTGTTCTCGCGGTTCTGCAGAACGGAGATTTCGCCCGCATCCGGACTGTCTTCCCCACGGGAAAAGTGCGGCGCATAGCCTCCTTTGGGGACGGTAATCCGGATCGGGTCACCGCGTCCGCAGACGAGGTAGTATCGTTCGAGCGCGCGACGGATCCGCCCCGCTTCGATGCGGACGACCG
This sequence comes from Rhizobium sp. WYJ-E13, assembly GCF_018987265.1. Taxonomy (NCBI): domain Bacteria; kingdom Pseudomonadati; phylum Pseudomonadota; class Alphaproteobacteria; order Hyphomicrobiales; family Rhizobiaceae; genus Rhizobium; species Rhizobium sp. WYJ-E13. The sequence goes on along the minus strand of NZ_CP076854.1, from coordinate 935,196 downwards.
GATCACTCTGCGCATCGAAGGAGGCATCGCGGCCAAAAACCGCCTGTGCAATCGTATAGGCCTTAAGCTGCTCGCTGCGCCCTTCAAGCGTCTCTTCAACGATATATTGCAGGAAGCGGCGTCCGCGCTCAGGGACAAGGAATTCCGGACTGGCGAGTATAAGGTCAAGTTGTGCACGCACGCTTGCAGAGTCTTGAAATGCGCGACTGTCCCCTTCCTCTTCCGATGCCATCGAGACCTCCCGCGATATTCTCGTATCGCTCTCATCAAGGGGAATAGCTTTATACACCTGTCGATGGTCCCGGGCCTCCGTAACAATACGTAAGGGGTATCTCGAATACCGGGTCAGGCCGCGATTGCCTATTCTGCGATACGGATGGGGGCGACGCATATGCTTCAAGACCACGCGATGGTAAAGCAGACGATAGTTCCGGGGTACCGCTATGGCGCGACTGCTGGGACGGCCAAGGATCAGTCGATCAAGCTCAAGGCCGACGAGACGATCTATAGCGAAGGCGAATATGCACTTGCGATCTATCAGGTCGAAGCGGGTGCGGTGCGCATCTATCGCCTGACGGCCAGCGGGCAGCGATACATCCTGTCTTTCTGCGGCAAGGGTGAGTGGTTCGGTCTGGAAACGGGCAATGTTCGAACCGATTTCGCAGAAGCCGTATGCGAGACCTGTATCAGGCCCTTTCGCGCCAATCGGGACGCACTCGTCCCCATAGACCTTCTCCACATTGCGCTGACGAGCCTCGCAAAGGCACAGCACAAACAACTCGTCATCACCGAGCAAAGCGCACTGAAGCGCGTTGCCGCCTTTGTCTACGAAATGGCCGATCGTCATCCAGGAAGCTGCGAATTCGATATGATGATGTCGCGCAGCGATATCGCCGACTATCTCGGACTGACGGTCGAAACCGTCGCCCGCTGCTTCACGAAACTCCGCGGAAAGCGCATCCTCTGCCTGAACGGTAAACTGCAACGCATTGTTCGTCTTCTTGACCGCGATGCACTCATCGCAATGACGATCTAGCGGCAGCGGATTTCGGAAGAACTAATCGTGCAAAAGGAGGGATTGAGCAATGAAGTACGCATTCGGCCGAATATCGAACGGATTGACCAAAACGCTTCTTGCAAGTCTGGTCTCGCTAGCGGGGCTTCCACTCACCGCGCTCCAGGCGCAGGACGATCCGTTCGATCAATTTCCATTGCTCATCCAGTGCAAGTACAAAGACACCTATCATGCCTTCTTCATATCGCGCATCTCGCAGGACGGTGTCGCGACCTATGTGGCATCTGAGCGGATGGCCGGCACGATCACCCTGGACGGCCACGCGAAGGCAACCGGAGGCGCGGAGGGCGGCAGCTGCGTCGGCAAGACCTTGGCAGAGCTTCGTGCATCTCACCAGGCCTATGACCTGAAACGTTAGCGCCCTCCATGTGAAGCGGTTCACAGCTCGATCATTTCAGTTCCCCACCATCGTGACCGGCACGATAAGGACTGAGATGCGGAATGCATTCGGTTTTGCGGCGCCTTCGCCGTCATCATCTTTCTCTGTCTCAGCTACGGAGAAATGCCGGGAAGCTTCATATTTCGTGGGCTTCGAATGAACGAGCATATGAAAGTCGTCGAACTCAAAAATGCCCCTCGCCTGATCAACCACGGCCCAACTGTTCTGGATCGAGGCCCTGCTCTCCTGCGACTACACGCCATGGGTCAATGCCGGCGTCTATCGTGAGCTGACCCGTTCCAGCACGACGCCGATCCATCTCGGCGAACAGATCTATCTGCGCCAGAACTTCAAGGAATTGATCGAAGGTCACGCGGTTAATGTCGGCAGGATCGCCGAGCTTGAATGGATCGGCTAATATGTCCACCTTCATTCGATCCTGATGGCGCCGCATCGAACGGCGAGCGAGCTCCTCGGTCTGGCCGCACTCATCCGGGTCTGCGCCACCCTGCCCCACAACTTCATTGCATTCGCGTAGACGACTGGCGATCCGGACCGGTGGTACGACATCGTCGACGGGCTGCCGCAGACGATCGTCAAGGACGGCTCATCGACGTGATCGACCGGCCGAGCCTGGGCGTCGATCTCGTGCCCGAACCAGCAAGACGTTATCTGGCGGAAGATGACTAGACCGTCTTCGATTGATCGGCTGGCTGAACAGTCGTCGCGTTTCATCCAACTTCGGCGTGCATCCAGATCGCGGCGCGGCCAATTGTCATTTGACATCGCGTTCTTTTGATTCCTATATTTGGTCTATTATGAACTACATGCTGTTCATATAAGAAACAGGCGGCGGCCAACCGGAGGAGCGGAGGCTGGTGGCCTGAGGAGGAGGCTCATGGGAATCCGATGGAGCCGCGTCATCCCGCATCTGGCCGTTGCGCCTGCAGCGCTGTTGACGCTTGTCTTTTTCATTGGGGCGATAGGCTGGACCGTCTATCTCTCGTTTACGGCAAGCCGCCGCTTCCCCGACTATGAACTGGTCGGCTGGAAGCAATATTGGCGGCTTTTTCATGATCCGTCCTGGATGCTTTCGCTGCAAAACCTCGTCATCTTCGCCGTGGGCAGCCTGCTGTCGATCGTCATGGGCTTCATCCTTGCGGCGCTGATCGACAAGGAGGTGCATGGTGAAGGCATCTTCCGCACGGTTTTTCTCTATCCGCTTGCCGTTTCGCTGATCGTCACCGGGCTCGTCTGGCGCTGGCTTTTCAATCCGGGCCTCGGCGTCGAAAACGTTCTTCACTCGATGGGCTGGGAGAGCGCCTCCTTCAACTGGCTTGCAAGCCAGGACACGGTCATGTTCGGGGTCATTCTGGCGGCGGTCTGGCAATCGACCGGCTTCTTCATGGCCCTCATGCTCGCCGGCTTGAAATCGATCAACACCGAGATCTGGCAAGCTGCGCGCCTTGATGGCGTGCCCTTCTGGCGGCTCTATATCGAGGTCATCATTCCCATGATGAAGCTGACCTTCCTGACCTGCATCATCCTGCTCTGCATCGGTGTGGTGAAGGCTTATGACATTATCGTCGCCATGACCAACGGCGGTCCGGGCGGTGCGTCGGTCATGCCCGCTTATTTCGTTATCGACGCCTATTGGCAGAAGCAGAACCTCGGCTTCGCCTCTGCGGGCGCGACCGTCATGCTACTGACGACGCTCGTTCTCTTCCTGCCGCTCGTTATAATCACGGCCATCCGGCAGAGGAGAGCGGCATGACGGCTATCTCAGCGACATCCCAACCCCGCCGCGAAACGAAAGTGCGCAGGCGCCCGCTGATCCGGCCGAGCCGGGTGGTGATCTTCGTCTTCCTGCTGATGGCCGCCGCCTTCTTCGCAGTCCCGCTCTACGTCATTATCGTGACGTCCTTCAAGACGATGGATCAGATCCGCGAGGGGCAAATCTTCTCTCTGCCCTCACCCTGGACGACCGATGCGTGGTCCTATGCCTGGATGCAGGCCTGTTCCGGCATGAACTGCAACGGCGTGCGAATCGGCTTCCTCAACTCGCTCTATATCCTCGCCCCGAGCCTAGTCCTGACGATTTCGCTATCGATCATCACTGGCTACGGCTTGGCGCTCTGGAACATCAAATGGGCGAACGGTTTCCTGTTCATACTCTTCATCTGCGCTTTTGTGCCGTTCCAGATCATCATGTATCCGCTGATCAAGATCACCGGCTCGCTGCATATCTATGGTACGACGTTCGGCATCGCTGTCATCCACAGCGTCTTGTCGCTGCCCTTTTTGACGTTGATCTTTCGGAATTATTTTCGAGGCATGCCGCCGCAGATCATCGCCGCTGCCATGATCGATTCCGGCTCCTTCTGGCGGATCTTCTTCGAAATCGTCCTGCCGATGTCCGGCAATATCATGATCGTCGTGCTGATCCTGATGATCACGGGCATCTGGAACGACTTCCTGGTCGGCCTCACCTTCGGCGCGCAGGACACGCAGCCTATGACGGTCGTGCTCAACAACATCACGGTGACGACGACAGGCGCCAAGAACTATGCGGTCGACATGGCTTCGGCACTGCTCACCGCCCTGCCGCCGCTCGTCATCTATTTCGTTCTCGGCAGGTTCTTCGTGCAGGGCATCACTGCTGGCGCCATTAAGGGATAGAGGCATGCCTTCCATCGCATTCAACAATATCGTCAAGAAATTCGGTGCCCTGACGGTCATCGAGAACCTGAATCTCAGTATCGGTGACGGGGAATTTCTGGTGCTGCTCGGGCCATCCGGCTGTGGCAAGACAACGCTTCTTAATCTTCTCGCCGGTCTGCTCGAAATCGACGATGGAGAAATCCTCATTGACGAGCGGGATGTCAGTTACCTCGACCCCAAGGACCGGGGCCTTGCAATGGTCTTCCAGTCCTATGCGCTCTATCCCACCAAGACGGTGCGCGGAAACATGAATTTCGGGCTGTCCTCCCGCGGTATATCGCGCGAGGAGGCGGATAAGCGCATCGCATGGGCCGCCAAACTCTTACAGATCGAACACCTTCTCGACCGCAAGCCCTCCCAGCTTTCCGGCGGCCAGCGCCAGCGCGTTGCGATCGGCCGGGCACTGGTCAAGCAATATGGCGTCTGCCTGTTTGACGAGCCGCTTTCCAACCTCGATGCCAAACTGCGCAACGAGATGCGGATGGAGATCAAGAAGCTCCACAATCAGCTCAGAAACACCGTCGTCTACGTCACGCATGACCAGGTCGAAGCCATGACGATGGCGACCAAGATTGCCGTGATGAACAAGGGTGTCATCCAGCAATTCGGCACACCGGATGAAATCTACAACGAGCCGGCCAATCTGTTCGTTGCCGATTTCGTCGGGTCGCCGGCCATGAACCTGCTCGATTGCGTTGTCCGGCAGGAAGGCACTGACCTTGTCGCCGTGGATGAGAAGGACGGCGTCAGCATCAGCCTTGGCGAATACAAATGGAAGGCCAAGGCGGCCGAAGGCAAGCCCGTCAAGATCGGCTTCCGGGCGGAGGAACTGCTGATCGAGGAACGCGCGGATGCGGGAAACACCGTCCGCTTCGACTGCCCGGTCGAATATTTCGAGAAATCCGGACCCGATGCCTTCGCCTTCCTGACCATGTCGGGAAAGAGCATCGCCGTGCGTATCGATGGCCGCGATGCGAACCGCTACCGGGGCAGACCGGCCCTGCCCGTCTATCTGCCGCTCACCAAGTTGAACGTCTTTGACGGCCCGACCGGCCAACGGCTCTGATCAGATCTAAAAGGGAGGAATGTTGCATGACGAAATGGAAATCGCTGAAACGACTATCGCTGTTGCTTGCCGCGACCACTCTTGCCGCAAACGCCTGGGCAGATGAAGTCGTCGTCTATCACACCTGGTCGAAACCATCCGAGATTGCGGCGCTCACCGTCCTGCGGGAGGCTTGGGCCAAGGACGGTCACCAATGGAAGGACCTCTCGATAGCCCACGATTCCGGCGCCAATGTCAGCCTGATGAACATGATCACCGGCGGCAATCCGCCTGCGATCTTCATGAATTCCGATCCCGGCATCTATCGGGATCTGAACAAGCAGGGGCTCGGCGTGCCGTTGACCAAGTTGTTCGACAGCATCGGAGCGACGAATAATTTCCCGCCGTCTGTTCTGAAGAACATCACTGTCGACGGCGAGATCATGAAGGCCCCGGCCACGGTGCATATCGACGGGATGGTCTATTACAACAAGCATGTCGCCGAGGCGGCAGGCGTCGATCCGAAGTCCTGGAAGTCTCTCGACGATCTCTTTGCCGCCTTCGACAAGGTCAAGGCTGCTGGTTACATACCGATTGCGCAGGGTGGCGACCAGTTTCAGAAGGCCTATCTTCTTCAGGCCCTGATCGCTTCCGAGGAAGGCCCTGAAATCTACGATCGTTTCTACGGCGAAAAGCCTGATCGCGACGTGATCGACACCCCGGAAATGCGGGCAGCACTGAAGCGTTTCCGCCAAATCGCCGAGCACACGGATCCGGGATCCCCGAACCGCCAGTGGAATGACACGACCAATCTCGTCATCACTGGAAAGGCCCTACTGCAGATCCATGGCGACTGGATGAAAGGCGAGTTCGTCGCTGCGCAGAAGAAGCTGGGCACGGATTTCGACTGCATGAATATCCCGGGCACCAAGGCCGTCGTCGTGACCGTCGATTCCTGGGGCTTCCTCAACACGAATAACGCTGACACCGCCAAAGCCCAGGAGGACTTCGCCAAGCTTGATGTCGATCCGAAGCTGAACGCCGAATTTGTGCTGAAGAAGGGGGCAAGCCCCGTCCGCACCGATGCCGACACGACAAACCTTGATGCCTGCAACAAGCTCGTCCTGGAAACGCTGAAGGACCCGTCGAAGCAGGTGTCCAACCCCTTCAATACGGCGGACGCCGATTGGTATCGCACCATCTGGCAGGAGGCCGACAAATATTGGAGCGATCCGAGCCGCACCGAAGACGATTTCGTGCAGGCGATGCAGAACGCCTACGACCAGATCTTCTGAACCCCGACACGAAAGAACCCGGCAGAGTGCTGCCGGGTTCTTTCAATCACAGAGCCGATAGTCGAAATACAGTCCAGTCAGACTGATTCCGTCTGAAGTCTCTTGATGGCCTGCAACTGAATGCAATCTGGCGCCATTTCCATGACCTCGATCTGCGTGCCATCGGGATCCTCGATCCATGCGCCGCGATTGCCGTCGATGCCGATCTTTGTCGGTCTCGGTTTACTCGGCTGAATGCCGACTTTTGCAAGCTCTTCGAACGTCTTGTCGATGTCCTCAACGGTGAGGCAGATATGGAAGATGCCAATGGCGTCTGGGCCGGTTTCCGGCCGCTTTACGCCTTTCGGGAAAAGCTCCAGATACTGATCGTCGTTGATGCGCAGATAGACGATCCACGCCTCGCCCTGATCGTTGAACAGTCGCGTCATCTCGCGAAAGCCGAGTTTCTGATAAAAGGCCAGGGACTTGTCGAGGTCGTTGACGCGCAATGCGATGTGGCCGAGATGCTTGAAAAGATCCATGGCTCAGACCAGCCCCTTGATGCGGCGAACGGCGGCCGTCTGCATGGCGTCGGCACCAAGCTGCATCAGTTCGATGCGGTTGCCTTCGGGATCTGCGATCCAGGCCTGGTAGTTGTTGTCGACGCCGAGCTTCTTCTCGGCTGTCAGCACAACGCCGCGGCTGGTGATATCGGCGATCGCCTCATCGATGTTTTCGACCTCGAGGCAGAGATGATTGTAGCCGACATTGGCAAACGGCGGGGCGCTGTCGCCGACACCTTCTGGAAACAGCTCGATGAACTGGGTGTCAGTGATCCTGAGATAGACGATCCACAAGCGGCCGTCGCGTTCAAGCCGGAACATTTCGTCGAAGCCTAGCTTGTTGACATAAAAGTCGAGCGAGCGGTCGATGTTCTTCACACTGACAGCCACATGTCCGATCGATTTCACACTCTTCATTGCATCCTCCTCCGTATTTCCGTTGCACCCGCGCGTGCTGAAACAGTGCTCGCCGAGCCTCCGATCCGGCACTCTTTTTCGGAACGCCACGTCGGGAATAAATCGACGTGACGTTTCTTATTTGAACTGATATAAATTCATGTATGAATTTACCGGCATTCTCGTGCCGGAGTCAATCGAAAGGAGCCGCGATTGCGTGAACTCCACGCATTGCTTATGGAAGGCGAAGCGTTGCCTGATAGGCTTGGCAGGATTTGAATGACCGACATTAGTGAAGACGCCGCGCAGAAGTACCGCATCCCCGTCATCGAGCAGATGGTGGAGGTGTTCGCGCTGCTGGAACGCACGCCGGAGGGCGCGACGATCCGCGACGTGGTCAAGGCGGTGAAGCTGTCGCGTACGACCGTGTACCGCATGCTCAACACGCTGAGCGCTTACGATTTCGTGCATCGTTCACCGGCAGGAAGCTATACGCTCGGGCGCCGCCTTCTGACGCTTGCGGCCCATGTTGCTCCGACCGTTGCAAGTTATGACCTGCTGGCGATCGCGCAGCCGCATCTGAACAAAATCTCCGAGCTGTTGGGCGAAGGCAGCAAGCTGACGGTACCGTCAGGCGACAATATCCTGGTTGTCGCCTCGGCACAGGGGCACGGCCAATATGCACTGTCGGCCACCGCCGGCCAGCGGTTGCCGTTTCACGCAGGTGCTGCCGGCAAGATCCTGCTTGCCTTTTCATTGCAGGAGGACATCGAGCGGCGCCTGACCAAGCTCGAGCGCTTTACCAACCAGACGATTACGGATCCCAAGCAAATGCTTGAAGAGCTTGCGCTGATCCGCAAGCAGAATTGGGCGCGGGACATGGGAGAGCAGATGTCCGGTGTTCATGCGATCGCAGCTCCGGTAAGGGATCATCAAGACACGGTCATTGCGGCTGTCAGCGTTCCTTTCGTCACGGGGGTGGACGAAAAGCGTGTGGCAGATATCAGGCAGGCGGTGATCGCGGCAGCGCAGTCCATCACCAACGATATCCGGTCCGTGCCCCCCGAAATTCCGGCGGACCTGGCTGCTGGACCCAAGCGAGCGAATCAAAAGACGACCGCAAAACCGAAGCAGCGATAGATGCCCAACCGTTACGGGCTGCTCAAAGCCAGCCGCGTTCTAGGATATCAGACAGCCTCCCTCCCCGGGAGACGGACGGCGCATTTGCGCGTCGCCCGCTGGTCTGGGAGGAAACCCTATGTGAACTTGCCTTCCTTCAGGTGCTGCGGGATCGGGTCCGGGCGGCCGCAACTGCTGCGGATGGCGACCGGCCGCTTCGACTGGGCAGATCGTTCAAAGGCGGTCATGACCTCAAGCGCGTGGAAGGCGAGTTCTGACGAGACGCGATGTGGCCTGCCGGAGCGCAACGAATCCACCATCTCGGCAGCGCCTAGTCCCCTGAGGCCCAGATGGCCGGGAACGCCTTCGACATAAGGATGGTCGACGGCGACCTCTTCCCAGGTTTCGCCCCCCTCGGTGAAGATCTCGACCTTGCCCGTGAAATTGTTCGGGTCCGGCGTCACCATCGAGCCCTTGGAGCCATAGATCTCGATCTGGTTGTGCTTGTGTTTGATGACGTCGAAGCTGGTAGCGATCGTCACGGTCGCGCCGCTGTGGAATTCCATGACGCCGGTCAGATGCGTCGGCGTCAGCACCTTGATCGTTTCGCCGAACCGTGGCTGCGTCTTCACGGTTCGCTCTATGCGGGTGACCTTGGCAGCACCGAAGACTTCGCGGACCGGCCCCAGAAGGGCAATCAGATTGGTCACATAATAAGGCCCGACATCGAGCATCGGCCCTCCGCCACGACCGTAGAAGAAGGCCGGATTGGGATGCCAGTGCTCGTGGCCGGGCAGAAGCAACATCGCGGTCGCGGAAATCGCCGTGCCGATGCGTCCCTCATCATAAAGACGACGCGTCAACTGATGGCCACCGCCGAGGAACGTATCGGGGGCGCAGCCGAGCCGCAGATCGCCGGCGCGGGCGAGCGCCATCAGTTCTTCGGCCTCTTCCATCGAAACGCCGAGCGGCTTTTCCGAATAGACGTGTTTGCCGGCAAGCAGCGCCCTCTTGCTGATCGAATAATGGGCGGTCGGCGTGGTCAAGTTGATGATGAGGCCGATTTCGGGATCGGCGAGCATTGTAGCGAGCGACACCGATTGGACACCGAACTGCTCGGCGAGCTTGCGCGCCGGCTCCTCATAGAGGTCGTAGATCGACTTCACGCGAATGAAATCGAACATATGCAGTGTGGCGACGTAGGTGGCGCTGATGTTTCCAGCGCCAACGATGCCGACTTTCATGGGGCTGTTTCCGCTCATTCTGGTTCCTCAGGTAATAGTGATGTCGATTTCGGCGGCGCAGTCGCGCAGATAACGGATGCCGCGTTTCATTTCGGAATCGAATTCCGGCGTGGCTTCCCGAAAATGGGTCCAGTGCGATGCACCGGGCGCATCCTCAAGCTCCAGGGTGATCGGCCCGGAATAGCCTATTGTGCGCAGCGCCGCGAAAATCGCCGTCCAGTCGATCTTGCCGCGGCCAGGACGCCAATGAGCATTGGTGTGCCCTTCATTGTCGGAGAAATGCGTGTTGTAGATCCGGTCTGCAAGCGACAGCACCACGTAGTGCGGCATGTCACCAGCAGGGAAGAGATGGCTGGGGTCGAAATTGAGCCCGAGATTGGGAGCCCCGGTGCGCTCGATCAGCCGCAGCATGCCCTGCCCGGAACTGACCCAGCGATAGGGATGCGGCTCGATGGCGACGCGCAGCCCGGCATCCGCAGCAATGGCGCAGGCTGCAGCGAAACCTTCGACGACGACATCGTATTCCGCAGTCCAATCCCACTCGGGCCGAACGGCTGCCGACCATTCCTGAGCCGTCGGCCTCTGCAGGATCGGACGTACTTCGGATTGGAAGGGATAGGGAGTCATGCTTGTCATGATCGGTGTGCCGATCTTTGCCGCCAGCTCGACGCCACGTTTATATGCATCCAGGTCCACATGCGAAACCGGCGCACCGTCATCACGTGCGAATGGCAGATTGTAGAAGAAGTTGGTCAGCGTCAGCCCTTCACCGTCGGCAATTGATTTGAGCTCGCGGATCGTCTCGTCGGTGTAGTAACCGAGCATGTCGACCGACCATGCGGTCAGCTCGAATCCCTTGCAGCCGGTAGCTGCCAGCCGGCGCAGCGGCGCTGTATAAGGTGGGTTCCAGTTGAACGTCCAAATTGGCGAGCCGAAAAAAAGTGCTTGAGCACCCACGCCGTCCTCCCATCATTGTCGCAGTGGCTTGTCTTGGCTCTTAAAGCGCTCCAACCCGCTCCAAATGCCAATTCGTAACGTTACGAATGCATAGTGAGGCTTAAGCTGTCAACGGCTTCTGTCATGGAGCTTTTGCCGCATTGCGGCAAGGAAGGTGAATTCGTAACGTTACGAATAACTTACCTGTGCCGGATTTTTGGGGATTTTCAGCGAAGGCTGAATTCGCTGCGGCGTTCGACAAAACTTGCGTGGACGATCTCGGTCAGGCCGGATGCCGGCTCGCCCTGCATCGACCTGTAGAGAAGATCGCTCAGGCGCTGTCCGATGACGAAATTCGGAAAATAATAGGTGCTGAGCGGCGGATTGTAGAAGTCGTGAAGACGACTGCCGGAATAGGTCAGGATGGAAAAATCCTCGCCGACCTTTCGACCAAGATCGGCCAGAGCGGAAACGAAGCCGAGGGCCGCCTCGTCGCTTGCAACGAAGGCGCTGGTCACGTCTGGATATTTCGCAAGCGCATCCGCGGCAATCTTCTTGCCGCTATCAGGCGTGGTTGCGGTAAAGAACATCCTCTCGTCGGGAACGGTCAGGTTCCTGCGGTTGAATTCGCTCGTCCAGCCCTTGATAAATTGCAGGCTGTAGGTGAACTGGCTGGAGGGCGCGACGAGCAACGGCGCCTTGTGCCCGGCATCGAGCAGCCGCGCCGCCGCCGCCGCGCCGATCTCCTCATGCTCGATATCGATGCTCGGATGTTTGCTGAGCAGCTCAGTGCGGCCGAAGGTGACAAAGGGCATGCCGACTTCCAGCAGATATTTCACCCGATCGTCCTGCGGCCTCGTATGAGTAAGGATGACGCCGTCAACCGTTCCCTCTTCGACAAGATCCCGCACCGTTGCCAGCGGGTCGTCAGCCTGAAACTGCGGGGCGACTGTCGTGCGATACCCACGTTGCTTCATTGCACCGCAGAAGCCCTCGATCAGCGAGGCAACGACGATATTCATCTCGCCGTCTCGATGGAACGGCATGATGACGCCGACAGCATGGGTTTTTCCCGTTCTCAGATTGATGCCTCCGAGGTTGGGACGGTAGCCGAGGTCGGATGCCGCTTTCTTGACGAGGTCGATCGTCTCGCGGTTGACCTCGGGGCCATCCTTTAGCGCGCGACTGACGGTCGTGACGGACAGGCCAAGCAAGTTCGCCACCGTGCGCAGGGTCACCCGCTGGGCAGCCCTGCGGGATGCCGCCAGTTTTGCTTGATCCGCCACCCAGATTTCCTCCACTTCGACAATCGACGCCGCTACTGCAACACGGCAATCTCTAGCCTATCATGGGAGTTGCGTGCAAAGGGAGCAGCCATATCCGAAGCCGATCTCTGCGGACGCCTGGTAACAGTAGCTTCGGCTAGCCACCCGACCGCCGTTCCCGTAAAAGCGGATAACCATTTAGTTATTTGGCAACCCTGAGGTATTCATCATGAAACTCTATAAGCTTCCGCAGACGGACCTCGACGTGTCCAGCATCATCCTCGGGATGATGCGGATCGCCAAAATGACGAACGGCGAAATCCAACAGCTGGTCGGCGCCGCACGGGATGCCGGCGTGACGTTTTTCGACCATGCGGATATTTATGGCGGCGCGCCTCATCGCTGTGAGGCCCGTTTCGGCGAGGCGATTTCTCTTAACGCCTCCGAGCGTGAGAAGCTTGTCATCCAGAGCAAGGTCGGCATCCGCAAGGGATTTTTCGATTTCTCCGCCGAGCATATTCTGGCCTCGGTGGATCAGTCGCTCGCAGCCCTGCGAAGCGACTATCTGGACGTGCTTCTGCTGCATCGCCCTGACACGCTCGTCGAGCCCGAGGAAGTCGCAACAGCCTTCGACACGCTTAAAACGTCGGGCAAGGTCAGGCATTTCGGCGTCTCCAACCACACACCCGGCCAGATCGAACTGCTCAAGACCGCTGTCAAGCAACCGCTCATCGTCAACCAGGTGCAACTCAGCATCACCCATGCGCCGCTGATTGCATCAGGAGTTGCCGCCAATATGGCCGGGCTTGACCAGTCCGTCGATCGCGACAACGGCCTCCTCGACTATTCCCGGATCAACGGCATGATGCTGCAGGCGTGGTCGCCGTTCCAGAAGGGCTTCTTCGACGGCGTATTCCTCGGCGACCGTGAAAATTTCGCCGATTTGAACGACGCCATCGACGAGCTCGCGAAGGCCTATGGCGTCACCCCGACCGGCATTGCAGTCGCCTGGATCACCCGTCATCCGGCAAAGATCCAGGTCGTTCTCGGCACCACGAAGCCGGAACGTGTCATCGAAGCCGCGGCCGGCTCTTCTGTCTCGCTGACTCGCGAGGAATGGTACCGGCTGTTCAGGGCTGCAGGACATACGCTGCCTTGACCTGCCGCGATGATACGGCCGTCTGATTACCGGGCGGTCGCCACTGCAATTGCCGGCATCACAGCAAGTCGCTTTTAACGAGACAAGGCAAGGCTCAAACGCAGAGCCGCCGCTTGAGGCCGGTGATTTCCGATTGGTCCAAGCCTATCTGCGCGAGATAGGCGCCAACGCCGCCGTAACGTCTGGCAAGGTGCCCGAGTGTGCGGGCCATGCTGTGCGGCGCCGATGCGAGAACCACATCCGCGAGGCTCGAAGGCACGCCGCGTGCGACCGCCCGTACATGGAGGTCGGCAAGCAAGGGAACGGATATCGATCCGGTCAGGGCGTAATCTTCGATGATAACAGCTTCGTCGACGCCGGCATGGGCGAGCAGCAGAGCGGCAATGATACCGGTGCGATCCTTGCCGGCCGTGCAATGGAAAAGAACGATCCCGTCCGATGCGTGTGCGATCATCGTCAGCACCTTGGCGATCGCCGGCTGACAATTGTCGAGTGCTTGGCAGTAGCGGTCGCTCATATCGAAATCGGACGATTGCGCTGCCATCATTTCGACCGGCGCCAAAGCCGACAAGAGCGGGACGTTGTCGTAACGGACCCGCGCATCATCCGTAAAAGGATTGGCCTCCTGGGCGATTTCCTGCGGATTGCGCAAGTCGATCACCGTCTTGACCCCGTAAGCGATCAGCGCCTCGATATCGGCCGCACTCAACGCATGCAATGTGTCGCCACGCAGAACCGAACGCCAGCGCGTCAGTCCACCGTTGCCGGCCGGATAGCCACCAAGGTCGCGCACGTTGCGGGCGCCAGTGAGTGCGATGAGTCTTTCATAATTTTGCATGATCAGCGGATTCCGGATTTCATGAAGGATTCGATGACGTGTCGCTGGAGAACGAGATAGATCAGTAGGATCGGCAGGCTGGCGAGTGCCGCCGCCGCCATCAGCGGTCCCCAGAGGTTACCCTCCTGGGTCATGAACATCTGCAAGCCAATCTGCACGACGGAGTTCTCTGGCTTGCGCGACAGTAGCAGCGGCCAGAAATATTCGTTCCAGGCGGAAATGAAGGCGATGATCGATAAGGAGGCGATGGGGGCGCCCATATTCGGCGTGACGATCTGCCAGAGGATGCGGAAGCTCCGTGCGCCATCCATGCGCGCAGCCTCCAGCACTTCGGTCGGAAAGGCCCGCATGGCATGATAGAGGAGCAGGATCGCAAATGCGTGGGCGGCATTCGGCACAACGAGACCCGTCAATGTGTCGAGCAGCCCTATCCTGGAGGCGAGCACGTAGTTCGGGATCATCGTGACCTGGAAAGGCACGAGCCAGGACAAGGCAATCAGGCCATGGACGACAGACGATAGCCGCATGCGCCAGCGCACCAGCGCGTAGGCGGCAAACATGCCGGTCACGACCTGCAGCAACGCAGTCGCGGCTGATACGAGCGTCGTGTTGAAGAGCATCTGCAGCATCGGCACACGCGTCAACACGAAGAGGTAATTGTCGAAGGTCGGATGGGACGGCCAGAGCGCGGTGGAGAAGGTCTCGTTCTCAGGTCGCAACGATGTGACGATCATCCAGTAGATCGGAAAGATCGAAACGAACGAGAGCACGACCATGACGGCGTGCACGCCGAACTTGCGCCCGAACCCGCGGGTCGGCGCCGATCGGCTCGGCCGGTGGTCGTCGAGGGCATCAGTTGTCATAGAAGGCAAACCTCTTCGTCAGCCACATGCACATGGCGGCAAGCACAGCGAAGCCGGCAAAAGCGATCATGCCGGCGGCCGAACTCCAGCCGGCCGAAAGCGTTTGGAAGCCGTATTCCCAGAGCAGGTAAAAAATGTTGGTCGTCGACTTCAGCGGGCCGCCATTGGTCAGCACGTTGATATAGGCAAAGCTCCATTGCGCGCCGAAAAGGACCGTCATCATCGACAGCAGCAGGATCGTCGGCGAGAGCAACGGCAGGCGAATATCGCAAATGATGCGCCAGCGGCTGGCACCATCAATACGCGCGGCTTCGATATAGGACGGGTTGATGCCCGCATTGGCGGCGGAAAAGAGCAGCGTCGAAAAGCCGATCAGCTTCCAGCCGGTGATCCAGGTCAACGTCGGCAGGGCATAGAGAGGATCGGTCAGAAAGCCGACGCGGCCGAGCCCCAGACTATCGAGGGCAAGCGTTACAAGCCCCTGATCTTCGTTCAGCAGCCAGCGCCACAGGACGGCGGCAACGACGGGAGCGATGATCATCGGCACGAAGATCATCGACCGGTAGATCGTCCGGGCGCGACCGCCGAGATCCTGCGTCCAGATCGCTACGAATAGCGGAATGATCACCGACATCGGAAACAGGCCGATCGTGTAACAGAGCGTGTTCCAGAGGGCGTTGCGCATTTCCGGCAGTGCCAGCAGCCGCTGGTAGTTCAATAGCCCGACAAAGCGTTGCGGCGATGTCGGCAGCATGTTCCATTGATAGAAAGACAGACGAAACGTCTCGGCAAGCGGGATGTAGGTCCAGATCATCAGCAGGATGAGCGCGGGCGCCAGATACAACCAGGGTGAAATGGTAAAACCTTCGCGGGTCATTTTCGATCGTTCCGCAGCCTTTTTCGTTAACGCGGGGCCGGCCACCTCTGCCTGAATATCTGTCATTGGCGAAAGCTCCGATCGATTGCCGATGAGGGGCGGCAAATGTCGCCGCCCCTCACCTTCCTCGTGAAGACTAAGGGGCTTACGGCATCAGGTCCTGGCCCTGCTCCTGCGCGCCCTTCAGTGCTTCGATAGGGTCGCCGTTTCCGAAGACGGCTTCGCGAACGCCGTCCATCATCATCTTCTCGACCTGACGATAATTCGGTCCGGGAAAGGCGATATTGGCGGTCAGACGGTCGAGCTGTTTGATGTTGGCCCGGAACATCGGATTTTCCTTGAGCCAGGGGCCGAGGTAGTTGGGATCATCGACGATATCGAGGCGTAGCGGCAGGTAGCCGATCTTGCTGGTGATGATCGTATAGGCTTCCTTGCTCGTCAGATATTTGAGGAGTTCATAAGAGGCGCGCTGCTTGTCGGGATCCTTGCTGAAGACGAAGAGGGCGCTGCCGGAATTGGTCGGCGCCGTCGGCTTGTCGCCAAATGAAGGCATCGGAGCAAGGCGCAGGTCGAACTTGCCCTGGGCCGACTTTTTGACGCTGGAAAGCAATGCGCTTGTATAGAGGAACATGCCCATGTTACCGGCGGCAAACGTGTCGGACGCGCTGGCCGGATCGATCTTCGCATGCGCGCCGCTGTCGACCATGCCACGCAGCATCTTGACGGCGTCCGCCGAGTCCCCGTCGGCAAAGGTCAGCGTGTTGCCGTCGCGCACCTTGCCGCCGTTCGACATGACGATCGACTGATAGACGAAGGTGCCGTCGGTCGGGCCATAGGCGCCGGGGAAGAAGCCGTTCTTGCCGGTTTTTTCCTTGATGGCCTTGCCGGCAGCCGCGACATCGTCCCACGTTCTCGGCGGCTTGTCGGGATCGAGGCCCGCCTGCTTGAAGAGGTCGGCATTGTAAAACAGGATCGGCGTCGAGAAGGTGTAGGCAAGGCCATAGGTCTTGCCGTCGACCTTGCCGAGTTCGAGCCCCTGCGGGATCATGCCGGTGATCTGATCCTTCAGTTCGTTCGCATCGACCATGTCTTCGAGGGCATTGGCGCCGAGGTCGCTGGCGATGTAGATCAGGTCACGGAAGACCAATTGCGCCACGTCCGGCTGCTTGCCGGCGACGATATCGGCCTGCACACGCGACATGATCTCGTTGGACGGGACGGCAACGGTCTCCACCTTGATATTGGGGAATTTCTTTTCGAAACCGGCAATCAGTTCCTTGGTCGCATCGGCTCCGGCGCTCGCCGAAGCGAGATTGTAGTTGTAGAAGCTGATCGTCACCGGCTTGTCGGCGGATGCGGGCATTTCGGCAAATGCGCCTGATGGCAACAGCGAGGCGGCGGCGAGTGCTGCCGTGAACTTCAACGTGGTTCTGCGCAACATGTATGTCTCCTGACGTTCATTCGGCAGCGACGGGCACGGCACGCGCCAACAGCATTTCGAGCGGATAGGTGTTGAGTTCGGCGCGGTCGGACGGCAGCGGCACGAAGGCCATGGTGAGGCCGGACGGGCGGATGGTGCCGATACCGAAAGAGGCGCCACGCACCATGCGCAGAATGTCGGTGCGCAGAATATCGGTCGCCGCATGCTGTCCGGTGCCGACGACGACGAGGATGCCGTGCCAGACTGAAACGCGGTCATGATGGATATGTCCGCTGAGAATGCCGATGATGTTGCGGCCCTTGAGCAGCGCGCGGAACCGTTCGGACTGCGGGAAATGAATGGTCCGCCAGTGGGTTGTATCAGGTTCTTCACCCAGAGCCGGCGGATGATGAACGACGATGAGCTTCGGCAGGTCGGGATGCGTATCCAGCGTCGAGGCGAGCCAGTCGAACTGTTCCGGATCGATCGTGCCGCCGATCAGCCCGGGTTTCGAGGAGTCGATCGTGACGATATGGATGCCGTCGACGACGACATCGTGATCGTAGGGAGCGTCCGGATCGTCTGTTGTGACCTCCATGCCTTCATAAAAGCCAGGACGCGTGTCGTGATTGCCGAGTGCATAGATCACCGGCACGTCGAGCCGTGCATCCATGATTTCCTTCAGTCTGCGAAAGCTTTCCGCATCGCCACGATTGGTGAGGTCGCCGCTGGCGATCACGAATTGCGGCTTGGGCGTGACTGTGGCGACCAGATCGAGCACTTGGCTAAGCGTCTCGGTCGTATCGCTATAGAGATGGTCATCATCGGCGGTGCCGATGTGCAGGTCGGTCAGATGAATGAAAGTGGTATCGCGGCGCATCGGAAGGCTCCCTGACGGTTCTCTCATGGGACCGATAGAGGGGGCGTGTTTCGCAGGCGTGACGGATTTCGAATGCTGTTCGAAACGCGTCCGGACTTGATCTGCGCAGGTCAGGAAACCCGACGGAACATCGGCGCAATGACCTCCACGATTCGCGCGATGACGAGATCCGGATTGTCGAGATCCATCTGATGATTGGTGAGAACCTCGGTTCTCTGCCGGCTGCGGGTGACCTGCGAGCGGATGCCGAGCGCACAATTCAGACGCCAGCCGATATCCACTTCATCGAGCCAGGGCGCGATCCGCTTCAATTGCGGGATGAAAGCCCGGTGATGCTCGACGTCCTCGATGATGCGCCGGTAGTGAGGCGCTCCGTCACGATGGCTGTGTGCCATTGAGGTGAAGTGCGACAGCACGGGATAGCTCGACGTCGGATCCGTCGCCCAGCGGATCGATGGGCCGACGAGTGCTGCTATCACCTCGTCGATATCGGGAGGATTGGGCGCCCGCCGATCGACGGCTTTCTGCAACAGACTCAGTCGCTCGGCGTTCAGCCGGCGATAGACACGTTCGGCAACGGCGGTGATCAATTCTTCCTGGGACCCGAAATGATAGGCGATCGCCGAAGGCGTCGCCTGCGCCTGGATCGCAATCCGGCGCGCCGTCAGCTCTTCGAGGGCATGCGCCTCGCAAAGCAGCAGCTCGCAGGCGTCCATGAGGCGTTTTGCAGTGACGTTCGTTCGACTGGACATGAGGTGCGCACCTCCACCCAATGACCTAGGCCGCAAGTATGTAGCCCGGATGACGCAAAGTAGTGAAAGTCGGGTAGCCTGCGTTATCGGATAGCGTCTGGCACGGTCTCAATATGAGGCCAGCAGGTTCTGCCCGAAATCCGGCTCGACACCGAGGATCGGTGCGACGCGACTGATGATGTCATGCACCATCGGAGCTGCCGTGTTCGTCGCGAAGGTAAGACCGTGCTGGCCGGTCAATGGTTCGTCGATGAAGGACAGCACGACATATTTCGGGGCATCGATCGGGAAGGCCGCCAGATAGGCGTTGAAACTCAGCGTGTGCGAATAATGGCCGTTCACAACCTTATTCGCCGTGCCTGTCTTGCCGCCGACATGGAAGCCGGGCACGTCGGCGGTGCGCCCGGAGCCTTGTTCGCCATTCAGCTTGAAGAGATAACGAATTGTGTCGCTGGTGCTTTTCTTGACGATCTGCTGTTCGGTTTTCGCCGCCGCTTCCGCCGAGCGCGGCAGGAAGGTCGGCTCTATGAGCTCGCCGCCGTCGACGAGGGCGGCACCGGCAACCGCCGTCTGCAGTGGCGTGGTCGCGACACCATGGCCGAAGGAGATCGTGATCGAATTGATCTTCTTCCAGACTTTCGGCTGTGTCGGTGTTTTCACCTCCGGCAGCTCGGTCTGCATCTTTGTCAACAGGCCAAAGCGGGTCAGATAATCCTTCTGACGATCCATGCCGACCAGGTCCATCATCCTCGCCGTGCCGATATTGGAGGAATAGCGGAAGATCTCCGGAATGGTCAGCCAGCGGCGCGGCACATCATGGTCGTCATGGATTGTGAAGCCGCCGTAATGCAACGGCCCAGTGGCGTCGAAACTGTCGGAGAGTTTCACCGTGCCGCTGTCGAGTGCCAACGCCATCGAGAAGGTCTTGAATGTCGAGCCCATTTCGAAGGTGCCGTTCGACATGCGGTTCAGCCAGCCTTCGCTGCCTGTCGCCTGCGGGTCATTCGGATCGAAATCGGGAGCGGACGCCATGGCGAGCACCTCGCCGGTATGGACGTCGAGGATGACGGCGCCGGCAGCCTTGCCCTTGTATGTGGTGATCGCATCGGTGACGACGTCATGAACGACATTCTGCGCCCGGATGTCGATCGACAGCCGCACCGGCTCCAGATTCTCGCGCACTGCGAGCCCGGTGGATTCCAGATCCGAAAGGCCCTGCGTGTCGAGATACTTCTCCATGCCGGCCATGCCCTTGTTGTCGATATCGACATAGCCGAGAATGTGGGCCGCCGTGCGCCCGCCGGGATAGAAGCGCTTTACTTCCGGGCGGAAGCCGATGGCGGGAAGGCCGAGGGCCAGAACCTCGCTTTGCTGCTTCGGCGTCAGCTGGCGACGCAGCCATGTGAATTGCGAACGCTTGTCCGACAGTTTCTGATAGAGCGCCTTCCGGTCGAGCTCCGGGAAAAGCTGCGTGAGCTTCTCGACCGCTTCATCCACATCGACCATATGGCTCGGCTCGGCAAACATCGAAACCGTGCGGATATCGGTCGCCAGAAGCTCGCCGTTGCGGTCGAGAATATCAGGCCGGGAGGCCATGATCGGATTTGGCGGAATGCTCGATGTCGTCGTGTCGACGACAAGTCCATAGTAGATCAGCTTGCCGAACATCCCGGCGTAGACGATGCCGAGGACGCCTGCGAGAGTGACGATACGGCTTCTCGCCTGACGTGCCGTTCCCGTCGTTTTGCGAGCGGCCCGCGTGAAGGAGGCAGATTCGAAGGTGAGTTTCACCAGCCGACCGCTTCTTACGCTGATACTATGAATGATCGACATTGCCACACACCGAGAACAGAACGCACCAGCGCATAACCCACCTGTCGGCATCGGCTATCGAGGGGGATATGTGCGGATTTAAAGCCCCACGCGGCCGGAACGCATTCTCACCGCTCTGGCAGAACATTTAAACCTCTCTCCATCTGCGACCTGGATGGTTAACAAGGTCTTATCCAACTGCGTGTGATTTTGTCGCAGTTACCCGACGCACACCGCACCAATGGCAACTTCCCGATTTAAAACGATTTTAAAATGTATACTTCAAAAACTAATCGATTTTAATTTTATGGTTAAATTTTTCTTGTTGCAGCGCAAAAGGATTCACGCCTTAATCCCTGCGAACGGTCAATTTGCTCTGTCGAGGAACGCACATGACAGTGACATTTCCGCTAACAGAAAAGCGCAACGCCGATGAGCTGCTGAAGCACCTGATCCAGCACAATCTCTCCTATCCGGGAAACTGTGCCGTTTCGCTCAAGGCTCACGTCGCCCTCGTCACGTCCTCCCATACGTTCGCGCTAGGGACTGCCCGCACGGCATGGTAGCGCTCGAAAAGCCGGGCTCCGATTTGGGCGATCGCGTCGATCTTAATCCTCCCGAAAGGCGCGCCGGATCTGATCGGAGAGCGGCTTGACGAGATAGGAGAGTGCGGTGCGGTCACCCGTTTTGATCATCACTTCGGCCGGCATACCTGGAACGAGCGTGAGGCTCTTCAGCTTTGCCTTTTCGGCTTGCGGGATAGCCACACGCACCAAATAGTAGGACTGGCCGGACCGTTCGTCGGTGGTCAGATCGGCGGCAATTCGGCTGACGACGCCACTCAGCTCGGGTGTCGTGCGAAGATTAAAAGCGGTCATGCGCAACAAGGCGGCGTGCCCGATCTGAATCTGGTCCACATCCTTCGGTGCGATCTGAACTTCAAGGGCCAGATTATCCCCTTCCGGCACGATCAGCATGATCGGATCGGCAGGAGAGATTACCCCACCCACTGTATGGACCGCCAATTGATGCACGACGCCGGATTGCGGAGCGACGATATCGATGCGTTTCAGATCGTCCTCGGCTGCCACTTTGCGCTCGACATATTCGCCGATCTGCGCCTGGACCTCCCGCAATTCGCGGCCGACTTCGGTTCTGAGATCCTGATCGATCTGCAGGATCTGTAGCCGTGTTTCCGTGATCCGGCCGGCCGACTGGGCCTGGAAAGCAATCTTCTCGCCGCGTTCGCCGCCGAAGGTCGCAGCCTGGGTTTTGAGGCCGTTCAGCCGCTGATCGGAAACGATGCCCTGTTCGCGCAACCTGTTCAGAGCGGATATTTCTGTATTCAGAACCTCTATCCCCTCGCCATAGGCAACTTCCTGGGCCTTCAGCCCGGCGATTTCATGCTCGAACTGTTCGATGCGCTGATTGAGCTGGGCTTTCTGCCCTTCCCTCGCGTCCCGCCGAGATTGGAATAATCGAGATTCGCTATGGATGGCAGCAGCCACCTCAGGATCCTTGTCGGCGGCAAGCAGCCAGTCTGGAAAAGCGATCTCGTCAAGATCGTCACGTTCGGTTTCAAGCCGCGCAAGCCGCGCAGCCAATTCGTTCAGCCGCTTCGTGACGATCGCCAGGTTGGCGCGGGTCTGGGTGGCATCGAGGCGCATGAGCACGTCACCGGCCCTGACCTCATCCCCCTCTCCGACAAGGATTTCTCCAACGACCCCGCCCTTCGGATGCTGGACCTTCTTGACGTAGGAATCGACAACAAAACGCCCCGATGCCACGACCGCTCCGGCGAGATCCGTCACCGAGGCCCACGCCCCGGCACCTCCGACCATCGCGAGCGAAGCGATGACGCCCACCATCAGGTGGCGACGGATTGAACGGCTGACTTCGCGATCATCAATGTCGGACATCGGCATCCTCCTGACTATCCGCTATGGCGCCATTTGCTGCATCGGATGTCGCCTGGGCGACGTTTGCAATCACCCGCAGCGGTGCAGTGCTCACGCCGGTTGCTGGAAAGCCCCTGCCAGAGTGCAAGCCCGAGCCGCTCTTGAGAACTTTGGAAAGCACCTCGTCACGCAGACCGAAGGCCTTTTGCCTGCCACCTTCGATCATCAGCACATGATCGACGATCCCAAGTGCACTGGGTCTATGGGCAACGACGACGACGATACCCTTGCGATCGCGAACCGCGGCGATGGCCCTGACAACAGCGGCTTCACCTTCGGCGTCCAGATTGGCGTTGGGCTCATCGAGGACGACCAGAAACGGATCGCGATAAAGGGCACGCGCAAGGCCGATGCGCTGGCGCTGACCGGCCGAGAGCGCGGCTCCGCCTTCGCCGATTTGCGTCTCGTAGCCGAGTTCGAATTTCAAGATGAGTTCATGGGCACCGGCCGTGCGCGCCGCGGCGATGATCGCGTCTGCGTCAGGAGTTTCCTCGAATCTCGAAATGTTTTCGGCAATGGTTCCGTCGAACAGCTCCACGCCCTGCGGGAGATAGCCGATATGCTCACCGAGTGTGGCGCTGTCCCACTGGTCCAGGCTGGCGCCATCGATCCGGACCTTGCCCGCCGACGGCTGCCAGGCGCCGACCAGGATTCGCGACAAGGTCGACTTTCCCGATCCGGATGGACCGATCACGCCGAGTGCGTTTCCTGCGACCAGCGAGAAGCCGAGCCCGGCCAGCGTAGGTTTTCTTTCGCCCGGAGGCGCGACGGTCACCGCCTCGATGCGCAACTCACGTTCGGGGCGCGGCAGAGCCGTGACGGGCTTCACCTCAGGGATCTTGCCCAGCAGGTCCTGAAGCCTCGCCCAGCTCTGGCGTGCCATCAGAAACGGTTTCCAGTTGCCGATTGCGAGTTCGACGGGTGCGAGCGCCCTACCCATCATGATCGAGCTTGCGATCATGATCCCGCCCGTGGCCTGCTGAGTGATCACGAGATATGCGCCGACAGCGAGAATGGCGGACTGCAGCATCATGCGCAGCGATTTCGACAGGCCTCCCAAGCCACCGCCGATGTCGCCGGCCCGACGGTTGGCCGCAAGATAGGCGGCGTTGACCTTCAGCCATCGTTTGGCGAGCCGCGTTTCCAGTCCCATCGCGCGGACGACTTCCGCATTGCGACGGGTACCTTCCAGAAGACCGTTGCGGATCATGTTCTGGGCAATGGTTTCGCGGATAGGACCTTGCGACAGGGTGTTCGTGATCAGCGTCAGCGAGACAAGGATGATCGCGCCGACGAGCGCCGTTACACCGATCCAGATGTGGAAGAGGAAACATATGCCGAGATAAAGCGGCATCCACGGAAGGTCAAAAAAGGCCGTGGGGCCTGTGCCCGACAGGAAGCCGCGGACGTTGTCGAGATCCCGCAATGGCTGCAAGCCATCACCGTGGGGTCGACTGACCAATGGAAGGCGTATCACGGCCTCATGAACGCGGGCGCTGAGCTTTCCGTCAAATCGCTCGCCGATCCTCAGCAAGACACGGGTGCGGACGATATCGAGGATCGACTGGAATGCGTAGAGGCCTGCGGCAAGCACCGCCAGACCGATCAGCGTCGGAACGCTGCCGCTTGCGAGCACGCGATCATAGACCTGCAGCATGAACAGGGGCGACGTCAGGGCGAGCAGGTTGACGACCCCGCTGATGAGGGCAATGCTGACGACATTGCTCTTCAGCGGGAGGATCGTCGCCGCAGCAAAGGGCTGCGACGACGTCCGAACCAGAAATTGGTTCCTCATCGGCCGATCACGCGACGAAGATCAGATCGGAGCTGTCAAGCGTGCCGCCGCCTGCGAAAGCGACGTCAATGCTGTTGCCGGCGTAGGAGATCGTCGAGCCGGAAATACTGCCGCCAGCCGTGACGAAGTCGCTGTAATCATCCCAGCCATAACCATCGAGAACAATCAGGTCGTTGCCGTCAACGAAGTCGGTGATGGAATCATCGCCCCATCCGCCGGCATTCAGATCGGCGCGATAGTAGAAGGTGTCGAAGTCACTCGCACCGGCGCCCGTCAGCACGTCGTCACCGGCAAAGCTGTAGAGGGTCTCGCCGAGGCCGCCGCTATTGCCGGTCTGCGTCGTGCCCTGTTCGCCGAGATAGTCGTAGAGATGCGTCAGGTCGGCGAAGTTGGAGAGGTAGTAGATCGCATAGGTGAACGCCGTAGAGGCGGTCGCGTCCGACAGGTCCAGCGTCAGCACGGTGCTGAGATCATAGCCGGCCGCCGTGCTGCCGGTCAGATGCGAGCCGAATTCCAGCGTGTCGAGCGAGCCGACGAAGCCGCCCGGCGGAATGTAGCTGAAATCGCCGTTGAGAACCACGCCCGACTGGGCAGTACCGGCGTTGCCGGCGACCCACTGGTCGTAAGGCGCCGAGCCCGGGCTGAACGAGCCATGGCTGCGATATGAGAAGGAGTTGAGCCACGTGGTTTCGAGATAGTTGACCCAATCGGGCGCACCGGCGGGGACCTGAATTCCTACACTCATTGTCTTTCTCCATTGATGGTTGGTTGTCCGTCGGTCGACGAACCTCGGATCCGGGCCTGTCGGCCGGGAAATTGCTTAGAACTTGAAGTTGAGCGATGCCGTCGCCGTGCGTCCCGGTCCGGGCAGGCTGATTGTCCCGAGCGCCGGGACGTAGGCGACATCGGTCACGTTGTTGACGGCAAAGCGGAGCTTGACGGTGTCGTTGAAGGCGTAGGACCCGTATATGTCGTAGAGCGAATAGTCTTCGGTGACATAGTTGCTCGCCAGCACGCCGATATTGGGCGATGTGCCGCCGACATGGGTGGCGCGACCGCCGATCGTCAGCTTGTCGTCGAAAAGCCGCATGCCGGCATCGACGGTGAACTTGTTGCGCGGCGGCACGAAAATGATCGAGGGCTCGATCTCGTAGCTCGTGCCGTCGTAGCTATAGGTCGTGCCGAAATCCGTCTTCAGATAGGTATAGGAAAGGCCGGCATACCATTTGCCTGCATCGTAGCTCGCCTCCAGCTCGATGCCTTTCATGCGCGTCGTGCCGTCGACATTGACATAGGAGGCATAGTCGCGGCCCGTTTCGGCGCGATGAACTGTCCCGAGCGCGATATAGTTTTCGATCTCGCGGTAAAAGCCGACGGCCTTCAGGCGCACGCTGTCATCAGCGGACAAGAGCCCGTCGGTCGTGACATTCACACCAAGCTCGAACGTGTTGCCTTCTTCGGCCACGAGATCGGGATTGGGAGCGTTCTCCACGAGATTGACGCCGGGGTGACCGCCCGTCAGAAAGGTTTCCATGATCGTCGGAGGACGGAAGCTGCGCGAATATTTGGCGAAGGGCTGCAGCCAGTCGACGGGTTTGACGGCGAGCATGGCGGAGGGCAGCAGCGCGCCGTCCGAATTGTCGACCGGGATGACATTTTCCGGATAGACCGTTCCGCGATCGATAGTACCCGTCCAGATCCGGCAGGTCACGCCGTCGGGGAAGTACAAGCGGCATCTCCGGTTGTCGATGGTCTTGACTTCCAGACCGTAGAGCGATGCATCGCCCGACAGATTGTAATAGTCGTAGCGCAGGCCGGCCTGCGCCATCAGCCAATCATCATGTTCAAACGTAGCATTGGTAAAGGCGCTGTAGACGTCGCGATCACCTGACGGGGTCGTGCCGGTATAGGTGGCCGTCATATCGACGCCATTGAGAAAATAATCCTCGAGCGTCTCCGTCTTGCCGCGATCGAAGAAGGCTTCGACACCGTAGTTCAGCGAAAGTGAACCGGCCGAAGTTTCGAAGCGGCTGGTATTATCGATGCTGAAGCCCAGTGTGCCGAGAGCGTAATAGACGGGGAAACCATCGTCGTTGATGGCCGAGCCGTAGCGCTTCTCGCGGTTTCGCGTGTGGTTGTACCAGAGGCGGGCGTTGAGATCGATGAGCTTGCTGTCGGGATCCCAGTGAAGGCTGCTGGTGATCGTATCGTTCAGAACCTGCTGCGTATCTTCATCGAGGTCGCCATCGTTATTGTAGGAGCCCTGGCTGAAGTCGGAATCGTTGCGAAGCCAGGTCAGCGACGTATCGAGATCGTCGGTGAGCTCCGCCTCGGCCTTCAGCAGGTAGGAGTAGGAGTCCTGCCCCGTGAAGATTGCCGCTCCGTCATGCACGGAGCTGTCATAGAGCTTGATGTCGCCATTCTCGCCGATGTCATAGGCGCCAATCTTTTTGTGGCTGATGCCGCCGAGCACCGAGAAGCTGTCCGACAATCTGACCGCCGCCATGCTTGCGCCATCAAACTGGAACTCGTTGGTGCCAACGGTCGCGTTTGACTCGCCGCCCCACTGGCGGCCGTCTTCTATAAGATCATCGGCTTCGATGGTTCGGAAGTTGACCGAACCGCCGAGTGCGCCGGCTCCGCCAACGCCTGAGGTGCCGCTCTTTTCGACGTCGATTTCACGGATGAAGGCAGTTTCGACATAGGTTCGCTGCGTCGATCCATGACCGTTGCGCTGAAAATTCTGCCTTGCCCCGTCGATCATGGTGACGACGCGGTTCTGGTCCTGGAGGCCGCGAATATTGACCGTTACACCGGGGTTTTGCCCTTCGGAACGGTTGGCATAGACGCCGGCGGCGGTATCGAGCAGGTCACGTGCGTTACGGGCGGGAGAGCTTTGAATAGCCTCCCTGGAAATGACACTGACGCTTGCCGGCTCGTCGTAGACCCAGTCGGGCGTGCCGCGATAGCCCGCGCCGGAACTTGCACGCCGGCCGCCCTTGATGACGATCGGAGCAAGTTGGGTGACACCTTCCTCCTGCGGAATGGCATTCACAATCTCGGCGCTGCCGATCATCGCTGCGCCGCCATCTCCGGAAATATGGGCCGATATTCCCGTTCCCGACAGCATTCGATCAAGCGCGTCGGCAGGCGTCAATCGACCGACAACGGCGCTGGTGTTCACAGAGCCTGTCGGCGTCGACGACAAAGTGATCTGCATACCGGATTGACGCCCAAATGCACGGATTGCACTCGCTAAGGGCTGGGATGGGATGTTGAAGGGGAGGACGGTGGCCGCTTGCGCTTGTGTCTGATCGGCCGGAGCCGACTGCGCGTGAGCGTTGATCGCAACCGATAAAATCGCAAAAGCCGTTGTCGCCAACAACCGTGCTCGCCAGGCGTGCCCGCCCGCTTGGCGCGCGCCGTTGAGCCTCAGAACCCCTACCCTCACTCGCATGCTCACTCTCGTCTCTCCAGTCGTTTGCGCCGATGCCGTGCTCGGCGCTTTCAACGAAATGACGATTGGCTCTCAGAGTTTTTTCAGGGTTTTCGGCTGGGGTGAGCTAAATCTTGATAATTACAGTCAAATTTTTTCTAAAATCGGCTGACGATGCGCGCGAGCGAGGATATTGAGCGGACCTTGCCGCCATAGGGTTCGACCAAGGCGCGCAGCGCCTGATCGGGTTGCCTGAGATTGTAGAAGCCCGTGACCCGCTGATGAGCGAGTGTCGCGTCGGGAACCGATATCCAGGCAGGGTGATAGCGCTGGATCTGCTCGATGACCGAGGCAAGCGTCGCGTTCACGACGTAAAGTTCGCCATTGCGCCAGTTGGCGATCTGATCGACCGGGATCGTGTCCCTCGTCATGACGGCGCTATTTGGATCGACCGTCAACAGATCTCCGGGCATCAGCCGTTCGGGCGGGGTCGCCGATGAACCCGCAATGGAGGCTTGAACGGAACCGTGCGCAAGGGCAATGCTGGTCAGCCCATCGGCGAGCTGCACATCGAAGGCCGTGCCGAGCACCTCGACGCGGACGCCATTTGCCTCCACCGTAAAGGGCCTGTCCTTGTCCGGCGCCACCTCGAAATACGCCTCGCCGGCAAGAAGCTTGATGCCTCGCCGTCCGTCGCTGTAGTTCAAAGCAATCGAGGTCGCGGCAGCCATCGTTACCATACTACCGTCCTGAAGGGTGATCGTGCGGGTCTCCGCCGTAGACGTTGAATAGTCGGCGCTCAAGCGAAGCATCAGGCCGGGCGCAACGACAAGCCCGAGACAGAGTGCGGTCACAGCCGCCGCTGCCACGGCAACCCGCCGCCACGGCGCGCGATGCCGAGCCGCTGCCGGTTTTGGCATGACGGATCTGGCCGCCGATCTCGACGCATATTCCCACTGCGATTGCATGGCCGGAACGACCCGCCCCATCGCGGCCCATGCCTTCTCCGTGCGCTCCCAGGCCAGGCGGTGTTCACTATGGCTGCCCAGCCAGCGATCGAAGCGCGCTTTGAGCTCGGCGTCTTCGAGCCCTTCCCGCAGGAGAAGGAGCCAGTCGGCCGCCGCCGAGAGTGCCTCGTCCGAAACATCAGGCCTTTTATCCGGTTCGACGGCCATCGTTCCCAGTCTTTCCCGTAGCCAAACCACGTCGCATCCCCGCTGTTTTACCGCTTCACGAACAATGACGTTTATCTCGCTCGGTTTTTTCACACGGATTCGAGATTTTTGGCGGATCATCCCATTTTTTTGGCGAATTCTACAATTGCGGCCTTGATCAGCCTGTGGACGCCGGCCACTGAAATGTCGAGGTGGCTGGCGATGTCCTCCATGCGGTATCCGCCGAAGCGATGCATTTCGACAGCGATGCGTGCCTGGTCCGGCATTGCCGAAAGGATTGCGTCGACCTGTCTGACCTGATCGCAGAAGAGCGCGTTTTCCTCAGGCGTTCCCGTGTCCAGGGGAAGTCCCCACCACGGCGTATCTTCCGGGCGGGCGCGCAAATCGCGCTTCTGGCGCCTGCGCACGTCGAGCGCGAGGTTCCTCACCATGCGGAAGAGATAGGCCTTCAACTTCTGGGGTGTGGCCGCGTCTTCCGGCACGAATTTTATGAAGACCTCCTGGACGAGGTCTTCAGCTTCCTCTCGCGAACCGACGATGGGCGTAGCATATCGAATGAGGTCGGAGCGATGTGCCGCATAGACCGCGTAGCGCCGGTCGTCCTCCCTGATGCCCATAGCAATATCCATAAAGAAACGCGGAGATGAACAATCGACGGCAGGCTAAACGCCGGATTGCAAATTCCGCTTATTTCGCAACGTGAGAGGTAAACCAAAAAAACTTGACAATTTCCAGCATGTTTTTTCCAAGATTGAATTTGCAGGGCTTTCTAAATTGAACGAACGGTTCGATCAGCGACTCTATGCGCGGAACCAGGATTCGACTTCGCAGGCAACACAGTTCGCGGCGCCTTCGGTTGCCTTATGAAATTGGGTATAGTGCTGTTCTCGCCGAGTACCGATCAGAGCAACACAGACCCAGAGGCAGCAGCAACTCGACCTCAAGCTTTGGGGGATGAGAAGAATTTTGTGTTGTAGCAAATGAAAAATCTGATTTACTGGCGCGACGCTGCTTGGCTTTGAGGGGGATATGGCCGATGGTGTGGACCCGCAGGGATATTCTGCTCGGTGGATTGGCATTGCTTGGCACCAGCGCGGTACAAAAACCGGCTTTTGCCCAGGCTGCCTCCTATTTTACCGGCACGGCCGCCGATAATGGCGTGACGTTCAGAGCGACCAATTTCGCCAAGATCGACAGGCAGTGGCAGCGTCAGGTTGTCAAATATTTCAGCAGCGAGCCGATCGGCACCGTTGTTGTTGATACGCGGCATCACTTTCTCTATTTGATCATGGAGAATAAGACAGCCATCCGCTACGGCGTCGGCGTCGGCCGCGAGGGCTTCAAATGGTTCGGCCGCGCCACGATCGACGGTAAGTCTCTCTGGCCGCGCTGGACGCCGCCACCGGAAATGCGCAAGCGCCATCCTGAACTGCCCGAATTCGTGGCCGGGGGCTCACCGAAGAACCCGCTCGGCCCCCGGGCCATGTACCTGCATCGTGACGGTGTCGACACCGGCTATCGCTTCCACGGCACGTTGGAACCCTGGAGCATTGGCAAGGATGCCTCCAGTGGCTGCATCCGCATGTTCAACGAAGATGCCATCGATCTTTATCAGCGCTGCCCGATCGGCACCGCGGTTCAGGTCCTGCCGCACATTGCCGACCAGGCGCCGGCAGCTGAGGTCAGCCAGTCAACCCCGGTCGAATGAGGAATATCACGTTGATGTCTGAATATACGAGGCCTCTTGCCGCCGCGGCCATGCTTTTGGCGCTCACTGCCTGCGCCACCACCGATATCGCTTCCGTGGAAGAACCTCCCGCAGTGCCGTTGACTGGCCAGACCAACGATCCCGCGCCCGGTTTTGAAAGCGTCAAGGCCGGCAGCGAAGAGGATTTCATCCTCAATGTCGGCCGGCGTATCTACTTCACACAGGACTCCGCCAAACTCGACTCCGTCGCGATGACGACGCTGGACAACCAGGCAGCCTGGCTGAACAGGAACCCGGCCTGGCTGATCAAGCTGCAGGGATTTGCCGACGATTCCGGTTCCGTATCAAAAATGAAGAGCCTGTCGCAGCAACGCGCCGATGCGACGATGGCCTATCTGGCCTCGAAGGGTGTGGACCCAAAACGGATGTGGGCCAAGGGCTACGGCGAGGACCGAGAAGTGCGCGACTGCACAGAGCGTTCCTGCAAGGTGCAGAACCGGCGCGTCGTCGCCAATCTGCGCACTGAGCCTGATGCGACCTGATTGGACCCCGTCTGCTCGCGATCGCGCATGCGGAACGCCTAGCCTCTCCGCCTGAAATCGAGCGTTTATGAACCGGAGACATATCTTCCGGTTCTCTCGGGGTGAGGCGCCCTACCCCCTTTCATCAATAGTGATGAAGCGAAGCATCCGGCCTCCACCTTCCTCAAGGCCCCGTCAGATTGCACACTGGTGTTGCGGCGCTGGGCCCTGCGTCCGGCGCGCTCGCAACGCCTAAGGCATTGAATCTGTATCCGCTTGAGGATGCTTTGTAGGCTGGACACATAGATGAAGTTATCGTACCGCGTTCCTCACATCTTCTTTCGTGCGACGTTTGCCATGAGTGCGCTCGTCTTTCTTGCCGGACCTGTGTTGCCGGCTTTCGCCGACGACTCTCCTTTCGCTCCTCAAACGAAAATCCGTTTGACGATTGCGCAGTGGATGCCATCCAAAGGCCAGTATGAGCGATGGGAAGCGATCGGTGGCGAATACACCGTCTCGGATGACGGCGCGGTCTTCTTGCCCTTTCTTGGATCCCTTCCCGTCGGCAAGCTCGATAATGCCGGCCTCACAAACCAGATTGCCACGCGCCTGCAGGAAAAGATCGGGTTGATGCAGGCGCCTGTGGTGATGATCGAAATTCTCGAATACCCGCCGATCTATGTCGTGGGAGACGTAGCCAAGCCGGGAGAGTATAAATTCCGCCCCGGCCTTACCGTCCTGCAATCGCTCGCAATGGGCGGCGGCCCGGTCCGCGCCAAAAGCGAGCAACAAACGCAGTCGATCAGGCTCGCAGGCGAATTGCGCGAAACCGATCACGCGATCCTGCGCAGCGCCGCGAAACTGTCGCGGCTCCAGGCGGAGATGGACGGAGCGAAGGAAATTACCTTCGACCGGACGGATGGCAGCAACCAGCAATATGCGGCGGGGATCTATAACGAGGAACGGGTCATCTTTCAGGCCCGCGCAAGTGCGCTGGAGAGGCAGTCAAAGGCACTCGTGGAACTGCGTGATCTTCTGAATACCGAAATTTCGACGTTGGAAGAAAAGCTGGCGGGGGCAGACGACAATATCAAATCAGTCGAAGACCAACTGGTCAGTGTTAAGACGCTGGTTGCGAAGGGCCTTACGCTCTCGTCGCGGCAATTGGACCTGCAACGGCTGCTGACGACCTACCGCGCCGATAAGCTCGACCTCGTCACCGCGATCATGCGGGGCCGTCAGGCCATCAGCGAGACAACGCGGAATCTCGAGGGGCTTGCCGATACGCGCCGGAGCGAAATTGCAACCGAAGCGCAGTCCGAACGGGCAAATCTCGATCAGCTCAAGATGAAACGGGAGTTGACGCAGAAGCTGCTCATCGAGGGGCTCGCCACCGGCGACGATGCCAAAAACCCTGGCGATGAACTCCCGCTTACCTTTACCGTCAGCCGGCGGAATGACGGACAAATCAATCAATTCCCGGCCTCGGAGACGACGGCGTTGGAGCCTGGCGATGTGGTGAGAGTGGTCCAACCTCACATTTTGGGAAGCTCGTCCGATCCCGATTCCGCCGAGCCTTCCGAAGAAACCCAGGCGCTTGTAGATCGGGCCAGCCAGTGACCGGCGAAAGCATGTGTTGCGACGAGGTTTGCTGCGAGCCTATGACTAGGGATATCTGATGACCTTGCGCATGATCCCTCCTCCTGGCCAGACTTATACCCAGATTCTCAAATCGACGATGCTGATGGGCGGCTCCTCGCTGGTGAACGTCGCGCTCAGTATTATCAGAAATAAGGCCCTGGCTGTTCTGCTCGGGCCGGAAGGCGTGGGACTTATCGGCCTTTACGGGTCGATCATCGACATGGCGCAAGCGATCGCGGGTCTGGGGGTGAATGGCAGTGGCGTGCGCCAGATCGCCGAAGCTGCCGGCACTGGCGACACAGAGAAGATCGCGCGATCGGCGACAGCGCTCAGGCGCATATCGATGGTGCTCGGGCTCCTTGGGGCGCTCTTGCTTGCCGCACTGGCGTTTCCAGTCTCAAGTTTCACCTTTGGCGACTACCTGCATGCCGGCGGGATAGCACTTCTCTCTCTAGCCGTTTTTTTCCGGGTGGTCTCCGCCGGACAAACTGCATTGATTCAGGGCATGCGGAACATCGGAAACCTTGCCCTTATCAACGTGCTTTCGGGGCTCTTCGGAACGGCGGTCAGCATCCCGCTGATCTATCTGTTCGGCGCACAGGCCATCGCGCCGTCTCTCGTCGTGATCGCAGCTGCTTCACTCCTTCCTACCTGGTGGTACAGCCGAAAGATCTGCACCGATCGCCCGCCGATGTCGGCGCGCCAATTCGGTCAGGAAGCGACCGCGCTGCTCAGGCTCGGTTTCGCATTCATGGCAAGCGGACTTCTGACCTTCGGCGCCGCCTATGCCATCCGCATCATCGTGCTGAAGGAAGGGGGCGTAGCGGCGGCCGGACTGTATCAGGCGGCTTGGGCGCTTGGGGGACTTTATGCCGGTTTCATTCTGCAGGCGATGAGCACGGACTTCTATCCGCGCCTGACAGCAACCGCAGACAACAATACCGAGTGCAACCGACTGGTCAATGAGCAGGCGGAAATCAGCCTGCTGCTGGCCGGCCCTGGCCTGCTCGCTACTTTGACCTTGGCACCGCTCGTGATGAGTCTGTTCTATTCCGCTGAGTTTCATGGGGCTGTCGAGCTTTTGCGCTGGATCTGCCTTGGAATGATGCTCAGGATTGTCGCCTGGCCGATGGGTTTCATCGTTGTGGCGAAGGGGGCGCAGACGATCTTCTTCTGGACGGAAGTCGCAGCAACGCTGGTGCATGTGGGGCTGGCGTGGCTCTTTGTGTCAAAGTTCGGCACGCCAGGGGCGGGCATGGCGTTTTTCGGCCTTTATGTCTGGCATAGTATTCTGATTTACGTGATCGTACGGCGGTTTACCGGCTTCCGCTGGTCGGCCGCCAATCGCAGGCACGCGCTTCTTTTCCTGCCTGCCTCGGGATTGGTGTTTTCGGCCTTTTTGATCTTGCCGCCATGGCCGGCGATGGTGATTGGTTGCGTCGCCGTGGTCGTGAGCGGGCTTTACTCGCTGCGCATGTTGATCGAACTGCTTCCGCCGGAGTCAGTACCCGCAGTCGTTAGAGGATGGATCACGAAATCGGTGTAAAGAGACACGCGCATCAGATGATGCGCGTGTCTCTTTATGCTGTATTCGAAGGATCAGATCAGGCAGGCACGACGCCCCGCCCAGGCTGACGGATGACGCGTCCGGTGTTGGCGTCAGCAAGGGCCTGACGCAGTGTCTCGGCGACCCTGACGATGTCGAGCTCCGTCATCTGGGCATAAAGCGGCAGGATGATGGTTTGCTGCTGCGCCGACACGCTTCGCACCAGGCTGGTGGCAGCGCGATGGGAACTCTGATCGGCATAGGCGCCTTCCAGATGAATGTTCATCACACCGCGCCGGGTCGAGATCCCTTGATCGAGCAGCACCTGCATGACTGCCCGCTGGTCGATTTTATCAGTCAATCGCACACAGAAGCTTTGCCAGTTGCTGCGAGCCCAGCTAGGCTCGGTCGGAATCGACACACCGGAGATCGTGGACAGGCATTCGCAATACTGCTCGGCAAACCGCCTTCGCTGCGCAATCAGTCCGGGCAGCCGCCGTAACTGCTCTCGTCCGACGGCCGCCTGAAGGTCGGTCATGCGGTAGTTGTAGCCCAGTTCGTCATAGTCCTCGAAAATCACCTGTTTCGAGCCATGCCTGATGGTATCGGTGACGCTCATTCCATGCTGGCGCCAGAGGCGGAACTTCCTGTCATATTCGGGATTGGCTGTGGTCAGCATGCCGCCATCGCCCGTCGTGACGACCTTGCGGGGGTGGAAGGAGAAGCAGGCAATGTCGCCATGCGGCTTGCCGATCTTTTCCCAACGCCCCTCCCACAGGACTTCGCTTCCCGTTGCACAAGCGGCATCCTCGATAACCGGTATCGAATGGCGCTTGCCGATCTCCACAATCGAACGGAGATCGCAAGGCATGCCGAGCTGATGCACGCAGAGGATTGCCTTTGTGCGCGGCGTGATCGCCGTTTCGATCAGGCTGGGGTCGATATTGTAACCGTCAGGCTCGATGTCGACGAAGACGGGCAGCGCACCGCAATATCGAACAGCGTTCGCGGTGGCGATGAACGAATGGCTGACCGTGATGACTTCGTCACCTGAACCTACGCCGACCGCCATCAAGGCGAGATGAAGCGCCGTCGTGCAGTTGGAAACCGCACAAGCATGCACGGCGCCGACAAAAGCCGCGAATTCCTTTTCAAAAGCCGCGACTTCCGGCCCCTGCGTCACCCATCCCGACAGAATGACGCGACGCGCGGCCTCAGCCTCTTCCTCCCCGAGGACGGGCTTGGCGACGGGAATTGTGGATTGAGATGAGCTCATGCTGCCGCCCCTCCCGCCGTGGTCTGCTGCTGCCACCAGGCAACGAGATCGCGAAGCCCCTGTTCCATGGATATCTCCGCCTTGAACCCAAGGAGCCGTTCAGCCTTGCTGATATCGGCGAGACGACGGGTTACGCCGTTGACGGTCCGGGCCTCTTTGTGTTCTGGCGTGAGTGAAACGCCCATGACGCTGCTCAGCACCTGAGCGAGTTCTAGGAGGCTTATTTCCTGGCCGCTCGCTACATTGAATACTTCATCCGTGACATCGCTCTTCGCAGCCAGCAGGTTTGCCCGGGCGATGTCGCGTGCATCGACGAAGTCCATCGTCTGGCTACCGTCGCCATAGATGAGGGGCGGCATTCCGGCCGCCAGACGCTCCATCCAACGGATCAGCACTTCCGTATAGGCCCCGTAGACGTCCATTCGAGGCCCGTAGACGTTGAAATAGCGCAGCGCCACGTAGCGCAGGCCATACATGTCCGCGAAGCTCCGGAGCAATCCCTCGTTGAATGTCTTGGCCGCGCCGTAAATCGTCCTGTTGTTGTAGGGATGATGCGCTTCGGTGGTCGGAAAGCTCTCGGCCAAGCCCAGCACAGAGGCCGACGAAGCAGCAACCACCTTCGATACGCCCGCCTTGACGGCTGCTTCGAGAACATTGAACGTGCCCTCGGCCAGAACATCGAAGGCGAGCCGTGGCTCTTCCGCGCATTGTGTGATGCGAATGGCCGCCTGATGAAAGACGATGTCGACGCCTTCGAAGGTCTTCGCAAGCAGCGCTCTATCGCGAATATCTCCCTCGATGATGTTCACGGAGCCGCTGGCTATTGCCGTGCTGAGATTGTCACGGCGTCCACGGACGAAATTGTCGAGGATGATGATTTCGCGTGGCTTTTCCAAAGCAACCAGATCAGCGATATGCGACCCGATCAGGCCGGCTCCGCCCGTTATAAGAACTCGTTGATTTTTCATGATTTTACTCCACGCGAGATTTCCAGCACAGGATCTCCTTCCTTGCGCCAGCGTATGTGTTTCGCCGGCACACCCGCAGCAACCGAATACGCCGCCACGTCGGAAACAACGATTGCTCCGGCTCCAACGATCGCCCCTTCGCCGATGGTCACGCCGGGAAGAATGGTCGCATTCGTTCCGATATCGGCCCCTGCGCCGATGCGGACCGGTTTGATTTCAAGATCCGTGCGAATGATCGGCACGTCTACCGGCAGCGCCGTATGTGTCGAGCCCAGTACCTTGGCTCCCGGCCCCCAGCCGACGGAATCCCCGATCTCCAGGTCACGGGCATCGAAATAGGCCATCGGGCCGATCCAGACATTGTTGCCGATCTTGCAGGTGCCGTCGAAGCGCCCCTGGATATAGGACTGGGCGCCGATGAACACGCCGTTGCCGATTTCAAACGTTTCCGGATGCTTGAAACCGGCACCACCTGCAACCTGCAATCCGGTGCCGCAGCTCCGCGTGATGGCTTGCCAGATGGCCTTTCGCATAAGGCTGTCTACAACACCGTCCCCGGTTGCGAAGCGACCATAGAGATCGATCAGGCCAGCACGCCCATATGATTGCTTGAGCTCTTCGGCCAGACCAGCCTGATAGGCCGGATCTGCCGGCCGTTCATGGCGGCCATGCACCGCCTGCACGACCCTCGCCTCACCTGTCCGACTAGCTGACATAGGCATACTCCAGCGCGGCGGCCACCTGGTCGATATGCTGCGAAGGCATCTCAGGATAAATCGGCAGCGAGAGGACCTCTCTGGCGGCGGCTTCCGAGACGGGAAAATCGCCGGCTTGGTAGCCAAGGTCGGCATGAGCCTTCTGCAGATGAACGGGAATGGGGTAGTGCAATCCGGACGGAACGCCGTCAGCACTCAGCACACGCTGAAGCCCATCGCGATCGCGGGTCCTGATGGCATAGACGTGATAGACGTGACGCCGGTCGGCTGTTTCGACGGGTATCTTCAAATGCGGCGATCCAGCGAGCAGCGACGAGTAGCGGCGCGCATGAGTGCGACGCGCCTCTGTCCAGGCTTCCAGATGCCGGAGCTTCACGCGCAGGATCGCACCTTGAATGGCGTCCATGCGATAGTTGAAACCCTTCAGCAGATGATGATAACGCTGTTCCTGACCCCAGTCGCGCAGCATACGCATCGTCTTGGCCTGTTCGTCGCTGTTGGTGACGACCAAGCCTCCCTCACCGCAGGCGCCCAGATTTTTGCCTGGATAAAAGCTGAAGCATCCGGACACACCGATGCTGCCGGCCCGCTGCCCCTTGTACAGAGCCCCATGGGCCTGGCAGGCATCTTCGATGACGGGAATGCGATGATGATCAGCAATCGCCTTGATCGCGTCCATATCGGCCATCTGACCATAGATGTGGACGGGAATGATGGCCTTGGTCCGGGGGGTTATCTTCGCCTCGACCTCAGCCGGATCCATCGTAAGCGTCACGGGCTCGACATCGACGAACACCGGTCGCGCACCTGTATAGCAGATCGCCGACACAGTCGCGACGAAAGTGAATGGCACGGTGATGACCTCATCGCCGGGGCCAATGCCTGCGGCAAGGAGAGCCAGATGCAGGGCACTCGTTCCGGTATTGACGGCTATTGCATGCTTGACGCTGCAATAGTCTGCGAATTCCTGCTCGAAGCGCAGAACCTCTTCGCCCAGTACGTATTGCCCCGAGGCGAGAACGCCGAGCACGGCGGCGTCGATCTCGCCCTTGATGGATTGATATTGTGCCTTGATATCCAGGAACGGGATCATGCAATGCGCCTCGCCTCTTCGAGTTCGATGATACGACCGCGCTGGGCGAGCGACCGGCTTGCTGCTTCAAGCGTGCGAACGACACGCAGGCCGGCCTGGCCGTCCGTAATGGGGCGCGAATTCTGCTCGATGCACTCGACGAACTGATCGAGTTCGCGTTTCAATGCCTCGGTCATATCGAGCTTGGGCGCCCACATGTCGCCGCTGCGGTAACCGACCATCATCTGATGCACCTTCTCGCCGTAGGCCTGAGAATTTGGGTTCAGCGTGATGCCCTTGTCATAAACCTTGATCTTTTCGCTAGGCTCCAGATCGTCGTAGACGACCATCTTGTTGCTGCCGCCGATCAGTGTGCGACGCACCTTGACCGGCGCCAGCCAATTGACGTGGATGTGGGCAATAAGCTTGCTTTCGAAGAAGAGGGTCAGATAGGCGATGTTTTCCGGCTCGCCGAGCACATGGCTCATGCCCGTCGCTGAAACGGCCACCGGCCTTTCCTGCACAACATGGTCCAGGATGGAGAGATCATGCACCGCGAGGTCCCAGATGACGCTCACATCATGTTGGAAGAGCCCCAGATTGACCCGAACCGAGTCATAGTAATACATGTCGCCCAGACCGCTTTCGACCAGTTCGCGCATCTTGCGGACGGCGCCGGTGTGGACGAAGGTATGATCCACGGCCAGCACGAGCCGTCGGCGCGCGGCCTCCTCGACCATTCGCGAGGCTTCGTCCGCCGTCGATGCCATCGGCTTTTCGACGAGGACATGCTTTCCGGCCATCATAGCCTGCATTGCGAGCTTGAAATGGGTCGAGACCGGCGTTGCGATAGCGATTGCGTCCACTCTCGGATCGCGAAGGACTTCCTCAAAATTATCGGTGATCGTTATTGCGGGGTAGCGGCTTTTAACTGCCGCCAACCGTTCGACATTCAGATCACAAACTGAAACGAGATGCGCACCGGCGGCTTCCGAGATGTTACGAACCAGGTTCGGACCCCAATACCCATATCCAACAACGGCAATACCGATCATCGCATTCCTCCCAACGCTTGCATGTCAACTGATCGGTCGTGAACGTGACCGGTAATCCTGGCCGGAACGCCCGCGACAATGGCGCCCGCAGGCACATCCTTTGTTACAACTGCCCCGGCTCCGACCTGCGCGGCTTCTCCGATGGTCACCCCGGGCAGAATGGTCGCATTGCTGCCGATCGACGCGTGGCGCTTGACCAGCGTGGGGATGACAACCCAGTCTGCTTCGGTCTGCAGACCGCCATCCGCATTGACGGCGCGCGGGTACGTGTCATTGGTGAACATGACCCCGTGGCCGATAAAAACGCCGTCTTCCAGCGTCACGCCTTCGCAGAGGAAGGAATGGCTGGAGATCTTGCAGTCTTTTCCGACGAGGACGTTTTTCTGGATTTCAACGAAAGTGCCGATGCGCGTTCCGGCACCGATCGTGCAGCCGTAAAGATTTACGAGTTCTGGATGATGGATGACGCTGCTATCATCCAGCTTTACGTTCGATGCAATCATTACGCATGCACCTCTACTCTTGAACAAACCCTTATTTCTAAATGAAACCGACAATCAGGTGATTGCGCCCAAGATTTCATTTCGAGAGAACAAATATTGCTCTCCATTTAAAGAGAATTGTTTTCGTCATCCGAGTAAAGAAACAAAACGTCTAAGCTTATTCACCTAAAGACGTATATACTTATGACGACTTACGCCGAATTTCATAGCCAACGATCAACATTGGTGGTGGAACAATTCCAGGTCCGGCTCAATCATATGTCCGGCGCAGACATTGTTTTCATGCGTTTAGCCATTCGATCCGTAACCGAGGAGCAACGTAATCGACCACTCCCCGAGCGGCTTAATATCGCGTGAGTTTATACCAAGAATTAAGTCGTACTTACACCTTACGATGGAACTAATGTGCGCCTTTAGCCTATATTAGCTAGTTTGAGATCGCGGAAACTGTGGTATTTAATTCCTACTTTAGTGCTTCCAAACCCTCATATCTGAAGGGCTTGAGTGTTCGATTTTGTTGGGGCGTAGGGAAACTCGGCTGGGGAGGATGAAGCAGTGAATTCAGCGCTTATACCAAATTTTGACCTTAGGCAGGAAAATGTAACTCTGCCACTTAAGATAGAGAATAGTTCAACGGCATCGATTTTGCCGTCGAGGCCAAAGCACTCTCTCGTGATCCTCGATAACCGTGAACTTGATCGGCAATGCCTTGCGCAGTGCATGGCCGCCCACAAGACGGATTTACTTATCCTGGCATTTGGAACGGTTGAAGAGTGGAAGCAAAAACGCGACGAGTATCCGCCGCTTTCGGCAATCCTCTTGAACATTGGCGGCAAGAAAATCGACGAGCCTGCCGTTTCGGAGCAAATCAGGAGCCTTTCGTCGGAGTTCGGGACGATCCCTGTCATCGTTCTGGCTGATAGTGACGATTTCACTCAAATCGTGAAGGCGCTCGAATATGGAGCCAAGGGTTACATACCTGCCTCGGTCAGCGTCAGCGTCTGCATGGAACTGATCGCACTGTCAGTTGCGGGAGGCGTTTTTGTTCCCGCAAGCACCCTATTCGCCATGCGTCACTTGCTGGAGTCCAGCAACTCGACGGCGCGTCCGTTGGCGGGCATGTTCACGGATCGTCAGGCCGAAGTCGTAGAGGCGCTCCGGCGCGGAAAGGCGAACAAGATCATCGCCTATGAGCTCAATCTGCGAGAGAGCACCGTCAAGGTGCATGTTCGCAACATCATGAAGAAAGTCAAGGCGACCAATCGAACAGAGGTTGTATTCAAAATAAACGATCTCTTCGAAGGTATTACTTCAGCTGGCGCCAATAGAGATCGCATTGATACTGTCGGTCGTTCGACAGTCTCGTCACATCACTAACATGCTCTCATTTTGACAACCCTCGGTGGACGCAAGTGAACTGCGCCACCGAGGTTGCTCCTCGATGTTCGAGTTGCATAAGTCTGTGTCATTCCGTGACCAGACATAAGCTGGGAGTCCACTTGCAGCTCTATCCGCTGAGGACACAGGGTCCAGCCAGAGCGAGGTCTCGCAGAACGCCACACGCCCTCTCTCCATTCCCATCCAATCAGGTTCTATAGCTGCTGCTTCGCCGCCGGCGGATGTGGGCAGCAGCATGGTAAGCGAGGCCGCAAGGCTGGATAGTCTCTTCCCGATCACAGCTACCGAAATGCAGGCGTTCATGAACGGTTGTCTCAGGATTTTTAACGGTTCGCCTGGTTTTCTGTCAGCGCTCGCGAGAGGGGCAGGAGAATCTGCGCTCCCGCAGATACATGTACATCGTGCGGGCGGCATCGGATGCGGTAGCCGTGCTGCTCAATCTGCCCACGGCCGCGGAGCGGTAAACCCTGTCCAGAACTGCCCCTACCGCATCGAGCGAATAATGGCGCACCACGAAGTCACGGCCGAATACTCCTATCGCATCCCGGTCGACGCCATCCTGTGTCATCAGCGCGAGCTCGGATGCGAGCTGGCTTTCCTTCGAGGCAGGATCCCCCTGACCGAACATGCCGTTGTCGTAGAAATAGTCCCTGGTTTCCGGCAGGAATGCCTGCGCAAAGCCCTGCTCGCCAACCACGATGACAGGCTTGGCAAAGGCCATCCCCCGCAGCGCCGAGCCGCCCATGCCGATCACGATATCGGCTGCGGCGTAGGCCGGCCGCGGATCGACCATGGGGCCGGCAACAACGACGGCCTCCCGCTTCAAAAGCTCATTTGTCTGGCGCGCCAGCGCCTCCAGCCTTGCCCGCTCGGTTCCGTCGCCCACGATGATCAGCTTGAGTGCAACGCGCCCATTTAGCCGTTGAACGGCATCAATCGCTCTCAGCAAGCTATCAAGTTTCATCAATGCTGCGAGGCGCGCTACCGTCACCACCAGCACGGTGCCGGGCTCGCTATATTGCTGCCGGAAGGCGCTCGCGTCGACGGCGCCGGGGGCGTTGAACTCAACATCAACAGGCGGAAGCAACAGTTCCGCTCGCCGCCATCCGGCCGCTTTCGCGCTGCGGACGACAAAGGGAGTGCCAAAAGTTGTGGGGATCGTCTTCGGAAGGACCCTGCTCACCCCCATCATCATGTCAGTGATGACAAGTGGCTTTTTCCATGGGAGATGGACGGATAGGTAAACGTCGAGACCCTGCCACCAGTCCCAGGCATGAATGAGATCCGGAACCTCCTCGCGCACGATCGTACGGAGTGACTTCATTCTGGCCAGGGATGGATGCACCCTGGCGTCGGGCGCGGGGATGAATTTCAGACCTTTCGCTTCGACCAGTTTCAACATCGGCCCGGGCTGAGCCCAGAATACGATGTCGTGGCCATATCGGTCGCGCATATGAGCGGCCAGTTCTATGGAATTGACCTGCGTCCCACCAATCTCCAGGCGATGCGCGCTTACGAGAACCTTCATGATGATCGTCGACCCATTGTTTTATTTCGCGGCCGCCGGTCTGAAGCTGGCGGCCGTTTTCGAATGCGCATGATCGAACCGGTGCCATCAACCGGATGTCGGAGATATCGCGACATCCGGTTCGAAGGCGCCCAGCTAGGCTACGAGACGTTGAGCATCAGTTACCGAGCTGTGCGGCTTCCGGCACGGAAAGACCGGCGGCCGGAGAAGGCATATATGCCGTAACCGCCGTGCGAGATTTGGTGCCGGGCACGCTCCTTGCTCCGCCAGAAAGCTTCCACTCGAAGTAGGCGATTGTTTTATCGAGGCCCTCACGCAAGTTTATCGTCGGCTGCCAGCCAAGTTCCTGCCTTGCGCGGCTGATATCCGGCTTGCGCTGTGTCGGATCGTCCACCGGCAGAGGTTTGTAGACGATACCCGATTTAGAGCCCGTCATTTCGACGACCATTTCCGCCAGCTCGCGAACCTGGAATTCTCCCGGGTTGCCGAGGTTGATCGGACCGGTAACGCCAGCAGGCGTGCCCATAAGGCGGATGAAACCTTCGATCAGATCGTCCACATAGCAGAACGAGCGTGTCTGCGTACCATTCCCGAAGATGGTGATCGGCTCGTTTCGAAGCGCCTGAACGATGAAATTGGAGACGACGCGGCCGTCATTGGTCTGCATGCGCGGCCCGTAGGTATTGAAGATCCGCGCCACCCGGATTTCCACGCCATATTGACGGTGGTAGTCGAAGAACAGTGTTTCGGCGCAGCGCTTGCCTTCGTCATAGCATGCCCGCGGGCCGATGGGATTGACGCTGCCTCGATATTCCTCGGGCTGTGGATGAACTGCCGGATCGCCGTAAACTTCACTCGTCGATGCCTGGAAGATCTTCGCCTTGGTGCGCTTGGCGAGGCCAAGCATGTTGATGGCGCCGTGAACATTGGTCTTCACGGTCTGCACAGGATCGAACT
The DNA here is from genome assembly GCF_018987265.1 of Rhizobium sp. WYJ-E13. Classification (NCBI taxonomy): domain Bacteria; kingdom Pseudomonadati; phylum Pseudomonadota; class Alphaproteobacteria; order Hyphomicrobiales; family Rhizobiaceae; genus Rhizobium; species Rhizobium sp. WYJ-E13. The sequence continues at coordinate 891,325 of NZ_CP076854.1, read as the reverse complement.
GGTAGTGAACCGGGGATGCCGGGCAAGCGAGATTGTAGATCTCGTCGACCTCCACATAGAGCGGGAAGGTGATGTCGTGGCGCAGAATCTCAAAACGAGGATCGTCGAGAAGATGCAGCACATTGTCGCGTGAACCGGTGTAAAAATTGTCCACGCAAAGGACGTCGTTGCCCTCCCTCAAAAGCCTTTCGCACAGGAACGATCCCAGAAACCCGGTACCGCCAGTTACCATAATTCGCTTATGTCCGTGCATTGGTGTGCTCCGTTGTTGATGGTTGCCTCGCAGAACGAGGATGGTCAGTAAGCTCCCCTGCGTTTGAAAACCGCAGGGATTGTGCTGAGAAGAATTTGGCAGTCGAACCATAGGGACCGGTTGTCGATGTAGAACTCGTCGAGTTGCTGCTGCAGCTCGATATCCGCGTTGCTTCGTTCGGATATCTGCCAAAGGCCTGTAAGCCCCGGCGTTACGGAACGGCGCTTATCTCGAAATTCACCGTCCATAGCCAGGAGGTGATACTCCGGAAACGGACGCGGTCCGACGATCGCCATCTCGCCTGCGATGATGTTCGCCAATTGCGGGAGTTCGTCGAAGCTCGAAGAGCGCAGGAGATGGCCGATAACAGGCAGAACGCGGGGATCGTTCTTGAGCTTGAAGTGGGCCAACCATTCGGCCCGCATCGCAGGGTTCTCCCGGAACAATGCTTCGAGGCGCTGTTCGGCATCTTGGTACATCGTCCTCAATTTCAGGACGTGCACTGGTTTGCCGGACAGACCTTCCCTGGCATGGCGGAAGAAGACAGGGCCTGGATCGATGGCGTAGATCGCCGCGGCAGCAATCGCAATGAAGGGTGCAACAACGATCGTCGCAGGAATGGCGATCGCGAGATCGAGGATCCGGCGAACCAGGTCCGAATTGACCGAACTCCCACTGCTGGTGAGACGAACACCGATCTCTCCGCCGACATCCGCCGGTCGCAAGCCGTTTATCTTGAGGCTCGGCGTATCCGACAGAAGAATGACTTCGGAGTACTTTCGCCGCATCGCCGCCAGATCGGCAACAAGCGAGGAGGTGTCACCGGCAATCAGGGCAATGGATGGCGCGCTGTCGGACGACACTTCTGGCGCATCGGGGGAAAAGGGTTCCGGCCTGATGCCATATTTCCAGTGATCTTTGAAATGCGCCATGAGTGCTGGGGTAAGATTGCGGCCCCCTATGATTACCGCACGCTCTCCCCAGATTCCAAGTCTCCAGCACAAGCCTCGAGCGAGCCAATGCATGACAGGCTGGACAATCAGTCCGAGGCCGAGGAAGCCGATGACGGCGAGCAGCAGTCGTTCTCCTTCCGGCAGGAGGATTGCTCCGAGCGCCGCGAGAACGGCCACCTTGAAGGCGGCGATCGTGCGACGCCGCAGATGTTCGTGGTCATGAAGACGATAGCCGGGGTAGAGGCCGGCCGATACATAGAGAACGATGGTTGCCAGTGCCGCGAGGGCGAAAGCACGCTCCAATACCGTGCCCGCCGAACCATCGGGAAGGAAGGAAAGGAGAGCAAAATAGGCGATCAGATAGGCGGCAATGTCGCCGGCAACCAAGACCGACGATGTTGCAAGCCGAGAAAACCGGCGCCGTAGCGCAACTGGCATATTCAGCCCCGCCTGCCTTAGCGGTTCGACGGTCTTGGCGGCCGTTATGGGGGGAACAGAGCCTGCCGGCGCTGCTCGCGAGGATGCGTCATTCGTGTTGGCTACCTTCGACGGACCCGATGTCATTGCTGACGGCGCAAGTAAGGACATGGTGGGTTTACTCCTCTACAGCCTTTGTCCCGACGCACCCGACCCAGAAACAGGGTCTTCGAGCGGAAACTCCCGAATCCCCAGTCTCTGAAAGGCAGTCAGTGAGATGAAGGTCGGCACGACGAGCGCATAGCGCCGCCACAGCCGTCGCGGCTCACATAGGAGACGAAACGCCCATTCGAAGCCACTTCTCTGAATGAACCTTGGAGCCTGCCGCTTGAGGCCGGCGTGGAAATCGAAGGCAGCTCCGACTCCGATGAGAACCGAAGCGTCCAGACGGTCGCGCATACGCGCCATCCAGAGTTCCTGCTTGGGACTGCTCAGCCCGACCCAGATGATATCCGCGCCTGACAGATTGATCCGGTCAGCAATATCCGTTTCCTCTTGCCGCGAGAGGTCACGAAAGGGCGGCGCATAGGAGCCGACGATCCGGGCTTCCGGGAATTTTGCGATAAGTCGAGCCTCCAGCTGCTCCAGCGTCTGGGTCGTTGCGCCGTAGAGGAAGTGACGCAAGCCTTTCGATCTGCCGGCCTCGAAAACAGATAGCATCAGATCCGGCCCGTAGACCCTGTCGCTCTCCACGTGGCCAGCATGTCTTAACGCCCACACCAACGGCATGCCGTCGGGGGTCACGAGGAATGCACGATTATGGATAGATCGAAGTTCGGGATCTTTTTGACACCGCACGACACCGTGCGCGTCACGAACACACACATATTCTCTCTTGCCGTCTTCAATCGCCTTTTCGATCAGTCCGGTCGCACTCTTGAGATTGACTGCCGAAATTCGAACACCAAGGACATTCGTCCACTCCAGGGAGCCCTTTGGATGAAAGCCTGAAGTCTGGCCTCTGGCTGCTGCTGAATTTCTCATGATCTACGCTTTTGCCAACTGAAACTGTTTCTAGAATATGCTGGCAAGCCGCGTGTATCCATACTTTCAAGTCCAGCTATTGGACGTAGAAAGACTTCACATTTCTGCGTCAGATATAGAAATAAGTTACAATATTCGAAGTAAGTCGGTATCCCCAGGGTATGCCTCATTGCCCTTTTTGATAAGCGTTACCCCGAAAAGAGCAGTTTGACCTTCGCCGAGACATAGAAGACAGTCGCTCTAGCACAACCATAGCTAGTGGAGATTGGCGCGCGATAAAGTTAAAGGAGAGAGACAATGGTTAATTCAACAGCGGTGAATTCAACAGACGAATTACGGGTGCCGGCCAGAGAGCCTTCAAGGGTACCCGGCATGACCAGCCGACTGCAGGACGATTTGAGCGCTGATGGCTATATCGTCATCAGAGACGTCCTGACGCCTCAGCAGGTGGAAACATTACGGCGGGTCGCCAAACAGTATCTGAGGTCCGGCGGCAAGTATCTGTACGGTGGGAAATTTCAGCTTCATGCCATGTATGCCGTAGAGGAAGTCGCAAGCTTCATGACTTCCGACACGATCCTCAATCGTCTCAAGGAAATTACGCAACCGCTCGATGCCGTCCTTACAGGTGAATGCGATCTCATGATCAACACGACATCGTCGTGGCATAACGACGTACCTCACCATCCTCGCTGCGTTGATGGAAGTATCTTCTCGGACGAGAGTTTCAGGGTCTACAAGATCGCGTTCTACCTGCAGGATCAGGCCGAAAATTCGCGATTGACATTGAAGGTTCGACCAAGATCCCATCTCAAGGGCCTGACCCAGGGCTTGCCGGCGAAGAGCCTTGGTGTACGCGCGGGCGACGCCATCATCTTCGATGTGCGTATCGAACATGCGGGGCAAATGCCGACACTCGTTGACAGGGGTCTGCGCAAGCTATGTCAGCGGATCGGACCGTGGTTTCGCCTGGATGTTCAGCGGGCTTTCACTTCAACACGATCGATCATCCGACGGTTCGGCAGAACGCCTGACCGTATCGCGGTCTTCATGACATTTGGTCCGTCAGAGGCGGAGACCTATTCCTATGCCGAGGAAGGCCGCCATCGCCATCCCGGTGTTCGGGGCACGCTCAGCGCAGAGGTATTGGCGCAGCTCACGGTCAACAATATTGTCCCGCCCATTATCGGGATGCCCGTATCGCACTGAACCGCCGGGGCACGGCTTTCGCGGATCAGGAACGAGCGCATCGTCACCAGTTGCCGTATGCCGGCGCGCACCGCAGGTCATGCGGCTCCGTTGCCGGTCATCTCGGCGCTATCAATCATTGGGACGAGTGGAAAACACTGTCCCGGTCCGCACCGGCTCTCTGAAGATCAGCCAGGCTGCCAAAAACACCCCAGCGCATGATCGCCGGATCGATCCGAAAGCTCTTGTTGTTCAGATTGCCGCTGTAGCGGTTGCGCGCGAACTGTACGGATCCAGTCCCGTGATCAGGCGCGTAGACGAAGGCTGCGACCCCGTTGCTGTTATCGATCGAGACGATATTGTCCTCTATCCGGTTGGGGACGGCCCACGGCGGATGCCATCCCCAACCGGTGCCGTCGTCCACGCGGAAGGCCGCGCCCGAGCCGTTTGAGATGGTGTTTCCTGTCACCAGGTTATTCCAGCCGCCGTTGATGCCGATCGCACAGACATTGCCGGAAAGAGTGTTTCCTTCGATGCGCACGCCACTCGCCTTGCCATCAGTGTAGATCGCCCAGCTGATCGGAGACGGCCATTCATTGATATTTTCGTATCCCGCAGGCCAGAAAGTGCCATCGGCCCTGTTCATGAGGTGCCCTGTTCCGGTGACGAGATTGTAGCGGATGGTGCTGTTCAGCAGGTCGGCCTGCTCGCCCATCATCTTGATGGCGCCGCCGTCGGCTGTCTGCTGATTGGCGTTGCGCACGACATTGTGTTCGATGATCGCGTCGTGGACTGCATCCTGGGTGCCCCAAAGGGAGCCGCCGGCGATCCCGAATTGTGCGGTATTTTCGATCAGGTTATTGGCGATCCGGATACCGTCGCCTGCCTGGAACCATATGCCTGCAGTCTCGAAATAGACCTTTCCGATGTCATGGATATGGTTCGACAGAATTCTGACGTCGTTCGATTTGCCGAAGCTGCCATAGGTGGTGCCGACATAGATGCCGTTGCCGGCGATATCTCCGATCACATTAGCGGCAATCAGAACATCGCTGCTCTCAGACACATGGATGCCGACGCCGACATTTTCGACGAGATTTCCGAGCAGCCTGACACCGTTGGCGTTTTCAAGCCGTATGGCGCCGAACCCTCTGGTATCGGTATAGAACTTACCGCTGCCTTCAGGCGCTCCGTCACGAAACTGGAGCCCTGATACGACCATCTCATCGGCACTCTCCAGCCGGAAGAATGTCGGCAGCACACCGGCCACAACAGTAGAATGAGGTGACAGTCCCTCGGCCGGGATATAGTCGAGCTGGCCTGCTGCAACATTGTAGCGCCATTCTCCGGGCGCGTCGAGAAACGCTGCTCCTGTCAAGAAATAGCGGCTGCCTTCTGCAGTGAAGAAGTAGCTGGTGCCCTTGGTTTGAACGGTCCGCGTTGCAGCGTCGATCGAAACGACCGGCAGTGTGTCGCTGCCCCATTGGCTTCCAGGCTTGAAGCCACCGACAATGTTGACGACAAGCCCTGATGCGCCTTCAAGCGTCGGGACGTCGCCGGCATGATAGCAAAAGCGCGTATTGCCTTCCCATTGGTCAATCGCCGGATTGCATTTGGCGGCAAACAGCCATCCCTTGCGCGGATCTCCGTCGGAAGGAGCGTTCGGAAAACGGGCCAGGGTCTGGCGAACCCCGTTGACGAAGAGATCACCGACGGCCTCGTCCGTCGGCAAGCGCAATGGCGCCGTCCAGCGTCCGGCAGTCTGTGACACCCAGTTATTCACAAGTGGACCGCCATGCAGGACAGGTGTCTGGTTGCATCTCGCCGTGATGACCAGACCCTTGTCTCTGGCATCGAAGACAACGGGGCGGGCTAGATAATAATCTCCACCCTCCATGGCAATCATGCGCTGCCCCCCTGCTTCGCGCGCAGCATCGCGCGCGCGCTCGATGCTGGCAAAGGGGCCGTCCGTGGCATTTGGTTCGGGATGACGGCCGCTCCAAGTGTCTTTGCCGGCGGGCGACACATAGAATATCGTGCGTCCCGCGGCTGTGCCGGTCACCGCATCACCAGAGAGAATTCCCTTGAGTTCGTCCGACAATGCGCCTGGCGCGGCCTCGGCGCAGGTCGCTGCCTGGATTGCCTTACGCATGATGTCGGGCGCGTCTGCGTCCGAACTCAGCGACGAAGTATGACCCAGGCGCGGTGAGAGCGCTGCAAGCAGTACGCAACAGGACAGTGTGAAGCGAGGTCTCATGGGATTGATGGATCCGGCGCTGTCATGGGCATCTGCCACCCTTGATCGGCCTCTGCCGAGACGACGGGCACATGCAGCGAGAACATGATGAGAGCCGTGCTGAACAGAATGAAAATGGCATCATTCTGGATCAGAAAAATGCTCTCGGTCAGGTTCATCACCAAGATCATGACGGTGAAGACATTGAGCCAGAGCCAGCCATATTGCGGATCGCGGCATTGAAGAATCGCCCCCTGGCGCACTGCACGCAAAAGCAGCAGAACAAAGAAGGCCGTGCCGATGATGCCGAAACTGAGCATCGCGTCGCGGTAACCGTTATGGGCGTGAGGCGCCATCCACAGGATTTCGGACCAGATGGACCATGCTCCGGGGTTAGCTTCCGTCCAAAACGCCTGATAGCCGAAGCCGAACATCAAGTGGCTGGCAATCTGGCGGTCGACAAGCTCCCACAACGGTACGCGACCTGTCAAAGTGGCGTCCTTACCGAGCGCTTCGAGGAACGGAACCAGGAACTCGTGAAGCGAGATGAGAAGGCCAGCCGCGAGCTGAACGAACAGCAGGATGAGGAGGATGCGACCGATGCCGCTGCTTCTCTGCAGGGCTGAATAGAATCCGATCAGGCAAAATGCCGAGGCAGTCGCAATCGTCGCAGTCATCGATCCTGAAGCAACAAGACAAATCCCGCTCGCAGCCAGCAGAATAAATGCGGTTCGCCGCAAGCCGAGAGTGCCGTCGATCAGCACGACAGTCGCCGCCAGTATCATGATGCTCGAATACCAGCCGAGGCTGTTCTTGTTGATGAAGATGCCCCGCATCTCGCTGTCCATGGGCATACGGGCAAGATGAGGCGCCACTGCGAACATCGCCAGGCTCAGTACGATACACGTTCCCAAAGTCGCGAAGACCAGCAAAAGCAGCTGTCTCGGCGTGAAGCGCATTGCCAGCACGTAGGCAAGAAGCACGGTAAACAACAGGCCGACTGCGCGCCGCAGACTGAGCGATGGACTGATCGACCACAAGATGGACAAAAACGGCAGCAGGGTGATCAGGGGGAGGAGCAGATTGCGTCTCAGCGCCATGAGGAAGAGCGGTAGATTTCTTGTCAGGATCATTATTGTAAATGCATACACGGGTAGGCTGACGAGGCGCAGCAGCGACTTGGAGTGATCGCTCAACCCTCCGTCCGGATCTGATAGTAAAAGCGGAAAAAGCGCGCCCGTCTGCAGGAAGAGGCATATACCGGCTCCCCAGCATTCTATGCTTCGCCAAGTGATGGCCGGCCCGCTTGTAATTCTAAGACCGTATATGCTCATTGTCGGTCCTTGCCGAGCTGGCCAAAGGAGCGGCTGTTGATCGCGTCAGCCTGGAAAGGCATGTATCTCCTTTCACAGCTACGCTCCTCACAAGAACAACCATCCAGATATCCGCGCAGTCAACTCACGCAAATGACGACGCGGCTACGCCTAATGCAGGCACCCATCACCCAAAGACGTGGTTACGCTTAAGCAGGCGACTGGAACCTACCCCAAAGGATAGGCCCTAAGCCTGCGGGATTGCCCATAAGAGCAGATTTTACCCATCTCCATTCGCCGGTAGCTTGCAAAGGTGCAGACAGCAAAGCACGCCACGTTGCGCCACGTTTTTTTTGGCGAATTGAGGGTTCCGACGCAGGCTGTCCGCAGCGATGCTTGGAAGGTTGGGATTGCTATGGTTTCGCGTTATGATCCTGGTTCGGCATGCTCCACGACGAGAGCTTCACCGGTCGCGGCGGCGTCAACGCCTGCCTCACCGTCTCTACCCAAAAAAAACCAGATCGGGCACGTGAGCGCTCCTGATATAGCGATCCGCGAGACCCCAAGGGATGGGGGCGATGGCGGGGCCTGCCTCCCGGACGATATCACGACCATGCTGCTGCACCGCCTTGTCGTGCTGCAAGCCGCTTGAGGGCGTCATGGAGCAGTCAGGGATCAGCGTTCTCATCAACAATTACAACTATGGCCGTTTCGTCGGACGGGCGATCGACAGCGTCCTGAGCCAGGATATTCCCGACGTCGAAATCATCGTCGTCGATGATGGATCGAGCGACGGGTCGCGCGCCGTACTGGAAGCATATGATGACAGGGTGAAGGTACTCTTCCAGGAAAATTCGGGGCAGGCAGCCGCGATCAATGCTGCGGTAAAGCTTAGCAGCGGCGGTATCCTGTGTTTTCTGGACGCGGACGACTGGTGGGCTCCGGGCAAACTGTCGGCGACACGCGCTGCCTTCCAGTCGGATTCTGCGGTATCGCTTGTCTATCATCGACTTCAGCCGGTTTCGATCGATGGATCGTCAACCCTCAAGCCGATCCCCCGCACGCTATGTTCCGGAGATCTCTCGGCACTGCTGACGAGATCGGCCGGCTGGTGGCCCTTCCCGATGACCTCAGCCATCTCGGTTCGGCGCAGCGCGTGGGATGCTGCAGGACCGATCCCGGATCAGTTCCGTATTTCGGCCGATGCATGGCTCACGGGGATCTATCCGTTTCTCGGGGACGTCGCGTCTTTGCCGGATTCACTCGGCTTCTACCGGATCCACAACAACAACTGGTATCGGCCGGTCGATGATGCCGCGATGTTGCGACGGAGAATGGCCCATTGGCAGCGCACCGTCGAAGCGACAAACAGGTTTCTTTCAATCCACGAGATACCGGCACGGTTAAGCCTGACGGATCACTATCCCTACTGGGTGGCATCGGCGGAGCTGGCCGGCGCCGATGTGCGTACCCGCATCAAGCTTGCCTTCGAAGGGCTGTTTTTCGCTGGCGAGCCAAACGTGCTCAGACGCACACGCGACGCATTGCGTTCAGTCCGCAATCTCCCCCGGTTCGGCCGGGACATCGGCTTATCAGAGGCAGCGAAATGAAGGCGCTGCTGCTCGTTTCCGAACTGGAAGATTACACGATCGCCTTCGCCGGCGGCGTCGCGCGGCACCTTGATGTCGTACTCGGCGTCCCTCGCCGACGCTACGCGCATCTTGCGTCCTGGTTCGATCCGGCAATCGATCTGCACCTGCTGGACTGGCCGCGGCACCGTTCGCTCTCCAATCCCTGGTTCCTGCATCAGTTGACCCGACTCATCCGGAACGAAAAGCCGAACGTTATTCATCTGCTCAGCAATAGTACGCTCTGGCTGAATTTCGCCGCTCCGTTCTGGCGGCCGATCCCGCTCATCACCACCGTCCATGATGTCGATGTACATCCGGGAGATTCCGATACCCGCACCCTGCCTGGATGGGCGCCGGAGTTGATGGCGAGACAATCCGGACACCTCGTCGTTCATGGTGAAGAGCTGAAGCGGATGGCGCTCGATCGATATTCGAAATCTCCAGACTGCGTCCATGTGCTGTCGCACCCCGCCATACAGCGTTACGCAGAACTCGCCCGGCAGCAAAATCTGGCGCGAGGCCAAGCCGATGGAACTCTGCGCGTCCTGCTTTTCGGACGGATCTTTGCTTACAAAGGCCTGGAACATTTGATCCGCGCCGAAGCGATGCTCAAGGATGCGCTTCCGAACCTGCGCATTACGGTCGCGGGCCGCGGTGACAACCCCTGGCTGTTCCAACCACTGATGGGGGACGCCGGTCGCTATGATATCCGCAACCGATTCATTGAAGATGCTGAAGTTGCGCAGCTTTTCCTCGATGCCGATATCGTTGTGCTCCCTTATACGGAAGCTTCTCAAAGCGGGGTACTCAACCTTGCCGCTGCCTTCGGCAAACCTGTCATCGTCACCGACGTCGGCGAATTGCGCGCGACGGTTCAGCCGAATGGGCTTGGAATCGTGGTCTCGCCCGCAGATGCGGAAGACCTCGCAAAGGCCATCCGCACATTGGCCGAAAACAGCGAACTCAGAAACAATCTCGGCGCCAACGCGCTTGCCTGGGCCAGGGGACCGAATTCACCCGAGCAGGTTGGAGCCCAGGCTGCAGCCGTCTATCGCGAGGTCGTCCGATCATGCTGATGAAGGCATCGGCGGAAAGAGCTCAAATGGCAAGTGTACGCCACTATGTCCCGGGCGGCTGCGAGAATGGCGGTGGGATCGGCAGGCTGGTCGGTTATATAACCAGTTCTGCAAGACAAGCCGGCGCAACGCACTTCGTCACCGACACCAGAGGGCCTCGATGGTCCGCGGCGACATCGTCCCTGCGCCTGCTGGGCGCCATCCTGACGATGGCTAGGGATCGGATCGCTGCTCCCGCACGTATTCACCATATCCATGTCGCAGGTCGCGGCAGCACATCACGAAAGCTGATCCTGACGGAGGCCGCCCGTGTGCTGGGCTGCTCTCACATATTGCATTTGCACGACTATGATTACGCGAGCGATTTTGCTGCCCGTTCTCCACGCCAACAAGCGCTCATTCGGCGGATGTTTCAAAATGCCGATTGCGTGGTGGCGCTTGGCCAGCGTGATCACGTGACGCTGACGACGCTTCTCAGCGTAGACGGTCACCGCGTCGTCGTCATCCACAATTGTGTCCCCGATCCCGGCGAGCGGCGCAGGCTTCCTGCCGGCCAGACGCCACTCATCGTCTTTCTCGGCCGTTTGAGCGAACGCAAGGGCGTGCCGGAGCTGTTGCTGGCGCTCAGCCATCCGACGATGAAAGAGTTACAGTGGCGTGCCGTGCTGGCAGGCGACGGACCGGTCGAGGACTACCGCCGCCAAGCCGCCGCGATGGGGCTATCCGATCTGGTGGAGATGCCTGGTTGGCTTGGGGCCGACGAGATCAAGGACTTATGCGCCCGCGCCGATATTCTCGTCCTGCCTTCGCATGCCGAAGGCCTGGCTATGGCGGTCATTGAAGGACTGGCCCACGGCCTTGCCGTCGTCACCACGCGGGTTGGAGCGCATGAGGAGGTCATCTCCGACGGCAAAACCGGTGTCTTCGTCCCTGTCGGGGACCAGGATGCTCTGGCTGCGGCCCTCGCAAAGCTCGTTACGGACCCTGAAATGCGCGCTGAGCTCTCCAACAAAGGCCGCGTCCACTACCTCAACCATTTCAGTATGACAGCATATATGCGGTCGATCGAAAAACTCTACGAGGCCATCTCCACGCAACCTCAAGCAAGGGTTAGCGCATCATGACAATCTCGACTTTTCCGCCAGATCGGAATGTTCCTATCAGAACGATGCACTATGAACCCCGGTTTCAAGCAGAGACGAGATCGGATGATTTCGATCTGGCATCCGGTTTGCGCCTGCTCCGCCGCCGGATGGTGATGATCGTATGCCTGGTGGTGATGACGATGACGGTTGCCACCGTGATGATCCTGGGAATGCAGCCGAGCTATCATGCCGAGTCCCGGCTTATGATCCACGCGCCGCTGGCAAAATCGGTGAACAGCGACGACAGCGGCAATGACCCCTTGAATGTCGCATCGGAAGCCGAGCGGCTGCGGTCCAGGAGCGTGGCGGAACGTGTTATTCGGGATCTGCGGCTCGACGAGCGGTCGGAATTCAATCCGGCACTGCGTCAACCGTCCCTCATCAGCGAGATAAAGGCAAGTCTGCGGCAGTTGATCGACAGCGGTAAGCCGTCCGTGCCGCAGCAAGACAGGCTCGAGCCGGTTATCGAGGAATATTACAAGGCGCTCCAGGTGATCCGGGACGGCCCGGGCGGTGTTATCCGAATCGGATTCGATACGCATGAACCCGAATTGGCGGCCGCTGTGCCCAATCGCCTGATCGATATTTACCTTGAAGAGCGGGAAGAAAGCGCTCGCAATCGTCTGGATGCTGCAGAAGGGTGGCTTCGACAGCGTATAGCGGAGCAGCAGGGCCGCACCGATGCGGCGCGCAATGCCGCCGACGAATATCAAAAAACCACGGGCATCGTCCCGAATGACGATGCTCAGAGCGAACAGATCAAATCCATTATGGAACTGAGCGACCGGCAGGCAAAAATTGAACAGGACCGCGTCGATATAAAAGCAGTAATCACCACCCTGGAGGCGGCCGGAGACGCCTCGCTCGCCACGCAGAATGACTCCATCCCCGACAGTATCAGCGCAATGGAACGTGACCTTCGGGCACAGCAACAGGATCTCGAGCGTCTTCTCGACATATATGGTAGCGACGCCCAGCCGGTCGTCGATCTGCGTGCAAAGATTGTCAAATCACGCGCCGATCTCGGCACCGCCGTCGATCGCTATGTTCAATCGCTGCGCGCCAAGCTTGCTGCGCTTGATCGTGAAGACAGCACAGTCCGATCCGCGCTGGCGGCGGCTTACAATCTCCGGTCTCACTCCACACTTGATAAAATCGAGCTGGCGCGACTGGAGCGCGTCGCCGATAGGGAACAGACAGCCTTGGACAGGCTGGAGGAACAGCGTCGGGTATTTGCGGCACAAGCCATGCTGCCCGGCGCGGAAGTTGAAGTTCTGTCGCCGGCTACGGTACCACTCATGCCACAAGGACGAGGCCGGCTTTTCTATCTGATCGGTGCTCTTGTGGCTTCGTCCGCGATCGCTGCAACGGCCGCTTTCGCTGTAGAAATGATGGACAAATCTGTCCGCAGCTTCGACCAACTGGTCGGGATGGGACGCTTCGTGCCTGCCGGTTTCATACCACGTCTGAGTCAGGCAACCCGGCGAAATCCGTCGGTCCTCTTTGGACAAATTCAAGGCGGCATGTTCGACGAAGCAATTCGCACCGTCATGATTTCGCTCAAACAAACCAATGGCGGGAAGCTTCCGGCCAGCATTGTCGTCACGTCCGCCCATAGCGGCGAGGGCAAATCGCTTGTCGCCGGATCGCTGGCCATCGAACTCGCAGCCAACGGAACCCCCGTGCTGCTCGTCGATTGCGACCTTCGGCGCGGAAAACTCGACTCGCTTTTCAAGTCGGGACTCAAGCGCGGACTGAACGATTTCATGAGCGGACAGGCTGAGATCGACGACATCATCTATCATCATCCAAGCGGTATCGACTTCATTCCCGCCGGCAAACCCAGCCACCTACGGCATACCCGTCTGGCCGATCTTGCGGAACTGATCGAAATGGCCCGGGCAAATGGCCAGGTTGTGATCTTCGACAGTGCGCCCGTGCTTGCCTCCACCGATACGATGCATCTGACAGCGATCGCGGAGAGGACGCTCATGGTCGTCAGATGGGCAAAAACCAGCCGCCGAGCCGTCGATTTTTGCCTTCAGCAGTTGAGGGCTTCTTCACGCAGCCCGGAAATTTCCATCGCGATAAACGGCGTAAAGCCAAGAAAGCATGCCCTTTATACGTTCGGCGATTCTGAGTTGTTCTCGAGATCGCTGATGAAATACTACAAAACGACGATATAAATCAGCGAAAGAACGCCGGATGGCCAGAGAAATTCATCGGCGTTCGCGCCTTACCTACACCACCAGCATCCAAGATAGCGTTAGTATTCGAGTTGGAGAGCGACCATGGATACCGGAATGAGAAATAACAGGAAAGTTGCGCTGATTACCGGCGTGACCGGACAGGATGGCGCATACCTGGCCGAATTGCTCTTGGACAAGGGCTATATCGTTCACGGCATCAAGCGGCGCTCGTCGTCCTTCAATACCAATCGTATCGAGCACCTCTACGAGGATCCGCATGTCGAGAACCCTCGCTTTATCCTGCATTACGGGGATATGACCGATTCAACCAATCTCATCCGGGTCGTTCAGGAAACGCAGCCCGACGAGGTCTATAACCTTGCCGCACAAAGCCATGTCCAAGTCTCTTTCGAAACGCCGGAATATACGGCTAACGCGGATGGAACCGGAACGCTGCGGCTGCTTGAAGCAATTCGCCTTCTGGGCCTGACCAAGAAGACCCGCTTTTATCAGGCGTCCACCTCCGAGCTCTACGGCAAGGTGCAGGAAGTTCCCCAAAGCGAAACGACGCCATTCTATCCCCGATCCCCCTACGCGGCTGCCAAGCTCTATGGCTATTGGATCGTGGTCAATTATCGCGAGGCATATGGCATGCATGCCTCAAATGGCATCCTGTTCAACCATGAAAGCCCGATCCGCGGCGAAACGTTCGTGACCCGCAAGATCACCCGGGCGGCCGCTGCAATCCATCTTGGCCTGCAGGACCGGCTCTATCTCGGCAATTTGGACGCCAAGCGCGACTGGGGGCATGCACGAGAATATGTCCGCGGCATGTGGCTGATGCTGCAGCAGGACGAACCGGAGGACTATGTTCTTGCGACCGGCGAAACGCACTCGGTTCGCTCCTTTGTCGAAAAGGCGTTTGTCAGGGTGGGCATGCCGATCGATTGGCGTGGGGAGGGTGTCGAGGAAAAGGGATACGACACGATATCCGGCCGCTGTGTGGTGGAGATCGATCCGACCTATTTTCGCCCTACAGAGGTCGATCTTCTGCTCGGCGATCCGACGAAGGCGCATACGAAGCTTGGCTGGAAACATGAGACCAGTCTTGATCAACTGGTTTCGGAGATGGTTCGCGAAGACCTGAAAGTCATGGCACGAAATGTTCCGACGGTCGGTGCGAACAAGGGCTTGGTCCATGCCTGAGGTGATCTACGGCCTTGCCGGAAAGAGGGTCTATGTCGCAGGCCACCGCGGCATGGTGGGCTCCGCGATCGTGCGACGTCTCGCCTCCGAGGGCTGCGAGATTTTGACGGCCACGCGCGCCGAGGTCGACCTGAGACGACAGGATCAGGTGGAAGCCTGGATGGGACAGAACCGTCCCGACGCCGTCTTCCTGGCCGCCGCGAAGGTCGGCGGTATTCTCGCCAATGATACCTATCCGGCCGACTTCCTCTACGACAACCTGATCCTCCAGGCTAACGTCATCCACGCAGCTCATAGGGTTCGCGTCGAAAAACTGATGTTTCTGGGTTCGTCCTGCATCTATCCGAAGTTCGCCGATCAGCCGATCGTTGAGGAGGCACTTCTGAGCGGATCGCTCGAACCCACGAACGAATGGTATGCGATCGCCAAAATTGCCGGATTGAAGCTTTGCGCTGCCTATCGAAAACAGCATGGCAGTGATCTCATCTCGGCCATGCCCACCAATCTTTATGGACCGGGCGACAATTTTGATCTCGATTCGAGCCATGTCATGCCGGCGCTGATACGCAAGGCGCATGAGGCCAAGATGAGCGGTCAGAAAGACATGTGCATCTGGGGTACCGGAACACCGCAACGCGAATTCCTGCATGTCGACGATTGTGCCGACGCCTGCGTCTATCTCATGAAGACCTATTCCGCCGAAAGTCACGTGAATGTCGGCTCAGGCGAAGACATTACCATCCTCGAATTGGCAGAGCTCGTCGCGGAGGTCGTCGGCTTCGAAGGCGAAATCAGGCGAGACCTCACCAAACCGGATGGCACTCCACGTAAACTCATGAGTGTCGACAAACTCCGCGCTCTCGGCTGGTCGCCGAAGATAGGGCTGAGGGAGGGTATCGCAGGCGCCTACCGCTCCTTCCTGAATGGGCATTACCTCGAACGCAGCAACGAGGCTGCAGAGTAATGGCGGCACGACTGTTGTCGCGGTAATCGAGCTATCTGGCGCGTGTGATGGTCAGCGCGTCATCAAGGCCACGGGCTGCTAGTACCACACCACAGAGATTATGACTCTTTGACGGGGTAAGCTTTGCGGAGCTTTTGGCGAGCATTTTCGGTTGTGAACATCCATTGGATCTTTGCGCCATGGGTGTTGCGTTGCTGCTCCCAGGCTGCGACTTCGGCGATGATGGTTTCTTTGTTGTCGATACGACGGTCGAGGCATTGGCTACGCAGGACACCGATCTCGATCTCGACCATGTTGAGCCAACTGGCGTGCTTGGGCGTGTGGTGGAACTCCAGTCGCTTCAGCACCCTTCGAGCCTCCGGGGCGGGAAATGCGTCGTAAAGCGCGCCGGCGGAATGGGTGGAGAGGTTGTCCATCACCACGCGGATGATCGGGGCGTCGGGATAATCGACGTCGACCAGTTCGCGCATGCACTCGGCGAAGTCTTGGTTGGTTCGCCGATCAGTGACCTTGACCCTGCGCCAGGGCCGGTGGGCGTCCATGAAGACAAACAAATTGACCGTGCCGTTTCGGCGATACTCGCAGTCGTGGCGTTCAAGCTGGCCAGGCTTGGCCGCAATGGGTTCGCGCACTTCGCCGATGAGTTGGGTCGGGCTCTCGTCGAAGCAGACCACGGGCTTTTGTGGATCAGGCGTTTCTGCGTAGAGGTCGAGAACATCCTCCATGCGCGCGACGTATTCCCCATCGATCTTTGGGATGCACCACATGTCTTTGCGCCAAGGCTTGAGATGGTTCTCAGCCAGCCGGCGACGCACGGTCTCCGAGGACAACTCGTCATGGTCGGTGAGCCGGATCATCTCATCGGCCAGAAGCTCCAGGGTCCAGCGGGCTCGCCCGGGCGGCGGCTTTGAGCAAGCGGTCGCTACCAACAGCGCCTCCTCCTTGCTCGATAGCTTGCGCTCAACACCCGGACGCGGTTCTTCGCTGAGTGCCCCTTCCAGATTGGCTTCCACAAACCGGCGCTTGGTCCGGTAAATCGTCGATCCGCTGACGTTCAAGGTTGCCGCGATCACCTCGTCGCTGAAGCCTTCGTCCGCTGCGACCAGGATCTGGGCGCGCTTGATCTTGCGAGACCTGTGGCACCCCCCGCTCAACAAAGCGGCCAGTTGGTCACGTTCCGATTGGCTAAGCTCTATGTGAAACTTTATATTCATCGACACCTCCTTCAGCGTGGAGACGCAGATGAATCCCAAAATGAGTCCCCCACTTGACCCGCAAGCCGCAACGGCAAGACGGCGCCTTACGCAGATCCAAGGCCAGTACCTGGCCTTCATCTACGCCTACAGCCGCATCTTCAAACAGCCTCCGGCCGAAGCCGACATGCGGCGCCACTTCGGTGTTACGGCTCCGTCTGTTCACCAGATGGTGCTGACCCTCGAGAAGGCGGGCTTTATATCCCGCGTGCCAGGAGCCGCACGCAGCATCCAACTTCTCATCCCACCAGAAGCCCTGCCCATTCTACGATAAGACAAACCGTCATAATCTCTGTGGCGGGCTACTAGGCCTTTTGTCCCGCCTTGCTTGCCAGAGCGAAAGTATCAGCTCGCAACGCTTCGGTTGTCCTGTCGCGATCAACCGGACGGCCAAACAGATATCCCTGTACATAGGGGCATCCGAGGCGCCGAAGACGCTCCGCCTGATCTTCGGTTTCCACACCTTCGGCCACGATGCGGGTGCCGAGACCGGTCGACATGTCGAGAAGGGCTTTGACGATGACTGAGCCGGGTCCGTCTGACATCCGGTCGATGAAGGTCTTGTCGATCTTGATGATGTCGACCGGGAAATTCAGCAGGTGCGTGAGAGAGGCGTAACCCGTGCCGAAATCGTCGAGCGCCACAAGTAGCTCTTCCCTGCGAAGTTCCTCGATCGCCTGTGCGACCTTACCGTCCTTTTCGTCCATATAGACCGTTTCCGTCACCTCGAGCACAACGTGCTTGAGGGGCGTGCGGTGGTGGGCAAAAACGCTTTTGATACGCTCGCAGAGGTTTCCCTGATTGAAATCCGCCATCGACACGTTGACGCTGACATATTGAAACGACATCCCAAGATCGAGCCAGTATCTAATGTCGCGCGCGACCTGCTCCAGCATTCGATCCGTCAGGAGGTGGCCCATCGACAGATCCTGCAGCGCCTCGGCGAACGCGCCGGCTGAGAGGACCTGCCCTCCGTCCAGACGAATGCGGCAAAGCGCCTCAAGGCCGACAATTTCCTGCGTTGCGAGGCTGACGATCGGCTGATAGTGCGCCTCTATCCGATCTTCGGCCAAGGCGCTCGTCACGGTCTGCAGCACCCGGAACCGGTTTGCGATCGCCCCGGCAAGATCATCGCTGTACAGCACGAATCCGCCTCTGGCTGTCCGCTTGGCGTGGTGGAGTGCGAGATTTGCATGTTGCAGAAAAGTCGGGACGTCGGGTGGCTGGGACGGTTCGGAGATCGCGCCCCCGCAGGTGACCGTGATCGGCAGGAGATGTTCGTTGTGCCGTGGTGTCCGGTTCTCGATGGCGCGTAGAATTTCCGCCGAAACCGCGGACAATTCCGTCGCGGAACGATTTTCGATCAATACCGCGAACTCATCGGCGTCTACCCTAAAGGTGCCCGCCGGGGCTGCGATCCGCGCAACCGTTTGACCGACCTCCAGGATCAGCCTGTCACCGGTCGCATGCCCGAAAGCGTCATTGACCCGGCCGAGATGATCGATATCGATGAGCAGAACCGAAAGAGGGCCAGCACCGCCGTCGATGGCTGCTTCCAGCGTCTTGAGAAAATTGGCGCGATTGCCGAAGCCGGTGAGGTTGTCGAAGAAGGCCAGCCTTTGATTGTCGGCTTTCACCTCCTCGCGCTCAAGCACCAGTGAGCAAAGGTCGAGGTACTCGGCGACGATCATTCGTTCTTCGGGGGTTGGGCCGCGATTGTCCTTGTAATAAAACCCAAACGCCCCAAGCACGCGGCCATCACTGCGCAGGATGGGGCTTGACCAGCACGCCTTGACGCCATGTTCCGTTGCAAGGATGTCGGCTAGCGACCGATAGGGGATCCAAAGCGGGTCAGCAAAGATATCGGTGACGGCGATCGGCCTGCGAAAATGGGCAGCCGTGCCGCAAGAGCCGACATCAGGTCCAACCGGTATTCCATCGAGCGCGTCCGAATAGGTTTTGGCGATCGTTGGCCCCGCCAGGGGATGCAGGAGACCATCACGATCAACAGTCACGATTGAACAAAGGACGCCCGCCGCAAGCTGTTCAGCATGCTCACAAATGCGATCGCAGGCGTCCTCAAGGGAGGAACCCCGTGCCAGCATATCCAGAATTTCTTGCTGAAGCTGTCTTCGCATCCTGGCCTCGTCATGGTGCCTTGCGCTCAAACGGCCTCAAAGCCTGTTTGACCGATTACGATCGAAAACTAGCAGGTATCATGTTACGGGTTTGGAAATATATCGTCTACAATTCGAGCTCAAGATTGGGGCGTGTTGTCGCCTCATAGACAGTCGTAACGATGGCCGGCAGACATGAGATGCCATCGAATTTCCAGGCCGCGACGCCAGGCCCAATCGGACGTGATATTCTTGCTCGTAAAGTGGCACCTACATCGCTATTCGTGTGGCTGCGGGTGTCGCCATCGGCGAGCCCGACTTTAAAAAAATGATAGGATCGATTGCGAAGGAGAGGCAGCGATGGCCAAGCTTGCAGACATGACGAAGCACCGCGGCTTTCCATCTGGTATGCCGGGCAGCGGCATTCAGTTCACCATCCGCCGCGCGAACCCCAGGGGCGTGACGCCGATCAAAACCCTGCCTCGCCGTGCGCGGCCGGGCTCAGCGGAACACCGGGTCGATGCTGCCTTCCTGCATGCGCTTTGGCACCATTTCGGAGCGGAGCCTTTTGAGCGCGGCAATCTGGACGCCGCCCGACTAAACCTGCTCTTTGGGCGGGAAGTAGTGGCAGCGGACAAGGATTTCGATCCAACATCCTATGAGGCGATGCTTGTGATCAACGAGAAGGTGGCGCGCCAGACTTTCCCGGAATCGTTTGAAGACGTGATGGAGGTTTGAAGGTCATCGGGCATTGGCTCCATGGTGGCTCTCTTACGGGTCTTCTTCGCAACTAACCGCCGCTCTTTTCGTCAATACGCAATCGCTTCTCGACTACCGATGAGCTAGTTTCCCGTTTCGATGTTGACCTCATAGTCATCGAGCGATTGCTGGACGGCTTTATTTCCGGCGTAAATGCGCTTCAGTCGAGCAAGCTCGGCATCGGTTCCGATGCAGAGTCGTTGCAGTTCCCTGTCAATTTGCGCCCTGCGCTCCGCATCAGGGGAATCTTCACCACGGAAATGATCGCATCCATCACGACGCTCTATAAAGGTGCGGACATCCTCCGGCAGTCTGGGTCGATTTGTCTTCTGATCCGCGGCAAACGATGGCCCGCAGCAAGAACCGGCGAGCACGAGAAGCAAAAGGCCTTTTGCAATTGCACGTCTGTCTGACATCAGATTGAAGAATTCCATCATGATCGGAAAACCGAGCGAAGAACGATCGTCCATGTTACCGTCTCAAACGGACGTGCCTGTAAATCCCAATGGCGCAAAGCGTCGTGATTTCCCTAAAATGAAATCGTAGACCGGTTCAGGCTCTCCCGGCATGGTCACCCTCAAGACCGGTGGAGCGTTCACTGATGCTTCGGTTATATCAGCAAGCATCGCCAGCGACATTCCGAGTGCGTGTGAAAAGGCGTCATGCGGGATTTTCGACAGTTGACGAAACAGCCCGGCAGCGCGGCCGGCATGACGCATCGCCGGTGCGCGTTTGCCTTCTCGGATCTTCACACCGGCGGCAGAGAGCAGGATCAGGCCCTTGAGCAAGGCACGCAGTGCACTGCCTCTTTCCGCGACCTGCCAGATCTCCTCCCAGGCTTCATGCGCTTCCCAGTAATAGCCATGGTTGAAAAGGTCCGCCCCCCACGCAAATTCATCGGAATCGAGTGTCGGAAGAACCGGCACAGGCTCGACCTGGTAGCTATGCCCTGCCGGATCCCGTACGGGATGGGGCATCCGGCCGGGCAGATAGGCGTAGCGCGGAAAGCTCCTCTGCGGCAGTAAACGAGGACGCTGCATAACCTCAATAGTCTTCATGCCGGTGACCATGATCGCAAGCGAAGCGGTACGCAAGCCAGCCGACAAATTGCCCCCGGTCGACCCACTATCGGATCGGATGACATGACATCGCCACGTCCGCAGTCGTTTTAGGAAAGCGCTTCGTCTACGGCGATTTCTGCCATCGCAAGGGCTGCCTCCCGGGTCTTTGCGGCCGCGACGAAGCGTCCCTTATGGCAGAAGGTTGCTCCTTCGACACCACAGATGCGCTCAAGCTCGTGACCGGTAAGACCCGCCCAGGATGCCGGCAGGTCGGCGCGCAGTTCGAAACCCTCATCAGCACGGCGTATGCCCGTCAGGCACCAGTCGTTTTCCCTGGGGTGAACGACGAAAAGCAGATGGTCGGCCTTCGCCTTTACGATCGCCGCGCGAAAGGGCATTCCCATCGGCAGTTCGAGAACGTGCTCCTGGCCCGTCTCGTGAATTGCATTGAGAACAATGGCTTCCGCGCGTAGCTTGGCATCCTGCGTTAAGACACCTGCCTCTACGAAACTTCGCGCGATGGAAAGGGCGACATGGAACGCGCGGTCATCGGCTTCGGGATCCTTGGCATCAAAAACCGGCTTCAGGGTTTCCAGCAGAGCCGGCAGCGTGAGGCCAGCCAACTCGCCCGCAATGGAAGGATCAAGCGCGCCATTGTCGGTCAGATCGACTGGCAAGACGAACTTGGCGTCGAAGGACGCATGGACCGACGAAACATGCGCCTTGGGCACGCCCAATGCTGAGAGATAATCCGCCCCGTAATGTTTCCAGATCAGGCCGAAGGAACTGTAGGGCCGTCCGTCCTCGCGCGCGGGTGCGCCGCGCTGGTGGTGGTCGAAAATGCCTGCTGCGGGATCGTATTCCCCGCCCACATCATAAATGATGCGGTCGGTGCCAGGCGTGATCCATTCGACATTTCGGCTGCGAACGACCTTGGCCTGCGGGAACAGCCGGGTGAGGATGACGCTCGAAAGCAGCTCATCGGCGTGGAATCCGCCGGAATGCGTAACCAGGTATAACGGGATCATTTTGAGATGCGCCTCGGAGCCAATAATATGTTGCCCGTCCTGATAGCCCGCGTCGGTCGCCAGCTCAACAGTGGATGCGAAAGGCAGCCGCATGAATCTCTCGATCAGGATCGATTTGAAAGGCTGTTTGGACCTGATGCAGCCACAATGCTGCTGTAACGACCTCAACATCCGAGGGCGCTGCATCCTCAATGAAGCAGGCATTCGTCGTCCGATTGCCGACGCACGTTTGCAATCTTCCCATCAGCTATTTGTAATAGCCGCAGTCGAGGATTGCTTCTGCGCATGGATCCCCTGCAGATCACAATAACCCCATCTGTTGGCGGCAACGCCGCTTGGCCGATCGCTGACACACTCGCCTACAGCCTTCCAACACAAGGCATCAGTTGCAAGCTGTCATGGCGGATGATCGCCGAACAGAGCGCTCAAGTTATTTTCAGACGATCAGGAGCGAACCCTCGGGGTTCGGATTTATCATGAGAAAACACCATTTCGCCCGAGCCGATAGAAATGCTACATCATCGCGGCAGCGACTGCTGGATCGATACAAGCAGTACCTTCAGTTTGCCGAGCTGAGGTCTTTGGCCGGCGACCGGATCGGCGCAGAAAATGACTACCAGAATGCCGAACATTTCTTCCGCAGCGTTGCTGAACAGAAAGACGCCGACCGACCATGAACATGAACATGAACATGACAATAGCGGCCGGCCAAGACGCCGGTGCCGAAAAAGCCTGGCTTAAGATTCTCTCGAATTACCGGAAGCCAGATACAGGCCGAAGCCTGTACGAACTGGCCGTAACCCTGATCCCGTTTGTGCTTCTATGGGCAGCGGCGTGGATCGCGATCCACTTTGGATATTGGCTCGGCATGATCCTCGTTGTCCCGGCGGCCGGCTTCCTTTTGCGGCTCTTCATGCTGCAACATGATTGCGGGCATGGTTCTTTCTTCGGAAAGCGTCAGTGGGATGACTGGACGGGGCGCGCGATTGGCGTCCTCACGCTCACACCTTACGACTATTGGCGCCGTGCGCACGCGGAACACCATGCCTCAGCCGGCAATCTGGATGAGAGAGGGGTGGGCGACATCACCACGCTGACAGTCGCGGAATATCGCGCTCTGACAGGTCGAGGAAAACTCGCCTATCGCCTCTATCGGCATCCACTGGTCATGTTCGGCATTGGCCCCACCTATCTTTTTCTCTTCAAACAAAGACTGCCGTTCGGCATGATGCGCTCCGGGACGCTGCCCTGGGTTTCGACGATGGCGACCAACGCGGGCATCGCTGCGCTGGCTATTCTCCTCATCTGGGCCGTCGGGATCGTTCCCTTTCTGCTGATCCATTTACCAATCGTTCTGCTTGCCGGATCGGCTGGTGTCTGGCTGTTCTATGTTCAACATCAATTCGAAGACACCCACTGGTCCAAGCCTCCGGAATGGACGTTCCCCTATTCCGCCATGCATGGCGCCTCGCATTATGATCTACCGCGCCCACTGCGATGGATCACCGCGAATATCGGCATGCACCATATCCACCATCTGTCGAGCAGGGTGCCGTTTTACAGGTTGCCGGAAGTCCTGCGGGATTATCCGGAGCTGGCGAGCCTGGGGCGTATCAACATTCGTGACAGCCTCCGCTGCGTGAAACTCATCCTCTGGGACGAGACGGCACGACGGCTGATTTCGCTGCGTGAGGCGGAGGCACACCCATAACAGCAGGTCCGGCAGCAATCGGTCAGCTCAGATTTTTCAGATAGAGCGAGAGCAGTTGTGTCTGCGAGGAGATGCCGAGCTTGCGGTAGACGTTGCGGCGGTGGACTTTCACTGTTCCCGTCGAAATATTGAGTTTCAGACCGATCGATTCCGACGAATGGCCCTGCAGCACCAGTTCGACGATTGCCGTCTCTCGGCCCGTAAGGTTGAGATCGCTCCAGACAGTGTCAGCGCGCGGGATGATCTCGCTTTTGCGGCGGCTTTTACCTCTTACGGCAAGCTGCGCGTCGAATCTCGGCGCAAGTCCAGCCCAATAGTGTTTCACCATGTTTGCCACCAGCGGTTCGACCTTCTTCAGCGTCGCGAATTCTGCGGGCGGGAAAGCGCCGGTCTTCTCCTGTCGCATCAACGACAGGACGACTGTGATGTCGCCGTCCAGAGGCACGAAGAAGCCGATTTCCTCGGCAAGTCCGGTCTGGACGTAATAGGTGCGATAGTATTCGCTGGAGAAGAATCGGTCCGGCGCCAGTTCGCGCATCCGGAAGACGCCTTCGCGCCGCTCCCGAGCGGTATGATAAAATGGGTCGAGCAAGTAAGGCCCCGCCTGATAGAGCGTGACGAAAACGACGTGCTCCTCGCGGTCGAAGGTACTGTAGAGATCGATCGGCCGCGTCTTGCCGCGATAGGCGAAGACGACGACATAGTCGAAGCGCACGAGTGCGGCCATCATCTGGCGGAAGGTATCGCCGAAACCGGCATCCGGCATGGCCGGCTTACCGATCGTCGTATTGAAGGCGGCAAACAGCGTCTCCAGGTCGATGCTCATCTAGCCCTTTCCCTCCGTCGTTCCACGCAAATTCGCGCAGAGCGGATATACACCTTCCACGAAACATTATGCGCCTAAATACCTCTCTCGGGGTATATACCGCGCGGGAAGCTCAGGCTTACTCTTTCCTTAACGACGGTGGCAATGAGGCAGCAACAGACTGCCATTCCAACCAACCGCAGGGAACAGACGTGGCATCCGCTTCGACGAACGATATCGAATTCCGTTCGGTCACGAAAAACTATGGCGCCGTGACCGCCGTAACGGACATTAACCTTACTGTACCCAAGGGTGCGTTCCTGGCGCTGCTCGGGCCTTCCGGCTGCGGCAAGACGACCTGCCTGCGCATGATCGGCGGCTTCGAACAGCCGAGCGAAGGCACGGTGCTGATCGACGGGCGCGAGATGAATGGCGTTCCGGCCTATCGCCGGCCCGTCAACATGGTCTTCCAGCACTACGCCCTGTTCCCGCATTTCAATGTCGAGCAGAATGTCGCCTATGGGTTGAAGCAGATGCGTCCGAGGATCGGGGCGGCGGAGATCGACCGCCGTGTCGCCGAGGCGCTCGAATTGGTCCGGCTCGGCGGCTTTGCCAAGCGGCGGATCCATGAAATGTCGGGCGGCCAGCAGCAGCGCGTGGCACTCGCCCGCGCCATCGTCAACCGCCCTTCCGTTCTGCTGCTCGACGAACCTCTGGCCGCACTCGACAAGAAGCTGCGCTCGGCGATGCAGATCGAGTTGCAGACCCTGCAGCGAGAACTCGGCATCACCTTCGTCCTCGTCACCCACGACCAGGAAGAGGCGCTGTCGATGGCTGATGTCGTCTGCGTGATGAGTGTCGGACGCATCCGGCAGCTCGGCAGCCCGCAGGAAGTCTATGACCGGCCGGCCGATCTTTTCGTCGCCGATTTCGTCGGCAAGACGAACCGGATCACCGCTGCGATGGAAGCCGACGGCACGACGTTGCGGCTGGCGGATGGGTCGGCGATCGCCTTCGGCAAGCGGCTCGCCTCAGGCGACGTCATCGCTGCGCTTCGCCCTGAGGCAATCCATCTGACGCGCAAGCCGGTGGTATCAGGCGCGTCATTCAAGGGGACAGTGACGCACCGCATCTTCCTCGGCTCGTCGGCGGAATATGCCGTGAGCGTGCCGGGGCTCGGCGACTTCCTGATCACCGCCGATCGCCGCAGCATGAACGAGAGCGATCTCGTAGAGCCGGGCGAGGAGGTTTTCCTCGGCTTCGACCCTGCCGCGATCCATGTCTTTCCAGCATCGAATGCATAAGCCAAAACAAGGGAACAGCATCATGAGCAAGGACTATAAGGACAATCTCCCCATTTCCGCCGAAGGTTTCATGGACGAGTTCATGCGCCTGAAGCGCGGCTCTGTCAGCCGCCGCCACTTCCTCGGCATCACCGGCCTCGGCCTTGCAACGGCCGTGCTGTCACGCATCCCGGGCGCGCTTTCGACATCAGCCCATGCGGCGGACGATCTCGGCACGCAGATGTCGATCGCCACATGGCCCAACTATCATGACCCGGCGACCTTCGAGAACTTCAAGGCGGCGACCGGTGTCGCCGTCGAGGTCAACGTCTTCGGTTCGAACGAGGAGATGCTCGCCAAGCTGCAGGCCGGGGCTTCCGGCTGGTCGCTCTTCGTGCCGACCAACTATACGATCTCGACCCATCACAAGCTTGGCCTGATCGAGGAACTGGACCTTTCGAAGATCCCGAATTTCAGCCAGGCGAGCGAAAGCCCGCGCTTCACCAAGGAAGGTCAGATCGACGGCAAGACCTATGCCGTGCCGAAGAACTGGGGCACGACCGGCTTCTCCGTCAACACCTCCAAGATCAAGACCAAGCTTTCGAGCTGGAAGGATTTCTTCGAGATCGCCCAGACGGAAGCCGATGGCCGCGCCATGGTGCATGATTATCAGTTGACGACGATCGGCAGCGCGCTTGTCTCGCTCGGTTATGATTTCAATTCGATCAAGGCCGAAGAACTCGCCAAGGCTGAAGAACTGCTGATCAAGGTCAAGCCGCATCTGTTTGCGATCAATTCCGACTACCAGCCGTCGATGCGCTCCACCGATGCATGGCTGACCATGTGCTGGACCAATGACGGAGCACAGCTCAATCGCGACATGCCGGAACTTGCCTATATCCTCGGCACCGACGGCGGTGAAATCTGGACCGACTACTACGCGATCCCCAAGGATGCGCCGAACAAGGCTGCCGGTTATGCACTGCTCAACTATCTGATGGACCCGCAGAATGCGGCGAAGGAGCACATCGCCAACGGGGCGCCCACCACCGACAGCCGCGTCATCGCGCTGCTGCCGAAGGAGATCACGTCCAATAAGATCGTCTATCCGGACGAAGCCGCCCTCACCCCGCTGGAATTCGGCGCCGCCGTGACGCTTACCGATCCGGGCCGTGCCGAACTGATGGCGCGCTTCAAGTCAGCCTGACGCACTCTCCGAACTCCGGTCTCGCGCCATGTCGCGGGAGACCGGTCAAGCTCCAAGATCCGGCGGATGAGACTTAAGCCATGCCCCTGACCAACGCCACCAAGCGGCGCCTCATTACTGCTGCCCTTGTCGGCCCGGCCAGTGTCTGGCTGTTCGTGTTCCTGGTGCTACCCTTCATCGCCATCATCGTCTTCGCATTCGGAGAGCGAGCGCCGGAAGGCGGTTATCAGGCCGCCTTCACCTTCGAGCAGTTCGCCAATCTCGGTGCGCGCTCGGCAGCCTTCGTCAATACGCTGATTCTGGCGCCGATCGGAGCGACCGCCTGTCTCCTCGTCGCCTATCCGGTGGCCTACTACCTTGCGGTCAAGGCAAGTCCGCAGCGCCGGCTGCTGCTCGTCTCGCTTGTCGTCGTTCCCTTCTGGACCAGTCTTCTGGTGCGCACCTATGCCTGGATGTATCTGCTCGGCGCGCGCGGCATTCCGCATCTGCTCGAATTCGTCGGCATAGAGAACGTCCGGCTCATCAATACGCCCGGCGCCGTGCTGCTCGGCATCGTCTATGGCTATCTGCCGCTGATGATCATGCCGATCTATGTCAGCCTCGAAAAATTGGATCGCCGGCTTCTGGAGGCTTCGGCCGATCTCGGCGCGAAACCCATCTCGACCTTCTTCGGCATCACCCTGCCCTTGTCTCTGCCGGGCGTGATGACCGGCGTTGCGCTGGTGACGATCCTGCTGCTCGGTGAATATCTGATCCCGCAGCTTCTTGGCGGCGGCAAGGTATTCTTCATCGGCAATGCACTTGTCGACCTCTTCCTGCAATCCCGCAACTGGCCCTTTGGATCGGCAATCGCCGTCACTTTGGTTGCCGTCGTCGTCATCGTTCTGCTTGTCGCCATGCGGATCGCCTGGCGTGTCGCTGGCACACGGCAGGTGGATCTCATCTGATGCGCGCGCTCGTCACCTTCGTCTACCTGTTCCTCTACACGCCGATTGCGCTTGTCGTGCTGTTCTCCTTCAATGCGGGACGCAATGCCAGCGAATTCACTGGTTTTTCGACGCAATGGTATGGTCGGGCGTTCTCGAACACCTTTCTGATGGAAGCGCTGCGTAACAGCCTGATCATCGCCGTGACCAGCGCCGCGCTCGCGGCGATCTTCGGCACCATGGCCGCAATCGGCATGGAACGGCTCAGTGCCCGCACGCGCGCCGTCTTCGACGGGCTTTTTGCTGCAGCGATCGTCGTGCCGGGTGTCGTCATCGGCATTGCGACGCTGGTTGCCCTCGTCGAAGTCTTCGGCTTCATCAACCCCGTGATCGCCGCCCTCTGGCCGGGCGACCAGCCGCCCAAGCTTGCGCTCGGTTACGGCTCGATCATAGCCGCACACGGGCTCTTCACCATGGCGCTGGTGACGATGATCGTGAAGGCGCGTATCGCCAGCCTCGGGCGCGATATCGTCGAGGCCTCCAGCGATCTTTATGCCACGCCGTTCACCACCTTCCGGCAAATCGTGCTGCCGCAGATCATGCCGTCGATCCTTGCCGGCTTTCTGCTCGCCTTCACCTTCTCCTTCGATGATTTCATCATCGCCTTCTTCGTCGCGGGATCGAACACGACGCTGCCGATCTATGTTTTCGCCTCCATTCGCCGCGGCGTGACGCCGGAAATCAATGCGATCGCGACGATGGTGCTGATCGCCTCGCTCGCCCTCATTTTCATCGCGCGCTTCCTGATGCGCGAAAAGACAACGACAAACTGACCGGGGAAATATCATGATACTGAGGGATCGCGTTGCAATCGTCACGGGAGCAGGTTCGGGTATCGGACGTGCGGGTGCTGTGATCATGGCGCGCGAAGGCGCCCATGTCGTCGTCGCCGATATCAATATCGCCAACGCTGAAGAAACCGTTGGCCTGATTGCCGAGGCCGGCGGCAGCGCCGAAAGCCTTGTCGTCGACGTGACCGACGACAAGGCGCTTGAAGCGGGCATTGCGGCTATCGCCGCCCGTCACGGCCGGCTCGACATCCTCCACAATCACGCAGGCGCGCAGATTGCCGGCGATCTGGAGCAGGTTACGATCGACGGCTTCGACAAATCCTGGAGACTGAATGTACGGGCGCATTTCATGGCCGCCCGCTTTGCGATGCCGATCATGAAAAAAGCCGGCAAGGGCGTTATTCTCAACACGTCTTCATCGTCAGGCGTGCTCTACGACCGCGAGATGATCGCCTATACGACCACCAAACACGCCGTCATCGCCATGACCCGGCAGATGGCGGGCGATTATGCAAAATTCGGCATCCGCGTGAATGCACTTTGCCCTGGATGGGTCGACACCCCGTTCAACGAGCCGTTCATCGCGCAGATGGGCGGGCGCGGCGCGATCGAAGGCTATATCGCCGAGAAAGTGCCGCTCGGCCGTTGGGCTGACGTTTCGGAAATCGCCGAACCAATCCTGTTCCTGGTGTCGGACCGCTCCTCCTATATGACGGGGCAGATCCTCGTCGTCGATGGCGGAGAGACAATTGTCTGACCGACTAGAAGGTGAGCTGCACCTTGCAAGCCAGCGAACGGTCGCCGGCTATGGTAAAGGCTGAAACGGCATCCTCGAGCGGCAGGCTGTGACTGATAATCGGCCGTACATCGATCTTTCGGCGCGAGATCAGGTCGACGGCAACAGCGAATTCCTCGTGAAACCGCTGTGTTCCGTGGATATGCAACTCCTTGCCGACGATGGCGTTGAGGGGAAGAGGCACATCCCCGGTGACGCCGACCTGAACGATGGTGCCGCGAGGCCTGATCGCCGCAATGGCACTATGAATCGCCGGGGCGGCTGCAGAGCATTCAAAGACGAGATCGAAATATCCCTTTCCCGCCTGGAATTCGGCAAAGGAAGCTGGATCCCGTGCCACATTGATCGTGCGGCTGGCACCCATTGCCTTTGCGCGTTCGAGTGCCGCATCTGCAAGATCGGTGATGACGGTCTCGCTGGCATCAAAATGCCTGACAACCGCGGCCATCAGGGAGCCGATCGGTCCAGCGCCGGTCACGAGAACTTTCTTGCCGGCAACCTCAGACACGCGCGAAGCGGCGTGCAGGCAGACGGAGAGCGGCTCACTGCAAGCTGCTTCCGCTGGCGTTGTCGTAGCGCCGACCTCGACGCATTGCCTGGCCGGCACGACCAGCCATTCCCGGAACATGCCCTGCTCGTGCGGCAGACGCATCGCGCTGCCCATGAAGCGCATCTCCAGGCAGTGAATCGGCATGCCGATCCTGCAATATTCGCAGGACCCGCAAGGTTGGCTCGGATTGACGGCGACCAGCGTGCCGGCTCTCAGAGTAACACCCTCTCCTGCCAGCTCCACCGTTCCGGAGGCCTCGTGCCCGGGTATCATCGGCTCGCGAACCCGGACCGGCCCGAAACCGCCATCCTGGTAATAGTGCAGGTCGGAGCCGCAAATACCTGCGGCTGCCATTTTCAAAAGCACCTCGCCCGGACCGGGGACTGCGACCGGAGCCGTCTCGATCCGCAGGTCGCCCTTTGCATACAGCCTTGCCACACGGGTCTCCATCACACTCTCCTATTTCAGAAGCCCTAGCTGCTGCGGCAGCCACAGGGATACGGAGGGAATGAAGGTGATCAGGATCAGCGCGATGAAGAGCGGTGCCAGCCAGGGCAGAATCGCCATCGTGGTGCGTTCGACGGACAGTTTCGCCACCCGCGACAGCACGAAAAGTACCATGCCGAGCGGCGGGTGCAGCAGGCCGATCATCAGATTCAGCGTCATGATGAGACCGAATTGGATCGGGTCGATGCCGAATTTTGCGACGATCGGCAGAAGGATCGGCACAAGGATGGTGATTGCCGCGATCGTGTCCAGGAAGCAGCCGACGAAGAGCATCAACAGGTTCACCAAAATCAGGAAAACCCACTTATTGTCGGTGATGGACAGGATCGCATCGGAAAGAAGCTGGGCGGCCTGGCTCACCGTCAGCAACCATGCGAAGACCGAAGCAGCAGTGACGATGAAGAGAACAGAAGACGTCGTCTCGATCGTGTCGAAGCTTGCCTTGGCAAGCGTCGAGAGCGTCATCGTGCGGTAGCGCACCAGACCAAGAAACAGCGACCAGAGCACGGCCGCGACAGCAGCTTCCGTCGGCGTAAACCAGCCCATCGTCATGCCTCCGATGAGGATGACTGGCGTCATCAGCGCCATGACGGCGGAGAAGCGGAAATACCAGTCGGCCGCCAGAAGCGCGACAAGGGCAATGCCGGCCGCGGCATTCACCGATACGCCTGATCGTATCATCAGGTAGATCGCCAGCGGCACGAGCAGGACGACGACGATCTCCATGCCCGCCGAGATTAATTGCCGCAGATCGAACGGCGCGTCGGAGCCCCAGCGCTTCACATAAGCGAAGGCGGCGACGGTGATCATCATCAAGAGCGTCATGACGATGCCGGGCAGGATGCCGGCCATGAAAAGCGCACCGATCGAGACATTCGCCATCATGCCGTAAATGACGAAAGGCAGTGACGGCGGGAAGATCGGCCCGAGCGTGGCAGATGCCGCCGTCACGCCGACCGCTGCTTCGACCGGGTAGCCATGATCCTTCATCGCCTTGATCTCGATCGTGCCGATGCCGGCAGCATCGGCAAGGGCGGTACCGGACATGCCGGAAAAAATCACCGAGCCGATGATATTGACCTGCGCAAGACCGCCCTTCATCCAGCCGACGAGCGCGACCGCGAAGGAATAGATGCGGCCTGTGACACCCGCCGAGTTCATCAGGTTACCGGCAAGGATAAAGAAGGGAACGGCAAGCAGGGGAAAGCTCTCGACGCCGGCAATCATGCGCTGAGCGACGATGATATCGGGCGCCACGCCGTAAAGGACTATGTAGAGCACGGATGCGACGGCCATCGAGATTGCGACGGGCACACCGATCAGCATCAGAAGCAGAAACGAGCCAAGCAGGAGCAGCATCTGGTCAACCCTCGACAGCGTGGAATTCTTCAGGCCGCTCCAGAACGGAGTAGCCGCGGCGCATGTTGGCGATGAAGACGATCACCGCGCGGATCAGCATCAGCACGAAGGCTGCAAACACGCTGTAGAAGACGATGTTGCGCGGCAGGTCGACGGTGACCATCTGCTCGTCGGCAACGATCTGCACATAGCGCCACATCAGATAGCAGCCATAAGCGAAGAAGCCGATGCGCACGATGTCGACGAACGTTGCGAGCACCCGCGCAAGGCCTGCCGGCATATAGTGATAGAAGACGTCCACCTGGATGTGGCGCGAGGTGCGCACGCACATGACGGCGCCCAGAAAGACGACGCCGATCAGGCAGTTGACGGCGATTTCCTCAGTCCAGGCATAGCTGTTGTTGAGCACGTAGCGGGTGAAGAACTGCAAGAAGACGCAGCCGGCCATCAGCCAGAAGACGATCAGCGTAATCCAGTCTTCAATGGCATAGTCCGAGACGTTTGCGGTGGGCGCATGCCCTTCGAATTCATGGCCGATCTCCTCGGCGGTGACTTGCGTATGGACTTCTTGAGACATCATCGGCCTTATTCCGGTTGGGGAAGAAGGGCGCGCAGTGCTCCCGCGCGCCCTCGGGCTCTTACTGGATCGCGCGGATCGCTTCCCAATCGGCTTTCTCGTAGCCGAAGTCCTCGAACTTGACCTTTTCCGCAACAGTCTTCTCGAAGTCGGCCTTGTCGACCTCGGTGACGCTCAGACCCTTTTCCTTGAAGGTGGTGATCAGGCCGTTTTCCTTGCCTTCGATGGTCTTTGTCGTGCGCTCGGCGGCTTCCTGCATGACCTCGCCGAAGATCTTCTTGTCCTCGTCCGAAAGGCTCGACCAGAGCGTCTTCGAGATCACCGTATTCAGGTGATCGACGATGTGCCCGGTCAGAATGATGTTCTTCTGAACTTCGTAGAACTTCTTGGCCTCAATCGTCGTCAGAGGGTTTTCCTGAGCTTCGACCGTGCCGTTCTGCAGAGCGAGATAGACCTCGGCAAAGGCGATCGGCGTTGTGTTGGCGCCGCAGGCGCGCGGCATGGCGAGGTAGGCCGGAACGTCAGGCACGCGGATCTTCAGGCCTTGCATGTCGGCGCATTTGGCGATCGGCTTGTTGGCGGTCGTATGGCGTGTGCCGTAGTAGCTGACGGCGGCGATGTGGTTGCCGGTCTTGTCTTCATAACCCTTGGCGAGGCGCTTGAAGACGTCGCTCTTTGTATAGGCAATCAGGTGTTCCGGACTGCGGAAGATATAGGGGAAATAGGTGACGCCGATCGGCTTGTAGTCGCGGGCAGCAAAGCTTGATCCGGAAATGATGATGTCGACCGTTCCGAGCTTGAGGCCCTGGTTGATATCGGCTTCCTTGCCGAGCTGCGAGGCCGGATAGACTTCGATCTTGTAGCGACCGTTGGTGCGTTTGTTGATCTCTTCCGCGGCCCAGACGGAATCCGTGTGGAAGGGTTCCGAGGTCTCGTAGACATGCGCCCATTTCAGCACCGTCTGGGCATGGGCGATCGCCGTTGTCGCCATGATAGCGGCGGCGGTGCAGAGTATCGTTGTCAGTTTCAACTTCATCGCTCTCTCCTCCTGAGCTCTGGTTAGATGATTACTTTTCCCTTGTTTGGCCCGGCCACATGGCCGCGCCCATCCTCGCCCGAGAACTCCTCCCCGAAGCTCTCGGAAAACCTCTTCTGCGAATTCGTCAGATGCGTGCGCATGGCAGTCTTCGCCCCCGCCGCATCGCCGGCGGCGATCGCGTCGCGGATGACCCGGTGCTCTTCCAACGCGCTACGCCACGATACCGGTCCTTCGAAATGGCTGGCAAGCTGCTCGAAATATGGCGTCATCCGCATGTCGAACATTTCGCCGGCGACCCGGATCAAGGTCGCGTTGCCGATGATTGCGGCAATGCCGGTATGAAAGGCGCGGTCGGCAACAAGCACGGCCCGTGCATCGTCTACGACACCACTCATCGCACTCAGCGCCTCATCGAGAACGACAATGTCTTCCGGTCGGGCGCTCTTTGCGGCTTCCTCTGATATTGCGCATTCGATGATGGCACGCGCCTGCAGCAGCTCGAAAGGCCCTTCGACAGGTTCGCGCTCGTTGCCAGCCCCTTCGGCCGCATGTTTACGCGTGACGTAAATACCGGAGCCCATGCGGATATTGATGTAGCCCTCGACTTCCAGCACGATCAGCGCCTCGCGCAGCGTGGGGCGCGAAACCGAGAGTTGCTCCGCGAGCTCGCGCTCAGCCGGCAACCTTTGGCCGACAGCGAGTTCGCCCCGGATGATCATCATACGGATCTGGTCCGCCACCTGCCTGTAAAGGCGGCGTGATTCAACTGCCGAAAACATCGTGGCCTCCCGGCGCGCTTCTCCTCAAGCGCACAACTGGTCAACTGGCCTGACCAATTAATTCAAGCTATCATCGGGAAAGTTGCGCGTCAATCCGCCGCATTCATTCAAGCCGGGCTGACCAGTCGATAACGGGAGGCAAGCGTTCTGAAGGCGTCGACCGTCGCAGGGTCCAGCGTGACACCGTGTTTTTCCCGCTCGGCGGCGACAGCCCATTCCCGGTCACCGGGCGCGAGCACCTTGAAGCCGTTCCGCGCAGGGGAAGCCTTCAAGGTTTCGACGTAGCGTTTCATGGCAGCATCGAAGGTTTCAATGTCGAGGAAGGCTGCTGGATTGAGGGCGATGACGAAGGCACCGAGCCCACGCGGGGTCGAGAAATCCGGGCCGGGCATCGGAGCGATATCGAAACTCAGCTTCATGCCTGTAAGCACCGCGCTCAGGATCTCGGGAATGCCGGCAAGCCCCGCGCCCTTGAAGCCGAACTCGCCGCCGAGCGGCGCCAGCATGTCGGCCACATCGGGATCGGTCGTATCGTAACCCCGTTCATCCGATGCGACACCTTCCGGCAGTTTTCGGCCGAGGCTGCGATAGAGTTGCACGCGGTTATAGGGTACGGCGCTTGTCGCCATGTCGAAGAGCCAGGGATTGTCTCCCTTGACCGGCACGGCACAGGCAATCGGATTGGTGCCATGAAAGCGCATGGCGCCGTCATGCAGGCGAACGAAGCTATCGGAATTGCAGAAGGCGAAACCGATGAAACCACGTTCAGCGGCGTTGAGCGCATAGGCTCCTGCCGGGCCGAAATGTGAGGAATTGCGGATGGCGACGGCACCAATCCCGAACTCGCCGGCCAAGCGCGTCGCGCGATCCATGGCCGTATAAGTCGCAAGGGCGCCGTGGGCATTATCTGCATCAAGCGAGGCGATCGCACCGAAAGCATTTGCCAACGAGAGCGTTGGGCGTGGATTGAGGCGTCCCTCCGTCAACCCCTTTACGTAATGCGGAAGCAGACGCACACCGTGGCTGTCGATGCCATAGCGCGTGCCGTGCAGCATCCCCCGTGTCGCGGCGTCGGCGGTTGGCTGGTCAGCGCCGGCTGCAAGCAGGACCTGCCGGCAGAAATCCTCGATGACAGCCAGGGGCGCCAGAGCGCCGGTAAGGTTGGTGCTATCACTCGCCAAAGGTTCAATCCATTTCGTTCTATCGTTGGCAGGTCCAGGCATTCTGTCCCCTATAGCTTAGCGCGCTGGACAGGGGATTCGATAGCTGCCTAGTGCTCTGTCACGGCTTGCCGAGCGACAGGCGGAATTGCCGGGGCGTGGTGCCGGTCCGCTGCTTGAAGACATCGTAGAACCGGCTGCTGGAGCCGAAGCCGCAGTCCAGAGCAATTTCCAGGATCGACTCTTCGGTTTCGGCCAGCCGCTGCATTGCTCTCGCGAGACGATATCGCGTCAGGTATTCCATCACCGAAATGCCGAGCACATCGCGAAACGCCCGGTTGGCGGTGGTCGGATGGATATTGGCGCGCTTTCCGAGCAGCTCCAGACTGAGCGGCTCGGAAAAGTGCCTGTTTATCAGGTCGGTCAGTACTTCCGAATGGTGGATTGCCGGGCTGGCCGGCATCACGGGCGCCGCGACCGAAGAGCCCTGGCCATCGGCATGATCGAGGATAAGCCGGCGCAATCGGAGCTTGGCCTCCTCGGCAATCAGCTGACGCCGTACCGGATCACCCCTGCCCCATTCCTCGACCCATGCAGAGAGGATTAGCGGTGTCGTCTCATGGCGGTGGGGCTCGACCACGAAGGCGCCTTGCATGATCGCCTGCCTCGCCCTCTTGTCTATGGACAGAGCAAGAAAATCGACGAGCGGAAGATAGAGGCAGATGAGCGGCGCTTCCTGCGTCACCAGAATGGTCTGATGAGGAATGGCCGCCCAGAACAGGACAAGGCGGCCGGCCTCGACCTGCTCTTGCCGGCCATTGAAGAGATAGGTCATGGCTCCGTCGAGAAGCAGGTTGATTTCGACATGGTCGTGCCAATGCGCAGCGCTCATGGCATCTGCCGTGTGACGCTCGATCAGAAAGCCGCGTGGCGATCCCGTCCATTCGCCACTTGTGTCGGAATGATCGTCTTTCATGTCACTATCACGCTTCGATCCGGGAATACTAACGCCATTAAGCGGAAGAAATTCTGATTTGGAAGAGGCAAAGACAAGGCAACCTTGATTGACGGGAGATCAAAATGCCGAAGATTTGCCTCGTGGGTGCGGGCAGCACCGTTTTCGCGCAGAATATTCTGGGGGATGCGCTGTCGACGCCTTCCGGCAGCGACTATGCCATCAGCCTGTTCGATATCGATCCCGAGCGGCTGAAGACATCGGAGATTGTCGCAAGGCGCATCTGCGAGGCGCTCAATCTGCCCAACGTGACGATCGAAGCCACCCTCGATCGCCGCGAAGCGCTGCGCGGATCAGATTTCGTCATCTTGATGATGCAGGTCGGCGGCTATAGGCCGGCGACGGTGACGGACTTCGACGTGCCGAAGAAATATGGCCTGCGGCAGACCATCGCCGACACGCTCGGCATCGGCGGAATCTTCCGCGGGCTTCGCACCATACCGGTACTGGAAGCGATCTGCCGCGATATGGAAGAGGTCTGCCCCGGCGCGTTGCTCATGCAATATGTGAACCCGATGGCGATCAATTGCTGGGCCATCAAGGAGCTGGCGCCGTCCATCCGTACGGTCGGCCTTTGCCACAGCGTCCAGCATACAGCCGCTCATCTCGCGACGTGCCTTGGCGAAGACATCGCCGATATCAACTATATTTCGGCGGGCATCAATCATATCGCCTTCTTCCTGAAATACGAGAAGCTGCACGCCGATGGCAAACGTGAGGATCTTTATCCCCGCCTGATGGCGCTTGCTGGTGAGGGTCGCGAGCCAACCGACGACCGGGTCCGCTTTGACGTGCTGAAGCGGCTCGGCCATTTCGTGACGGAATCGAGCGAACATTTCTCGGAATATACGTCCTGGTACATCAAGGACCGCCGCCCCGAGCTCATCGACAAACTCAATATCCCGCTCGACGAATATATCAGCCGCTGCGAGAGGCAGATCTCCGAATGGCATACGCTGCGCCGCGATCTCGAGGGCAACAAGCCGATCGACGTCTGCCGCAGCAACGAATATGCTGCCGGCATCATTCACGCTGTCGTCACCGGCAAGCCGGCGCTGATCTACGGCAATGTTCCGAACAACGGCCTAATCGAGAATCTCCCGCCCGAATGTGTCGTGGAAGTGCCCTGCCATGTCGACAGAAATGGCATCCAACCAACCCGTATCGGCAGGATCCCGTCACAGCTTGCGGCAGTTATGAAGCTCAGCATTTCGGTTCAGGAACTCACCGTCGAGGCAGCGCTGACACGAAAGCGCGACCGTATCTACCAGGCGGCCCTACTCGATCCGCACACGTCGGCCGAACTGTCTCCGGACGAGATCTGGAGCCTCGTCGACGACCTGATCGAGGCGCATGGCGACCTTCTGCCAGGATATCACTAAGCCCGTTCCCACGCGGGTTCTCTCATAGAAGACGCTCTGCAGCCGGCGCGCCGTCTTTCGGGACGGTGCGCCTTTGTTTTTGATCATGAATAAGCAATCGCCCAATCTGGAAAAGATCATAAACGATCATAATTATGATTGACATTGATCGAATTGGGTGTGAACTTTGGCGCAAGAAGACAGGATTGCAGCAGGGGGATAGCCGGTGAACCAGAGTGGCGGAGTGAAGACCGATCGGCTCGATGCCATCAGAAGCCATCTCTATGCGAACGGTTTCTCGACCATTCAGGACCTCGCCGATGCTGTCGGCGCTTCGCTCGCGACCGTGCGGCGCGACCTGCAGGTCCTCGAACAGGATGGCGCTATCGATCGGGTTCATGGTGGCGCCCGCATCGCCGAGGGTTCTTCGGTCGAGCTCGCCTTCCAGGAGCGCGAAAAGCGTCATCTTTCGGCAAAGCGCGCTATCGCCAATGCGGCATATGAGATGCTCCTGCCCCGCACGGCGATCTTCCTCGACGCCGGCACGACGGTTCTTCAGCTCGCCCGGCTGATCCGCATCAATCCGATGCCGCTGCGCATCTTCACCAACGGCCTGATCGTCGCCCAGGAATTTCTCAATATTCCAAACCTTGAGGTCGTCCTTCTCGGCGGCCAGCTGCGCAGCGAAAACGCCTCGCTCGTCGGCCCGCAGGCCGAGGCGATGCTGGAAACGATCTGGTTCGATCAGCTGTTTCTGGGTGCCAGCGCCATCAGTCCTGATGGTGCGATCTACAGCGTGGACAGTGCGGAAGCGAGCCTGAACCGGCGCATGTTGTCACGTTCGGCCAACGGTTATGTGCTCGCGGACTCCTCGAAATTCGGGACGATGGCAACCTACAAGGTCGCGCCTTTGAATGCCGCAAAGCTCATCACCGATAAGGGTCTGACACCACAATGGCGCGCCGAGCTCGCCAATTTCGGCGTCGATACGACCTTCGCCGAACTCGGAGCAAAAGAATGAGCGAAGAGCTGATCCTCGGCATCGATGGCGGCGGAAGCAAGGTGCTCGTTACATTGGCCGATAGAGATGGCCATATTCTGCGCACCGCGCTCGGCGGCGGCGTCAATCCCATGGACAATCCGGACTGGCGCCACGAACTGGAGCGACATATCGAACCGTTCCGCAACGAGGAGGGGCTGACTGCCGTCGGCGCGGCCTTGCCGGCCTATGGTGAAGTCGCGCATCTCTCCGCTCTCCAGAAGCAATGCATCGACCAAGCCTTTCCGGACATCCGCAAAGCCGTGCTCAACGATGTCGACGCCGCCCATCTTGGTGCATTTGCCGGTCGTCCAGGCATCCTCGTCCTGTCGGGAACCGGCTCCATGTCCTGGGCGCGCAACGGCGCTGGGCTGTCAACGCGTGCAGGCGGCTGGGGCGATGTGATCGGCGACGAAGGCAGCAGCTACTGGATCGGTCGCAAAGCGCTCCAGCTCATCAGCCAGAGCCTTGATGGACGTGCCAAGCCGACGGCACTGGCGAAGGCAATTTACGATGATCTCCAGCTCGACATTTCCGATCCGATCAATGCTCTCGGCAGTTGGATCAACGGGCTTGCACGACCACGCGCGGCTATTGCCGCGCTCTCCATCCTTGTTGACCGAACCGCCCAGCAGGGCGACGAAACGTCGATCAGCCTGATCGAAAAGGCGGCCGACGAGCTTGCCAAGCATCATTGGGCGATATCAAGCCATTGCGAGGCCGGCACCGATTGGACTTATGCGGGCGGCACCTTTTCCAGCCGTCTCCTGCTCGAAGCCGTCGAACGGCGGATCGGCCGACGGGCGATTTTACCTGTACTTCCTCCTATTGGCGGCGCGCTTCTGGCCGCCGCCCAACTTCTCGACTGGCCGCTGGACGAAGGCTGGTTCGGGCAAATCGCGGTCGAGGCTGAAACCGTGATCGCGCGATCAAGACAATGAGTGTCAACGATAACGAAGGATGGGAACATGCGTAAATTTATATTGCCTTTGCTTGCCTCAGCAGCCTTGGTGATTGCCCTGCCTGCTTTGGCCGATGATGCCAAGCCGCTTGCCGGCCAGTCGATCACGGTCCTGATGCCATCGCCGCAGGGAGCCACGGTCGCTGCCGATTTTGAAGCCGAGACCGGCATTCATGTCGATCTTCAGACCCTGTCATGGGACGACATTCGCCCGAAACTCGTAACGGCGCTGGTCGCCGGCACGGCGCCGGCCGATGTCACTGAATTCGACTGGTCCTGGACGGGTCAGTTCAGCGCCGCCGGCTGGTACATGCCACTGAATGATGTGATCGATAAGGACACGGTCAACGACATCGGCGTTGCGAAGATCTTCACTGTCGACGGTCAGTTGCTCGGCGTGCCCTACACCAACGACTTCCGTGTCATGCTGGTCAACAAGAAGCACTTCACGGATGCCGGCGTTACCGAGATGCCCAAGACACTTGATGCGCTGGTCGCCGCGGCCAGGAAGATCAAGGAGAAGGGCATCTCCACCTATCCGATAGGCCTGCCGCTCTCGGCAACGGAAGGTGCTTCGACAAGCTGGTACCTG
This sequence comes from Rhizobium sp. WYJ-E13, assembly GCF_018987265.1. Classification (NCBI taxonomy): domain Bacteria; kingdom Pseudomonadati; phylum Pseudomonadota; class Alphaproteobacteria; order Hyphomicrobiales; family Rhizobiaceae; genus Rhizobium; species Rhizobium sp. WYJ-E13. The sequence goes on along the minus strand of NZ_CP076854.1, from coordinate 850,974 downwards.
CTGACCAAGGCCTTCGGTGGCGAACTCTTCGACAAGGATTTCAAGCCGCTTTTCCTCACGCCGGATTCAGCCGGCTACAAGGCACTCGCCTTCGAACTATCGCTCTTGAAAGACGGTCTGGTCGATCCGGCCTCGACTGGCCTCAAGGACAGCCAGATCAACGAGAGCATGTTTGCCCAGGGACTGACCAGCATCATGATCTCGGGCGAACCCGGCCGCCTGGGTCAGATGAACGATCCGAAACAGTCCAAGGTCGCCGGCCAGGTGGAAGCGATCCTCGTGCCGACCGAAAGCGGCCAGACCCGCAGCTTCGGCCTTCCGGAAGCACTCGCCATTCCGAACGTGTCGCAGAACAAGGAAGCGGCGATCGCCTTCGTCAAATGGTTCACCAGCAAGGAGTTCCAGAAGAAGAACGCGGCAAACGGCTTCCTGCCGACACGCACATCGGCTCTTTCCGAACTCAATACGGAAGGCAAGCTGACCAGCGGCGACGCACTTGTCGCGCAGTCGAAGACCGTCGAGCCGTTGTTCCAGCAGGGAACGCCGCCGTGGTACCCGCAGTTTTCAAGCGCGGTAAATACGGCGATCAACAGCGCGGCGAAGGACCAGATGACGGTTGATCAGGCCATGCAGGCCATCGCTGATGCCGCCAAGCAGGCGATGGCGCAATGACAACAGCCACCGCTGAAGGTGTGGCAGCCAAGCGTAGTGTCGGCCTCAACGCCGACACCATGCTCGGACTGCTGCTGGTGCTGCCGATCCTTGTGACGATGGCAGCGCTGGTCTTCTATCCGATGGGACGAACGGTCTGGGACTCGCTGCACCGGGTTAATCCGATGCAGGCGGGAACACCCTTCGTTGGCTTGGAAAACTACATGCGCATGCTGTCGGACGGACAGTTGGCGTCGACCTGGACGAATACGCTCATTTACGTCGTCCTTGCCGTCGCTGCCGAAACCGTCTTTGGCGTGCTCGCCGCAGCGCTAATCAATCAGGTGAAAGTCGGGCGGCAATGGGTGCTTGCGGCCGTCATCCTGCCCTGGGCGCTTCCCGGCGTCGTCAACTCCGTCATCTGGCTGTGGATCTACCAGCCCGGCGCCGGCCTCTTGAACGGCATCCTCGTCGCACTTGGCCTGCCCTTCGAAAATCATGTCTGGTTCAACGACCGGACGAGCGCGATCATCGCAGTCACCGTCGTGCATGTCTGGCGCATGATGCCGCTGACGATCGTCATCGTGCTCGCCGCCATGCAGAGCATCCCGGCCCATCTTTACGAGGCCGCCCGTATCGACGGCGCGACGCGGGTGCAGATGTTCAGCCTGGTGACGCTTCCCCTCGTACGCAGCGCCATTGCCGTTGCCATGACGAACGCGACCGTCAACGCCTTCAACCTCTTCGACGAAGCCTGGGTATTGGCCGGGTCGAGCCTCGAAACGCGGCCGATCCTCGTCCAGATCTATCTCGAGACATTTCAGAACCTGCGCTTCTCCTACGGCATGGCGCTTTCGGTCGTCATCACGCTGGTGTCGCTGCTGGTCTCGCTCGTCTACGTCCTGCGCGTCTATCGCAACACACGGTTCGACTGATGAAACCAAGCTTTCTCCATCGCCTGATGATTTGGGCCGGTCTTGCCGTGCTGCTGATCTGGTCGCTCGGCCCGATCTATTGGACGCTCGCAAGCTCCGTGACGCCGACGGAAGATTTTTCGACGCGGCCGATCCGCTTCTTCCCGCAGCATTTCACGCTTGACCACTATTCGCGCCTGCTCGGCATCAACATTTCGCGGATCGGCGGGGTGGAGGTCTGGAAACAGTTCCGTGCCGCGCTGCTCAATAGTGTGATCACTTCGGTGGCTGCCACGCTGCTTTGCGTCGCAATCTCGGCACTCGGCGCCTACGCCTTCACCAGGATGCGCTTTCCCGCACGTCAGCTTCTGTTTGGCGCTGTCGTCGCGACACTGGCCATCCCTGCCTATGCGGTGCTGATCCCGCTCTATCAGATCATGATCAAGATGCACCTGGTTGATACCTATACCGGGGTCTCGCTGATCTATGTCTCGGCCTATCTGCCGCTCTCGCTCTGGCTATTGCGCAGTGTGTTCGAGCAGCTTCCGATCGCTCTCGAAGAGGCGGCACAGATCGATGGTGCCGGCCGCCTCTATATTTTCTTCAAGATCGTGCTGCCGCTTGCCGGTCCCGGCCTGACGGCGGCTGCCATCCTGACCTTCCTGGGGGCGTGGGGCCAGTATCTCGTCCCCCTCATCTTCTCGCCGCAGGCGACAAAACCCCTGACGGTTCTCATTCCCGAATTCGTCACCAAGAACTTCATCGACTACGGGCTGATCACGGCAAGCGGATCGATTGCGATCGTCATCCCTGCCCTCGTCGTCATCTTCCTCAACCGTTACCTCGTCAGCGGTCTGCTGGCTGGTTCGGTCAAATAATCGGAGACAACATGAACACGACCGAAAAGGTAATCTTCGAGCAGTTCCCTTATTGGGAAAAGGCTATCGGCTCGAATGCGGCCAGCGGCAAGGCAGACGATCTCCTCGTCTTTGTCGGCTGCGGCACCTCCTTCAACCTCGCTCTGTCTCTCGCCGCCCATGCCAATAGCCTCAAGCGCAAGGCGATCGCAGTTCCCGGCGCAGAATGGCTGAACCGACCCTCGTCCTTCTGGCCGGAATGGCAGAAGACGCATGTGGTTGCGCTCTCGCGAAGCGGCGAGACGACGGAAACGGTTGCCGCCGCCAAAGCGAGCCGCGCAGCCGGAGCCTTCGTGACTGCCGTGACGGTCGAGCCCGAAAGCGCGCTTGCGAAAAACTGCGACCGGTTGATCTGCTCGCCGACCCATCCCGACGAGGGCATCGTCATGACGGTATCGGCAAGCCTCATGGTGTTGCTGAGCCTGCAGATGATCGGCCAGATCGTCCCGGCCTCGGTGGTCACATCGGCTCAAAAGTTGGCGAACGCGCTCGATGCCGGGCTACCCGATATCATCAAGGACCGCTCGCACTTCGTCTTCCTGGGCAGCGGGCCGCTTTTCGGTATCGCACTCGAAGGCGCCCTCAAGCTGATGGAAATGAGCCAACTGATGACGCAGGCCTTTCATCCGCTAGAATATCGTCACGGGCCGATCAGCCTCGTCGACGAAAAGACGGCAGCCGTCATGCTTTACAGCTCGGACCAGAGACAAGCCGAGGCCAAGCTTGTCGGCGAACTGCGCGAGAAGGGGGCTGTCGTCATCGGTCTCGGCGGCCCCGGCGATCTGGAGGTTCCCGTCGATGTCGATCTGTCGCTCGCCGGTCTCGTCGTCCTGCCGGCCTTGCAGATCCTCGGCGAACGCGCCGCGCAGGCGCGCCACATCGATACCGTCTCGCCGCGCCACCTCACCAAGGTCGTGACACTGGTATGAGCGCCGCAATCGACCAGAACCGCCGGATCGCCCTGGCAAAACTGTTCGGCGGAAGGGGCCTGCCCCTGCCGCGCGGCATCACATCTGTCTGCTCCGCCCATCCGCTTGTGATCGAAGCCACGTTGCGACGTGCGGCCCTGCAGGGAGAAGCGGTCCTCATCGAGGCGACCTGCAACCAGGTCAATCAGGAAGGCGGCTATACTGGCATGACGCCGGCGGACTTCCGAGCCTTTATCGAGCAGATTGCAGGGAGTATCGGTTTTCCCACCAATCGCATCATACTCGGCGGCGACCATCTCGGCCCGAACCCGTGGAGAAAGCTCGGCGCCGAGGATGCCATGGCCCGAGCCGAAGCCATGGTGACGGCCTATGTCGAGGCCGGTTTCGAAAAACTGCATCTCGATACGTCGATGGGATGCGCCGGTGAGCCATCGGCACTTGCCGACGAGTTGACCGCCGCAAGGGCAGCGCGCCTGGCGAGGGCGGCGGAAGACGCTGCCCGCCGTATCGGTGCTCGTCTGCCGACCTATGTCATCGGCACCGAAGTGCCGCCGCCGGGCGGCGCAACGCATGCCTTGGCCGAACTCGACGTCACGCAACGGGAAGCCGCTTTGAGCACGCTTGATGTTCATCGCCAGGCTTTCATCAAAGCGGGCGTCGGTGCGGCACTGGAGCGCATTATCGCCATCGTCGTCCAACCGGGCGTCGAATTCGGCAACGCCAATGTCGCGCTCTACAAGCCGGATCGTGCAAAGACGCTGATCTCCGCGCTCGATGAGATGAAAGGTCTGCTGTTCGAAGCCCATTCCACTGACTATCAACCGGCCGCTTCGCTTTCGGCGCTCGTCGATGGCGGATTTGCAATCCTGAAAGTCGGCCCTGGGCTCACTTTCGCATTGCGCGAAGCCCTCTATGGCCTCGACGCGATCGCTGCCATTCTAGCCGGAGACAGACGCGCTGACGGGCTGAAAGCGACTATGGAAGAGATCATGCTCGCCGAGCCCGGCCACTGGGCCGGCCACTACGGCGGTACGCCCGACGAACAGCGCCTGCAACGACATTTCAGCTACAGCGACCGCATCCGCTATTACTGGCCCGATGCGCGTGCGGCGGCGGCGGTCGAACGCCTGTTTGCCCTACTTCCCGACATTATCCCGGAAACGCTGATCAGCCAGCATCTTGCTCGCCTCTATCCCGACGTGGTGGAGAAACGCATCGCACCGAATGCTCGCGAACTCTGCCTCGCCGCTATTGATGCAGCGCTGGCGCCTTACGCTGCCGCAACGGCGCCTCGATAGCAGGCGCGTTCATCACCGCATATCGCTCCGGGTGAGCGAGTGCAGATCGATATCAGTTTTCTAGCCGGAGACAGTTATGGCGTCCGTAAACGTGGCGAATGTCCGCAAGAGCTATGGTCACTTCGAGGTATTGCATGGGGTCGACATCGACATCCGCGACGGGGAATTCGTCATCCTCGTCGGCCCTTCCGGCTGCGGCAAGTCAACCTTGCTGCGCATGATCGCGGGGCTTGAAGAGATTTCTGGCGGCAAGGTGTCGATTGGCGGCCGGGTCGTCAATAATGTGGCGCCGAAGGAGCGCGACATCGCCATGGTCTTTCAGTCCTATGCGCTTTATCCGCATATGACCGTCGAGGCGAATATGGGATTTTCGCTGCGGCTGGCGAAGGCGCCGAAGGATGAGATCAGAGGTCGCGTCCGTGACGCCGCGCAGATCCTCGGTCTCGAACATCTGCTCGACCGCTACCCGAGAAATCTCTCCGGCGGCCAACGTCAGCGCGTCGCCATGGGCCGCGCGATCGTCCGCCAGCCGCAAGTCTTCCTCTTCGATGAGCCGCTGTCCAATCTCGATGCGAAGCTTCGCGTGCAGATGCGCTCGGAAATCAAGCAGTTGCACCAGCGACTGCAAACGACGACGGTCTACGTCACGCACGATCAGATCGAAGCCATGACGATGGCGGACCGGATCGTGGTGATGCGCGACGGCTACGTCGAACAGATCGGCTCGCCGCTCGATCTCTACGACCGGCCGGCCAATCTCTTCGTCGCCGGCTTCATCGGCTCACCGGGCATGAATGTCATCAGGGGCAAGATCAGCAGTTCGGGACCGTTGGAGTTCATTGCCGATGGTGGCGCGCGCCTGCCGCTGCCGGAAAGTGCTTCGTCAGCGCGAGGCTCGGAGGTGATCTATGGCATTCGCCCGGAACATCTATCCGTCAATTCGAACGGCGTGAGTGTCGAGGTGGCGGTGATCGAACCCACCGGAGCCGAAACCCAGATTAATGCCAGGCTCGGATTGGATCCGGTTGTCGCCACGGTGCGGGAGCGCCTGTCCCTGCAGGCCGGCGACACCGTCAGGATGATGCCGGATCTCGGCAAACTGCATCTCTTCGACGCCAAGACCGAAAAGCGCCTGTCGATCGACTAGCGACGAGAGTGAATATCGCCGCTCTCACCTGCACCCTGCAGCAGAGCGGCATCGTCGCGATCATCCTCGTCGATCAATTCCTGCAATGTCTCATGTTCCTCGTCTTCGCTGAATTCATCGGATGCCTGCAGCCAATGGCGAAGCGCATTCCCTTCCGGGCGACCTTCCTGCTCCCAGATCTCGTAGGCACGCTGACGAATTGCTTCTTCCTTGTCTCTGGCCATCGCGCTACCTCCAATCTCCGCATGGTCGCTGGCATGACTTCTCAGTGCTACGACGGGTCACTCGCTTTCATCCTTTGTGTCCGGCGGTCGGACCGTTGGCGGAGCAATTGGTCCGACGTCCTTCGCGCGGCGCTGTTCGGCTTGGGGGTTGGTGTGGTCTGCATCCATGGCCGTATCTCCTTTGCTTAGAAACACGGCCATCCGCCCGATGTTCCGCCGCACGGCAAAACGAGAATGAGCGGCTTCGCGCCGCACGGGCAGCAATGGTGAACACGATCGAGACGGAGCTCGGTGGCCCCTCCGCAGATGGGGCCATTCCCTGAGCGATGGGCGGAAGCTCCTAAACGCCATCAGTCCGCTGCTATCCGAACTTCTCGGTCGTATCGGCCTTGCCCTTGACCCAATAGCCCGATGCCTTGATCCAGCTAAGCGGATATCCGCGATCTTCGGTGAGATAAGAGCGGATTGCCCGCACCACTGACGCCTCAGCCGCGATCCAGACGAATGTCTGGGGAACGATGTCGATTCCTGCCAAAGCAGCGATCAGCGGTTCGGCATTCGTCGCATCGGAGAGAGGACGGTAAACCCAGCGCATCGTGAGCGTTGCACCTGTCTCAAACGACTGCTGCTCTTGCGGGTCTGCGACTGCGGCGATTGTCGTAATCGTCGTTTCAGCCCCGCTTTCCTCAATTCGCCGGCCAATGGCGGGCATAGCCGTCTCATCGCCGATCAGAAGCCACCTATTCACTGTACCGGCGACAACGGCCGAACCACGCGGGCCACCGATTTAAAGAGGCGTACCAACGCTAGCGTCGATTGCCCATTGCGTGGCAGGACCCGCCTCATGCAAAGCGAAGTCGATGGTCAGACGACGAGTTGCGTTGTCGTAGCGACGCGGGGTGTAATCCCGACGTTCCTCGGCGCCATCGGTACCGGACACGATGATCTTGATATGGTCGTCGGGTGCCAGGCTCGTGAAATCGGCGAGATCTTCACCCTTCAGCACGATGCGTCGCATGCCAGGCGTAATATCCGTCACGCTCTCGATCGTGAGGGAGCGGCGACGCAATTCATGGCGGACCCGCTCGATTGAGGGCGCAGGGAACGAGTGATCTGTGGATTGCTTGTTATCCATCATGTCCTTCCGGGGCTTCGGAAAACGATCCGCAGGACACAGTCGCGCAGATCGAAACCGCAAAGCCGTTCGATCATACGCGTTGAGTGACGTTAACGCTTACGTGGCCCGCTCGCATCCGGCCAATGACGATCTTTCTTTAGCGGAGGGTTGAATGCCGCGCAATGAAAACTTGAGTTTTAATATCCATTTTTCTAGCGTTGCCCGGCCGCCAAATCCGACCCGCAGCCCTAAAGTTGTCGGATGCACGATTTTCACACGCGATCGGTATGGTTCTTGCAACGTTACCAATATCCTTACGTTGGGGAGACCAAGTGTAATGGAATGGAACATATACGAGCGCTTTCCACCTCTGGTGCTGATGCTGGGTGGCCGAGAAAAATACAGGGTCCTCAGAACGTTGAGAGACGCCGCTGAGGTTTTGATTGCGGACTGGCCGTCCGAGGACGGCGAGGAATATGTTGTGGCCGTCAAGGCCTGCGTCGATGCCATCACCGGACAAATCGATGTCAGCGAACTGCAGGATGCCATTCGCCGTGCGGCTGCCGAAGCAGGCATTGCGATCCTGACGGTTGTGCACTGAAGCCCGCGGCCTTGGCCGCGGGCGAGGAAGGACGCTTGCCGTCTTGCTTGAAAACCGCGACGATGTCGTCAGGCAAGGTTTGGCGATGATGAGATGCGGCAGATTCTTAATGGCTGCGGTGCTGGTTTCCGCAGTATGGGCTGCGGCGGCGCCCGCGATCAGCACTGCCGAGCCGTCCGCTCCAGAAGCGGCTTGCCTTTACCAGGGTGACGCTGGTGACGGGCAAACGCTCTGCATCCGAAAAGATCACTTCAATGCCGATCTCTGCGCCGTCATGGACCGTTTCGCAGCGATTCACAACATTCCACCTGCCTTCTTCGCCCGCCTGATCTGGCGCGAAAGTCTGTTCCGTCCGGAAGCAGTCAGCCCCAAGGGCGCGGAAGGCATTGCGCAATTCATGCCGGGCACCGCCCGCTTGAGAGAGCTGGAAAACAGCTTCGATGTCGTTCAGGCGCTAAAAGCCTCTTCCCGCTATCTCGACGAACTTAGGCTTCGTTTTGGCAATCTCGGGCTTGCGGCAGCCGCCTATAATGCGGGCGAGTCCGGTCTCAGCCGGTTCCTCTCCTCCGGCCGCCTACCGATCGAGACCCGCGACTATGTTTTCGCAATTACCGGCCAGACCGTCGAAACCTGGCGGGACAGCCCTCCGGAGACCGCCGCTCCGGACCTGCGGGACGGAATGCCATTCCGGGAGGCATGTGTGGCGCTCGCCGAAACGCGGCAGATGAATGAGCCAGTCCTCACCGGATCGGCTGACTGGGCGCCCTGGGGCGTGCAGCTTGCCGCCCACTATAATCCGTCCGTCGCGGATCGGCTCTTCACGGTATCGGTGGCAAAGCTTCCCGAACCACTGAATGCGGAGCGCGCGGTGATCGTGCGGCAGAGAGGCGGAAATTTTGGCTACCGGCCACGCTATGCTGCAAGAATCGGTAGAGAGACGCGTGCCGAGGCGACCAAGCTCTGCAGCACGATACGCGCTGCCGGCGTCGCCTGCACGGTCTTCAGAAATCGCTGATTCCGAAACCTATCCGACTGTTTAGTAACGGAGCGCCATCCGGGCTGCTAGGTTTGAGAGGTTTGATGTAAAGGAGATTGAGATGATCAAGACAGCCGAGCCAGCCAACAAGCCTGCGGACACTGAAAGCGCTGAGCAGGAGCAGGACGATTTTCTTGAGGAGTCGCTCGAAGAGACATTTCCGGCAAGCGATCCGATAGCGCCCGGTCGACCGGTTCGGGAACCGTCAGAGGATGCATCCTCAAGCTAGTCGGCTTCCCGTTCCCAATACCAGGCGACATACATGTTCTTCCTATCGTGCCGGCGGGACTTCAGGTAGGTGCGCATGGCGCGCACATCCTCCTTCTCGCAGGCAAACCAAATGAAGGTTTCACCCTCGGTTGCGGCAATCGTCTGTTTGGCTTCTTCCAGCAGAACGCCCTTGGCGCCATTGGCATAATCCCGGCGGTACAACCAGCGCACGTCGAGCGAGCCTGCCGAGTATAGTGGCTGTTCTTCCGTTTCGTCAGCGACCTCGATGATTGCCTGCAGCCGCGCACCCGCTGGTACTTCCTCAGCGATACGGGCGATGGCCGGAAGCGCGCTTTCATCACCGGCGAGCAGGATGGACCGCGCCACCGGAAGACTGCCGCCGCCGGGGCCGAGCAGGGCCACCCGTTGCCCGGGCTCAGCATCGCGGGCGAAATCGGCGCCGGGCGTTTTGATGCCAGGGGCCGAATGCTGCAGGAAGTCGATCCAGAGTTCGCGCTTTTCGACATTGACGGTGCGGATCGTGTAGACGCGCACCAGAAGCTCGTCTTCGCCCTCGGGCCAGGCAACGCGGCCATCCGCGCGCAGGCCTGGCCAGACAGGTGCCCTGCCCTTTGGCGGCACGAGCAGGCGCACATGCATGTCGCCGCCCATGAACGGGGTGACATCGGCGCAGGCGAATTTCACCCGGCGCATGTGCGGCGTCACGTTCTCTGCGGAAATGACGGTCACCTCATGAATGTTCGGCAACACGGCAAGCGATGCGGGATGGGACCAGGCGAGCTCCAGCGGATCTTCGCCTGCGAAATAGAAGAGATGCTCGGCAAGCATCGTGCGGCTCATCTGCAACGCCTTCTCCGAGGGGCAGGAAAGCTCGATCAGCAGCTTGCGGTCCTCAATACGGATCTCGGCAGTGCCGGCCTTGCTCTTGAGAAGCGCGAGGTCGCCGCGCCGTTGCACCTCCGCATGTTCGACGAAGTGCTCGCAGATCTCGCCGAGCATGGCAGCCGCATCTCTGGGAAGCGCTACACCCGAGAGCTTGAATTCCTGAGCGATGGTCATCTGCCCTCCTTGTGGAATGCGTGTTGTGGGTCGGCCCTGCCCTCCGCCATTCGGTGGCGACCGATCGGCAGCATGATTGGCCGGCCGGATGTGGGATCGGTGATGATGCGGCTTTGAAGGCCGAAGACGTGCCGCACATTGTCTTCCGTCAGCACATCCTGCGGCAGACCGGACACGTGGATGCGGCCATCAGTCATGGCGACGAGGTGGTCTGCGTAGCGCGCCGCGAGATTGAGGTCATGCAGCACCATGACGACGGTGGTGCCGCGCGCATGGTTGAGATCGGTCAGGAGGTCCAGAACCTCAACCTGATGGCTGATGTCGAGAAAAGTCGTCGGCTCGTCGAGTAGCAGGATCTCCGTCTGCTGCGCCAGCGCCATCGCAATCCACACGCGCTGGCGCTGGCCGCCCGAGAGCTCGTCGACCGGCCTTTCGGCAAGTTCCGAAGTCTTTGTGGCGGTAAGCGCGGCGTCCACTGCTTCGTCATCTGCACGGGTCCAGCGTGAAAACAGGCTCTGATGCGGATGGCGCCCGCGGCTCACGAGATCTGCGACGGTAATGCCCTCGGGCGCGATCGGCGATTGCGGCAACAGCCCCAGCTTGCGCGCAAGGTCGCGCGGCGGCATGCGATGGATCGACTTGCCGTCGAGCAGCACTTGGCCCCTACGCGGCGAGAGCAGCCGCGACATAGCGCGCAGCAGCGTGGACTTGCCGCAGGCGTTCGCCCCGACGATGGCGGTTATCTTGCCGGGAGGTACGGCGAGATCAAGACCATGCAGGATCTCGTCTTCGCCATAACCTGCGGAAAGCCCGGTGACTGTGAGGGTATGAACGGTCATAGCGAGCCTCCGGTGCGGTTGACGCGCACGATCAGGAAAATCAGATAGGGGGCGCCGAGCGCGCCGGTGACGACACCGACCGGATAGCGGCTCGGCAGCAGAAACTGGCCCGCATAATCGCCCGCCAGTACCAACACCGCACCGACTAGGGCGGCGGGAATGAGGATCGAGCCGTTATTTCCGACGATGCGGGCGGCAATCGGCCCCGACAGGAAGGCGACGAAGGCGATCGGGCCTGTCACCGCCGTTGCCGAGGCGATCGTGCCGACGGCTGCGATGATGACCACGACGCGCGTGCGCGACACACCGACACCAAGGGCGGCAGCCATATCATCGCCGAGCCGCAACGCCTCCAGGTCGCGTGTGCGGCTGAGCAGCAGTCCGCCAAAGACGGCAAGCGCCAAAAGCAGGGGAGCCGCCTGGTCAAGCTGGGCACCGTTGACGCTGCCCGTCAGCCAGCGGATCGCTTCCTGCAGGCTCCAGGCCGGCGCCTGCGACAGGATGTAAGCGATGACGCTTTCCAGCATCGCGGATACGCCGATGCCGACGAGGATGAACCGTGTGCCCGCCACTCCGTTGCGGAATGACAGGCTATAGACCAGCAGCGCCACACTGAGGCCCGCAATGACGGCGACGACAGAAACGATCGGCCCCTTCAGCGACAAGACGACGATGACGAAGACCGCCGCCGCACTCGCCCCCGAACTGATGCCGATAATATCGGGGCTTGCGAGCGGATTGCGCAACATGATCTGGAAGGCGACGCCGCCGAGCCCGAAGCTCAGGCCGGCGAGTGCCGCAAGTACAGCTCGTGGCAGCCTCAGCTGTCCAACGGTGAAGGCCGCTCCCTGCACATTCTCACCGAGCAACACGCGGATGACATCGCTGGGCGAAGTGAAGGACTGGCCAAGCGACAGAGTGAGCGCAAAGAGTGCGACGACAAGGCAGAGCAACAGAAAAACCATGAGCGCATGCCGACGCGCTCTGCGGCGGCGGTTATCGATGATGCTATCGAGGGAAGAGACAAGCACGGTCATAATTCACGCACCCGCTGGCGCCGGACGATGGCAATGAAGAATGGTGCGCCGACAAGCGCTGTGACAATGCCGACATCGAGCTCAGCAGGTCTCGCAACGATGCGCCCGACGATATCGGCTGCGAGCAACAGGCTGGCGCCGCCGATCGCGGAAAAGGGCAAGAGCCAGCGGTGATCGATCCCGACCAGCAGGCGGCAGAGATGCGGCACGACGAGGCCGAGAAAGCCGATCGGACCGCAGACCGCCGTGGTCGCGCCGCAGAGAAGGATGGCGCCGAGTGCTGCAACGCCGCGGGCAAGCGCCACGCGTTCGCCAAGGCCGGCCGCCAGCTCATCGCCGAGCGCCAGCGAATTCAATTTTCGCGCCGACAGCAGGCTGATGAGGAAGCCGATCGCCAAAAATGGCAGAACAGGAAGGATGCGCTCAAAGGTCGCCCCGCCGACCCCGCCGATCTGCCAGGAGCGGATACCGCCGGCGATGTCATTGCGCGGCAGGACAACGGCAATGACCATGGAAGCGAAGGCGACCGAGGTCGCTGCGCCGGCAAGAGCCAGTTTCAAGGGCGTTGCGCCGCCGCGTCCGAGCGAGCCGATCGTATAGACGAAGACCGCCGAACATCCGGCGCCGAAGATCGCCGTCCAGATATAGGCCTCGTTCGAGGAGATATCGAACCACGCGACCGCAACGACGACTGCGAGCGATGCGCCCATGTTAACACCGAGAATGCCCGGATCAGCGAGCGGATTGCGTGTCACTCCCTGCATGATTGCGCCCGCAAGGGCCAGCGCTGCACCAGCGACGACGGCAAGCAGCGTGCGCGGAATGCGTACCGTCACCGCCGCCTGACCGATATTGTTCGCATGCCCGGCCAAGGCGGCGAAGATATCGACCCAGTCCACATCGCGCGTGCCGACCGTGACCGAGAGCGCACAGAGGCACGCAAGAGCCGCGGTGAGCCCGATAAGCCAGAGGCTGCGAGCCTGGTTCGACCGGGCGGATGCTGGCGGCCGGGACGATGATTTTCGGCTGCGCACGATCATTGAGACTTGTTAGGAGACTTTCCGGCGGCGTCTGTGAGCAGCGCCACATAATCTCTGAGAACCCAGGAGATCGACAGCGGCGTCGGATTGGCGGCAGTGCCGACCGGATCGCGGCCAAGTGTCACGAGCGCGCCCTTGGAGACAGCTGGCATTCTGGCCATCAGCGGGTTCTTCTCCAGCGCTTCGAGCAACTGCTGGCTTCCGTAGGTGACGACAATATCGACATCATCGAAGGAATCGATTCGTTCGGCGCTGATCGAGCCTGCGAACTTGCCCGGCACGGAGGCCTCGACGACGCTCTTTGGAGACTTCAATCCGAGATCGGCGAAGAATTTCACGCGCGTATCGTTCGTCGTGTAGAAGTTGACCATGCTGAGATCGGTCGCATTGAGATGCGTGATGAACATCGCCGACTTACCCTGCAATTCGGGATGGCCGGCGACGGTCTCTGATATTTCGCCCTCGATCATCTTGATCAACGCTTCGCCTTCTGCGGCCATGCCGAGCCCGGCACTGTCCAGTCGGATCATGTCGCGCCAGTCGGTCGACCAGGGCGCATCCGGATAGGCGACGACAGGAGCGATCTGGCTCAGCGTATCGTAATCGGACTGGCTGAGGCCGGAATAAGCCGCCAGAATCACATCCGGCCGGGTGGCAGCGACCGCCTCGAAATCGATGCCGTCACCTTCGTCGAACAGGACGGGCTTTTCGACGTGCAATTCCTTGAGCTTGTCGGCCACCCAGGGTAGCAGTCCGTCACCGTCATCATCACCGAAATTGGCAGCCGCAAAACCGACAGGCACGATGCCGAGCGCCAGCGGCACTTCATGATTGGCCCAGGCGACCGTCGCGACCCGCTCCGGCTTCTTGGTGATGACGGTCGTGCCGAAAGCATGCTTGATGATGACAGGATAGGACGTGCTCTCGTCAGCCCAAACGTTGCCGGGCGCAGTGGCCATAAGCCAGGTACACGTTACCGCCAGTTTCGCGGCCAGAAGCAAAAAGCGCAGCATCACGCAAACTCCGCCTGTTTTAAGTTGACCTCCACTTTCAGGTTAATCTACCTGCGTCAACGGTCATGCCAGCGCTTCAGGGCTGTGGCGTTGAGATTTCCGTGGGATCCTACAAAACACGGGAAATTTACAATACTGGACAACATTGCTCAAGTTAGTAGCCGTCGCAGGGACATCGAACCAACCATTGCGGCTGCCGATCCGGGCAAATCTCCCGTTCGCGCCGGCCGCTGACGTGCCGTTCGGACCGACCCTCAAACCGGCATTCCATTCGGCACCCCCTGTCGAAGGGCCGAAACGGCGACACCAACTTCTGGAACGTGAACATGGATATCGAAAGAACAGGCGCTCACTCGAGACAGACCCTCCTCCGCTACCGGAATGCGGTCCTTCTCGGTTGCACGGCGCTTGTCGCCCTTGCGCCGGGCGCGGTGCTCGGTCAGGAGAGCGGGAATTCCAATACCGTTACCAATCTCGCGCCTATCGTCATCCAGGGCAGCGGCCTCGATACCGACAATGATTCGAAATCGATCGTCGCGACCAAGACGATCAGCGGCAACGGTATGGCGACAGACATTCTCGACACGCCGGCCTCCGTCTCCGTCATCACCTCGAAGGAAATTCAGGAGCGCGGCGCGCAGGATACCGAGCAGGTGTTGCAATATACATCCGGCGTCACCACCGACTTCTATGGTTCGGACGACCGATTCGACTATTTCAAGATCCGCGGTTTCGATGCCTATACCTATCGCGACGGCCTGACGCTCGGCGACCCCTTCGGCGGCATTCGCGAAGAGCCCTTCGCTTTCGAGCGCGTCGAAGTGCTGAAGGGGGCCAATTCCACGACCTTCGGCGTTTCCGACCCTGGCGGCGCGGTCAACTTCGTGACCAAGCGGCCAAAGAGCGAGCGCTTCGGCGAGGCCTATGTCACCGGCGGCTCCTTCGATCATCGCGAGACGGGTGTCGATTTCGGCGACAACATCACCGAGGACGATACATTCTCCTACCGCATCACCGGCAAGGTAAAGCGCGCCGACGAGGAATATGATTACTCGCAGGACGACGAGAATTTCTTCATGGGCGGCCTGACCTGGCGCCCGAGCGCCGATACCAACCTGACCGTGGTCTATGACCATCTGGACAAGAACGGCGTGCCCGGCAGCGGCGGCCACCCGGTTGGCTCGGATTTTGCGAGAAGCCGCTTCTTCGGCGAGCCTGATTTCAACTATCGCGACGTCAACAGGAACACGCTGAGCGTCATGTTCGATCATGACTTCGGTTCGGGCCTGACCCTCAGCTCGAATGCGCGCTACAGCAATACCAAGAGCAATTTCGGCTATGCCTATATCTCGGCGACGCCGACGAACGGCTCGACCATCGCCGACCGCGCCTTCTTCGCCAATGACCAGGCGGTCGAAAACTTCATCATCGATACCCGCCTGCAATATGAGACGAACTTCGAGGACATCGACAGCCGCAGCCTCGTCGGCCTCCAATACAACAATCTGCAATCGGACAATGATGGATATTTCGGCGGAGCTCCTGGCATCGACTGGACGAACCCCGTCTATACAGGCGCACCGACCTCGGTTCCGCTCTACCAAAGCCTGACAAACAACCAGAAGACCACGGCCCTCTATTTGCAACAGGACCTGACCTTCTTCGACAAGCTGACCGCCTCCGTCGGCCTGCGCAACGACTGGCTTGACCTTCAGCAGCAGAACAACATGGTTGGCTCGACGACCGACGCCGATCTCAGCGAGTTCACCAAGCGCGCCGCGTTGAGCTACAAGGTCACTGATCAGGTAGCCACCTATGTCAGCTACGCGGAATCGGTACTGCCGGCCTCGCTGACACTTGATCCCGAGCGCGGCGAACAATGGGAGGTCGGCGTCAAATACCGGCCCGACGAATTCCCTGCCCTCTTCAGCGCAGCGGTCTACGACCTGACCAAGAACAACATCACCCGCACCAATCCGGCGACCGGCTTCCAGGAAACGATCGGCGAGGTGCGCGTGCGCGGTATCGATCTCGAAGCCAAGGCTGAAGTCACCGACAATATCAGTCTGACGGCCGCCTATTCCTATATGGTTTCCGACATCGTTGAGAACGGCACGCTTGGCAACGAGGGCAACGAAATGTCCTTCGTGCCCAACCATACTGCCTCGCTCTGGGTCAATTACGGCATTCCCGGCAACGGCTTCCGCGGCGACATGAACTTCGGCCTCGGTGCACGCTACACGGGCTCCTACTACTTTAACGACGCCAACACCCAGTCGACGGGCAGCAGCATCGCCTTCGATGCCGCCTTCAGCTACAAGATCCAGGAAAACACATCCTTCGATGTGAACGTCAGCAACCTCTTCGATGAAAAGCATGTCGCTTATGGCGGCTTCGGAGCGGATTTCTATAACCCGGGCCGTGCGATCTACGCGACGCTGCGCCAGACCTGGTAACCGGCCGGTCCCGCCTGCATCCTGCGGGCGGGACTGCTTACGAACGGATCTGCCGGATCCGCCGCCAGGCGGCAGGTGTATCGCCGACGATCTGGCGGAAGACCTTGGTCAGATGCGCCTGATCGGAAAAACCGAGCTGAGCGGCGATATCGGCGACAGCAAGTTCGCTTTCGATGAGCAGCGTCTTGGCATGGTCGATCCGTTTGCCGAGCTGCCATTGCAGCGGCGTCTTGCCCGTCGTCTGCTTGAAGACGTTGGAAAACCAGCTTTCAGACAGGCCGACTGTCTCTGCCATCTCGGCAACCGTCAGGCGGCAATCGCTCAACCGTTCGACGCGGGCGATCAGCTTATTCATCTGCGCCTGGGTCAGCCGGCCATTCGGTTGTTCGACACCCTGTCGAGGAATATCCAGCAGACCGCTGACGATACTGCCGACAAGGCTCTCGCCAAAGATCTCATGTTTCGACGGGCTGGAGACCTCGTCGACGACGAGGCGGGCAAGCGTTTCGATCGCTCCGGTGTCCTGCATCTCGACCGGATTGCGAAGTGCCGTCATCGCCGCGGAATTGCCGACCGAAGGCGCGAGATATCTCAGGAGCCGGTCCTTATGCATGTGCAGATTGAGATGCGAGAATCGGTGCGTCGTGCCGCTCGTCGTCCACATCGGCATGCCGGGCGGAACATAGACCGCCCGCGTCATGGGCCGGTAATGCTGCTGAAAATCACCGTCGCGATTCGACATGCGGATCTGAGACGAGACATCGCTGAAGAAGATCATGATGCGCGGATCGTCCGAGAGGTAATAGCCCCTGGCGCCCGACTGGCTTTCGGCTTCCCAGAAGACACTCACGAGCCCGTCGAACTGGCGCCACTTGACCGGCGCCATCACCCGGATGCCTTCGGTATGCCAGACCATGGAATGCCAGAAACTCAAACTATGGATCCATCCTTGCTCGGCATCGACGACATCGTGCTTTTCATCCCGGCTTCTAAGCCAAAATTAACATGAGTTCAATTATCATGTTTATGGAACGCGGCAAGCGGCGATAGAAGGCCGGTGTGTGATCGCTGTAAAAAATATGACTACGCTCTTGGAGATGACCGGCAGATGAGGCAAGCGCCAAAAAATAAGGCGTCTGCCGAGGGAGGAGATCCGGCAGACGCCTTTTATGACGCGTGGCGACGGGAGGAGGATGCCGCCACGTAGACGCTGGCTCGGGAGGAGGTAAGCCGCGCCTCGGACGAAGCGACAAGGGAGGAGTTTCATCGCTTCGTTGAAAGAAGATATACGCTGAGCCCTGCCATTCTTCTAGGCACATATTTGCAAGGCTGCCATGCGCTATGCGTCAGGCGAAAGGCTCGCCAAACAAAAAACACGCCCGCCTTGGGCAAGGCGGGCGTGTTTTTGAATTCATTCAGCAGCGATCTTAGCGGCCGACGGCTGCGCGCGCGACGTCGCGGATATCGCCACGTGCGATGCCCAGGTCATTCAGCTCGCGGCTCGACATACGGCCAAGCTCAGTAACGGTTTGACGATACTTGCGCCAGTTGTTGAAGGTGCGTGCGATGCTCATTTCAATCCCCTTTCCGTGGGTCTAGCGACAGCTGCCAGGTGGCGGCGCTTCGTTCGCTTCGATGAGAAATATATAATATGGGACTGCGAGAATGAGTAGCGTTTAGACTACAGCTCACCTATGCAGCTGATGCATGGCGGAATGAGACAACAGCCTATTCCGGCGCCGTTCCCCTATTCGCGAGTATAGTTGAAGGAAGACCGGCCAAACCCCACGTGAATTTACAATCCTCCAATGCCGGTCAAGGACACATCAGATGTCTAGCTCAGTCTGCGAAACCTATCCTGGAATATGTAGTAAATCCCGCCTCGCCCAACCTCGCCCTACCCGCCTCCTCCATCCAGCAAACGACAACAGCCGGACCGCCGCACGACCGCATATCGCTCCACCCACTGCGTCTCTCACATCGGTCAACAATCCCCTGTCAGTCATCGAAGCCGGATCGGTTATCTCGATGCTGGGATTGCTCATTTTTGCTGCTCATGAGGAGATCGTGGCGATTGCTCCGGCGCTCGCTTTCGCTCTCGATCAGTTTTTTGCAAGCGCGCCGGTCGCACTCTGGTAGTGACCGCCGGTCTATAGTGTTCCGGCTATTGCAAACCTCACTGGGATCACCCACGTGCGGGCAGGCAACGCAGGAAACGACGGATGCTCTTCGAAGATTCACGGCTGACGGTTGGTGTCGTTCTCCCCATGCAGGCGCGGCAACGGCAGGACATCGACTTCGGCCTTCAACTGGAGCTTGCCCGGCGCGCCGATGAGCTTGGCTTTGCAGCCATATGGGTTCGTGACGTCCCCTTGAACAGTCCGGCCTATCCGGATCCCGCAGGTCATTCCGACCCCTGGGTCCTGCTTGGCGCGCTCGCCGCGTCCACCCGATCGATCACGTTGGCGACAGGCGCGATTGTCCTGCCGTTTCGCCATCCCCTGCACGTCGCCAAGGCGGCCCTTTCGATGGACATACTTTCATCGGGCAGGTTCGTCCTCGGCCTCGGTTCCGGTGATCGTCCGTCGGAGTTTTCAGCATTTGACCGCAATGTCGACGACCGCCGGGAATTGTTTCGGGCGAACTGGGCCGCTCTCGAAGACGCGCTTGACGACCGCGTTGGCAACCAGACAGACGAGAACCAATTCGAAATCCGGCCGCGCAGCGGCCGCCGCATTCCCTTAGTCGCAGTCGGTTCATCCTCGCAGTCGCTCGAATGGATCGCCAGAAACGCTGGAGCCTGGATGACCTACCATCGACCGTTCGCCGCACAGAAAGACCGGATCGCTCTATGGCATGGGGCCGTGCAGCGCACGACCGACGAATTCCGCGGAATGGGCCAGGCCATGGCGCTCGAGCTCGTCGATACATCTGCCGACCGTCTCGAAGACATCAATCTCGGGTATCGGGCGGGGCCGAATGGATTGCTTGCCGCTCTTGTGGCCCTCCGCGAGCTCGGTGTGCATCACGTCGCGTTCAACCTGACTGCGGACAGTCGTAAGGCGTTCTCCGACCTCGAAACCATCGCAAGGAAGGTCCTGCCTCGGCTGGAGCAGGCTGGACCTGTCGCCGCAATTTCGAAAGCACGATGAGCACTCAGCGATCGAAGAAGTTCTGCCACAGTTTTTCGCCGACAAGACAGTCCGTTGTCGGTTGATTGGCCGCCTTGCGGATCTGTGATCGGGGCTCAAGGCCGCTGATTTCCCAAACCAGCTTCCTGCGGACCGCAACTGCGAAATCCTCGATCTTGTGAACCGGCAAAACGAAGGAGCCGGGGCCGCCGATGACGCAATCGGCATAGTATTTATCGAGCCCCTCCGGCACATCGGATGGTCTCAGCATAATGGCAAGGCCATTGATGACGGCGCCCGTCCTGAGCGCCGTGTCGCGGGCAGGCGTGACGGGGTCCCCCGAATTGTTGGGACCATCGCCGGAAACGTCGATCACTTCGCGATTGCTTTTGTAGGGGCTGGCGGCGAGCATCGAGACGCCTTGAACGATCGCTGCGGATATGGATGTGCGGCGCTGGGTGGCAATCGGCCTCGCTTCGAGTTTGTCGGCGAAATCCAGCGCATCCCTTTCCGTTTCGATCACCTGCCAGTCGAGGACGGAGCCCGGTACGACATAGCCGGCCCATTCAAAATAGCTGATGGCGATCCGTCCGGTCAGCCCTCCTTTCACGGCGTCGAGGAACTCCTTGTGCCTGAGCGCCTCGACATAACCCTCGCGCTGTATGCGGACTTCCTCGTAATCCATGGAGCGGGACGTATCGACGGCCAGCACCAGCTCGACGTCGACTTCATTTTGGCTTGATTGCGCGATCGTGGCGGCAGCGCCAGACAGGCTCGCGAGCATCGCAAGTGTTGTCAGCATCATCACTTCCCATCACTGCGTTATCTTCAGAACTCTAACATAGCTTGACGCGGCGGCGACCGCCGCCGCCGGAGTGTATTGTGTCAATTTTCGGTGATGTGGGGTGCCATCGAACGAAGGGGCAGCATTTGAGGAGCCATGTCTCCGCGATCGGCTTCACCACTTGTGAAGAACTCATAGCCATTCTGCGGGACACTTGGCGATTCGCCCAGCAATGACGGAGATAGCATGCCGCTTCTGCAGTTTCCCGCCGACCGACGCACAGCCGATATCAGGCGCTGCGCAGAGGCCCTTCAGAACCTTCACGGCGAGGCCGCCAACCGCTTCTGGCGGTCGGAGATGGCCGGGTTCGCGGCCAATTTGAAAGAACAAGGCTGCAGCGATGCTGAGCTCTCGAGGCAGGCCGCCCTGTTTATGGATGCGGTCCAGATGGAGCTTCAAGTCGTCTACGCCACAGCGGCCGAGCGATAGAAAACACTAATTGGGAAAGCGGTTGTAGAATGATTGCGGGTCATAAACGCACTCGTAGTCGAGCACGCACATTTCCCCGTTGGCCGCGCGCACTCTGGCCACGCTATATTTATCGCCTAACCGGCATCGCGCAGGCGGGTAACGGAAACTCCGGCCGCCGATGCCCATACGAACAAAGACGGCCTTTTTCTGCTGGATAATCTGCGCGAGCTCACGGCAGGAATGGTCGCGGGCATTGACCTCGACGGCCTCGACGGCAAAGGCAGCCGTGGGGAGCAGAGCAGCGGCCGCTAAAATCAAACGTCTCATAACACCTCCTTGGCGGGTCAGCAGCGCCTGCGGTCTTCAATCGCAACAGCAGTGCTGATGGCGCACGATAAAGGTAGGATTGGGGCGACTGACAAACCAGATCGGTCGATCCACATTGAAGACGCGCGGGCTTCAGATCTTGCCGCGGGAGGCTGAGCCCAGCGTCTTCAATTGCTCGTAAATACGCGCCCTGCCTTCACCACCTGGAATTGTCCCCCAGTTGCGAGCCCACAGGTACGTTGCGACATTTTCGACCGGAACCAAAGCCGATGATCCGGCGTTGGTTTCCGGTTTTCAAACTGAAAGACATTGTCGTGCCCCAGAACCAGCCCGCCTTTGCCGGGCAAGATCAGTCCGCCGATCCCGCAAAAAACGAAGCCCCGGCCAAGGCAATCGAGAAGGACAAGGAGGCCGAGAAGCGGCCTTCAATGATCAGGCGCCATCCGGTCGCGACGCTTCTCATCGTTCTTGCGCTGATTGTTCTTGCTGTCACCGGCTATTTCATCTGGCTCATCTATTTCCATCCCTACGAGACGACGGACGACGCCTTCGTCGATGCCCGCAGTTTCTCCGTCGCGGCCAAAGTGTCGGGTTATGTTTCGGATGTTCCCGTCTCCGACAACCAGCATGTCGACGCAGGCGCAGTCATCGCCAAGATCGATCCCCGCGACTACCAGATCGCGTTGGATCAGGCGCATGGCCAGGTCGGTGTCGCGAAGGCAGCGATTTCTAGCGCCGAAGCACAGATCGCCGCCGCAGCTGCAGCGATCGACGAGGCCAAGGCGCAGCAGACCTCCGCGGAAGCCGCCCTTCAGTATGCGCAGGATGAAAACGACCGGCAGCAGCAACTGGTGAAAAGCGGCGCCGGTTCAGAACAGGCCGCACAGCAGGCGGCATCCACGTTGCGGCAGGACAAGGCAAGTACCGCTCAAGCGCAGGCAAGCGTCACCTCGGCCATCAAGAACAAGGCGGCCGCGGAAGCGCAACGAGCAAGCGCTGTCGCCGGCCTGCATCAGGCCGAAGCCCAGGTCGAAGCCGCCGAACAGAACCTGAGCTACACGACGATCACGGCCGCCCAGCCCGGCCGCATCGTGAAGCTCAGCGGCTCGAAAGGGCAATATATTCAGGCGGGACAGGCAGTCTCCATGTTCGTACCCGATGAAATCTGGGTGACGGCCAATTTCAAGGAAACCCAATTGACGGATATGCGACCGGATCAGCCTGTGGATGTGACGATCGATGCCTATCCGGATCACGTCCTTCATGGTCGCGTCGATTCCGTTCAGCCCGGTTCGGGCACAGCCTTCTCGCTGCTTCCAGCGGAAAACGCCACCGGCAATTATGTGAAGGTGACCCAGCGCGTTCCGGTCAAGATCGTCATCGACAACTGGCCGAAGGATGTGGCGATCGGCCCCGGCATGTCCGTGGTGCCGACGGTAACCGTGCGCCCGAGGAACTGACATGAGTGATGCCGCAACAGCGGATGGCACCCCGACATCGGGTGCCAGGATTGCCAATCCATGGCTGATCGCACTTGTCGTTTCGCTCGCCACCTTCATGGAGGTTCTGGATACGACGATTGCCAATGTGGCGCTGCGCTACATCTCCGGCGGTCTTGCCGTCAGCGCCGACGAGGCATCATGGGTCATCACGACCTATCTCGTTTCCAACGCCATCATTCTCGTCGCCAGCAGCTTCATCGCCAAGCGTGACGGGGGGCGACGTTTCTACCTGCTCTGTCTTGCGACATTTACGGTTGCTTCCATCTGTTGCGGCCTTGCCTGGAACCTGCAATCCCTGCTGATATTCCGCATGATCCAAGGCTTCGCCGGCGGTGGCATGGTGCCGATCTCTCAATCGATCCTGGCCGACTCATTCCCGCCGTCGAAGCGTGGCCAGGCCTTTGCCCTTTTCGGCGTCGCCGTGGTCGTGGCCCCTGTCATCGGGCCAACGCTCGGCGGCTATCTCTCTGACAATTTCTCCTGGCACTGGTGCTTCCTGATCAATGGGCCGGTCGGCCTCTTCGCCTTCGTCCTCGTCTATTTCCTCGTCAACGAACCGGATTCACTGCGGCAGGAGCGGGCAAACATGCGCAAACAAGGCGTGCGGTTTGATATTGTCGGCTTCCTCCTGGTCGCGACCTTTCTCGGCGCATTGGAACTGGTTCTCGATCGCGGCCAGACGGAAGACTGGTTCGATTCCAATTTTGTTGTCACGATGACTGCAGTCTGCGTTGCCGCCCTTGCTCTCTCCATCCCATGGCTGATGAACACAACCAACCCGGTCGTTGACGTACGCTTGCTGGCAAGTCGGCAATTCGGCTCCTGTTTCATCGTCATGCTTGCGACCGGGGCGATCCTGATTGCCACGACCCAGTTCATTCCGCAGGTCCTGCAGCAGAATTTCGGTTATACGGCGACTTGGGCCGGGCTGGCACTTTCGCCCGGCGGCCTGGTCACGATGTTCATGATGTTCGTAGCGGGGCGGATCTCCAACAAGGTTCAGCCAAAATATCTGATCGCTATCGGCACTGCGATTATTGCGTTCGCTATGTATGATATGACGCGGCTCAATGCCGACCTGAACTTCGGCTTCTTCGTCTGGTCGCGCATCTATCTCGGCTTGGGTCTACCGCTGATCTTCATTCCGATGACTTCTGCCTCCTATGATGGCTTGAGGCCCGATCAGACGGATCAGGCTTCTGCTCTCATCAATGCGGCGCGCAACACCGGTGGCTCGATCGGCGTTTGCATCGCATCAAACGTGCTTGCCCATCGGGAGCAGTGGCACCAAAGCCGGCTGGTCGAACATATCATCCCCTCCGATCCGGCCTACAATCACGCATTGCAGGGCGCGACGCAATATTTTGCCGACAGAGGTGCGGGAGCCGTCGACGCACAATCGCAAGCCATGGGCTGGATCGGCCAGCAGGTGCAGATCCAGGCGAGCTATCTCGCCTATATCGACGTTTTCCACACGCTCATGTGGCTCTCGCTCGCCGTGCTGCCGCTCGCCTTCATCCTGCGCAAGATCAATCTCGATGAAGGATCGAGCGGACCAGCGGGCCATTGAACTGCTCTTTTTCAACAACCCTTTATATATCCCCTGATCTGGGGGTTCATTCGAATCGCCGGATACACTATATTCACGGCGTGATATTCACACGAGACAGGTACTGATGACCCCAGAAATGTCCGGCTTTGAATGCACCCGCGGCAATGCCGTTTCCGGCAAGCTCAGGCTTTCAAGCAAACTCCCCTACTTTATCGTCGCAGGACTTGCTGTCGCCATGTGGGCAAATTCCAGCGAACAGGCTCGTGATACAGAGGTGGCAGCCAAGCAAGCTACGCCGGCCTCGCTCGCTCGATAAGAACGGCAATATCCCGCAGCTAATCGCTGCGGGAACTGATCCGGCAGAAGCCGGATCTCAAATTCTGACGCCGCTCGCCTCATCGAAGAGATGCACCTGCACCGGATCGACTGTCATACCAATCGTCTGGCCCGGCTGAACCGTTCCCCTGCCTGTTTCGACGATAGTCAGTTCAGGGGTCGTTGCGGCGGTGATGAAGGTCGAAGACCCCGTGGATTCGACCACGTCAACCGGAACATCAAAACTCCCCTGCCCTTGACCGGTAATGCCGATATGCTCCGGGCGGATGCCGGCTGTGACGCTCCGGCTGGGCTGGAGCTGATGGTCTATAGAAATCTGCGGCCTCACCGAACCGAGATCGAGCGTCAGGCTCTTGCCATCCTCGCCGACGATTGCCGGTATGAAGTTCATTGCAGGTGAACCGATGAAACCGGCGACGAATTTGTTGACGGGCTTGTCGTAGAGGTCGAGCGGCCGGCCCTGCTGCTCGATGATCCCATCACGCATGACGACGACATGATCGGCCATGGTCATCGCCTCGATCTGGTCGTGCGTCACGTAAACCGAGGTCGCATGCAGACGATCGTGTAGCGAGCGGATCTCCTTACGCATATGGACACGTAGCGCCGCATCAAGGTTGGACAGAGGTTCGTCGAAGAGGAAGGCCTTTGGGTGGCGGATGATGGCGCGGCTCATGGCAACGCGTTGGCGCTGGCCACCGGAGAGTTCACGCGGATAGCGTTCCAGCAGATGCGAAAGGCCCGTGGTGGCCGCAACCTCCTCGGCCGCCTTCTTCGCCTCCGCTTTTGCAACACCCCGCATACGCAGGCTATAGGTGAGGTTTTCTTCCACGGTCATATGTGGATAGAGCGCATAGGACTGGAACACCATGGCGACATCGCGCTTGCGCGGAGGCACGCCGTTCATCAACTCGCCGGCGATCTTCAGGCTGCCGTCAGAAATGGTTTCCAGGCCGGCCAGCGAGCGCAGTAGGGTCGACTTTCCGCAGCCGGATGGGCCGACAAGTGCAACAAAGGTACCCTTGGCGATGGAGAGATCGATATTTTTCAGTGCGTGAAAGGCGCCGTAATATTTGTTGACGCCGGCAAGCTCGATCTGAGGGGTCATTTGAGGGCTCCCGAGGTGAGGCCGGACACGATGCGGCGCTGCAAGAGAACGAAGATGGCAAGGATCGGCGTCACATACATCGTGGCATAGGCCATGATGTTGTTCCACTCATTGGTATTCGGTCCCATGAAGGAATTGAGCCCGACGCTTGCCGGCTGAAGCTCGGCGGCCTGGATCATCGACTTGGAATAGACGAACTCGCCGAAGGCCTGCATGAAGATGAGGATGGCGCTGACCAGAATGCCGTTGCGGGCAAGCGGCAGCACGATGTTAAAGAAGGCGCCGACGCGCGAATTGCCGTCGACGAGGGCCGCCTCCTCCAGTTCCATCGGAACCGCCATGAAGGTGGCGCGCACCAGCACGACGAAGAAGGGCATGCTCTTTGCGGCAATCGCGATGATGACGGCAAGCCGAGGATAATTCAGCATACCGATCTGCGAGAAACCGACAAAGATCGGCGTAATCATCAGCGATGCCGGCAGAACCTGCAGCATGAGGATGAGGAAAAGACCGATATCCACCCAGATGTTGCGGTAGCGCGCCAGCACATAGGCGCAACCAACGCCAAGCACCGTGATGATGACGACCGCGCCGATCGCGATCACCAGCGAGTTCCAGAGATAGAGACCCATGTTCCGGCTTTCCCAGACATAGGCATAGGTGCCCCACTGCGGCGAGGTCGGCCAGAAGCTTGGCGGTGTGGCAAACATCTCCGAACCGCTCTTCAGCGCGGTGATGTACATCCAGTAGAGCGGGAAAAGATAGATCGCCGCCATGATAATGGCGATCATGAACATCAGGCGATTGCGTGCAGTCTCGCTCATCCGCGCACCTCGTGGCGGGTCGAGCGGACATAGACCACGGAGGCGAACATAACGAAGACGATCATGATGACGGAAATGGTCGCGCCCTTGGCGAAGTCATATTGGCGGAAAGACAAATCCCAGGCCCAGTATTGCGTGACGTTGGAGGAGTTGTTCGGCCCGCCCGAGGTGATGGCGGCAAAGAGGTCGAACTGCTGGAGTGTGAAGATTAGGCCGAGTGCGATGATGGCGCCGATCGTCGAACGCATCATCGGCAGCGTAATCGTCCAAAAGCGCTGCCAGGCGGTGGCGCCGTCGAGTTCGGCCGCCTCGTAGAGATCGCCCGGAATGCCCGAAAGGCCGACGGAAAGCAGGATCATGTTGAACGAGGTGCCGAGCCAGACATTCGCGATGATGACGGCATAGAGCGAATAGTGCGGGTCCGAACGCCAGAAGATATTGCCTGAGATGATGCCGCTTTCTTTCAGAATGAAGTTCAGCACGCCGAAGTCACCCGAGAGGATCCAGTTCCAGATAGCACCGACGACGAGGCCGGGCATGACCCAGGAGACGAGAAACAGACCGCGCAGCCAGGAGGCGCCGGGGAAGTTCACCCAGAAGAACAGCGCCAGACCGAAACCGATCAGGAATTGGCCGGCGATCGAGCCAACGACGAAGATCGCCGTATTGTACAGGATCGGCAGCGTTTCAGGCTGCGCAAAGAGATCCACGTAATTCTTGAAACCCACCCACGGGCGCGAGAAGGTGCCGAGGCTGAACATGTCAACCTCCTGGAAGCTCATCACCACATTGTAGATGAGCGGCAGGCCTGCCATCAGGAACAGAAAACCGAGCGGAAAGGCGACGAGCACGATATCGAAACCGCGGCCATCCCTGATGCTGGAAAAGGTCCTTCTCATGGGTCCTCCAATGCTCCGAACGGGGCTGCCTTGGCCGATGCCTGAGCAGCCCCTTCCGGGAGGAAAAGGGGGATGGCCGTCAGGCCATCCGGTGATGCGGGAGATCAGCCGAGAACCGCCTTGATCTTGTCGGCAGCCTGATCAAGCGCATCCTTCGGGCTCATCTGGCCGGTCAGTGCGGCCTGAATGGCGTCCTGAATCGCCTTGGAGATCTTCGGCCACTGCGGATGCGGGCCGCGCGGCTTGGCATATTTCAGCTGTTCGAGGAAAACCTTCAGCGCGGCATCCTTCAGCGGCTGGCCGGTCTCGGGGATGGAGATGTCGGAACGGGCCGGAAGCTGGCCGAAGTTCTTGAACATCTTGTCGTCCTGCGAGGCGAAATATTCGAGCGCCTTGAAGGCTTCGGCGGGATGCTTGCTGGTCGAGAAGATCGCCCAGTTGAAGTCACCCATGGCCGAAGAGCGTTCAGCGCCTTCCTTCGGAACCGGCAGCAGCGTGACACCCCAGTCGAACTTGGCTTCCTGAACCATGCGGTCCAGTTCCCAGGGTCCGGAAATCGCCATGGCGGCATTGCCGGAATTGAAGGTGCCGGTCGAATCCCACTGGCCGCGGGTCAGCGTATCGGGCGAGGCGAGCTTCTCGTCCATGATCGCCTTCCAGACTTCGAGTGCCTTGACCGCACCGTCGGCATTGATGTGCTCATAGCTGCCGCCGCCCATCTGCGCCCAGGGCAGGAACTGGAAAGTGCCTTCCTCATTGGCCTTGGCCGAGAAGGCAAGACCGTAGACGTTCTTTGCCGGGTCGGTGAGCTTACGGGCATCCTCGACGAGCTCGTCCCAGGTCTGCGGCGGCTTGTTCGGATCGAGGCCCTTCTCCTTGAACATGTCCTTATTGTAGTAAAGCGCGATCGTATTCGTCGCCTTCGGCACGCCGAAATATTTGCCATCCCATTCGACCGATTTCAGCGGCCCGGGGAAATAATTCTCGGGTTTGATGACCTTCGAATTCTTGATCATGTCGGTGAGATCAAGAAAGGCGCCACGCGAAGAAAACAGCGCATGCTCGGGATTGTCGACAGCGATAATATCGGGGGCCTGGCCGGTAGCATAGGCGCGCATCGCTTCGGTAACGACGTCATCGAATTGGATCAGGCGATATTCGATGGTGATGCCGTTGTGCTGGTCGTTGAATTCCTTGACCAGGGTCGGCGCCGGCTGGGTATCCTTGTCCAACGACCAGAGCGTCAGCTTGACGTCTTCCGCCTTGGCGGAAAGGCCGAAGAGCGACACGCCGGCAAGAGCCAGCACGCCCAGAACTGCAAATTTGCGGATAGCCATGGTTCTCCTCCTTTGTGGTTATCCTTGCGATGGCCGGCGATTTCCTCCACGCCGGGCCACATTCTCTCACACCGGATCGACGACGAAATCGCCGCCCCGGGCATGTTTCAGATGATTGAGTGCATAGACCTGACCGGTCATTTCAAGGGCGTCGCGATAGACCGGATCATGCCAGCCCTCGATGTCGATGGAGCCGGACCAGCCGGCAAGCCGCAGTTCGGAAATGACATCTGTCCAGTTGCTGTCGCCAAAGCCCGGCGTGCGCATGAAGACGAACTTTTCCTTGCCGAAGATGCCGTGCTCCTTGATGACATCCCAACGGATCGTCGCATCCTTGCCGTGGACATGGAAGATCTTGCTCGCCCATTTGCGGATCTGCGGCAGCGGTTCGATCAGATAGACCATCTGATGGCACGGCTCCCATTCGAGGCCGATATTGTCGTCGGGCGTCTCGTTGAAGATCAGTTCCCAGGCATCCGGATTATGGGCAATGTTCCAGTCACCGGTTGCCCAGTTGCCGTCCATGGCACAATTTTCGAAGGCGATCTTGATCCCCTTATCGGCGGCGCGCTTGGCGAGTTCGCTCCAGATCTGCTTGTAGCGCGGCAGGCTCTCGGTCAGCGGCTTGTTGCGGATGCGGCCAGTGAAGCCGGCAACGCAGGTGGCGCCGAAATGATGGGCGTTGTCGATGCAATCCTTCCAGCCCTGCAGTGTCTGCAGGTCCATCTCGGTCTCCTCGAGCGGATTGCCGAACATGCCGAGCGTTGAAATCGTGATGTCGCGATCGCCGATCGCCTCCACGCTGCGCTTGCCGAGTTCGGCAAGATCCTGACCGTTGGTCGTCTGCCAGAAGAAGGGCTCGAAGCTTTCGAAACCCATATCGGCGATCTGCGCTATGCGGTTGTCGGCGCCGCCCTTCGAGGCGCTGACCATGGTACCGATACGAATGGCTTTGGCGGGGTTGCTCACGTCATCTGTCCTTATGCTGAAATGTCGACGCGCCGCCCGGTCTTGGCGCTTTCGATCGCCCCGAAGACCATAGCGAGGCTTCTGATATTGTCGGAACTGACCGTCTCCGGCCGCTTTCCGGTGCGGATCGCCTCGACGAAGCTTGCGATCACGCTGGCGTGGCCGTGGGTTTCCTCGGCACGTTCAGGCGCCGGAACCTCGACGGGTGAAAAGCCGTGAAGCAGTCCTGGTTCATTGCCGGAGACAGCCGCCTTGAAACCATCCTCACCGTCCCAGGTCAGCATGCCGTTCGAGCCGACGATGCGCCACTGGCTTTCCCAGCTCGTGCGCTCGCCTTCCGCGCACCAGGAGCCGCGATAAGTGAAGACGACGTCGTCGGAGAATTCGAAGGTGGCATTGGCCGAAGCGCCGTGGCGATACCAGGAACCTTTGGGATTGCGTTCGACGCAATAGACTGCGAGTGGCTTCTTGCCGGCCACATAGCGGGCGGCATCGAACGTGTGGATCGCCATGTCCAGCAAAAGGACATTGTCCATCTCTTCACGGAACCCGCCGAAATGAGGAGCGATGAAGAAATCGCAATGAATGCCCGTCAGATCGCCGATCGCCCCGCTTTCGACGAAGCGACGCAGGCGGCGCACGCCGGCAATGAAGCGGCGGTTCTGGATGATCGCGTGGATCTTGCCGGTCTCGGCGGCGAGATCGATGAGTGCGGCCCCTTCGGCAAGCGAAGTCGCCATCGGCTTCTCGCTGAGCACATGGCAGTCGGCCCTCATGGCCGTCGAGACGATATCGAAACGGGCAGTCGGGATAACGACGTCGAAGACGACGTCGGCCTTGGTCTCGGCAATGACGGCAGCGAGATCGTTACCGATGCGAGCCGCGCTCAAGCCGAATTCGTCGGCGAGCTTCTCGGCGGCGGCACGGTTGACGTCGACAAGGCCGACGATCTCAATCGCCTCAGCAAGATCAGGCGTTTCCTTAATAGCGCGCAGCCAGCCTTTGGACATAGCTCCGCACCCGCACAGAACGGCATTCAATTTCACGATTTCCTCCAGCGGTGCGCTTCAGATTCCTCCCGAAACGCCTTCCGTAAACGTTTACGATACTAAGCGGAAACGTTTGCTACTGTCAATCCCGCCGTCGCTCGACAAAATATTGCGAAAAATCACAATGCGAACGGGCGTTTAGGCAAACCTTCGGCGATGCAGCAACAGATTTTTTTCAAATTGCGTAAAAATGCATTCCGCCTTCACGGCAAATGCTTTCCGTAAACGTTTTCCCATGGCAATAAGATGAGAGGATCTGCCTACCGGAAGAGAGATTGCAGATGAAGGGTATCCGCCAGCTCGCAGAACATCTCGATATATCGATCGGGACGGTTTCGCGTGCGCTGAACGGAAAGGCCGATGTCAATGAGGAGACCCGCAAGCGCGTGCTGGCTGCCGCCGAAGAATTCGGTTACGTGGCCAACCAATCCGGCCGCAGCCTTCGTCAGGGAACGACCAATGTTATCGGACTGATGATTGAATCCAGCAAGGAGACGGTCGAAAATAGCGACAACTTCTTCCTCGGCGTGACTGGGGGGCTGCAGAGCGTGTTATCGCGCCATAAGCTCGATCTCGTCATGCTCCCCTGCCCCAGCGACGAAGACCCTTACGAATATCTGAAGCGCATGGTGGCGCGCCGGGTCGTCGATGCCATGATCATCTCCGCAACGCAACGCATCGACAAACGTATCGATCTACTCATCAAGGCGAAGATTCCCTTCGTCGCTCTCGGCCGCAGCTCTTCCGGCGGCGGCAACTTCACCTGGATCGACCTTGATTTCGAAGGTGTCGCAACCTGCGCCGTCGACCGGCTCGTCGGCAAGGGGCATCGCCGCATTGCGATTGCCGCACCGTCAGGGGAGATCAATCTCGGTTATATCTTCGTGGATGCCTATCGGAAGGCTTTGGAACGGCACGGGATTAAATATGATCCGGAGCTGGTTATCCGTGTCAAGTCCAGCGAACAGGGCGGCTACCGGGCCGGCGACGAACTGCTGCGGATCAAGGACCGACCGACAGCGATTATCCTGATCTACGAACTGATGGCGATCGGCCTCTACCGCCGCCTGGTCGAAGCCGGCATCGTCCCCGGCCGCGATCTCGCCGTCATCGGCTTCCGCGAGGAACCCCGCGCCAAATTCCTGCAGCCGACGCTCACCTGCTTCCGCATGTCGCTGCCCGACCTCGGCGCAGCACTTGCCGAAACCTTGCTTGCGGGCATGCCTGCCTATTCGGAAACCTACCGCAACGGAGTGCGTAACCGCATCTGGCCGCTGGAACTCGTGCCCGGGGAAAGCGATGCTTTTAGTCTGAACGGTTGAATAATTCCCACTAAGGCCGCAAACAGACATGCCGCCTCGCAGCGGCATGTTCATCACCTCAAAGATGCTTCGGATCGTTACGCGGTGAACCAGTTATGGAACCCGCCAGCGTCGACGTTGCTGAGGATAATCTTCTCGCCCTGATGAGCGACTTCAGCGCCGATATACTTGATAATGGCGTCACCATCGACAGTCTGTGCTTGCCAGTCGGATTCCACCGTGCCCACAAGTTTAAGCTTATCCACTGCCGTGTTGAAGCCTTCGATAGTATCCGTGATGAAAGACTTGGCCATGTCGCCGAGATTGAATACGAACGTATCTGCACCGCCGCTTGCAATCATATGATCGACTCCGGTGCCACCGGTGACCGTCGAGGACTTCAGGTTGACGCCGTGAAGATCAATGGTGTCGTCTCCAGCACCTGCATTGATGATGACGGACGAATTACTACCATCCGTAATACCGTTGCCACCGTTAACGGCATTTGCCCCAGTGATGCCGCCAATGGCATTTAGGCCCTGGCCGGCCTTGATCGTAATCGTGTCGTTGCCAGCACCCGTGTCGACCGTAGCTGCGTTTACCCAGTTTTTGTCATTTGACAAAAGCGAGATGGTGACAGTGTCGTTGCCTGAGCCGGTCGAGACGTTTGCACGCTTGACGTTGAGAATTTCGACGGTCGAAGCGGTGGTACCGCCAAGATGGACGTCGGCCTGAACGAAATCCTTGAAGTAGACGTTTTCCGCACTGTCAGACTGCGCCAAAACGTTCTTAACTGAATTCCACTTGCCAACAACGTCAAAGTTGAAGGAATTCGTATTCGCGTCAAAATTGACGGCGACATCGCCGCCCGTACCGGAACCACTGACCGGTGCAACGCCTACATTGACAGAGCCGGACTGAAGGATCGATCCGTTTTGGTCGGTCACTTCCTGCTTCTGGGTGCTGTTGTCAAGGGCGCTGTTGTTCTGGGCATCAATGCTCTGAAGGTCGAAAACGGTGGAAGCCCCACCATTACCGAACGTGACTGTCAAACCTGCCATGAATGTTCTCCATTCCTTTGTTTGAATAAAGCTTTTCTCGTTGCGACGCTCGATACACTAACTCAACAGCGACAAACGCCTTTCTTTACTAATAGATAAGCATAATATTTTGGCAAGTCTGTAACAGCGCTGAAAGAGGTATTTAATTGAGCCCTTTTTGGGACAATATCCCGTTTCACTATCACTCTTCTCTGAACGCCAATCGCAACCTATCTTTGAAAGGCCTGACGAAATACGATATTACCGTGCGGTCCGCGATCTTGATAAATATTTCTGCGGGCATGCCGGGATAAAGGGAGCGTTCGGACAGGTTTTGCAGTGTGGCCATGTCAGGCGTTATGCGCAGCGTATAGAAAACCGCTCCCGTCCGTGGGTCCGTCTGAAGATCGGGCGAAATGACGGAAACCTCTCCAGCAATATCAGGCGTCGTTGTCTGATTGAAAGCCGTAAACCGGATATCGACCGGCTGCCCCTTGTAGATCTGATCAATATCCTTCGGGGCGATGGTTGCCTCGACCTGCAACTCATCATGCTCCGGGACGATGAGCATCAGAACCTCACCCGGCTGGACAACTGCATTGATATTGTGAACGCCGAGCTGGTAGATTCGGCCGGCAATCGGCGCGCGGATCTCCAGGCGAGCGAGCTGGTCCTTTGTCGCGGCCAGTCGTTCCTCATATTCTGCGATGCTGGCCTCGACAGAGGTCAGATCCTTGGAAACCTCCGACTGCCTATCTTCATCAAGTTGCAGGAGCTGAAGATCAAGCTCACCGATTTTGCCTTCGGTTTGTGCACGGGCGGCGATACCCTGCCCCATCTGCCCTTCGAGCTCGGACTTACGACGTTTGTAATCATTCAGCCGCTGTTGCGTCGTCAGGCCCTTTTGATAGAGCGTGTTTACCTTCTCAAGATCTTGATTAACAAGGTTAACCTGATCCCGTATAGCGTCAATCTGAACCGTCAGACCATTGACCTCGTCCGTCAACTGTTGCTTGCGTGTTGCAACCTGCCTCCTCATGCCTTCAAGCGCATTCTTTCGGCTGATAAACAGGTTCTGTTCGCTTGCAACCAGCGTTGCGGCCGACTTGGACGTTGTGAGCTCGGACAATTTTTCAGGAACTGTCAACTCGGGTGCGCGGGATGCCTCGGCTTGAAGCCTGGCGCGGCGTGCATAGAGTTGCGCAAGCGTATTTTCGGCGATGGAGAGATTAGCCTGTACGACGGTTCCGTTCAGGCGGACAAGCACCTGATCCGCGTCAACCCTATCGCCCTCTTTCACGTCGATTTCACTGACAATTCCGCCAGCGAGGTGCTGTATCTTCTTTGTATTGCCCTCGACGATGACACGCCCGGACGCAATGACCGCACTCGAAAGCTCGGTCGTCATCGCCCATCCAAAAACACCGACCACCAACCCGAATGCCAGCAGAACGACAGCCGCGACGTGCTTGGCAAGCGGTAATTTTGCTAGATTTCGCAAACGCATGGCGGCTCCATCACATATCGTTCGAAGCGACGGACGATCCGGCATCTTCAATCGCCCGCGGCTGATGGTCGGATGTGACCGGTCGGATATTCTGACGCAGCACCTGCCCGAAAATCTCTTCCTTCGTACCAAATCGCTGCAACCTGCCAGCGGCGATAACTGCGACCAAATCCACGTTGGCCAGCGCACTCGGCCGATGCGCGATTACGATCACAATCCCGCCCCTTGCCCTGATATTGGCGATCGCATTGCTGAGGGCATTTTCGCCTTCCGCGTCGAGATTGGAATTTGGTTCATCCAGCACAATCAGGAACGGATCCCCGTAAAGCGCGCGGGCCAGGGCAATGCGCTGCTTTTGTCCCGCAGAAAGAGCTTCGCCGTTAGAACCAATCTTGGTCTTGTAGCCATCCGGCAAGTTCAGGATAAGATCATGAACATTCGCCGCTTTAGCTGCATCGATAATCGACGCAGCAGTCGCGTCAGGCCGGAAACGAGCAATATTCTGCGCGACCGTGCCGGCCATCAATTCCACAGTTTGCGGGAGATAACCGAGATATTGGCCGAGCTCATCCATGTCCCATTGGTCAAGGCTCGCACCATCAAAGCGCACTTTGCCGTAACGTATTTGCCAAGCGCCGACAATAAGTCGGGCAAGCGTGGATTTTCCGGATGCACTCGGTCCAATCACTCCGAGTGCGCTTCCAGCCTGCAGTTCAAAGGAAACGTCCATTAGCGTAATTGCGGACCCGCCCGGCGGCGAGCCGGTTAGATTCTCGACCGAAAAGGTAAAGGCCGGCCGGGGCAAGGAAAGGGCGGCTTCCGTTTCGGGAGCGATCTCGAAAAATTTCTGAAGGCGCCTCCAACCCTGCCGGGCCGACGTAAAGCTGCGCCAGTTGCCGATTGCCTGCTCTACAGGCGCAAGAGCCTTTGCCGACAGGATCGATCCGGCGATGATACTGCCCGCCGTCGCATCGCCATTGACGACCAAGACAGCCCCCACCGCCATGACGCCGGACTGGATAATCATACGCGCCACGCGCGACGCAGCACCGTAGGCACCGATGATATCGGCACCCCGGCGACTCTGGCGTTTGTATTCGCCGTGAAGGTCACGCCACATCATCATCATGGTGCTCGACATGCCCATAGCCTGAATGGCTTCGGCATTGCGGACGCTGCCGCTCGCAAACATGTTACGCTGGCCGCGGGCACTCGCCGCGCTCTCGTTCAGTGACGCTGTGGACCAATTGGTCAGCACCGTTATGACGACCAGGATGACTGCACCGATCAGAACGCTGACGCCGATCCACGGGTGCAGCATGAAACAAATGAGCAGGTAAAATGGCAGCCACGGGAAATCGAACAACGCGTTAGGACCGTTGCTCGAAAGAAATCCGCGAATTTGGTCCAGATCGGAAAGGGCCTGGAGACCGTCACCCCTGACCTCGCCGGAGAAGGGCATTTTGAGAAGCGCCTTATACATGCGCCTTTCAAGTTGCTGGTCCAGAATGTCGGCGACCCGGGTCAACATCTGACCCCGAACCACATCGAATCCCATCTGAAACCCGTAAAGCAACAAGACAAGGACACATAAAGCAATCAGGGACGGGATGCTCTTGCTCGGCAGAATGCGGTCATAAACCTCAAGCATGAACAATGAACCGGTCAAATGCAGCAGATTAATGAACCCGCTTGCAACCGCAATCGCAAGGAACGCATGCCATGTTCGAGATAGAGACACTTCGCTATCGATTTGTTTACTAAGTTGAGCGTCATCAAGCACATTCTGATGCACAGATCAATCAATGCGTGAAATTATAGCGCGCCATTTTTGGGTATCTCTACGATTGAAATACAATCATTACTAGTACTACAGTTGCGTTTGATGCCTTGCTTTGTAGTGAGAAAGCATTGCGGATGCTTGATGCCTGCGTCGCCAGAGTGACCATGCCAAGATGAGGCGAACTCTAATCGGGGGCTGTAGCAGGAGGCGTTTGATCAGATAGCGGATCTCTGCGACGCTGGGCACGAAGGCCATGGTGTTGGTCAGGCGGCGATTGGCGGGTTTGGACTCGTTTCGTTCGGTTTGCCAGCAGCGGTGCGGCGTAGATCGGCGCCGAGTTTGGCGAGGAATGCAGCGGCTGCCATGACGAGCGTCATGTGCCGCTTCCAAGCATGCCAGGATCGCGCTTCGCAATGATCCAGGCCGAGATCGTCCTTCGCACGCTGGAAGCATTCTTCCACGGTCCAACGCAGCCCGGCAGCGCCCGCCAATTCGCTCAATTCGGTACCGGCGGGCGCAAAGACAAAGTAATAGGCGCGCGCATCGGGTTCGCGTCGGCTGCGCCGGATCAGAAGCCAGCGCTCCCATTGTGGATCCGGGCGAGAGCTGAGAGGAATACGGGCCCAATCATAAAGCCGAAGACCCTTGGCACCTTCGCCTGCTGCATGGCTCTGCCAAACCTCCGGTTTCAACTCATCAGCCATCGTTTCGGGATCGGTCTGCTCGATCCCTTGCTCACGCACAAAGCGCAGGCATTGATTGGAGCGCACTGCCAGAACATAAGGCTGGCCACGGCTTTCCAGCATCCGGCGCAGCTTGGAATCCGAACCATAAAGCGCATCCGCCAATACCCAGGCACAAGGCACGCCGGCATCCAGCGCATCGGCAATGAGCTTGGCTGCAATGGCCGGTTTGGTCGCGAAGGCTTGGGACTGGGGGACGTGAGCCGAAGCACGGCGGGCTTCATCCTCGGCCCACTCCTTCGGTAGATAAAGTTGCCGATCGATCAGGGTCTGACCGTAGCGGCTTGCATAGGCAAGGAAAACACCGATCTGACAGTTCTCGATCCGGCCGGCCGTGCCGGAATATTGTCGTGCGACACCGACTGAATGGGCGCCTTTCTTCAGGAAGCCGGTCTCATCGACCACAAGAACGCCGTCCGCGTCACCGAGAGACTCTATTGCATAAGCGCGAACCGTATCGCGCAATGCGTCAGCATCCCAATGGCTGCGCCCCAGCAGCGATTGCATCCGATAAGGGCGCTCCAGTCCTGCCTGTTCCGCCATCAGCCAGCCAGTCTTGCGCTCTACTCCCGACAACAACCCATCCAGAAAGGCACCGCACGATGCGCGCAATTCTCGGCGACCAAAGACCGAGCCCAACCGCACCTTCAAGGCATCGAGCTCACGATGCCACGCCAGAACCGACCCGGACCAACCCGCAACCGACATTGAACTTCCCTCCCGCCAAATGCGGGAAGTGAATCATGACTTCCGGTAAACCGCAACTGTAGTACTAGGTTTGGTAACCAGTAAATTCACAAATAATGCAACTTATGCTGAAATGATCTGAATCCGCTTTGGTTGTCTTTTTAAGACATAGGTACTTATGCGTGCGGCGTCATCGTAGAATATTGCCGCAGACGGGCGTTCCAGCACGGTGGATTCAAGTCGTTTGCGCGACCTCTTTTGTCACCAAAACTTCATACGGCTTTCAAGAAACTGTCTCCTGCGCGCGGTAATCCCTGCCAAAACGGAATGCAATTTTTTTTGCAGAGGAGAAAAATATGTTAGTTAAATTGCAGAACACAGTCGCAGCCGGCGTTGTCGCCCTGATGTCGATGGTCGGTTCGGCACATGCCGATACGACGGTGAAGTTCTGGCACAGCTTCAGCAAATCCTCAGGCGAGGCGCTCAACAAGATCATCGCCAATTTCGAAGCCGCCAATCCCGGTATTCATATCGACGGCGAGTTCGTCGGCGATTATAATGATATTGTTGCCAAACTGCAGGCCGCCATTCCCGCCAAACGTGGGCCTGATGCCGTCATCATGGAAGTCACCCGCTATGGTCTCTTCGCCGACCGCGGCGCCCTGATCGATCTCACGCCCTATTTCAACGCCGACCCGCTGAAGGACGACCTTTACGACTATGCGCGTGAAGTCGGCGTCTATAACGGCAAGAACTACATCGTACCGTTCAACTCCTCCACGCCTGTCCTCTACTACAACAAGGACATCCTTGCGCGCGCCGGCTTCACGACGGAGCCGTCGCTGAAGACTTTCGCAGATATTCTTGCCGTTTCGAAGACAATCACCGAGAAGCTCGGCTCGGAAGGCATCACCGGTATCGCGGCCCCCGGCCAGTTCGCCCGCTGGGGTCTCGTGATGTCCAATGACAGCGAACTGATCAATTCCAAGACCAACGATATCCTGCTCGACTCGCCGAACACGATCGAAGCCTATCAGTGGATGGCCTCGCTCGTGCATGACCAGAAGGTTGCCTCTCCGGACGGCGTCACCGATGAAGATGTCGGCCGTGATGCCTTCTTCGCCGGCAAGGTCGGTATCTCTCTGAATTCCACGGGCGATTACGGCGGCGCCAAGAAGGCGCTCGGCGACAAGCTCCAAGTGCGTCCGATGCCCTGCAACAAGGTCTGCTCAGTTCCGATCGGCGGCGCCGGTATCGGCATTCTCGCGACTTCGCAAAAGGACGTTCAGGACGCCGCCTACAAGTTCATCAGCTATGCCGCCTCGCCGGAAGCTAATGCGATCTGGTTTGCCGCAACCGGCTACCTGCCGATCAACAAGAAGAGCGCGACACAGCCAGTTGCCGCCGAAGCGCTTGCCAAGAAGCAGGGCATCGATGTTGCCATCAAGCAGCTCGATTTCGCTCATGGCCGTGCCCGTCCTCCCGTCGTTACCTGGATGCGGACGACCGAATACAAGATGTGGGAAGCCATGGCGCTCGGCCAGCGCGATGTCACCGAGACGATGAAGGACTTTGCCGCGCAGACGCGCGAAGAAGCCAAGCGCTCCAGCAACTGAGCCTCTCACTTCAGCAAGACGACGGCCTTGAACGGCTCGTCGTCTCAACTGTTTCGGTCCCATGCTGCACAAACTCACACCCTATCTTCTCGTTGCACCGCTGATCATCTTCATCACGGTCTTCACCTATATCCCCGTCATCACCAGCGTGAACCTTAGCTTGCGGCATTGGGACTTCCTGTCGCCGACCATGCCCTTCGTCGGCTTCGAGAATTATCGCCTGTTGCTGAATTCGCGAGATTTCTGGAATTCACTTCAGGTCACGGCGATCTTCGCGCTGATTTCGGTGCCGATACGGCTGGCACTGGCTCTTGCCGTTGCAAGCTATCTCGTCCGTGAGACATTGCCCTCGCGGCTCCTGCGCGGCGCACTCTTTCTTCCGTCGGTCACGTCTACAGTCTCGATCGCCGTCGTTTTCTCCTGGGTCTTTGCCACCGACTACGGCATGGTCAATGCCGCACTGACCTCACTCGGTCTCGGCAAGGTGCAATGGCTGCAAGATCCGCAGCTCGCCCTCTGGGTACTGATAACAGTCAATACGTGGAAACAACTCGGCTACGATATCGTCATCTATATTGCCGGCCTGCAGGCTGTACCGCAGGAACTCTATGATGCTGCTTCCGTCGACGGCGGACGGCGTTTCCATGTGTTCCGGCGAGTCACCGTGCCGCTCGTGATGCCGACCACCTATTTCCTGCTGGTGATTTCCGTCATCGAGGCATTCCAGGTCTTCACCATCGTCAACATCATGACCCATGGCGGCCCTGCGGGTGCTACCGACATGCTCGTCAACCTGCTCTACCGCGTGGGTTTCACCCTCTTTGATATCGGTAGAGGTTCGGCGCTCGCCGTCCTGCTCTTCATCTTCCTCATCGTGTTGGCGCTGATCAAATCCTTCGTCATCGGCCGGAGGGTCCATTATGAAGCTTGAGAACCCGATCGTTACCAGTCTCGCGCTTTTTGCGGGGCTGATCTTCCTGTCGCCGGTGCTCTATTCCATCTGGATGTCCTTCGAGACGGCGCAGTCCTATTATACAGGCCAATACGAGTTCACGTTGGACAACTACGTCCGTGCCGTCGCCGAATATAATTTCGCCCGTTATCTCATGAACAGCATCATCGTCTCGGGGCTTGTGACGCTGCTCGGCATCACGGTCGCGACAATGGCGGCCTTCGCCTTTGCCCGTTACCAGTTCCGCGGCGGCAACCTTCTCTTCGGGGCAACGGTCGCCACGTTGATGATCCCGAGCCATATCAGTCTGATCCCCAACTATCTGACGCTCGCCAAGGCGGGCCTGCTCGATACCTATGCCGGCCTCATCCTGCCGGCGATTTCGAATGGTTTTGCCGCCTTCTTCCTGCGCCAGTACATCAAGGGCATTCCGAAGGCGCTGGATGAAGCAGCCTATATGGATGGCGCAACGCCGCTACAGGTGTTGTGGCGGGTGATCGTACCAATCGCCCGGCCCGCCATCTTCTCGATGGGCCTCTACATCTTCATCACGGAGTGGAACAACTACATCTGGCCGCTTGTTGCCGTCGGCAGGGAAGACCTCTACACGCTGCAGATCGGCCTTGCCCGCCTCTACCGCATCAATCCTGGTGAGGGCCTCGTCGACTGGCCACTCGTCATGGCCGCCTGCACCCTCAGCATGCTGCCCGTGCTGCTCGGCTTCCTGCTGGTCGAGCGCCATCTCGTGCGCGGCATCACGCTCGGCGCGGTCAAATAAATCGTGAAGAAGGACAAGCATAGAATGACACGAATCGCTTCGCACCGCGGCGGCACTCTCGAGTTCGGCGACAGCACGCCGCAAGGCTTTGCGGCTACAGCAAGAATGCCGCTGGAAGAGGTGGAGTTCGATGTCCATCCCACAGCAGATGGTGCAATCATGGTCCATCACGACGCAATGCTGGACAGCACGACGGATCGCAGCGGCGCAATCGCCACCATGAGCGAGGCAGAGGTTCGCGCGGCCATCATCAACTATGGCGCCGGCGGACATCCGATCTCGCTTGTGGATCTCTGCGCCATCTACGCCGATAGTTCCGTGGATTTTCGCTGCGAGATCAAGCCTGGCGCCGATGGCCGTCCCTATGAGAATTTCGTGCCCCGCGTCGTCGAGACGCTGGCGCGCCACGGCATGCTCGAAAAGACGATCTTCTCCTCCTTTCTGGTCGAGTCGCTGGATGCTCTTTCCGCCGCTACTGGCCGGCCAAAACTCTGGCTCGTCAGCCCGCCGGTGCTGCGTCAGCTTGGAACCATTGCGGTGATCGAAGTCGCGAAGGCGCATCAGATCCGCGAAATCGGCGTCCACGTGGATACAGCCGATTCCGCGCTGATGGCCGAGGTCACGGCCGCCGGCCTCGATTTCGGCTGCTGGGCTGCCCATTCGCCCCGGCAGATCGAAAAGGTGCTGGCGCTCGGCGTCAAGGTCTTCACGACAGACCGGCCAAGTCTTGCCATCGCCATTCGCAATCGCCTCGAAGCGGAGACCGCGCAATGAGCGGCATTACCCTTCGGGACATCAGAAAATCCTATCCCGGTGGGCCGGAAGTCCTGCACGGCGTTTCCATGGATATCAGATCAGGCGAATTCATCGTCATCGTCGGCCCGTCAGGCTGCGGCAAGTCCACCCTGCTGCGCCTGATTGCCGGCCTGGAACGCTGCGAAGAGGGCGATATCGAGATCGGCGGCCAGCGTGCGAATGATCTTGTCCCGCAGGACCGAGACATCGCCATGATCTTCCAGAACTACGCGCTTTATCCGCACATGACGGTGCGCGAGAATATCGCGTTCGGCCTGGAACTGCGCGGCATGCCGAAGGCCGAGCGCAATGCTCGGGCCGAAGGCGTGGCCAAGACGCTCCAGCTCGAACCCTATCTTGACCGAAAGCCGGGCGCGCTTTCCGGCGGCCAACGCCAGCGTGTGGCGATGGGCCGCGCGATGGCGCGCAACAGCTCCATATTCCTGATGGACGAGCCGCTGTCGAACCTCGACAATGCTTTACGGGTCGCCATGCGCACCGAGATCAAGGAACTGCATCGCCAACTCGGCGCCACCATCGTTTATGTCACGCATGATCAGACCGAGGCGCTTTCGCTCGCCGATCGGATTGCGGTCATGAAGGACGGTGACCTGCTGCAGTTCGACACGCCGGAAGCAATTTACGATCAGCCGCAGAACCGTTTCGTCGCCGGTTTCCTCGGCGTTCCCTCAATGAATTTCCTGCCTGTCGAACATCTGCCCGACTGGCATGGCCGGCTCGGCCTGACGGCAGGACTCAGGCCCGAATCCATGGCGATATCAGCCGAAAAACCGCATAAGCCTGCCCTGCCTGTCCGCCTCATGCTGTCGGAGATGACGGGTTCTGATATTATACTGCATTGCGATAGCCCGGCCGGACGCATCACGCTCACCAGTCCACGCAAGGACGTGCCGCGCCATGCCGACAATTTCTGGGTCATGTGCGACCTTGACCAGGCGGTGTTTTTCGATAACCAGAGCGGGAGCCGCGTCGATCTTTCATCCGGAGATCGTTGAATTTAGAAGCCGCGGGCAAGGTCAGGTTCGCAAGCAGCGCCGCAAGAAGTGATGCAATGGAAAGACAGAACGAAATTCCGCAGCGTCTCGGCGATCTTATCAGCCGCAACTCGACAAAGCTGACCGAGGCCGATACCCGCCTTCTCGATGTGATGATGCAGGATCCGATCCGCGCGGCAATGGAGAACGGCAAGGCCGTCTCCTTCCGTGCTGGCGTGCATCCCGCTTCGGCCGTGCGGCTTGCACGCCGTCTCGGTTTCAAGGGTTATCCTGAATTCCGGACCTTCCTGCAGGCAAACCTCATCGAAGGCGGCGGCGATTTTGAAAGCCCGGCGGCTCGCATGGCCGCGCGCCTCGTCCGGGCGGAAGAAGGCGGCGCACTCTCTTCCGTACTCGACAGCGAGATTGCCGCACTCCAGCAGGTGCGAAACGCCGTCGCCGATGCCAATGTCAGAGGATTTTCGGAGATCCTGCGCGATAGCCGTCGCGTCCTCGTCTTCGGACGCGGCCACTCTGCCGCCCTCTCCTCGCTGATTGCCCTGAGGCTCAATCGCTCCGGCTATCCATCGGTCGATCTAGCAAGCCAGATGCATCTGATCGCCGAAGCACTGGCAACGTTGGGACCTGGTGATGTCGTCTGGCTGCTCGCCTTCCGTAACGCTTCACCGCTTATCCACCAGATCAGGAAGATCGCGGCCGCGCGAGGCGCCAAAGTCTTGGCGCTCACCGATCTGCTCAGCGCGCGCTTCGATCCTGTGCCCGATTGCCAAATTTCGGTTTCACGCGGTGAAGCGGGTGAATCCCAGTCGCTCGTCGTTCCGATGACGATCGCCAATGCGGTCATTCTCGATCTTGCAGCCATCGATGATGGACGTTCGCTACGCGCGCTCAGCGCCTTCAAGGCTTTTCGTGCTGATTGCGGTTTGTCGCCGGCGATTGTGTAGTGTCAAAACGCAGGCTCCAAGCGTCGGCGAACTGAAGGGTCTCGGCGGCGCTCACCTTTGATTGTGATTGCCTGGAGCCACGTTGTTCGACAACCCAATGTCCCGTGAAGAACAGATGTCACGATCTGGCTTTCAAAATCACATTAACAACACACTGCGATCAAACTCCAGTCCAACTGGTCGCTACGATGGTTGCCTGTGACTACGGTCAAGGAGGGAATATGTCTGTCGACCTTAACGCCAGCACCTATGTTCATTCGAAACCCGCCACAGCCCACAACTATCTTATGCCGACAGTTGTCGATGTACTTGGGGATAATTTCCAGGCAGTCGACGAAACAACAGTTTTCGACCTAGGTTGTGGTACTGGAGGCGCCGCAGCCCTGCTTTCTGACAAGGGCTATGAAGTTGCCGGGGTCGATCCGTCACGAGACGGCATAGCGAAGGCAAATTTCGCCTATCCAGATCTTTCGTTGGAAATCGGATCTGCCTACGACGATCTTGCCGACCGATACGGAACCTTCGACGCTGTCATCAGCCTTGAGGTCGTGGAACACGTCTACGATCCCAGGACTTTTTCATCGACCATGTTTGATCTGGTTAAACCTGGGGGGATAGCCGTCGTATCGACGCCATTTCATGGCTACTGGAAGA
Source organism: Rhizobium sp. WYJ-E13 (assembly GCF_018987265.1). NCBI lineage: Bacteria > Pseudomonadati > Pseudomonadota > Alphaproteobacteria > Hyphomicrobiales > Rhizobiaceae > Rhizobium > Rhizobium sp. WYJ-E13. The sequence goes on along the minus strand of NZ_CP076854.1, from coordinate 806,360 downwards.
ATCTGGCACTGGCGCTAACCGGCAGGATGGACAATCACCACATGCCCCTCAAGGATCATGGGCACATCAAATTCTGGTCTCCGGAAACTCTTAAGACCCTTCTGCTGGATACAGGATTTGAGAGTGTTGATTTCGAATATGTCGGACGAATTTCGCTTCTCGCAAAATCAATGATCGCCGTCGCCCACAAGCCTAATTGAGGTCACTCACCAGCCTGGTCTGGCTGTGTCGCAACCAGACGTTCGGCCCGGAAAGTGCAACCGGCAGTATTGGGGTGAGCATCGCAGTATTACATGGTGCTTGCGCAGACGTGGCGGGCTTCAGCCGAAAGACTTCCGCAGTCTTCCGGCTGACAGTCGCGATATTTATGCCGCCCGGGCGGCCTTGGCGGGAATTTCCACATCGATCTCGAGGATCGAGACGTGCTCGCCGCGGTCGATCCTGATCTGCAGGCGATCGCCTTCGATTTCCACGTGCTTGGCTATCACTGCAAGGATCTCCTCTCTGAGAAGAGATACGAGATCCGAACCGGGAGAGATACGCTCGTGTGCCAGAAGCAGTTGGAGGCGTTCGCGCGCGATCGGCGCGGTTTTCCTCTTCTGAAAGAAATCGAATACGCTCATGCTGCCCTCCGTCCGAAGATCTTGCCGAACAGACCACGCTTCTCGCCTGGTACCGTCACCGGGAGAACTTCACCGTTGAGGCGGCGGACCGCTTCGAAATAGGCCTTTGCCGGGGCGCTGTTCTGGTCTGCAAGCGTCACCGGAGCGCCGAGGTTTGAAGCGCGCAGCACATCCATGCTTTCAGGAATGATGCCGAGCAGCGGGATCGACAGGATCTCGAGCACGTCATCCACCTTCAGCATGTCACCGCGTTCGGCGCGCGTCACGTCGTAGCGGGTGAGAAGCAGGTGCTTTTCAATGCGCTCACCGCGCTCCGCCTTTTCCGTCTTGGCATCCAGAAGGCCGATGATGCGGTCGGAGTCGCGCACCGAGGAAACTTCCGGATTGGTGACGACGACGGCGATATCGGCGTGCCGCATCGCCAGCGTTGCACCGCGCTCGATACCAGCGGGACTGTCGCAGATGACCCAGTCGAAATGCTTCTTCAGCTCGGTGATGACGCGCTCGACGCCTTCTTCGGTGAGGCAATCCTTGTCGCGGGTCTGGGATGCCGGCAGAAGGAACAGCGTTTCCAGCCGCTTGTCGCGGATCAGCGCCTGGGTCAGCTTCGCATCGCCCTGAATGACATTGATCATGTCATAGACGACCCGACGTTCTGCCCCCATGACGAGATCGAGATTGCGAAGACCGACGTCGAAATCGACGACAACAACCTTCTCGTTCCTCTGCGCCAGCGCTGCCCCCAACGCTGCAGTCGAGGTTGTCTTGCCAACGCCACCTTTACCCGAGGTTACAACAATGACTTTTCCCATATCCCTCTCCTGTTTGAACCATTCACCTGTTAAATCAGTCGCGACGCCATGATCGCCTCGTTCTCAAGCCATAATTGCGCGGACTGACCGCGCAGTTCGGCCGGCAGGTCGTCGGCCGTCTTATAAATCCCGTCGATTGCCAGAAGCTCGGCTTCCAGCTTGCGGCAGAAAATTCGCGCCGCCGAGTTGCCGACCGATCCGGCAAGTGCGCGTCCACGAAGCGCGCCGTAGATATGGATCGAGCCGCCGGCGATCACTTCCGCTCCCGAGGCGATGGACCCGATGACCGTCACATCGCCTTCGGGAAAGATGATCGACTGGCCGGAACGCACCGGCTCATGCAGCACCAGCGACGACACAGGGGCGCGGACAATCGGCGCAGCAACCTCCTGCACCTCTGCCGGCTTCGCCTTATGCGGCGCCTTCCCTTCGGCCTTGACCTCTGCGGTCGGCACGTCCACATCCGCTGCCGGACGTCCGCCAGCCATGCCCGGCGGCATGCTGGCGTCGAGCTGCGACGGTCGCGCGCCTTCGATGCCCATCACCCTGACATTGCGCTCGCCGAGAGCTTGCACCATTGCCTTCAGCGCGGCACGGTCCAGCGAGAGCTCGGTGACGTCCAGAACAACTGGCCTTCCGAGGAAGAACCCGGCAGAGCGAGCAGCGAGATCGTCGAGACGAACGAGCCAGTCCTCAAACGGCAAATCGGGCGTCAGCACGACTGCAAGGAACGATCTGCCTTTGATGCGAATGGAGCGCGCTTCAGTTAACACGTTAGTAAACTTAGTTAATTTCGATTTAATAGCTTTAGCTGCTTCATGGTTAACAAATCGTTAACGATGGGGCGAGCCATCAAAAAAGCCTCTAGCAGCTGCTGAAACTGGCGCTGCGTTGCCGCAATCGAAGGCTTCGGGTGCGATTCTTTGAAGGATTGCGGTGAGATTTGAGCCTCAGGCAACACCTTAGATGCACTACTTTGGCAGATAAACTGGCCATTTACGATGATGGGCCATCTTGGGCACTTTCACAGGGGGGTGCGAGATGGTGGAACTGGATGTTGCACTGGCAGATTGGCAGCCGTTCGTTGAGAAGCTTGGCCACAAGAAGCGGCGACAGATGTGCCCGGTGTATATTTCGGGCTCATCTGACCTGCAATCGCAAGAGTATCGAGCCCATGGCAGAGCGCCTGGCACCTGATCGCTACGACCGCCTGCATCATTTTATCTCGGATGGGATTTGGGATGCACTTGTATCTGCTTGTTCGTCCGCGGAGCGTGTCGCAAAACACGACAGCCTTTGCCGATTTGGTTTGATTTGATTAAGTTTTTAACATAGAGTCGTCCCATTCTAGAACGTGAATTCCCTTCAGAATGGAGCGCGGCGGCTCGATGGATGGTCAGAGATTCAATTTCTTTCGTGCGTTTCTTTTAGCGGCTGTGATGCTGCCTTTCATGCTTGTGACTGTGGGTTACAGCCTTATATGTGGCGTTTTTGAGCGGCGCTTAGGTGTAGATCTGTGGTTGGGTCTTGTCAGCGATCCTGATGATAGCGAAACGATTGATTCGATTGCGCGAATTTGACAGGCTCTCGACTATGGTAGAGGGCGCTTGAGAGCAGCCCACCGGTTTTTGCTGATATGTTCACTCATCTGCTGACTGGTTCGCAATTGTTGCCCAATTCGATCCCGTGACAGGCTATGCACGCGACCAATTGGATTTGAAGCATTCGACAGTTGACTGAATTCTTGCTCTATATCCCGAAATGGTCAAAATTGAATGGTTAGCGCCGAGCGACGCAGTGTATAATATGATATTCTGAGACTACTAAAGAGAGCAACTTAGGCTTCGAACCTATGAGCCTGGCGCTATCTGCGCGGCGGCGCTGCTGTCTAAAACCACGCCCGCCAGCCGGAAAAGGCGATTTGTCCGATGGAGCACCGAGTACATTGTGCTTTTTTTAATCGGAATAGTGTGTAGTGCACAACATACTGTTTCCAAGCTTCAAGATTAATGGGCGTGATGAGATCGCGACCGAAGATGGTCGATAGCGTGTGCCGATTGGCGATGGTTGAAAATGCCGAATGGAATCTCGGTCTCTGGCGGAATTGATAGGGGCCGCATGACAACAAGTGGTATTTCGCTTCCGAAATGTGCGACGGTCGGGATACAGTTTGTGCCGTTGGCTTTTTCCGCTGCAACAGCGGGAGGAAAATGGCCTTGATTCGTACCATTCGTAGATTTGTCGGGCATCTTTCAAAAGATTCATCTGCTGGTCTTGCCCCTGCTCGCCCGCGACTTGTGATGGATCAGGCTGAATGGCCCCTTATCTATGCGATCGGCGATGTACACGGCTGCTACGAACAGCTCATGGATGCCGAAAGACGTATTTCCGAGGATTCGGGTGGTAGGCGCGCTTTGATGGTGCTGGTGGGCGATTACGTGGATCGCGGTGCACGATCCCGCGATGTCTTGGAACATCTGTGCCAACCTTCGCCGCGCAATATCCACAGGATTGCGCTTTGCGGCAATCACGATGACTGGTTTTCAAGATTTTTGAACAATGAGCTTTCCACCGCGGCGTGGCTACGGTTCGCTGGATACCAGACGCTGACCTCCTATGGTGTTGACGCTGCGCATATACTTCGTGTCGGCGATACGATGGGATTGCGAAACGCAGTGGATCAGGCAGTTCCAGCCAGCCATCGAATCCTGCTGGGAACGTTGCCCTCGATGTTGCAAATCGGAAATCTCATTTTTGTTCATGCAGGGATTCGTAATGGATTACCTCTGGAGCATCAAAGCGATGAGGACCTGATGTGGATCAGGGAGCCGTTCCTCACACGAGGGCCAGAGCTTCCAATCATTGTGGTCCATGGACATACCCCCCAGATCCGGCCCCACCTTGGTAATGGTCGAATTGGAATTGATACGGGTTGCTACGCCACAGGCAGGCTGACGGTGGTCAAAATCGCCAATGGTGCCGCAAAGATTCTTTCTTAGTTGCGCCTGCTGTGGCGCAGTCAAGGCAACTTGGCGATGTCCAGACCACTTCCGGCGAAAAGTTTCTTGCGAGAATCGGACAAGGATATCGAGGCGCGTTTGATGTAGGGTATCAAAGCCGGCTCAACATTCGGAATGCGCTGCGCAATCTGGAGAGGATCCCCCAATTGGAAGAGAACATCGAGATCCTGCTCGACCATAGGACTGGAAGATCTCAGTGTCGCTTCACTGAATCTGTTCCAAAAATAGAGACGCGCGAGAAGGGTTACCTGATCAGCTGGCGCCAACTTCACGGACTGTGCCATCAACTGCGCTGTAGCCTGCGGATCCTCCGCAATAACTGCTCGCACGACTGCGAGGCGAAGCCACAGGTTACTGTCAGTAGGCATGCAGCTCAGCGCATGCTGCAGGAATTTCTCAGCCATGGTAACGGCAGACAGCCAGCCTTCATAGTCACTGGTCTGGTTTGAGGTGTCTATCTGCGTCAGCACGATGGTCGTGGCAGCCAAGATGATATCAGAGCGGCAATAGCCTCCCTCGACAACTTCTGCGGGCATGCCAACGACCCGAGAAAGACTCTTGGTGCTGACTACACCGTCCTCCTCGATCTGCCTGGCCACGACAAACATATCAGCAAACTCAATCGAGCGATGGAGTTCGCTGGCGGCAAGCATCAGAAAGGCACCAAGAACCAAAATGAAGCAGCAAGACAAGAAGGGCGCACGACGAACCCCCAAAGAGATTGGGGCCACCCTTTCGTTTCTTTTTGAGCCCTTTTGAGTGCCGCGAACTTCTCCCCTGGTCAGCACAATTCGCCCACTAGCTCAAATTATTATATGCGTGCTGTCAGATACCGCTCGGGCTGACGGACTGGGTGGTGGTGGTGGTGAAATTGCCGGCGCTACTTGCCGAAGTCCGCAGCAGGTTGGCGGTCGAGTTCTGGGAACCATCAGTCGACCCACCGCCTTCACCGCCACCAATAATGGCGCCGGCAGGGCCGTTCGTAATGTCAGCAGCAGCGGCCGCGGCAGAGCCGGGGGATCCCAACGCCGCAGTTGCGGTCTGCCCGTTCAGCGCCTGCACAAAGGCTGTCTGAAGGCCGTCCAGCGTGGTATCGGCCAGCAATGCGTCGGCAATCGCCTTGGTGATCGCATCAGCCAGTTCCGGATGTTGAGGGCGGCATACGTTCGCAGCCCTTCCAAGACCGGCGCCGATCGCTGCTCTCTGCGCGGGCGTGCCAGCCTTTGCGAGGCCGATCATCTTTGCCGTGAGATCCGTTTCCGTTGCAGTATAAGACCGCACCTGATCAGACAGACCAATGACTGAGGCATTCGCAAACAAAAATGCCTCCGGAGATGCATTAAATGCGCTGACCATCTCCGGCGATGCCATTCCTGGCCCGGAAAGGCAATTTCCCGCGAAGGAAACCGACGAAAAAGAAAGGCTGGCAACGATCATAGTCGCGGCGCCGACAGCCGTCATAAAATATTTATTTGCCATTCTACTTAGTCCTTCGTTTTCCAAGCTGTATCGACTGAATTAATTTTCTGTTCTGCTGTCCCGGCCTTAGTCCAATTCTCGCACAGCGTCGCGAGTGTCAACAACGTCCGTAGATACGCCCCTTGCCGTAGACGTTATCGAGTTCAGGATATCAAGGAACTTGACCAGCTCGACGGAGCCCGCGTTCGATATATAAATGACGTCCTTGTCCTTCATCAGGAATTGCTGAATTGCAAACATCGTCGCTGGATCACGCAGGTTGGCTCGGAAGATCACCGGAACATCCGCTCCAGCAAACCGCGATACGTCAATGTTCAGCTTCTGCAAGGTTTTCTTGTCGACCTGACGGTAGAGGACGACTTCCCGCGGATCCGCCCGGTTATCCAGGACGCCGCCGGCCTTGGCGATGCCCTCGCCAAGTGTCAGGTTCGAATCCTCGAATTCGATACGGTTCTGCTGCCCTGTAGCACCGAGGGCAATATAGGTACGGCGTTCATGCTCAACAGAAACAGTGTCGCCTGGCGCAACGTAGATATTTTCAGAGGGATTGCGCAACAGGGTCTCGTAGGCAACCGTCGCCGTTCTTCCCCGCCTCTGCAACGTCACATTCGTTTCGATGTTGGGTGTCGTCAGACCGCCCGCTGTCGAGATCACATCCAGAATGCGATCGCCTGCCGGAGTGAGCTGCACCTTCTGCGGATCATTGACATCACCAACGACAGCAACCTCTGCAGACTTGGTCGTCGTCGTTGTCAGGACCACCTGCGGTTCGATTGCGCGGCTGGCAAGCCGGTCTTCGATATCGCGTTCCACCTCTTCTTTCAGCCTTCCGGAGGCGGGCACACGTCCTGCGTAGGGAACGCTGATCGTTCCATTCTTGTCGATGGTCTGAGCGGGGAGCGTAATGAAATTACCTGGACGGCTGCCAGCATCAGACGGGATAAAAAGACCGCCAGCCTGCGCTTCAAAAATAGAAATCTGAACGACGTCGCCAGCGCCGAGCGGAATATCGGGCGCGCCGCCTTTGCCGCCACCGAAACCGCCCAGCGAGCTGGACTTAACCTCGTTAAAGAAGGGAAGAATTGCCTTGTTCAGATCAATTAGCGCGTAATCAATCCCGACCTTCCTGTCCTTTGTCGTCACCTTCACCGAAGCGTCTTTATCGAAATCGGTGTGATCGGGACCGGATCGAGGCAATGAAGTGCAGCTCGACAGCGCGATTAGCGTCGCAGCGACGATAGAGGTGCGTCGAAAGTTGATGCTCATCTTATCCCTGTTAAGTTTTCCGTCTGGCAGGTTGGCGTCTATGCAAAGCATAAAACAGGGGCAATATCTGCTAGAACGGGGTCCATGATAGCCAATAAATCGTTAATGTGGCAACGGCGCAACATGGAGGCAGTGGAATTATGGTTAATTTCTGGCGATCTATGTCGGATTTCTAATTAACCAATCCGAATAAGCCGGAAACGTCTTCGAATATATTATCAGGTGTTTCATAATATATTCTCCATCAATATATTAATTCCAATTCAATTTCATCATTATTATACTTGTGCAACGCAGCATTTTTGCTGGCCGCCGGCTTTAGCGTGTGCTTGTAGCACACACATACGACACCGGAAAGGAAAGCGGCGTAAAAAACCGAAAAGCCCGGAATCTGGATGGAAAAGTCGACAAGCGCATGTCCCCAAACGAGAATAGTTGCCGCCAAACCCAGCACCGCATAGTGCCTATTGCGCCTTCTGTTGCGATAGCCGCGCCAGAAAATGAAAAGGAGGGCGGCAAGGACAAGCAATGCGACAACTGGAAATATGACCCCAAGCGTCAAAAAGCCTTCGAGATAAGTATTGTGGGCCCGATCAAAGATATTGAAGATACCACAGCGGGAATCCCTATAACCGGAAAATACAGTTCGGAACGTGCCAAATCCAGTGCCAAAGAGCCAGTTGTTGTATGTCGCCCTGACCACATCGGGCCAAATACAGAAGCGAGCATCCTCAAGCCCTTGAATATTTGCGCGTAACATCGCTTTCGACGCAAAAAGAAGAAAAAATCCCGTCCCCAGGCAGGCGGCGGCGATCACGACGGCTACACGAAGCCATCTGGAACCCAGTCGCACGAATGAATTTGGAAATATCCTGAGCCACTGGCTCGCCAGGAAAGGCGTATAGACCAGTATCGCAAAGGCGGTCAGAAAAACCCCGGCGCGTGACTGCGTCAGCATCAAAGCCGCAAAAGTAGCAAGGGATATGAAGCAATAGTAGAGACGTGGTAGCGTCGCATTACTTTGCAACTCAGCCGATGCTTTGTCGGTTTTGAAGAGAAAAGAATCAAATAGCAGCGTGAGCTGCATCAGCAATCCCAAGCCAAAAAAAGTGGCATTAGTGTTCCTGTTCACGAAGGTGGCCGTCAGGCTTTCCTGATAGGCTTTCTTTGTCTCGCCGAGCAGTGTGTCGGGAAGGAACAGGAACTGATAAAGACCATACATCGCCAGGATTCCTGCCGCCGAGGCCAGAAACCTGAGCATCGCTTGGTCATCCTTTGAGCGATCGGCGACGATAAGCCCCGTTAAAAACGTCACAGCGGGCAGCGCTATTTGCAACAGCGCTGCGAGCGTGTCCGCGGGTTCAACGGAGATCGTCTTCGCTGCTGCCGCCATCGTGCGTGCCTTGGCCCATACCAAGTCATCAGAGCGCGTAAAGGGAATCTCAACAGTCTGAAAGAGAATCCAAAGGGCCATGAGCGAAAAAATGGCGAGTGCGGTGCCGAATACCCATTGTCCGCGCTCGGGTGGGCCATAGAGAACAACGGCGACTCCGCCCAATATACACATAAGGATCAAGATCAGCGTTTGAGGCAAAATATCAACCAAGCCGAATGGTACGACCGACAGAACAATCAGGCCGCAGTAAATATAAAGCAGTAAATCTGGAGAAATTCGGAGCGAGGTCATTTGAAATAGAAAATGTGGCAGGTCATGCGCCATGCCTGCACCAACTGGCAGTCCTTTTCAAGGAGTTTTTACTGCAGAGACAACGTAAATTTCACGCCAATAGATAAAAGGAAAATCGCTAAAATTGTAACTATCGATTTAAGCCGATGAACAGCCTTGTTCTGTAGATTGGATCCCATCTCAGGCAAGACAAATTCCAACGAGATGTCAGTTAGTTGCATCCAAAGTGGCGATTTGTCATACACCGAATAGAGGCAACATGTCGGCTCGTAAATTTCTGGCTGCACTCGTCCTGGTTTCTTTAGCAGGTACTCAAGATCTGCAGGCCGGTGTACTGTCTGGTCTCACACGTGATTTGCACGAAACTCCATCGGTCAAATATATCCAGGCAAGAAAAAGGACCATGGCGCCCTTCGCGCATGTTATGTTTTGCGCCCGTCAACCGCAGGAATGTGAGGCGAAGAGTGGCTCAGCCGTTGTGGCACTCAGCGCCTATGCGGACAAGCAGCTGCGCGCGGTCAACGCATCGGTCAATCGCTCGATCGTTCCACGCAATGATGCAAGCGGAAAGATCGCTGACGATGTATGGGAAGTGAACGTCAAAAGCGGCGATTGCGAGGACTTCGCTCTGACTAAACGTGACCATCTTATCGCGATGGGCTGGTCTTCGAAGGCGCTCAGAATCGCGGTGGCAAGAACGCCCTACGGCGAAGGGCACGCGGTTTTGGTGGTGAAAACCAATGTTGGCGACTTAGTGCTAGACAATCGCACCAACGCTATAAAAACTTGGGATAAAACCGATCTGAATTGGGTAATGATCCAATCTGGAGATGATCCGCGGGTTTGGTACGAATTGTAAGAGCTCGATCATTCGATTCTTACTCCAAATCAGTGGCTTGCCAGTTCTTCACGGGCGACTCATTTTTTGATCAACCGCGGCTCCCAAGTCCACACCAAACTGCCAGACGGCGGTCATAAGTATGCCTGCGATCAATGGAGCCATTATGACTACCATCGATTCAACAGCCTCTAGTTTTCCTGATAGTAATTAGAATAACGGCTATAATAGTACTCACTTGAGCCGTGAGATCTGTAGAGCTTTATTTTCTCCAGATCGACTTTGTTAAGGATTACGCCTGCGCATCGCTTCCTTATCTCGGGTTGTTCAGCCATTATCGATTGCACAATCCGGCGCGAGGTCTTACCCCATTCTACTACCAGCAATACCGTGTCGAGTAGATGGCTGACTGCACGCGCATCGACGACAGGCCCAAGCGGGGGAAGATCTAGGATAATATAATCGAATCTCTTTGCGGCCTCGCTCAGGAGGTTGGCCATTGTCGCCGAAGCCAATACATCTGAGGAGTGCGGCACCCGATATTTGACCACAGCCGGCAGAAACGAAAGGGCAGTTGCCGGGTCGGTCAAAATGAGGTCATCCAAAGACCTGTCTTGAAGCAACGCCTCCAACAGTCCATTGGCTGCATGCTGCCCAAGGGCTCTCGTCGCGCCAGGATTTCTGAGGTCGCCATCGATGAGAAGTGTTCGGGCTCCTTGGTTTGAAAGGAGTTGTGCGAAATTGATGGCAAGCGTTGATTTCCCTTCGGACGGCAAGCAGGAGACCACACCGATGATCTTTGTCTGCCGCATGGGATTCTCGATATCCGCCGCCACCTTTGCATTGCGAAGCGTTTCAGCAAAAGCGGACAAAGGATGTTCAACGACATATTCATTGAGCCCGCTGATCCTTCGAACGTGTTGAGCGGACTGCTCCGAAGAAACCTTGAATTCTTCGGCAACCACCTTCGGAACATGCCCCAGATACTCAAGCCCCAGAATCTCTCGCACTTGGTCGCCTGTACGGAAGAAGCGATCACGGAATTCGCGAAAGGCCCCAATAGTGCTTCCCGCAGCAAGCCCAAGGAAAATCGCCACTGCTAAAACCAGTGGTTTTTTTGGTGCGCTTGGTTTGTTTGGGGTTTGCGCTCGGGTAATTACCCTGGCATCGGTTATGGGAAATGACTGTTGTTGTACCGCCTCTTGGAAACGGGTCAGGAAACTTTGGTATAGGTTTCGATACGAGTCCGCCTTGCGCTCGAGTTCGCGCAATTCGACCTGTGTTTCTCCAGCGGCAGCGCTAACCTGAGTTGCTCTTGTGACACTGTTCTCTAGTGATTTCTGCCTCGTCTGCGCGACGTCTAAATCGCTTTTATAGCTCTCAGCGATACGATTAAGTTCGTCGAACATCTGACGCTTATATTCTTCCATTTCGGCTTTAAGCCGAACCACCTGTTCATGGTTCGGCCCAAGACGGGCTGAAATCTCTGCCGCGAGCTTCGAATCTTCGAGATACTTCTTGCGAATGTCGTTCGACGGGGAATTGTCGAGTACATCGGTCACGATTGCGTCCATCTGACCGGAATCGATGATTTTACGGATGCGGTCAAACTTCGCCTGAGCGCGCGCAGTGTCTGCCTGCGCTTTAATGAGATTGCTGCTGAGCTCAGAAAGTTGCTGATCCGTCAGCAAATTTCCGTCCGTTGCAACAAGACCGTTGTCGGCCCTGAATTTTTGTACGGCCAAATCGGATTCAAGAGCTTTTTGCTTGAGCTCATCAATACGCTCCTGCAGCCAACCGCTTGCACGGCTCGTCGCTTCAAATTTTGAATTTAGCTTATCTACCAAATATGCATCAGCAATAGCATTCGCTATATCCGCTGCCTGGTCTGGCGAGCGCGACGTATACCCGATCGACAGCGCATATGATTTTCCAACGCGCTCGACGTCCATATTGTTGTTCAGCCGGCCGGCCGCAGCTTGTCGCCGATCTTCCGCAGCCGTCACCAGGTCCGCGCTGGCAAACCAAGAGTTGAAATTCAGGATTGATTTTAAGAGCTGCGTGGACGAAAAATCCGAAGCCATGAAGTCCGGATCATCGGCAAGCTTAAGATTGTCAACGACCGCGAGCGCGATTGTGTCAGATTGAAAAAGCTGAATTTCGCTCAGCAACGCGGTTTCGTCGTCTATCGGCGCACCCAGCGACGATAGTTGATTTATCAGTTCCGAATTGCCCCGATCGATCAAAACGCTGGTCGACGCAGTAAAATATGGAGCAGTAGTCAAAAGATAGACGACCGCTAATATGGCAAAAAACGCGACACAAATCCCAACGACACGCCATTGGCGGCGCGCTATCGCGAAAAGCTTCTCAAAATCGATCCTTTCGGATTGATCATCCATTTGAGATACCGCCAACACGGTAGGTGAATTCGGCGAAAGCATCCAGCCTCCTGTACAGCAATGTCGATGACAAACTTAGCGTGGGCTCATTTCAAGGCAGCGGCATCTACGGCGTACGACAAATCTCGCTAACAACCAATGACTTTTCGTATTCCTTGCGCCGTTATTGAACGATCTCGCTCGCCGGACCACTACCCAATAACGGATCGAAGATAGTCTACAAGTTTCGCCGCTGGCGCGGTGGTCAGGCCTAATTCCATCGTTTCAGTTGGAGGGCCAGTAATGAGCTCGCCCAATTCTGTTTCCGTATAGGCGACACGTATTCCCGGTCTCCCGTCAAGTTGACCAGCGGTCGCCAATTGGTGGTCATTCCTGTGTTCACCAAATGCGGCGCGCCGGGGAAACAAAATGATCGGCTTCTTGAACCTCTTGGCTGCAAGAACTGTCCCGGTTCCTGCATGGGACACAATCAATGATGTCCTCGCAAATACGCCGTCCATTTCCAGTGGTGCGATCGTCTCCACCCACTCGAAATTGCGGGGCTTGTATTCACCTTTCCCGATCTGAGCGAACATGGGAGTAGAAATGTTCGGAGCCATTTCGTCCAATGCCCTAACAAGGCGATCGAACGGCAATTGCGTGCCGACCGTAATCAAGATCAAAGTACCGCTCCCGCAAAATGAGGTCCGGATGGGCGAGCCAGATGTTGCCATTGGGTAAGCCACGTTGTTGCTACAAAACCGGCCAACTTTCCGGACATCGACAGCTCTTCGGCGTTGGCGATGCTATCTATCCAGATCGTTTTCTTGCCCATGATCCGCGCGGCCAGCAAGCAGAACAAGCCGGGAGCCGCGCCCGTCGAAATGACGACATCTGCCCTAGATCGAAAGACTAGGCTAAACGCTGAAAAAAAACAGCGGACAGACATCCAGACATCATTCCTGTTGCAATCAGGAAGGCAATAGCCGCCCGTGATGGAATATTTTTGCAAGAGCTCGGGAATGGTCGTCGCGAATACGACGTCCGCCTCATCGAATGCCCCGCGCAGAGCAATAAGCTCATCCCAATGGCCGCCGCCTGATGACACGGCAAGAACTTTGCGATTTTGGTTCGACTCGTATGTGCTTGCGCTCATCGTTATCGCCTTTTCGTTTTCAGGATGATTGGAGAGCAAGTTAGTGGCAGAGAGGCAACCATAATCGGCCATACCAGCGAAGGAGAAAGCATCATTGCGGCCTCTGTGAGACCACCAATAGCAATAAGAAACAGGATCACAGCCTCCTTCGATTGCGCCGCTCTCATCTGAATGGTGCTTTGCGTCATAACTGTCTTTAGGTACACGCGCGACAACACATAAACTGTCCACAACACTGTCGCCGGAACCCCAATACTCAGAGCAAGTTCCAGGTATGAATTGTGCGTAGACTTCGCCTCAAAGGTAACGTGGACATATTCTTTCACAATATCCGGCTGGCGAAACGTCGAAAATCCATACCCCAGAAAAGGACGCTCGTAGACGAGCGGTAACAACTGATCCCAGATATTCGAGCGGCCCGAAAACGTCAGATCCTTGCCAAAAGCACTTGCGATAGCTTCGGCAACGCCGAGATAGGCCAGAGACCCCAACAAGCCAAGCAAGATGCAAAAAAGAAGGACGAAAAGAGATTTTACGGTGATGTTTCCGACCGCGCTAATTGCTCTCAAACCAACGAGCATCGATGTGCCAACGCCAATCATCACAATGGCCGTCGACGATCGCGCTAAAACAACGAGGAGGACCGTCAGCAGAAGAGCTGCGTTACGAATTAGCATCTCGTAACTCAACCTCCTAAGCGGCGATTTCATATCCAGTATGATTATAAATGCGATAGCGCAGAACTGCCCCAACTCGTTCTTGTGATAAAAAAGCCCCTTGACCATACCGTCGTAGTCATTTCCCGACATTATCGCGAACTGAGGAAACGCGAAGGTGTAAAGGACGTTGGCGAAGATCGCGACAATGCAAAAATTTCTGGCCAATCTGAGTGTTTCAACGCTGCCGTATCTTAGACGAAACAGCAGAGGTGGCAGAGTAAGGACGGTTACGGCTACCATCCCTTTCAAAGAGGCGGATAGTTGAACAGACTGAGCTGCTGATGCAAGGCACAGCACAATGATTATCGTTAACAACGGCGGGATGCGCCGGAGGTAGGCAATAAACCGGTGCGGTTCAATGAGAGAATAAACAGCTATCAGTGGGATCAAGCTATAAAGAATGATCTGGTGGGGCAGAATATTTCCCGTACTGCCGTCGTTAAAGTTCGCAGGCAGGCCATACCACATGCCGGTACCTCGCCATAAAGCGATGTAGAACATTGCCGACAGAAGGATATAAACAAAAAGCTCCTTTCTGATCGCAAACCGCGAGATGGCGGCACCTCGTCGGGCGATCATCTGCGAGCTGTTATGGTATGGCGTATCTATGCTCATTACATTGTCGCCTAGCTAGCGGCCGAAGATTGAGCCTCTTTTGGTGGCTGATATTCCTGATAGAAATGACCAAACAGACCGGTCACAACGCCAGCCCCCCGCAGCAAATGCGTGAGCGCTCGCATACCGAGATAGGGCGATACCGCCAGTGTCGGCAACATGGCCACACCTAACCCGGTCCGAGTGATGCCGTATATCAGCCGGTAGAGCCGCTGTTTGCGATTTCCGTGCAACACCTCGCTCACCGCAAAGGTATTGCCAAGCCGGTACTGCCGCTGAAGCACCCACTTCCACGTCATCCGTTTCAGCGGAATAATATCATAGACCATCGCGCGCTCGGTCCAAACGATTTTCATCCCGAGTTTTACTGCCTGATTGAAGAAAAGGTAGTCTGTGCCCCCGGTATTCAGCATCTTTTCTTCAAAGCGAAGGTTCCACGATTTCACCAACTTGTAGTCAAACATGACATTGTTGGAAGCGGCATAATCAATGCGTCCGCCTTCCTGGTTCCGAGCGCTTTCAAATACGCGCGCCTTGACCCAGTATTCCGGTGCATTTTCCGGATAGACCGGCACGACGTAACCGTAAACGCAATCAGCTTTCTGCCTGAGGCAGGTATCCAGCATCGCATCCATCCAGCCCTCGGTTGCCCATTCGTCATCATCCAGAAAACAAAAATAGTCAGGATCCAGCAACTCGCCGGTTTCCGGCGAGGGTTGCGGCGCCTTATCCATGGCGTGATTGCGCGCGACGGGAATACCTTGGCGGGGTTCGACTGCATAAACGATATCGAAGACCCCTTTCGTGTCGAAACCTTCCACGATGTCGCGGCTGCTTTCGGTCGCATCGTTATCAACGACCAAAACCGTCATATGGTAAGGTCGGGCGGGGTGCCGCTCCTGGCGTGTCAACGAATCCAGAAGCTTTACGATGCCTTCCGGCCGCCGATATGTCAGCACAGCAACGGTTATACGCCAGACCTTGTTGTCAGCTGACTGCTTTGCGTCCATCTCATGTCCGGTTATCATTGCGGTAGCCTTTCAGTTTTCTGATCAGACGTTTGCGGGCGGCAGCCATCGCGATCTGCGATACTGCAGATTGCCCAAACGGACTATCGGCCAGAGCGCGCTGGGCCTCTGTTCGGAGCTGCGTGAATGGCGTGCCGGCCTCAGCAATACCTCCGGCTATCAGGCCTTTACCAAGGGCATGAAGCCCGGTGTAACGACGGGCCAATTCCAGGCCCGTGGCAATCATGATCTTGGGACGCAGGCTGCTCGCCCTGGATGTGCCAGTATACCGATTTGCCTGATGAATTCTCTGAAAGGTGAGCGGCGTCGAGACAATGGCACCCCGGCCGAGATAGACCGCCGCAAATTTCAGATAATTATCGCTCAACACGACATCCTTGGCCGTCTTCATCGGCAGGATCTGTTCAATAAGACCTCGTCGAAAGCTCAAACCGGACGTCGGTACCGGGATTGATGGATAATGTCCTCGACGGATCGCGTCACGCTGATCGTACATCTGGATCTCCAGGTCTTCTGACGGCCCCTCCCCCTCTATTGTCGTCACCCGATCGAAACACCAGTCCAGAGAGTCACGATCATACAGCCGGGCAATCTGACGAAGCTTTCCAGAGAGAAATGCATCATCGGAATCGAGCAAAAAGATAATCTCTCCACTCGCAGCGGCAAAGCCTGCATTGAAGCTCGAGGCTTGGCCGCCATTCTCTTTCAATACCGGCACAATTTGCGAGCCGTACGACGAAATGATGTCACGCGAGTCGTCCGTCGAACCGTCATCAACCACGACGATTTCAAGTTCAGCGTAATTCTGTACGAGAACGCTATCGATACAGGCACGCAAGTAGCGCCCGTAATTGTAGTTGTTGATAAGTACCGAGATTTTCATCATGAGCCTCTCATTTGCTAATGACAGGCTTGGTCGAAGCTTTGGCGATGGCGCCTCGAACCTGGTTAAACAAGCGCAATGCGGTACGCGGAGAAACCGATCCCGATATGGCAGCGATCGTTATCCATTTGATCGACCTATAAGCGCCCAGACGTGCAAAGGCAGGCGCTTGTCGTGCCAGAAATGCGCGATAAGCATTATTTCCTATATCGCCCCGGATGGTGTCTAGCCACGCAAGTGACCTGTCAAGGCGTTCAGGCGACAGGCTGACCCTGTCAGGACGATCATCCACACGCCAGATTGTCAAATGTTGGGGCACGTGCAGGAAGCGATATCCGCGCCGCTGAGCCCTGATCAGGAAATCCCAGTCCTGATGGATTCTGAGATCATCTCGAAAGCGTACAGCCCTCGCAACGCCTGCCGGCATCAGCCAAGAACTGGTCTGAACATGCGCCTGAGACCAGTTCAGAAATATGTAATCACCTATTTTCTGATCGGGCTGAAGCGGCATGTTGTTGAGCAGAGTTTGCGTCCGGCCGTCGTCGATGATGAGGTTCGTAAACGAGATCGTTTTATCGTCCGATCTGGTCAATAATGCGCTCAACTGAATTTCAAGCTTGCTCTTGGACCACTCGTCATCTGAATCTAGAAAGGCAACAAACGCACCCTTTGCATTATCGATACCAGTGTTGCGCGCGACCCCTCCCCCGCGATTTTGGCCAAGTGCTATCACCCGCAGCCGCGGATCTTCGATCTGCTTCAGGACTTCCAGAGTGTTGTCGGCAGATGCGTCATCGACGACAACTATTTCGATATTGTCGTAAGTCTGGGATAGGACCGATTTTACGGCCACCAAAGTCTTGGCAGCACGATTATAGGTCGGAATAACCACTGATATAAGCGCTTGCTCTGTCACGTGCCAACCCGCCTCTTATTTGTTGGTCAGTACGCTTTTCAGGCGCATGAGTGCACGGCGAGACTGCGGCAACTCGCCGCCGGGCACGGATAGACGGATAGCAAGCTTGGTGGCGTCAGTCAGGCGCACGCGTGAATCGCTCCAGCGTTGACGCAAGCCTTTTGCCGAAAGAAGTAACCCTGCCCCCAGACCTTTCAGTGTGCCAACATACAACCCTCGCTTCACACCGACCAAAATCGCAAGAAAAACGTTGAGGAACGCGCCTGATATTTTAAAATTATACTTGAACGCCAAATATACCACATTTCTGACGTGGTAATATATCCTGCCATCTGACCAAGAAACTCTTCTTTCGGCGGAAACTTTATGCCTAATACAAATGGCTGGCTGATAAATAATCTTCTGTCCCTGGTTCATGAGACGGTAGGCAAGATCAACCTCCTCATGCAGAAAGAACAGAACATCATCATATTCCCCAGCCTTCTCGAAAGTCGACCTGCGAAGAATGTGGCCCGCGCCAACAAAACGGGCTGTTTCGAAAGAACGATCTGACCAACTTTGGATGGGATGGGGAAAGGGCCAGCTACTTCTGTCGTCGACGCCTTCATCATATGTGACGATTCTGAAAGCCATCGCGGCGGCGCCCTCGTCACGCTCCATCAACTCCACAGCTCTCGCGGCCTGCTTATCGTCCATAAAGACTGCATCATTATCCAAGGCAATGATGTACGGGGCCGATCCAAGCCTCGATGCCTGATTGCGGCCGCCAGGCACCCCGCTGTTGTGTTCGTTCGCGACCAGCTTCACATTGGGATATTGCGCGCAGAATGCTGTCAATTTCTTCAGGCCATCGGCCTGAGAGCCTTGATCAACAACCTGAACGTGGACCGAGACATCGACTTGCTCAAGCGCACTGCGTATTGCCTCGATAGTATCATCTATTCTGTCCCAAGACAGGATAATGATATCAACTTCAGAAAGAGCATTAGCCGACATTTCCGCTCCTGTTGTTTGACATGACCAAAGACCGCCTTCCCAGGAACCTCTTAACGACTCCTACGATCTCCGCCTCGACCGTAGCATTCGGTCGTCCCGCGAAGATCCAAAGAAGCGCATGGGAAGAACAATAGATCAATGCACCGACAGCGGACATGACGAAGAGTGCCAACGTGGCGGTGTGGCTGCTATCGACCAGCGGGAGCGTCGCCTTTGTTGCAAGTACACTGAGCACCATTGCAACACCGCTGACCCAGCTACGCCAAGTGACGATGAGCTGATCCCAAATTCTCAAACCCGTCAACGAGCGCACAAGATAGAAATTGACAACGGATACCAACAGGCCGCCTGAAACTACACGTGCCACCAACAATCCTGTCATTCCAAAGAAGTACAACCCAATAAAAACAATCGGCACCCGCAGCACGAGAAGAACAATACCTCGATTGAAGAGATTTCGAGTAGCGCCAACTGCGTATGCAAGTGCATTTGCTGGACCAAACACAATCTGAATGCCCAAGACTGGCGCGATAAATTCAATAACTCGCGCAGCTACGGACCAGTTCGGTCCCAGCATCAGGTATACAAACGGTTCTGCAACAAGCGCCAAGCCCACGCCAAGCGGCATACCTATTGCGAAGAACGACGCCTGACTTTTCTGGTAAGCCTGCCGTAGCCGAGCGTTATCGTGAGTCATTTTCGCGAAACTGGGAAAAAGAACACGTTCTAACGGTTGAGCAGCGGACTGAGTAATCATCGCCGAAATGTTGTTGCCGACGTTGTAAGCGCCAAACGTAGATATTCCAAGCAAGCCACCGGCAAGGAAATTATCAAACCGGCTGCCGATAACGGATACAAACTGATTGAACGTCAGCCAAATTGAAAAATCCAAGATCTTTCGCCATGATGCGAAAGAGATGCTCGGGCGATAGGGTGCATAGATATACGAAACAACGATGCCCGAGCACGAGGCTGCCACCGCGCCGGCAACAATCGCCCAATAGCTATTGGTTGCCAATGCCAGCACAACGGAAACAAGCAACTGCGCCGTGTATTCCATCGCCTCCGAAAAAGCGACCGTTTTGAAGTCAAGCTCTTTCGAGTATTTGATGAAATGCGGGCTCTTCAGGCCATTCAAAAGAGGCCGCGACGATAGACCAAGACACACACCGATCAGGCGCGGATCGTTGTAGATGTCCGCCATCACGAAACCGCTGATAATCATTACGATCGCCAAACCCGCACCGCGGAGAGCGCTCAACGTAAAAGCCGTATCGAAATCCTGCTTGTCTGCGTCTTTATGATGAATAAGCGCGTTGGCGAGCGAGAGATCTGTAACTGTGGTAAGAATAGTCAGCAATGTGGTTCCGAGCGCGACAAGGCCGAAATCCGCTGGCAAAAGAATTCGGGCGAGGACAATGATCATCGCCAAGTTTACGACACGGCTATAGAAGACGCCCGTCAACAACCAAATAGACGCGAGAACAGTCTTGCGCCCAACGGATCCTGTTTCAGATTTTGACGACAATTCGCTCATCCCACTTCACGCGTACCATCTAGTTTTCCCGATGCGGCAAATTAAACATTGCGCGACGTTCAAGCAGACCGGAAACCTCGCGAAGGAACCGTTCGCATCACGCCACCACGCTCCACCGCGAATTATGCAAAGTGCTCCGAGGTGCGGCCAATGGCATCTCGCATTTGCTCAAGCCTCATGTCGAAGACCCGGTCGGGGCTCAAGAAAGGGTTCTTGGCCTTGACGACATTCAATGCACGAGTACAGCTTTTGATCGTCATAGGATCTGTAAACCTTCGAACCTTCCCTGCCACCCTACGAAGAAGTTTTGTTTTCTCGTCAATGTACCAAATATTCTGACTGCTTCCGAAGCGATGGTTCAGGTAGCCTTTGAGTGCCTGCGGAGTTTGATCGCCTTCCAAACTCCGATGCCCCACGATTCCGGACTTTCTCAAATTGCCTTTATAAGCCGAGAAGCGAAGCCTGCTGTCTAACGTAGGGAACGGAATCTCAACCGGTTGGTATTCAACCGACATCGACCTTGCCCAGTCCCTCCACTTAAACTCATCAACTTGTGGGTTGAGTACGACTGGGATCCAAGGGATACGCAAAGTGTCCGCGACAATTGCGCCATGCATCGCTTCGGTTACCACCAGCTGGGCGGTTCCATAATGCTTCAATACAGTCAGCGTATCTTGTTGGGGACTGACATAGACCATTCCCGCATCTTCGACTGCTTGTTGAAGTTCCGGACCATCGATCGAAGAGCGGTGCGGCATAAATAGTATTTTGTCTTGCTTTTCCGATTTCGGAACAAGATCGGTTGTGTCAGCAAGCAATATTGCACCATCCGTAACGCCAAGATCCGGCCGTTCGAGAATAGCAGCACTAAAAGGGCCCCTGACGGCAGCGATATACCAATCCGACATATTGCTCGGAGGCGTCCCATAAGAGATACCTGTTCCAACTACAGCAACACGCTTGGGGCCGCCTACATATTTCTCTAATCTCTCGCTCGTAAGAATACTGCCGATACCGACCAGAATGATATCATCCCGTGAAAGTAAACTTGCAGGGAGGACTCGTTGCCAAATATATTCATTAAGATCGTCGCCAAAATTCTTTTGCGGATCTCTGTAATAAAATATCTCGATCATATCGCGCGCCCCCGACGCAGAACCATAGATTTTATGAATTTTTTTAAATCGCGGACAATAAGCGGCAATAGAACCCGCGAACCTCCAATGTTCATTGTCAAGAATTTGAGCTTTTCGATGAAGATATTCCCAACCTCAATTGATCTATACCGTCTTTCTATCTGAAGTCTCTCAAGACTCACTTTTCTCATCCACATATGCTGACGGACATTAGGAAAAGACGAGAACTTTTCATCATTACACAGGTCATTTGCGACACGTATTTGCTTCGAGTAATCTATTTCTGTTCGGCTAAGACCAGAATTTCTCGTCGTGTAGGCATATCCAGGATATCGGGACAGGTAAAAGATCGCACCACTTGAGAGCACATCCAGATAGAATACAAAATCTTCTCCATGCCTGAGATCGGTCGGATACTTCAGACCTCGTTCCTCAAGAAATTGTCGGCGGAACATTGGCTTCAAAAGCCCATAGTCGGCTTCGTCTGCATATGGCCTCGATCTTTCGACGAAAACTTCCAGTGTGATCAGTTCACTCTCCGGAGACGTTTTCAAAGCGGGCTTTCCCATTTCGTCAGCCGCCAGGTCGAAGTAAAGAAAATTATCGGCGACGATATCTGCATTGTTTTCCCTGGCGAAGTTAAGCATTCGGAAAAGTCTGCCTGGCAAGTAAGCGTCATCAGCGTCAAGGACGGCTACCCAGTCACTGGTCGCAGCTTCAAATCCAGCATTTCTAGCTTTGCTAGGGCCACCATTCTTCGAAAGCGAAATAACGCGCACGCGATCATCCAACTTCGCAATAGCGTTTAGAACATTCAATGTTTCGTCTTTGGAGCAATCGTCCACGACAATTACCTCCAGGCTCACACCTTGTTGTGATAATGCAGAGTCAATTGCCCGCCGAACAAAGGACGCACATTGGAACGCTGCAATAACAACAGATATCTCGGGCTTATCAACGGGTTGAGACATGGTGAACTTCTATCTTTGAGACAACTCGCATCATTCAACGCCCGCCTTTGAGGCGAGTATGAGAAGCGTATCCATCAGCAAGCGAGCCTGTGTTTTCTCATTATACTCTTGCTCGACAATCAAACGGCCCATCCTACCCATTTCGATGAGACGCTCCGGTTGGCCCCCTAGGCGCTCCATCGCTGCGGACAAGGCATCTACGTCGCGCTCCCCGACAAGAATTCCAGAAAGCTCGTCCTTCACCAGCTCCGGGATTCCGCTATGCCAAGTGCTAATTACAGGCAATCCCATCGCCATCGCTTCCATAATCGAAACGGGGATCCCTTCCATGTCACCATTGCCCGCAACGACGCTCGGCAGGACGAAGATATGCGAACGATCCAGCAGCGCCCTCACCTCATGATGTGGCAACGCTCCATGCATTACGACCTTCCCATCAAGCGACGGGGCTGTTGAGAGCGAATGGATTGCAGGGAGTTCCGGACCGTCTCCGATTATATCAAGCGAAACGTTGAGATCTGGACGCCGCTCGACCAGGGCCTTGAAGGCTTGAATGGTGAAATAGTGCCCTTTCTTCTCGGTCATCCGACCAACAGTAACAAACCTCACCGGCTCAACGGGATCGGCGGTACGGGGTTTGTACTCGAAGGCATCGCAGTCGACACCGAGTCGGATCGTGGTCACTTTTTTCGGCGGCGCACCAAGATCGAGCAGGCGACGATGCCAATAGTCACTTATCGCAATCAGCAAATCGGCTTGTTCGAACAGCGTAGAATAAGGATTTTCCTGCTTTTCAGCTATGTATTGGGTGATGTCGTAACCATGAAACACCGTTGTCAGGGGTGATTTGATCAACCCGCGCTTCTTCAAATTGGCTATCACTCTGCCAGCCGGGCCAAAATGGCAGTGAATAACACTTGACGCATAGGGCTCTCGCTGCAGCTTCGCAGCAATCGCCAGCTTCAATGACACTGGGACGGAGGTGTCATTACCATTTGCGGCAGAAAGAACTTTAGGAAATAGAGTAATGTCATTGAGGAGTAATCGAGATGCGACCTTCAACGCCTGCGATGATCTGCGCAACCGGCTGGACCGCAGCGAACTGTCGACAATCGTGTCGACCTTATCGCCGAATCCATACTTGCCTGGCAAATCAGAATGAGCGCCGGTTGGCTGCCTGCACGCGAGGACACTGACATCTGCGCCAAGTTCCGCGACGCTTCGCATTTCATTAAACACGAAAGTCTGGCTCAGTTCGGGAAAAGACAAAGAAAAATAAACGATCGAAGCACGCTTTGATTGGTCCGAGCGCTCAGTCTCAATTATTTGTCTATGATGGTTCATATTTTTCTCTCACCCGACATCGGAGGACAACAATGAAGAGGAAACCTTCTTCTTCGTGCCGATCAAAAATCCCGTGCCCAACATCAATTTATGGGCTCGTCGACAGCCATGCGTCCGTAACGTGAAATAATCTTGATATCGCTTCTAATAATTTTGGCAGGATTGCCGACCACGAGCGACCGCGGAGGCACGCTCTTCGTTACAACAGCGCCGGAGCCGATAACACACTCGTCACCGATCTCAACTCCCGGCAAAATGATGCTTCTCGCACCGATGAAGCACCTCTTGCCGATCCGTGTGTCAAGAAAAAGACCACGTGTAAGATCGTGGGTCAGTATTGCGGCTTCAAACGCAACGTAAGTCTCTTCTCCAATATGCATGCCCTTCGGATTCGTCTTGTCGAAACGCACACTTAAGGAAAAGCTGGCGGTCGGATGGATATCCATGCCCCAGAATTTTGTGTAGTAGAGCCACTTCAATTTGACGATCGCATTGCGCCATCGACGAAATGAATAGAGACCCCATTTAGGCTGTTTTCCATTCTTAGCCATCACGCGCGCCTCGCCGCCGCATACTCATCGAGTACCGCGTCGTAATAGTCTTCAAGCAGCCGGGTCTGATAGAGGATGTCGAATTTTTCCGAGACCATCGCCGAGGCTCGAACGCTGAAAGCACTCCACATATCCGCATCGTTCAAGAGGCGCCCTATCGCATTCGACATGCCGGTGGTGTCTCGTTCTGCAACAAGAAAACCTGTTGCGCCATCTTCGACAGCCTCGCCGACCCCCCCTGAACGAAAGGCGACGACCGGCGTCCCGACAGCCTGAGCTTCCAAATTTGCGAGACCGAAAGCCTCTGCATGACCATTTTCCAAAGTCACACTCCCATGTAGATAGAGTTCGGCTTCGGCAAGCAGATTTCTTATGTGCAACTGCGAAAGGTTTTCATAAATCGTCACCTTTGGCAAGCTTTTGCGCGCCAAAGCCTCGATTTCCCCCCTTAATGGGCCGTCTCCAACCATGACGAATTCGATCGAATTACCTTGCGCTGCAGCATGAGACAGCGCCTCAATCATGTAGCGGTGCCCCTTGTACTCAATGAAGCGCGCAACCGAGACAACCAAGCCCTTGCGCCGTTTCGTGGGCGAGCCTTTGAACATCGTCAGGTCCAAGCCGATGTAGTGGCGCAATATTCGTTGTTCCGGAAAGCCGATCTCCAGCAACCGCTCGCGAATGAAGTCGGATACCGCGATATTCCAGCCGTTCCAGCCCGCCATCTGTTTGCGCCCATGCGAGAAGAAACGCACCTGGTTGAAGCCACCCGGTCCTTTAGGATCACCGGTGTATGTCGCATCAAAGCCATGAAAAGTCGTGATGAGTGGTAGTCTGGCAGCTTGTGCCAACGGCCCGATCACGTAACCATTCTTACCGAAATGGGCGTGGATGAGGTCCGCTTTTTTCGTGACCGGAAAAAGTGCTGGGATACCAATCCGAGGAATTTTCAAGAACAGTTCCCCGGCACGCATGCGGGGCGAACTTCTGATATCTTGGACCTCTACTTTCGCCTGCTGGGTATGGGCAGAGCTAACCCTTTCTCCTGCGAGAATTGTTGCATTATAGTTCCTGAAGGATTGCGCTTGATTGATAATGAACGACTGACTTGGAGGCAAAAAAGTTTCGACGTAGATGGCGACATTTTTCACGATAAACTTCCGGATGTTGCTGCTGGGCGGGTTTATAGACTGTTCAGGGCAGCCGTGAGACCCTCTACTGTACTTCTAGGTTCGTTATTGTCGTCATAGAGGTTAATGTACTTGCGGCATGCACCGACTGGCTTCGGCTCCAGCTCTCCGTACCTCTCGGCCAGACCCCAGACCGTTACACCCTTCAAGTTGGCGCTTTCCGCTACAGTCGTGACGAAAGACTCGAAGATTTTGCCGTAATCGGCTTCGTTGAACTTCTTGTCTGCATAGGTGAAGCGGCAAGAAGCATCGAGTTCCGTGATGAATACGGAAAGGCCCATATCCTTCAGTTCTCCACAGAACCGTGCAACAGCTGCCTCATCGAGCTTATCGATGCCCGGGCGAAAGTGCCCCTGGAGTCCAACTGCGTGAATCGGCGCACCCTTTGCGAGTTGCGCCTCTATCAGTTTCAGCAGCAAAATACGTCGTTGTTCAAAATTCGAGCCTACCTTTTCCAGATGAGCTTCATTGAGAACAAGGACCGCGTCTGGATCGGCCTCATGGGCGGCCAAGAAACTCTCTGTTACGTAGTCGTCTCCCAGCAGATTTTGAATTGTCCAAGAGCGCATCTCCGCCGTATCATATTCCATCGGCTCATTGACGACGTCCCAGGCATCGACTCGACCCTTGAAATGATCGACGACAGCGCGGACATGGCGCAACATAACTTTGCGGGCTTCCGCTGCATCTTTAATCTTCGATACCCAAGAGGGAACGTTCTTCCACACGAGCGTGTGACCATAGCTCTTCATGCCTTCAGCTTCCGCAAAGGCGACAATGGCATCCGCTTGACCGAAGGTAAATTTGCCGGGGGAGCGTTCAGTCCCTACCCATTTCATTGAATTTCGGGCGGTCAGTGAATTGCAATGTGTCCTATAGAGATCTTTGAGCCATTCGTCCTGTAGGTTCTGGTAGTCGATGGCACTGCCGAATCGAAAGCCTTTCCTGTCCGCCAGGTTTCTCAGAGAATCTTCAACTTGCGCGGATGCCTCATTGAGATATCCGTAGCTCATCAGGCCGACAGTTGCGCCAGCAGCAGCTTTCAGAAGCTCGCGTCTATACATTTGCAAAATCTCCGATGACTGCAATTCTGCTTCAAATTGCCATTGAATGAAGGAGTTCACGTCTCCGACAAGCGATAGTTCGAACGATGGCGACTACTGTTTGCACACTGAGTCCGAAATGCGATCGACGAGCTCGGGAATGATGATCCGCGCTGCAGCCTCCGGCTTTGGATGCGCACCGTCCGGTATTGCCTGCCCGCGCTCCGCAGGCGAAAGCTGCATCCAGAGACCACGAAAATCTACAAACTCCAGGTGTCTATTTTGCGCCTCCTGCTTGTGTGCCTCGATATAATCATCAACGAAAGGTCGGACGACTCCGCGAATCCCGGAAAAGGGGTTCATGGCCATGGCAATGATCCGGGCGTCGGGAAGCCTCTTGTGCAGTTCATCGAGAATATACGCCATGTTCTTTCGGCTGGCGGCCACGGAGACGAAACGATGGAGCGTCGCATCATTCGCATAAAACTCGATCAAAACGATGTCTGGCTTCTCCCTCACGACGCTGTCCAGATGCGCTTTCGCCCAATATGACGTGGCGCCGCTCATTGCGACTTTCGTCACCTTGACCTCTCGGTTCAGACAGGACGATAGCTGTTTCTGCAGGGCGGGTTGCCAACCGCCGATGTCCGTCAAAGACGTTCCGAAGCTTACGATCTTTAGTTCCGAAGCGGACGCCATCACGTCATGAGCACCGAACATAATTGCGACACCTAACAATATGCTGCGCATCTGATCCGCCGCTCCTGTTGCTCAATCATCGGTTTTTATCTGCGACCAAGCTGGGCGAGCTATGCGTTTTCTCCTCGGCCTAGCGGCTACGGCTACCCATTTCACTATTCAACAGGTTAACGTGTCAGAAACGCGAAACAATGGCAGCGCTGGATTTTTTTGCACTGCACACAGGCAAATCGCCGTCGGCGGCGAAATATTCCGCCGCCTCGTAGGTGGCGGCTTACTCAAGCAACCGTTTGATTTTTTGGAAAATTTGACGAAGGGGCACCAGATTTGCTGCAACCAGAAGAGCCCGAATTTAATAAATCGCCCGGAAAAGGCCGTTTCCGGTGGTATATTGAAAATCTAAAGTGTGTCGTGTAGCTGTTGCGCTGCACGACGAATTTTTTCCTCAAACGGGCGATACGGTTTGAAATAGTGCCATGGTTGCTCAGATGGAGGTAAGATTGCTCTCGCCCGAAAAAGCGATTCCGAACAGCGATTACGAACCGACCGGCGACACTCAGGAAGAGTTTATCGATTTCGAAAAACTGTTCTCGATCGCACGGCGGCAATGGCTGGTTGTGGCGGTTTCGGTATTCGTCTTCCTGCTATTTGGCATCGCCTATCTTCTCACCGCCGTCCCGCAATTTACTGCGACGACAAGCGTGCTGATCGATCGCGGTAACAGCGAGATTTTGAATCAACTGGCGAATATGGGCGTTCAAGTTGATGATGATGGCGCTATTCTGAGCGAAGTCGAGCTTTTTAAATCTGACACGGTTGGACTAGCCGTCGTTGATAAACTCAACTTGCTCGATAACCCGGTTTTCATGTCGGCCCCACCGTCGCTTTCACGCATGATAAGATCAGCGGTCGATTTTCGACGATGGTTTTCGGACGACGGCGGCGGCGCCGTTGATCAAGACCTGCGACGCATAAAAGCTGCCACCAACGTCGCAAACAACATGGATGTTGAAAGGACGGGCAAATCCTACGCCCTGTCGATCAGTTATACATCAACTTCACCAGAACTCGCAGCCAATATCGCTGATTCGATTGCGAATGCGTATCTTCTGGATAAGCTGAATTCAAAGTACGATGCGACCAGAAGAGCCAGTGATTGGTTACAGAAACGAATTGATGAACTCAGACAAAAAGCGCTGGATTCAGATCTGGCCGTTCAGAAATTCCGGTCCGAGCATGGGCTTGTCGCTGTGTCGACAAATGGCAGTTCATTGCTGCTCAGCGATCAACAGTTAACCGAACTCAACAGTGCCCTCATAACGGCGCAGTCGGATACTGCGAAGGCCCAGGCAAGATATGACCGCGTGAAGGCAATCATTGACTCTGGCAAAACGGACGCAATCGTCACTGATGTGCTGGATAGTTCCATCTCGAACGACCTTCGCAAAAAGTATCTCGAAGCTTCCAAGTTCGAATCGGAACTGGAGGCGCGTCTTGGCCCAGACCATATACAGGCGGTAAGATTGCGCGGTGAGATGGCGGAATACAAACGGCTGATGTTCGAAGAGCTGAATCGCATCGCCGAGAGTTACCAGAGCGAACTGGAAGTAGCCCAAACACGCGAGAAATCGTTAGCAGACAGCGTGGCGCATGCGACAGGCATTTCCAGTGCAGCGAACGAAACACAGGTGCAGCTACGCGAACTGGAGCGCAACGCGGATACATATAAGAACCTCTACCAGACGTTCTTGACACGTTTCCAGGAAGCAACTCAGCAGCAGTCATTCCCAATCACTGAATCTCGCATCATCACGAAGGCCCAAATTCCCACGCGTCCAAGCTCTCCGAAGAAGCCTTTGATAATCGCACTGGCGATCTTCGCTGGGGCAGCGTTTGGAGGCGGCATCGGGGCCTATCGAGAATTCCGTGACAGGTTCTTCCGCACGGGTGAGCAGGTCAGAGATGAGCTGGGTATGGAGTATATAGGCCATGTTCCGCTCATGTCTGAGACAGAGCTCGCCCCCCCGCCTGCCACTTCCGGCTCTCCACGCGACTTGAGCGATGTGAGTTTAGCGACGCGGTATGTAGTCAATCATCCACTTTCGGCCTTCGCCGAAACGCTCAGAAGCGCCAAGCTTGCTGTCGATATGGCCAACCCCGGGAAGAGGTGCAAAATCATCGGCATCATTTCGAGCTTGCCCGGCGAGGGAAAATCGACCGTTTCGATCAATTTCGCGCAACTGTTGGCGATGCAGGGATCTCGGACGCTTCTAGTAGATGGCGACCTGCGCAACCCCGGCGCAACCCGCGCAATAGGCAGGCATGCCGAAAACGGGATTATCGAAACGCTTCTCGATAAAAAACCAATCAGAGATTCAGTCCTTGTCGACAGCAAGACGAAGCTCGCCTTTGTCGCAGCGGTTGTCAAACGCCGCATTCCTCACTCATCTGACTTGCTGTCGTCGCCACTAATGGCAAACCTCCTAGAGGAGATGAGCGGCTTTTTCGATTATATCGTGATCGACCTGCCACCGCTTGGCCCTGTGGTGGATGCCAAGGCTGTTGGGCCGATGCTTGACGCGTCGCTCGCCGTCATCGAATGGGGCCATACGTCCCGACGGGTCGTTCGATCGACGTTCGGCAGCCACCCGGAATTGATACAGAAATGCCTTGGCGTAATACTGAACAAAGTCGATACGGCCAAACTGAAACTCTACCATTCATATGGCTCAGGCGAGTACTACTACAGCCGTTACTCGGCCTACTACCACGAAGCGTAAGACCGCTTTCCAACTGGACTCTGAAATGCATTATGCGGCGAAATTCGCCGCATAATTTTTGATCAGGCATATTCCGCAAAGAATTTACCGATCGCCTCTATTTCATTCGGCCGGATATCGTGACCGCCCGAATGCCATTCCAACAGCACTTCCGCCTGCTGGGCCCCGAAATAGTCGGAAAGCGCTTCGGTCAACGCGACCGGGGAGATCGGGTCGCGCTGGCCTGCCGTGATCAAGACCCTTCGACCGCCGAGATCGGGATTGGCGCGCGGCCGAAAAGGGATGAGCGGATGGAGCAGTGCTGCTGCGTCGAACAGGCCCTTTTCGATCAATATGTTCGCCAGAATGTTGGCGCCGTTCGAGAAGCCGAGCCCGAGAATTTCGGAGGCGTCGTGTGTCGCCGCCAGATCCCGGACATAGTCAGTCATCTTCGCAGTCGCCCGCGCGAGGTCGGCCAAGTCATAGACCCCTTCACCCGTGCGCTTGAAAAAACGGGCTGCCCCATATTCGGAAACATCGCCGCGCGGCGAAACGATTGTTGCTTCCGGCAGCAGTCGCCTGCCGAAGTCGAAGAACTGGTTCTCGTCGCCGCCGGTTCCGTGAAGCACGAAAAGGATGGGCTTGCCGGGCGCACCGGCATGCAGCCGGTGCACATAACCATTGTCAGTCATTGTCCTGCCTCCGCTTAGGCTTCAAGTGGCTGCAGATGCTGCTCGATAAGGGCGCGCAGATGAGCATGCTGTTGCGGCAACTTCAACGCCTCGCCGAGATGAGCCGTATCCTCGTCGCGGTCGAAACCTGGTTCGTTGGTTGCGATCTCGAACAACACGCCGCCGGGCGTGCGGAAATAGATCGCCCAGAAGTAATCGCGATCAATGACCGGGGTGACCTGATAGCCCGTATCCATCAGCGCCTTGCGCACCTCGAGCTGCTTTTCGCGGTTTTCGACGGCGAAGGCGACATGGTGGACAGAACCGGCGCCCGGGAGCGCACGAGCGATATTGGGCATGGTTTCGAGATCGACGAGATGCGCACCGTTGCCGCCGGGAATGACGAACCGCTTGACCCCGTCTTGTTCCTCCTGAACCTCATAACCCATGAACTTCAGGAGTTCGGCGGTGGCGCCATCATCCTTCAGCCGCATGGCGACCGAGTGGAAGCCTCTGATAGCCTGATCCTCGCTGATGCCGCCATGTGTCCAGGGAGCGCGGGTATCGTCCTTGACTTCGACGAGCGCGAAACCATCCCCGTCAGGGCCAGCAAAATTCAGGCGCTTTTCACCGAAGGTTTCCTCGGCTTTCAAACCGCCGACATTGAGTTTCGTCAGCCGATCGCTCCAGAACCCGAGCGAGCCCTGCGGAACCGAGTAGACCGTAGTGCCGACTTCACCGGTACCCGGGCGCCCCTGCGGCATCTTCGGGAACGGGAAGTAGGTCATGATCGTGCCCGGAGAACCGGTCTCGTCGCCGTAATAGAGGTGATACACGTCGGGAGCGTCGAAATTGACGGTCTTCTTGACGCGGCGCAGGCCCAGCGCATTGGTGAAGAACTGGTTGTTGGTGCGGGCGTCCTCCGCCATCGATGTGACGTGGTGCAGACCCTTGATTTGATCGAGCATTTGAGACCTCTTTCTGCCCGCATCGGGCGGGCTTTCGATGGGTCATAAATGAGCTCTTCCACCCGTTTCTCATAGACCGGCAAGCCGACACGCATTGTCTTCATTTTGTGAACGACAATGCGGAAGCGTTCATGGATTGGTGGGAAGCTGCCAGTCGATCGGCTCCCGACCGTGCGATTGCAGAAATGCATTCGCCTTGGAGAAATGCCGAGATCCGAAAAAACCGTTATGGGCCGAAAGCGGCGACGGATGCGGCGCCTTCAGCACCAAATGCCGCCTTGCATCGACAAAAGCCGCCTTCTTTTGAGCGTAAGAACCCCAGAGCATGAAAACGGCAGCGTCGCACTCATCGTTCACCTTGCGAATAACGGCGTCGGTAAACCGCTCCCAGCCCTTGCCCTGATGCGAGGCAGCCTGCGCCTCCTCCACAGTCAGCACGCTGTTGAGCAGCAGCACTCCCTGCTGAGCCCAATGTTCCAGGAAGCCGTGCCGCGCCGGCAGAATGCCGAGATCCGTCTCCATTTCCTTATAGATGTTGACGAGCGACGGTGGAATGCGCACGCCAGGCCGCACACTGAAACACAGCCCATGTGCCTGCCCCACACCGTGATACGGATCCTGTCCAAGGATCACGACCTTGACCTTCGCAAGCGGGGTCAGGTCGAGCGCGCGGAAATATTCACTGCCCTTGGGGAAAATCCGCCGTCCGAGTTCCTTCTGCTCCAGCAGGAAGGTCTTAAGCTGCTGCATATAAGGACTTGCGAACTCACCGGCGAGAGCCGCCTTCCAGCTCTCTTCTAGAGTAACCGACGTCTCGTTCACGACGCAAACCTCCGGGATCAACGCTCTTGATGTAGGACAGCGGTTCTAGCAAAAGTGTCTATACCCGCAATACGCAACGCTTGCAGCGGAATATTTTCAGTCTCGCAAAGGCGAGCAATCGTCATAAATCTGAAATTCAATAACATTAGCAAAAGCTCTGGTAACGACGCGTAAATGATGGCAATACTTAGTTATGCCGCCCGCCGGTTTAACTATGTCCTAATTTTGCTGTTTACCCAAGCAAATCAGCACAGTAGAAACGGTTGTTCACAACGCGAGGGTGTTTCGCATGAAGTTTGGGACAAGCGGCCTTCGCGGTCTGTCAGCGGATCTCAAAGGACGCTCATCGGCGCTCTATGCCACGGCTTTCGGCAAATATTTGCTACAGAGCAAGAAAGCAGAACAGGGCGATGTCATCCTGATCGGGCGTGACTACCGCGACTCCAGCCCGGAGATCGCCGGCAATTGCGCCGGTGCACTGTCAAGCCTCGGATTCAAGATTCTCGACTGCGGTACCGTTCCGACGCCGGCACTTGCACTTTATGGCATCGAGAGAAAGGCCGCATGCCTGATGATAACGGGTTCGCACATTCCAGCGGACCGCAACGGCATCAAGTTCTACCGTCCTGACGGCGAGATCGACAAAGCAGACGAAGCTGCCATTACCCGGTTTGCTGCCGAAATCGAAGCCTCCGGCGAAGCTGTCGTCAGCGCGCCCGCCACCTGCGAGGATCACTCTGCGCCGTGCCTGCAGTTCTTCTTCGAGCGCAATACGGCCCTCTTGCCTGAAGCCGCACTAGCCGGCATGAAGATCGGCGTCTATCAGCACAGCACCGTCGCCCGAGACCTGATGGTCGATATCCTCGCCTATTACGGTGCCGAGGTCGTCGCCCTTGGTCGGTCCGAAACCTTCATTCCCGTCGACACCGAAGCCGTTTCCGAAGAGACGATCGCCCTCCTGAAGGGCTGGGCTTCAACGCGTGGCCTTGATGCGATTGTTTCCACCGATGGCGATGGCGATCGTCCACTGGTTGCCGACGAGACCGGAATGCCGTTGCGCGGCGATCTTCTCGGGTTGATCGCGGCCAACTTCCTGGGCGCCGGGATCGTCGTCACGCCAGTCACCTCCAATTCCGGCATTGAAGCGGCCGGGCCCTTCAGCGTCATCCGCACTCGCGTCGGCTCCCCTTTCGTGATTGCCGGCATGGAAGAAGCGGTTGCCGCTGGCAAGGATCTCGTCATGGGCTTCGAGGCGAATGGTGGGATGCTGACGGCAACGCCTTTCGATATTAACGGCCGTAACGTGCGGGCATTGCCGACACGTGATTGTTTCCTGCCGATGCTGGCGACGCTTTCGCTTGCTGCGATCCGCAGGGAGCCGCTTTCGGCCGTTGCAGCCTCCTATAAGCTGCCCTTCGCCGCGGCCGACCGCCTTGAGAATTTCCCGGTCGAAACCAGCGCAGCCTTGATGAACTACCTGCGAGCATCCGATGCCAATCTTGCGGAGTTCCTGCACCCTATCGGGGAAGTTGGCTCGAAAAGCGATATTGACGGTTTGCGCGTGACGCTGCGTGATGGCCGCATCATACATTTCCGTCCGTCCGGCAACGCGCCGGAAATGCGGTGTTACGTAGAAGCCGAGGGCGAGACAGCCGCCTCAGACCTATTGAACGCCGGACTAACCCGAATTAAGCGCTGGGCAGAAGCCCGCTAAGCATGCGACAAACTTGGCCATACATTTCGAGGAAGAACATCCGATGACACAGAAAATCATCCCCGTGATCATGGCTGGTGGCAAGGGAACGCGCCTTTGGCCGCTCTCGCGTGCAACCGCGCCGAAGCAATTCATCCAATTCGTTGGGGATAGGACGCTGTTTCAGGAGACTTTGGTCCGCGTTGCCAATCCGGCCCTTTACGAGGCCCCCATCGTCGTAACGAATGAGGATTTTCGCTTCCTCGTTGCAGAACAGGCCCGCGAACTCGATATTAAGCCTGCCGCCGTCTTGCTGGAGCCTGTTGCCCGCAACACTGCTGCGGCAGTGGCAGCAGCAGCAACTCTGGCCTCCGAGCATTTCGGCAAAGACGCCATTATCCAGATGCTGGCATCTGATCACGAGATTCTTGCTGATGAAACCTATTTCGACGCCATCGGCGCGGCACGGGATGCAGCAGCCAAGGGCAAGCTTGTTACCTTCGGCATAACGCCGACCGAACCGGCGACCGGTTATGGTTATATAGAGGCCGGCAAGCAAGTTTCGGCCGGCACGCACGAGGTCAAGCGCTTTGTTGAAAAGCCAGTTCGCGAAAAAGCCGAGGAAATGTTGGCCGCCGGTGGTTTCTACTGGAATTCCGGCATCTTCATGTTCCCGGTCACTGAGCTGCTTTCCGAAATGCAGGACTATGCACCGGATGTTCTGAAGGCAGCCAGCAAGGCTGTTTCCGGAGCGACACGTGACCTGGACTTTACACGTCTCGACGCAGAGGAATTCGCGAAAAGTCCTGACATCTCCATCGATTACGCAATCATGGAAAAGACGTCCAAGGCTGTGGTCGTGCCGTCCGCCTTCAAATGGTCGGATCTGGGCAGTTGGGATGCGATATGGAAGACCGGCGTTCAGGACGAAAACGGGAACATTGCCGCTGCCAACACGACTGTTGTCAACACCCGCAACTCGCTCGTCATGACCCATGGCGTGCATCTCGCCGTTCAGGGCATGGACGATGTCGCAGTCATTGCCAGCGAGGATGCGGTCTATGTCGGTCCGCTGAAGGAAAGCCAGCAAGTCGGCAACCTCGTCAAGCTGCTTGCCGGCCAGAAGAAGACGTCGAAGCTGACGGAGACGCACCCCACCTCCTATCGTCCCTGGGGTGGCTACACGTCAATCTTCAACGGCGACCGCTTCCAGGTGAAGCGCATCTTCGTGACACCCGGCAAAAAACTGTCGCTACAAAGGCACCACCACCGCTCCGAGCACTGGGTTGTCGTGAAGGGAACGGCAGAAGTTACGATCGGAGAGAACGTGCAGATGCTGCGCGAAAACGAATCAGTCTATATCCCGCTCGGCGAGGTCCATCGTCTCGCGAATCCCGGCAAAATTGTCCTGGAACTCATCGAAGTCCAGACCGGCTCCTACCTCGGCGAAGACGACATTATTCGCATTGTCGACGAATTTGGTCGCTCTTAACATTTCCTTAAAACGCCATTTAGGCTTGATTTGTTGCGTTGCAGCATATAGCCCAAGTGGCGTTATTAACTTGGAGATAGCTTCATGCGTATCGTTATGATTGGTTCCGGCTATGTCGGCCTCGTTTCTGGCGCCTGCTTTGCCGACTTTGGTCACCACGTGACTTGCGTCGACAAGTCCGAAGCAAAAATTGCGGCGTTGGAAGCCGGTGAAGTGCCGATTTTTGAGCCTGGTCTCGAAGCCATTATTCAGCAGAACCGCGAAGCTGGACGCCTTGATTTCTCACAAGATCTTGCCCCCTCGGTCGGCGAAGCCGACGTCGTCTTCATCGCTGTTGGCACGCCATCACGGCGCGGCGATGGCCATGCCGACCTGAGCTATGTCTATGCTGCGGCGCGCGAAATCGCTGCCGCCGTCAAGGGATTTACGGTCGTTGTAACAAAATCCACCGTCCCGGTCGGCACCGGTGACGAAATTGAGCGCATCTTCCGCGAAGAGTTTCCGGAAAAGGATATTGCTGTCGTTTCCAATCCGGAGTTCCTGCGGGAAGGCGCGGCTATCACCGACTTCAAGCGTCCCGATCGCATCGTCATCGGTACCGAGGATGCGCGCGCCATCGAGGTCATGCGCGAGGTATACCGCCCGCTCTATCTCAATGAAGCGCCTCTCTACTTCTGCGAACGCCGGACGTCGGAGCTCATCAAGTACGCCGCCAACGCCTTCCTTGCGATGAAGATCACCTTCATCAACGAGATCGCTGACCTCTCCGAAAAGATCGGTGCGGACGTCCAGAAGGTTGCCAAGGGCATCGGCATGGATAAGCGCATCGGCGATAAGTTCCTGCATGCAGGCCCTGGTTACGGTGGCTCCTGCTTCCCGAAGGATACGCTCGCGCTCGTCAAGACCGCACAGGACTTCGACAGCCCGATACGCCTCATCGAAACGACGGTTGCGATTAATGACAACCGTAAGCGCGCTATGGGCCGCAAGGTCATCGCCGCCTGCAACGGCGATGTGCGCGGCAAGAAGATCGCCATCCTCGGCCTGACCTTCAAGCCAAACACCGACGACATGCGCGATGCGCCATCGATCACCATCGTTCAGGCTTTGCTCGATGGCGGCGCAGCAGTTCATGCTTTCGATCCGGAGGGCATGGAGGCCGCAAAGAGCATGCTCGGCCCGATCACTTACGGGAAGGATCCCTATGAGATCGCCGTTGATGCCGATGCAATCGTCATCGTCACCGAGTGGGAAGAGTTCCGTGCGCTTGATCTGAAGCGCCTTAAAACTATCATGAAGACTCCTGTGATCGTTGATCTGAGGAACATCTATTCGCTGAG
The DNA here is from genome assembly GCF_018987265.1 of Rhizobium sp. WYJ-E13. NCBI lineage: Bacteria > Pseudomonadati > Pseudomonadota > Alphaproteobacteria > Hyphomicrobiales > Rhizobiaceae > Rhizobium > Rhizobium sp. WYJ-E13. The sequence continues at coordinate 769,725 of NZ_CP076854.1, read as the reverse complement.
CGACGTGACCAAACACGGCTTCGAATATTTTGCCATCGGCAAGAAGCCGGAGAAGAAGTAGGAATACGTTCCTCCAATAGCGGAGACGGCGGGGCTCATTGTCTGCATAGGCCCGCCGCCCGTTACACGACCGATATCGGCCGACCGGCTTTGCGTCTGAACCGTTGCAATGTCAGGCGGAAGAAGGCGCACGGTCCGGCGCTGGCCAAGTTTTCGCATCTCCTTGCTGAAAGACAAGGCGTATCGGAAGCTGCTATTTTCTTCGCAGGCCAGATGTCTCATGCATTCGACCTGCGAAAAAAGGAACGGCATCGAAATCCACGCTCGTCTACGTTCGATCCACGGTGCCGATAATGCCACTCACCGCTACGACTTCATTGCCCTGGCCACAATCTGAGACTATTACGTGCCAGATATTCCGAGCATTCAAATTGCCGATCGAGAAGTCGGGATGGTTCGAACAGTCTGTTAGTGAATTAGCGTAAGATTTACATCTACCTATGGTAGAATATTGCTTCCGCAGCAGTAACCGCACGAGATAAATCCAGCGTTACCTTCTTTCTTACTGCCCCCGCCCTTTACTTTCATTAATTTCCATATATCTAATACATAATGTAGTCGAGATATGCGGGGTACTCTCCTTGCGTAGCGCAGATGATAATGCTGACGATTACATCCACGAAAACCCGAATTTGGCGCAGGATTATATCTATCCCGCCGTCGTTCAAGAGTTAGAACGCAACACATCCATTCGCACGATTTTCGAGATCGGAGTTGGCACCGGCGATGTACTACAGCGCCTATCCGATAGTGGCTTCAAGGTCTTTGGTATCGATCCGTCGATAAACGGCATCAGCCAGGCAAGAGCGAAGTACCCGATGCTTCCGGTGGAAAACGCATCTGCTTATGATCCGCTTGCCGACAAGTACGGTACATGGGATGCGGTTTTGTCACTCGAAGTAATTGAACATCTTTATCGTCCTCATACCTTTGCCAGAACCGCCTTCGACCTCCTCCGTCCCGGAGGTCTATTCGTCCTATCGACCCCGTTTCACGGCTATTGGAAGAACCTTGCTCTCGCGGCAACCGGAATGATGGACCAGCATTTCATGGCTCTTCGGGAGCATGGACATATAAAGTTTTGGTCCGCAAAGACTATCTACGAACTCCTTGCAGATACAGGGTTCGGGCAGATAAAGATCGTCCGGACGGGCCGCGTGCCGGCTTTTGCAAAATCAATGGTGGTATTCGCGACCAAGCCTGACGGATGACCAGCTTTTTGATCACAGGGCCGGAAACGGCCACCTTCACAATCCTCCTGGCTCATGGCGCCGGTGGGGCGATGGATTCCGCGTCGATGACGGATCTATCGAAAGCACTCGCAGACGGCGGCTTCCGGGTAGCGCGCTTCGAGTTCGCCTATATGGCGCAGCGTCGCCTGACCGGAGCGGTCAAGCCTCCCCCGCGTGCCGACCACCTGCTCGATGAATATCGCACGGCGATCAGCGAACTAAACGCCGGCAAACTCATCATCGGTGGCAAGTCGATGGGAGGCCGCGTTGCAAGCATGATCGCTGATGAGAGTTTCGCGGCGAAAAAAGCCCGGGGCCTGGTTTGCCTCGGATATCCGTTTCACCCACCGGGAAAGCCGGACCAACTTCGCACCGCGCATCTGGAAAGCCTGCACATGCCCACACTGATCTGCCAGGGAACGCGTGATCCCTTCGGATCGAGGGAAGAGGTCGAATCCTATACGCTCTCAGGTGAGATTGATCTGCTCTGGCTGGAAGATGGCGACCACGATCTCAAGCCGCGAAAGAAGATCTCCGGATATTCCGTCGGCGACCATTTGCGGCGACTGTCCGACTATACGGTAGCTTGGGCAAGACGACTGTAGCGAACGGACCAACGCTCGCCGCACGCGACATTTCTCCCCATATCGGCCGCTTCTCAAAATTTGATCTTATTCAGTAAACACTTTTAAAAGTTTGCTTGGTCGAATGCCGCCGCGCGCATCAGCGCAGAAATCAGTTCTGAACAAAGCGGTTTCAATTGAACACACGCTTTGTCATCCGGCGGGAAATCAGTCATGAGCGCGATCGAAGGCAGGAAGATTGATGGCAATCTTTCCATCTATCTTGACCTGCTGCGACTAAGCGCAGCCGTCGTCGTATTTCTCTCCCATGCGCATGTTTTCCTGCTCCCCACGATCAGGATCGGACCTCTGGGTTGGGGACGGGAGGCTGTGGCGGTCTTCTTCGTTCTCTCGGGGTTCGTCATCAGCTATGTCGGACGGGTGAGCGAAAAGGAATGGCGCGCATACCTCGTCGCCCGCCTTGCTCGAATAATGCCTGTTGCTCTGCTGGCGATTGCGGTGATCTTCGCGGCCGACAGCATCGGAATGCACGTCAATGCCTCTTACTATGATGTCATCAACACCGGATTTTTCACTCAGGTATCAGTCGAAGCGGCACTGGCTTATGTGACCTTCACCAACCAATTGTGGTTCGCACATGCCGTTTTTGGCAGTGGCGAACCATACTGGTCGTTGGGTTTCGAAGTTCAATACTACCTGTTTTTCGGGCTGGTTGCCTTTTCGCCGCGGCACGCGAAAATACCTTTGCTGTGCCTCTGGGCCGCGGTCGCCGGCCCGAAAATCCTGATGTATATGCCGCTGTGGCTCATGGGCTGGTTGACGATGAAATGCGTCATCGAACGTCCGCCATTTCGGCGCCCCATCTCCATCGCGATGATCGTCGCATCGCTTTTGCTGTTCTTCAGCCTGAAATTTTTCGCCGATCGCACTGCGACCAACATGTACGAGACCTGGTCACTGTCTCAGGAAGTGATCAATTTCGTGTACTTCAATCTGATTGGCGTTGCCGTGGTCCTGCACCTCGTCGGCGCGGCATCGTTGCTTTACCAGGCTCCGGTATTGTTCGAGAAGACAGGCCCGGCGATCAGATGGCTGGCTGGCGGCAGTTTCACGCTCTATCTTGTCCACCAGCCGCTCATCCTCATGTTTGCGTCCTTCCTGCATCCAGTGGAGGAGCGCGTTCCGCTGGCCGCTACGCTGCTCGTCGCCTGCTTCATTCTTTGCTTCCTGCTGGCGGAAGTCGCCGAACGCCGAAAGAAGTTCTTCGCCTCACTCATCGTGAGCCTGCTACCGGTGCCATCGCGCACAGGCCAGAAAACACGCGTCAATATTGCTTCCGACGCCGCCTCCTCGGACGATACAGCGCCGGCGACCTCACAGCTCATTCGAGTTCTCGAGGAAATGCAAAACGCTCTCGATGGAGAGGAAAAAGTAGGCGGCCTTCATGATGCACAACCTAGTGAACGCGCATCGCGGGCTTGAGCGATCGAACCTTCAGCGCCTCTCGGATCTGGCTGATCTGATGCACTTGCAACCATCTTCCCCCTCAGTGAACGCTCGGAAGCTTCACCGCGGAGGCGAAGTCCTCCGCCACCAGTTCGCTAATCGCGATCAATGTTTCCTCGATCGTAAAACCGGAGGCGACAGTCGCCTCGATCAGATCCTGCAGATCCGGTCCGATAGCCTCGCGGCAATCGTCAACCCGATCATCGGAAACTGTCAGACTCCGCAACTCTTCCATGATGTCCCTTTCCAAAATAGTGGGCCGGAATAGCCGCCGACATCTTGCGGCGGCGCTGTTATTTAGCAGTCTGCGGACACGCGCGGCGTCTTTCGGCTGGCAGAAGCTCTTCGCTTCGGCTGGCATCTTTCGACATTCGTTCTGCGCGAATGACGTAATCGAAGGCAGCCTTAGGTGAAACGATCAGAGGATCGCTTGCGACCGCACTGCGCCAGCGCGGCGACATGCCGAACCAGTCAGTGGCCGATGTTTGTGAAAAACCAGTATAGCGTCGCCGATATGATAGAGTGGAAAGATGTGCTCAGGGCATTCTTTGCCGCCGCATGATCTGTGGATTTCCAGAAGGCCACATCCCCGTTAGGTGCTTCCGCGCATTTCCACATGCGGCTCGATCAGCAGATGCCGAGCCTCCTCGCGGCCATCAATCCTGCCAAGCAGCGTCTCGGCTGCAGTACTGCCAAGCCGGGCGGCGTTCTGGTCCACGCTGGTCAGGCCGACAAGCGGTATGGCCGCCATCGGCGAATTGTCGTAGCCGATAATCGCAAGGTCCTCCGGAACCCGTATGCCGCTCATGCGCGCGGCATTGATGAGCGGCACGGCATCGAGATCGGACCAGACGAAGACTGCACGCGGACGATCCTTCAAGGCCAGGAAATCATTGATCGCAGCGCGACGGTCGGTCCCCACCAGCGGCAGTCGGATGATGCGAGCCTCCAGACCCGCCGCCTGCATGCCGTCAAGATAACCCTTCTCGCGCTGGAGGGCGACGATGGTCGGCGGTGAATCGGCAAGATCATAGCCGAGCATCGCAATGTCTCGGTAGCCGGACCGCAATGCAGCCTCGACTGCCAAGTGAGCGCCCCTGCGATCATCGGAATTGACCGTGTCGTAGGTCTGGGCGTGCGGCTCGTGATGGGCAATGACGACGAGCGGAATCTGGCGCGCATAGCGCTCCAGCACCTTGCCTGATATGCGCGGTGCAATGATCAGCACGCCATCCATGCGATTATCGATCATTGATTCGATCATCGAGGCCTCGATCGGGCTTGTGGAACGGCCAATCCCGATCAACGCCTTGAAACCGCTTTCCGAAAGGGTTGCGTTGGCCTCTTCGATGACGCCCGCCAGGAACGGGTTCGACAATTCGATGACCAACACACCAACCGTCTGCGTGCGGCCGCGCATGGCGCGCGCTGCGACGGAAGGTCGGTAATTCAGCTTTTCGATCGAGATCTCCACCTTCGTTCGCAGGATTTCGCTGACGCCGTAGGCATTGCGCAGTACCTTCGATACCGCAGCGATGGAGACGCCAGCGTCCTGCGCCACATCACGGATCGTGACCCTGTCCCTCATCGCGTTAACGGTCTGATTTTTCATTCCAAATTGCCTCACTCTCAGGTGTCGTGAAAATTATAGGCACAAAACCTCTTGCGCGGCAATCGATAGTGTAGAATGATATACATAGAACGATACACACAGGTGGCCGCCGGAGGAATTGGCGGTTGAGGAGGTTCTAAATGAAGACTGTTTCGGCCCACGGCATCGCCGGGGAAGACGGGCTTGCCGGTTCTGCTTTCCAGTTTACAGCGTCGATGATCGCCCCGTCCTGCGACGGTGGGCAGGCGACGGCCGGCACCTTCGTGTCGCGTGAATTCACGCTCGAAGCGGTTCCGGCTGAAGCAACGTTGCGCATCTCGGCGCTCGGCCTCTACCGCGCCTTCATCAACGGAAAGCGCGTGGGCAGCGACCTCCTGACGCCGGGCTGGACCTGCTACGATGATCGCATCGCCTATCAGACCTATGAGGTCGCACAGCTTCTGCAGCCTGGCGGCAACCGTATCGAGATCTGGCTAGGTGATGGCTGGTACCGCAGCCAGCTCATGTGGGCTTCCAATCCGATCGTCAACTGCTGGGGTGACCGGACAGCGGCAATCGCAGAATTGCGCGCAGGCGGCGAACTGCTCCTGAAGACGGATGACGGCTGGAAGAGCGGCTTCACTCCTGTCGTGCGTAACGGGATCTATTTTGGCGAGGATTATGACGCCCGCATCCGTCCACAGGACAGCCACGGCGTCGATCTCCTTCCCTTCGATAAGGCCTTGCTCGTTCCGCACGAGACCGGTGCGGTTAAAGAACTGGACGCTCTCTCACCGATCGACAGCTGGACGGAGGCCGATGGCCGGACCGTCTATGATTTCGGCCAGAACGCCGGTGCCTATATCCGCCTGCGCCTGAAGGGTGCGGCCGGGGCGCAGGTGCGCGTCGAGCATTCCGAAGTGCTCGGCCCTGACCGCTTCTTCGACAACCGCAATTATCGCAGCGCGCGTGCCGAATTGACCTATACGCTTTCGGGGCAAGGCGAAGAGGATTATGCGCCGCTCTTTACCTTTTTTGGATTCCGCTATGCGCGCATCACTGTGATCGGCCAAACCGAGTTGGTCGCGGTCACCATGGTGCCGGTGACCTCAGTGCCAACAAGCGCCGGTGGTTTCACCTCTGGTGTTACGGCCGTCAACCGGCTCGTCGAAAATACCATCTGGTCGCAACGCTCAAACTTCATTGAAGTGCCGACCGATTGCCCGCAGCGCGACGAGCGCCTCGGCTGGACGGGCGATGCCCAAGTCTTTGCCGGAACGGCCTGCTGGCTTGCCGATAGCCAATCCTTCCTCAAGAAATATCTCCGCGATGTAATCCACGACCAGCGTGCCAACGGCGCGGTCTCGCACTTTTCGCCCGATCCGACGCGATTGCACCCGATCGACGGCCGCGGCGATTGGGCGGGCTCGACCGGTTGGGGCGATGCAATCGTCATTATCCCCTGGCAGCTTTACCTGCATTACGGCGACAGCGCTGCTCTAGAAGAGTGCTTCCCGGCAATGCTGCGCTGGCTCGATTACCTCTGGGGCATCTCGGATGGGCCGATCATCCGCCCGCCCGCCGTATGGGGCGCGCATGGCTTCACCTTCGGCGACTGGCTCCAGCCGGTCGGGGATAACCGCAAGCCGCGCCCGACCGTGGCAGACGATTGCGCCGCGACCCTTTATCACTTTATTTCAACGCAACTGACTGCAAAGATCGCTCGTATTCTTGGCGAAAACGTCGAGGCCGCGCGGCTCGACAAGCGCGCTGACGAGATCAGGGCCGCGTTCAAGCACGAGTTCTTCGCGCCCTCCGGCCGCATTGCGCATAACGACCAGACCTCATGGTCCCTGGCGTTCCTCTATGGCCTCGTTCCGCCGGAATATGAGCCGGCTGCCCGCGACTATTTCCGCAGGGTGGCCGAAGAGACCGATGGCGTCATCGGCACAGGCTTCATCGGCACTCCCGCCCTGCTGCCGGCACTGACCCGGCTCGGCATGCTGGACCTTGCCGAAAAGATGTTCCTCAACCGGAAGGTTCCGGGATGGCTTTACCAGGTCGAGCGCGGCGCGACATCGATCTGGGAGCGATGGGACGCGCTCGCCGAGGACGGCATGATCTATGATCCCGATATGAACAGCTACAACCACTATGCCTATGGCGCGGTATGCCAATGGCTCTTCGAAGATGTTGCCGGCATCAAGCCGCTGGAAGACAAGCCGGGCTTCGAGGAAGTCGTCTTCGATCCCGCCATCCTGCCTGCTCTCTCGCCGGTTGCAGCCTGGCATGACACGCACTTTGGCCGTATCGAAGCTGGGTGGACCCTGGAGGAGGGAGCCGTCACATGCCGTCTCGTGCTGCCGCAAGGCGTGACAGCGCGTCTGCAGGGCAAAGGCGACCGCAAGTCATTGAAGGCAGATGGCACCCTGATCGAGCAAGGTGAGGAGATCAAGCTCGGCGCAGGAGAACATACGATTACATTTTCTATCTGATGCGGTTGCTCGCGGATTTTCGATCCGCGGGCAAGCAGCCCAACGCATTCCGGTCTTCAAGAGGAGGAAATGACTATGCGAATGACGAAGTGCAGCATCCTTGCAGCCAGTATCATGGCTCTTGCCGCTGGAGTGGCGCATGCAGATGTGACCCTCAGCGTGCTGATCGACACCAATCCGGAGACGATTGCCTCGTTCGATGCCGTTTCCAAAGCCTATATGGAAAAGCATCCCGACGTCACATTTGACGTCGAGCAGCGTGCCGGAGGCTCGGAGGGCGATAACATCATCAAGACCCGGCTCGCCACAGGCGAAATGGCCGATATCTTCCTATATAATGGCGGCTCCCTCTTCCAGGCTCTGAAGCCGCAGGAAACGATCGCAGATCTTTCCGACCTTCCATCGGAAGCCGGTATTCTCGACAGCTTCAAGAAGGTCGTCACCAGCCCGGACGGCCATGTTCGCGGCCTTCCATTTGGTCCTGCCATGGGCGGCGGCATCTTCTATAATAGAAAGATCTATGCCGATCTCGGGCTGACGCCGCCGAAGACATGGGCGGAATTCATGAGCAACAACGAGAAGATCAAGGCAGCCGGCAAGGTCGCTGTGGCGCAGACCTATGGCACAACCTGGACCTCGCAGCTCTTTGTGCTTGCCGACTTCTATAACGTCCAGACCGAGGTTCCGAATTTCGCGGCTGACTATACCGCCAACAAGATCAAATATGTCACCACGCCTGCTGCCCTGCGCGGCTTCGAACATCTTGAGGAGGTCGCGAAGGGCAGTTTCCTCAACGCGGACTTCGGCGCGGCGACCTTTGACGACGGCATGCGCATGGTCGCCACAGGCGAGGCCGCGCACTATCCGAACCTCACCTTCGGTATCGGCAACATCCAGCAGAATTTCCCTGACAACCTGAAGGATCTGGGCTTCTTCGCTCAGCCTGGAACGGACGCTGCCAAGAACGGCCTGACCGTCTGGATGCCTTCGGCGCTCTATGCTTCCGCAAAGTCCGAAAACCTGGAAGAGGCCAAGAAATTTCTTGATTTCGTCGGCTCCAAGGAAGCCTGCGACCTGATGGCGAAGGCCGTTCCGTCAGGTCCCTACCTCGTCAAGGGATGCGAACTTCCCAAGGACATTCCGCCGGTTGTTTCCGACATGCTGCCGTATTTCGATACCGAGGGACGCAACGGTCCGGCGCTCGAATTCCTCTCGCCCGTCAAGGGGCCGGCGCTCGAGCAGATCACCGTCGAGGTCGGAACCGGCATACGCTCCGCCAAGGATGCGGCCGCCCTCTACGATCAGGATGTCGAAAAGCAGGCCAAGCAGCTCGGCCTGCCGAACTGGTAACCTTCCAGCCGATCCCCCACTCACCTCTTTGAGCCTGCGTGGGGGACGCTTCGCGGTGTCCGTATGATAAAACGCAAGTCACCCTATCCCTACTGGTTCGTCCTGCCGGCGGCGGTGATATTCACCGTCCTCTTTCTGGCTCCGACGGTCGCCTCCTTCTGGTTCAGCCTCACGCGCTGGGACCTGTTCACCACGCAGTTCATCGGCCTGGAAAACTACGAGCAATTTTTCCGCGAACCCTTCCTGGTCCAGGGCCTGGTCAACACCGTCATCTATGCGGTGCTGACCTCAGGCACGAAAACCGTTCTCGGTCTTCTGCTCGCGGTGCTATTGACCTCCGGCCTCTGGGGACAAGGGCTGCTACGCACCGTGATCTTCTTTCCGGTTCTGGTATCGACGATCGGTGTCGGCATCACCTTCTCGGTGCTCATGCATCCGACCCGCGGGCTGATCAACGTGGCGCTCGCCGCCATCGGCATTCATGGCCCCGGCTGGCTGACCGATCCGGCTCTCGCGCTCTATTCCATCGTCTTCGTCGACCTATGGAAGGGTATTGGGCTTGCGACCGTGATCTATATCGCCGGGCTCGCATCGATCAGCCCCGATTATTATGAGGCCGCCCGCATCGATGGCGCGACCCGCGCCCAGATGTTCTTCCGCGTGACCGTCCCGCTCGTCAAGCCCGCGACGGTGACGGTCGTGACGCTCTCGCTGATCGGTGGTCTCAGAAGCTTCGACCTGATCTGGGCAATGACGCGCGGCGGCCCCGGCTTTTCCTCGGATGTGCTGGCAAGCGTCATCTACAAGCAGTACCAGGCGGGCTTCTATGGCCTTTCAACGGCCGGAAACGTGATCCTCTTCCTCCTTATCGGCCTCATTGTTCTGCCGCTAACGGCCTGGTTCAATCGCAAGGAGGTGGATCTATGAGCCGCCGCCAACTCTATACCGGGATTGCGGCACTGGCCGCCTGCGGCGTGATCTTCGTGCTGCCTTTCCTCTTCATCTTTATCACTGCCGCCAAGACGAAACAGGATGCGGCAACGCTGAGATTCAGCTGGCCGGTCGAGTGGCAGCTCTGGCAGAATTTTATGGAGGTCGTGCAGACTCGCAATTACATGCTGCTGCTCGCCTACTTTAACTCGACCGTCATCACGGTCGTCGCCGTCACCCTGCTGGTACTGTTCGGCGCCATGGTCGGCTACGTGCTGCAGCGCCGCCCCTCGCGCTGGAATGCGGTCATCTATGGCTGCGTGCTCGCCGGCCTGATGATCCCGCCGGCGATTGTTCCGACCATATGGGTGCTGCAACTGCTCGGCCTCTTCAAGACCTTGTCCGGCATGGTGCTGATCCAGGTCGCCTATGGCCTCGGGTTCACGGTTCTCCTGTTTCGCAGCTTCATCGCAGCCATTCCGCGGGATCTCGACGAGGCGGCCATCATCGACGGGGCAAAGCCGTTCCAGATCTTCTTTCGCGTCATCCTGCCGCTTTTGAAGCCGGTCACCGTGACCGTCATCGTCGTTCAGTCGATCGCCATCTTCAACGACTTCACCAACCCGCTCTACTACCTGCCAGGCCGGGAAAACGTCACCGTCCAGCTCACGCTCTATAATTTCCAGGGGCAGTTCCAGACCCAGTTCAACCTGTTGTTCATGAACATCCTTCTAGTGACCATTCCGCCCCTGATCGTCTTCATTTTCTTCAACCGGCAGATCGTTGCAGGCATGACCGCCGGTGCAGTCAAGGGATAGACCATGACATCAGTTGTACTCGAAAGTATCCGCAAGAGCTTCGGCAGCCTGGAGGTGATGAAGGGCGTCGATCTCACCGTCGATGCCGGCGAATTCTGCGTCTTCGTCGGCCCGTCCGGTTGCGGGAAATCGACGCTGCTGCGCATCATCTCCGGACTGGAGACACAGACGTCGGGCAAGGTCTTCATCGACAGCAAGGACGTCACTTATGCCGAGCCGTCCGAGCGCGGTATCGCCATGGTCTTCCAATCCTATGCGCTTTATCCGCATCTGACTGTCGCAGAAAACATCGGCTTTGGCCTGTCGCTTGCCAAGCGGCCGAAGACGGAGATCGCCGAAAGGGTGAAGCAGACAGCTGATATCCTGCAGCTCTCGCATCTGCTCGATCGCAAGCCGAAGGCACTCTCCGGTGGTCAACGTCAGCGCGTCGCAATCGGTCGGGCGATCATCCGCAATCCGAAAGTCTTCCTGTTCGACGAGCCGTTGTCAAACCTTGACGCGTCACTTCGCTCGCAGATGCGCATCGAGTTGACCGACCTTCATGCCAAGCTCGGCGCGACCATGATCTACGTCACCCACGACCAGGTCGAGGCGATGACGATGGCCGACAAGATCGTCGTTCTGAACGGCGGTCAGATCGAGCAGGTCGGAACACCCATGACGCTCTACAACAATCCGGCCACTCCATTTGTCGCAGGCTTCATCGGTTCGCCAAAGATGAACCTGTTCGAGGGAGAGATTGCGGCGCGGGAAGGCTGCAAGACCTATGGTATCCGCCCTGAACACGTCGCGCTCTCATCCACTGAAGGGAAATGGCAGGGCAAAGTGCGTCACATCGAGCGGCTCGGTGCCGATACGGTGGTTTATCTCGATGTGCCGGAATTGCAGACACTTGTCGTACGCACGGACGGCGACCGGCCGGTCAAGATCGGTGAGACGCAATTCGCCTCGCCACTTACCGGGAAGGAACACAGGTTCTCCTGATATTATCGGACGATACGAAAGTCGCTCGGCACCTCGTCGAGCGCGGCCTCCTCGGCCTTCACCTCCGATACCGAGGAGCCGGCGGGACCGCTCCAGAAACGCTCAAGCATGGAACCGGTCGCGGTCGGAGAGCCGACAATCAGAGCGCTGACCGAGCCGTCGGCCTCATTCCGCACCCAGCCCGTCAAATCGAGCTGCAGGGCCTGACCGCGGGTCCAGGCGCGATAACCGACGCCCTGCACGCCGCCGGTAATGCGTACACGAAAAGCATCTAGGGTGACGGTCATTTGAAGTCCTCTCTGGCAACGAGATGAAGATGCCGCTGCTGGCCTTCATTGCAAGGGTCTTATTTCGACCAGCGGAAGACCCACGCATTCAAGACATCTTTTCATGCGGCATCTCTTGGCTCTTGGGCAGCTATGTCAGCGCCCGAGCGAGACTAGGCGATCGGCCTCCGTGATCAGGACCCATTTCGAAGACAAACCAAGGGCGTCTCAACCGGCGGCAGAGAGAGTGCTTATCACCGAGCGCATATCCCGCCGGAAATCGGATGGCGACATGCCGGCAATATTCCGGAAGGATTTGTTGAAAGCACTGATGGAGCCGAAGCCGCTATCCATCGCAATTTGAAGAACATTCGCCCCTTCGCCCATGAGTTGCGCCTGAGCATGTGAAAGACGCAGCAGATTGATATATTTGTTGATCGTCATGCCCGTCGTCTTCTTGAACAGGTTCATCGCATATTTCGGATGAAGATCGACCGCGCGAGCGATTTCGACGGTGTCGATGTCCTGCAGGAAATTGCTCGCAATAAAATCGCACATGCGCGCCACGCTGCGGGAAAGATGCGAATTGGGCTGCTCAAGTCCCTCGACGCCGGTGCCGGGCACCATCAGGTATGATTCCAGGGCAATCCGTTCGATGCGCAGAAGCAATTCATCGATGGCGTGCTGCGTTTTCCTAGGATCGTTGGATTTCGCATAGTCGTACCAGCGGGGGAAATTCGCCTCATCCGCCGCGTCGGTCGCCGATGTCAGCAGAATTTCTCCCTTCATCAGACGTGTGCCTATGGTCGGGGGCAGGCGCATTCGAAAAAAATAGACGAGCGGCAGATGCGCGCCCGCGTAAAGGGAATCATCCGAGGAGTCGTCCATCTGATGCGGCTGCCCTCCCCAGAAAAGGCACATCTGGCCGGCTTTGAGGGTAATATCATGGTCGTTCATCCGGTAGTGGACGCTGCCACGCATGATGTAATTGACCTCGACCTGAGCATGCCAGTGCGGCATCGCCATCACAGGCGGATGGGCATAAAACATCTGCAGCGCCATCGGCATGCCTTCAATGGTGCTCGCACCAGGCTGGTAAACAGGTTTGCCGACGACCTTACTTTCCGCCAATTCCGTATTCCCTTTTTATGAGACAGCCGTTCCCGCCGCGCTAGATTAGCCACGTTCGCTCAGCGACGGCAATTGAAAAGGGAGGATTTTCATGCGCTCTAAACTCATCACGGCAACGACAGCGCTTGTGCTGCTTGCATCCGGATCTGCCTATGCGCAATCCGCTACGCTTACCATCTGGAGCTGGAATGTCGCAGCTTCCGCTCTCAAATCGACGGTCGAAGGCTTCAACAAGCAGTTTCCCGACATCAAGGTCGATGTCCAGGATCTCGGCAACCAGCAGGTCTTCGACAAGACGCTTGCCGCCTGCGCCGCCGGCGGCGACGGGCTCCCCGATATCGTGACGATCGAGAATTTCGAGGCCGAGATCTTCTGGAGCCGTTTCCCGGATTGCTTCGCCAATCTGAAGGACCTCGGATACAACGCCGACATGCAGGCGAAATTCCCCGAGTTCAAGCGCACCGAACTTGAGATCGGCGATGTCGCCTATGCCATGCCCTGGGATTCCGGCCCCGTCACCGTCTTCTACCGCCGCGATTATTATGAAAAGGCCGGCGTCGATCCGAAGTCGATCGTAACTTGGGACGATTTCATTGCCGCCGGCAAGAAGGTCTCGGCCGCCAATCCCGGCGTCGTGATGGGTCAGGCCGATTTCAACGGTGACAGCGAATGGTTCCGCATGCTCGCCAATGAACAGGGCTGTGGTTATTTCTCGACCGATGGCCAGTCGATCACCATCAATCAGCCGGCTTGCGTGCAGACGCTGGAAAAAGTCAAGGCGATGAAGGATGCCGGCACCCTGACGGCGGCAAACTGGGATGAGAAGATCTCCTCCAACACCGCCGGCAAGGTCGCAAGCCAGGTCTTCGGTGGCTGGTACGAAGGCACGATCCGCTCCGGCTCCCCGGACCTTTCAGGCAAGTGGGGCGTCTACGCCATGCCTGGCATGACGGCAGAGAGCCCGCATGCGGCCAATCTCGGCGGCTCTTCGCTCGCGATCAATGCCAATTCACAGAACAAGGAAGCGGCCTTCAAATATTTGACCTATGCGCTCACCACCAATGAGGGCCAGGTCACCATGCTGAAATCGTTCGGCCTCGTGCCGTCGCTGCTGTCGGCCGTTCAGGATCCCTTCGTCAACGAGCCGCAGCCCTATTGGGGCGGCCAGAAGATCTGGGCCGACATCCTCGCCACCCTGCCGAAGATCGTGCCGAGCCGCGGCACGGCCTTCCAGACGGATGCAGATGCCATCTACAAGACGACGCAGACGAAATATTTCGCCGGCGGCTATCCCGATGCGAAGACGGCTCTCGACGATGCCGCCAAGCAGATCGCGTCAGCGACGGGTCTTCCGATCGCACAATGAATGGCAAGCCGGGCGCCTTGGCGCCCGGCTTCGCTTGCTGCAGGAGGCGGCAGGCACATTCGTTTCGGTAAGGAGGTACCATGCCGATCAGAAACCGGAGCGCCTATGCGTTCCTTGCGCCCTATCTTCTGGTCTTCGCCGTCTTCTGGGTCTGGCCGATCATCAATTCGTTCCTGATTTCCTTCCAGAACACGCGCATCAATCCGTGGAAATTCAGCTTTCAGGCCAATTGGGGGCGCCTCTTCGGCGACCCGGCCTTCTATAACGCCGTTTATAACACGCTCATCATCCTGGTCATCCAGGTCCCCGTCATGATCACGCTCGCGACTGTCATGGCGGTACTGTTGAACTCGCCGCTCTTGAAGGCACGCGCCTTGTTCCGCTTTGCTTTCTTCGCGCCCGTCGTCGTCGGCGAAGTCGCCTATGCCGCCGTCTTCCGTCTGATGTTCAATCTCGATTTCGGCATCATCAACAAGCTGATCGGCGCCGCCGGGCTCGCGCCCGTATCCTGGTTCGACAATGCCAACGCTGCCATGGTCGTCATCATCATCGCCGTCACCTGGCGGTGGGCAGGCTACAATGCGATCATCATTCTGGCCGGCCTGCAATCGATCCCAGAGGATGTCTATGAGGCGGCAACACTCGACCGCGTCAGCAAGCTGCAGCAGTTCTTCCACATTACTCTACCGCTTCTGAAACCCATCATTCTTTTCTGCGTGGTTCTGTCGGTCATCGGCACGATGCAGCTCTTCGCCGAACCCTTCCTGATCACCAACCGTGGTGGGCCGGGCGGCGGCACGGAGACGCTTGGCCTGCTTCTCTATCGCCAGGGCTTCACATCGCTGAACTTCGGCTATGCCTCGGCGATTGCCTATACGATGGCAGCGCTCGCAGTGGCCATCTCGCTTCTCAATCTTTGGGTCGGGAGGGATCCGAAATGAGATCCAAGTCGCAATCCCTTCTCATCCGCAAGATCGCCCTGCATGCTTTCCTGCTGCCGCTTGCAATCATCTGGCTCTTTCCGCTCTGGATGATGTTCGTTTTCTCGACCATGCCGGATTACGGCATCTTCAGCCCTGAGATCGTTCTCTGGCCCTCGACCAAATTCGTCGCGAATTTCCAGAACCTGCAGGCGGACACGAACTTCATCGGCGCGATGGTGATCTCGATTGTCGTTGCCACCGTCTATACCGTCTTGTCCGTGCTGCTGACCTCCATGGCCGGCTGGGCGCTCGCTCGCTATCGTTTCGTCGGCCGCTCGCTGGTCATCGCCATCATCCTCGGCACGATCACCCTGCCCTATTTCGTCGTGGTCATTCCGCAATTCATCATGGTAGCGCGTGAGTTCAAGCTCGCCAATACCTGGGTTGCACTCATCGTGCCACCGCTCTTCAATTCGCTCGGCGTGCTCTTCATGCGGCAATCCTTCTCCATGATGCCGAACGATCTTTTCGATGCGGCACGCGTCGAAGGCGTCAAGGAATGGCAGATCTTCCTGCGCATTGCCCTGCCGCTCGCCCGCCCGACCATGGCGGCACTCGCGATCATCCTCTTCCTCGCCTCCTGGAACAATTACCTCTGGCCGCTGCTCATCAATTCGAGGCCAGGCATGATGACGGCCCCAGTGGCGCTCGGCGTTCTGATCGGTCTCACCAAGGTTTCCTGGGGCGGCATCATGGCGGGCGCCGTACTGTTGACCGCGCCGATCCTTGTCATCTTCGTGGCTCTACAGCGCCACTTCATCGCCGGCATTGCGGCCGGCGCAATCAAATAATCGGGGAGCCCATGGCAGAGCTTTCACTCCACAACATCGTCAAACGCTACGGCGCATTGGAAATCATTCACGGCGCCAATCTCGACGTGAAGGACGGCGAGTTCGTCGTCTTCGTCGGTCCTTCCGGCTGCGGCAAGTCCACGCTGCTCCGCATGATCGCCGGCCTTGAAGATATCACCGGCGGCGAGCTGAAGATCGGCGGCCGCGTCGTCAACGACGTAGAGCCGGCCGATCGCGGCATTGCCATGGTTTTCCAGTCCTATGCGCTCTATCCGCATTTGACCGTCGAGGAGAACCTGAGTTTCGGCCTGCGCATGAACGGCAATCCGAAGGCCGATACCGAACAGCGGGTGGGCCGTGTCGCCGAGATCCTGCAGATCACCGAACTGATGAAGCGCCGGCCGAAACAACTGTCCGGCGGCCAACGCCAGCGCGTGGCGATCGGCCGGGCCATCGTGCGCGAACCACAGGTCTTCCTGTTCGACGAACCGCTCTCGAATCTCGATGCGGAACTGCGCGTGCAGATGCGCGTCGAAATCTCCAGGCTGCACAAGCAGCTCGGCACGACGATGATCTATGTCACGCACGATCAGACCGAAGCGATGACGCTCGCCGACAAGATCGTCGTTCTGCGGGCCGGCAATATCGAGCAGATCGGTGCGCCCCTGGACCTTTACGACGATCCAGCCAATCAGTTCGTCGCCGGCTTCGTCGGCTCGCCGAAAATGAATTTCCTCAAGGCCGAGGTAGTCGACGTGCACGCGGGCAAGGCAACGGTCGTGCTCACCGGCGATAAGACGGCTCGGCTGGAGGTACCACTTTCCGACCCGTCCGTAACATCAGGCGCGGCGGTAACGCTCGGCATCCGGCCCGAGCATTTCGGTGAGGCGGGCCAGGGCGAAGCGGATCTGACAGTTGCCGTCGACGTCGCAGAGCACCTCGGCAATACCAGCTACATCTATGCGAACTTCGGCGGCGACCAGCTCATCATCGAGCGGCCGGAATCCCGCAGCCTTGGCAAGACCGAGACGCTGACGGTGTCGCTGCCCACCACCCGCACCTTCCTGTTTGATGCCGCCGGCAAGCGGCTCCGCTAACGTAATCCCAGGACTGAAAGACGAAAGAGGATAGTCATGACTTCAGATAATCCAATCCGCTGGGGCATCATAGGCCCCGGCACCATCGCCCGCACCTTTGCCGATGGCGTTGCGCATTCGCGCACCGGCAAGCTGGTTGCAATCGCCACCCGCAATCCCGACAAGCCAGGTCTTGCCGAGGGTTTTCCCGGCGCACGTATCATCAACGGTTACGAGGCGCTGCTGACGGACCGGGAAGTCGATGCGATCTATATCGCCACCCCGCATACCGGCCATGCCGAATGGGCGATCAAGGCGATCCGCGCAGGTAAGCATGTGCTGGTCGAAAAGCCGATCGCTCTCTCGGCCTATGATGCCGAGGCGATCTATTATGAGGCGAAGAAGGCTGGCGTCTTTGCCGGCGAAGCCTTCATGTATCGTGTGCATCCGCAGACGGAAAAGCTGATCGAGCTGGTCAAGAGCGGCACGATCGGCGATATCCGCATTATCCGCTCCTCGTTCGGCTTCAACATGGGCACCTACAAGCCGGAACACCGCCTGTTTGCCAATGAAACGGCTGGCGGGGGCATTCTCGATGTCGGCGGTTATCCCGTTTCCATGGCCCGGCTGATTGCCGGTGCTGCGGCCGGAAAACCCTTCCTGGAGCCGCAAAAGGTGGCCGGTGTTGCCCATCTCGGCCAGTCCGGCGTCGATGAATGGGCCTCTGCCGTGCTGAAATTCCCAAACGATATCATTGCCGAAGTCTCATGTTCGATCATGGCGCAGCAGGACAATGTGTTGCGCATCATCGGCTCGCAGGGCCGTATCGAGGTCAAGGATTTCTGGTTTGCTTCCGGCCACAAGGGCGGTGTCGGCAGGATCGAAATCTTCAGGAACGGCGAGCAGGAAACGGTCGAGGTCAAGGAAGACCGCTGGCTCTACTCCTTCGAAGCAGATGCGGCCGGTGACGCGATCCGTGCCGGCGAGAAGGAATTCCGTTCACCCGGCATGAGCTGGGCGGATTCGATCGACAACCTCAAAGTGCTCGACCAATGGCGCGCTTCGGTCGGTCTCGAATATGGTGTCGAGAAAGCCGTCAAGCGCACTCTGAACATTGCCGGCGGCACCGTTCAACGCGGCAATTCTATTCCGAAACGGCAGATCCCCGGCATTTCGAAACCGGCTTCCGTCGTGACCCTCGGCTTCGAATTCTTCCCGAATTTCGCTGCCGCCTCCCTGACCCTCGACACGTTCTATGAAGCGGGCGGCAACGTCTTCGATACGGCCTTCGTCTACGGCGGAGGCAAGACGGAAAGCATTTTTGGCGACTGGCATACCAGCCGTCAGGTGCCGCGCGAAGAGATCGTACTGATCGGCAAGGGCGCCCACTCTCCGCTCTGCTATCCTGACATCATCAGCAAGCAGCTCGATCAATCGCTCAATCGGCTGAAGACCGATTATGTCGATATCTATTTCATGCATCGCGACAATACCGACGTGCCTGTCGGCGAATTCGTCGATGCCATGGATGCCGAGGTCAAACGCGGCCGCATCCGCGGTATTTTCGGTGGCTCGAACTGGACGCGCGAACGTTTCGATGAAGCGATTGCCTATGCGAAGAAGAACGACAAGGCCGCGCCTGCCACGCTTTCCAACAACTTCTCGCTGGCCGAAATGCTCGATCCGATCTGGGCCGGCTGCGTGGCCTCCTCTGACGAGGAGTGGAAGACGTGGCTGAACGAAAAGCAGATCCCGAACTTCGCATGGTCGAGCCAGGGCCGCGGTTTCTTCACCGACCGGGCCGGGCGCGACAAGCGTGACGACGAGGAGATCGTGCGTTGCTGGTATTCTGACCGCAACTTCGGACGGCGTGACCGGGCAATCGAGCTTGCCAAGCAGCTTGGCAGACATCCGATCCACATCGCGTTAGCCTATGTCATCGCCCAGCCCTTCCCGGTTATCCCGCTCATTGGACCACGCATGATCGCCGAGCTCGAAGACAGCCTCTCGGCACTGGATATCAAGCTGACACCCGAACAGGTGACGTGGCTGGAGGGCTGATTGCCTCCCTCAGAGAGTATGTGATGACAAGCGGCAGGCCTGCGTGCCTGCCGCTTTTCTGTTGCGCGACGGAGCAATGACGAACGCCAACTATTCCGTTAGTGTTGCATTCTCGCCATTGCGCTCAACCATAGGTCATCTACTGTGAGGCTGCATCAGGGAGCAAGGCGATGACGCGAACGGTTTGGCCGAAGGAAGCGCTGACGTCGGAGGTGATGAACTTTCTCGACGGCATTCACCGGCAATGGTGCTCGGCCGCTCGTTGCCGCCGTGACAGCGACTTGGGAATGGCAAGGGCGAAAGCGCTTATCGACTGGTTTGAATTCGGCGTGCGGGATCGCGACGAACTGCTGGGTCTGCTGTCACAAGATTTTTCCGGCGCTGCCTGAGGTCCCACTTGCTTTTACCGCATTGGCTCTACCTCATCCTGAACAATGTTCAGAGGAGAGACCTTTGCGTAAACGTTTAGTATTATTCGGTATTGTCCTTTTTCCGGCGGCAGCTTTCGGGCAATCCGCCGATCTCGAGGCGACCTGCCAGGCAGTTGCCAAGGGCTTTTTCATGACGGAACAGCTTTCGATCGGCGCCGTGCAGTCCTTTCCGGAACTCAAGCCACCAGGCGTGCGGATGACTTACTCCACCCGCGCGGGAACCGCTCCGGCTGACATGACGGATACATTTGAATGCGAATTCGACAAGGCCGACAAACCGCATCATCTGGCGCGGTTCTGTGTGTCGAATACCTGTTATTCGCCGAATGAAGACGATGGCGACCGGAAGCGCCGCTTCGAGGAGGCGCGCATTCTGCTTGAGCGAGCAGAAAAATAATCCACCTATACGCACCTAGCGGCTGCTTTGCGCTGCCGAATATCCGCGAAACCTCGGCACTGAAAGCGGTGCGGCGATGATCGCCGCACCTTGTCTTTTTGCCGGGGCGAGCCTCAGAACTCTTCCCAGTCGCCACCCTTCGTATCGAGTGCGGCATTTCCGGAGAATGCAGAGGCGATCTTGCGGCCGAGCGCTCGAACGGGCAACGGTGCCGGTGCATCGTTTCGCCCGACTGGACGAGGTTCAGCCGAACGCGAAGCGTAGCCTGCTTCGTTCAACTTGAACTGCGCCAGAAGCTGGTTGAGCGATGCGACCTCCTTCGCAAGATTGTAGCTTGCAGCGGTCGACTCTTCGACCATGGCAGCGTTTTTCTGCGTGTCCTGGTCCATCTGATTGACGGCCATATTGATCTGGTCGAGGCCCGACGATTGCTCCTGCGATGCTTCGACGATCGCAGCGATATGGCGGTTTATCTCCTGAACCTCCGAAACGATCGCCTGAAGCGCCTTGCCGGTATCGTCTACCAGTTGCACGCCTGCATGCACCTGCGCATTCGAGGCCGTGATCAGATCCTTGATCTCCCTGGCGGCAGTTGCAGAGCGCTGCGCCAATTCACGCACCTCCTGCGCGACGACGGCAAAACCCTTGCCCGCCTCGCCGGCGCGGGCTGCTTCGACACCGGCATTGAGCGCCAGCAGGTTCGTCTGGAAGGCGATGTCGTCGATCACACCGATGATGTTGCCGATCTCACCGGAAGACTTGGAGATCTGCTCCATGGCGAGCACGGCCTTGCGGACCACCTCGCCAGAATGTTCGGCGCCGGATTTGGCACGCGCCACGAGTTGGCCCACATCCTGGGCGCGGTTGCTGGAAGTCTTGACGGTCGTGGTGATTTCTTCGAGAGCCGCAGCCGTCTCTTCGAGAGCCGCCGCCTGCTGCTCTGTGCGCTTGGCAAGGTCGTCGGCCGCCGATTTGATCTCGTTTGCCCCGGAATCGATGCCGCGGGCATTCTGCGACACCCGGTTCAGCGTGGATTGCAGCTTCTCTGCGGAGTCATTGAAGTCGCTGCGTACGCCATCGAGCCTCGTGACGAAGGGCTGCACGATGCGGTAGGACAGATCCCCCTCAGCGAGCTTCGACAGGCCGGCAGCGAGATTGTCGACGGCAAACTGCACGTCGGCGGCGTCCTTCGCCTTTTCCTTCTCCCGCTCGATCTGCTCTCTTTCGCTCAAGCTGCGATTGGCTTCCGCCTCCTGCTCGAGGCGAACCCGCTCGATTGCATTCTGCTTGAAGACCTGAACGGCACGGGCCATCGCGCCGATTTCGTCAGGCCGGGCCTGACCTTCGACCTCTACATTGATATCGCCTGCGGCCAGACGCGCCATTGTGCCGGTCGTCTTCTTCATCACCGACGCAATCGAACGTGCAAAAATGAGGAAGCCGAGCAGTGAGATGAGCGAAACGACAACTGCACCGACCGCCGCCATCCAGAGCGCTTGCTGCGATGCTTCCACGATCTCCGTCACATCAGAACCGATTTCGAAAACACCGATCTTGCGGCCGGAGAAATCTTCGAAGGGAATAGCCGCGACCTCGTAATCCTTATCGCCGAGAACGGCATGAACACGGACGCGCTCGCCGTTGAAGGCTGCCTGCAACTGCTCCTGAGTGAGGATTGCCTTGTCCCCGAAAGTCGAAGCCTGCGGCACAAATTTCCCGTCCTGCAGGATATGGACCGCAACCTCGGCATCGACGGACTTTGCAAGCGGCGCAAAATAGGCATTCGTGAGCGAGGTGCCGACGTCGACGACGCCAACAGTCTTGCCATCCTTCATGACGGGAGCTGAGGCAAACATGCTGACGGCGGTCCGTCCAGGTTCAATGCCGGCATTCAGTTTGCCCTGCGTCAGCGCCGCAACGATCATCTTGCGGCGTGCCTTGAGGTCGTCGCCGAACGTATCAGGTGTGTGGATACGCGCGACCGCGAGGCCATCGGAATTGCTGAAGGTGATGAGCTGAAGGCCTTGCGCCTTAATTGCCGGCAAGCTGGCCGTGTATTTTGCGAAAATGGCCGCCCGGTCATTCTTGGCGATCAGATCGGCCGTATCGGGCTCGCCGGCAAGGGTAATGGCAAGCGCGGCAGCGGCGCGTTTCTGCGCATCCATGTCGGTCTGGATCACGTGCAGGTCCGCGGAGAGCTCCTTTTGAAGCGATTGATCGCTCATCGCGCTCTGACGATACCAGGCAAGTCCACCAATTGCTGCGCTCGCAAACAAAACGGCCGCAAACCCGTAGGCTGTGATGCGGATCCAAATCGGCCGCTTAATCTGTTCTTCACTCATATCGTCCCCCATGCGTCGAATACCCTAATTCTTGAGGGGAAAACTTGTTTTTTACTTAATTTTGAATGGCCAACATTATGCATGCGATCTGCAGGCAAATATCGCCGTCAGTGTTGGCAAGCCGGGATTTATCCCGCATAGATTGCGCCGATTTCCGTTGCTTGATCGACTTCGAAACCAGCTCCTTAGCGATGGATGCGCATCAGCAAGAGATCGAAGACATCCTGGGGCAGGGTGACGGCCTTTCCGTAACAAGGGTCAGCGCCAGCATGGCAGTGGTGATTGACCTGAGCATCGTACCCTTCTCCTGCGAGGCTCGCTCCGATCCCGACAGGCTGGCTCCCGCGCGGCTATCATCGCCATTGAAAGTCAGCCTAAAAATCTCTCGGAAACCAGTTAAGGTTGTTGTTGCGGTAATCCCCAACAAGATATATCTCGGAAATGCCACTCGAAATTGTCCTTTTCGCCGTCGTTGCGACTGAGGTCCAACTCCCGAACCGATCACATCCCGGAGCGATCGAATGCACATCCAGCCGCAACAACGGATCTATGTCTGCTTCTTTCTCTTCGCCATATCGATGGGAGCATTGCTCTCGCGATTGCCTGACCTTCAGGATGCGCTGGGCGTCAACAAGTCCGAACTCGGCCTCACGCTGATCGGTGCGGCGATCGGTGCGCTGATTTCCCTGACCTTCGCGTCCCCGCTCATTGCACAGTTCGGCGCACGCAAGACGGCGTTTCTGACCGTACTCGGTACGTCCGCTCTGTTGGCAACCATCCCCTGGGCCAACGCCGCCTGGTTGGTTTTCTTCATTCTTTTCTGCGAAGGCCTGCTGGCAGGCGCGTTGGAGATCAATCTTAATGTCGAGATCGATCGCATCGAAGCCCAGCTCGGTCGCGGCGTGATGAACAGGGCGCATGGCTTCTGGAGCCTTGGTTTCTTCCTGACCGCGCTCGTTGGCTCGGCCGTTCGTCAAGCAGGCGTGCCCATGCATCTCCACCTCGCACTGACATTCACCTTCGTTCTGATCGTCGGCACTATCGTTATTTCGGGCATCAAGAATGCGGCGGCTCGTGACGAGGGTGAACATGTAGAAGGTCCGAGCATCGCGTTGCCGACATGGGGGCTGATGCCGCTTTGCGTGATCGGTATTGCCGCCTTTCTCGTGGAAGGCGCTGGCATCGACTGGTCAGCCATTTATATGCGCGATGCCTTCGCAGCCGAGCCTTTTATCGGCGGCCTTGGGCTGACGCTGTTTACCTTCTTCATGGCCGTAGCGCGGCTGTTCGTCGATCCGCTGGTCGATCGATTTGGCGCGCGTGCTGTCGCGACCTTTCTGCTGATACTCTCCGTGGGGGGCCTCTGCGCCGTCTGGCTCGCGCCACACCCCTATGTCGCGCTGCTCGGCTTTGCGCTGATGGGCGGCGGCTGCAGCGCAGTCTACCCTCTGGCGGTTTCCGCGGCAGCCCAGAGGACCGATCGTCCGGCCCATCTGAATGTCGCGGCCCTCGGGCAGATGTCCTTCGTCGTCTTCTTTCTGGCACCCCCGCTGCTCGGGTTTGTCGCTGAACACGCGGGCATCAGGGTCGCCTATCTCGTCTGCTTGCCAGTTATCATTGCGGCTTTGTGCCTGACGAAAGCGCTGAAGTCGCGCGGAACTGACAACAAAGCCGGGATCAAGAGCGAGACCAATCAGGCAGCCCGCGTGTAGATGATCGGCTAGATCTGGTTGACCTCAGGCTTGGCCGGCTTGGCCAGCGGAACGGCGAATGACAAGCGTACAGGGCAATCTCTCAACACCGGGTGCGACCGTCTCGCCTTTCGATAGGCCTAGGATCGCAAGTCCCGCCCGGTGACCGAGCTCCTTGAGCTCCATATCGACCGTGGTCAAAGGCGGACGCGTCTGCCGTGAGACAACCTCCCAATTATCGAAACCGACGACCGCGATGTCGTCGGGGATGGAGATGTTTCTGTCGCGCAGCGCATCAATGACGCCGCGGGCGATCTCGTCGCTGCCGCAGAAGATCGCGTCCGGTTTTGCACCGGATCGCGAGAAGACGCTCTCGATCGCCGCATGTCCCCATTCTTCCGACCAGTCGCCGAACATGACCTCGGCCGCCGCTCCGACGAGCTCCCGGTAGGCCTCGGCGCGAATGCAGGCAGCGCGGTAGTTCTGCTCGCCAGTGATGTGCAGGATGCGCGACCGGCCGAGGCTCTGGAGATGTTCGACCGCAAGCCGCGCGCCCTGGGCATCATCGGGATGGAAACTGACGCTGTCCGACGGCCCCTGCGCGAAAACATAGACGACCGGGATACGCAGCTTGCTCAGTTCCGGCGGCGGCTCGAGGTCGATACGCGTCGCGGTGAAAATGATCCCGTCGACCTGCCGGTCGAGCAGTGCTTCGAGGTGTAGTTTCGCAAGCCTCGGATTGTTGTTGGTGGCGCAGAGGAAGAGCGAGACACCATGGTCGACCAGCACTTCCGACACGCCTGATGCCATCGGCAGTGTCAGACGTCCATAGGTATCGTTGGTCAGCATACCGATCGCGTGGCTGCGCTTCGTCAACAACCCACGCGCGAGCGCATTCGGGCGAAATCCGATTTCCTCGGCAATCTTCCTCACCCTTTCGCGCGTCTCGACATTGGTTCGCCCGGTACCGTTCAGCGCGTTCGAGGCCGTTGAAATACTCACGCCCGCAGCCTTCGCCACGTCACGGATCGTATGCCGGCCGCCGCCTGATTCCTTCAAAATCGCACCCATTCAACTGGCTTGTTAAAACCTTTTAGCAGAAATAATTTAGTTGCTAAAAGGTTTTAACAAAAACATGGCCTTTTGATGCATACAGACTGTCGACATGAAAAATTTTCTCCTTTAACGTCGTCTTTGTCTCGAGGCAGAGGAGCCTCGCATAAGAGAAGGGGAACCCGCATGTTACATTTGAAAACCACCATTGCCGCCGTTGCGCTGCTGGCGAGCTCTTCTCTCGCCAGCGCCGAAGAAATCACGCTATGGGTGCGGACGTCTTCGGGCGCCGTGCTTCAGGGCCTGGCCGAAAAATACAATGCCGCGCATTCCGACAAGGTTAACGTCACTCAGATTACCGCCGAGCAGATGGTTCCGAAGCTCGGTGCCGCGATTGCTGGCGGCGCGGCACCTGATGGCGCGGTCCTCGACCTGATCTACCTGCCGACTTTCGCGGCCAATGACAGCCTTGAGGACATCAGCGATTTCGTCAAGGGTCTGCCCTATTCGGCAGCATTGAGCCCGTCGCATATCCGCCTTGCCACCTATGACGGCAAGGTCTACGGCGTGCCGGCGCTGCCCGATGCCTCGATCGTCGCCTACAATACCGACCTCTTCAAGAAGGCCGGCCTCGATCCGGAGAAGGCACCGGCCTCACTCGAAGAGATCGCTGCCGACGCCAAGAAGATCCATGCGCTCGACAAGGAAACCTACGGCTTCTACTTCGTCGCCAATTCCGGCAGCTGGCTGATCTATGACTTCCTGCCGCATCTCTGGGCCGCCAATGCCGATGTGCTCTCCGATGACGGCCGCACCGCCACCGTCGACACCCCGGCGCTGCGCGACACCATCGCCGCCTATCGCGATATGTGGAAGGAAGGCGCAATCCATCCAACCTCGCGTTCGGGCAACGGTAACAACGCCGTCGAAGCCTTCGCCTCCGGCAAGGTCGGCATTCTCATGACCGGCTCCTACATCGTCAACCTGCTGACCAGCAAATATCCCGACGTCAAGTTCGCGGTCGCCCCGATCCCAGGCCCGAAGGGCGGCGCATCGAGCTTTGCCGGCGGCGATACGGTAGCCCTCATCAAGGGCATCAGCGAGGAGAAGAAGAAGGTCGCGCTCGACTTTGTCAAATTCTACATGGAGCCCGAGCAGCAGGTCTACATTACCCAGGAATCCGGCATGCCGTCGCGCACGGACCTCGCCAAGGAGGCCTATGCCAAGTTCGACCCGCGCAATCTCGTCGCCTACGACATCCTGGCCAAGGCGCGTACGCCCTACACCTTCTCCTCGGATGAGTTGTTCGTGAGCCGTACCGGCCCGTTCCTCAACCTGATCCAGGGCACGATCTTCGGCGACGATGTCGATGGTTCGATCAAGAAGGCGCAAGGTGACTTCACCAAGATCCTCGACCGCACCAATCCGTAATCCTGCCGAGGCGGGGCGGTTTTCCGCCCCGCACATCCCGGATTGCCGACACGCGGTTTTGAAATCTTCGAGGAAAAATAGTGGTCGACACGCCGACAACTCATATCAACCAGCCGATCTCCGGTGAGCCGGAGCCGAAGGGCTGGCTGGGGCTCGCCTTCATCCTGCCCGGCTTCCTCTTCATCCTGGTGCTGTTTCTTATTCCGCTCGCCATGACCATATGGATGAGCTTCTACAACTGGCCGCTGCTCGGCCGGAAGAAATTCATCGGTCTCGCCAACTACGGCGAGCTCTTGGGCGACACGCAGCTCTGGCATTCGCTGGGCTTCACGATGCTCTACACCGTGCTCGTAACGGCGGCGATTTTCGTGGTGGCCTTTCCGCTGGCATTGCTCGTCGATCGCCCGCTGCGCTCGGCAGGCTTCTTTCGCACGATTTTCTTCATGCCTGTCGTGATCGGCTTCGGCGCAGCCTCCACCCTCTGGATGTGGTTACTCAACCCTGACAGCGGCGTCTTCGCGCAGGTTCTGCGCGGTATTGGGCTGATCAGCTCGGCGCCACGCCCGCTCGAGAGTTTCTGGCCGGCGATGGCCGTGGTCGTCCTGATGGTCGTCTGGAAGACCGCCGGCTTCACCATGGTCATTCTGCTGACTGGGCTGCAGGGCATTTCCAACGATGTCATCGAGGCCGCCAAGATCGATGGCGCCAGCGTCTTCAGCCGCTTTCGCCGCATTACTCTGCCGCTGATGCGCAATTCGCTGGTACTGGCGCTGGTGCTCAACATCACCTCCTCCATGCTTGCTTTCGACCAGTTCTTCATCATCACCCAGGGTGGGCCGGAAAACAGCACGATCTCTGCGGTATTTTCGATCTACCTGGCGTCCTTCTCGTCCTATCGGCTTGGCTACGGTTCGGCGCTCTCCTTTGCGCTGCTGATCGTGCTGGTCGCCATCAGCGCCATTCAATTCGTGCTGTTGCGCGAGCGCCCGGAGGAAGGCTAATGACCTCGATCCAATCCAATACGAATAATAAGCCGCGCGACGGCCAGGCTGGCTACCTGCTCTTCCTGCTCGTATCGATCCTGCTCGCGATCTTCTTCATCATGCCGATCGTCTGGTCGCTGGCGAATTCCTTCAAGCCGGCTGCCGAGGCGCTCGCCAATCCGGCTGCGCTGTTTTCCAAGACCTTCTCGCTGGAGAATTACCGGCGGCTCGAGAATGTCGGCGCCGGCTGGTATGTTTACGCCGCCAATTCGGTGATGATCGCCTTCGGCACGGTCGTGCTGACGGTCGTCGTCTCGGTGCCGGCCGGCTATGGCTTCTCCAAATTCAGGTTTCCCGGTCAGTCGATCCTTTTTGTGCTGATCATGGCAACGATGATGATCCCGTTCCAGTCGATCCTGACGCCGCTGTTCCTCATCCTGAAGGTGCTCGGCCTGCAGAACAACCTGTTCGGCCTGGTGCTGATCTATGTCACCTTCCAGCTGCCTTTTTCCGTCTTCATGATGCGCAATGCCTTTGATGCCGTGCCGAAGGCGCTGATCGAGGCGGCCCGCATCGACGGCGCCTCGCAGACGACGATTCTTCGCCGCATCATGCTGCCGATTGCGCTGCCCGGCGTGGCGACGGTGGCGATGTTTGCCTTCCTCAATTCGTGGAACGAATTCCTGGCGGCGCTCATCTTCCTGTCGGACCAGAACAAGTTCACGCTGCCGATCATGCTGGTAAACGTGTCGTCGGGTCTCTACGGCATCATCGACTGGGGTGCGCTGCAGGCGGGTATCGCGGTCACCATGATCCCCTGCATCATCCTCTTCCTTCTTCTTCAACGCTACTATGTGCGCGGCCTGACGGCCGGCGCCGTGAAATGAGAAGCGGCCCGCCCGCTCAAGGAGTTTCCATGCCCATCGTTCAGAAATCCCCGTCACGATCCCCGATCGACCGATACGTGCCGGCCGACCACACCCGCGTCGCCTTCAATGGCGGCTTCTGGAAGAGCTGGACGGAGACCGTCCGCGACGTGACCATTCCAACCCAGCACATGCGGCTCGATGAGGAAGGCTTCCTCGAAGTGCTCGACTTCGACAAGCCGGCCGGCCCGTTGGCGCGGCCGATCCAGCCGAGCGGCCTGTCGATGCAGCATTTCTTCGATTCCGATTTCGGCAAATGGATCGAGGCAGCGAGCTACACGCTGAAGAACAGTCCTAACCCTGACATCGAGGCGAAGATCGACGCGATCGTCGAAAAGCTCGAACGCGGCCAGATGGCCGACGGTTACCTCAACAGCTGGTTCATCCGCCGCGAGCCGGAAAAGCGCTGGACCAACCTGCGCGATCTGCATGAAATGTACTCGATGGGGCATCTGCTGGAAGGCGCCGTCGCCTATTTCGAGGCGACAGGCAAGCGTCGCTTCCTTGACGTGATGATCCGCGCCGTCGATCACATCATCGACACCTTCGGCCGCGAGCCGGGCAAGCTGCGCGGCTATGATGCGCATGAGGAAATCGAGCTGGCGCTGGTCAAGCTCTACCGCGTGACGAGGGACCCCCGGCATCTAAAGCTTGCCACCTATTTCGTCGACGAGCGCGGTCAGATGCCCTCCTATTACGACGAAGAGGCGCGCAAGCGCGGCGAAGACCCGGCCGGCTACGTCTTTCAGACCTATGCCTACAGCCAGGCCCATATGCCGGTGCGCGAGCAGACACAGGTCGTCGGCCACGCGGTGCGCGCCATGTACCTGTTCTCCGCCATGGCCGACCTTGCCTTCGAGAATGACGACGAGAGCCTGAAAAGCGCGTGCGACCGGCTCTTCGATAATTTGGTGGGACGCCAGCTCTATGTCACCGGTGGCCTCGGCCCTTCGGCTTCGAACGAGGGCTTTACCCGCGAATACGACCTGCCGAACGAGACGGCCTATGCCGAAACCTGCGCAGCCGTTGCGCTCGGTTTCTTCAGCCATCGCATGGCGCAGATCGAGCTCGACAGCAAGTTTACCGACAAGCTCGAAACCGTACTCTACAACGGCGCGCTGTCAGGCATCTCCCGCGATGGCGAACATTATTTCTATGAGAACGTGCTCGAAAGCCACGGCCAGAACCGCCGCTGGAAATGGCACTACTGCCCGTGCTGCCCGACCAACATCGCCCGCTTCATCACCTCGCTCGGCCAGTACTTCTACTCGACCAAAGCCGATGAGGTGGCCATCCATCTCTACGGTGAAAACGCCGCCGAGCTCTCGGTCGGCAACACTTTCCTGCGCCTGACGCAGAAGACGTTATATCCGTGGAACGGCGACGTCGGGATCTCGCTTGGCCTCGAGCGGCCGAAGCATTTCACCCTGCGACTGCGCATTCCGGGCTGGTGCCGCGATGCCAGGGCTTTCGTCAATGGCGAGGTGCTCATGCTCGATATCACCAGGGGCTATGCAGCGATCGAACGCGAATGGAAGGATGGCGACGAGGTTCGCCTCTCCTTCGATATGCCTGTCGACCGGCTCTATGCCCATCCGGCCGCAACCGAAGACAATGGCCGTTTTGCGCTGCGGCGCGGCCCGGTGATCTTCTGCGTCGAGGAAGCCGATCTCGGCACGGAGCCGCAACGGCTGAGGCTGCCTTCGCAGGGCGAGATTGCCGCGAGCTTCGACGAAACGCTTCTCGGCGGGGCCACGATTCTTGAAGGCGATGCGCTGGAAGCCGATGCATCCGACTGGCGGGAAACGCTCTATCGCACAGAGCCGCCGGCGCTGAAGCCGACACGGTTCAGGGCAATCCCCTATCATCTTTGGGCAAACCGAGAGCCGGGCGCGATGGTCGTCTGGCTGCACGAGAAGTAGGGAGATCGCAATGGCACGCCTTGAACTGCGCAACGTGGTCAAATCCTACGGCATCTACGAAGCCGTGCGCGGCATCAACCTCAATATCGAAGACAACGAATTCGTCGTCTTCGTCGGCCCGTCCGGCTGCGGCAAATCGACGACGCTGCGCATGATCGCCGGACTGGAGCATATCACCGGCGGCGATATCGTCATCGGCGATCAGGTCGTCAACCGGCTCGGCCCCGGCAAGCGCGACATTGCGATGGTGTTCCAGAACTACGCGCTCTATCCGCATATGAGCGTCAGGGAAAACATCTCCTTCTGCCTTGAGCAGCAGAAGCTGCCGAAAGCGGAGATCGACGAGCGCATCAGCCGTGCCGCCGAGACGCTGCATATTACCGAACTCCTGTCGCGGCGCCCCGGCCAGCTCTCGGGCGGGCAGCGCCAGCGTGTCGCCATGGGCCGTGCCATCGTGCGCAATCCCAAGGTCTTCCTGTTCGACGAACCCCTTTCCAACCTCGATGCCAAGCTGCGGGTGCAGATGCGTACCGAGATCAAGCGCCTGCACCAATTGCTGCCGACCACGACCGTCTATGTCACCCACGACCAGGTCGAGGCGATGACCATGGCCGATCGCGTCGTCGTCATGAATGGCGGCATTATCGAGCAGGCCGGGCCGCCGCAGGAACTCTACCATAATCCTGTCAGTCAGTTCGTGGCCGGTTTCATCGGCTCGCCGTCGATGAACTTCCTCAACGCAACGCTCGAGGCCGACGGCAATGGACTGGTCGTCATCCTGGAAGACGGCAGCCGGCTTGCGGTTCCAGTGACGCGGGCTCAGGAATACCTGGCGCATGCCGGCAAACCGGTCATCTTCGGAATCCGGCCTGAATCGATATCAAGCCTGACGCCGAAACCCGGCTTCGAAACCATTGAGGCGAATGTCGATCTGGTGGAGCCGCTGGGGCCGGAGACAATGATCTATTTCGACATCGGTTCGGCCAGCATGTGCGCTAATGTCGATCCGGAGAGCGATCCGCGTCCGCGCACGAAAATGCCGCTCTCCTTCAACATGAACCGTATGCACCTCTTCGATCCCATCGGCGGCAGGTCGCTTTCGGCCTGACGTCTGGCAGGCCCGCGAACGCACCCGAGATGAAGGCCCCTCGGATTATCCGAGGGGACCCCCGCGATCACGCACCATCTGCCTGAGACGTGTGAAGACGGCTGGGGACTGGCGCACGCCGTCATGTTCGAATTCATTCGTCACCCAGGTCCTGATATTGCCGACGTTACGGGCGGTGGCGAGCGACAGCTCGGCATCGACATACATGTCGTCGAAATAGACCGCCGCAGCGACCGGGATCTCGCTCGATGACAGCCGCGCAGGATCGTAGAGCGGTTCGAACCCGTCGCAACGCGCCAGTTCCTCCACGGCATCACGGAACGGCCGCAGCGAGCGGATTTCCTCAAACATCCACGGATACATCATCTCGCCGGTCAGATAGAGCGGCCGGCTCCCTTCATCGAATTCGGCAAATTCCGATCGGATGCGCTCCGCGGCCCAGCCCGTTGCACCCCTGCCCTGCCCGTAAATGCTCTCCTGCAGCACGGCGAACATCGGATTTCCGTCATAAGAGGTCAGCGACATGACCGAGGCCAGGAAGGCATCTGAAAACCGTGTCTCTTCCTGATCGGAAAAGGCCTCGTCCACCAGCCAGTGCACATTCTCGTAACCCGGCGCCATGCCGAAATCGATGCCGATCGTCTGCAGGCGGCGCACCGTCAGGCGATCGCCATCCGGAAGGCGGATGTCATTGGCGGCAATGCGCTCGGCGATGCGGGCGATGCGATCGCGATCAGCCGGATATCGCTGATAATATTCCCGGTTCTTGGCCGCAACCCGCGGATAGGTGCGGCGATAGACGTCATCGCCTGTTGCCGAAAGCCCGGCCAGTCCGCCGGTGACATAACAGGCGGCCAGTCCCTCCGGGGCCTGTGACAGATAGGTCAATGTCAGGAAGCCGCCATAACTCTGGCCAAGCGTCTCCCAGCGCACCCCGCCGAACACGCTCTTCCGAATATGCTCGCAATCGGCAATGATGCTGCCTGCGCGGAAACAGCTGAGATAATCGGCCCCTGCCTTCCCATCCGCAAAGGCGGCCATGGTGGCACTCTCGATGCGTGTGCTTCGTCCGGTGCCGCGCTGATCGAGCAGCACGACGCGATAGTTTTTGAGCGCTTCACCCAGCCAGGAGGGGCCGCCGCCGACCGGACGCGGTGATTTGCCGCCAGGACCACCCTGCAGGAACAGCAGGACGGGCAATTTTTCTTGTTTGCGCGTGGGATCGCAGACTTCGCGCGCAAAGACCTTGATCGATACGCCATCCGGCTTTTTCCAGTCGAGCGGCACGTCGACGAGATGGTCGCGAACATGGACGCCGGGGATCGTGTATTCGCTGACGAGCATGGTCAGATCCTGTAGATTGTTTGTCGACACAGTGCCTACAATTGCCCTATGTTGGAATCAAGCATCTAATTTCGGCAAAAATCACGGATATATAGCGTGTCTCTCCCAGCCTGGTCCCATCCCGTCGCAGCCATCACAGACGAAGAAAGGCAGAGCCGCCTGTCGCGCCTGCGCGAAAGCATGCAGGCGCAAGGCATCGCTGCCACCTTGCTCGGCCCGACTGAGAGCTTACGCTATTTCACCGGCCTCGTCTGGCACCTGAGCGAACGCCTGCTCGGCGCGCTCGTGACTGACGATAAGCTGATTTATATCGTGCCCGGTTTCGAGCGCAGCCGTGTCGAGACGCTGCCGCATCTGCCGGGTGAGATCGCCGTCTGGGAAGAAGAGGAAAGCCCGGCGGCGCTCGTCTCGCGGCTAGCCGGGCCAACAGGCAAACTCGCCCTCGACGACGCACTGCCGCTTGCCTTCTATCATGCCTTTACCGAACAGATGGGCGCTGCGCGTCTCGTCGACGGCGGACCTCTCATCCGCGCGCTGCGTGCCATCAAATCGCCGGCGGAAATCGCCCTCATCCATCATGCGATGGGCATCACGCTGGATATTCACCGCAAGGTCCGCGATACGCTCGCACCCGGCACAGCGGCTTCGGAGGTGATTCGCTTTATCGATCAGCAGCATCGGGCGGCAGGCGCCGACGGCGGCTCGACCTTCTGCATCGTCTCCTTCGGTGAGGCAACCGCGCTGCCGCATGGCGCAGATGGCGAACAGATCCTGCAGGCGGGCGATGTCATTCTCGTCGACACCGGTTGCCGCCTCGACGGCTATCATTCGGATCTGACACGCACCTATATGCTCGACGAGGGTAATGGCGAATTCGAACGCGCCTGGGCGGTCGAGCGCGGGGGCCAGCAGGCCGTTTTCGATGCGGCAAAACTCGGCGCACCCTGCGAAGGCCTGGATACGGCTGCCCGCAACAATTTTGCGCGCCATGGCCTCGGCCCTGACTACCGCCTGCCCGGCCTGCCGCATCGCGCCGGTCATGGTCTCGGCCTCGAAATCCACGAGGCGCCCTATATCGTGCGGGGTAACAGAACTCCGCTGGCCCCAGGCATGTGCTTTTCTAACGAACCAATGATTGTCTTCCCCGGTACGTTCGGTGTCCGCCTCGAAGATCATATCTACATGGCCGAAGACGGACCACACTGGTTCACGACGCCGGCTGCGAACCCTTGCGCAGTCTAAGTTCCATCCAGCAAACAGGCGAAAAGCCTATTCATATCGGCCGTAATCGCCCTGATTTGCAGCCATCACATCGAGCCGCTCGTTTTTGATGAGGCCTCTCCGGATCGAAGATCTTGCTGACACATTTTGTCATCGCAGCAGCGTAACAGGTTAGCTCACGAGTGAATTGTCGTGGATGGAGGCTCTTCGAGCTTCCGACACTGCGGCGTCGGCCACATACGCGAGCAGATGATGAGGCCGTCGTATCTGCAGACCAGACAAATCTACGATGGAGCAGATGATGTGGCTGAGTGATTTCGAAGTCGTACTGCGCGATAGGGTCATACCTCGCGGCGCAGTCAGGGTCGAAGGCGGCATGATCACGGAAATCAGGGAACAGCCAGCGGCCTCCGCCGACATCAATGGCGACGGCAGGCTTCTGCTTCCCGGCTTCGTCGACATGCATGGAGACATGATCGAGCGTGAGATCGAGCCGCGCCTGAATGTACGCTTTCCTTTGGAGCTCGGCCTCTTCGAACTCGACAAGAAACTCGCCGGCAATGGCATCACCACCGCCTTTGCGGCGCTTTCCTTCCACGGTAACAACGGCTACGGCCACCTGCGCTCGGAAGAACATTCGCGTTCGATTATCCAGACCCTGATCGAGCTCCGAAAAAATGATCTTCTTGTCGACCACAGGGTCCATGCGCGCTTCGAAATCACCTTCACTCATGCCCGCGCCGTGATCGAAGATCTGCTGCGGGCCGGCGCCCTCGACCTCGTGTCGCTGATGGACCACACGCCGGGACAGGGCCAGTATCGCGATGTCGAGCGGCATATCGAGACGATTGCCCGCAACAACAAAATCACGCTTGAACAGGCAGCGCGCCGCGTGCGAGAGCGCATCGAATACCGAGCCCAAAACAATGATGCGGCCGACAATCTGGAGGGAATTGCTGCCACCGCGCGCGATCATGGCGTCATCATCGCCTCCCACGACGATGACAGCATCGAAAAAGTTGCGATCGTCGAGGGACTGGGTGCACGCATCAGCGAATTTCCAGTGACGATGGCCGCAGCACAGGAAGCTCGCAAACTCGGACTGGCAACAGCCATGGGGGCGCCGAACGCGCTTCGCGGCCTGTCCTATTCGGGAAATCTGTCTGCCCGAGAGGCCTACGAGCACGGCGTCCTCGACATTCTGGCGAGCGATTACCACCCCTCCGCCATGCTGCCGGCCGCCATCGCGCTTGCAGAAGCCGGATCGGGCGGGCTGCCGGCATCCGTGGCGCTCGTCAGCGCTAACCCAGCGACGGCGCTCGGGCTTACAGATCGTGGCGCGATCGACGTTGGCCTGCGTGCCGATCTTGTCATCGCTGAGCGCGGTCGTCTGCCACGGCTGAGGGCAACCTTCTGCCGCGGAAAACTGGTCTACTCGGATGGAACTGTTCAGGGATTGTCGACACCATACGCGATCTCATGCTGAAGGCGCCCAACGCCTTTCGCGGGGCGTTTCGGCGCGTCTCTTGAAAGACGAGCCCGCGAGCCTCACCTGATATCTCCATTGTTCACCTGTCGAACTGACAGCCCTTTGCCATCAGCAGTCGCTGCCGGTCCTCAACGTCGACGCCTCTCGCGTCGGAGGAGATTTCATGGGATTCATTGATCGTGACATTCAGCCGTCATCAGATGCCGGACTGCTGGATGCCTATTCTGAAACGGTGTCAAACGCCGTCGACACCGTCGGTCCGGCCGTCAGCCGGATCGAACGCGTCGGTGGACGGGCGGGACATGGTTCCGGCTTCGCCATCTCGCCCGATGGTCTCGTCGTTACCAACAATCATGTCGTCGGCGATGCAAGGGCCGTTACCATCAAGACGCCAGATGGCGCAGTCGTCGAAGGCCGGGTGCTTGGCCGCGATGAAGACACCGACCTTGCCTTGATCCGAGCCAATGACTGGTCCGGCGCATGGGCGCAGCTTGCCGATTCGAAGAAGCTGAAGCGCGGCCACATCGCTGTTGCCATCGGCAACCCGCTCGGCTTTGAATGGACTGTCACGGCTGGCGTGGTTTCCGCGCTCGGACGCTCGATGCGTGCTGCCAGTGGCCGGCTGATGGAAGATATCATCCAGACCGATGCGGCACTTAATCCCGGCAATTCGGGCGGTCCCCTCGTTTCTTCGACCGGCGAGGTCATAGGCGTCAACACCGCCGTCATCCAAGGCGCGCAGAGCATTGCCTTTGCGGTCGCCTCGAATACCGCCAAACATGTCGTCTCCGAAATTCTGCGTTTTGGCGAAGTCCGCCGCGGATATATCGGCATTGCCGCCGATACGGTCGACCTGCATCGGCGCATTGCGCTTAAGGCCGGTGTTCCGCAGCGGACAACGGTGCGCCTGCGTCGCGTCGAAAACGGCGGTCCGGCTGCCATGGCCGGTCTTCGCGAAGGTGATTACCTGCTCGCCATCAGCGGGCATCCCGTATCGGGAATAGACGACGTTGTTCGGCTTCTTGACGGCGCGACGGTAGATGCCGACATCGATGTGCTGATCTTCTCCGTCGCTGGCCGGATCGAACAGCGCACCGTCCGTCCAACGAAAAGAGCGAATTAGCTGGTCGCACCATGGCGTGCCTGGAAATCAGCCGTTCAGGTAATGAGGCACCCGTCTTTCGGCGGGCGCCTTGTCTGTTTGCCTTTCGCGACATGGAATCGCGATGATTATAAGGATTCGGGCGCAAGAGCGGCTGCGGCAAGCAAACCCAGCAAAGGCGATGGTTCATTAGAGAACACGTCGTAGATGCAAGGTGCAGCAAAAACGCTTACGGCCAGAATACAGATGACGATCCTTTTCATCGAAGCCTCCGGGGACGCAATAAGTCTGCGTCCCGTTTATCCTTGATGCCTTAGACGAGGTTCAACTCGACATTGATGTTGCCGCGCGTCGCCTTCGAATAGGGGCAAGTCTGATGGGCTTCCTCGACGAGAGCGCGGGCAACTTCCGGTTCCAGACCCGGCAGGCTGATGTTCAGGCGCGCCTGCAGGAAATAGGCGTCGCCGGTCATGCCGAGATCGACTTCAGCATCGACCGCGCTATCAGCGGGAAGCTTCAGCTTGCGCTTGCCGGCGGCCAGGCCCATCGCGCCGATGAAGCAGGCCGACCAGCCGGCTGCGAAGAGCTGTTCTGGATTGGTGCCGGCATGGGCGCTGCCTGGAGGCGAAAGCTTGATGTCGAGCTGTGCATCGCTGCTGCGGGCCGAACCGCCGCGGCCGCCGGTGGTATGAGTCTTGCCGGTGTAGAGAACCTTTTCAATCGTCGTCATTTGAGCACTCCTTCGTTTCCTGTCGCTGCTTGCGACATCTGGTGACGGAGTGGTTTTTGACGGCCTGACGTATCCCGTATGTTTCTCAAATCGGCCGAAATGTATCAAAGCGTAGCACCAGCCGATCCAGACATTTTCATATACAAATCAGTGAAAAGCTCAGTTGGCGCGGATGGTGATTTCGGCCGCCAGCCCGCCGCCTTCGCGGTTATAGAGGCGCACCGATCCGCCGATCGCTGCGGCCAGCTGCTGGGCGATGGCAAGGCCGAGCCCCGTGCCGCCGGTCTCCCGGTTGCGCGATTGCTCCAGCCGGAAGAAAGGCTGCATGGCAGCTTCCAGCATGGCATCCGGAATGCCCGGGCCACGATCCATCACGGTGATGGCGATAGCCCCCTCGTCTTTCCGCTCGACGCCGATTTCGGCGGCGCCGGCAAATTTCAGAGCATTATCGATGAAGTTCGTCAGAATGCGTCGAAGCGCATGGGGTTTTGTCGATGCGACACCCTGCACGAGGCCTATAACGGCGACGGCTTTGTCCATGTCCTGATAATCATAGGCGATGCTGTCGATGAAGGATGACAGGTCAATGCGCGAAAACTTCTCGCCATTGCCATGGGCGCTGCGGGCATAGGCGATCCCGTCCTGCACCAGCCGCTCGATCTCACCGAGATCACGCACCAGCTTGTCCTTCTCGGGAGAATCGTCGGCCATATCGGCGCGCAGGCGCATGCGGGTGATCGGCGTCTGCAGGTCGTGGGAAATTGCCGCCAGAATCTGCACGCGCTCTTCGAGATAATGTGCAATTCGCTCCCGCATGGTGTTGAAGGCGCGCGCCGCATGCGCAACTTCGCTCGGGCCGCGCTCGCTGAGCGGCGGCCCTTTCTTGTTGGGATCGAGCGCATCGGCCGCGGCAGCAAGCGCGCCAAGCGGACGGATCGCCTGACGGACGGCAAACCATGTGCAAAGCACGAGCAGCACCATCTGGATGGCGAGCACATAGGGCAGCCATGCCGCAATCGGCATGGGAGGTCGGGGCGTAATGTCGATTGTCAGGGGGCTTCCGTCGCTCAGCGTCAGATGCGCCTGCAACCGGCTGATATCGCCGGGAATGGTTTCCATTCGAATCGGATAGGTGCCGCCGATCGCCTCCTCGATCCTGCCGCCGATTTCCCTGCCCTTGCTGGAATTGTCTGGCACGCCGGGAAGACCTGGTCCGAGCACGAAGCGATAATTGCCACGGCTCAAGCGGTCGAGCAGGCCGGCCCGCTGGTCTGCCGGCAGGCGGTCGAGAACAGCGATCGAGGTCGCGACGTCACTTTCCAGCGTACCAAGCATGACGGCCTTGGCGGACATGGATCGCTCGACGAAGAGTACGGTGAACGACAGGCCATAGGCAATCGCCAGACCCAACAGGAGGATAAGGAAAAGCCGAGCCTTGAGTGTGTTCGGCCAAAATCTGGAGCGAATAACAGCTCCGACACTCATGACCTGGCCTCTTCAATCTCCACAGGAACGGAAAAGACGTAACCTTCGCTGCGCACCGTCTTGATATAGGTCGGCTCGCGGGCATCATCCCCCAGCCGCTGACGCACGCGGCTGACCAAAAGGTCTATCGAGCGGTCGAAGAGTTCCGCATCACGGCCCTGCGTCAGGTTCAGAAGCTGGTCGCGGTTGAGCACCCGCTGCGGATGGTCGATGAAGACACGCAGCAGGCGGTATTCCGCACCACTGAGGGCAATTTCGGTTCCCTCCTTGTCGAGGAGGTGCCTGCCGACCGTATCGAGGCGCCAGTCGCCGAAGCGCAGCCACTGCCCGGCCTCGGATATCTGCAGGTTCGGCGGCAGGGCACGGGTGCGGCGCAAGACGGCCTTGATGCGCGCCAGAAGTTCGCGGGCGGCAAACGGTTTCGGCAGATAGTCGTCGGCGCCCATTTCGAGCCCGATAATACGGTCCATCTCGTCGCTGCGGGCCGTCAGCATCAGGATCGGTGTCGCCTTGTGTTTTCCGGCGCGCAGCTCACGGCAAAGTACCAGCCCATCATCGCCGGGCATCATGACATCGAGCACGATGAGGTCGACCGTATTGGCCTCGAGAAAACTGCGCATCTGGCGGCCATCGGCAGCAACGCTCGTGCGGAGACCGTTCTTCGTCAGGTAGCTCGAAACCAGCTCTCGGATTTCACGATCGTCATCGACGATCAGGATATGGTCGACATGCTCCATCTCTAGACTTCGGATCCTCTATCGGTCGGTGCAAAGCAGGCCCGCTGCTCCCGGGGACAGACTCGCTGTCCCCCTTTTTGACTCTGAATTGGTTGCCGCGAAACAGGAATTCCGTTCGCGGCGGCGACAGTAGCTTTCATTCAGAAGCGATCAACATCGAGGATGGCCTGGGCGAAGGCTTGCGGTGCCTCCTGCGGCAGGTTGTGCCCAATGCCGCCGGTGATGGTGCGGTGTTCGTATTTTCCGGTGAACCTCTTGGCATAGGCCGATGGCTCCGGATGCGGGGCGCCATTGGCATCGCCTTCCATGGTGATGGTCGGCACTGTAATGATCGGGAAGGCGGCAAGCTTCTTTTCCAGCGCGTCGTACTTCTTTTCGCCCTTGGCAAGGTCAAGCCGCCAGCGGTAGTTGTGGATGGTAATGGCCACGTGGTCGGGGTTTTCAAAAGCCTTGGCCGAGCGGTCGAAGGTCGCGTCGTCGAAATTCCATTGCGGCGAGGCGAGCTTCCAGATCAGCTTGGCGAAATCGTGCCGGTTGGCCTCATAGCCGGCGCGGCCGCGCTCGGTGGCGAAATAGAACTGATACCACCAGGACAGCTCGGCCTGCGGCGGAAGGGGCTTCCTGTTGGCTTCCTGGCTACCGATCAGATAGCCGCTGACGGAGACCAGGCCCTTGCAGCGTTCCGGCCAGACAGCAGCCATGATGTCTGCGGTGCGACCGCCCCAATCGTAGCCACCGATCACGGCGCGCTCGATATCAAGAGCATCCATGAAGTCGATCATATCGGTCGCGATGGCGGCCTGCTGGCCGTTACGAGGGGTCTTCGCAGAGAGAAACTCGGTCGTGCCATAGCCGCGAAGATACGGGATGATGACGCGATATCCGGCATCTGCAAGGATAGGTGCGACATCGACAAAGCTGTAGATGTCGTAGGGCCAGCCATGCAGCAGAAGCACAACCGGGCCGTCTGCCGGACCGGCTTCGGCATAGCCAACGTTGAGCACGCCAGCCTTGACCTGCTTCAGCGCCTGAAACGAAGTGTATGTCCCAGCCTTAACCGTCGGCGCGGTAGCTTGCATCGATTGGGCGCTGGCGGCGCCGGTCAGGCCGAATTCGGCCGCTGCCATCGTCATGGCAGCCACACCGAGAAAATGACGACGCTGAAGATTGATTTCGTTGGACATTGGCTCTCTCCGTTTTCAAGTTGATGACAGGAAAAAACAGCCGGCATGTATCCCGGATGTTTCGGGCATCCGGCTCTATTGCATGCGGATGTAGCATCCGGCCTACTGGATACGTTCTGATACAATTCTCCGCTGTCTCATTCGGACTTCCGGTGCATGAGGAAGTCACGAAGCACGACGGCATTGTTGTGCTCATCATCTTGAGCGGCATAGAGCAGCGTAACAGGACCCTTCTTCGCGAAATCTGCCACGAGCTTCACTTCCTCTTCCTTGTGCCGAAGCTCCTCCGTGTAGCGCCTGTGGAACTCCTCCCAACGATCCGGCTCATGATTGAACCAGTGACGCAGTTCCGTGCTCGGCGCGACATCTTTCACCCAGGCGTCGAGAGCGGCGCGCTCCTTGCTGAGGCCGCGCGGCCAGATCCGATCGACCAGCAGGCGGGCGCCATCCGTGCCTGCCTTGGCCGCATAGACACGTTTGAGCTTGATGGCTTCCA
The DNA here is from genome assembly GCF_018987265.1 of Rhizobium sp. WYJ-E13. Classification (NCBI taxonomy): domain Bacteria; kingdom Pseudomonadati; phylum Pseudomonadota; class Alphaproteobacteria; order Hyphomicrobiales; family Rhizobiaceae; genus Rhizobium; species Rhizobium sp. WYJ-E13. The sequence continues at coordinate 728,429 of NZ_CP076854.1, read as the reverse complement.
CTTTGATCATCTCCACATCCTTCGTGCCTGAACGACGATCTCGGCCGGGATGATTCCGGCCAGATAGAGCAACAATGGAGGAAGGATAGCGCAGCCACGATCGTGGCGCTTCCTACACTTCGGTACAGTTCGCCGCAAAACCGGACACATCCGGGATACATCGCCTCGACCAGATTGGCCCCGTTGCTGGTCGAGCCGCATCGCCGTCCAGAGCCCGTAACCCGGTTTCAAAGGAAACGATGATGACGCTACTTATCATTGCCTATCTCGGAGGGGCGCTGACCATATTCAGCCCATGCATCCTCCCCATCCTTCCCTTCGTCTTTGCTCGCGCCGGACAGCCTTTCGTACGCAGCACGCTACCGATGCTAATCGGCATGGCCGCCACCTTCGCGCTTGTGGCAACACTTGCTGCCGTCGGCGGAAGCTGGGCGATCAGCGCCAATGAATATGGCCGCCTTGCCGCACTGGCCCTGCTTGCCGTCTTCGGCGTCAGCCTGCTTTCGCCACGCATCGCTGCTTTCATCACTCAGCCGGTCGTCGATTTCGGCAACCGCCTGCTGAATGCGTCCGGCAAGACCGGTTCTGCCCCGACAGCGGCAAGCGCGCTCATTCTGGGCATCGCGACCGGTCTGCTCTGGGCACCCTGCGCCGGGCCTATCCTGGGTCTGGTCCTGACAGGGGCAGCTCTCCAGGGCGCCAATCTCGAGACGACTTTCCTGCTGATTGCCTATGCCGCAGGTGCCGCCACCTCGCTCGCGGCGGCCCTTTCCGTCGGCGGAAAGATTTTTGCCGGCATGAAGAAGTCGCTTGGCGTCAGCGAGCGGATTCGCCAAGGGCTGGGAGCCGCCGTGCTTGCAGGCGTCGTCGTCATCGCACTCGGTCTCGACACCGGTCTACTGTCGCAGCTTTCCTATGCCAGCACGGCGTCCTTCGAGCAGGCCGTGCTCGACAAACTCAACGTGAAGCCGACCGACAGCGTGCCGTCCGAGGTTGCAAGCAATGACAAGATGATCGGCCTCGCCGATACCAAGACGCATTTCCACAGCGACCTTCCAGTCGAAGGCTCTGCTCCGCCGCTCGATGGCGCCGTCGAATGGCTGAATTCGCAGCCACTGACCATGGAACAGCTCCGCGGCAAGGTCGTGCTCGTCGATTTCTGGACCTATTCCTGCATCAACTGCATCCGCACCATCCCCTACGTCCGTGCCTGGGCTGAAAAGTACAAGGACCAGGGCCTGGTGGTGATCGGCGTGCATGCCCCGGAATTTGCCTTCGAGAAGAAGATCGACAATGTCAAAAAGGCCATTGGCGACTTCAAGATCGGCTACCCGGTCGCAATCGACAACGACTACAAGATCTGGCGTGCCTTCGATAACAGCTACTGGCCGGCTCACTACCTGATAGACGCCAAGGGCCAGATCCGCGAACATCACTTCGGCGAAGGCAACTACCGCAAGACCGAACAGGCAATCCAGGATCTGCTACGCGAGGCCGGCAGTGAAATGGCCGAAGGCGCGCCGGTGACACCGGATGCAAAGGGCGCCGAGGCAAGCCCGGACCTGAAGCATATCGGCTCGGGCGAAACTTACATCGGCTACAAGCAAGCGACCGGCTTTGCCTCCAACGAGAGCATGCGCGCCGATGCGGCCAACGACTATTCGGTCAAGCAGCAGGGTCTCAACCAGTGGGGTCTCGCGGGCCAATGGACCGTCGGTGCCGAAGAGGCGACCCTCGAACAGCCGGGTGGCAGCATTGCCTACCGCTTCAGTGCCCGCGACCTGCACCTCGTCCTCGGTCCAGATGCTAACGGCAAGCCCGTTCGCTTCCAGGTGACGATCGACGGCAAGGCGCCTGGTGCCGATCACGGAAGCGATATCGATGCCGATGGAAACGGCACGGTGACTTCGACGAAGCTCTACCAACTGGTGCGCCAGTCCGGCGACATCGAAGCCCGCAACTTCGAGATCCGCTTCCTCGATCCTGGCGTCCAGGCCTATGCCTTTACGTTCGGCTGAACGCCACCATCGTCCAGGAGCCGATCACTTCGCTCGCCGATGACGTCGCCGCGACCAACTGCGTGCTCGATCTACAGGACGGCCCGACCCTGCTCGTCGGCCACAGCCATGGCGGCATGAATATCCATGAGACGAAGACGGCAAGTATCTCTATCTCGACCCAGCCACCTTATAACTTCGCCGCTGACCTGCCGAAAGACGAAGCGGCCTTCCTGGCAAAAGCGCAGGTTTTCGCGGACATCATAGAGAAGGCTGCCGAGGCAGAAGGCAAGCAATCAAGCCGAAAGCGGTAACTGGAGCCGGTGGATCACTCCGCCGGCTCATTCTCCGTGAACGTGTCCTTCATTGCCTTGATGATGACAACGGCCGATGCGGCGCCGGGATCAATATGGCCGAGCGATCGTTCGCCGAGGCGGGCGGCGCGGCCGCGGGTGGCGACCATGGAGCGTGTCGAGCGGGCGCCGGCATCGGCGGCGTCGACAATCTCCGCCCACATGGTCGAAACGCTCGCCTGCCGGTCGCGTGCGGCGGCTGCCGCTTCGGTTGCCGGGATCCAGGCATCCAGCATCGTCTTGTCGCCGCGCTGTCCCTTGCCGCGTTCCCTGATACCTGATGTCATCGCCTCGACGATCGCCGCCTGGCCGGCAACCGAGAGCGCTTCGTCCTGCTTCAGGACCTGCGCCGCCTTGCGAAAAGCCGTCGCATAGAGAGGTCCCGTCGACGCACCGACGGCATCGAGAAAGGCCGAGGCGGCAATTGAAAACACCTCTGAGGGCGGCATCTCATCGAGATCGCGCTTTGCCAGTTCGCCATTCACCGCCTGGAAACCGAGTGCCATTGTGATGCCGTGATCGGCATCGCCGATCGCGCCATCCAGATCGGAGAGATGGTCCTTCTCAGCCGAAATTGCGACCGAGATCCGGTGAAACATCCTGCTGAGGCGGCGGGCTGCGTTTGCCGACATGCGTATCCTCCCAATTCCATGCAGCCCAGCCCCTGGGATGCTGTCTTCTCTTTTTTCAGTCTACGACCCTGAGGAATGCCGTATCGCAAGGATGATGCAGCATATCCGTCAGTTCCTGATCGAGATGCAGGACCGATATGGATGCGCCGACCATGTCGAGCGATGTGCAATAATGCCCCACCCAATTCGCCTCGATCTTGATGCCCTTTGCACTCAGCCGCTGTTCCACGCGCCTGAAGAGAATGTAGAGCTCCATCAGAGGCGTGCCGCCGAAGGAATTGACCAGCACGGCGACACGATCTCCCGAGACCGCTTTCATCTCCGAGAAAATCCTGTCCATGACGACATCGACGACGGCATCGGCGCTCATCATCCTCTCCCGCATCACGCCGGGCTCGCCATGGATACCCATACCGATCTCGATGTCATCAGGTCCGATCTCGAAATTATGGCGACGCGTCTGCGGCAGCGAACTGGGTTCAAGCGCGACACCCATGGTGAAGGTCCGTGCATTGGCCTTGCGGGTTACGGCTTCGCAGGCATCGAGCGACAGGCCGCGGTCGCAGGCTGCACCGGCGATCTTGAAGATGAAGAAATTGCCGGCAACACCGCGGCGACCATCCCGGTCCTCCAAGGGCGAGGAAGAGATATCGTCGGTCGTCACGACCGTGCGGACCTCGATATTCTCCTCCGCGGCCATCTCGGCGGCCATCTCGAAGTTCATCACATCACCGGCGTAATTGCCATAGACGAAGAGTACCCCCGCTCCGCCCGATGCCGCCTTGGCGCATTGCAGGATCGGCCCCGGTGGCGGCGAGGAAAAGATGTTGCCGACCGCGACCGCATCGGCAAGCCCCTTGCCGACATAGCCGAGAAAGGCCGGCTCATGCCCCGTGCCACCCCCGACGACCAGACCGACCTTGCCGGCTCGCGGACCTGAACGGGCAACGAGCGCACGGTGGGAACTGTCGACCGGGCGAAGGTAGCTCGCATGTGCCTTGACGACGCCATCGAGCATTTCTTCCACGACATCGTCGGGGTTGTTCAGGAACTTCTTGATATGAGTGCGGAAGCCAGTCGGCGGTGTGGTGATCTCGCTGTCCACCTTCGGGCGTTGCGAGAGCTTCTGATCGACCTCCGTCACGCCATCGGCATTGAGAATGCCGCGGCCGGTCGCGGCATCGGTGATGAGCACATTGACATAGCCACCACGGAGTGCAGCAAGAATGGCCGGCACTTTGTCGAAACCGCCGGCAACGGCGATGCGCGTGTTGATTTTCTTCAACAGATCGAGCGATATGCCGACCGTGCGGTCGTCCAGCGGTCCCGCGACAGGGCGTCCGTGACCGTCGATAAAACGGCCCGCCACCACACCGGTCGCATCCTTGGCCAGATAGTCCTGCAGCGATACGGAATCGAAAAAGCCGCTTGTATGGATGGTGGAATTCGGCCGCATGGAGGCGATGCCGAAGATCACCTTGTTCGCCCGTGAAAGCGCCTCGAACTGCCCGTCGATCAGCGGCTCGCGCAGGAACACATCGCGGACCGCGGAGCTGGAGACGATGGCAGGTGCTGCAATATTGATGAGCTTGGCATCGACCGCATCGGCAAAAGCCGCGGCACAGAGTTCCGGCGTATAGGCGAAAGTCGCGCTCGTTCCGCCCGTCGCCTGCACGACGGTCATATCCTGAAGCCCCGGAATGGAAGCCTGCTCGCCGACCGCCATGATCGTACGCCCCCAGACAACCGCCAGCGTGTCGCCGGATTTGAGGATCTTCTGCAGGGCCTGGGCGCCTGCTGAGCCGAGCCGCTCGATCAATGGACGGGTATTGTCGTCGCTCGGCACGACAAGACAGTCGTGCAGGCCAAAATGCCGCTTCAGCTCCTGGGCGATGGTCAGTGAGCTTAACCGCGCGGGTTCGATGGAAATATTGACGATGCCGCGGGCACGCGCATCGGCGAGGTAGCTGTTCACCGTCGCGCGCGAAATGCCCATCGTTTCGGCGATATCGCCCTGAGTCATGCCGTCTTCATAGTAGAGCCAGCACGCCCATACATAGGGGTCGTCTCCGTAGCGCAACGGAATGGGCTCGGCCGCGATATCAGCCGTACCATTCCTTCGTGCCGATGATGTCTTAGCGGTCATCCTGCCTGGTTTCCCTCATCCAAATCGACGGCGAAGATGAGCGCAAAAGCTGCAGTTTTCAACGTGCCCTCGCCCGATTGTGCCCGGCCGCCGCAGCGGCCGGGGCGGTGATGCAAGGGAGGATCACGGGCTCTCACCAAAGCCCGGTCTGTCAGGCGGGCTGGAGCCTTGTCTCTACGCCATCAGCCAGCGACTTCAGGATCAATGCGCAAGAGGTTGCGCCCGCATCGAGCACGCCGAGCGACCGTTCGCCAAGGCGGCTGGCGCGACCGATCTTGGCGACGAGATCGCGCGTGCTGTCCCTTCCGGCTTCAGCGGCCGCAACGAGCCCCGTAAGCGCCTCGCCAAAGGATCTGCCGCTGCCGACCGCCGTATCGAATGCCGTGATTGCCGGCACGAGCGTATCGAGCAGCGTCTTGTCGCCGACCTTGGCCGAGCCGATCGCCTTGACACCGTCGAGGCCATTGCGCAGCATGGTGCTGAAGGTCGCGGCGTCGATCGCGTCAGACTTTTCAATGGTTTCGGCGAATTGGGTGAACATCACGCCATAGAGCGGCCCCATCGAACCGCCGATCTCTGTCATCAGGACCGTGCCAAGTGTGTCGAAGGCTTGCGCCAGCGACATGTCCGCCCCCTTGATGCGTTCGGCAGCCATGCCGAACCCCTTGGCCATGTTGACGCCGTGGTCACCGTCGCCGATCTTGCCGTCGATTTCGCTGAGATAGGCGCGGTTTTCGATGATCTTGTCCGCCAGCGAGAGAACGATATCGCCCGACCCGGCATTCTGAAATTGCTGCATTCCGCCTGCCTCCCTTCAGAGCATCGCCGGGCATTGGACGTCGATATCCAGAAGCCGTTTCAGCTCGTCGTCCAGTGCCATCACGGTCAGCGTTGCGCCGACCATTTCCAGCGATGTGAAATAATTGCCGATATAGACCTTGTGGATCTTCAGGCCGCGTCCAGTGATCTCGGATTCGATCGTATCATGAAGAATATAGAGCTCGTTGAGCGGCGTGGCGCCGAGACCGGAGACGATGACGGCGACCTCGGTTCCAGCCGCAAGCTGATGGTCGTCGAGAACGATCTTCGCCATCTCTTCGGCAACTTCCTTGGCCGATTTCAGCGGTTCGACACGCACGCCGGGCTCGCCGTGATGGCCGATGCCGACCTCCATCGTACCCGGTTCGATGGCGAAATTCGGATGGCCGACAGAGGGCAGCGTGCAGGGGCCGAGGCCGACACCGATCGATCGGCAATTGTCGATCGCCTTCTGTGCCGTCGCACGGACTTCCTCGAGGCTCGCGCCCTCGGCAGCCTTCGCCGCTCCGCACTTCCACATGAAGATTTCGCCGGCAACGCCGCGGCGTTTTTCGCGCTCCTCGGGGCCTGCCGAACATACATCGTCATTGGCAACGACCGTGGCGATCTCGATGCCTTCCTTCGCCGCAAGCTTGATCGCCATATTCACATTCATGTTGTCGCCGGCGTAATTGCCATAGAGGCAGACGACACCCTTGCCGCCATTGGCCGCGCGAGCTGCATCCAGGAAGCTTTTTGCGGTTGGCGAAGAGAAGAGTTCGCCGACAGCGACAGCATCCAGCATGTTGCGGCCCGTATAGCCGATGAAGGCGGGCTCATGACCCGAACCACCGCCGGTAATGACGCCGACCTTGCCGGAGACCGGCGCATGACGGGCGGCGATGACACGGGGATTGTCCGAAGACAGCCTGACGATATCGGCATGGGCCTTGACGAAGCCCTTCACGGTATCCTCGACGACCTCATCCGGATTGTTGATAAACCGCTGCATTATAACTCCTATCTACCGCGCATCAGATAATGGTGTAGCCACCGTCAACCAAAAGGTCCGCGCCATTGATCATATCGGCGCCGTTGGAGGCGAGGAACACCGCCGCCGCCGCAATCTCCTCCGGGAATGCGAAGCGTCCGGACGGGATGCGCTGTTTCAGCGCCTCACCGCGCGGGCCATCCCATGCCTTTCTGCCGAGATCGGTCAGGACGACAGTTGGAGAGATCGTGTTGACGTTGATGCCATGCTTTCCCCACTCGGCAGCAAGCGTCTTGGAAAGACCGATCACGCCAAACTTCGATGCGCAATAGGCAACGTGCTGATCGATGGCGACCGTGCCGGCCTGGGACGCCATGTTGATGATCTTGCCGCCCCGGCCCGCCTTGATCATGGCGCGGCCGGCAGCCTGGGACACCAGGAACGTGCCCTTCAGATTGATGGCGATGGTCTTGTCCCATGCATCGAGGCTGAGTTCTTCTGCAGGGGCGAGCATGACGACGCCGGCGCTGTTGACGGCGATATCGATGTGGCCGAACGCAGTCTCGACATCGGCAACGACTTTTTCGACGGAGTGCGGATTGGACACGTCACAGACGAAGGATTTCGCACCATTGCCGAGTTCTTCGGCCTTGGCCTGCGCCACCGATTCATTGATGTCGATGACGGCAACGACGGCGCCTTTGGCAACCATGGCGGATGCAATGGCGCTGCCGATACCGGATGCGCCGCCCGTGACCAGAGCGACCTTGCCGCTCAGCGAAAAGTTCAGGTCAACCTGTTTGGAGTCAGTCATGGCTCTGTTCTCGATCTGTCTGGGATATGGGGCGGGATCTTCATCCCGCCCCAGCGAGGATTATTTGCGCGTGGAGAGCAGCTTGTCGACGTTTTCAGCCGTCACCGGGGTCCACGGAACATTATAGGTCTTATCCTTGCCGTCGTTCCACGGCATGTCCTTATAAGTGGTCCAGATATCGGATTCGGGCTTGTAGTTGCCTTTCTTGGCGTTGAAGATCGCCAGATCCAAAGCACCCTGCGCCTGGGCGCGGGCATCCTGAAGGATCGAGGTCATCTCGCCGGCCTTGGCCGCACGCAGCGCATCGGTGACGCCGTCGATGCCGGCAATGGCAAAGCTCTTGACGTCGAGGCCGGCGGCCTTGATCGCCTCGATTGCGCCGAGCGCCATTTCATCGTTCTGGCCGATAATGCCGTTGATCTGGTTCGGGTGCGACGTCAGCCAGTTTTCCATCAGCGTCTGGGCTTCGGCACGTGACCAGTTTGCAGTCTGGTCTTCGAGAACCTTCACATCTGGGCACTCGGCAAGCGCCTTCTTGTTGCCTTGCAGGCGCTGGATCTGCGCAGACTGGCCGACTGGGCCTTCGATGATGACGACATTGCCCTTGCAACCGATCTTGTCCAGAACGCTCTTGGCTTCGAGATAGCCCGACACCGTATCGTCGGAACCGACGTAGGAGGTCAGCTGGTCGGAATTAACGCGGGTGTTGGAGCCGATGACCGGAATGCCGGCATCGACCGCAGACTGAACGGCAGATGCACCTGCATCGACGTCGATCGGTGCAAAGATGATGGCGTTGTACTTCTGCGTGATCATCGTCTTGAACTGATCCTGCTGGACCAATGCGTCATAGCGGCCATCGAAAACCGTCAGTTCGACTTCACCGCTCTTGACGGCCGGGTGATCCTGCAGTGCTGCGGTCCAGATCTGCATGAACTCCGCGTTCAGGCCGTAAGGTGCTGCACCGATCTTGATCTTTTCCTGGGCTGCGGCAGACGTCGCCAGCAGCGCCGTTGCCGAAGCAAGCACAATCAGAAGCTTTTTCATTTTCAGTTTCCTCCACTTTGGGTTTAGGCTGCCGGCATGGCTTGCCTATCGGACGGGGCGAACGAAGCGCCTGCCCCGAATTTCTGCTGATAAGCTCAGACTCCGAAATTTCGTTTCTGGTCGAGCATGACGGCGCCGACGATGAGGGCGCCCTTCAGGACCTGCTGGTAGTAGGACTGGATACCCATCAGATCGAGACCGTTGTTCATGACGCCGATGATGAGCGCGCCGATCAATGTTCCTGTTACGCGGCCAACACCGCCAGAAAGGCTCGTGCCACCGATGACCACAGCGGCAATCGCGTCCAGCTCATAGGCAACGCCGGCCTGCGGCAGGCCTGAACCGGTGCGGGCGCTGAGCAGGATGCCCGCAAGCCCTGCCAGGCCGCCGGAAATGACGTAGACGGTGAAGCGGATACGATCGGTATTGATGCCCGAGGTCTTGGCCGCATGCGGATTGCCGCCAACGGCATAGATATAGCGACCGAACCGCGTACGGTTGAGGATCCACCAGGAGACCGCAAAGACGACCGCGAGCACAATGACCGGCGCGGGAATGCCGAACACATCGCCGGTGCCGATCCAGCGGAAGGCAGGTGTAAGCGCAGGTACCGGACGGCCGCCGCCATAGATCAGCGTCATGCCGCGGGCAGCCGAAAGCATGCCGAGTGTCGCGACGAAGGCCGGCACAGAAAAGCGCGAGACGATCGCCCCCGAGATCGAGCCGCAGATGATGCCGACGAGCACGCCGACCAGCAGGCCGAAGGCGACTGGATAGGGCGAGCCGACGACCCCCGCCGTCGCCGAAGTCGTCGCAAAACTGGCGCTGACGATGCCGGCGAGAGCCACGACAGAACCGACCGACAGGTCGATGCCGCGTGTGAGGATCACGAAGGTCATGCCGATCGCCAGCACGCCGTTGATCGACGTCTGTAGCAGCACGTTGGAAATATTGCCGCCGGTTAGGAAGAACTCGTTCGAGAACGACAGGATAACGACCAGCAACAGGAAGGCGAGGAAGATCCCGTATTCCTGCACGATCAGGCGTCGCTGCTCTGTCTTGAACCAGCCGCCCGCACTCTTGTTCTCACTCACTGACACTGCCTGCTCCTCTGCCGCCGGACGAACGCCCTGACCCCGGTCAGGTCGATAAGTGGACGAGTGATTGGGCATTCGTCTCCTCCCGGCTGTATATTCCGGCGCTCTTGCCGCCACGCATCACCATGATGCGGTCCGACATGCCAAGAACTTCGTCGATTTCCGATGAGATCATCACCACGGTGCCGCCGCCTTCGGCGAAGTCGCAGATGATGCGATAGATTTCCCGCTTGGCGCCGACATCGACGCCGCGTGTCGGCTCATCCAGCAGCAGGACCTTAGGGTTGCGCAGGAACCATTTGCCGAGAACGACCTTCTGCTGGTTGCCGCCGGAAAGGCCCGACACCGGCATGGTGTCACGCGCTGCCTTGATCTGAAACTGTTCGCGCATGCGCTTACTGGCATCCACTTCCTTCGCATGGTCCATGGAAAAGGCCGGGCTCAGTTCAGGCAGGCTCGCCATGCAGATATTGGCGCGAACGGAATCCGAGAGATTGAGGCCTGTCTGCTTGCGATCTTCAGTGACGAGCGCCAGACCATGGGCCATCGCATCCGATGGCTTTGCAACCGAGATCGCCGCACCATCGACCGAGATGCGCCCTGCGGACGGTTTGTCGAGTCCGAAAAGGCAGTTGAAAATCTCCGTGCGGCCAGAGCCCATGAGCCCGTAAATGCCGAAGATCTCGCCCTTATGGGCGGCAAAGGAAATATCCTCGATCTTGTTAGGGCAGGAGAGTGCGCTGACCTCGAGACCGATATCCGACGTCGGTGTATTGGTCTTGATATATTCTTCGGCAAGTTCCCGTCCGACGATCATGCGGATCAGGCTCGGCCGGTCGATCTCCGACAGCGCGCCAGCACCGACGAAGGAGCCGTCGCGAAAGACCGTGTAGGAATCGGCAATCTGGAAGATCTCCGACAGCCGATGGGAAACGTAGACGATGCCGCGTCCCTGCGCCTGCAGGCGGCGGATCGCCGCAAAGAGCTGCTGGGCTTCACGCTCGCCGATGGCCGATGTCGGCTCGTCCATGAAGATGACTTCGGCATCGTGGCTGAGCGCCTTGGCGATCTCCACCAGCTGCATCTGCGCGACCGAAAGGTTCATCATGTATTGGGTGGCGCGGATATCGAATTCCAGCTCGTCGAGCAGCTTCTGCGCCGCCCGGTTCATGCTGCGAAAATCGATGCCGCCGAACCGGGCTGGCGGTTCTCGACCGAGGTAGATGTTCTCGGCGACGGTCATATGCGGAACCGGGCTCAGCTCCTGCTCGATGATGGCAATGCCGGAGGCAAGCGCGTCAGCCGGGCTGGCGAAATCCACCTCCTGGCCGCGGCGGCGGATCGAGCCGGCATCACACTTGTGAATGCCCATCAGGATCTTGAGGAAGGTCGACTTGCCGGCGCCATTGCCGCCACACAGCGCATGGACCGAGCCGGCGCGTAGCTGGAAGCGGCCGTCACGCAGGGCTGCGACACCGCCAAAGGACTTCTTGAGCCCCTCCACTTCCAGCAGAAATTCCACGTCCGTCTCCTCCGCGCATGCATTGGCGAGCGCAATACAGCGCGCCAGTCGACACCTGAAAACCTCCGCCCGATGTCGGTGCTGACAATATTCGATTTCTATTCGACAAATGTCAAGTGATGCGCGATCATATAAATGGCAGGACACATTGAGAGCTGGAACGACACCGAAAAAGCCCGTATTGACGGGCTCAAGGGCGACGTAGCCGCACGATTGAGGCCGACAGAAAATCGAAAAGCCGAATGGAAGCACGCACTGAAAATAGCATCGCGGCCGACAGCACCGGCAAACCGCCGGTGGATGTCATCACCTCTCACCAACCGGAAAGATCAGCATCACGGTCACGGATCTGAGCGAGCCGGGTTCTATGTCTACGCGTCGCAAAAGGAAGGTTGTCGATAGCGAATATGGGCGCGATAGGCCCCGAACGCGCCAAGGCGGTCATCGACACCTGCCTTGCCTCCAGCGTCTACCCGAACGGGCCTTCGGCTGAAAACGTCAACGCAATCAGACGCCTGGACAAAGCCAAAAGCTGAGTTTCGTCACGAGACCTTCTGCCGCCCGTAGAGCAGCAGCATGCCAATGATGACAGCACCATAGATCAGCTGGCGACCAGCCTCTTCGATCTGCATGACTGAGAGGATCGACTGCAGCAGCGTGATCAGGATGACGCCGGCAACGGTTCCGAGATAGGAGCCCTTGCCGCCAAGAACATGCGTGCCGCCGAGCACCACGGCGGCAATTGAGGGTAGGAGGTATGCGTCGCCCATGGACTGGGAGGCTTTCGAAGCATAACCGGCAAGAAGCACACCGCCGAGCGCACTAAGGCCGCCTGAAATGATGAAGGCCAGAAGGGTGATCCTGCGCGTATTGATGCCGGACATGTAGGCGGCGCGTTCTCGGTTGCCGATCGCATAGAGCGCCCGGCCGAAGGTCGTGCGCGTCAAAAGGAACACGGCGAACAGACCGACGAGGAGCCACACCAGAACTCCGTTCGGAAGCCCCGGTATGGTATAGCCCGTTGCCAGGAAGCGCATGGCAGCGGAAGCCGAATCCTGCGGCGAGAAGCCGCCCGTATAGACCACCATCAGACCTTGAGCGACCGCATTGGTGGCGAGCGTGATGATCATCGAGGGGATGCGCAGATAGGCGACTGCAATGCCGTTGACGAGGCCGATTGCAGCACCACAGAGAATGCCGAAGGGAATTGCGAGAACCGCGCCTGTCGTTCCGTAAGCGGTGGCGGCGCATGCCATCATCGCCCCCGTCGTCACCACCCAGGGCACCGACAGGTCGATCTGTCCAAGCAAGATGACCGCCATCATGCCGGTTGCAATGACGCCGAGAAAAGAGGCCACCTTCAACTGCTGCAGCAGGTAATCCGGGGACAGAAAATTGGAGGAATAGAGCGAGCCGCCGAGAAGCAAGAGGATGATGCAGCCGAAGGCGATCGCTACCGCCGGGTCGATACCGCGCAGCCGGGCGGGTAAGGGAATTTGCCGCATGGCGGAAGCGTCCTCACTCATTGGAACCACTCCAGACGATTGCGAACCCGCGACAGGCCGATGCAGCCGATGCTGACCGCCAGCATCAGCACCACGCCCTGGAAGAGCGGCTGCCAGAGCGGATCGAGATCGAAGACGAACAGAAGGTCGCCGATGGTGCGGAAGGCCAGCGCGCCGAAAACGGCGCCGACAGCGCTTCCCTTGCCGCCCGCCAGAGAAACGCCGCCGAGCACCACCGCCGCGATCGAATAGAGCGTATAGGCGTTGCCGCTCGCAAAAGCCGCCTCGCCCGTATAGGAGAAGAAAGTCAGATAAAGCCCGCCGATCGCTGATAGTAGGCCGGCCAGCGCGTAAGCCGCAAGCTTTGCCCGCTTCACCGGCATGGCGGACATGTAGGCGGCATTTTCTGCCGATCCGACGGCATAGGCGGTGCGGCCGAGGACCGATCGGCTGAAGGGTACCCAGATCACCAGGACGACGAGGGCGAGCACCACGAGGCTTGTCGGTATCAGAGCGAAAAGCTTCGAGGTGAAAGCATCGGCGAGATCCTCATTCACCGAGCCGCCGGGCGTCGGCCTCAGCAACAATGCCAGACCGTAGAAAACCGCGCTGGTCGCAATCGTGGTGACGATCGGCTGCAACCTGCCGAAGATGATGACGAGCCCGTTCAGCAGACCGCAGGCGAGCCCCGTCAGCAACACGGCAATTATGCCAAGCCCGGTCTGCAGCGGCGTGCCGACCACAAGCCATGAGGCGAGGCAATTGCACAGGACGAGGATCATGCCGACCGACAGATCGATGCCTGAGGTAATGACCACGAAACACTGCGCCATCGCCACGAAAGCGAGCAACGTCGCCTTGTTGGCGGCCGTCTGCACCACATTGGGCGTGAAGCCGGCCGGATGGTTCGAGACATAGAGAATGAACATCAAGATGAAGAGAAGCGCCGCAAAGAGCGTGCCCTTCTGCTGAACGTACCAGTAACGCCATTCACCGGTCGCCTGCCTGCTCATTGGGCTATCCTTTGCTGCACTTCACCAGCGCCGATGTTGAGGGCGGCGCTGACCAGCTCATGCTCGTTGATCTCGTCTCCCTCGAGGACGCGGATGATGCTGCCGTCGTACATGACAAGCACACGGTCACAGCAGCCGACCAATTCGTCATAGTCGGTCGAATAGAAGATGATGGCCGCACCCGCGTCGGCAAGCTTGCGCAGCAAAGCGTAGATCTCCTGCTTGGTACCGACATCGATGCCGCGGGTCGGGTCGTTGAGCAGAATGATGCGTGGGCGGTTCATCAGCCATTTGGCGATCACGACTTTCTGCTGGTTGCCGCCGGACAGCGAAGCCACCGGCATGTCGATCGTTGCCGCCTTGATGGCCAGAAGCTTCAACAGCTCGTCGATCTCCCGAAGCTCTGCTGCCCGGTCGATCACGCCATTGCGCGAAACGCGGTCGAGCGCGGCGATCGACAGGTTCTCCCGCACCGTCATCGGCAGCATCAACCCCTCGGTCTTCCGGTCCTCCGGGATCAACGCCATGGAGATATCGCCGGATTTTGCCGCACCGGGGCTCTTCAACCTTACCGGCCGGCCATCGACTGCGACTTCGCCCTTCAGGTCACGCAGCACGCCGAAAAGCGCCAGCAGCAATTCGCGCTGCCCCTGCCCATCCAGCCCACCGAAACCGATGATTTCACCAGGCCGGACATCGAAGTCGATTCCGGAAAGCCGGTCTCCCCAGGAGAGGTCCCGGCAGGACAGAACCGGCGCGTCTGCCTTCGATCGCAGCGGCTTGGGTGGAAAGACATGGGTATATTCGCGTCCGATCATCAGCTCCACGACCTGCTGATCGGTCTTGGTACCGGCGGGATAGGATTCGATGCTGCGGCCATTTCGGAAAACCGTGCAGTCATCGGCCAGTTGCGCAATCTCATGCATGCGATGGGAAATATAGATCAGCGCCATGCCCTCGGCACGCAGCTGTTTCAGCACCCCGAAAACCTTCTCGACATCCGATTGAGTGAGCGCCGAGGTCGCCTCGTCGAGGATCATCAGCCGCGGCTTGCGGGCAAGCGCCTTGGCGATCTCCACCATCTGCCGGCGGGAAAGGGGCAGGTCCTTGACGAGCGACGACGGATGGATATCGGCGGCTCCAGCGCGGGCAAGTGCCGCCACTGCAATCTGGCGCTGTCTTTTACGATCGATCATGCCGAAACGAAGTGGCGGATTGCTGATGACGATGTTGTCGGCCACCGAAAGATCGGGAATGAGAGACAGCTCCTGGAAAACACAGACGATACCGGCGGCATTGGCGGCTGCCGGCGAGGCGAAGGAAACCTCGTTCCCATCGAGCAGCATGCGTCCCTCGTCCGGCGCAACCACCCCTGCCATGATCTTGATGAGGGTCGATTTGCCGGCGCCGTTTTCGCCAAGCACGGCATGGATCGCGCCCGGCCGGATCGCGATACTGGCCTCCTTCAGCGCTATCGCGCCGCCATAACGTTTCGATATGCCTTCCAGGCGCAGAAGCGGTTCGGAAAGGATCATGCAGCCAGCCTCCATTCGGTCGCGTCGAGGTCGAGACTGCGGGCGCGAACGCCCGCAGTCAGGTCCGGATGGTGGCGTCTACTGGTTTTCCTTGGTCTGTCCCATGATTTCCTGTGCGGAGAAGTTGATGCCGCAGGTCGGGAAGGAATTGCCGACGAAAAAGTTGTCGGATTCCTTGGGATAGTAGTCCTCGCCTTCCTTGAAATCAGGATCGGAAACGAGTGCCGTCGGCAGCTTGACGGCCTGAGGAACGACCTGACCTTCGAGAGCCGCGATGGCAGTCTTGATGGCAACCGCAACCTGCGCCGGGCCGGTACCCGCTGAAGAGCATTTCAGGCCATCGGCCGCATGGGCGGCGCAGAATTTGCGGAAGCCGTTCTCCGTCTCACCGCCGAACGGCACGAAGGGGTGCTTCGCGTCGATCATCGCCTGCACGACGCCGGTGTCACCGCCCTGCGCGGTAATGCCATCGAACGGGCCATTGGTGGCAATCGCATCGGCCGCTGCCTTCTGCGCTACACCATCATCCCACTTGCCAACGACTTCAGTGACGGTGAATTTCTTGCCGGAAGCATCCAGAGCCTCATGAATACCGTTATGGCGATCGGTATCGACGGAGGTGCCGGCGACGCCGCGCACTTCCAGGATCTTGCCGCCCTGCGGCAGGTGCTTCACCAGCCAGTTGGCCCAGATGACGCCCAAGCCTTTCTGATCGACATTGACGTTGATCGCATCCTTGGTGTCGAGGATATTGTCGAAGGCGACGAGAACGACGCCGGCTTCCTTGGCGCGCTTGATGACCGGTCCGAAGGCTGTCGGGTTCTGAGCGTTGACGACGATGGCATCATAGCCGGCATCGATGAAATTGTTGATCGCCGAAATCTGGGCCGGAACGTCCTCGCCAGTCGACACGACCTTGAATTCTTTCAGCTTGGCGGCGACATCCGGCTGGGCGGCATAGGCCTTTGCCGTCTGCACCATCTGGATGCGCCAGGTATTAGCAATATAGCCATTGGCAAGCGCGATGCGGTAAGGACCATCCTTCTTCGGATATTGCAGGAACTGGGTCTCGGCCGACCATGGAACCATGCAGTTCGGATCGGCGGCGGGGCCGGATACCACCTTCGGTTCCGCCATGGCTGTGCTGCAGAGCAGAGCAAACGCCGACGCGGAAAACGCGGCGATACCGGCCATCTTCGCTTTCTTCACCTTGAGCATTGAATGTCTCCTCCTCAGGCGGACCAGGCCGCCCCTCCATAAATTCTGATTGGCATACTGATCCCGGAAGGCTCCATCCCATCCTTTTCCGGTACAATTTGAGCCTAACATAGTTGACAGCGCTGTCAAATCGGATTTGCTAGCGCTGTCAACTATAAGTACCGAGAAGAAATATTTCGCAATTGCGAGATAAATTACGGATCGGCACGACTTTGCTGTATGGAGTGAGACGGCAATGCGAAGAATAACCTTGGATGACGTGGCAAATCTGGCCGGCGTCAGCCCGATCACAGTTTCACGCGTACTTCGCAAGCCCGATGCGGTCTCGGAGGCGCTGCGGCGGCGCGTCAATGCTGCCGTCCAGGAACTCGGCTATGTGCCGAACATCGCGGCCAGCCGCCTCGCCTCTTCGCGTACGCATGCGATCGGCGTCATCGTCCCGACCCTCTACAATGTCATCTTTGCCGAATATCTCTTCGCACTGCACGATGTGCTTGTCGGGGCGGGCTTTCAGGTCGTCGTCGTCAACAGCCGGTATTCCGAGCTGGAAGAGGAAAACGCCATCAAAGTGTTGCTCGGCCAACGCGTCGAAGCAATCATCATCGCCGGCATCCATCATACGCCGCTTTCCCATCATCTTCTGACGCGGGCACACTTGCCAGTTGTCGAGACATTCGAGTTGTCGCCAGATCCGATCGACCTCAATATCGGCATGCTGCAAGACCGCGCCGGGCAGGCGGCGACGCAGCATCTCATCGACCGCGGCTTCCATCGTATCGCCTTCCTGGCGGGCAACCTCGACCATCGTTCCCAGTCCCGCTTCGACGGCTATCGCCTGGCGATGCAGGAAGCAGGCCTGGAGAACCTTGAGATCGTCACCCAGCGGCCGCGGCACAGCTCGGTTGCGCTCGGCTCCGATCTCCTAGCCCTGATGCATGAACGCGGCGACCGCCCCGAGGCGATCTTCTGCACCGACGACAACGTGGCGCTCGGCGCCATGCAGGAATGTCGCAAGCGCGGCATCCGCGTGCCTGACGATATCGCCATCATCGGTTTTCATGATCTGGAATTTTCCGCCTGTGCGTCACCGTCCCTCTCATCGATCATGACGAGACGTTTCGAGACCGGCAGGCTTTCCGCCGAAAAGGTACTGGCTGCCCTCAATTCGACGAGCCGCCAGCCACCGAACCAGATCGATCTTGGCTTCGAGGTCATCGCCCGCGAAAGTACGGGCGTGACCGTCGCGGCTTCTGGCTAAGCCGCAGCCTGAACCTTGCTCTTAGCGATCGTGACGGGAACGCCTTTGTAGCTGGGTGTGCCTGACTTGCGATCGTAGTGACCGAGCGCGATCACCGCATTCATTTCCGGATAATAGCCCGCCACCGAACCGACGGGGATACTATACTCGACAGCCGTGAAACCGATGACGGTTTTCCCGCCGCCGTTGCCGGTGGCTGAACGGATATCGATCCGGTCTCCATCGCGCAGGCCTCGTTCAGCAAGATCCTGACTGTTCATGAAGATGACGTCACGGCGGCCGAAGATACCGCGATAGCGATCGTCGAGACCATAAACGGTCGTGTTATACTGATCGTGGCTTCGCAGCGTCGTCAGCACGAGCGTCGTAGGGTCCTTCAAGCGGGGATCTTCATCGAGGCCGGGGGCGACGAGGAAGTTTGCCTTTCCGCTGGCCGTCCTCCAGACGCGGTAAGAAGCCGGAACATCGAGCCGGAAACCGCCGCGAACGCGAACACGGCTGTTGAATTCGCGAAAATCGGGGAAGACCACTTCGATCTTGTCGCGGATGCGGTCGTAATTGGCGATCAGCCCCGTCCAGTCGATGCCATATTTTGTACCCAGCGTCGCCATCGCTATACCTGCGATGATGGCAGGCTCGGACTTCAGCAATTCGCTCGGCGGCTTCAGGAAGCCGCGCGATGCATGCACCATCGACATGGAATCCTCCACCGTCACCGCCTGCGGGCCTGATGCCTGGGTGTCGAGGTCAGTTCTTCCGAGGCAGGGAAGAATGATCGAGGTCTTTGCCGTCAGCAGATGTGAGCGATTGAGCTTGGTCGCAATATGGACGGCAAGATCGAGCTTGCGCATCGCTTCGAAAGTGACATCCGGATCGGACATGGCAACGGCCAGATTCCCGCCGAGGCAGACCAGCGCCTTGGACCGGCCGGCTGCAATCGCTTCGATGGACTCGACCGCATTATGGCCCTTCTCTGCAGAAGGACGGAAGCCGAAGGCGCGCTCCATGCCGTCGATCAACGCCTTGTTTGGAATTTCGGTGATGCCGACGGTTCTGTCGCCCTGAACGTTGGAGTGACCACGCAGAGGGCAGAGACCGGCGCCGGGGCGGCCGACATTGCCGCGCAGCATCAGGAAATTGGCAAGCTGCTGAACATTGGCCGTACCGTTGGCATGCTGGGTAATGCCCATGCCGTAGCAGAGGATGACGTTTCGGGCATTGAGGTAGACATCGACGGCGCTCGCCAGCGCTTCCATTGTCAGGCCGGAGACGCTGAGAATATCGCTCCAGCTGGTATTGGCGAGATCAGCCTTCAGATCCTCGATACCGGCGGTATGCTCGGCAATGAAGGCCCGGTCGAGAACCCCCTCGCCGCCAGCAGCGATATCAGCCTCGTCACGCTCGAAGATCAGCTTCATGAGACCCTTGAGGGCGGCGAGATCACCGCCAGTGCGGAGCTGGTGATAGGCTGATGCGATCGGCGTCGAGGAGAAGGTCACCATCTCCACCGGGTTCTGCGGCGCGGCGAAACGCTCCAGCGCCCGCTCCTTCAGCGGATTGAAGACGATGATCGGAACGCCGCGGCGCGATGCCTCGTGCAGCGTCGTCATCATGCGCGGATGGTTTGTTCCGGGATTGTGGCCGAAGCTGAAAATGGCATCGGCATGGTCGAAATCCTCAAGCGTCACCGTGCCCTTGCCGACGCCAAGAGACAACGGCAGGCCGACGCTGGTCGCTTCGTGGCACATGTTCGAACAATCGGGGAAATTATTGGTGCCATAGGCGCGCACGAAAAGCTGATAAAGAAAAGCCGCCTCGTTTGAAGCACGGCCGGATGTGTAAAATTCGGCCTCATCCGGGCTTGCGAGCTTGTTGAGCTCAGCGCCGATCAGGCTGAAAGCGTCGTCCCAGTCGATGGCCTCATATTTGTCGGTGAGGCAGTTGTATTTCAGCGGATGCGTCAGGCGCCCCTGATCCTCGAGCTTGTGATCGATCCATTCCCAAAGTTCGGAGACGGTATGCTCGGCAAAGAATTCCGGCGGGACGCGACGAGCGGTCGATTCCCAGGTGATCGCCTTTGCGCCGTTTTCGCAAAATTCAAACGAGGATGTGTGCTTGGGATCGGGCCAGGCGCAGCCCGGGCAATCAAAACCTTCCGGCTGGTTTGCCTTGAGCAGGGTGGCGCTGCCCTGCGCGACGATCTGCTGATGCTTCAGCGTCTCCGCCACCGCCTTCAGCGCGTCCCATCCCCCTGCGGGACGCCCGTATTCCTCAACACCATCAGGACGTTCGTCGCTCATCTTCGTTCTCCGTCTTCAAGGTCGCCCGACGATAACAGCGATAGATCGGGCCGTGCATTATACTGAGGCATAGGTAGCGCAGTGGCCCCCAAAGGCATGGATGTTGCGGCCTCTTCTCAAAGACCCATACGCAGATCGGATATTGCACAGATATACAGCAAAATGATCAATTTTTGGTCATTTTGTATTTATGCCTAAAATTTTGCCTTTTTGGCTTGTGCGCCTTGCTGCGCTGCGTCATAAATGCTCAATGAGCCGGCTCGATCTGACCATTCTAGTGATCGATGAAAATACCATTCGCGCCTCCATCATTGAAGAGGGGCTGCGGGAGGCTGGCCATGCGCGGGTGACTGTCATTCACGAGGTTCAGGGCGTGGCGCGCATCATCGATACGTTAAGGCCCGACGTGATCATCATCGATATCGAAAACCCCAATCGCGACATGATGGAGCATCTGTTCCAGCTCACCCGCACGGTTGGCCGGCCGATCGCCATGTTCGTCGACCGCTCCGACACGGCCTCGATCGAAGCCGCAGTGGATGCCGGCGTTTCGGCCTACATTGTCGACGGGTTGAAGAAAGAGCGCGTCAAACCCATTCTTGATATGGCAGTCAGCCGCTTTAATGCCTTCAGCCGGCTGCAGCGCGAACTTGCCGATGCCAAATCGGCTCTCGAAGAGCGCAAGGTGGTGGAACGCGCAAAGGGCATTTTGATGAAGATGCGCGGCCTGTCTGAGGAGGAAGCATTTGCACTGCTTCGCCAGACAGCCATGAACGAGAAGAAGAAAATGTCCGACATCGCCCAGAGCGTCGTCACCGCGGCGGGGCTTTTGATGTGATGGCGGCTCCGTGTGCTGATGTCGGGAGGAAGCCGGAGTGAATATGATGACGACAAATCTCGGTCCCGGCGCCAGCCTGCCCGCCCCCGCACGGCTCAATGGCGAGGGCGACAGAACATTGAGAGCCGGGTTCATCCCGCTTGTCGATGCCTCCGTACTGATCGCTGCCTCCGAATTCGGTTTCGCCCGGAAGGAAGGCCTGACGCTCGATCTCGTCAAGGATGTCTCCTGGGCCAATGTCCGCGATCGCCTTGCCTTCCGGCAGTTCGATATTGCTCACATGCTCTCGCCAATGCCCGTTGCCTCCATGCTCGGCCTCGGCTCCAACCCATCCCCGACGATTACGCCCTTCTCTCTCGGGCGCGGCGGCAATGCGATCACGCTTTCGATCCGCCTGTTCGACAGGATGCGGAATGCGACCGGGCTTTCTGAAACTGCCAGTGCGCTGGAAAACGCCAAGGCGCTCTCAACGGTGCTGGCGGAAATGAAGGCAAGCGGCGAGCCACTGCCGACTTTCGGCGTCACCTATCCCTTTTCCTCGCATAATTACGAATTCCGTTACTGGCTTGCCGCCGGCGGCATCGATCCGGACAAGGACGTCAAACTCGTCGTCGTGCCGCCCCCGCTGACCCCGGATGCACTGGCTGCCGGCGCGATCGACGGTTTCTGCGTCGGCGCACCATGGAACATGGTAGCGTCAGAGCGCGGTGCCGGGCGTATCGTCGCTGCCAAACAGGATATCTGGCCATCTGCACCGGAAAAGGTGATCGGCATGCGCCCGGAATGGGCGGACAGCCATCCGGAAACAGTCTCCCGGCTGATTGTCGCTCTCGACGCAGCGGCTCGCTGGTGCGACCAGCCAGAAAACCACGATGCGCTTGCCGAGGCTCTCGCGGATGCCCGCTATATCGCAGCGCCGGTTCACATCATCCGTCACGTGCTGGCCGGCGAGTTCAGCCTTGATGCAAAGGGCAACCGCCGCATCATCGATAATTACTTCATGTTCCATTCAGGTTTTGCCAACTATCCTCGCACGAGCCAAGCGCTCTGGATCTACAGTCAGATGATCCGCTGGGGACAGGCCGAACTTGGACTCAACCCCGCACGCGCAGCCGCTTCCGCCTATCGCCCGGACCTTTATCGTGCAGCCCTTGGCGAGGGCAGCGCGCCCATCGATGCCGACGTACGCATCGAAGGCGCCGACGAAAACGACCGCTTCATGGACGGTCACGTTTTCGATCCATCGAAACTGCCGGATTATATTGCGGGCTTTGAAGTGAAGAGCGACCTGCCCTTCATTCCGTACTCTGACGAGACCTGAAAGGGTTGCTGCATTGCATAAATCACTTGCAGCATTTTCGATCTGCGACTGAGCAATCGCACAAAATTTTTGCAGAGTGATTTCGTGCTTCAGAAAGCAGCAGCAGCTTTTGTCCGAAGTAATCTCCTTTAATTTCAACAGCCTGCAGAGATGCCTACAAACTGGCACACTGCTTGCATAACTAAAACCGCACCGGTCAATGGCGATCGGACGCAGGATGGGCGCGTAATAAGCGCTCACAAAAGACATCGACGTCGCAAGGTTTTTGCTGTCCGGGACTTCTCCCTTCCCCGAGGACGCAATCTCCGAGCGGCGTTTTTTTATTTCGAAAATTCCGGCAGCCACCCAGAGGAGCCCGCGCATGACCAAGATTTTCACGACCGCGATCAGCCGTCGCAGCATGCTGAAGACCACCGCAGCAGCAGCCCTCGTGAGCGCTGTTCGGACGGCATTTCCTTCGGGCGCCTTCGCCGCTTCAGCCGCACCTGAAGTGACCGGCGTCAAGCTTGGTTTCATAGCCCTGACAGATGCAGCGCCACTTATCGTCGCCAAAGAAAAGGGTCTGTTCGAAAAACACGGCCTTCCTGAAGTCGATGTGGCGAAGCAGGCATCCTGGGGGGCAACGCGTGACAATCTGGTTCTCGGCGGCGCGGCCAACGGCATCGATGGCGCCCATATCCTCTCGCCGCTGCCCTATCTCATGCACACCGGCAAAGTGACCCAGAACAACCAGCCGGTGCCGATGGCATTGCTGGCGCGTCTGAACTACGACAGCCAGGGCATCTCGGTCGCCAAGGAATATGCCGATACCGGTGTCCAGCTCGACTCCTCCAAGCTGAAGGCCGCTTTCGAAAAGAAGAAGGCCGAAGGCAAGGAGGTGAAAGCCGCCATGACCTTCCCCGGTGGTACCCATGATCTCTGGATCCGCTACTGGCTCGCCGCCGGCGGCATCGATCCGGACAAGGACGTCTCGACCGTCGTCGTGCCGCCCCCGCAGATGGTGGCGAACATGAAGGTCGGCAACATGGACGTCTTCTGTGTCGGCGAACCCTGGAATGAGCAGCTTGTCAACCAGGGCATCGGCTTCACAGCGGCAACGACCGGCGAATTGTGGAAAGGCCATCCGGAAAAGGCGTTCGGCATGCGCGCCGACTGGGTGGAAAAGAACCCGAATGCCGCCAAGGCCCTGCTGATGGCCACTATGGAAGCCCAGCAATGGTGCGACAGCATGGACAACAAGGAGGAAATGGCGACCATCCTCGGCAAGCGGCAATGGTTCAACGTGCCGCCGAAGGATGTGCTTGGCCGCCTGAAGGGCGACATCAACTATGGCAATGGCCGGGTTACCCATGGAACCGATCTCTACATGAAATTCTGGGCTGGCGGCGTCTCCTACCCCTTCAAGAGCCACGATACCTGGTTCATTGCGGAGAACATCCGCTGGGGCAAACTCGCGCCCGATACGGACATCAAGGCGCTGGTCGACAAGGTCAACCGTGAGGACATCTGGCGCGAGGCCGCAAAGGACCTCGGCATTGCGACGACCGACATTCCGGCCTCGACGTCGCGCGGCAAGGAGACCTTCTTCGACGGCAAGGTCTTCGATCCGGAGAACCCGTCTGCCTATCTCGACAGCCTTTCCATCAAGGCTGCTTCGTAATCCCCGCCTCCGGCGCGTGGGGCGCGCGCCGGCCTTTTATTCCATCAAGGAGCGAACGCATGTCAGCGCTTGCAAAGAATGAAACCATCAAGGCGGCTGTAGCGCCGAAAACGGCCAATGTCGTCCATCTCGCAAAGAAGCCGGCGCGCAAGATCGATCTGCAGCTCCTTTCGGTGGCCGCCGCCCGCAATATCGTGCCGCCGCTGATCGTTCTCGCGATCATTCTCGGCCTCTGGCAGATCCTCTGTTCTTCGCCGAACGCTTCGCTGCCATCGCCGCACCAGGTCTGGCAGGAAAGCTATGATCTCATCGCCTATCCCTTCTTCAACTACGGCTCGCAGGATATCGGTCTCGGCTGGCGCGTGCTGGTTTCGCTGCAGCGGGTTGCCTATGGCTTCGGCCTTGCAGCCATAGCCGGCATCGTCATCGGTGCCGTTATCGGCCAGTCGGTCTGGGCTATGCGCGGCCTCGATCCGATCTTCCAGGTGCTGCGCACAGTGCCGCCGCTAGCCTGGCTGCCGCTGTCGCTCGCAGCCTTCCAGGACAGCAATCCTTCGGCGATCTTCGTGATCTTCATCACCTCGATCTGGCCGGTCATCATCAATACCGCCGTCGGCGTGCGCAACATCCCGCAGGATTATCGCAACGTCGCCGAGGTGCTGCGACTCAACCAGTTCGAGTTCTTCTTCAAGATCATGCTGCCCTCGGCAGCCCCCTACATCTTCACTGGCCTGCGCATCGGCGTCGGCCTGTCATGGCTGGCGATCGTCGCCGCCGAGATGCTGACCGGTGGTGTCGGCATCGGCTTCTTCATCTGGGATGCGTGGAACTCCTCCCGCCTGCCCGACATCATCGTGGCCCTGGCCTATATCGGCGTCGTCGGCTTCGCCCTCGACAAGCTCGTGGCAGCCATCGGCAAACTCGTCACGCGCGGCGCCTCGGCCAATTGAGGGGATCGACCATGAACGCCTATCTGAAGCTCGACCATATCGACAAGCATTTCGACCGGGCCGGCGCCCGTACAGAGGTCCTGAAGGACATCAACCTCGTCATCGACAAGGGCGAATTCGTCTCGATCATCGGCCATTCCGGCTGCGGCAAGTCCACGCTCCTCAACCTGATCGCCGGCCTGACGCCTGTCTCGAAGGGAGCCGTGCTGCTCGAAAACCGTGAGGTCAACGAGCCTGGCCCCGAACGTGCCGTCGTCTTCCAGAACCATTCGCTGCTGCCCTGGCTGACGGTCTATGAAAACGTCAATCTCGCCGTCTCGAAGGTCTTCAGCAATAAGAAGAGCAAGGCCGAGCGCCACGACTGGGTCATGGCCAATCTCGACCTTGTGCAGATGGCTCACGCGAAAGACAGACGCCCCTCCGAAATATCAGGCGGCATGAAGCAGCGCGTCGGCATCGCCCGCGCCCTCTCGATGGAGCCGAAGATCCTGCTGCTCGACGAGCCCTTCGGCGCGCTCGATGCCCTGACCCGTGCGCATCTGCAGGACGCCGTGATGGAGATCCACGCCCGGCTCGGCAACACGATGGTCATGATCACCCACGACGTCGACGAGGCCGTGCTGCTCTCCGACCGCATCGTGATGATGACGAATGGGCCGGCAGCCCGCATCGGCGAAGTGCTCGACGTGCCGATTGCC
Source organism: Rhizobium sp. WYJ-E13 (assembly GCF_018987265.1). Classification (NCBI taxonomy): domain Bacteria; kingdom Pseudomonadati; phylum Pseudomonadota; class Alphaproteobacteria; order Hyphomicrobiales; family Rhizobiaceae; genus Rhizobium; species Rhizobium sp. WYJ-E13. Next base: position 702,736 of record NZ_CP076854.1, on the reverse strand, counting down.
CGTCCCCGCAACCGGATCGAACTCGCCTCCGACCGAACCTATCTCAAATGCCGCGAAGCCGTGCTGAAGTTCCTCTACGAACGTCACCGCTTCGTCGAAGCCGCGGAGTAAACCATGACCGAAAAACTCGTCATCATTGGTAACGGCATGGCGCCTGGGCGCATGCTGGAGCACCTCTTCGAACAGGCGCCGGGCCGCTATCAGGTCACGATCTTCAACGCCGAGCCGCGCGTCAATTACGATCGCATCATGCTCTCGCCGGTCCTCTCGGGCGAAAAGACCTACGAGCAGATCGTCATTCACGGCGACGGCTGGTACATCGACCATGGCATCACCCTCTACAAGGGCCACAAGATCGTTTCGATAGACCGCGACAGGAAGACGGTCACGTCGGATCACGGTGTGACCGAGAGCTACGACAAGCTCGTCATCGCCACGGGCTCCGTTCCGTTCATCATTCCCGTTCCCGGCAAGGATCTGCCCGGCGTCATCACTTATCGCGATCTCGACGACGTGCAGGCCATGCTGCTCGCCGCCCAGTCGCGGCAAAAGGCCATCGTCATCGGCGGCGGCCTGCTCGGGTTGGAAGCGGCTGCCGGCCTTGCACAACGCGGCATGGATGTCACCGTGCTGCACGTCATGCCAACGCTGATGGAGCGCCAGCTCGATCCCGCCGCAGGCTACCTCTTACAGAAGGCGGTCGAGGACCGCGGCATCAAGGTCATCTGCAAGGCCAACACCAAGCAGATCATCGGCAACGGCAAGGTGGAAGGCGTCGAGCTCGACAACGGCACGATCATCCCTGCCACGCTCGTCGTCATGGCGGTCGGCATTCGACCGAACGTCAATCTCGCCAAGGACGCCGGACTTGCCGTCAACCGCGGCATCGTCGTCGATGCCGGCATGCAGACCTCCGATGGTGACATCTACTCCCTCGGCGAATGCGCCGAAGTCGGCGGTATGGTCTATGGTCTTGTCGCACCCCTCTACGAGATGGCCCGCGTGGCGGCCGCCCATCTGGCGGGCGATACAAAGCCGGGCTTCGTGCATTCCGATACGCCGACCAAGCTCAAGGTTACCGGCATCGATCTCTACTCGCTCGGAGATTTCGCCGACGGCGACGACCGGCAGGAGATCGTGCTGCGCGATGCGACCGCGGGCGTCTACAAGCGTCTTGTACTGAAGGACAACCGCATTATCGGCACGGTGCTCTACGGCGAGACCTCAGACGGCGCCTGGTTCAACGACCTCAAGAAAAAGGCGGTCGACATTTCCGAGATGCGCGACACATTGATCTTCGGCCAGGCCTATCAGGGAGGATCCCCGCTGGACCCTATGGCGGCCGTTGCAGCCTTGCCGGATGATGCGGAAATCTGCGGCTGCAACGGCGTTTGCAAGGGCAAGATCACGTCCACAATCACAGCCAAGGGGCTGACATCGCTCGATGATGTGCGCGCCCATACCAAGGCTTCTGCCTCCTGTGGCTCCTGCACCGGCCTTGTCGAGCAGCTCATGTCCTTGACGCTGGGTGATGCCTATAACCCGAAGGCCGTGCAGCCGATGTGCACCTGCACGGAACTCGGCCATGACGATGTGCGCCGTCTCATCAAGGCGAAGAAGCTGAAGACCATTCCCGCCGTCATGCAGGAACTGGAATGGAAGACATCGGGCGGCTGTGCCAAATGTCGTCCGGCGCTGAACTATTACCTCGTTTGCGACTGGCCGGACGAATATGCCGACGACTACCAGTCGCGCTACATCAACGAGCGCGTCCACGCCAATATCCAGAAGGATGGCACCTATTCTGTCGTGCCGCGCATGTGGGGCGGAGTGACCAATTCCGGCGAGCTGCGCGCTATCGCCGACGTGGTCGACAAGTTCGCCATTCCGATGGTCAAGGTCACTGGTGGGCAACGCATCGACCTGCTCGGCGTCGAAAAGGAAGACCTGCCGGCCGTCTGGGCCGAGCTCGGCAAAGCCGGCTTCGTCTCCGGCCAGGCCTATGCCAAGGGCCTTCGCACGGTAAAGACCTGCGTCGGCTCCGACTGGTGCCGCTTCGGCACGCAGGATTCCACCGGCCTCGGCATCCGCATCGAGAAATTCATGTGGGGCTCCTGGACACCGGCGAAACTGAAGATGGCAGTCTCCGGATGTCCGCGAAACTGCGCCGAGGCGACCTGCAAGGATATCGGCGTCATCTGCGTCGATTCCGGTTTCGAGATCCATTTCGCCGGTGCTGCAGGTCTCGACATCAAGGGCACCGAGGTGCTCGGCCTGGTGAAGACCGAAGACGAAGCGCTCGAACATATCGTAGCGCTGACGCAAATGTACCGCGAACAGGCCCGCTATCTCGAACGCATTTACAAATGGGCCAAGCGCATCGGCCTCGACGAGATCCGCAGGCAGATCATGGGGGATCACGACAAACGCAAGGTCTATTACGAGCGCTTCGTCTTTTCCCAGAAATTTGCACAGGTCGATCCCTGGTCGGAGCGCGTCTCCGGCAAGGACAAGCATGAATTCCGGCCGATGGCGACCATCGGTTTCAGCCAGGCAGCCGAGTGAGGAGAACCATCATGAACTGGCACCCGATCGGCGATATCTCCGATATTCCGCTGCGCGGCTCTCGCTGCGTGAAGACCCCGCATATGAACATCGCCGTCTTCCGCACCAGCGAGAAAGAAGTCTATGCGATCGAAAACCGCTGCCCACACAAGGGCGGGCCGCTTTCGGAAGGCATCGTGCACGGCAATGCCGTCACTTGCCCGTTGCACAATTGGGTGATTTCGCTGGAGACCGGCAAAGCGCTCGGTGCCGATGACGGCGCGGTGCGCAGGATCCCCCTCAGGAACGAGGGCGGCACGCTCTATATCGCGCTCGAGAGCCTTATCATGGCAGCCGAATGATGGGAGCGGAGGTCAAGACCACCTGTCCCTATTGCGGCGTCGGCTGCGGTGTGATCGCCCGTGTGGACGAGGCCGGTACGGTGACCGTGAAGGGAGATCCGGAACATCCGGCCAATTTCGGCCGGCTCTGTTCGAAGGGGTCGGCGCTTGCCGAAACGATCGATCTCGATGGCCGCCTCCTCCATCCTGAAATCAATGGCAGACAGGCAGGCTGGGATGAGGCGCTCGATCTCGTCGCCAGCAGGTTTTTCGAGACCATTGCTGAACATGGCCCTGATGCCATCGCTTTTTATGTCTCGGGTCAGCTTCTGACCGAGGATTACTACGTCGCCAACAAGCTGATGAAAGGCTTCATCGGTTCGGCCAATATCGACACGAATTCCCGTCTCTGCATGTCTTCCTCAGTCGCCGGTCACCGGCGCGCTTTCGGTTCGGATACGGTGCCGGTCCTGTATGAAGATATTGAGCTTGCCGATCTCGTCATACTGACCGGCTCCAACCTGGCCTGGTGCCATCCCGTCATCTACCAGCGGCTCGCTGCCGCCAAGGCTGCCCGGCCGGGCCTGAAGATCGTCGTCATCGATCCGCGCCGGACGATGACATGCGATATCGCCGACCTGCATCTCGCCATCCGGCCCGATGGCGACGTGGCGCTCTTCATGGGGCTGCTCGCCCATCTCGCGGCAGGCCCCGCGATCGACCAGAACTATATCGGCGCCTATACCGAAGGTTTTGGCACTGCCTTCGCCGCTGCCGCCGCACTAACCATAGACGACCTGCTTGAGCGCACCGGTCTGCCGGCCATGCAGGTGACAGAGTTCTTTCGACTGTTCGAGACGACCGAGAAGGTCGTCACCTGCTACAGCCAGGGCGTCAATCAGTCCGTTTCCGGCACCGACAAGGTCAATGCCATCATCAATTGCCACCTGGCGACAGGGCGCATCGGTAGACCCGGCATGGGACCGTTTTCGCTGACGGGCCAGCCGAATGCGATGGGCGGGCGCGAGGTCGGCGGGCTCGCGAATATGCTCGCCGCTCACATGGCGATCGAAAGCGCTGATGATCGCGACCGGGTGCAGCGCTTCTGGAATGCGCCCGACATTGCCGCCAGACCCGGTCTGAAAGCCGTCGACTTGTTCCGCGCCGTCGAGGGGGGGCGTATCAAGGCACTCTGGATCATGGCGACCAATCCCGTCGTTTCACTGCCCGATACCACCAGGGTCGAGGCAGCGATTGCTGCCTGCCCCTTCGTCGTGGTGTCCGATATCCTGCACAAGACGGACACGACACGGCACGCACATGTGCTCCTGCCGTCGCTCGGCTGGGGCGAGAAGGATGGTACGGTCACCAATTCGGAGCGTCGCATATCCAGGCAGCGCCCCTTTTTCGATTTGCCGGGAGAGGCACGTGCCGACTGGTGGCAGTTGGCAGAAGTCGGACGCAGGATGGGTTTTGCCGCCGCCTTCGATTATCCATCGCCGGCGGTCATCTTTGCCGAACACGCGGCCCTTTCCGCGTTCGAGAATGACGGCAGCCGCGACTTCGATATCGGCGCCTATGCCGAAACGCGGACTCCGGCATATGACGCGTTGAAACCGTTCCAGTGGCCTCAGCCTTCCGGGACGGACAGCCAAGAAACGCGGTTCTTCGCCGAAGGTGGTTTTTTTCACCCCGATCGCAAGGCGCGCTTCATAGCGGTCGAGGCGCCGGCAACCGACAAAACCGATGGCGCCTATCCCTTTACGCTAAACACCGGCCGCATCCGCGACCAGTGGCACACAATGACACGCACGGGAAAGAGCGCGCGGCTATCATCCCACATTGCCGAGCCCTTCGCGGAAATCCATCCGCGCGATGCGATGGAACTCGGCATAGCCGATGCCGCCTTGGTCCAGGTCGAAAGCCCCTACGGAAAGGCCGTCATCCGCGCACTTGTAACTGACCGGCAGGCACGCGGCAGCGTCTTCGTGCCGATGCACTGGAGCGACCAGAATTCCGCACGGGGACGTATCGGAGCTGTCGTAAAGCCGGCGACCGATCCCGTTTCAGGGCAACCCGCCTCCAAGAATGTCGCAGTCGCCGTCAGCCGTTATCGCGCAGACCACTATGGCTTTGCCGTCAGCATAGCGAGGCCCAAGGCTCCCAATGCGGACTATTGGGCACTTGCAAAGGCGGAGGGTGGCTGGAGGCTGGAGCTTGCTTTCAACGACAACCTCGAAGATTGGACGGCATGGTGCCGGCAGACCTTCGCCATCCCTGACCATGTCGAACCACTAGGTTATGCCGACCGTCAATCCGGTGACCGGCGCCTTGCCTTCTTCGATGGAGAGAAACTGCTTTCCGCGCTCTTCCTTGCACGAGAGCCGGTTGCCGTCGCCCGCAATTGGGCGGTGTCGCAGTTGACCGCCGACCACCGCAACCTAGGCCGCCGCTTTGCCATCATCGCCGGCCGCCCGGGTGCTGACGTGCCCGATCCGGGCGCGACGGTCTGTTCCTGCTTCAGCGTCGGCGTCAACCAGGTCGTTGCCGCCGTGCGCTCCGGCTGCCGCAGCGTCGAAGCGATCGGCAGCGAAATCAAGGCCGGTACCAATTGCGGTTCCTGCCGCGCCGAAATCAGGGGGATCATCAATGCCTGTGTTGCAGACGCTGCAGAATGAGATTGCCGTGCGGACGCCGGCACGCATGGCCCCGCTCGCCAAACTGCCGGTTTTCTGGTCGCTTGCCGGACAGCGTGTCATCGTCGCCGGCGGCTCGGACGCCTGCGCCTGGAAAGCGGAACTGCTCGCTGCCTCCGGCGCGAAGGTCGAGATCTATGCTGAACAGCTCAGCGAGGCCTGTGCGGCTCTCGTCGAACAAGGATCCACGCATCCGAAAGGCGCACTCAGCCATCGCCCTGCAGCATGGCACGAGGATGCCTTTGCGGGGTCAGCCATTGCTGTGGCCGACTGCGATGACGAGACCGAGGCCAGGCTATTTTTCGAGGCCGCGCAGCGGGCCGGGGTTCCGGTCAACGTGATCGACAAGCCAGCTTTCTGCCAGTTCCAGTTCGGCTCCATCGTCAACCGCTCGCCCGTCGTGGTATCAATCTCGACGGATGGCGCAGCCCCCATCCTCGCGCAGGCCATTCGTCGCCGCATCGAAACGCTGCTGCCGGCATCGCTCAAATCCTGGGCAGCCCTTGCCCAGTCGCTGCGTGAGGAGATTGCCCTTCGTTTGAAACCCGGAGCAGAGCGTCGCGCCTTCTGGGAGCGTTTCGTCGATCGCGCTTTTGGAGCTGAGCCGACTGAGGTGTGCGTACGCGATCTGCTTGTCGATATGGAACGGCCAGCACCGACACGCCCCGTTGGACGAGTAACGCTCGTCGGCGCCGGCCCCGGCGATGCGGAATATCTGACGCTGAAGGCTGTGCGGGCATTACAGGCCGCCGATGTCATTCTGTTCGACGATCTCGTATCGGACGAGGTTCTTGAACTTGCGCGGCGCGAGGCAAAACGTCTGCTCGTCGGCAAGCGCGGCGGCCGAACAAGTTGCCGGCAGGAGGATATCAACGAAATGATGCTGACCTTCGCCAAGGCCGGCAAGAATGTCGCCCGGCTGAAATCCGGCGATCCGATGATCTTCGGCCGTGCCGGCGAGGAAATCGCCTACCTGAAGCAGCATAATATCTCGGTCGAAGTCATACCCGGCATCACGGCCGCAAGCGCCATGGCGTCACGGCTCGGCGTTTCACTCACCCATCGCGATCACGCGCAAGCCGTACAGTTCGTCACCGGCCATTCGCGCCATGGCGACCTGCCCGAGACGATCGACTGGCAGGCGCTCGCAGACACAAGAAAAACGACGATCTTCTACATGGGTGGACGGACAGCCGGAGCAATCCAGAACAGGCTGATCGAGGCTGGCCTCGATGCAGGAACGCCTGTTGTGATCGTCAGCTCTGTTGCCAATACCGACGAGCGGCGCTGGGCCGGCAGTCTGGACGGCCTTTCTTCGGCCATGGCGGAAATCGGCCTCGACCGGCCCGTACTGATCGGCGTCGGGGAGGTTTTTGCCGCTTGCCACCTGATGGCTGAAGTCAATCTGCCGTTGTTTGCCCGGGCTTAGGGAAACACCGGGACGCTGAACAAAAGCTTGTCTTGTCAAATTCACGCAGCGGTTACGCCATTTTCCAGCAACGCCTTGAGATCACGAACGGGCGGTGCCCCAAACTGGCGGGCATATTCCCTCGTGAACTGCGTGATGCTCTCATAGCCGACGGAATACGCAGCCGAACTCGCCGGAACGCCTTCCGAGATCATCTGCCTTCGCGCCTCGATCAGGCGCAACTGCTTCTGGAACTGAAGTGGTGACAATGTGGTCACTGTGCGGAAATGCTGATGAAATGACGAAAGGCTCATGCCCGCCGTCTCGGCGAGCTCGTTCACCCGTAAGGGACGAGCGAAGCCTTCGCGGATGATGGCAATAGCGCGACCAATTCTCTCCGCCTGGCTATCTGTCTGACCGAGCGCCCGGATTGCGGCTCCGTGCTTGCCGGCCATCAGCCAGAAGTGCATTTCCCTTAGATGCTGCCTCGCAAGGATCGGCATGACTGCGGGCCGATCGACGAGGCCCATGAGCCTTGCGGCGATGTCCGCGACCTCAGTTTCCGTCGGGTCTAGGTTAACGGGTTTCGACGTCGAAACTGTCATTGGACCAATTTCCGAACCCAGTTCGCGGATCATGGCGAGGTCGAGTTCGAGAACGAGAGAATAGTAGGGAGCAACGCGGCTTGCCGTTGTGATCTGGCTCACCGTGGGGACGTCAGCGGTGATCAGGAGGCTATCCCCTGCGCCGAAGTCGAACGTTTCCGGCCCGATGCTCACTCTCTTTCGGCCCTGTAGAACCAGTGCAACCAGAGGCCTGTTGATCGCAAACTGGATTTCGCTTGGGGTCAGGGCGCGGATAGCCGTCAGACCGGGGATCGGAGTTGCTGCCGCTCCGAAGCGATCGACGTTGATGTCTGCATGACGGCGGACGATCTCCAGCAAACTCATCAGAACTCCTATAGTAATGGAGAAAAAGGCAAGTCGATATTCTCTGCCTGCCTTGAATGACGCTAGATTAGCAGGCCTTTGAGTCATGCCGCAAGCGCGTGAGGCGATGCCACTCTTCGGTTTTGGATAAATAGGCAATTCGTTTGGAGAAATAGGCAGCAGTTCCCATCGGCTTGGGGGCATTGTGTTGATCAGCAATCAGCACAAAAGGAGTTGACCTATGACGACAATCTCAATCGTAACCGGCGGCAGCCGTGGCCTTGGACGTAACACGGCCATCAGCATCGCCAAGCATGGTGGCGATGTTGTTTTGACCTACCGAAATGGCGCAGAAGAAGCCAAGGCTGTCGTGGCCGAAATAGAAGCTCTCGGCCGCAAGGCAGTGGCGCTGCAGCTCGACGTCGGCACCATATCGGCGTTCCCGGCCTTCGCGGAAGCCGTTCGATCCGCTCTGAAGGCTACCTGGTCGCGCACCAATTTCGATCACCTCATCAACAATGCCGGTCACGGTGAGATGGCGGGTTTCGCGGAGACCACCGAAGCGCAGTTCGACAATCTCTTCAATGTCCACGTCAAGGGTGTCTTCTTCCTGACTCAGACCCTGCTCCCGCTCCTTGTCGATGGCGGCCGTATCGTCAATTTCTCGTCCGGCCTCACCCGCGTTTCCTATCCGGGATTTTCCGCCTATTCTGCAGCTAAGGGAGCGGTCGAAATCCTCACGCTCTACATGGCGAAAGAGCTTGGAAGTCGCGGTATCACGGCGAACACGGTCGCTCCAGGTGCGATCGCGACAGATTTCCTGGGCGGCGCGGTTCGCGATACGCCAGCCTATAACGAGGCATTTGCAAACATGATCGCCCTCGGCCGCGTCGGGTTGCCCGACGATATCGGCCCGATGATCGCCAGCCTGATTGGCCCTGACAACGGCTGGGTCACGGCGCAGCGCATTGAAGTGTCTGGCGGTCAGAATATCTAGTCAGCCAGGCCGGTTCGGCGTTACGCCGGACCGGCCTCGGATGTCTTCGATGCATCTGCCCTCCCCGAGAAAATCTTGTTCCTCGACGTTCGGAAGGTGATCGCTTCAATACTCCGTCGTCGAGGCGCCAAGGCGGATTGGTTCTGCTGTCCTCGATTTTGAGCCAATGTTTATTGCGCTTTAATGCGAGTTCGTCAGCACGTCACTGATCTAACTCAGTGACAACGGATATTATTTGGCTCAAACATTTTTGCGTCATTCTCCGATTCCCTGTTAGGCGACACGAGATCTCACATGTCTTCGAGACTGAATCGCAAGTTGCAAATGCCCCGCCGTGACGACCTTGGCCTTCTGACAATCGCCAATGGCTCCGGCCTCTCCATATCCGCACTGCCGAACGGCGCGCTCTTTTCCATCGACTATGTCGATAGCCTCGGATCGGTGCAGATCAACCAGATCCAGGGATCGCCGCTTTCCGGCGGCGTGGGGCGTCTTTACCTGCGGATCGGCGGCAAGAAGCCCGCGGTTGCAGAGATCGTCGGGCCTCGGGCGCGAGGTCGCTTCGGCCACGGTGAGACGGGCTTTTTCTGGAGCGGCGATGTCGCAGATGTCCACTATCAGGTGAGCCTCGTGCTCACCCCCGCCGAGACGACGTGGTTCTGGCAGGTTACGCTGACGCATACCGGCAAGGAGACGCTGCCGGCCGATCTCGTGCTGGTTCAGGATATCGGCCTTGGCGATCGTGGCTTCCTGATGAACAGCGAGGCCTACGCCTCGCAATATGTCGACCACCATATTGCCGAGCATCCGGCATTCGGTTTTGTCGTGATGAACAGGCAGAACCTGAAGCAAGGTGGCGGGCGCAATCCATGGCTCGCGCAGGGCTGCCTCGAAGGCGTCGCCGCCTATGCCACCGACGCAATCCAGCTCGTGCAATCGGCCGCCCGGAGCGACGATCTGCTGGTTGGCCCCTTCGGCACGGACCTGCCGAGCCAGCGCCGTCAGCATGAAATGGCCTGTCCTGCACTTCAATCAAAGCCGCTCTCCGTATCTGCCGAGGGCGTGACGGCGACTTTCTTCGGCTTGTTCCTTAATGATCATCAGGCGGCATCTGATGATGCCGATCTTTCCCGCCTCAACCATCTGACCACGATCGAAAAGAACGGCTCCAGACCGGCAGAGCGAACGCCGCCGCGCAGCATCCTGCAGGATGCCGCGCTTCTTGATGTCGACGCGCTTGACGACAAGGCGATCGCCCGCCTCTATCCCGAGCGCATGCTCGAAGAGCGTGTGGATGGAAAGCTCCTCTCGTTTTTCGTGCCCGAGGGTTCACTCAACCGCCACGTCGTACTTCAGGAGAAAGAACTGCTGGTCGCACGCCGCCACGGCGCGATCGTGCGCAGCGGGCAGAATATGCTACTCGACGATGCGACACTGGCCTCTACCTGCTGGATGCAGGGCATCTTCGCGGCACAGTTGACGATCGGCAATACCTCCTTCCACAAGCTGTTTTCCGTCTCCCGCGATCCCTATAACCTGACGCGGACCACCGGATTGCGCATCCTGACCGACGCAGGCCAGGGCTGGCAGCTTCTCGCTGTTCCTTCCGTCTTCGAGATCGGCCTCAGCGACTGCCGCTGGATCTATCGTCTTGCCGATCGCACCATCACCGTGACAGCCGCGGCGTCCGGGGAGGATGCCGCGATGCAATGGGCGGTTTCGGTCGAGGGAAAGCCCTGCCGGTTCCTCGTCTTCGGCCATCTTGTTCTCGGAGAGCGAGAATATGATACGAGCGGCCATGTCGAATTCGACAATGATGCCAAACGCATTCTCTTCCGTCCGGATCCGCACTGGCTCTGGGGCGAACGGTATCCCGATGCCAGCTACTGGCTGGTGAGCCCGACACCCGATGTCCTGGAGGCAATCGGCGGAGACGAGCTTCTCTATGAGGATGGCATTGCCCGCAACGGCGCTTTCATCGCCCTGCGGTCGAAGGAAACACAATCGTTTTCCTTCGCTGTCGTCGGCTCGATGACAGATAAGGCGGAGGCTGAGCGCCTGGCCGAACGCTACGCAAGCGGCGTAACGCAGGAAGCGATGCTGACACCGGCATCGCGCTTCTGGCAGCACACCATCCGCGGCCTGACGTTCGACAAGCCCAAAGCCGAGGCTCAAGCGCATGCGGCAATGCTGCCATGGCTTGCGCATGATGCGATCGTGCATCTGAGTGTGCCCCATGGGCTCGAACAATATACCGGGGCAGCCTGGGGTACGCGTGACGCCTGCCAGGGGCCGATTGAATTCCTGCTTGCCTACGAGCACGATAGCGAAGCCAAGGAAGTGGTGAAGACGGTCTTCAGCGAACAGTTTCTCGAAAAGGGCGACTGGCCGCAATGGTTCATGCTGGAGCCCTATTCCAACATCCGCTCCGGCGACAGCCATGGCGATATCGTCGTCTGGCCGCTGAAAGCGCTCTGCGACTATATCGAAGCGACCGGAGACCTTGCCATCCTCGATGAAAAAGTCTCCTGGCGCGATGACAAGACCATGGGCAAGGCACGGGCCGATACGATCGCCGTGCATGTCGACAAGCTTCTCGATACCGTTCGCGAGCGTTTCATCCCCGGCACGCATCTGATCCGCTATGGCGAGGGCGACTGGAACGATTCCCTGCAGCCGGCCGATCCGCATCTGCGCGACTGGATGGTGAGCAGTTGGACCGTTTCCCTGCTCTATGAGCAGCTCGTGCGCTACTCCGCCATCCTGCGCCGCATCGGCCAGGGCGCGAACGCAACCGGCTTGCGCAAGATCGCCACCGCCATGCGGCGCGACTTCAACAGGCACCTAATCCGCGATGGCGTTGTTGCCGGCTACGGCATCTTCGATCCCGCCCACGATGGCGTCGAACTGTTGCTGCATCCTGACGACCAACGCACGGGGCTGCACTACTCGCTGATCTCGATGACGCAGGCGATGCTCGGCAAGCTCTTCACGCCGGAGCAGCGGCAACAGCACATGAAGCTGATCGAGAAGCACTTGCTCTTCCCCGACGGCGTGCGCCTGATGGAGAGGCCCGCGACATATGCCGGCGGCCCGGAAACGCTGTTCCGGCGCGCAGAATCCTCGTCCTTCTTCGGCCGCGAGATCGGCCTCATGTATGTGCATGCGCATCTGCGCTACTGCGAAACGCTTGCCATCGCCGAGGATGCAAAGGCCCTGTGGAAGACGATCGGCGTCGCCAACCCGATCGCTGTCACGGACGCCCTGCCGCATGCGTCACTGCGCCAGCGCAACACCTACTTCAGCAGCAGCGACGCCGCTTTCCCTGATCGTTATCGGGCGACAAGCGACTGGGATCAGGTCAAGAAGGGCGAGATCGACGTCGATGGCGGCTGGCGCATCTATTCCAGCGGCCCGGGCCTCTTTACCCGGAGCTTCGTCGAAAACATCCTCGGCTTCAAACGCCACTTCGGACGCCGAAAGCGTGTTCCGCTGCTGCCGTCTTCCGCATCGATCACAATCAAGACGGATCATGCACCCTGGCGCCGGCTGAAGGCTCCGTCGAAGGCACCGAAACGCTAGAATTCGATCGATATTGCCCTATGAGTTATGTGCGGCAGGCCTTATCGGCCTGCCGTTATCTTTCGTGCGACTGCGCAACGGGAGAATGTCTGTCAAACATGTCAATTGGCGCTCCGACAGACGCGCTTATAGTTTGACGCGCGTGCGAAATTGGGCGAGGCCGTTCATAATCATTCGTTATATTCCAGTGGCTTATGCGCATTCTGTTTGTTTATCGATAAAAAGACTTGTTCGCAGAAAAATAGATGATAACGTTTCAATTAAATTGAATGCATGACGGCAACAGTCAACGTTTGGGAGGACGTGGCATGACCAGCAGCAGTAAATTTAACTCCGAGATTCGTCGCCGCACGCTGCTCGCGGGAGCAGGAAGCACCGCCCTATTGGCCATGACCGGGGCGACACGGGCACAGGACGCAGTGAGTGGTGAACTCGTCGTTCTAAACTGGCTCGGCGGCTCAGAACTCGACATGATGCATTCGATCCAGAAGGCCTTTCTGGCGAAATACCCCAATGTGACGATCCGCGAAGTCGCCATCACTGGCCAGGGTGACATGCGCGGCGGCATCCGCACCGCGCTGATGGGCGGCGAGGTCGTCGACGTGCTCTTCAACACATGGCCGGCCTTCCGCAAGGAACTTGTCGATGCCGGCATGCTCCGGCCGATCGACGATCAGTGGAAATCCTTCGGTTGGGACAAGCTCGTCAGCCAGTCCTGGAAGGATCTCGGATCCATCGACGGCAAGACTTACGGCCTGACCTATACGTTCGGCGACCGCTCCGGCATCTGGTACAAGAAGGAGCATCTCGCCAAGGCCGGTATTGCCGAACCGCCGAAGACCTGGGACGAATTTGTCGCCTCCTTCGCGAAGCTTACAAAGGCGGGCTATGCCGCCCCGATCGCGATCCCCGGCAAATACTGGGCGCATGCCGAATGGTTTGAAACGCTGTTGCTCAGAACCGCAGGTGTGGAGACGGCGGCGAAGCTTGGCGCTCATGAAATCCCGTGGACCGATCCAGCTGTGAAGACAGCGCTGACAAAATACGCCGAGATGCTGACGTCCGGCTGCTGCGGGGCGCCGAACACCATGCTTGCCAACGACTGGGACGGCGAGGCCGATCAGGTCTTCCAGGCCAATGCCAAGAACTACCTGCTGATCGGCATGTGGATGAACAATCGTGCCAAGAACGACTACAAACTCACCGAAGGCAGGGATTACGGTCTGTTCCAGTTCCCGTCTCTCGGCATGGGCCATGACGATACATCGAGCGTCGACGCCAAGGAGTTGCTGGTGACGACGAATGGCCCCAATCCCAAGGCGGCAGATGCCTTCCTCGATTTCTGGACGAGTGCCGAGGCCGCCAACATTCTCGCCAAGGCCGGTTATGCCTCGCCAAGCAGCAACGTCGATGCTTCGCTCTATGGCGAAGTACAGAAAGTGGCGACGCAGGCCGTTGCAAGCTCGAAGCTGCAATTCGTGCTCGGCGACCTTCTGCCGGGTGATCTCGTCGACGAGTATCGCGTTCAGCTTCAGAAATTCCTGCAGGATCCGTCCGATGCCAATATCGATACGGTTCTTGCCGCTATCGAGACCAAGGCCAAGGGTTCCTACTGATGGCTGATACCTCCGCTTCCCCGGTGCGGGAAGCGGCGGGCGTGATGCAGGGTTCTCCGCTGGCGGCTGGCACCAAAAGCCGTCGGCGTCTGCTCAGGGACACGCCCGCCGCACTGATCCTGATTGCCCCGGTTCTCGTGCTGTTTGCGATTGCCGTGATCTATCCGCTGGCAGAAACGATCCGGCTGAGCTTCTGGGATATCCAGGGGCTCAGAAAGCCTGTTTTCATCGGCTTCGGCAATTATGTGCGGCTCTTTGCCGACGCGGCCTTCCGCAACACGCTGCTGACAACCTTGATCTTCACCATCGGCACGACTGTGATCTCGGTGACGATCGGTTGGGTTCTGGCGATGCTGTGTGCTTTCGCACCACGACAGACCCTGCCCTTCCGCGTGATGATCTTCGCTGCCTTCGGCATTTCGGAAGCGGTGTCCGGTTATATGTGGATCGGCATCTATCGGCCGGATGCGGGTGGTCTGCTAAATTCGTTGATCCAGCTTCTGGGCTTTCCCGGCTTCGCGCATGCCTGGCTGGGCGATGCCAATACTGCCCTCTGGGCTCTGATTATTGCCGCCTCCTGGAGCGGTGTCGGCCTGCCCCTGATGCTGATCTTCGCCGCCATTCAGGCAATACCGAAATCCGTGCTCGAAGCCGCCTACATGGATGGCGCCAAACCGGTCTCGACCATGCGGCACATCATGATGCCACTGTCGATGCCGGGTGTACGCGTCGCCGTCTTCATCAACCTGCTCACGGCACTGCGCGCCTTCGACATCATCTATATTCTCACCGGCGGCGGGCCGGTGCGCTCCACGGAAACCGTCGGCTACTTCATGTATCGGGAATCCATGACCCAGTTCAAGCTGGGCTATGGGGCTGCCGCCACCGTCATCCTGCTCCTTGCGGTTCTCATCGTTTCGATCCCGGCCATCATCCAGCGAACGGCAGGTGCGAAATGATCGGAAAGGCTCCCCGCTGGATTATCGTCGTCGTCGGCATCGTCGCCTTCATCTGGGTGATCCCGATCATCGGCATCGTCGTTACCTCGTTGCGCCCGCCCGAGGGTGTCTCGCTCGGCTGGTGGCGCTTCGATCATTTCGATCTTACGCTGGATGCCTGGCGCCGCGTCTGGGACAAATATCCGCTCGCAGACTCCATGTGGGTCACGATGAAGACGGCTTGCATTGCGACGGCGCTGACCATGCTGCTGACGCCGGCTGCCGCCTATGCCTTCCACTTCCTGACATTTCCCTTCCGCCGAGTGCTATTGATCATCATCATCAATGCATTCGTGTTGCCGCAGCAGGTCGTTATCATTCCGCTCTTCACGCTCTGGCGCGATATGGGGCTGATCGACAACATCCTCTCTGTGCTCATCCCCTATGTCGGGCTGTCATTCGCCTGGTCGATCTTCCTCGTCAAAAACTTCTTCGAGGATTTCCCTAGGGAATTGGTGGAAGCCGCCAAGATTGACGGCTGCGGGCCGCTCGCAACCTTCCGCCATGTGGTGCTGCCGAACAGCCTGTCACCGATCTTCGCCGCCGGCATCCTGCAGTTCCTGTGGACATGGAATGCGCTCCTGCTGCCCATGCTCCTTCTGCGCAGCGATGTACCCCTTCCCGTGCTGCTCGCCCGCATTTCCGGCAGCTACGAGATCAACTGGGACCTGAGATCGGTGGCGGCCATCTTCACCACCATCGTCCCCCTGCTTGTCTTCCTCATTTTCCAACGTCAGTTCGCCGCCGGTTCGCAGACACGCACCGGCGCAAAGGAATAGGACCATGCCCAAGACCACGAACAAGCCGCTACGCTACCGCCAGATCCATCTCGATTTTCATACGTCGGAACATATCCCCGGGATCGGCGCCGATTTCGATCCGGATGCCTTCGTCTCGACGTTGAAGGCGGCCCATGTCGATTCCATCACCATCTTCGCCAAGTGCCATCACGGCTGGTCCTATTATCCAACCAAGGTCGGCAAGCCGCATCCGAAACTTGCCCGCCCGGACCTGCTCGGCGACATGGTGAAGGCGCTGGCGGCGGCTGATATCGAAAGCCCGATCTATATTTCCGTACAATGGGACGAGCTGACGGCCCGCGAACATCCCGAATGGCGTGCAATGAGCGCCTCGAACCGCTACCACCACGACCGGCCGGCCGATCCCTCCGCCGGCAAGCAGCTTAGCCCCGCCTGGCATACGCTCTGCCTCAACCATGCAGGCCTGCGGCACTATATTCTCGAACAGGCGCGCGAGGTGGCGCAGAGCTATCCGACACAGGGGCTCTTCTTCGATATCATTCTGACACCTGACTGCGTCTGCCCCGCCTGCGTCGAACGCATGCTGTGCGAGGGCCTCGACCCTGAAAATCCGGCCGACCGCCTGAAGAATGACGAGGCCGTCAACGAGCAGTTCCGTCGCGAGACCAGCGAGGCGTTGTTTGCGGAATTTCCAGGCCTGCGCGTCTTCTACAATTGCGGTCACATCCACAAGCAGGGACCGGAACGCTTCTCGACCTATTCGCATCTCGAGCTCGAAAGCCTGCCGACCGGCGGCTGGGGTTACGACCACTTCCCTTCGAGCGCGCGCTACGCGGCCACATTGGGCATGGATTTCCTTGCCCATACCGGCAAGTTCCATACGTCCTGGGGCGAATTTGGCGGCTTCAAACATCCGGATGCGCTGGAATATGAATGCGCCCAGATGATTGCGCTCGGTTCCAAATGCCTGGTCGGCGACCAGTTGCATCCGAATGGCGCGATCAATCCCGATACCTATGCGTCGATCGCACCGGCCTATCACCGCGTCGAAAAGCTCGAACCCTTCCTGGAAGGAGCAAAACAAATCTCCGAGATCGCCATCCTCTCAGCCGAACATATGAACCCCAGGGGAGCACGCAATCATCCAAGCGATGATGGTGCCGCGCAGATGCTGCAGGAGTTGAAACGCCCCTTCGATGTCCTCGATATATCGGGCCGCTTTGAACAATATCGCCTGCTTATCCTGCCCGACGAGATCCCCGTCGATACGGCGCTCGCCGCACGTCTGAAGTCGTATTTGGCCGGCGGCGGCAAGATCATCGCCTCCTGGCATTCCGGGCTCGACGAGAACGGTAAATTCGCTATTGATTTCGGCATCGAAAGGGGCGTGGCACCCGTCGCTTTCAAGCCGAGCTATGTAAGGGCGGGCAAAGACCTCGATGCCTCCATGCCGGAAACGGCTTTCGTCTTTTATGACGACGCGGAAACCGTCCGTTCGGTCGGTGCGACTGTTCTGGCAGGTATCTTTCCATCCTACTTCAATCGGTCCTATAAGCATTTCTGCTCGCACCAGCACGCGCCCGACGACCCGGATGCCGATATGCTGGGCGCGGCAGTTACCGAACACAAGGGTGCGGCCTACATCGCGTATCCGATCTTCCGGCTCTACCGGGCGATGGGCCAGCCGCTCTACAAATATCTGGTTCGCGGCCTTCTTGACCGGCTTGTCCCCAACCCGGCAATGGTGACCGACCTGCCGTCGTCCGGTCGGGCAACTCTGACGCGCCAGATCGAACATGACCGTCACATCCTGCATCTGCTCTATGGTCCGCCGCAGATCCGCGGCAAGGACGTGCGCGGCGATGACGGCTCGACCCGCGTGATGGAGATGATCGAGGACATTCCGGCGATCGGCCCGGTCAATGCCACAGTGCGCCTGCCGGCAAAGCCGAAGCGCGTCTTCGACGCGATGACGGGTGAGGATCTGGCGTGGAATGCCGGCGACGACGGCGCCATCAGCATCACGGTGCCGCGGCTGCGCATCCATAGCGCCGTCGTCTTCGAAGGCGCGTAATGCAGATTGACGTCAGGGAGCCGTCGGACTTTGCGCATGCTGCCCGCAATACTGGTGGGCGGCGGAGCGCTGGGCTATACGACGGAAGGGCGCCTGATCGGGCGCCATTTCCCGTGAATGAGTGCAGGAGCCTGCTCGAAATGCGACAAGCGGACCAGACGGCCGGAAGGAGGCGCGGAGCCACGATCATCGACGTTGCCAAGGTGGCAAATGTCGCTGTTGGTACCGTGTCCCGCTATCTCAACGGCCAGACGATCCGCCGCTCCAACCGGGAGCAGATCGAGAGGGCGATCCAGGACCTCGGTTACCGACGCAACGCCGCTGCCGCCTCGATCCGCACCGACCTTACCCATATGATCGGCTTCCTGGTGCCGACCTTCGACGAATTCCATGCTCGTATGCTGGAGCATCTCGCCCATTCGGTGCGCCAGACCGGCCGAGCACTTCTGACCTACTGCCACGGCGGCGATCCGCGTGTGGTTGCGGAAGCCCTGGATTTCTTCGCAGCGCAGCGCGTCGATGCGCTGGTGATGGACGGTACGGCGGAAGTCTACGACCGCGTTGACGACCTGATCCACCATGACATTCCGATCATCTTCTACAACAACGACGTCCGTGGGCTGGCAGCAGACCGGGTGATGGTGGAGAACCATCGCGCGAGCTACCGCATCGTCAGCCACCTCATCGATCTCGGCCACACCCGCATCGGAATCCTGACGGGCGATCCGCGCAATTCCTCCGGCATCGAGCGGCTGGCAGGTTATGAACAGGCGCTGCGTGACCGGGGCATAACGATCGATCCGACACTGGCGGCCCGCGGCAACTGGCGTATGGATGGCGGTTATGAGGCGACCAAGCGGTTGATGTCGCTCGAAAATCCGCCCACAGCGATCTTTTCGGCCAACTACGGCATGGCAGTCGGAGGGCTGAGTTGGCTGAAGGAGAACGGCCGGCATGTGCCCGAGGATATTTCGCTTGCGAGCTTCGACGATGTGGCAATCTTCCGGCTCTATGAAGCCGGCATCACCGCCGTCGCCCAACCGGTGGCAAGCATCGCAGAAACCATCACGGACATTCTTGTGGAACGCCTGACGGAACCGTTGGGAGGAGCGACGCGCAGCGTCGTACTCGAATGCGACATCATTTTGCGGGGCTCGACGCGACGGATCACCTGACGCGTTCTGCCCGCCAGGCGGTTAAAGGGAGGAAGCTTTGGCCAGCGTAGAATTGCATGATATCGACAAGTCCTACGGCAGCTTTCAGGCGATCGAGGGGCTTAACCTGAGCGTGGACGATGGCTCATTCACGGTCTTCGTCGGTCCCTCCGGCTGCGGAAAATCGACGCTTCTACGCATGATCGCCGGCCTGGAAAGGATCACCGCCGGCGACCTCACGATCGGCGGACGACGCATGAACGAAGCAGATCCGATAGAACGCGGCGTCGCCATGGTCTTCCAGAACTATGCGCTCTATCCGCATATGACAGTCGAACAGAATATCGGCTTCTCGCTGCGCATGGCCGGCATGGGCAAGGCCGATATCGACAAGAGCGTTGCCGCCGCTGCCGCGACCTTGCAGATCGAGCCGCTGCTCAAGCGCAAGCCCGCTCAACTCTCCGGTGGCCAGCGCCAGCGCGTCGCGATCGGCCGGGCGATCGTCCGCAACCCGGCCGTTTTCCTGTTTGACGAACCGCTGTCGAACCTCGATGCGGAACTGCGCGTCTCCATGCGCGTCGAGATCGCCAAGCTGCATCGGCGCATCGGCGCAACGATGATCTATGTCACCCACGACCAGACCGAAGCGATGACGCTCGCCGACAAGATCGTCGTCATGCGCGCCGGCAAGATCGAGCAGGCGGGCACGCCGGACGCGCTCTATAACGATCCGGACAATTTCTTCGTCGCCGGTTTCATCGGCTCGCCGCGCATGAATTTCCTTGATGGCACGCTCGGTGCGGATGGGGTGATCAGGCTCGATTGCGGCACGGTTTTCAGAGCGGGCATCGTCAGCATGGGTAAGGAAATGCCGGTCAAGGTCGGTATCCGCCCGGAGCATTTCACGGGGCATGATGAAGGCGGCGGCGCGATCGACGTCAAGGTCGATGTGGTGGAAAACCTCGGCGGAACCCGTTTCATCTATGGCACGCTCACCTCAGGCCAATCGGTGATCGTCGAGGACCGCTCGGAGAGGGCTCTGCGCCCCGGCGAAACGGTAAGCGCCGGCTTTTCGGCCAGGAAAGCGCTGCTCTTCAGTGTCGACGGTAAGCGCGTGCGCGATATCAAGCCGGCCAACAGCATTCCCGCAGAATGACCATGGCGGACAATCTTCTCTGGTACGACACGCCGGCCCGGCTCTGGACGGACGCACTGCCGCTCGGCAACGGCCGGCTCGGCGCCATGGTGTTTGGCGATCCCATTTCAGAAAGGCTGCAGATCAATGAATCCACATTCTGGGCAGGTGGCCCTTACCGGCCGGTCAATCCCGATGCCTACGGCCATCTCGGAAAAGTACGTGAGCTGATATTCGCCGGGCACTATGCGCAAGCGGAAGCAATGGCCGAAGAACATCTGATGGCCCAGCCGATCAAGCAGATGTCCTACCAGCCGATCGGCGATCTCCTAATTGATTTCCCGCATTCAAGGACCGTCACCAACTATCGCCGCACGCTTGATCTCGACGCAGCAATCGCGACGACCTCTTATGTCGCCGATGGCACGACCTTCTTTCGCGAAGCCTTCGTTTCCGCGCTCGACGGTGTGCTTGTGTTGCGCCTTTCGGCCGATCGACCCCGCTCCATTAAATGCCGGATATCGCTCGACAGCCCGCAACAAGGCCAACTGGTCGGAGGACGAGCCTCGCAACTGACCTTCTCCGGTACCGGCAAGGCCGAATGGGGCATTGCCGGTGCCCTGCGCTTCGCCCTTGGCATCCGAGTGATCAACAAGGGAGGAATGCTGGGCCTCTCCAATGGCATCTCCGTAGACGATGCCGACGAGCTTGTGATCCTGCTCGATGCAGCGACGAGTTTCCGACGTTATGACGATGTCTCGGGCGATCCGGACGGCACCATCTCGGCGCGTCTTTCAAAGGCCTCTGCGCGCAGCCACGAGATCATGCGTCGGGACCATATGGCGGAACATCAAAAGCTGTTCCGTTCCTTCGCCATCGATCTCGGCACGACGCCGGCCGCCATCGAGACCACCGATCGCCGCATTGCGGGTTTTGCCGGGGGACGTGATCCCGCACTTGCCGCCCTCTATGTCCAGTTCGGCCGCTATCTGATGATCGCCTCTTCGCGCCCCGGCACACAACCCGCCAACCTGCAGGGCATCTGGAACGATGAAACCGATCCGCCCTGGGGCAGCAAATATACGGCCAACATCAATCTGCAGATGAACTACTGGCTGCCGGCTCCGGCCAACCTGCCGGAATGCATCGAACCGCTTGTCGCAATGGCGGAAGAGCTTGCCGAAACTGGCCGCGAGACGGCGCAGGTGCATTATCGCGCCCGTGGCTGGGTCATGCACCACAACACTGATCTCTGGCGCGCGACCGGACCGATCGACGGTGCCAAATGGGGCCTGTGGCCGACCGGCGGCGCCTGGCTCATGGCCCAACTGCTCGATCTTGCGGACTATCTTGATGATGCCGATGGCCTGCGCCGGCGGCTCTTTCCGCTTGCCAAGGGGGCTGCGGAGTTTGTCTTCGATGTGCTTGTGCCGCTTCCGGGCACGGACTATCTGGTGACGAACCCCTCGCTTTCACCTGAGAATGTCCACCGGCACGGCGCCTCGCTCTGTGCGGGGCCAACCATGGATAACCAGATCATCCGGGATTTTCTCAATCTGCTTCGGCCCGTCGCCATCTCAATCGGCGGCGAGGATGCGCTCGTCTCGGAGATCGACCGCATACTGCCCCGCCTGCCGCCCGACAGGATCGGCTCGGCGGGCCAGTTGCAGGAATGGCTGGAAGACTGGGACCTGCAGGCGCCGGAGATGCACCACCGCCATGTCTCGCATCTCTACGGCCTCTATCCAAGCTGGCAGATCGACATGGACAAGACACCGGAGCTTGCCGCGGCCGCCCGCCGTTCGCTGGAAATCCGCGGTGACGATGCTACGGGCTGGGGTATCGGCTGGCGCATCAATCTCTGGGCGCGGCTACGCGACGGCGATCATGCGCTCGATGTGATCAAGCTGCTCATCAGCCCCGAGCGAACCTACACCAATCTCTTCGACGCCCACCCACCCTTCCAGATCGATGGCAATTTCGGTGGGGCAGCCGGCATCCTCGAAATGCTGGTGCAGTCGCGCCCAGGCGAAATTCACCTGCTCCCAGCCTTGCCCAAGGCATGGCCGCGCGGCAGGATCCGCGGTCTGCGCTTGCGTGGCGGCATGCTGCTCGATCTCGACTGGGAGAACAGCAGGCCGGTGAAGATCGGCCTCACGGCATCCCGCAATGTGGGCACGGTTCTTTGCTTCGGTGAGGCGAGACATAAGATCGACCTCACCGTCGGAGAGAGTTTCGCCGACGGAAGCGTTCTTTTTTAAAGGACAGCTTACGGCTTATCTCTGGCGATATTCATCATGCTCGAACTCATAGGGCAGTTCCAGCTTGAGCTCGCGGACATGCGGCAGAATGGGGTCGGCATATAGACGCTCCAGTGAGCGATCAGCCGGCGGTTCCCGACCTCGCTCAGCTGACAATCGAATGTATTGGAGGAATATCGCGAGCTGATCGCCTGCATCAAGGCACAGGATGTCGAAGAGCCGCTCAGGCCGTCGCCAAACATGTCCGGGGCTCCGGCCGTCACATCATTGAGCGTATGCGCGTATCGCGCCACGCCAAGCCTGGATCAGGCTAATATACTGGCTGATTTCCAGGGCTGGTTGCGCGCAGTCGTTGATCTTGCCCGACTGCCCAGAATTCGCTTGAGGCGCGCTTGACAAAACAGGAGTGCCTGTATTTTATTCAAGCCTGCGGATTAGGCAGAGAGCCCCGCATTTTTACATGACTTCGATAGTCGCTGGGCAGTTTCGCCCCATGACGGCCCCGTCGCTGACGGGACGCCCTCATGGGGTTTTTGGTTTTTTGGCTTACAAATGAATGATGCTTTGAAAATCGGCATTCTTTACTCGACCACGGGTCCATACGGCTCGATGGGGCGGGATGCACGCGACGGCGCGGAATTCGCAATCGCCGAATTTGCCGCAGCGAGCGGCTGTTCGGTCGAACCGGTTTTCTTCGATCCGCAGGCCGATCTTGCTGCCTATCTAGAGGGCGCCCGGCATCTATTACGCGCCGGTTGCCGCCACATCGTCGGCACGATCACCTCCGCCGCCCGCAAGGAAGTCATCCCGCTGATCGAGAAGCATGACGGTTTGCTGTGGTACATGTGCCCCTACGAAGGTTTCGAGGCAAACGAGAACGTCATCTACGTCGGCGGCTGCCCGAACCAGCATCTGCTGCCGCTCTTCGAACATCTGATCCCGCGTTATGGCAACCGTCCCTACCTCGTCGGCGCCAACTATGTCTGGGGCTGGGAGATGAACCGGCTCGCCCGCGAACTGACTGCCAATGCAGGCGGAGAAGTGCTCGGCGAACGCTACCTGCCGCTCGAAGAGACCGCGGTCGAGCGCATCGTCTCCGATATCGAGCAGCGCCGCCCGAGCTTCATCCTAAACAATCTGATCGGCCCATCGAGCTATGCCTTCCATGAGGCAATCCGTCGGCTTGCCGATCGAGATGCCGCCTTCCGGCCTGAAAACTGCCCTGTCGTCAGTTGCGACCTGATGGAGTGTGAGCTTGACGATATCGCGCCGGGCGCTGCGATCGGCCAGCTTTGTGCAGCTTCCTACTTTGACAACGTTGCGACCTCCGAGAATACCGATTTCAAGCAGCGCATCGTCGCTCATTATGGCGCGCCTCGCCGCGTCTCGAGCGTCTTTGCCAGCGCCTACACGGCTATGCGTCTCTGCGTCGATGCGATTGTGGCTGCCGGTGGGGACGAACCTTCCGCCGTGCGTCGGGAACTCCACGGCAAGAGCTGGGCGACCCCCTTCGGCGCGCTCAACATCGACCAGGAGACGAACCACGCCGCCCTGCCCTTCCATCTCGGCCGCATCAATACCCAGAACGGTTTCGATGTGATCGCGTCCCGCCCGCCTCTTGCCGCAGATCCCTATTTGACCGGCCGCAATAAGCCGGCTT
The DNA here is from genome assembly GCF_018987265.1 of Rhizobium sp. WYJ-E13. Classification (NCBI taxonomy): domain Bacteria; kingdom Pseudomonadati; phylum Pseudomonadota; class Alphaproteobacteria; order Hyphomicrobiales; family Rhizobiaceae; genus Rhizobium; species Rhizobium sp. WYJ-E13. Next base: position 678,580 of record NZ_CP076854.1, on the reverse strand, counting down.
TGCCGAAATTGCGGGTAGTATCATGAAGGAGACACCCAATTTCACCGGTTGGCATGCCGTCGTCCTGCATCGTGAGGACGGCAATACGGAAAAGCTGATACGCCAGCTCCGGCTTCTCGGCCTCTCAGCCACCCTGCAATGGGCGCCGCTTTCTGCAGCAAGCGTGCCCGACATCGTCATCGTCGATGCCGACCAGGGGTTTGACGATCTCATGCCATGGAGTGGCAGCACCCCGACATGCCCCGTCGTTGCGCTGCTCGGTTCGGAAGCGCCGGGTCGCATTGCCTGGGCGCTTGCTCAGGGAGCCGGCGCGATCGTCGCCAAGCCGATTGCCGCCTCTGCCGTCTATCCGGCCCTCGTCATGGCCGTCTCCATTCATCAGGAGCGCAAGAGCGCGGCTGAACGCCTGCAATATCTCGAAGAGCGCGTGCGCCTGCGTCCGCTCGTCCATGCCGCCGTCGAAAAACTGATGCAGGCGCATGGGGTGGATGAGGAACGCGCCTATTCGATCCTGCGCAACTGCGCCATGCGTCGCCGCCTGCCGATGGAACAGATCTCCGCCTTCATCATCGGCGGCATAGAACCCCTGCCGGAGGCCGGTTGATGCGTGTGATCAAAGCCATGCTGCGGCAGCCCACAGCCCTTTTCGGCCTCATCATTGTGCTGGTCGTCATCGCCCTTGCGGTGGCCGCACCCTGGGTCGCCCCATTCAACCCCGATGAGCAGATGTTCGACGGCCTGTCGCTGGAAGGCGCGCCGCTGCCGCCGGGCGGCCCCTATCTGCTCGGGACGGATACGCTCGGCCGCGATCTCTTTTCGCGCATGCTCTTCGGTGCGCGGACCTCACTCGTCATCGGCCTTGTCGCCAATGGCATCGCGGTGGCGATCGGCCTCTTCATCGGCATCCTCGCAGGTTACATGCGCGGTCTGGTCAGCAATATCCTCATGCGCTTCACCGATCTGATGATGGCCTTCCCCGCTTTGCTGCTGGCGATCGTGCTCGCCGCGCTGCTGCGGCCGAGCCTCTGGATCGTCGCCATGGTGATTGCACTCGTCAATTGGGTGCAGGTCGCCCGTATCGTCTATACGGAGACACGCGGGCTCGTGGAGCGCGACTTCATCATGGCCGAGCGCTCCCTCGGTGCCGGCCATATGCGTGTGCTCTTCCTGCATATCCTGCCGCATCTCGTTCCAACGGCAATTGTCTGGGGCACGCTTGGCATCGCAACGACCGTCCTGCTTGAAGCAACCCTTTCCTTCCTCGGCATCGGCGTGCAGCCGCCGCAGCCGTCCTGGGGCAACATCATCTTTGAAAGCCAGAGCTACTTTCAGGCCGCCCCCTGGCTGGTCTTCTTCCCCGGCGCAATCATCCTCTTGACGGCGCTCTCCTTCAATCTTGTCGGAGATGCGCTGCGCGATATTATCGATCCGACTCAGCGCGGGAGAGGCTGATGGTCTTCCTCACTCTCCGTCGGCTGGTACAGGCTGCCCTCATTCTTCTCGGCGTTGCCGCCATCACTTTCGTCTTACTCTATGCACTGCCGGCCGATCCGGCGCGCATGATCGCCGGTCGCAGCGCCACGGCGCAGACGGTCGCAAACATTCGTCACGAACTCGGCCTCGACCAGCCACTTCTGGTGCAGTTCGACACCTATCTCGCCAATCTCGTGCACGGCAATCTCGGTCGTTCCTACGCACAGAAGACCGAGGTCTGGACGCTGATCATCGCTCGCCTGCCGGCAACATTGGTGCTGATGCTCACCGGCATCCTGGTGGAAGTGATACTCGGGCTGGCGCTCGGCACGATCGCTGCCGTGCGCCGCGGTGGGTTCGTTGACAGGCTCGTCATGATGGCTTCCTTCGTCGGCGTTTCGGCGCCGCAATTTGTCGTCGCCCTGCTCCTTCTTTATGTCTTTGCCGTAACGCTCGGATGGCTGCCCATGAGTGGTTATGGCACATTCGCCCATGTCGTGCTGCCAGCTTCCACCCTCGGCGTCCTCGGCGCCGGCTGGTATGCGCGCATGGTGCGATCGGCCATGATCGACGTGCTCAATCAGGACTATGTCCGCACCGCCCGCGCCAAGGGCTTGTCCTCGCACCGCATCATCTTCCGCCACGCCCTGCCGAACGCCATCCTGCCGATCATCGCCATGATCGGCATCGATATCGGCCAGTTCATGGGTGGCGTGGTCGTCGTCGAGGCCGTCTACGGCTGGCCGGGCATCGGCCAGCTCGCCTGGCAGGCAATCCAGCAGGTCGACATACCGATCATCATGGGCGTCACGCTGACGTCGGCACTCGCCATCGTCATCGGCAATCTGCTTGCCGATCTCGTGGCCCCATTCATCGATCCACGCATCCGCACACGTTGACAGCAACCAAAGAAGGGGAACCCTAATGTTCAAACGCTGGCTTCGACCCACGACCATGGCAGCGATGGTGGCGCTCGCGCCGCTCGCCGCCATGGCACAGGAAACGCCCAAACAGGGCGGCGATATTGTCGTCACCTATAAGGACGATATCACCACGCTCGACCCGGCCATCGGCTATGACTGGGTCAACTGGTCGATGATCAAGAGCCTTTATTCCCGCCTGATGGACTACGAGCCGGGCACGCCGAACCTCGTTCCGTCGCTTGCCGAGAGCTTTACCGTTTCGCCTGACGGCCTCACCTATACATTCAAGCTGCGCAAGGGCGTGAAGTTTTCGAACGGTCGCGAAGTTGTCGCTTCGGACGTGAAGTACTCGATCGAGCGGGCCGTCAATCCGAAGACCCAGGGACCGGGTGCAGGCTTCTTCGGCGCTATCAAGGGCTTCGATGATGAGACAGGCGGCAAGACCGAGACACTCTCGGGCATCGAAACGCCCGACGACGGCACGGTGATTTTCCACCTCTCGCGTCCCGACGCGACCTTTCTGCATGTTCTCGCCATCAACTTCGCATCGGTCGTGCCGAAGGAAGCCGTGGATGCCGCTGGCGGCGATTTCGGCAAAAAGCCTGTCGGCTCCGGCACCTTCGTCTTGAAGGACTGGACGATCGGCCAGCAGCTCGTGTTCGAGCGCAACAAGGATTACTTCGTCAAGGACATGCCGCATATCGACAGCTTCAAGGTCGAAGTGGGCCAGGAGCCGCTGGTCGCGCTGCTGCGCCTGCAGAAGGGTGAAGTCGATATCGCTGGCGACGGCATCCCGCCAGCGAAATTCCTGGAAATCAAGAACTCCGCCGACGGCCCGCAGATGATCGTCGATGGTGAACAGCTTCACACCGGCTACATCACCCTGAACACCAAGGTGAAGCCTTTCGACAATGTGAAGGTGCGCCAGGCCGTCAATATGGCCATCAATAAGGAACGCGTCACCCGCATCCTGAACGGCCGCGCCACCCCTGCCAACCAGCCGCTGCCGCCGCTGATGCCCGGCTACGACAAGTCCTTCACCGGCTATGCCTATGATGTCGCCAAGGCCAAGGCGCTGCTCGCCGAAGCAGGCTTCCCGGATGGCTTTGAAACAGTTCTCTACTCGACCAACACTGATCCGCAGCCGCGTATCGCCCAGGCGATCCAGCAGGATCTCGCCGCCATCGGCGTCAAGGCCGAAATTCGTGCTCTCGCACAGGCCAATGTCATCTCGGCCGGCGGCACGGAAGGCGAGGCGCCGATGATCTGGTCGGGCGGCATGGCCTGGATTGCCGATTTCCCGGATCCGTCGAACTTCTACGGCCCGATCCTTGGTTGTGCCGGCGCGGTTCAGGGCGGTTGGAACTGGTCCTGGTACTGCAACGCCGATCTCGACAAGCGTGCTGTAGCGGCCGACTCCATGTCCGATCCGGCAAAGTCCGCTGAACGCACCGCTGCCTGGGGCAAAATCTTCACCGATATCATGGCCGATGCGCCGTGGGTTCCCGTCATCAACGAACGCCGCGTCGTCGCCAAGTCGCTGCGCATGGGCGGCGCCGACAACATCTACATCGATCCGACACGCGTCATCAATTACGACGCGATCTATGTGAAGCAATAAGCCTTAAGGAAACAATGCCTTCCCGGTTCCGCCGGGAAGGCTCCATAAAATCGAGGGAGACACCTTATGTGCATTGCCTGCACCCACACGATTCACCGCGCCCAGCATAATTTCGGCTGGAACAAGGATTTCGCACCCGCCGTCGTCGCCAAACCAGGCGAGACCATTCATTTCGAATGCCTGGATTCCTCTGGCGGCCAGCTCGGCGGCGATGCAACGCTGGATACGCTGAACAATCTGGATTTCGGCAAGATCAATCCGGTTTCCGGCCCGATCTATGTGGAGGGGGCGCAGCCCGGTGATGCGCTGAAAGTGACGCTGCGCAAATTCATTCCCTCGGGCACCGGCTGGACGGCCAATATTCCGGGTTTCGGCCTGCTCGCCGACCAGTTCAAGGATCCGGCGCTGCATGTCTGGTCCTATGACGCCAACAGCATGACACCAGCCCTCTACGGCCCTGGCGGCCGTGTGCCGCTGAAACCCTTTGCCGGCACGATCGGCGTTGCCCCTGCCGAACCCGGCACGCATTCCGTCGTGCCGCCGCGCCGCGTCGGCGGCAACATGGATATCCGCGACCTGACGGCTGGCGTCACTCTTTATCTACCAATCGAGGTTGAGGGCGCGCTCTTTTCCATCGGCGACACACACGCCGCCCAGGGTGACGGCGAGGTCTGCGGTACGGCGATCGAAAGCCAGATGAATGTCGAGGCAACGATCGAGCTCGTCAAGGATGCACGCCTGCAGACGCCTCGCTTTACGACGACAGAACCTGTCACCCGCCATCTCGACGGCGCCGGCTACGAAGTCACCACCGGCATCGGCCCCGATCTGATGACAAGCGCGCGTGAAAGCGTGATGCGCATGATCGATCTTCTGACGGCGGCGCACGGAATGAGCGCAGTGGACGCCTATCTGCTCTGCTCGGTCTGCGGCGATCTGCGCATCAGCGAAATCGTCGACATGCCGAACTGGGTCGTTTCCTTCTACTTCCCGAGGATCGTATTCGCGTGATTGAAGCCATGCCCGCCGCGCCCGTCCTCAGCGTTCGCAATCTTAATGTCGATGCGCGAACGCCCGAGGGCCGCAAACCGGTTCTGAAAGATATCAGCTTCGATCTCGCCAGCGGCGAAACACTCTGCCTGGCCGGGGAATCCGGCTCGGGCAAGTCCGTGACGTCGCTATCGGTCATGGGATTGCTGCCGAAGACCTCGCTCCAGGTTTCCTCCGGCAGCATCATGCTCGGCGAGCGCGATCTGCTGAAACTTTCCGACCGGGCCATGCGCAGCGTGCGCGGCGGCGATATCGCCATGGTCTTCCAGGAACCGATGACGTCGCTCAACCCTGTCATGTCGATCGGCGCGCAGTTGACGGAAGCGATCCGCGAACATCAAGGCAGCGAGAATGCCGAGACGACCGCGCTGCGGATGCTCGATGCCGTTCAGATCACCGATCCGGCCCGGCGGCTGAAGCAATATCCACATGAGCTCTCGGGCGGCATGCGTCAGCGCGTGATGATCGCCATGGCGCTGTCCTGCCGTCCCAAGGTGCTGATCGCCGATGAGCCGACGACGGCGCTCGACGTGACGGTGCAGGCGCAGATCCTCAAACTCATGCGCGAGCTGAAGTCGGAATTCGGCACCTCGATCATCCTGATCACCCACGACATGGGCGTCGTCGCCGAGATGGCCGACCGCGTCATCATCATGCAGAATGGCGGTATCGTCGAGCAGGGCCCGGCAATCGCCATTTTCCGTGCACCGCGCCAGACCTATACGCAGCAGTTGCTCTCGGCCGTGCCGCGCCTTGGTGCCTTTGCCGGCACGGACAGTCCGCCGCGCATCACGTCACGCAGCGTCGAAACCCTGCATCCCGACCGCACCCCGGTGCTGAATGTGCGTGGACTCAATGTCACCTATGGCGTTGCGGCAAGCCTTCTCCTCAAGGGCAAGGCACCGGCTGCAGCCGTCAGCGACGTCTCCTTCGATATCCTGCCGGGCGAAACGCTCGGTCTGGTCGGCGAAAGCGGATCGGGAAAATCGACGACCGGCAAGGCTGTACTCGGCCTCATCCCCTTCACGGGCGATGTGATCATCAACGGCCGCAATATTGCAAGCCTCAGCCATCGCGCAATGCAGCCGATACGCCGCACTGCGCAGATGATCTTTCAGGATCCCTATGCCTCGCTCGACCCGCGCATGGCGGTTGGCGCAGCAATCGCAGAGCCGCTGGTCATCCATGGCATTGCCAACAAGTCCGAACGCCGGGACAGGGTCGCAGAACTCCTGCGCCGCGTCGGCCTGACGGCGGATGCCGCCACGCGCTATCCGCATGAATTTTCCGGTGGCCAGCGCCAACGCATCTGCATTGCCCGCGCCCTCGCGCTCGAGCCGAAACTGATCGTCGCCGACGAAAGCGTTGCCGCACTCGACGTGTCCGTCCGCGCCCGCGTGCTCGACCTCATGCTGGAACTGCAGGAAAGCATGGGGCTCTCCTACCTCTTCATCTCGCATGACATGGCGGTTGTCGAGCGCATGTCCCATAAGGTTGCCGTCATGCGCAGCGGCAAGATCGTTGAAACAGGCACCCGCCGCCAAATCTTCGAACACCCTCTAGAAGACTACACAAAGGCCCTGATGGCCGCAGTGCCAATTCCTGACCCGGAGGCACGGCGCGTACAGGTCTAAGTTTCCTAGACGCGGAACAGAAACGCCTCCTTTGGAGTCGTGCGTGTTGGTAAGGCTCGCCTCGGCGGGCTGCGAATCATCGCTCAGAATCGCATTACGGCACGGTCTGATGGCGGCACCGCCTGCCAGCCAATGCCTATTTTCCAGCCGCATTTTCTCACGGCAGCCCGTCCAGATGGGCAAATAAAGGCTCGCCGCAGCGGGATATTCGATGAATTCAGCGTTCAGCGACAACCACCCTTGCCCCCATTTGCGCTCGGCCAATCCGGCTAAGTCGTCCTAATATAGCAATATTTCGCCATTCTACTTTACCTCTCGTTAATACCCGTCCAAGGGGTGTTGTACTTCTGTCACACACATGGCGGTTTAGTTAGAATTCGCTGCAAAATGAGAGCATTCATTGTTGAGCCCTCCCGTCTTTCGGTTATTTTAGGCCTTACCGAATTGATCGGGCTTTAATTGGAGGGGACGTTCTTTCGTGGAACGCACTCGAACTTAGGAGATTGGCTTTCCATGAACATTCGTATGATGTTGCTTGGTTCTGCAGCTGCCCTCATCGCTGCACCGGCATTCGCAGCAGACGCAATCGTTGCTGCCGAGCCGGAACCGGTTGAATACGTTCGCGTCTGCGACGCTTACGGCACCGGCTACTTCTACATCCCAGGCACGGAAACCTGCCTGAAGATCGAAGGTTACATCCGTTTCCAGGTTAACGTTGGCGAAAACCAGGGCGGTGACAACGACTCTGACTGGGATGCTGTAACCCGCGGTCAGGTTCAGTTCACGGCCAAGAGCGACACCGAATACGGTCCGCTCACCGGCGTGATCGTTCTCCAGGCAAACGCTGACAACGCGACGGACCAGGACACAATCCTCGACTCCGCTTACCTCGACGTCGCGGGCTTCCGCGCTGGTCTCTTCTACTCCTGGTGGGACGATGGTCTCTCCGGCGAAACGGACGACATCGGTTCCGTCGTAACGCTGCATAACTCGATCCGTTATCAGTACGAAACCGGCACCTTCTACGCCGGCATCAGCGTCGACGAACTGGAAGACGGCGTCTACCAGGGTGATGAGGATCCCGTCACCGGCGACCTCATTGCGAACGACGGCCCGAACAATGTCGGCGTTGCCTTCGGCATCGGCGGCACGGCTGGCGCCTTCAGCTACCAGATCACCGGCGGATGGGACTTCGACAACGAAGACGGCGCAATCCGCGCTATGGGTACGGCTGAACTCGGCCCGGGCACGCTCGGCCTCGCTGTTGTCTACTCCAGCGGCCCGAACTCCTACTACTCGACGGCTGAATGGGCAGTTGCTGCCGAATACGCCATCAAGGCAACAGACAAGCTGAAGATCACCCCCGGCGTTCAGTACTACGGCAACTACATCGGCGGTGCTGACCCGTTCGACACTGTTCCGGATAGCTTCGACGGTACCGGCGATGCTTGGAAGGCTGGTCTGACGGTTGATTACCAGATCGTCGACAACTTCTACGCCAAGGCTTCCGTCCAGTACCTGGATCCGGAAGATGGCGACGACTCCACGACGGGTTACTTCCGCCTGCAGCGTTCGTTCTAATCTGACCATTGAAGACCCCGGGATCGTATCTCGGGGTTTTTCATCACGAGCTTCTGGTTTGGTGACCTCCAATTCAGAAGAAAGAGGCCGGTCCGGTTCCCTGCCGGATCGGCCTCACCCATCGATACAGAATTCCACTCCTGTAGATGGTATTGGCTCGCCCTCACCCTGAGGGCGAGCTTTTTACTTGACGGGACTGGATTGTTCGACGGACGAGGTCTCTGTCGGCGGCTGAGAGTCTGCAGAACCCAGCCGCCGATTTCCTGCGGAAGAAATCCAGCCGGTAAGCATGGCTATCGTCGTGGTCGCAGATCGCTCACGCGCGCCTGTTCTTGAACAAGGACAGCGCGATTGCCCGCCGCTTTGATACTCCGGGACGAGATCGCTACGCGCTCAGACCATATTCAGCGGAATCAACTGGCGCAGTCTCGGATCGCGCAGATAAAGGCCACCCCAAGCGGCAATGCCGAGAAGAAGGCTGACGATCTGTGGAGGCGTAAAAAACTCGCCCAGGCGGAAATGCGTGCAGATAGCGCCGCCGAGAAAACCGGTTATCAGTATCGCACCAAGGAAGGCCGTTTTCGGAACGGCATAGAGGATCGCGCAGAGCGCGATGATAATGCCGAGTGCCGGGGCCAGATTGACGGGGAAACCGGTCGCTTCCATTTCCGCCCTTATGAAACCGGGTGCAAAAAGATTAGTGGCCGCATCGGCGAGAAGCAGAATAACGACCGCCGCTGACAGAACTCGCCCAATCCAGATCGACATTATAATGCCTCTTCAATTGCTGGTCACAATTCGGCTTATGGCGTGGTCCGGATGCTGTCAATTCCACTGCACCCTCATAACCGGGGATTTGATTATCCGAGTCTGATGACATCTGCAGTTCCAGACGTTGCGGCTGAGGACTGTCGCTTTGCACAGCCATGCCGGCCGTGGCAGCTATTTTTCTCTCGCGGACGCAAAGACGACGCTGGCATCGCTGACGATTTCCACATGCGAATAGGCCGCCTTTGCAGCGGCTGCGCCATCTGCTCGCATGATCGCGGTTACGATCATGTCGTGCTCGTCATAGGATTTCGCGAGCCGACCCGGCAGCCGGAACTGCGCACGGCGGAAAGGCGCAAGCCTGGCCCGGCTCTGGGTTACCAGTTCATAGATATGCTCGTTATGTGCACCGCGATAGAGCCGCGTGTGGAACTCGGTATTGTGGACGGCGTAGTCCTCTTTCGCACCCTGATGCACAAGGCGAGCGGAAGCACGGTGTTCCATTTCCAGCATGCGCCGCTCGTCAACCGTCATCCGCTCGGCGGCAAGCCGCGCGCAGACCCCTTCAAGTTCCGCCATAGCCTCGAACATCGAGTGCAGATAGGACTCTGTCACGTTGGTGACGACAGCGCTGCGGTTGGGCTCCCGGTCTATAAGCCCCATCGCTCCGAGTTCACGAAGTGCCTCGCGTACCGGTGTACGCGATACCTCGAAACGGGCGGCAAGCGAGATTTCGTCAAGCTTGTCGCCCGGCAGCATCTGCCCGGTCACGATCATGTCGGCAATTGCCCGCACCATCTGCTCGACGGTCGTTCCTGCCCGGATGATCTCTCTGCGCCTGACCTGCTTCAAGGGATGATTCCGCCGTTGCCTGATGCATACACATGCATCGCCCAGGAATCAAAGTCAAATCTAGCAATAATATATTGTTTTAAATAAGAAATTCCACCATTCAGCATCTGTATTTACTAAGGCGGGCATGTGGGGACGTCACAACCAGCCTACTTCATAGACAATGCACAGTTTTTGATCTCATTGAGCTTAAAAATGCATACACTTTTTATGCATCTTCGAGTATCTTTAAATATTTACTGAAAAATCAATCGGATAAAACTTGGCACAGCCATTGCATACACTTTTCTGTAGCCAATTGAACCGGCGAAACCGCCGCAAGGAGCATTCCGATGACCAAACTCCTTTCCATGAACCGCCGCCATTTCCTCCAAGCTTCTGCCGCCACCGCCCTTGTCGGCGCAACTCCAGGCCTCCTCTCATCGCGCGCTCTTGCGCAGACCGCGCTCACCGTCGGTTTCATCTATGTCGGCCCCAAGGACGACTACGGCTACAACCAGTCGCATGCCGAGGGTGCCGCTGCCGTGAAGGCGCTGCCGGGTGTCACCGTCGTCGAAGAAGAGAATGTCCCCGAGACTGTCGATGTCCAGAAGACGATGGAATCGATGATCAACCTCGATGGCGCGACCCTGCTCTTCCCCACCTCCTTCGGTTATTTCGACCCGCATATGCTGGCGATAGCCGCGAAGTACCCCGATATCCAGTTTCGCCATTGCGGCGGCCTCTGGCAGGAGGGCAAGAACCCGCCCAATACCGGCTCCTATTTCGGTTATATCTTCCAGGGCCAGTATCTGAACGGCATAGCCGCGGGCCATGCAACGAAGAGCAAGAAGATCGGCTTTGTCGCCGCCAAGCCGATCCCGCAGGTTCTGCAGAACATCAACGCTTACCTGCTCGGCGCCCGCACGGTCGATCCGACTATTACCTGCCAAGTCATCTTCACCGGTGAATGGTCGCTTGCCGTCAAAGAGGCCGAAGCCACCAACGCACTGATCGATCAGGGCGCCGATGTCATTACCTGCCACGTCGACAGCCCGAAGGTCGTCGTCGAGACGGCTGCCGGCCGCGGTGCCTTCGTCTGCGGCTATCACGCCAACCAGAGCCCGCTTGCCCCCGAAAAATACCTCACCGGTGCCGAATGGGCCTGGGGCAACGTCTACAGCGATTTCGTCAAGAAGGCACAAGCCGGCGAGAAGCTCGGCAACTTCGTGCGCGGCGGCCTGAAGGACGGTTTCGTCAAGATGAGCGCGCTCGGCCCTGGCGTTTCTGCCGAAGGTCGCAAGGCTTTCGAAGCCACGCAGGCGGAGATGATGAAGGGCGGCTTCTCGGTCTTCAAGGGTCCGCTGAAGGACAACAAGGGCAACACGGTCGTAACCGCCGACAAGAACTACGCCGAAGACGCGATCGAGCTCGAAAGCATGAATTATCTGGTTGAGGGCGTCGTCGGGTCCACGGCGTAACCGTGAAGGGAGAAGCGCCATGACTGTTCAGGCCAATGATCCCGCAATATCAGTCGTTTCCGAAAAACCAGCTTCGCTCCGTCCCATCCTCGAATGGATGGCGCGGCGGGCGGAACCCATCGCCATCGGCCTTGCGGCCATCCTGATCGGTCTTGCGCTCTTCTCTCTTTTCATCCTGGCGATCGGCAAATCGCCAGCGGTACTTTTCCAGCTCATGTACACCGGCGGCTTTGGCAGCTGGTTTTCGATGCAGAACAGCTTAAGCCGTGCCGCACCCCTTCTCCTGACGGCACTCTGCGTCGCCCTGCCCGCTCGCCTCGGCCTCGTCATTATCGGCGGGGAAGGAGCGGTCGTGCTGGGCGGCGTCGCCGCCGCGGCGATGGCCATGCCGCTTGCCGGCTTTGCCCCCGTCTTCCCGACCCTCATTCTCATGGGGCTTGCCGCAATGGTCATCGGTGGCATCTGGATCGGCCTTGCCGGTTTCCTGCGCCACTACCGCGGTGTCAACGAGACGATCTCGTCGCTGCTGCTCTCCTATATCGCAATCGCCCTGATGAACCAGTTCGTCGAAGGACCGCTGCGCGATCCCGCCAGTCTCAACAAACCCTCGACCAGGCCGCTGCCGGCTGACTATATGCTCGGCAACATTCCCGGCATGGACGTGCATTGGGGCCTCCTTATCGGCATCATCGCCTGCATCCTCTCCTGGGTCCTGATCGAGGTGACGAGCTTCGGCTTTGCCGCCCGCATCGCAGGCGGCAATGTGCGCGCCGCCCAGATCCAGGGCCTACCGGTCGGCAAGCTGATTGCCGGCTTCACCGCGATCGCCGGCAGTTTCGCGGGTCTCGCTGGCATGATCGAAGTAGCAGCGGTGCAAGGCAGCGCAAATGCCTCGCTCGCAGCAGGTTACGGCTATACCGGCATCCTCGTCGCTTTCCTCGCCCGCCACAATCCGCTGGCGATCATCCCGGTCGCAATCCTGCTTGGCGGGATCGATGCCTCCGGCGGCCTCATCCAGCGCCGCATGGGCCTGCCTGACGCCACAGTTCTCGTGCTGCAAGGCACGCTTTTCATCGTCATCCTCTTCTGCGAGACCTTCTACGGCCGCTTCAGGATCTTCAATCCCGACCTCTGGAAAAGGAGCCTCTGATGGAAGAGACAGGCATCGGCATCTGGGGTGTTCCCCTCGCCATCCTTGCGGGCGCCATTCGCGTTTCCACACCCTTCATCTTCGTCAGCCTCGGCGAGACGATCACCGAACGTTCCGGCCGCATCAATCTCGGGCTCGAGGGCACACTCGTCTTCGGCGCCATGACGGCCTACGCCGTTGCCGTCATGACCAATTCGCCCTGGCTCGGCGTGCTCGCGGCCATGGCGACAGGCGCGGTCTTCGGTCTGGTTCATGGCTGGATCTGCAAATGGCCGAAAGTCAACGATATCGCAATCGGCATCGCCATGATGCAGTTCGGGCTCGGTCTTGCCTTCTTCCTCGGTAAATCCTTCATCCAGCCGGCCGCTCCGCATCTGCCGGCAATCCCGCTTGGCTTCTGGTCGAGCATGCCGCAGATCCAGGCGGCGCTGAATATCAACGCGCTCTTCATCCTCGGGGCTGCGCTCGCCTTTGTCCTCTGGTGGGCCTTCCGCAACACCCGCGTCGGCCTGATCCTGCGAGTCGTCGGCGACAGTACCGATGCTGCACGCGCCATGGGCATCGATCCGGATCGCGTGCGGCTGCTTGCCACCGCCGTCGGCGGCTCGTTGGCGGCGGTCGGCGGCGCCTATCTCTCGCTCTATTATCCTGGCTCTTGGAACGAGGGCATTTCCTCCGGCCAAGGCCTGATGGCCGTAGCACTTGTCATCTTCGCCCGCTGGAACCCGATCGGCTGCTTCCTCGCCGCTCTTCTCTTCGGGGGCGCCGGCGCACTCGGCCCGGCACTGCAATCGGTCGGCGTGACCCAGGGTTACTACCTCTTCTACGCTGCCCCTTACATGCTGACCCTCATCATCATGATCGCGACCTCGTCGCCGACACGCTCGCTCGCCGGTGCGCCCGGCGCGCTTTCCCTGACGAAATGAGCCCGAACAGAATAAGCATGAAAGGAGCCAAGCCATGAATGGCCTCGGCGGATTGAACAAGTCGGAACATGGCGTCGGCATCGGTCTCGTGCAACTGCAGCTTCCCGTGACCGTCACGAGGGAAGATCTCGCCCGCCAGACGCAGGTCATCATCGATCTCATCGGCAAGGCGCGGCGCAATCAGCCGGGCATGGACCTCGTCGTTTTCCCGGAATATGCCCTGCATGGCTTGTCGATGGACACCAATCCCGAGATCATGTGCACGCTCGACGGGCCGGAGGTCGCAGCCTTCAAGAAGGCGTGCAGGGAGAATGCGATCTGGGGCTGCTTCTCGATCATGGAACTGAACCCCGATGGTATGCCCTACAATTCGGGCATCATCATCGACGACAAGGGCGAGCTGAAGCTCTATTACCGCAAGATGCACCCCTGGGTGCCGGTCGAGCCTTGGGAGCCAGGCAATTTCGGCATTCCCGTCATCGACGGGCCGAAGGGCGCAAAGCTGGCGCTCATCATCTGCCATGACGGCATGTTCCCGGAGATGGCGCGCGAATGCGCCTATAAGGGTGCGGAGATCATGATCCGCACCGCCGGTTATACGGCGCCAATCCGCGAAAGCTGGAAATTCACCAACCAGTCGAACGCCTTCTGCAACCTCATGGTCACGGCGAGCGTCTGCATGTGCGGCTCGGACGGCATCTTCGATTCGATGGGCGAAGGCATGATCTGCAATTTCGACGGCTCGATCATCGCTCACGGAACATCGGGCCGCGTCAACGAGATCATCACCGCCGAAGTCCGCCCCGATCTCGTGCGCGAAGCCCGCCTCGGTTGGGGTGTCGAAAACAACATCTACCAGTTCGGCCACCGCGGCTATGTCGCCGTGGCCGGCGGCGCTGATGATGCGCCCTACACCTACATGCACGATCTCATCGCCGGCAAATACCGTCTTCCCTGGGAAGATCAGGTGAAGGTCACAGACGGTACGTCCTGCGGTTTCGACAAGCCGACGCGCCGCTACGGCGAAACATTCAAACTCGCGGGTGAATAGGAGAAGAAGACGATGGACGCCATGGTCGAGAGCAAAGGACATTATATCGACGCCGATCCCTATGCCTGGCCCTATAACGGCGCCCTGCGGCCGGACAATACCGCCCTCATCATCATCGACATGCAGACCGATTTCTGCGGCAAGGGCGGTTATGTCGACCACATGGGCTACGACCTGTCACTGGTCCAGGCACCCATCGGACCGATCAGACGCGTGCTCGCCGCCATGCGCGCCAAGGGCTACCACATCATTCACACCCGCGAGGGCCATCGCCCCGATCTGGCCGACCTGCCGGCCAACAAGCGCTGGCGCTCGCAGCGCATTGGCGCAGGGATCGGCGATCCTGGGCCTTGTGGGCGCATCCTGACCCGCGGCGAACCGGGCTGGGACATCATTCCCGAACTCTACCCGATCGAGGGTGAGACGATCATTGACAAGCCCGGCAAGGGCTCCTTTTGTGCCACCGATCTGGAGCTGATCCTCAACCAGAAGCGCATCGAGAACATCATCCTCACCGGCATCACCACCGATGTCTGCGTCTCGACCACCATGCGCGAGGCAAACGATCGCGGCTTCGAATGCCTCCTTTTGGAAGACTGCTGCGGGGCTACCGATTACGGTAACCACCTCGCCGCCATCAAGATGGTCAAGATGCAGGGCGGCGTCTTCGGCTCCGTCTCCAATTCCGAGACGTTTGTGAGCCAGCTGCCATGAGCACTGTCCGCGACACTCCCCTCCCGCAAGCCGGCAAAGCCGTCGGCATCGACACGATCGACATGACGATGCGATTCGGCAACTTCACCGCACTCGACCACGTCTCGATCAAGGTGCCTTCCGGCAGCTTTCATGCTCTGCTCGGCGAAAACGGCGCCGGCAAGTCAACGCTCGTCAAATGTATCATGGGCTTCTATCACGCGACATCGGGCTCGCTTTCCGTCGACGGCCGCGAAGTGGCGGTCGCTTCACCCAAGGATGCAGCGACCTATGGCCTCGGCATGGTTTACCAGCATTTCACCCTGGTCCCGTCGCTGACGGGTGCTGAAAACCTCGTCATCAGCCGTGCGGAAGTCCCGGCCATCATCAACTGGGCGAAAGAGCGGAGAGAACTTGCGACCTTCATAGAGCGCATGCCGTTCAAGATCCCGCTTGATCGTCCGGTGAGCGAGCTTGCCGCCGGCGAAAAGCAGAAGCTGGAGATCGTCAAGCAGCTCTATCTCGGCCGCTCCTTCCTGGTGCTCGACGAGCCGACCTCCGTACTGACGCCCGCCGAAGCCGATGAGATGCTCGGCCTCGTGCGTGGCATGACCGAGCGCGGAGAATTGACCGTGCTGATGATCTCCCACAAATTTCACGAGGTGACGAAATTCGCCGATGCCGTGTCGATCCTGCGGCGCGGCAGGCTGGTCGGCACCGGCAAGGTCGGCGAGCTCTCCACCGCCGATATGGCGGCAATGATGATCGGCGACGTCAAGCTTGCTGAACTCGACACCCGCGTTCCGGTTTCAGAGACCGCCAAGCCTGTCCTGACCGTCGAGCAGGTCAAGGCACCGGACCGCTCGGGCCTCAAGACCATCGAGATAGATAATCTCACGGTCCGCTCGGGCGAGATCGTCGGCATCGCCGGCATATCGGGCAACGGCCAGAAGGAGCTGACGGAAATCCTGGCCGGACAGCGGACGACCGATACCGGCCGTGTGAGCGTCAATGGCGAGATTTATGGCGCGACACGTCCCGAGACCCGCAGGAACAATGTCCGTTTCATCCCGGAGGAGCCGCTGCAGAATGCCTGTGCCCCGCGCATGACGGTCAGCGAGAACCTCGCCTTCCGGACCTTCGATCTGAGGGCCGACGGCAAGGACGCGATCTGGCTTAGCAAGGGCAGGATGAAGAAACGCGCCACGGCGCTGATTTCTGACTTCAAGGTGAAGACGGCCTCTTCTTCATCGCCGATCGCGGCACTTTCAGGCGGCAATGTGCAGCGCGCCGTGCTCGCCCGCGAGCTGACCGGCGAGGTGGATCTGCTGATTGTCTCGAACCCCTGTTTCGGCCTCGACTTCTCAGCCGTCGCCGAGATCCGGGCCCGCATCATGAAGGCCCGCAATTCCGGGGCGGCTGTACTGCTGCTCTCCGAAGACCTCGACGAACTGCTCGAAATGTCCGACCGCATCATGGTGATTTCCGAGGGCAGGCTGGTTTACGAGACACCGGCCCTCTCCGCCAATATCGGCATCATCGGCGCCCACATGGCGGGGCATCACTGATGGCGGAGATCAAGGCAGAACCCTTCGCCTTTCCGGTGAAGCACGACCGGCTCGCCCTCATCGTCATCGACATGCAGCGCGACTTCGCCGAGCCCGGCGGCTTCGGCGCCAGCCTCGGCAATGATGTCAGTCGCATCACCAGGATCGTGCCCGATGTCAAGCGCCTCATCCAGGGCTTCCGTAATGCCGGCCTGCCGGTCATCCATACGATGGAATGTCATAGGCCCGACCTCTCGGACCTGCCGCCGGCAAAACGCGATCGCGGCAGCCCGATGCTCCGGATCGGCGACGAAGGCCCTATGGGCCGGATCCTGATTTCGGGCGAGCCCGGTACGGCAATCCTGCCGGAACTTGCGCCCGTCAAGGGCGAAGTGGTCATTGAAAAGCCCGGCAAGGGCGCCTTCTATGCCACTGAGCTTGGCGATATCTTGCAGGAAAAGGGTATTGAACAGCTCGTCTTCGCCGGTGTGACGACGGAAGTCTGTGTGCAGACGACCATGCGGGAGGCAAATGACCGCGGCTACGAATGCCTGCTCGCCGAAGAGGCGACGGAAAGCTATTTCCCCGAATTCAAGGCGGCCGCCATCGCCATGATCCGTGCCCAAGGCGCGATCGTCGGCTGGACGGCCCATGTCGACGATATCTTGGAAAGCATCGCTCATGCCTGAAACGACCCGCGAACTGCTCACATCCGGCGGCTGGAAGGATCTGGAATTCGGCCCCTTCCGCGACGACGTAACCATCCATTGGATCCGCCGCTTCGAAGGTGATCAGCCAGGCGTCGCATTGTTGAAATACGAGGCCGGCGCCAGCGTCCCCCGCCATCGTCATGAGGGGCTGGAAACCATCCTTGTGCTTGACGGCGTCCAATCCGATGAAGCGGGCGATTACGGCCGCGGCAGTTACATCGTCAATGCACCTGGCACCGAACATTCGGTATGGAGCGATACGGGCTGTGTCGTGCTCATCCAGTGGGACCGGCCGGTGAAAATACTGGAAGAGGAGCCGGCGTGAACTCGACGGCATCAGCGTCGCCCCAAAAGGTGAGCAAGGCTGGCTGACAAGCCAGCCTTGCGGTCAGAATTTCTTCAGGCCGACTGGACGGCCTTGATGCGGTCCAGCCCGCCGACGATGGAAGCGAAATCGTCCCAAACGCCCTTGGCACCCTTCTGCCATTCCTCGAAAGCTTCCGGCTTCAGCAGCTTGCCGCCGTTCTTCAGCGAGACTTCGACGGATGCCGCCTCGTCATCGACGATGAGCTGGTTGAAATAGGCTGCACCTTCGCTGGACGCCTGCTGGAAGACGGTCTTCTGCTCGTCGTTGAGGCCACCCCAAAAGGTCGAGGAATAATAGATGATGCCCGACGCCCAGATGTGGCCGGTCTCGGTCATGTAGGGCACGACCTCGTAGAGCTTGAAGCCGGCGTAGGCGGACTTGGTGAGGTCCATCGCGTCGGCAACACCGGTTGCCAGCGAATTATAGGTTTCGGTGATCGGGATACCGATCGGCGTCGTGCCGAAGGCGCTCCAGAGCTTGGTGTGCAGCGGGCTCTGAATAACGCGGATGCGCTTGCCCTTGAGCTGTTCCGGGCGCATCACTGGCTCCTTGGTCAGGAGATGACGGGCGCCATAATTGATGAAATCGCCGACGACGAAATTCTGCGCCTGCAGCTTGCCCCTCAGATCGGTGCCGATATCGCCGCTGACGGTACGGCGCACATGATCGGCATCGCGGAACAGGAAGGGAAGATCAAGGATCTGCAGTTCCGGCGCCCAGCCGGAGAGCGATGAGACCGTCGAAAGGCTGGCGTGGATGGAGCCAAGACGAACGCCCTCCGCCACCTCCTTTTCGCCGCCAAGCGCGCCGTTCTTGACGATGTTGAATTTGAACTGACCAGGCAGCTTGGCTTCGACCAACTCGCTGATCTTCACCCAGATCTTGGTCTCCGGCTTGTCGTCGCCGAGGAGTGAGGCGATGGTGATCGTCGTCGTGCGGGCAGACGCCGTGCGAACGAAGGCCGGTGCGGCAAGGGCAGTGCCGGCAATCGCGGCGGTCTTCAGGAAATTGCGCCGGTTGAGATTGTCCATGAATGAGGTCCTGTCGGTTAGAAGATGATCGCCCAGGCGCAAAGGATTGCGAGCGAGACGAGAAGGGCAAGCAGATAGGGAACGACTGCCTTGAACAGGGCGGAGGCTGGAATGCGGGTCACGCCGCTGACGACGAAGATCAGCATGCCGAGCGGTGGTGTCAGCCCGTGGATCATCAGATTGACCACGATGATGACGCCGAAATGGATGGGATCGATGCCGGCGGCGACGGCGGCTGGCAGCAGGATCGGCCCGAACAGCAGGATCGCAGCGCCGATATCGAGAACCAGCCCGACGACGAGGAGGATGATGTTGGAGAGCAGGATCACGGCGAGACCACTACCGCCAAGCGCCGTCGTCAGGTTGGAGATCAGGCCGGAGACATCATCGACGGCAAGCAGGAAGGCGAAGGGACCGGCCGCGCCGATCAGCAAGCCGATCGCCGCAGCCTCGATAGCCGCCTGCCGGAAGGCGGCATAGAGCGAGAGGACGCCAAGACGCGCACCGATGCCGAGCAGGAAGGTGTAGAAGGCGGCAAGTGCAGCAGCTTCCGTCGTCGTGACGATGCCGATGCGGATGCCGACCACGACGATGACACCGAGACCGAAGGCCGGGATCGCCTGGACGGACGACTGCCAGCGCTGCGCTGCTGTGGCACGCGGCAACGGTGCCTGATCGCGGACAGTCAGATGAATGGCAACGGCAAGGCAGATGGCCATGAGCCCGCCGGCAAAGAAACCGCCGACCAACAGGGAGCCTACCGAAAGATTGGTGGCGGTCGCCAGGATCAGGAAGGCGATCGACGGCGGGATGACGTTGTCGAGCACCGAGGTCGCGGCGATGATCGCCGCAGCCTTCGCCGGCGGATAACCGTGGCGAACGAGTTCCGGCTGGAAGGTCGACGCGCCGAAGGCGGCATTGGCCACCGAAGAGCCGGAGGCACCGGAAAAAAGCACACTGGTCAACAGCGTCGTTTGGGCAAGTCCGGCGCGACGATGGCCCACCATGGCAGCAGCAAAGCGAACGAGCTGATTCGCGACGCCCGATACCGTTAACAATCCGCCGGCGAGCAGAAAGAAGGGTATGGCGAGCAGCAGGAATTTCGAGACGCCCGTGACGGTCGAAGAGACGATCGCCGGTTCTGGCAGGCTGCTGCCGAAGGCGATGACGATATAGGCGGCGGCCAGGAACGCGTGCGGCAGCGGGGCGGCGAGGACCAGGCCGATTGCCGCGATCAGGCCAAGATAGATACTGGGCGGCCAGTCAAGCTCGATGGTGAACTGCGGGATACCGGCATAGAGTGCCGCCCCTATCGCGAAGGCGACCAGGACCGGCAACGCCTTCCCTTCAGCGATGCGCTGCAGCAGAAGGACGATGAGGATCAGCGTGCCGCCGGCGCCAAGGAAACCGAAGCGGATCCATTCCGGCACGCCGAGCGTTGGGGACGTGCCGCCGAGCATGGTCATGATCTCGCTGCCGCCGAAGCTCAGGATCAAGCCGGACAGCACGGTAAAAACATCGGCCGCGATCTGTGTTGCCGGACGCAGCTGCTCCGGCAGCATGTTGACGAAGACATCGAGACGCATGGCGAGCGCACTGTTGAGGCTAAGCGGGGCACCGAGCCCGATCAGCAGCACATGTAGCCAGATGCCGAGATCTTCCGCACCGATAAAACCGGCAGCAAAGAAGTAGCGCATGCAGACCGTGACCAGCACCATGACGAGCAGCACGGCAAGCACAGACGCAGCTGCCACGCCGAGCACGGCTTCGATCGCCCTCAGAATGCGGGCTGCAAGCCCGTCGCCTCTTGCCTCCTGTTCGGCTGAATGAAATTCGCTTGCTATCACTGAACATGCTTTCTTGCCGTGTTGTCAGCCGCTCTTGACGGTCGACAGGTCGCGATCGAAGAGCGTCGACCAGGTGTAATTGCGCGCCTTTGACACTTCCCTGCTGACGTCGAGACGCGGCAAAACCTTTTCGCCGAAACGATCGGCTTCCTCAAGCAGTGGCATGCCGGAAAGAATGAAAGTTTCGACACTGGCCCTCTCATAGGCCTCCAGTGCGCGCAGCACGGTATCGGGGGAGCCGATGATTGCCATGCCTGGCATCACGCTTGCCCAGCCTGGAGCTGTTCTTCTCTATCTCGCCGAAAAACGGCCGATTCCTGCCGAACGACGGCGCTGCCCGCCATCACACCATCGAACGGCTGATGTGGCAGATGGACAGGTTCGGGTGACGCTCGGCCATGCGCGTTATTTCCTGACCTATAATGAAAGCTGCGCACCCTTTGCAGAGGCGCTTTTCCGCAGGGACACTATCAGGCTTTATGAGAGACTCGATACACGACTCCAGGGCCGGTAGTATCTCGTTGGCGACTATTCCATCGCCGATATGGCCGTCTGGCCCTGGGTTTCGCGCTTTATGCGCCGCAAGATCGACCTCAGCGACGTCCCGAATGTCCGCCACTGGTATCTGCAGCTTGCCGCCCGGCCGCAGGTGAAACGCGGCTAAGACGTGCCGCACTTCACCAGCCCGGTTCCGCTGCCCGGTCTCTAGTCGCCAAAATTGTATGGCCGCAGCCTATCGCGTGAAAAGCAGCCGCATGCGTGCCAGGATACCCTTCACACCTGGCATGGCGGCTGCCCTCAGATGGCGGGCGACGACACCTGCATCGACCTGTGCTCCAAAATGGCAGGAGCAGACGAGCCCGTGCAGCTGTCGATCGTTGAGATCGAAAAAGCTCTGGGCGTCCCCATAGGTATCACCCTCGAGACCTGCGGCACGCAGAACCGGATCGGCATAGGCTACGGATATGGGCGACCCGGCGATCCTCATCATCACCCGCTGGTCACGGGGCAGATATTCGGTTTCCCGAAGGGTAACGAGCGAACGCGCGGGATCGCTTTCCAGGAGCTCCGCCCACCGGTCCAGGCGCTCGGCGCGAGACAGTTGCGGAGTGGTGCGGCTGACCCTGGCTATAGCTTTGAGCTGATCGACTGCGTATTGTTCCATAGCGGCCTCCTATTGGGAATAATAGACTGCACGCCCCCACCAGAAGGTTGATCCCAACTGCGTCGCCTGTCCAATCACGTTTGAAGAATCACGTCTCTTGAATGCAGACAGGATCCCGCCCGCTCAGGCGAATTCGCTTTGTCGCGAAAAGCTACGCGCATGGGCGACATGCTTCCGCACGATACTGTCCTTGCTGTCGAGCTCTTCCAGAAGAACGTCATAGCTCCAGAGATCGGCAAGGTGCTGCAGAACGAGCTTCAGGTCGTCCTCTTCCAGGAACTCGTCATTGGTGGCCCGGTGCTGCAGCAGCAGTCTGCGGTCGCCGGCGAGGTCGACATCGATGATCTCAATCGCCGGATCGGTATGACCTATGTCGTAGTCGCGTGAGAGCTGCCGGCGGATGCGCCGATAACCGCGCTCGTCATGGATTGCCGAAACCAGAATACCCTCCTCAATCTCCGGATCGTCGTGGAGCTGGAACATGCGCCACTGCCGCATGAGGCGGGGGCTAAGGAACTGGCTGACGAAACTCTCGTCGCGGTAATTGGCCCAGATATCGCGCAGGACAGCCATGGCATCGCCTCGTCCGGCGATATCAGGAAACCACTCGCGATCCTCGTCTGTCGGCTCCTTCACGATGCGTTCGATATCCTGCATCATCGCAAAACCGAGCGCATAGGGATTGAAGCCGGAAAAGCGACGGTCGTCGAACATGGGCTGGAAAACGACATTCGTGTGCGATTTCAGAAACTCGAAATAGCTGCCGTCGCTGATCTGTCCGCGCTCATGCAGACGCTTCATGATGTTATAGTGGACGTAGGTGGCGGTTCCCTCGTTCATCACCTTGGTCTGGCGCTGGGGATGAAAATACTGGGCGACGTGGCGGACGATGCGCAATATCTCGCGCTGCCAGGAATGGAGCCGGGGCGCCGATTTTTCGAGAAAGTAGAGGATATTGTCCTGCGGTAAACCGAGTGCGGCTCGTCTGTGCTCCAGATCGCGGTCCGACTTGTTGCGCTTCTGACCGACAGGCACCGTCCGCCAGAGATCGTTGAAGATCTTCTCTTCATGGGCGCGGCGTTCCTGCTGCCGCTTTTCCTCCTGCCTCAAGTCCACCTGCGTCTTGCCGGCATAGCGGTGTACGCCGTGCGACATCAGCGCATGGGCGGCATCCAACGTTCGCTCGACGGCTACCTCTCCATAGCGTTCCTCGCAGCGGGAAATATAACCCTTGGCGAAGTCGAGATAATCGAGGATGCCCTCGGCATCGGTCCACAGCTTGAAAAGATAGTTGTTCTTGAAGAAGTGGTTGTGGCCGAAGGCCGCATGCGCAATGACCAGCGTCTGCATGGTCGCTGTATTCTCCTCCATAAGGTAGGAGATGCAGGGCGAGCTGTTGATGACGATCTCATAGGCGAGGTCGCGCATCCCGCGGCGGTAGAATGCTTCGTGGTGGGCAAAGTGCTTGCCGAAGGACCAGTGGCGATAGAAGAGCGGCATGCCGGTCGAAGAATAGGCATCGAGCATCTGTTCGGACGTGATGACCTCGATCTGGTTCGGATAGACATCCAGTCCCAGTTCCCCAAGCGCGATCTCCTCGCAGGCATCGTGAATGCGCTGCAAGGCCGGGAAATCCCAATCAGCGCCTTCAAACAGCAGCTTTCCCTTATGCCCTGCGCTGGCTTTCATGGTGCTGCTCCCGCCTTGGCGCTCTTCTTCTGAAACAAGTCATGGAAGACTGGAAATATCTCGTTCCTGCGGCAGACCTTGCGCATCGCAAGGGGAAGTGCCTCAGAGCGGATCTCATCATAAAGCGTCCAGAGCGGTGACCGGGAGATCGAAGAGTCCCCGCCTTCCTCTCCAACCTCGATATAGGCGAAATACTGGCAGACCGGCAGGATCTCCTGCTGAAGCAGCCGGCCGGTCAAAGTGCCGTCGGAATAGGAATTGTCGCCATCCGAAGCCTGGGCCGCATAGATGTTCCATTCCGTCGGATCGAAGCGCGCGGCAACGATCGAACGCATGGCGGCCAGCGCGCTGGAGACCAGGGTTCCGCCTGTCGCCGGGCTGTAGAAGAAGGTCTCCTCGTCGACCTCCTCCGCCTTCTCCGTATGGCGGATGAAGACGATCTCGACCTTTTCATAGCGTTGCGACAGGAAGAGATAGAGCAGCAGATAAAAGCGCTTGGCGAGATCCTTCATATGTTCGCTCATGGAGCCGGAAACGTCCATGAGGCAGAACATCACCGCCTTGACGACAGGTTTCGGCGTGTTTTCGAAGCGCCGGTAGCGCACGTCGAGAGGATCGATATAGGGAATGCGCCTGCTCTTGGTCGTCAGCGTCCTCAGTTCCTCCTCAAGAAGCAGGCGCTCTTCCTCGCTGTCGCATTCGTCGATCTGCTTCTGAAGCGCTTCGATTTCCTCCGCTTTCGGGCGGTGAAGCGCAAGACGCCGCATCATGGCAAGGCGGGTCGTGCGTCCAACGGCGATGTTAGAGGGGGAGCCGGAAACGGAGAAGCCGGCCCGTTGCGGCGTCACCTCCTCGGTCTCGCTCAGCTTGCGTTTGGCGAGGTCGGGCAACTCCAGATCTTCGAGGAAGATATTGAGAAATTCCTTCCGCGTGAGCACGAAACGGAAGCCGTCCTCGCCATCGCCCTCTCCTGCCTCCTTCGACCGGCCACGGCCCGATGCCGGTGGCCGCTTGATAAAATCGCCCTCGACGAATTCCTGATTGCCTGGAAGGATGCGGTCCTGAATTCCGCCTCCACCCCGGTGGAAGCCCGGTTCGGCCATGCCGCCGATCGGAAGAGTGACTTCGCCGCCATCAAGCACATCGCGGATGGAGCGGTTCTGCAAAGATTGTTTCACCGCCTGCTCCACGGCGTCCTTGGCACGCCGTAGAAACCTTTGTCGATTTTCCAAACTTTTACCGCGCGGATTAAGCCGCCGGTCTATGATGTGCATGTTTGCTCCTACATGGGTACTCGCTCGGACAGCCTACCTAACTCGCCTGCTTGACGCGCATGTACCATTCCACCAGCCGGCGAACCTGCCGTTCCGTGTAGCCCCGCGCCACCATGCGCGAGACGAATTCGCTGTGTTTCTTTTCGGTCTCACTATCCTTCTTCGATCCGAATGAGATGACCGGCAGAAGATCCTCGACCTGCGAGAACATCCGCTTTTCAATCACCTCCCGGATCTTTTCGTAACTCGTCCAGGAAGGATTCTTGCCGCCATTGGCAGCACGCGACCTGAGCGAAAACTTGACGATCTCGTTGCGGAAATCCTTGGGATTGGCGATGCCCGCAGGCTTTTCGATCTTCGTCAGTTCCTGGTTCAGAAGTTCGCGGTCGAGCATCTGACCGGTATCCGGGTCCTTGAAATCGACGTCTTCGATCCAGGCATCGGCATAATCCACATAACGGTCGAACAGGTTCTGGCCGTAGTCGGAGTAGGATTCCAGATAGGCCTTCTGGATCTCGTTGCCAATGAATTCCGCATAACGCGGCGCCAACTCCGCCTTGATAAACTCCATGTAGCGTTTTTCCGTCTCCTCGGAAAACTGCTCGCGGCGGATGGCCTGTTCCAGGTCATACATCAGATGAACGGGATCGGCGCCGATATCCGTCGCGTCGTGGTTGAAGGTCGACGCAAGAACCTTGAACGCGAAACGTGTCGATATTCCGTCCATGCCTTCATCGACGCCAGCGGCATCGCGATATTCCTGCACGCTCCTGGCGCGCGGATCGGTTTCCTTCAGACTTTCGCCGTCATAGGCGCGCATCTTGGAGAAGAGATTGGAATTCTCATGCTTGCGAAGCCGTGACAGGACGGAGAAGCGAGCCAGCATTTCCAGTGTTGCCGGCGCGCAGGCCGCATTCGCAAGTTCCGATCCTTCGATCAGCTTTTCATAGATCTTTTGTTCCTCCGTGACCCTGAGGCAATAGGGAACCTTGATGACGCAGATACGGTCGATAAAGGCTTCATTGTTCCTGTTGGCCTTGAAGCTTTGCCATTCCGCTTCGTTCGAATGGGCAAGGATGATACCCGAAAAGGGGATCGCACCGATATTCTCGGTGCCCATATAGTTGCCTTCCTGAGTCGCCGTCAGCAGCGGATGCAGCATCTTGATCGGCGCCTTGAACATCTCGACGAATTCCAGCACGCCCTGGTTGGCGCGGTTGAGACCACCGGAATAGCTGTAGGCATCGGGATCGCTCTGCGAATAGTGCTCGAGCTTGCGAATATCGACCTTGCCGACCAGCGATGAGACATCCTGGTTGTTCTCGTCGCCCGGTTCGGTCTTGGAAATCGCGATCTGGCGCAGTCTCGATGGTTGGATTCTCACCACGCGGAAGCGTGAGATATCGCCGTCGAATTCATCAAGGCGCTTGAGGCACCACGGGCTCATCAGGCCGGTGAGGCGGCGGGTCGGAATGCCGTATTGCTCAAGCAGCAACGGCCCCATGGTCAAGGGATCGAAGAGGTTAAGAGGGCTTTCAAAGACCGGGCTCAAGTCGTCGCCGGCCTTCAGCACATAGATCGGATTGACCTCCATCAGCTGCTTCAAGCGCTCCGCAAGCGAGGACTTACCACCGCCGACCGGGCCGAGCAGGTAGAGGATCTGCTTACGCTCTTCGAGGCCTTGGGCCGCATGCCGGAAAAAGGAAACGATGCGCTCGATCGTCTCTTCCATACCGAAAAAACCTGAGAAGGCCGGGTAGGTTCGGATGGTTCTGTTCATGAACACCCGACCGCGCCGCGAATCCTTGGCTGTATCGACGATCTCAGGTTCGCCGATTGCCGCCAGCAGCCGCTCGGTGGCATTGGCATAGGCCATCGGATCCTCCTTGCACAAAGCAAGATATTCCGCGATAGACATATCCGTCTCGCGGCGAGACTCGTAGTTACGGGTGAACGCATCAAATAGGGAGTTGTTCAGCATAGGCCCTCCTATAAAGGTCTGCCTCAGCGATTTTCGCCTTCGCTAAGTAAGATGGTGCGCCAATGTTTTGAAAGATCAAGATCCTCAGAGGCGGAAATAAGACATGGCTGGCATTCCGGCATCGCTACACAAAAAAGTGCACGCAACCCACCGAATTGATCCTCGAAAATTGACCATCTCTATAGCTTTGCGACAGCGCCGGGAGTATCATTCGCGCGCGGTTTTGATGAGAGCGCCGCGCACCTTCACGCCAATGACGTGAACATGTGCTGATGCCGTGAGGGCTGCGTGATTCGCTGGAGCGAGGATTCCTCGCCGTCCGCATTTGAGATGTGGCTCCAGGAGACCTCAGCGAGAGAAGTAATGCCTGATCGAAAACACGCTGGCGGTTCAACCCATGCGATTGAGGCTTTAGGTCTTTCTCACGTTATTATCTGTGCAGCGACCTGTTCTGCCTGACCCTGATATCGGGAACGGCGGTAATTTCCCAGAATTGACAGGCCGTCAATGCGCCCACTGCATAGAGGTTCGATTGCACCACGCCTTCTGAATTCAGCGCGTGCGTCTCCCGGTGGACCGAAATTCCGAACCCGAGTGGATCCGCAGCGGCAAAACCCTGCCGGCACATTCCATGCCCCTGCAATTGACAATCCAGTCGACCGGGAAAGCGATCGTCTCACGGCTTCCTCTCTTGCGGTATTCGATACCGATCCTGTCGCCGGCATCGCTGAGCGTTGTGAGATAGCCGGCATGAAATTGACGATGCCCTGGTGCCGCAAATGCTCGAACCAGTCATCTCAACTATCCGCCTTCGAAGGGCGGAAAGCGGCCCGCTCGATGCCGTGCCGCTGCAGCTTGTCATAAAAGGTCTTGCGCGGGATCCCGAGTGTCTCGATGGTCCGGCGCACGTTCCCCTCGTTGCGGGTCAGCGTCTCGCGAATGATATCGGCCTCGTAGCGGTCGATCATCGCCGGCAGAGGGAGGGAGGCCTCTTTGTCATCCGTCCTGTTCTGCTTCGATTCCTCCGGCGTGATCTCGAGGCCAAGCACGAAGCGCTCGGCGAAATGCGAGAGCTCGCGCACGTTGCCCGGCCAGTCATGGCTTTTCAAGTCGCAGTAAAGTTCAGGTGAAGCCGAGCGAATGGGGCGCTTAAAGCGGTTGGCAGCGCGTTCCGTGAAATGGGCGAAAAGAAGCGGGATGTCATCTGGTCGGTCGCGGAGCGGCGGGATGCTGATCGTCACCACATTGAGGCGATAGTAAAGATCCTCGCGAAAACCGCCGCGCTCGCGCGGATCGGCAAGATCGATCTTGGCGGCGGCAACGACACGCAGGTCGACGGGCCGCACCTCGTTGGTGCCGAGCGGCATGACTTCACGCATTTCCAGGACGCGCAGCATCTGCACCTGTGCGGAGGCCGGCATGCTTTCGATCTCGTCGAGAAACAGCGTTCCGCCGCTCGAATGCTCGATGCGGCCGACACGCCTCTTCTGGGCGCCGGTAAAGGCGCCGGCCTCATGGCCGAAGAGTTCGCTCTCAATCACCGTTTCCGGCAAGGCGCCGCAGTTCAGGGCGACGAAATTTCCCTTGGCGCGGCGGCTCCAGCGGTGCAGCAGGCTTGCCACAACTTCCTTGCCGCTGCCGGTTTCGCCGGTCACCAGCACATCGACATCGGTATCGGCGATTTGCCGAAGTGTCCGCCGCAGGCGTTCCATGGCCGGCGTCTGGCCGATCAGCGGCAGATCGCCCTGCGCCTGTTCGGCAGCCTCGCGCAGCGATCGGTTGTCCAGCACCAGCCGGCGCTTTTCCGCTGCCCGATGCACGCTCTGCACCAGCCGGTCGGCTGCGAAAGGCTTGGTGATGAAGTCATAGGCTCCGTCCTGGATCGCCTTGACGGCCATCGGAATATCGCCGTGCCCGGTGATCAGGATCACCGGAAGGTCCTCATCCAGCCGGCGGATACGGTCGAAGAGCTGCAGCCCGTCGACATGCGGCATGCGAATATCCGAGACCACGACCCCGGAAAATTCTGACCTGAGTGCCTTCAGCGCTTCTGAGGCGGCAGAAAAGGTCGAGACTTCAAAGCCGGCAAGCTCCAGCGTCTGCTTCGTCGCCTTCAGGAGATCCTTGTCGTCATCGATAAGGAAGACCGGGATCATGTCACTCATGCCTGTGCTTTCTGCAGATAGACGGTAAAGCAGGTGCCGCTCTCGTTGCTCTCGACCTCGATACGACCGCCGTAATCGGCAATAATATCCTTGGAGATGACGAGCCCGAGGCCGAGGCCCTTTTCCTTCGAGGTGTTGAAAGGAGAAAAGAGCGAACCAAGAATGTCTTTCGATATGCCGGGGCCGTTATCGGCGACAGTCACGGCCACCTCGCTGTCAGCCTCGTCGCAGAAGATGTCTACCTTTGCTCCCTCCCTGCCCTCAAGCGCTTCCAGCGCATTCTGGAAGAGATTGATCAGCACCTGCTCCAGGCGAATGCGGTTTCCGCTCACCTTCAGATCGGGAGATGGCAGCCTGATATTCAACGCATCCAGCCGACCGGCAAAGCGGCTTCGCAGCAGCACAACAGCCCCTTCGATCGCGGCACGCAGTTCCACCGGTTCGGCTGCAGTGCGGCCCTTGCGGGCGAAGGCCTTCAGTTCCTCGGTGATCGTGCCGATACGTTCCGTCAGGCTGGCAATGGCATCGAGATTGTCGTCGGCCGATTGCGGCTGCTGGCGCTTGAGGAAGGTGCGGGCATTGTCGGCATAGGCGCGGATGGTCGCCACCGGCTGGTTGATCTCGTGTGCCACACCGGCGGCGACTTGGCCAAGGATCGCCAGTCGGTTTGCCTGCACGAGTTCCTGCTGCACCACCTGCAGCCTTGCCTCAGTCGCGCGGTGATCGGATATCTCCTCCTGCAGCCGGTCGCGAGCACGGCTCAGGTCCTCGGTCCGCTCCAGCACCCGGCGTTCCAACAGCTCACGCGCAGCGCGTTCGGTTGCAATACGCATGACGACGATTTGGCGGCGGCGCAGCAGGAAGGTCATGATTGCCAGCACCGGAAGGAGCCCGGCCAGTGTCAGCAGCCGCCACTCGCGCACCGAAGAGGCAATGGGCACTTCGGTCGGTACGAGATATTCCAGTTGCCAGGACGTCGACGGCACCTCCGTGCGCAATCGCAGGAACTCGCCTTCCCCGCCGCCCCCCGGCAGGATGGCATGCACGATCGCGGCTCCTGGCCGCAGCACCTGCCGTTGATTGATCGGCAGAGGCAACAGCGGCGCCTCGCCGAATTGCAGGCTGTTCCTGATCGCTGCCAGGTTTTCCTGCGGCAAGGGCGTGGCCGTCATGAAACGCCAGGACGGCAGGCTGGTAATCAGCACAACACCATGCTCGTCAGTGACATAGGCCGGCCGGGCTGCATCGCGCCAGTCGGATTCCAGCTGATCGAATTCCATTTTAACGACGACCACGCCGAGCGGAGCCGCATCATCCCCCACTCGCCGGGATATATAAAGGCCAGGCCGGTTGCTGACATTGCCGAGCGCGAAATGCTCAGCCGTACCCGTTTCCATCGCGCGGCGGAAATAGTCACGGAAGGAATAGTCGTTGCCGACAAAGCTCAGAGGCTCCTGCCAATTGCTGGACGCGATCGCGATGCCGTTCTTGCCGGTGACATAGAGAACCGAGGCCCGCGTGCCGGCAACGAGGCTTTGAAGCTTACGGTCAAGCCCCATGACGGCCTCGCCCTGCCCTGAAGCGAGAGCGTCCCGCACCTGTTGATCATCAGCGAGAAGCAGCGGCAGGGCTCGCGGCCCCTCAAGCACGGCGCGCAGCAGCGCCACCTTGAGATTGGCGTCTGTCTGCCCCTGCTCCTCCAACGCCGCGATCGCCTGCAGGCGACCATAGATGCCGGCGCCGTAAAGCGCCGTACCGATCAGGATGGCAGCAAGTACGGCAAATATCAGCCAGACCAACCGGGAGCGCCGGCCGAGCTGTTCGGGCGTCAGGAAACGTTCGCATGCGGTCCGCTGGAGCATGAGAGCATTGTGCATATATTCGCACGGAGCGCAAATCACTTTGTGCGAAAATCCGCACATGCCTGCTGATGATCGCGCGCGACAGCTATAAATATCAATAGGTTAAGTCGCAACGGAAACTGGCATGCGTGTTGCAAACCATACCCTCAACAGTCGGGAGGCTGTTTGACCATCATGACTTGCCCGCCCGCCGCATCGGCGTCCGGCACAGTGGAGGACACTATGGATATTGCTATGAACGCCGCCACACCGCGCGGCAAAACTCCCCTTTACCAGCACCTCTATGTGCAGGTTCTCACGGCTATCGCCGCCGGCATTCTGCTTGGCCACTTCTACCCTTCTCTAGGCGCTTCGCTGCAGCCTCTTGGAGATGCCTTCATCAAGCTCGTGCGCATGGTGATCGCGCCCGTCATCTTCCTGACAGTGACAACCGGCATTGCCGGCATGGCGGACCTCAAGAAGTTCGGCCGCGTGGTTGGCAAGGCGCTCGGCTACTTCCTCGTCTTCTCGACGCTGGCGCTCGTCGTCGGCCTCGTTGTCTCAAACGTGCTGCAGCCCGGTGCCGGCATGCATATCGATCCGGCAACTCTGGATACGAAGGCCGTCAACAATTATGCCGCCCAGGCTCATGACGCGACGATCGTCGGCTTCCTGATGAACATCATCCCGGACACGATCGTCGGCGCCTTCGCCAAGGGCGACATCCTGCAGGTGCTGTTCTTCTCCGTCGTTTTCGGCATTGCGCTCGGCTCCGTCGGCGAACGCGGCAAGCCTGTACTGGATTTCTTCCAGGTCCTGACGGCTCCGGTCTTCCGTCTCGTCGCAATCCTGATGAAGTTCGCGCCGATCGGCGCCTTCGGTGCCATGGCGTTTACCATCGGCAAATACGGCATTGGCGCGATCGCCAACCTCGCCTTCCTGATCGGCACCTTCTACCTGACGTCGCTGCTCTTCGTGTTGGTCGTGCTCGGTGCAGTCGCCCGCTACAACGGCTTCTCCATCCTGGCGCTGCTCCGCTATATCAAGGAAGAGCTACTGCTGGTGCTCGGCACGTCGTCATCCGAAGCCGCCCTGCCCGGCCTGATGAACAAGATGGAACGCGCCGGCTGCAAGCGTTCCGTCGTCGGCCTCGTCATCCCGACCGGCTATTCGTTCAATCTCGACGGCACCAACATCTACATGACGCTGGCGGCGCTCTTCATCGCCCAGGCAACGGATACGCATCTGAGCTTCGGCGACCAGATCCTGCTGCTGCTCGTGGCCATGCTCAGTTCCAAGGGTGCCGCCGGCATCACCGGCGCCGGCTTCATCACGCTTGCCGCAACACTCTCGGTCGTCCCCTCGGTTCCGATCGCCGGGATGGCGCTCATCCTCGGCATCGACCGCTTCATGTCGGAATGCCGTGCGCTCACCAACCTCGTCGGCAATGCGGTTGCCACGATCGTCGTGGCCCGCTGGGAAAACGAACTCGACCAGACCCGCTTCGCCGCCGCAATGAACGGAAATTTGCGCGACGACAGCGATCTCCTGGCACCGGTCGCACAGCCTGCAGAATAAGCGCTGACAGAAATAAATCCGCCGCCAATCATACGACTGGCGGCGGATTTCATTTGATATCGACGGCAAAATCACCCCGGCCGATCAGCACCTTTTCAAAATCAGAGCGCCAGACCAGTATTGCGGTCAAAAATATGGACCTGTTCGCTGGCGATATTGGCCTCGAAGCGGGTGCCGTAGCGGACAGCATAATCCCCATCCACCACGGCCGTGACCGGCTGGCCGGCCAGATCGAAGACGACATGCGTCTGGGCACCGGTCGGCTCGACAAGCAGGGTCTGCCCGGCAAGCGCATTTCCATCCCTGCCGCCCGGCGTCAAATGCTCTGGACGCAGGCCGATCGTCACTGCCTGACCGGGGCGGACCCTGCGGTCGGCAGTGATGCGGATCGCAGTGCCATCCGAAAGACGCGCGGCCGGCTTACCGTCCTCGCCATCCACCGTACCCTCAAGCATATTCATCGCCGGCGATCCGATGAACGCAGCCACGAAGAGATTGGCTGGTTTCCTGTAGAGTTCGAGCGGCGTACCCTGTTGCTCCACCCTGCCGTGATTGAGCACGACGATGCGGTCGGCAAGCGTCATCGCCTCGATCTGATCATGTGTGACATAGATCGAGGTGGTCTTGACCTTCTGGTGCAACGTCTTGATTTCCGAACGCATCTGCACTCGCAGCTTGGCATCGAGGTTGGACAGCGGCTCGTCGAACAGGAAGACGGCGGGATTTCGCACGATAGCGCGGCCCATGGCGACACGCTGGCGCTGGCCGCCCGAAAGCTGGGCCGGCTTGCGCTGGAGAAGCGGCGCGAGATCCAGCATCCGGGCGGCCTCGGCCACGCGCGCCTCGATTTGCGGTTTTGCGACACCGGCGAGCTTCAGGTTGAAGCCCATGTTTTCCGCGACGGTCATATGCGGATAGAGCGCGTAGGACTGGAAGACCATGGCGATGTTGCGCTCGCGCGGCGTCATGCCGTTGACGACGTTGCCGTTGATGGCGATCTCGCCGTCGGTGATCTCTTCGAGGCCGGCGATCATGCGCAGAAGGGTCGATTTTCCACAGCCGGACGGCCCGACGAGGGCGACGAATTCCCCATCTTCGATATTGAGCGAAATGCCGTGAATGACGTCGATGGCACCATAGGCTTTGCGAATATCGTTTAGTGAAACGGATGCCATGATTGCACCTCCAATGGCTCGGGCTCAGGACTTCACGGCGCCGGCGGTCAATCCGGCGATGATGTGCCTCTGGGCGATGAAAAAGACGATGATGGTGGGCAGGATCGTCAGCGTGATGAAGGCCAGCACCAACTGCCATTCCGTCCCGTATTCGCCGCGATAAACCATGATGCCAAGCGGCCAGGGATATTTGGACTCCGAATTCAGCATGATCAGCGGCAGAATATAACTGTTCCAGCTGCCGACGAAGGAGATGATGCTGACGGTGGCGACGATCGGGCGGGAAAGCGGCAGCGATATATGCCAGAAAAAGCGCAGATAACCGCAGCCATCGACGAACGCCGCCTGAAACAATTCTTCGGGAAGATTGCGGAAATAGTTGCGAAACAACAGGATGCTCATGCCGAGACCGAAGGCTACCTGCGGCAGCACCACGCCCCAATAGGTGTTCAGGAGGCCAAGATCGCGAATGCGGATGAAGAGCGGCAGAATCGCAGTCGCCGCCGGAAACATCAGGCCGAGCAGGAAATAATTGAGCAGGAACGACGAGCCGAAGAACCGGACATGGGCAAAGGCAAAAGCCGCCATGGACGAAACGATCAGCGTCAGGAGCACCGTGAGCGCCGCGATGACAAGCGAATTGCCGATCTGCAACCAGTAACGATCGCCGAAGAGAATGTCGGTATAATTCGCCCATTGCCATTCCGTTGGCAGGCCGAAAGGGTTGGTGCGCAGGTCGCCCAGCGTCTTGAAGCCGCCGAGCGCCGTCGTCACCAGCGGCACGAGCACGATCGCGGCAATCAGGCTCAGCGACACGTAAAGATAAATGCGTGTGGACACGCTCGTGCGGATGGAAGAGCTCATATCAGTCATGACGCATAAAGATCCTTTTGTAACCGAAGGCGAGCGTGACGCAGATGATGAAGAGCACCACGCCAACGGCGCTGCCCAAGCCCACCTGCATACGCATGACGCCATAGGTGTAGAGGAAGGTGACCATCGTCTGCGTGGAATTGGACGGCCCGCCGCCGGTCAGCGGCATGATCATGTCGAAGAGCTGCAGCGAGCCGACGACGGCGAAGAAAATCGAAAGGCGCAAGGTTGAGCCGAGCAGCGGCAGCGTGACGTAACGAAATTTCTGCCAGCC
Organism: Rhizobium sp. WYJ-E13; assembly: GCF_018987265.1. Taxonomy (NCBI): domain Bacteria; kingdom Pseudomonadati; phylum Pseudomonadota; class Alphaproteobacteria; order Hyphomicrobiales; family Rhizobiaceae; genus Rhizobium; species Rhizobium sp. WYJ-E13. The sequence continues at coordinate 643,881 of NZ_CP076854.1, read as the reverse complement.
GGTGGCGCCATCGATTTCGGCCGCCTCCAATACGTTCTTGTCGACCGATTGCAGGCCGGCGATGAACAGCATCATGTGAAATCCGAAATATTTCCAGACGATGACCCCGAGTATCGCATAGATTGCCACGTCCTTGTCGGCGAGCACATAAGGATTGGCGAAACCGAAGAAATTGGAAACGGCTGCAAACAGGCCGTAATCGCCGTCATAGACGAAGCGCCAGATGAGGCCCGCTGCAACATCCGCCAGCACATAGGGCAGGAAAAAGACCAGACGGAAGCCGACGACGCCGGGAATACGATGTGCAAGCATCGTCGCCAGCCAAATGGCGAGCGGCACTTGGATGCAGATCGAGATGACGATGATCAGGCCGTTATTGACCAGCGCCTGGGTGAAAGCCGCGTTGCGGAACAGGACCTGGAAATTGCGAAGCGCGATGAATTCGGTCGGTGTGCCGTAGCCGTTCCACTTATAGAGGCTGTACCAGGCCGCCTCGCCCATCGGCATGATGACGAAGAGCGTGAACAGGAGTAGCGCCGGTGGCAGGAAGAGCAACAGCACCGTCAGCCGGTCGTGCGCGACCGAACTCCTGCTGTTTGCGGCTCGTCTAGCCGGCCTTGCGGCACTCGGTGTCGATAGGACTGAAATATTCGCCATGGTTCCTGCTTTCGTATCTCGCCGGCAGCAATGCCGGCGCTCCGCTTCTGGCGAGAGCGCCGGGAAGCTCCGCGGGCGCTGACTATTGCTCCAGTTCGAAAGCGTCCTGGATCATCTGGGCGCCGTCCTTGGAAGTCATCTGTCCGGAGACGATTTCCACCGACCCGTCGTTGACGACACGGCCGACGGCCGCACCGAGATCCTGGTCGAAGAAATTCTGATGCCAGCTCGAACCCGCAAGCTGTTTTGCCGATTCGGCGAGCAGCGGGTTGACGACGCCATCATCGGCGCCGGTTGCAACAGGCAGGAGCATACCGGCCTTTGCCATCATGCGCTCGTTGTCCGCATTCGTCAGGAAAGCAAGAAAATCGATTGCTTCCTTGGAGGCCTTCTTGGTGACGGCCCAGCCGTTCAGGCCGCCGAGCGTATCCGTTGGCTTGCCGGCGCCACCTTCGACCGTCGGAAAAACGAAACGGCCGATATTGTCGGGTGCCAGACCCTTGCCGTCGCCGGCGTTCTTGCGCTGGTTGGCCTCCGTATTTTCGAAGCCCAGGATCATCGCGGCCTTGCCGTCACCGAAGACGCCGAGCGTCTGCGGCCAGGTCGCGCCGAGATATCCAGGCTGGAAAGGTTCGAGCTTGCCGAGTTCGGCGAGATCGTCGCCGGCCTTGATGACGGCAGGATCGAGGAAACCTTCGCCCTCGCCGTTCTTGGCGGCTTCGAAGACCTTCTGGCCGCCTTCGCGCATGACGAGATAGCTCCAGTAGAAGTGGATAGGCCATTTGTCGCCGCCACCGCCCGCAATCGGCACGATGCCGGCAGCCTTGATCTTCTTGACCGCCTCAAGGAAATCGGTCCAGGTCCTGATATCCTCGGCTTTGACGCCGGCCTTGGCAAACAGCGCCTTGTTATAGAAGAAACTGACCAGGCCCACCTTGTATGGGATGGCCCAGGTCTTGCCGTCGAAGGTCAGGCCGTCGACTGAGGCCGGCGTATAGGCCTTGCGCAGTTTGCCGCCATCCGCATCGAGGGCTGCCGTCACATCCTGGAGAGCTCCCGTCTCCGACTGCTGCTTCAGGACGCCGCCGCCCCAGCTGTAGAAGAAATCAGGAACGTCGTCCGACTGCAGCAAAGTCGGAAGTTTAGCCTTGAAGGCCTCGTTTTCGAGAAACTGCATCTGGATGTCGACGTCTGGATGTTGGGCCTCATACTTCTTGACGATCTCTTCCCACACCGCGACAAATTTCGGATCGAGCTCGAGATGCAGCCACTTAACCACAGTCGCGGCCGAGGCAGCCCCAGCACCGGCCAGCAACATGCCGGCTGCCGCGGCCATGGATACGATGCGCCTGCCGGCAAAGGCGGCGCTCTTCAGCATGAAATTCATGATTTTCCTCCCAGGGGACCTATCCTCACAATTTTTCCCCTATGCGGATTAATTCAACGAAGCTTTTGCCCAATGTCAAGTCAATCGCCGTATTTTTCACCAAATTCCCTTGACAGCGCCCGGCCTTTGGCTGCTATTTATTTCGTAATCCGTTAAAAATACGAGACGGATCGCACCAACAGACCGATTGCCTGGCTAATTTTCATGAAGACTGCGGATCCCGAATTAATGCGTGCGATCAACCGCTTGAACGTGCTCGACACGATCCGGCGCCATGGTCCGATTTCTCGTATCCAGATCAGTGAGCGTACGGAGCTCTCGACCACGACGGTTTCGGCCATCACCGCTTCGCTGCTCGACGATGGGCTGATCCTGCCGCGCCATGAGGGCGATATCCGCAACGAGGCCGTGCGTGGAAGACCCCGCGTCATGCTGGAGCTCAATCCGGATGCCGCCAGTGTGGTCGGCGCCAAGATTGCCCCCAGCCGCATGATCTTCGTCGTCACCAATTTCCGCGGGGACGTGCTCTCCAGGCTGACATTGCCGATCCGCATCGATCGTCAGCCGATCGCCGTCATTGCCGATCTCGTCGAAGACGGCGTACGACGTTGTGTCGTCGATATCGGCTTGTCGCTCGGTGATATAGACAGCATCTGTCTGGCACTTCCCGGCGTCATTGAGCATCGCACGGGCTACATCCGCTCAAGCCCGATATTCCGCGAAGTCAACGTTGATTTTGCGAAGGAAATGTCGGCCCGCCTATCGACGCCGACGATCATCGAGAGCGATGCTCATGCCATCACCCTTGGCCATCACTGGTTCGGCAAGGCCCGCGACCTCGAAGACATGGTTCTGATCTCGCTGGAGCAGACGCTGGGTCTCGGCGTGCTTCATGACAACCAGCTTTTCCGCGGCGCCGGCGGCCTCAGCCACAATCTCGGCGACCTCGTCCTCGGGATGGGCCAACAGGGCGTGGTCCGTCTTTCGAGCCAGGCCGGCGAAAGCGCCATTCTCGGCGACCAGCAGACCGATGGACGTTTCGCCGAAGCGGTGCGTCTCGGCCGCGGCATGACGCACGTGCAGGCAATGATCCAGGCCGATGACGACCAACTGATCGGTGCAGCGGCACGGGCCGGCGAGGCGGTCGGGCTGACGATCGCCAATATCGTCACGCTGTTTGCACCGCCGCGCGTCATTCTCGTCGGTTCGTCGCTCGCGCTGGGTGAGCCCTTCCTCAACAGTCTGAGGGATGCCTATGCGCTGGCCATCCCGCCATCCCTGCAAGGCGTCAGCGAACTCGTTTTCGATGATTCGACCGACGATTTCTGGGCACGGGGTGCAGCGGCCGTCGCGCTCTACGAACTCTATGAATCGCCCTGGAGTACCACCGGGCCAGCGCTTTGACGCGCAAAAACCTGTATTGTTGGAGGACATGATGGAAAAAGTCGGTATCGGCATCATTGGATGCGGCAATATTTCGGGCGCCTATCTGAAGGCGATGACATCGGCATTTCCGATCCTCGATATCCGCGGACTGGCCGACCTCAATCGCGAACTTGCAGAGGCAAAGGCCTCTGAATTCAACCTTCAAGCACGCACGGTCGACGAGTTTCTCGCCGACCCGAAAGTCGAGATCATCGTCAACCTGACCATTCCGAAGGCCCATGTGGCCGTCGGGCTGCAAGCACTGGAAGCCGGCAAGCATACCTATTCAGAAAAGCCACTCGGGATTAATTTCGCAGAAGGGAAAAAATTGGCGGATGCCGCCAAGGCCAAGGGCCTGCGCATCGGCGCGGCCCCCGATACTTTCCTCGGTGGCGGCCATCAGACTGCCCGCGCCCTGATCGACGAGGGTGTCATCGGCATCCCGGTCGGCGGTACCGCGACCTTCATGTGCCCTGGCCACGAGCGCTGGCATCCCAACCCGGCCTTCTACTATGAAGTCGGCGGCGGACCGATGCTCGACATGGGTCCTTATTACATCACCGATCTCGTCAATCTGCTGGGACCGATCGCCAAGGTTGCCGGCTTTGCGGTGACCCCGCGCAAAGAGCGCATCATCACCAGCGAGCCCCGCAATGGCGAACGCATCCCGGTTCATATCCCGACCCATGTCGCCGGCGTCATGGCTTTCGCCAATGGCGCAGTCGTGCAGATCGGCATGAGCTTCGATGTGGCCGGCCACAAGCATGTTCCGCTCGAAGTCTACGGTACCGAGGGCACGCTGATCGTGCCGGATCCCAACCGCTTCGCCGGCCCGGTCGAATATCTGAAGAAGGGCGGCGAGTTCGAGGACCAGCCGGTGACCCTACCCTATGCCGACGGCAACTATCGCTCTCTCGGCGTCGCCGATCTCGCCCATGCCATCCGGTCGAACCGGCCGCATCGCGCAAACGGCGATCTGGCGCTGCACGTGCTCGAAGTGATGGAAGCCTTTCAGAAGGCGTCCGATACCGGCAGCACGGTGACACTCACCACGACAACGGAGCGTCCCGCTCCGCTTTTTCAATCCCTCGTCGACGGACTGCTCGGCAAGTAATTTTCAGGAGGAATACACGATGCGTGAAGCACTGATCGTCTGGGGCGGCTGGGCCGGCCACGAACCGGAACAATGCGCCGCAATCATCAAGGACATGCTCGAGGAAGACGGTTTCAAGGTCTATGTGGAGCACAGCACGGAAGCGTTCGCCGATCCGTCGATTCACGATCTGAGCCTTATCGTCCCCGTCATCACCATGTCGAAGATCGAGAAGGAAGAGGTGAAGAACCTCGCTGCCGCCATCGAAAGCGGCGTTGGCATTGCCGGCTATCATGGCGGCGCCGGCGACAGCTTCCGCGAATCGACCGACTACCAGTTCATCATCGGAGGCCAGTGGGTTGCCCATCCTGGCAACATCATCAACTACACCGTCAACATCACCCGACCGGATGACCCGCTGATGGAGGGGATTACCGATTTCCCCTACAATTCCGAGCAGTATTACATGCATGTCGACCCCTCGAACGAGGTGCTGGCAACAACCACATTCACCGGCGAACATGCCTACTGGATCGATGGGGTGACCATGCCGGTCGTCTGGAAGCGCAAATACGGCAAGGGTCGCGTCTTCTATTCGTCCCTTGGCCATGTCGCCAAGGAATTCGACGTGCCGCAGATGAAGACGATCTTCCGTCGCGGCGCCAACTGGGCGGCGCGCTGATCCGGCTCGACCTTGAGCTGCCGGTGTCCACCGGCAGCTCTCACATAAAAGCGCATATTTGGACAGGACACGGGTGCCAAAGCCCGTCGATATGCGTTACTGCTGTGAGAAGAACGAACCGAACAGCAAGACAATGAGCGACAACGTTATCAAGTTTCGCAAGCCGAAGCCCCCGCCGAAAGCACCCAATCCCATGCTTCGCAAGCTGATGATCATCGCCGTGGTGGTTCTCGTGTTTGCCGCTGCCTGGGCCTATTTTCAGGTCACGGGCAGGCCGGCGCCGTAACCAGCGAGAGCAAGTCCAATGAGCGTTCGCCCGCCGCAATCCTTCAGGCAGTCCTTTTCGGCCGAAGGCGGGGTGAACGTACTTGAATATGAGCTTATGTCGGAACGAGCGAGTTCGCTCGGGCGCAATGGCCTGAAGGTCGAATCGGCGCTCGCTGCGCTGAAGGCCTGGAATCCCGATCGCCATGGCGCCGAGCAGCGCGAGACCCTGGTCAACAACGCCTCCGATGCAGTCTGGGCGCTCTTCGTCCAGCGCGAGATCTGTGGGCTTCGCAACAACAAGGACGTTATCCAGCGCTACGCCATTCCCGGCGAAGTGCTGGCAAGGGTCGGTGTTATCAGGAAATAGCCTCCGGTCAGGCGGTCGCCTCCGCCTCTCCGCACCAGCCCTCTTCGAAGGGTCGCTCCGCCTGATCGTTGCCCGGCCCTGGCGGTTTTCTTCAGCTGAAGAAGCGGTTTTCCGGCCGTGGCAGGCCAAGATGTTCTCGCAGCGTCGTGCCCTCATAGTCCCTGCGGAACAGGCCCCGGCGCTGCAATTCCGGAACCAGGCGTGTCGTGACGTCGTCGAGACCCTGCGGCAGGTAGGGGAAGACGATGTTGAAGCCATCCGAACCTTCCTCATCCAGCCAGCGTTCCATCTCATCGGCAATGCTCTCAGGCGTGCCGACGAAGGCAAGGCCCGAATAGCCGCCATAACGCTGGGCAAGCTGGCGCACGGTCAGGTTTTCCTCCTGCGCCAGCTTGATGACCTGGGCGCGGCCGGTCTTGCTGGCATTGGTATCGGGAATATCATCGGGCAGTGGCGCATCCGGGTCAAAGCTGGAGGCATCATGGCCAAGCGCGATCGAAAGCGATGCGATGGCGCTATCGTAGTGAACGAGGCTGTCGAGGGCGAGACGCTTGGCGCGCGCCTCCTCGATGCTGTCGCCGATGACGACGAAGGCGGCGGGCAGCATTTTGAGATGGTCGCGATTGCGGCCGATGGCCTGCATCCGGCCCTTGATGTCGGCATAAAGTGCCTTGCCACCGTCAAGATCGCGCGGCGAACAGAAAACCACTTCCGCGGTTTCGGCCGCAAGCTGGCGACCCGGATCCGATTGGCCGGCCTGCACGATGACGGGCCAGCCCTGAACCGGTCGGGCAATGTTCAACGGCCCGCGCACGCTCAACTCCTCGCCCTTGTGGTCGAGCACATGCATTTTGTCGGGATCGAAATAAATGCCGCTGTCGCGATCGCGGATGAAGGCATCGTCGGCGAAGCTGTCCCAGAGGCCGGTGACGACATCGTAGAATTCACGCGCCCGCTTATAGCGCTCACCGTGTTCCACGTGCTCGTCCAGACCGAAATTGAGGGCTGCATCGGGGTTGGAGGTGGTCACGATGTTCCAGGCGGCGCGGCCATTGCTGATGTGATCGAGCGAGGCGAAACGACGGGCGATATGGTAGGGCTCGTCGAAGGTCGTCGACGCCGTCGCAGCGAGACCGATCCTCTCGGTGACGGCGGCGAGCGCCGAAAGCAGCGTGAACGGCTCGAAGGAGGTCACGGTATGGCTGCGCTTCAGCGCCTCGACCGGCATGTTGAGCACAGCCAGGTGATCGGCCATGAAGAAGGCGTCGAACTTCGCGGCCTCGAGCTTCTGCGCGAATGACTTCAGATGGGCGAAGTTGAAATTGGCATCCGGATAGGACCCCGGATAGCGCCATGCGCCGGTATGCAGGCTGACGGGACGCATAAAGGCGCCAAGGCGCAACTGCCGGGAACGGGTCATGTATTTCCTCATGGATCGGGCGAAGCGGTCGCCTGCCCTCTGCAGAATGCGGATACCGGAATGACGTATCGGTCCACGGTTACGTAGGAACTGGAGGCCAGCAATAGAAGATCGACCATGTCGATTTTCGGCGACACGTCCGCCACCAAACCGGTCACTTCCAGGTGAGATCAGCAGAGGTGCACATTAGACGCCGGGCCAGCCAGCCTACCGCAGTCTCGGCGCCGAAGCGCCCCGGCTTGCCGTTGGCAGCCGTTGAAAATAATGGCTGGGTGACAAAAAATATCTCGCCTGGCCATCCTGTTCGAATTTAATTCCTGTCACACTTACGGTTTCAGCTCGAATATAGGCCATTGAATTTTTAAGGATTGGAAGGGGCATGACTATTGCGGATATCTCTCGGCGCAGCCTGCTGCAAGGCACCGCGCTGCTGCTCGGCTCGACCGCACTTTCGCGCATTGCTCTGGCACAGGACGTGCCGGCCGGCGGACGCCTGATCGTCGCAGCCGACTCCGAGCCGAAGAACCTGAATCCCGCCATTGTTGCCTCGAACGGCGTCTTCTTCGTTGCAAGCAAGGTGATCGAACCGCTGGCCGAAGCCTCCTACGAGGGCGCGGATGGTCTCGCACCGCGGCTCGCCACCTCCTGGGAAGGCTCGCCCGACGGACTTTCCGTGACCTTCAAGCTGCGTGAAAACGCCACCTGGCACGACGGCAAGCCGTTCACCTCGGCCGACGTAGCCTTCTCCGCGCTCAACGTCTGGAAGCCGCTTCAGAATCTCGGGCGCCTGGTCTTCGCCAATCTGCAGACGGTCGATACGCCCGATGACCATACGGCGATCTTCCGCTTTTCGAAGCCGACGCCCTTCCAGCTCATCCGCAATGCGCTGCCGGCTGTCACCAGCGTCGTCGCCAAGCATATTTTCGAAGGCACGGACATCGCCAAGAATCCTGCCAACAACACGCTTGTCGGTACCGGCCCGTTCAAGTTCGCCGAACATAAGCCCGGCGAATATTACCGGCTGACGCGCAACGAGAACTACTGGCAGAAGGGCGAACCGAAGCTCAACGAGATCGTCTACCGCGTGCTGCCCGACCGTGAATCGGCCGGCGCGGCACTGGAAGCCCAAGAAATCCATCTTGCTGCCTTCTCGGCCGTGCCGCTCGCCGATCTCGACCGCATCTCCAAGGTCGACGGCATCAAGGTCATCTCCAAGGGCTACGAGGCGCTGACCTATCAGCTCGTCATCGAAATCAACCATCGCCGCAAGGAACTCTCCGATCTCAGAGTCCGCCAGGCGATCGCCCATGCGATCGACAAGGAATTCGTCGTCGACACGATCTTCCTCGGTTATGCGACGGAATCGACCGGCCCCATCCCGAAGAATTCCAAGGAGTTCTACACGGCCGACGTTGCGAACTATAATTTCGACGTGCAGGTGGCAAACGATCTTCTGGACCAGGGCGGCTATACAAGAGGACCTGACGGTAATCGTTTCCAGCTCAAGCTGCGGCCGGCACCCTATTTTAACGAGACGCGCCAGTTCGGCGACTATCTGCGTCAGGCGCTTGCTGCCGTCGGTATCGACGCAGTCATCGTCAATGCCGATGCGGCCGCGCACCAGAAGGCCGTCTATACGGATCATGATTTCGATATTGCTGTCGGTCCGCCGGTCTTCCGTGGCGATCCGGCTATCTCGACCACCATCCTCGTCCAGTCCGGAACGCCTGACGGCGTGCCCTTCTCCAACCAGGGCGGCTATGTCAGCGCCGAGCTCGACAAGATCATCGCACAGGCTGCCGTGACAGTGGATACCGCTGTTCGTACCGATCTCTACTACAAATTCCAGCAACTCGTGGTGGCCGAACTGCCGCTGATCAACGTCGCCGAATGGGGCTTCATCACGGTCGCCCGCGACACGGTGCTGAACGTCTCGGACAATCCACGCTGGGCGGTCTCGAACTGGGGCGATACCGCGCTGCAATCGTGATAGGGTTGAAGGCGCAATTGCTTCAGGGGCCTCGTCCGGCGTGAAACGTGCACTTCTCCTCCTGAGACGCAGGATCATCAGCAGCATTCCGGTGCTGATGATCGTCGTGATCTTCAGCTTCTTCCTGCTCGAATCCGCCTCCGGCGATGCCGTCGATGCCTATCTCGGCTCTATCGGCGGTGGTGATGCGGCACTGATCAAGTCGCTGCGAGAGAGTTATGGGCTCGATCAATCGGTCTTCGCCCGGCTCTGGCTCTATCTGTCATCGCTCGCTCGTCTCGACCTCGGCTGGTCGGTGGCCTTCAACCGGCCGGTGCGGGATCTCATCGCCGAGCGGCTGCCAAACACGCTGCTCTTGATGGGAAGCGCGACGGCGCTGTCATTCGGGCTTGGCGCAGCGCTTGGCATCCTGGCAGGCGCGAAGCCGGGCAGCCTGCGTGATCGTTTTCTCTCGATCGGTTCACTGATCATCTATGCTATTCCGAGCTTCTGGCTGGGACTGGTGTTTAGCATCCTCTTTTCGGTCAAACTGCGCTGGCTGCCGATCGCCGGTATCGAGACGATCGCTTCCGGCAAAACGGGCCTTTCCCGAGCGTTTGATATCGCGGAACACCTGGCCCTGCCGGTCGGTGCTCTCGCCTTGATCTATCTTGCGCTGTTCCTGCGCGTCATGCGCGCGGGCATGGCGGAGGCGTGGAAGCTCGATTTCGTGCTGTTTGCCCGGACAAAGGGTCTGTCGCGCAGCCGCATCGTGCTTCGCCATGTGGCGCGCAATGCGCTGCTGCCGCTCGTCACCATGCTCGGTCTGCAGTCCGCCGCCATGCTTGGCGGCAGCGTCGTCATCGAGAGCGTCTTTGCCATTCCAGGCTTCGGCAGGCTGGCCCAGGAGGCCGTCAACGGCCGTGACGCGCCGCTCCTGATGGGCATCATCGTCACCAGCGCCTTTCTCGTCATCTGCATCAATTTCATCGTCGATCTCGTCTATGCCGCTCTCGATCCGCGCATTGGCTCATCGGAGGGCCGCGCATGACCCTGCTCAAGCGTCTCCTAAGGACCCCGGAGGGGGCGATCGGCCTTGTCATTCTCGCAGCCCTGCTTATTGCCAGCCTGCTGGCCCCGGCGATATCGCCGGGAGATCCGCTGCGGATCGCCGGCAGGGCGCTGCTCTCGCCCTTCTCTGATCCAAGCCTACCGCTCGGCACGGACCGGCTGGGTCGCGATGTCCTCGCCGGCCTGCTCTATGGCGCTCGGACCTCGCTGGCCGTCGGGATTGCCGCAGCCCTTTCCGCCATGCTGCTCGGGCTTTTTGTCGGCATGGCTGCCGGCTTTGCCGGCGGCGCGGTTGACGAGGCATTAATGCGCGTCGTCGATGCCTTCCAGATCGTTCCAGGCTTCCTGCTGGCGCTCGCCTTTGTCAGCATCATCGGTGTGTCGACGCCGGTCGTCGTCTTCGCGATCGCCCTCGGCACCTGGGCCGATCCGGCACGGCTGACGCGAGCGCAGGTGCTGTCCATCCGCGAGCGGGATTATGTCGCAGCCGCGCGGGTGATCGGCATGCATCCGGCCGAGATCGCCTTCAAGGAAATTCTGCCGAACGCCTTGCCGCCGGTTCTGGCGCTGTCGGCCACCATCGTCGCCGGCGCGATCCTGACCGAAGCGGCCCTCTCCTTTCTCGGTCTCGGCAATCCCAATCTCGCCACCTGGGGCTCGATGATCGCCGAAGGCCGCAGCGTATTGCGCTCCGCCGCCTATCTTTCGGTTCTTCCCGGTCTGGCGCTGGCGATCACCGTGCTCGGCGTCCACCTTTTCAGCGAGGGCCTGACGAGGGCACTTGGTCATGAGGGAGGCTCCCGATGAGCCCGCCCTTCTGCAGCGTAAGAAACCTGTCGGTCCGCTACGGACTGGAGGCAGCGCTGAAATCCGTCGACCTCGATATTATCAGGGGCGAGAGGCTGGCGATCATTGGCGAAAGCGGTTCGGGTAAAAGCACGCTTGCCCGGACACTTGCCGGCATTTTAGCGGAGCAGGCCAGGATCGAGGGCGAAATAACCTGGCCGGCGCTCGGCCACGCGCCGCTCCCCGGCCGTGATTTCGGTTTTGTCTTTCAGGACCCCGGCACCAGCCTCAATCCGGTGCTGACCATCGGCGAGCAGGTTGCCGAAGTCGCCAGAAGACACCTCCGCCTCGGCTGGCGGCAAGCCTATGTGCATGCCGAGGAGCTCCTGGATCGCGTCCGCATACCGCAACCCGCAAGCACCATGCGCGCCTTCCCGCATCAGCTTTCGGGCGGCCAGCGGCAACGCGTGGCGATTGCCGCAGCAATAGCGGCCAAGCCCGCCTTGCTGATCGCCGATGAGGCGACCAGTGCGCTCGATGTCGTGGTTCAGGCAGAAATCGTCAGACTGCTCGACGGGCTGGTTCGTGAGGAAGGCATGACGCTGCTCTTCATCACCCATGATATCGCACTCGCCTCTGGCTTCGTCGATCGCGTCGCCGTCTTCCGCAACGGTGAACTGGTCGAGGCCGGTCCCGTCCGGTCGGTTCTGTCATCGCCAGCCGAGAGCTATACTGCCGCCCTCATCGCCAACCATCGCGATCTTTCCACGCAGCCACTGACTACCGAGGTGGTGTCATGAATGGGCTTCTGACCGTGGAGGCATTGTCCAAGGCCTATTCCAGCTCCGGCCGCCAGGTTGCGGCTCTCGACAATATTTCCCTGACAATCACGGCCGGCGAAACCCTGGGCCTGGTAGGAGCCTCGGGCAGCGGAAAATCGACGCTATCGCGCGTCCTTCTCCGTTTGCTGGAGCCTGATACCGGCTCCATCCGGTTCGAAGGAGAGGATTGGCTCGCACGTCGCGGCGTCGACCTGCGGCGCAGGCGCGCGCATATGCAGATGGTATTTCAGGATCCGCTCGGCGCCTTCAATCCGTTGGCCTCCGTCGCCTCGGTTCTCGACGATCCGCTGCGCATTCACGATATCGCGGACAGGAAACAGCGGCCGGCCGAAATCGCCGCCCTGCTGGAGCGCGTCGGCCTGCCCACCGCCCTTGCCTCCCGCCCAGTCCGTACGCTGTCGGGCGGCCAACGGCAGCGCGTCGCCATTGCCCGCGCCATCGCGACGCGGCCCTCCCTGCTGGTGCTGGATGAGGCCGTCTCCGCACTCGATGTGACCGTTCGCGGCCGCATCCTTCAATTGCTGGTCGAGTTGCAGCGCGAGCGTGGCCTTGCCTATCTCTTCATATCCCACGACCTCGCGGTGGTGCGGGCGATCTCGCATCGCATCGCCGTCATGGATGCCGGCCGCATCGTCGAGGAAGGACCGGCAGCCGATGTCGTCACCGCACCGCGATCCGATGCAGCGCGCCGGCTCATTGCGGCCGTGCCGCGCCTCGTTACCGAACCCACTTGAAGGAAGCTGCCCATGACCGAAGCCTGGAACCCGCTCTACGCGCCGGCCTATCCGGCAGAACGTTACGCCATTCTTGCCCGCCGTATCGGCGCGATCCTGATGACGGATAACGATGTGCTGCTGGTGCAGGCCGAGGCCGTCGTGGCGCTTGAGGCCGTTGCGACCAGCCTTGCCAGACCCGGCCTTTCTGCGTTGAACATCGTCACCAGTTCCTATGGCGGCTGGTTCGGGCAGTGGCTGCGGCGTGGCGGCGCTGAGGTCATCGAAATCGTCGCCCGACCCGGCCGGCAGATCGAAGCCGAGACGATTGCCACGGCGCTGGATGCCAATCCCGGTGTCCGTGCGCTGGCGCTCGTTCACGCGGAATCGGCAAGCGGCATCCTCAATCCACTGCCCGAAATCGTCGCGCTGGCGCAGGCACGAGGCATCGTAACGGTGGTCGATGCCGTAGCGTCCGTTGGCGGTCATGCGCTCGATGTCACCGGATTGGGCATCGATATTGCCGTCATCGGCCCACAGAAGGCGCTTGGCGGACCTGCCGGCGTTTCCGCACTATCGGTCAGTCCGCGAGCCTGGGAGCTGATCATGCATGATAATGCACCGCGCAACTCCATCCTGTCACTCGCCGACCAGAAAGCCCGGGTGGATGGCGGCCGCGGCGCTTTGCCCGGAACGCCCGCGCCGCTGGAATTTTTCGCCTTGGAGGCGGCCCTCGACCGGGTCGAGGCGGACGGCGTCGAACAGACCGTCGCTCGTCACGAGAAGGCCGCTTCCGCCACCCGAGCCGGTTTGTCGGCGCTGGGAGCAAGCCTTTGGGTGCCCGCCGAACAGGCGTCAAACCTGGTGACAACGATCTCCGCACCGACAGACGTGGAGCCCACATCGGTCATGCGTTTTGCTGGGGGGCTGGCTGTCGATCTGACGGCCGGTGTCGGCACCGGTCTGTCGCATCTCATACGATTGAACCACACGGGCCCACGAGCGACGTTCCAGACCGTGCTCGCAAGTGTCGTGACCTATGGCGAAGCGCTGCGGCAAGCCGGTTTGGCAGCGGATGTCGGCGCTGCATCGGAGGCGGTTGTCAGGGCTTATAGCGGCTGATCTTCAATACCCGGAGAGTGGCGTCGGTCGCCAGAAGAAGAGCACTTCCTCCCGCAGACCGTGCATGCGGCGCCAGGATATATTGCCTATAAGAATAGTATTCTATTTTGCGGAGCCGCGCTGCAGGAGAGACCGCAGGAAGATTGGCCTGCGAAAAGGCCTCCTCTCAGCGTAGCGCCAATCTTCTGGCGCCTCTTGAGAATCGAGCCTTTCCGATGCACGAAGGGAAAATGAAAAACATGCCAAGGATGACGGAATGGCAGACGCTCGCGGACTTCGGATCGAGTTTGAGAACCATGCGACCCTGCTGAAATGGCACCGGCTGCGCCGGCGAATGGCGGATCCGCTGTTCTCGGCTGAGGTGATGGCCGAAGGCTTCAAGGCTGGCGCATCGATGGAGCTCGATCTTCGAGTGCGCGCCGATGGCGGCTTTGTCGTGCTGCATGACAAGGAGCTGGAAGGCGAGACGACCGGGCACGGCATCATTGCCCAAAAGAGCCTGACGGAACTGCGAGACCTGCGGATGAAGGACGGCAATCGCCCCCTCCTCTACAGCGAAGATCTGGCCGCCATGCTGCAATCGGCCCATCCAGACGCGTTGCTGCAGTTCGACATGAAGGACGATTACGAGGTGATCGGCGAAAAGGGGATCGCCCATCTGGCCGAACATCTGAAGAAGATTTCCGCCTCGGTCATCGTCAGCGCCGGTAGTCTAGATCTGATCCTGGCCGTCAAGGAGAAGCTGCCGCATCTGCGCCGTGGTATCGACCCCAGCGACAGGCTTGGCGACGTCTACAGGACCGAAGGCTGGAAAGCGGTTGAAAAGGAACTGCTTGCCGATCTGCGCGGCCCGACGGAGCCGGAAACAATCTATCTCTACTGGCCGATGCTGCTCGATGCAGCAAAGGCAGGCCTCGATATGATCGCGCTCTGCCACAGCGAGGGCAAGCTCGTCGATGCCTGGACTTTCACGCTGAAGGATCCCGACGGCGGTTTCAGCAATTCCGAATGGACGAACTTCTCGGCACTGGTCGCTTTGAAGCCGGATCAGATCACTACAGACGAAGCACCGGCGACCGAACGGGCATGGCTGAAGCGCATGGCGGGCTGATCAGCCCGCCAATCCCTCGAACTCGACGAGGAAAGCGAATTCCTCTGCCAATCCCGGCGAATGGGCGATGATCGGGCCGCCATCTTTCAGCAGTCTATCGACTGATGGAATGGCAACTTTCGCGCCAGCCTCGGCGGCGATCAGTGCACCGGCAAGCATATCCCAGGCATTCAGATGCCGTTCGTAAAAGAGGTCGGAAACACCTTCCGCCACACGCACGAGATCGACTGCCGCTGCCCCCATGCGGCGATAGTCCATGCCACGTTCGTAAAGCCGCTTGGAGAGCGCCGCATAGTCGTCAAAGCTCGTCTTGCGCGAATGGCCGAGAACGACGATCGCATTGGCGGGATCGGTGGTCGGGGCGGCGTGGATCGGCTGGCCCTCCTTGAAGGCGCCGCAGCCGCGGATAGCGGAAAAGACCTGATCATTGGCCGCATCATAGATCACGCCGATCCCCACCTTGCCATCGACGACGAAGGCGATGGAAACACCCCAGTGGCGGAAGCCACGGATATAATTGGTCGTCCCGTCAATGGGATCGACGACCCAGGTTCCTGCCGAGCCGGACTCACCGCCGGTTTCCTCGCCCATGAAGGTATCCTCAGGGAAGCGCGCCAGCAGTCCCGCGCGGATCGCCTGCTCTGCCTGCCTGTCTGCGATAGTGACGAAATCCTGCAATCCCTTATTCTGGACGTTGAGCGCGCCCGGCTTTCCTTCACGCCTGAAGCGCGCAGCCTCGCGTCCAACGTTGCGGGCCACGTCGATTGCGACCTCCGCCCGCGCGGTCAGATCGGAGGCATCGAATGCGGAACTCATCAAGCAGTCCTTCTTTTGATCAGCGTCACGGGGGTAAATTCGACGCGGGCGGTCATATCCGGTTCGGCCATCCTGGACATCAGCAGATTGACCGTTTGTTCAGCCTGGACATCGCACGGCTGGCGGATGGTCGTGAGGTCGTAGGCCGCCCAGCTTGCCTGGGGAATGTCATCATGGCCAATGATGCGGATCGGTGGCTGCTCCTCGCGGCCATGCTCCCTCATCATCCGGTCGAGAACGCCGCAAGCCATGTAGTCATTGGCGCAGAACAGGCCGTCGATGCCGAGCAAGGCAAGACTGGCGGCGGCGTCATAACCGTTCCGATAGTCATTGACCTTCAGCTCCACCATGCGTGGATCGAGGCCGCGTTGACGGCAGGTCATCATAAAGGCTTCGCTGCGTCGCCTTGCCGTATAAGAGATGGCAGGTGCGGCCATGACCGCCGGCACCTTGACGCCGCTTTCGATGAGATGCGTGGCGGCAAGATGCCCGGCCATGCGATCGTCGGAGATGATGCGATCGACGAAGGGAATATCATCGCCCTTGTTGATCAGCACGATCGGCACGCCTTCTGCAGCGCATTGCTCGCAGATCTCCGTCGGCGGTGCATCCGACGTGACGATGACGCCCGAGACGGCATAGTGCAGCAACTGGCCAATGACGGTCGAGGTGTCGGCTTCCTTTGAGGTCGGCAGCAGGATCGGACGAAAGTTGCGGGCGAGCAGGACACGTGCCAGATGCTCGATCTGCAGCGTACGGAACGGATTGTCGAGACCGGCGGCGACAACGCCGACGAGATCGGAGCGCTTATTGGTCAGGCTGCGGGCGAGATAGTTCACCCGATAGCCGAGATCCTTCGCCGCCTGATAGACCTTTTCGCGCGTTTTCGGCGAAACGCTGGCATCCGGCGTGAAGGCGCGCGAAACGGCGGCACGCGAGACGCCTGCCACACGCGCCACGTCGAAGGAGGTGACCTTTCTCGGCCCCTTGTTATCCTTGTCTGCCATGTCTCTCACCCCCAGCGGCCGGGCGCATTAGATCGGGCAGGTCTGTACAGATGCCGAGCACCGGAAGCTTTATGATGTCGGAAAGAATGGCCGGCCTCTCCTCATGCCACAACACGATCTCACGGCCCTCGCCGAATGCCCGCTGCATCAGCTCTTCGCTCACGAGATCCTGCGGCCGTTCGCCGGCCCGTTCCCAGCAGAGATGCAGGATATTGGCACCGGCCTCGTCACCCGCCGCATGCGGATCGTGGCCGACGCGGATCAACACCGAGAGCGGATAGTCGCAACCGGCATCGCGAAGCTCGCGCACCTGTGCCGTATCGAAGGAGCCGAGGCAGGCGAAGCGCTGGTTCTTTTCGTGAAGTTGCTTCCAGCACAGAAGCCCCGTGCCCGGCGCCTTAAGCTCGATGTAAAGGCCCGTATTGGTCCGCCGGCCGAGAGCCGCGACCGCCTCGAAGGTCGGAACATCGACGCCTTCGAGGGCAGCAAGTTCGGTGGCCGTCATCTCGGAAATGCGTCGATCGATGCCGAAGACACGTTCCAGATGGTCGTCGTGGGAGACCACGACCACGCCGTCCCTGGTCAGCTGTGTGTCGAGTTCCCACATTTCCGCGCCAAGTTCGGCAGCGCGCTGGAAGGCTTCGAGCGTATTCTCCCGCTCATGGCCGCTCGCGCCGCGATGGCCGATGCAGAAAGGCAGATATCCTTTGTTCGAGGGCCAGCCGTAGCGTTCGAAGAAAGTCGAGAAGTCACGCATCGCTCAGAGCCTCCGACCTTCTTCGTCGAATACGAACACGCCCTTGCTGTCGATCGCCCACCTCACCTCATCACCGACGGTGATGTCATTGCGGACCGGCTGGATGGAACGCAGCAGCGAGCCGCCGGCAAGCCGTACGTCGTAAAGGTTCTCGCGACCCTGCGTTTCGGCGAAGGTGACTTTGCCCGTAACGGCGATATCGCCGGCCGGATTGAAATGTTCAGGGCGCACGCCGAGCGTCAGCTTGGTGCCCTCGGCAGCCTGGACCGAAACCGGCACGCGGATCTCGCTTTCAGGCATGGCAAAAGTGCCGTCGTTCATCACGCCACGCAGGAAGGTAATCGGCGGATTGCCGAGGAAACCGGCAACGAAGGCGGTGCGTGGATCACTATACATTTCGGACGGCGTGGCGATCTGCACGATCTCGCCTTCCTTCATGATGGCGATGCGGTCGCACATGCTCATCGCTTCCACCTGATCATGGGTGACGAGGATCGCGGTGATGCCTGTCTCGCGCTGGATGCGGCGAATTTCCGAGCGCATTTCGAGACGGAGCTTGGCATCGAGGTTGGCGAGCGGCTCGTCGAGCAGCAGCACGTCCGGTTTGCGGATCAGCGCGCGGGCAAGGGCCACACGCTGCTGCTGGCCGCCGGAGAGCTGTGCCGGACGGCGTTCCATCAGGTTGCCGATGTGTACGAGGCCGGAAATCCGCTCGACCTCCTTGCGGATGTCGGCGGTATTGACGCCCTTGACCTTCAGCGGAAAGCCGATGTTTTCGGCAACCGTCATGTGCGGATAGAGCGCGTAGGATTGGAAGACCACGCCGACATTGCGCATTTGGCTCGGCAGGTCGGTTACGTCGCGATCACCGAAGAGGATGCGGCCACCAGTCGGCCGGTGGATGCCGCAGACGGCAAACAGCGTCGTCGATTTGCCGCAGCCCGAGGGGCCGAGCAGCGCTAGCATCTCGCCGCTGCCGACTTCGAGCGTCATGTTCTCGATGACCTTGGTGGAGCCGAAGCTCTTCGAGAAATTGTCGAGGAGGATGCGCATCAGCCTTTGCTCCCGCCGCCATAGATGTTCATGAGGTATTTGTTGAAGAGTGCGTAGGCGATCAGCACCGGAATGAGGTAGAAGAGGCCAACCGCCTTGAACATGTTGAAATCGTAGTTGTTGTCGTCGGCAAGGAAGCCGGCGAGATAGACCGACAGCACCTGCACCTGATTGCCCGGCGCCAGCACCTGCGGCAGGATGAACTCGCCCCAGCCGGCAAGGAAAGAGAACAGGCCGAGCGCCATGATGCCGGGTTTGACCTGCGGCAGCACGAGGCTGCGCCAGACCCGGAACCGCGAAGCGCCGTCGACGACGCCGGCCATTTCGATTTCCCAGGGCACCGTGTCGTAGAAACCCTTCATCAACCAGATACCGAGCGGCAGATCGATCGCCGCCTTCACCAGGATCACGCCGATCAACGAATTGTAGAGACCGATCATCTGCAGCACGATGAAGATGGCGATGATCAGCGTCACCGACGGGAAAGCGTGCAGCACCATGACACCGGCAAGGAAGAAGCCGCGCGCAGGGACATTGAGGCGCGAGAGCACATAGCCCGCCATCGACGAGACGATGAGCACCAGGCTGGTGGTGCAGGCCGAAAACAGCAGCGTGTTCAACGTCACCTGCCAGATGTTCGCCTTGCCCGCCGTCGTCTGCCACAGGAAGCGCCAGTGATCGAGCGTCAGGCCGGAAGGCAGCAAGGCATCCGGCTGCTTCACCGTCACGGTGTCGAGGAAGAGATAGACATACATCAGGAGCAGCGGCAGGCTGACGATGGTCAGTGCCGTTATGACAGGCCAGCTGCGATAATTTGCCGAGGGCTGCGAGCGTTCGGCCATGGTCAATCCTCGATCAGGGGCTTGGCGACAAGCGTGCCGTAGTTGAAAACGCGCAGATAGAGAAGCGACAGCGTCACGCCGATGACGACGAGCACCAGCGCCATGGCGGCACCCAGCCCGTATTCGAGATTGCCGGCATAGTTCCTGAGCGCGGTGTGATAGGCGGAGAGCGCCCAGACCTCGGTCGCGTTGCCCGGACCGCCATTGGTGGCGAGCAGGATTTCATTGAAGGAGGCAAGCAGCGACAGGGTCTGATAGCAGGTGACGAAGAGGATCGGCCAGCGCATCTGCGGCAGGATGATGTAACGGATCTGCTGCCAGCGCGAGGCGCCGTCGACCTCGCTCGCATAGAACTGACTCTTCGGAATGGCCTTCATCGCCGACGAGAACACCAGCATGCCCATCGATGCGCCGATAAAGCCGTTGATCAGCACGACGAAGAACCAGGCATTATAAGCGGTATCGAGCAGGTAGTTCTTCGGGGGGTAGCCGAACTTGCCCATCAGGATCGAAATGAAGCCGCTGTCCCAGGCGAGCCACTTCCACAGCATGACGTAGATGACGACAGGCGTGATGCGCGGCAGGAGCCAGATGCCGCGAAAGATCGAGGCTGGCGTCGGCGGCATGTAATGTGTCCAGATGGCGAGCAGCAGCGCATAACCGACGTTGAAGAGCATCAGCACCAGCGCAACATAAAGTCCGGTATTGAAAAGCACGCGCGCCATGTCGGGCGAGTTGGCCATGCGTGAGAAATTGTCGGTCGTCCAGGTCCAGCCGGTAAAGGTGGTCTTAGCCACGGTCTCCTTCTGCTCCGGGGTCAGCTTGAAACCAAGCGTATCGAGAGCGGAGAAGAGCTGGTCCTTGCTGTCGAAGCGGGTGTTAAGGACGGAGCGGTTGAACTGTTCCGAGATCTGCTTGACCTCGCGTGTCGAAGGTCGCTCGGTGAGATCCTTGATCATGCGCTCGACGTCGCGGCGTGCCGGGAAAACCTCGCCTATATGTTTGGCGCGCAATTCCGCAGCAATCCCCGGCGCCATCCCGAGGCCCTCGACGGCCGTGAGGCCCGCCTCGTCGATTGTGTAGCGCGGTTTGGCCATCTCGGCGGCGATGTCGGGCATCGCCGATTTCAGTGCGATCAGGGAGTTGGGTGCGATTTGGTAGACACCGCCTGATATGCCGGTCGCGGTCGTCATGTTGGTCATCGAGAAGACCGCCGTCAGAACCACCGGCATCAGGAAGAACAGGACAATCATGATCGCCGCAGGCGCGATCATCACCAGTCCGAGCGTTCTGGACGATTTCATGGAAGCCTCTTATCGCGAACCGACCGGGCGGCGGTGGCCGCCGCCCGGAAGAGTGCTTCGATCTTAGCGGATGACGATCTTGTCGCCGAGCGTGCTCTTCAGCTCGCCCTCTGCATCGCTGACCGCGGCGTCTACGGTCTTGGCGCCGGTCCAGGATGCTTCGAGGTTCTTCCACATGATGTTCCAATATTTGCCGAAATCGGAATTGTTCGGCATCGCATTGGCATGCGGCAGCAGGCGCTCGGTGGCTTCGCGGGTCCAGCGGTCGGCCGCGTAGAAGTCGACGGTGGATTCCGACTTGGAGATGCCGAGATGGGCTGATTTGACCGCATGCAGCGCGTTGGTGCGTGGCTCGGAGGCGATCTTGACCAGCTGAGCGGCGATCTCGGTGTCTTCCTGATCGTGACCTGCGGTCAGGAGGTAGACGAGCGGGTGGGTCAGCGTGTTGGCCTTGCCGCCTTCGCCGGCCGGGATCAGCGTGAAGACGATATTGCCGAAGAAGTCCTTCAGTCCTTCCTGATTGACCATGCGGGCATAGTGCCAGGTGCCGGCGTCCCAGATGCCGGCCTTGCCCGTGGAAACTTCCTTCCACCACTGGTCGCCCGGCATGCCGATATGGTTCTTCTTGGTAACGCCGGTTTTAACGGCATCGGCGAAGAACTGATAGGTACGGGTCATCGCCGCCTTGTCGAAGACAAGCTTGCCGTTTTCTTCCATAGTGCCGCCGAAGGACGTGTAGAACTGCCAGTAGTCAGGGCCGTTGCTGGTGCGCGGATAGAAGCCGTAGCCGGGCTGGACGAGGCCCTTGTCCTGCATCTTTTTGGCGTCTTCGAGCAGGTTCTTCATCGTGTATTTGCCGTCCTGGACACTCTGCGGCAAGGCATCGAGATCGGCATCGCTGTAGCCGATCGCCTTCATGTAGGGCTTCCAGAAGAACATCGGCCGGGATTCGGCATCCTGCGGAATGCCGTAGACGGCGCCGTTATAGGAGGCGATCTGCATCAGGTTTTCATAGATGTCGCTGAGCGGCCAGGAGTCGAGATCGACATAGTCCTCGATCGGGACGATGAGACCCGCCTGCGACCAGGGCGCGATGTCTTCATGGCCGCTGACGACGATGTTCGGAGCGGTCTTGGCTTCTGCGGCAAGGGTCAGCGCCTGCTTGAAATCCTCCCAGGCGGAATAGGGCTTCTTCTCGACGGTGATTTTCAGGTCTTCACCCTTCAGCGCAGCTTCGCGCTGCAGCTGCTGGGCTGCGATCTCGATGGCGTCGAGGCGATAGACGTCGTTCGGGCCGGTACCGCCGGCCCAGACGCTGATGTGAACGTCCTTGGCAAGCGCGAGAGCGGAAGTCGAAGCCAGGATGGCGGCTGCGACGGTGAGGGATTTCAGTGTCGGCAAAAGAGTCATTTTCTTCATCTCCCCAGAAGAGCAGTGTGAGGCCTCTTGACGGGTCATCACTGGTGTTGACGGCCGTTCCGATAACCCCACGAAAACGTGGCGTATCCCGCTCTAGGGGGCGAACGTAACGGCCGAATGACAAAATTGAGCACGTGTGCAAAATTATTATGACGATGTTCTCGGCGCGGTCAATTGCCGATCAAAAGACGGGGCCAGTTGCCAGTGAAAATCGTCATCGAAGGGTGCTGAGGCAACGTCGACAGCCGCGACATGGCCTCGTCACGACCACGCTGTCAGCTCTTCGCATCGTTTAAAATCGCGCGCTTGCCTGTATTTTCTTAATCGGCTAATAATTGCGCCGGAGCCGTTCAACAATGGAGGCGTGCAATGGCAGATATTTCTTCGTCCAACGCCTCTTTGGCATAGGCCTTCGAAGCTCTCAATTCTCGATCATATCCGAGATCTTTCAAGCTTCCCCATCCAAAGATGGCATTCGTTTCGCACGCAGCGTTTGGGCGCGGTGATGTCCGCGCTATGTCGCTGTGCACTTTCAGCTTGAAAGAAGGGCGGCTCATAATTCTGACCGCTGATGATCATGACCAATCAACGCGCCGGCGAAAGCCTGTCGGCATCCATGCGCGAGCTTTGCTCGCGGTTCAGTTTCAGAGAGATTCTCGTCGCAACAATCGTTGCCCGGTTGAGACGTCGTCGCATGGTGAACAGCGTCGACACCTTCCCATCCTGGTTGCGCCGCGACCTCGCTTTGTCCGATGAATAGATCGGACTCCTCGCTGAATTGCCAGGGGAATATCCGGCAGGGAATGGTTTCAAGACGAGATCATCCCTGCCGGCTTTCGGCCAATGCGATATGGCCATCAAATCCCGGCCCAGAGATCACGAAGCATCTGCCGAAGCAGTAGCGCCTCCGCCCACCGATCGGTGGTATCGTTGCCGTTTCGCCCAATGATGGCATAGGGCTTCGGCCCGAGCTCGCAGCTGAAGACCAGCTCGGCATTCGAAGCCGCACGACTGCGCCAATCGCGCATGCCGTAGCCCCAACAATATCCATGACTTAGGCATCGGGAGCAATCCAGATCGCCTTTCGAGACGCACAGAAATGCTCTCTCGGAAACTACGCGATTGAATTTTCTGAAATCTAAATATTAAGTTGGACCGCAAATACATGAATCCCACGTCGCATTCTCATGCGACTCCAGATTGACCGTTCATCCAAAAGTATCCCATCCCATGAGCCTTGAATCCGTCCGCGCCTTCTTCGCCGCCAACGCTCCCGACATCGCCATCATCGAAACGGCCGGAAGCTCTTCGACCGTCGCGCTCGCGGCCGCGGCGCACGGCGTCGAGCCCGCGCAGATCGCCAAGACGATCTGCCTGCGCGTGGGCGACCGCACCATGCTGATTGTGGCGAGCGGCACTTCGCGTCTCGACAACAGGAAGTTCAAGGATGCCTTCGGCGGCAAGGGGCGCATGCTCGATGCCGAGGAAGTGCTGGCGGTGACGAGCCATCCGGTCGGCGGGGTCTGCCCCTTCGGCCTGCCTGCGCAGTTGCCTGTCTATTGCGATGTGTCGCTGAAGCAGTTCGAGGAAGTCGTGCCGGCCGCCGGTTCGACCAATTCTGCAGTGCGTATTTCGACCGGCCGGCTGGCGGAAATCACCGGAGCCGAATGGGTCGACGTCTGCCAGTAGCAACGCACAACTTCACAGAGCGGAAAGAATACCTATATTAGGCCGTGACATGCCGTTGAGCGCATGACAGGAGGTTTGAAATGCCCAGTGCCGTTTCGCGTTTTGCCAGGATCGCGGGGATTGCCGTTCTTGCAGGCGCTACCGTTTTTGCTTCGATCGGTGATGCCGATGCGCGCCGCGCAGGCAGCTTTGGCGGATTCGGAAGCCGCGGCACGCGCACCTTCAGTGCGCCTCCTGCCACCAGCACCGCCCCCACCCCGGCTGCGCCCATCGAGCGCTCGATGACACCGCGCCCGCAGACGACCGCGCCCTATAACACGCAGCAGCCCGGTTATGCCCAGCAGCGCCCCGGTTTGTTCGGCGGCTTCGGCCGTTCAATGATCGGCGGCCTGATTGCTGGTGGCCTTCTCGGCATGCTGCTCGGCCACGGCTTCGGCGGCGGCTTCGGTTTCCTCGGCATGCTCTTGCAGATCGCGCTGATCTTCGGTGCGATCACGCTTGCCATGCGCTTCTTCGCCAATCGCCGCCAACTGTCCTACGGCGCAGGTGGCCAGAGCTATAGCGGGCCGCAGTCCTACAACATGTCGCCGGCCAATGGCGGTTCGACCTTCCATATTCCGGCCATCGGTTCGGGCTCCGGCTCCCAGCAGCGGAGCAATGCGCGCCCACGCGATGAGATCGGCCTTGCCCAGGCGGATCTCGATCAGTTCGAGGAATTGCTGACCAAGGTTCAGACCGCCTATGGTGCGGAGGACTATGGTGCGCTGCGCCGCCTGACGACGCCGGAAGCCATGTCCTACCTTGCCGAAGAGCTTGGCGAGAACGCCACCAACGGCGTCCGCAACCAGGTTACCGACGTCAAGCTGCTGCAGGGCGACATCGCCGAAGCCTGGCGTGAGAACGGTCAGGAATATGCGACGCTGGCGATGCGCTATTCCTCGATCGACGCGATAGTCGAGCGCGACAGTGGCCGCCTCGTCTCGGGCGACGACCGCCGCGCGAGCGAAAGCACCGAGATCTGGACCTTCGTGCGCAAGTCCGGCGCCGACTGGAAGCTTGCCGCCATCCAGGGCACCGGCCAGCGCGCCGCTTAGTTCACAGAGACGGGTTTGGAGCGCATACGGGACACAGTTTCGCGCTCCGCCCGCTTGCAGCGCATCGGCGGCAGGCCGCGATCCATCAGATCCATATCCTCCAGCACCATATCGCCCATTTTCTTGAAGGCGCTATCGAGCGCACCGGCGCGATGGGCCGAGCGGATAAAACCCTTGAGGCTGCGCACAGCATGGTCTGACGGCAGCGGCTCCTGCGGATAGACATCGCTTGCCGCAACGATATGACCGGAGGAAACGGCCGCCATCAGCGCATCGAAATCCACCACATCGGCACGGCTGAGCAGGATGAAGGCAGCCCCCCTTCGCATGCTGGCGAAGGCATCCGCGCCGAGAAAGCCCCTGTTTTCACTGGTGACGGCGGCGACGACAAAAACAAAGTCGCTCTGCGTCAGCACGTCGCTCAGGCTCGCCGGTTGCACGTCGTTTTCCTCCAGGATCGAACGTGGCATCCAGGGATCGAACACCCTGATCCTGGCCTTGAAGCCATACAGGATCCGCCGCAATGCCTTGCCGAGATCTCCAAAACCGACGATCCCGATCTCGGAGCCCGATATCAGCCGCGCGCTGGTATTGCCTTCGCCGCCCCAAAGTTCACTTCCCTCCCGGAACGCCGCATCGGCATCGACGATACCGCGCGCAAGGCTCAGCGCAAAGCCGAGGCCGATTTCCGCCACCGGCTCTGCAAACACCTGCCCGGTCGTCACCACATGGATGCCGCGCTGGAAGAGGATGTCGTAGGGCATGTTGTTGAGGAGGTTGCTCTCGACATTGAGGATCGAGCGAAGCTGCGGCATATGATCAAGCGTCTCCGCCGACAGCGGAGGCTGGCCGATGATGTAGCGCGTCCTGCGGAGGATATCATCGCCAAGGCCGGCGATATCATCGGCATCGGCCTCCACGATCTCGTATTTCGCGTTGAGTTCGGCGCGCGCCTTGTCGCTGAAAATCAGGTCCAGCGTGCGCGGCTCCGGCGCGCTGATCGCCAGCGGCCTTTCGGTATTCGTCATGGGATCCTCCTCAAGATGCGGCGGCTCTCGCCTTCGCAAGATGATTGATAATCCGGTTGAGCGACCCTTGTGAAGTCGCCTTTCAAAAAGGCAATTGCATAGGATATAAGCAATTGAAATTCCTATCTATTCCTGTACTTTCCGTTGACGGGAAAATCTCGGTGGACTAGCTTGGTGACGCGACTTGAAACCGTGCCTGAGGTGTCGGCAGCCGCGGGATCTAAAAACTCAGAGGGAATTCCATAATGAAATCAATCTTCAAAAGCGGCGCTCTTGCGCTTGCCGCCGCGGCGCTTCCGGCAGTCGCCTATGCCCATACCGGCATCGGCGAAACGGCTGGCTTTGTGCATGGTTTCAGCCATCCGATTTCCGGCCTCGATCATATCCTTGCCATGATCATGGTCGGTGTCCTCGCTTTCCAGCTTGGTGGCCGGGCCGTCTGGGCCGTGCCGACGACCTTCGTGCTCGTCATGGCACTTGGCGGCGCTCTTGGCATCGCCGGCATCAATGTACCATTCGTTGAAATGGGCATCGCGCTTTCCGTCATCGTGCTCGGCACGATCGTTGCCCTGAACATCCACGCCTCCACGGCTGTCGCGATGGGTATCGTCGGCCTGTTTGCGATCTTCCATGGCCATGCGCACGGCGCCGAAATGCCTGAAAACGCCGGAGGTGCTGCCTATGCCGCGGGCTTCATGATCGCCACTGCCCTGCTGCACATGGCAGGTCTCGGTCTCGGCTTCCTGATTGCCCGCTTCGGCGAGCGTCAGGGCGCCTTCGTCATTCGCACCGCAGGCAGCCTTGCTGCCGTTGCCGGCGTCGGCATCCTGACCGGCCTGATTTGAAGGCTCGCACCCCTTTCGACTAATTTATCCGAGCTTGAACGCCCGGCAGACACCCGTCTGCCGGGCGTTCTGTCTTTACGCAATTTGACTTAAATCAATTCCAGGCGTGCGGTGTCCGTCTACTAAAAAGGCGGACCATCGAAGCATGCATCCAAATTGCCGCAGCCCCGCCTGCTCAATTGCGGCACAAACGCGAAAGTCTGTATAGTGATTTCAGAAATTTCTGAAATCACAGACGCAACGGAAACGACAATGAACCTTCCGCCTCTCGTTCAGTCCTTCGTTCTGCACTTCGGTGAAATGGGCTCCCGCTGGGGAATCAACCGCACGGTCGGCCAGATCTACGCCCTGCTTTACGTCTCGCCCTCACCGCTTTGCGCCGAGGAGATCGTCGATGCACTCGGAATATCGCGCTCGAACGTCTCCATGAGTCTGCGCGAACTGCAGGCCTGGAACCTGGTGCTGCTGCGCCACAAGCCGGATGACCGGCGCGACTTCTTCACGACACCCGACGATGTCTGGCTAATCCTCAGAACACTTGCCGAAGAGCGCAAGAAGCGCGAGGTCGATCCGACGCTGTCGATGCTGCGCGAGATCCTCATGCAGCGCCCGGCAAGCGAGGCCGAACGCCATGCGCAGGAGCGCATGAGCGAGATGCATACGCTCATCGAACAGCTGACGCACTGGTATGAAGACGTAAAACAACTTGAAACAGAAAGACTTGCAACGTTACTCTCGCTTGGCGCGAAGGTGACCAAACTTCTGGAGGCCAAGGACAAGGTCGTTTCGCTTGGCCGCCGCCGTCCCAATCCTGCCAACAAGAGCTAGCGCCATGAGCAGTGCTTTCTTCGACGCGAGAGACCGGCAAATGGCGGGGGCGCCCGCCCGCGAGGCCGCGGCGCACAAGCCGAGCGGGACCAGAAGCCGACTGCGCAGCGCCGCAATGTTACAGGCATTCGCGGCCGCGCTCTGGATTCCGCAGGCAGGTCTGCTTGCATGGTCCATCGGCCGCCTCGCCGATGGCGGCGGCCTTGTCGATACCCTCTGGCCAGCGGTCTTCGTATTGCTGCTCGGCGTCGTCAAAAGCTGTCTCGATGCGGCGGGCGGCCGCATTGCCTTCCGCGCAGCACGAGCCGAACTCAGTAAAAAGCGCGTTGCCGCAGTGGAGCTGCTTGCCCGTCTTTCGCCAGTCGATGCCGGCCGCCCTGCATCCGGCGAGGCGGCCAGTGTGCTCGGCGAACAGGCCGAGCTGATCGTGCCCTATCTCTCCCGTTTCCAGCCGGCGCGGATGAAGGCGAGCCTCGTGCCCTTTGTCATCCTCGCCTGCATTTTTCCGATCTCCTGGATCGCGGCACTCGTCCTGCTGTTTGCAGCGCCGCTCATTCCGATCTTCATGGCATTGATTGGTTGGCGGGCGCAGGCTGCAAGCGAAAAGCAGCTTGTCGCAACAGGCAGCCTGAACGCTTTCCTGCTCGATCGCCTGCGCGGACTTGCAACGATCCGCTCGTTCGATGCAGTCGATGCCACGGCGCTCCGGCTTCGCGCGGAGGCAGAATCACAGCGCACGCGCACCATGGCCGTGCTGAAGATCGCCTTCCTATCTTCCGCCGTGCTCGAACTCTTCTCAGCGCTCGGCGTGGCGATGACCGCCGTCTATGTCGGCTTCAGCCTGCTCGGCGAAATCCGGTTCGGCGCCTGGTCCGGCGGTCTCAACCTTTCGCAGGGCCTGTTCGTATTACTGCTCGCACCTGCCTTCTTCGAGCCGCTGCGTGAGCTCTCGGCCGTCTGGCATGATCGCGCCTCGGGCGAGGCTGCCCTGAAGGCGCTGGATGGGCTAGCCGCCGGCGGGTTGGTGCTTCCCGTTCAGCAGAATGCCCAGGTTACCGCCGTTTCAGAAGCCTTCGATATACGCCTGGAAAATGTCGGCTTCCGCTATAGACCTGAGCAGGGACCGATCTTCGACACATTCAACCTCGGTATCGCCGCCGGCGAACACGTGGCACTGCTCGGCGCCAGTGGCACCGGCAAGTCGACCCTCCTGTCGCTGATCGCCGGCCTGGCACCCTGCAATCAAGGCCGGGTTCTGATCGGCGGCGCGAACGCGGGTCGCGGCAAAATGGCCTGGATCGGCCAGAAGCCGCATATTTTCGCGGGCACCATTGCCAGCAATATTGCGCTCGGCCGACCCGGTATCAAAGAGACAGACGTCTCCAGGGCACTTGATCTCGCAAAGCTTGGCGGTGTCGCACAGTGCTATGGCCATCGCCCGCTCGGCGAGGCCGGCATCGGTCTTTCGGGCGGCGAGGCACTGCGGCTTGCTATCGCGCGGGCTGCCTGCGATCCCAATATCCGCATCATCCTTGCCGACGAACCGACCGCCCATCTCGATGCCCAGACGGCTGCCGAGATCACAGAGAGCCTGCTCGCGCTCGCAAAAGGGCGCACACTGATCGTCGCGACACACGATCCGCTGCTTGCAGCACGCATGCACCGCGCCATCCGCCTTGATGCGGATCGTGTTCAGGAGGCTGCCGAATGAGCTCTTTCTTCAACGATATCAAGCCTGTCTTGCGTCTCTTCATGCAGACGCGCAGCAGGGAGCTTCTGCTCGGCGCCGCATTGTCGGCTGCGACCGTCACGGCTGGCATTGCGCTGCTCGGCCTTTCCGGCTGGTTCATAACCGCGACCGCGCTTGCAGGTCTTTCGGCAACCGTTGCCGTCACCTTTGACGTCTTTGCACCATCGGCCAGCATTCGTTTCCTGGCGATCCTGCGCACGTTGGCGCGTTACGGCGAACGTCTGACAACGCATAATGCAACGCTTGCCGTGCTTGCTGCCCTTCGCGAGCATCTGTTCCGCGGCTGGGCCGCCGCCGGCGCAACACGCACGCTTCTCAATCGACCGGCCCGGCTGCTTTTCCGCCTGACGGCCGATATTGATGCGCTGGATTCACTCTATCTTCGTGTTCTTGTGCCGGCGGCCGTGGCAGTCGGCGCGGAACTCGTTGCCAGCGTCGCGCTCGGGCTGATGCATCCGCTCTTCGGCCTCCTCTTCGGCGCTTGTCTCGTTTTGGTGGGGCTTGGCCTGCCGCTCGCTGCCGGCCGACTGGCGTTGAAGTACGCGCGCCGCCGCGCTTACGGCATCGAAATCATCCGGTCCAGGACCATCGATCTCGTTGCCGGGCAGACCGATCTTCTCATGGCGAACCGGCTTACCGCACAGCAGCAAGCCATCGCCGCTGCTGACGCCTATACCGCAAAGGCCGACGACCGGTTAAACCGCATCGAGAGCGGCGTCACCTTCGGCTTCGGCCTTTTCTCCACCGCGCTTCTGGTCGCGTCTCTGCTGATCGTGGCCTTGCTGATGCGGACCGGCGCGATCACCGCGCCTGTTGCCGCGCTCGGCGTGCTCGTCGCATTTGCCGCAACCGAACCTTTCGCCGCACTGCGCCGCGGCGCCCTGGAATTCGGCAGGACGATGCTGGCGTCCAAACGCATCGCACCACGTCTTTCGGCCGTCGAAGCAGACCTCACGCCAAAAGCTCCGGCCCATGAGCTTGCTTTCGCGCTCCAGGATATCACCGTCGCACATGACGGGGCGACACGGCCTGCATTGCGCAACGTGACGCTCGAGTTGCGGCGCGGCGAGCACATCGCCGTGGTCGGCAGCAGCGGCGCCGGCAAATCGACCCTGCTCTCGCTGCTTTCAGGCGAATTGCCGCCGGCTGCCGGCGTGGCCGCAGCACTGGATACAACCTTGCTCACCCAGCGGACCGAGCTTTTCCAGGATACGCTGCGCGGCAACCTGCTGCTCGCGGCAGCCGGTGCCGATGACGATCACCTGCGCGGCGCGCTCGCCGCAGCCGGCCTGCTTGCCGATGTCGACGCGTTGCAATCAGGTCTCGATACGCCGCTCGGCGAAGGCGGCATAGGACTTTCCGGCGGCCAGTCACGCCGGCTGGCGCTCGCGCGTCTCTTCCTGCGCGATACGCCGCTCTGGCTGCTCGACGAGCCGACCGAGGGGCTTGATGGCCGCACCGCGCGTGACGTGTTGCATCGCCTCGCGCTGAGAGCCGAAGGCCGCGCGCTTGTCATCGCCACGCATATGCGCCGTGAGGCGGCGCTCGCAGACCGCATCGCCGTCATCGCGGACGGCCGCATCACAGAGGTTTCGCGCCGTGGGGAGGCGGCGTTCGAAAAGGCGCTCGACCGGCTTCGGCCAGATTGAGCGAACAGGCATGCCCTGCATGGCCGGCCGGCCACGCAGAAACTCATGATACCCCGTGGGACCGTGGGAGAAAGACAATGGAACTAGACATCGTAGCGCTATCGCGCTTCCAATTCGCGCTGACCGCGCTTTACCACTTCCTGTTCGTGCCCCTGACGCTCGGCCTTTCCGTGCTGCTTGCCATCATGGAAACGACCTATGTCATGACGGGTCGCCAGATCTGGCGACAGATGACGAAATTCTGGGGCACGCTGTTCGGCATCAACTTCGTGCTCGGCGTCGCAACCGGCATCGTCATGGAATTCCAGTTCGGCATGAACTGGAGCTATTACAGCTATTATGTCGGCGATATCTTCGGTGCGCCGCTGGCGATCGAGGGCCTGATGGCCTTCTTCCTCGAAGCGACTTTCGTCGGCCTTTTCTTCTTCGGCTGGGACAGGCTGTCGAAGGTCGGCCATCTGGTCGCCACCTGGGCGGTGGCCCTTGGGTCGAATTTCTCGGCGCTCTGGATCCTTGTTGCCAATGGCTGGATGCAAAACCCTGTCGGTTCGGCGCTCAATCCGCAGACGATGCGTATGGAGATAACAAGCTTCTTCGACGTGGTCTTCAACCCCGTCGCCCAGGCGAAGTTTGTCCACACGGTTTCGGCCGGTTATGTCTGTGCCTCGATCTTCGTGCTTGGCGTTTCTGCCTGGTACCTGCTCAAGGGCCGGCACGTCGAACTTGCCAAACGCTCGATGACGGTTGCCGCCTCCTTCGGCCTCGCTTCGGCCCTGTCGGTGGTCGTTCTCGGTGACGAAAGCGGTTATCTCGCCACCGAAAACCAGAAGATGAAGCTCGCTGCGATCGAAGCCATGTGGAAGACAGAACCGGCTCCGGCTGCCTTCACCGCCTTCGGCTTTCCGGATCAGGAAGCACGCGAGACGCATTTCGCCGTTCATATCCCCTGGGTCATGGGCCTCATCGGCACCCGCTCGCTGACGACGGAAATCCCTGGTATCGATCAGCTGGAACAACAGGCAGAAACCCGCATTCGCGACGGCATCAAGGCCTATGATGCGCTGATGCAGATCCGCGCAGCACCTGCCCAGGATCAGGTTGCCCAGGAAGTCCGCAGCTCCTTCGAAGATCTCGGCCACGACCTCGGCTATGCCCTGCTCTTGAAGCGCTATGTCGACGATCCGCGTCAGGCAACCGACGAACAGATCGCTCAGGCCGCACGCGACACCATCCCGCATGTGCCAACGCTCTTCTGGTCGTTCCGCATCATGGTCGGCCTTGGCATGTTCTTCATCGTGCTGACGGCAACCTTCTTCTGGCTGTCGGCCCGCCGGCATTTGGACAAATATCCGCTGCTCCTGCGCATCGCGGTATTTGCCATCCCGCTGCCGTGGGTGGCGATCGAACTCGGCTGGATCGTTGCCGAGTTCGGCCGTCAGCCCTGGGTGATCGAAGGGGTGCTGCCGACGGCCGTCGCCGTCTCCAGCCTCGGCGCCAGCACGGTGCTGCTGACGATCTGCGGCTTTGCCGTACTCTACACAACGCTGATCGTCATCGAGATGAAGCTGATGCTGAAGGCAATCCAGCAAGGACCGGAACCGGACCACGAGCCGGAAGCAAAGCTTGTTTCCGAAACCCTCGTTCCAGCCGCGGAGTGAACCGTCATGATCCTTCACCAACTTATCGACTATGAAACCCTGCGCATCATCTGGTGGGTGCTGCTCGGCGTGCTCCTGATAGCCTTCGCCACCACCGACGGCTTCGACCTTGGCGTCGGTGCGCTCCTGCCCTTCGTTGCCAAGAACGATGCGGAACGCCGTGTCGCTATCAATACGATCGGCGCCACCTGGGAAGGCAACCAAGTGTGGCTCATCCTCGGCGGCGGCGCCATCTTCGCCGCCTGGCCGCCGCTCTATGCGGTCTCCTTCTCGGGCTTTTATCTGGCGATGTTCGCAATTCTGCTTGCGCTCATCCTGCGCCCGGTCGCTTTCAAATACCGCTCCAAGCGCGAGAGCCCTCGGTGGCGCAGCAATTGGGACTGGGCACTCTTCGTCGGCGGTTTCGTGCCGTCGCTGATCTTCGGCGTTGCCGTCGGCAATGTGCTGCAGGGCGTGCCCTTCCGCTTCGCGAACGACATGCGCATCTTCTACGAAGGCTCATTCTTCGCGCTTCTGAACCCCTATGCCCTGCTCTGCGGCCTGCTCTCCGTCGCCATGCTCGTCATGCACGGCGGCGCATGGCTGGTGCTGAAGGCAACGGGACCGGTTGCCGAGCGCAGTCGTCGCTACGGCAGTATCGCGGCACTCGCCGTCATCGTGCTCTTCGCGCTCGGCGGCCTGTTCCTCTGGATGGGTGTCGACGGTTATCGCATCACCAGCGATATCAACCCGATCGGCCCGTCGAACCCGCTTTTGAAGACCGTGACGCCGGAAGGCGGTGCATGGCTTGCCAATTACCACACCTATCCCTGGATGATCGCAGCACCGATCCTCGGCTTCCTGGGCGCAGGCGCGGCATTCCTTGCCATGCGGGTCCGCCGCGAGGTCGCAGCGCTGCTCTTCAGCGACCTCGCGATAACAGGCATCATCTCGACGGTCGGTCTTTCGATGTTCCCGTTCATCCTGCCCTCCTCGCTCGATCCAAGGTCAAGCCTGACGGTCTGGGATGCGTCGTCCAGCCACCTGACGCTGTTCATCATGCTGGTGGCCACGATCATCTTCCTGCCGATCATCTTTGCCTACACCGCCTGGGTCTACAAGGTGCTGTGGGGCAAGGTCGACGAGAAGAGCGTAACCGACAAGAACAGCCACGCTTATTGAGGAGACGAAACGATGTGGTATTTCGCATGGATTCTCGGCCTGCCGCTGGCAGCCGCTTTCGCCGTCCTCAACGCCATGTGGTACGAACTGGTGGATGACGAAGCCAAGAAAAAGGCGTCGGGAGAACGCAGGTAAAAGTAAAGGGCGCGGTTCACATCGCGCCCTTTCCTTTCAGCTCATCGCGATCGGCATGTCGCCGTCAGGCAAGCCGGTTCTGCGACCGCTCGGCAAGCTCGACGATAATGCCGTCCGGATCACGGACAAACGCAATCCTGTTCAGCATCTCGGAATGGACCGCAAAACGCGGCCGTTCCTTGATGTCCACGCCCGCCGCTTCCAGCCGGGCGAACGTTTCTTCAACGTTTTCGAAATGGAAGGTTATGTGCTTGACGCCGGCCGTTCCATCTTGAAGATCGACAGCTCTGGCGGCACCGCCAGGCGGCGCAAAAACCTCCAGCATGCCACCGCCGGCGTCGAGAAAGGCGACCTGCATGCCGTCGGGCATCTTTTTGCGCAGATGCAGTTTCAGGCCGAGCAGACCGCAATAGAATTCGATCGCACGGTCCATATTGCTGACCGTCATGCCGATATGTTCGAATGATCTCAGCATGATCCTTGCCCTAAACTCCGGCGGCAGGACGCCGTTCTTCTGCCGGAAGCCAGGAACGGTAAAGCGGATGATCGGCCGCAATGGGCATCGGCGTCGGCTGGCCGGTACGCTGCGAGTGATAGGCGGCAGTCACCAGTTCCAGGGAGTTGCGCGCATCCTGCAAGGTCACCGGCGGATCGCGATCTTCGACGATCGCCTGATGGAAGAGCTCAAACTGGCGCGTGTAGCCGTCTTCCTTTACTTCATAGCCGGCAAGCGCGGCGTCGATACGGGCCTGATGCTCGTCTGTCCCGGCGATGAAGGTCCAGGGGTCGCGGCCCATCGTGTAGGGTTCCAGAATGCTTTCGGCGACGAGATCGCTGAAACAGAAGCGCAGCCTGGAGATTTCCTTGCGGGAGCCGAGCGTCATGGAGAGCGTGGCGAGCGAGCCGTTTTTCATCTTCACCGAGAGCGACGCAGTATCCTCGACCTCGATCGGGTTGACGAGCGTCGCACCGTAGGAAAACACCTCGGCGCAGGGACCGTGCACATAGTTCAACATGTCATGGGCGTGGATCGCATGGCCGAGCAGGCCGCCGCCGAGTTCCGTCGCCCATTTGCCGCGCCACGGCACCGCATAATAATCCGGTCCACGCCACCAATGCGTTTCGATTGTGGTGAGGAACGGCTTGCCGGCGAGGCCGCGCTCGATCAGGAGCTTCAGCTTCTGCAGGCCGCTGCCATAGCGATACTGGAAGATCGGCATCAGCTTGCGGCCGTTCGACCGAGCGAGGATGCGCGCCATCTCATCCACTTCGGCAATCGAACCGAAGAGCGGCTTTTCGCAGATCACATGCTTGCCGCGCTCGATCGCCTTTCTGCACAGGTCGAAATGCGAACTCGGCGGTGTGGCGATATCGATGACATCGAGATCGTCGCGAGCAAAGAGCAAATCCGTATCCTGCGTATATTCGGGAATCCTGTGCTCCTCGCAGAGCGCCTTGCCGCGATCCGCATCGAGGGAGCAGAGAACGGGAACCTCGAAGAGATCGCTGTTCCAACTGAAGCCTGTCAGGTGCCGTTCGGCAATGCCAGCGCCGAGAACGCCGACGCGCAGTTTCCGTATCATGATGTTTTCCTCAGCGGGTACCGATGCGGGCGGCCTTCGTCTGTGCTTCGAGCGACAGGCGGCAGACTTCGTAAACGTGGTTCTGTGTCATTGCCGTTTCGCTGCGGTCGCGTACATCGGCTGCGAAAGCATCGAAATAGTCGAGCTTCTCGCTGCTGCAATCGATGTGCGTCATCTCCTTGCCGTTGACGAGGAAGAGGTGATCCTTACCCGGCCGGCCGGCGATGTCGATATATTTGCGCAATTCAATATAGCCCTCGGTGCCGAGGATAGTCAGGCGTCCGTCACCCCAGGTCGGCAGCGCCTCCGGCGTGAACCAATCGACGCGGATGTAACCGGTTGCCGTGTCGGAACGCAGCAACACGTCGCCGAAATCTTGGAAAGCCGGTTTCTCCGGCATGCCGAAATTGCCGATCGAGCTGGCGACCACCTCGCCCGTCGTCGAGCCGGTATAGAAAAGGAACTGGTCGATCTGGTGCGAGGCAATATCGACGATGATGCCGCCGAAGGCTTCCGGATCGAAGAACCAGTCCGGCCGCGTCGGCAACTGCAGCCGATGCGGTCCCGTGCCCAGCGTCTGAATGACCTTGCCGATCGCCCCTTCCTTCACCAGCTTGCCGGCCTTGACGGCGGAGCGCACGCAATGGCGCTCGGAGAAGCAGATGGAGAAGATCTTGCCGGTTTCTGCAACGGTACGTTTGACCTCTTCCAGCTGGGCGAAGGTCGTGACACCCGGCTTGTCGGTCATGACGTCCTTGCCGGCCTTCATGGCGCGGATCGCCAAGCCTGCGCGGTCGCGCGGAATGGCGGCAATGCAGATGACGTCGATCGAGGGATCGGCGAAGATCTTTTCCCGGTCGATCTGCGGCGCATCCGGATAGGTCTTCTCGAACATTTCGCGGATCGCGGGCACTGATGTCTGCGGGCAATAGCCGCCGAATTCGGCGCCCGCGGCCAGCAATCCCTTCACATGATCGAACGTGTGCCCATGGTCGATCCCGACGACGGCAAATCTCAGCATCGCAGTATTATCCTCCCGGGAAAACTTTCGCAGGTCGGCATCCGCCGACCCTCCTCCATGGTGCAAAACAGATAACGAAAGAGAGGCCCTGTCAAGGCAAGATCTGCGGCAAAAGAGTTTTGCCTCCTTGGTAAATATATGAAATAGAAAGATTATTTTGTATCTAAATAGTTATAAGTTATGGCGAAATGCCGCTTCGATGCTTTGTTATTTTGCACGCACACAAAACAAACACGAACCGCTTTCGGTCTGTTGAGACTTGCTCTTGCCCGATGAATGTGCTCGATTTTCTCCGCCGTCGGGTAGGAGGACGGCAGCTATCCCATTCTGCAGGAGCGCTCCCCGCTCCGCCTGTGACGGAAGATCACCATGTCCCATTTCCCCCTCGATGCTGCCGCTTCGGGCGGTCTCTTTGTCGGTCGCGCCTGGAACCCTGACGTAGCCGGGCCAAGCATCGTGACACTGCGCGATGGCGCCCTCGTCGACATCACCTCTGCCGAGGCCCCGACCCTGAGCGCACTGCTGGAGCGAGCCGATGCGGCGGAGTTCGTCCGAGCCGCAACCGGCAAGCCGCTTGGCACGCTGGAGGAGATCGCAGCCAACAGCACCGGCAGGCCGGATGCGAGTAAGACCTATCTTCTGGCGCCGGCCGACCTGCAGGCGATCAAAGCCTGCGGCGTGACCTTTGCGCAGTCGATGATCGAACGCGTCATCGAAGAAAAGGCCGCCGGCAATGCGGATCGGGCCGCGTCCATCCGCGAGCGCGTCAGCACGCTGATCGGCGGCAGCCTCACCAATATCAAGGCTGGTTCGCCGGAAGCCGCCAAGGTCAAGCAGGCGCTGATCGAGGAAGGCATCTGGTCGCAATATCTGGAAGTCGGCATCGGCCCGGATGCGGAAGTCTTCACCAAGTCGCCGGTTCTCTCATCGGTCGGCTGGGGTTCCGATATCGGTCTTCACCCGATCTCGACCTGGAACAATCCGGAACCGGAAATCGTGCTGGCGGTCAACAGCCGCGGCGAGATCAAGGGCGTCACACTCGGCAACGACGTGAACCTGCGTGACGTCGAGGGCCGCTCCGCGCTGCTGCTCGGCAAGGCGAAGGATAACAACGCCTCCTGCTCCATCGGTCCCTTTGTCCGGCTCTTCGATGCGGGCTACAGCCTTGATGACGTTCGCAGGGCCGAGCTCGATCTCAAGGTCACCGGCAAGGATGGTTTCGTCCTGCATGGCAAGAGCTCCATGTCGCAGATCAGCCGCGATCCGACCGATCTCGTCAAGCAGACGGTCGGCGCTCACCATCAGTATCCCGATGGTTTCATGCTGTTCCTCGGCACGCTCTTTGCGCCGACGCAGGATCGCGACGCAAAGAACCAGGGTTTCACGCACAAGATCGGCGATGTCGTGGAAATTTCGTCCGCCGGCCTCGGCGCGCTGGTCAATACGGTCCGGCTTTCCACCGAATGCCCACCCTGGACCTTCGGCATCTCATCCCTGATGGGCAATCTCGCAAAGCGCGGACTGCTCTAAGCTACTGGTTCCGCCGGATACCCTGCAGGAGGTCGAGAACTGAATTCGCGGCCTCCAGTACATTGGTACCCGGACCGAAGACGGCGGCCACACCGTGTTCATGCAGGAATTCGTAATCCTGTCGCGGGATGACGCCGCCGCAGACGACGATGATATCGCCACCGCCCCGCTCCTTCAGCTGCTCGATCAGCTGCGGCAGCAGGGTCCTGTGACCGGCCGCCAGCGATGAGACGCCGACGACGTTGACCTTCTCGCCGACCGCCATGCCGGCTGCCTCTTCAGGCGTCTGGAACAGCGGGCCGGCGAGAACGTCGAAACCGACATCGCCGAAGGCCGAGGCGATTACCTTGGCGCCACGGTCGTGCCCGTCCTGGCCAAGCTTGGCCACCATGATCTTCGGCTTGCGGCCCATGGCCTCGGTCACGTCTGCCATGCGGGTTTTCAGGACGTCGAGCTCGGGTTCGTCGCGATACGCGCTGCCATAGATACCGCTGATAACTTTGGGTGTGGCGAAATGGTCGCCGAAGACTTCGCGCATCGCATCGGAGATTTCACCGACGGTGGCGCGTGCCCGGGCAGCTTCGACGGCTGCTGCAAGCATGTTGCCGTCACCGCTTCGGGCGACCTCAGACAACGTCGCCAGCGCTTCCTTCACCTTCACGCCATCGCGTCGTCGTTTGGTGTCCTCGATGCGGCGGATCTGCGCGGCACGCACCGCACTGTTGTCGATCTCAAGAATATCGATCGGATGTTCGGCCTCCAGCCGGTACTTGTTGACGCCGACGATGACCTCGTCGCCTTTATCGACGGCGGCCTGACGACGGGCGGCGGCTTCCTCGATCAGGCGCTTAGGAAGGCCTTCGTTGACTGCCTTCGTCATGCCGCCGAGCGCCTCGACCTCCTCGATCAGCGCCCAGGCCTTGTCGGCCAATTCCTTCGTCAGGCTCTCTACGTAATAAGAGCCGGCAAGCGGATCGACGACCTTGGTGACGCCGGTCTCGTGCTGCAGGATGAGCTGGGTGTTGCGGGCAATGCGGGCGGAAAATTCCGTCGGCAGCGCGATCGCCTCGTCGAAGGAATTGGTGTGCAGCGACTGCGTGCCGCCGAGCACGGCCGACATCGCCTCGAAAGCCGTGCGAATGATATTGTTGTAAGGATCCTGCTCCTGCAGCGACACGCCCGAGGTCTGGCAATGGGTGCGCAGCATCAGCGACGAGGCCTTCTTCGGCTGGAACTCCTCCATGATACGGGTCCAGAGCAGCCGGGCAGCGCGAAGCTTGGCTGCTTCCATGAAGAAGTTC
Organism: Rhizobium sp. WYJ-E13; assembly: GCF_018987265.1. Classification (NCBI taxonomy): domain Bacteria; kingdom Pseudomonadati; phylum Pseudomonadota; class Alphaproteobacteria; order Hyphomicrobiales; family Rhizobiaceae; genus Rhizobium; species Rhizobium sp. WYJ-E13. The sequence goes on along the minus strand of NZ_CP076854.1, from coordinate 604,499 downwards.
ATGCCGATTGCGAAGAAGAAGGATAACCGCCCGGCGAAATCATCGACATTCAGCCCCTTGGCGATCGCCGCACGCACATATTCGCGCCCATCGGCCAGCGTGAAGGCAAGCTCCTGCACCAGCGTCGCGCCCGCCTCCTGCATGTGATAGCCAGAGATCGAGATCGAATTGAATTTCGGCATCTCCTTTGCCGTATATTCGATGATATCGGCAACGATGCGCATCGAGGGTTCCGGCGGGTAGATATAGGTGTTGCGGACCATGAACTCCTTGAGAATGTCGTTCTGGATGGTCCCCGACAATTCCGCCTTCGAAACGCCCTGCTCTTCGCCGGCGACGATGAAATTCGCGAGGATCGGGATGACCGCACCGTTCATGGTCATGGAGACGGACATGTCCTGCAGCGGAATGCCATCAAAGAGGATCTTCATATCCTCGACGCTGTCGATCGCCACGCCTGCCTTGCCGACATCGCCGACGACACGCGGATGGTCGCTGTCATAACCGCGATGGGTGGCGAGATCGAAGGCGACGGAAAGCCCCTTCTGGCCCGCGGCAAGATTGCGGCGATAAAAGGCGTTGGATTCTTCGGCGGTCGAAAAGCCGGCATATTGCCGGATCGTCCAGGGCCGGCCGGCATACATGGTGGCGCGCGGACCGCGAGTGAAAGGTGCGAAGCCGGGAAGAGTGTCCGCGTCGGCGCCGTCAAGATCGGCGGCCGTATAGAGCGGCTTGACGTCGATGCCTTCTGGCGTGTGCCAGGTCAGCGTTTCCGGCGGTGCACGCAGCTCCTTTTCCGCCAGTGCTTCCCAGTCCGACAGCGTCTTCTTCGTCATTTCATCCTCCGCCTTTTCGTCTCCACCCTACTATCCTCCAGCCTGTCCGTGCTACTGGCTTAGGATATTTTGCGACACAAAACATTGATTTCTATCCACGGTCCTGGGGCCATTCCTATGAAGAAAATGCAGATCTACGCCTTCGACATGAACTGCGTCGGCCATATAAACCACGGCATGTGGACACATCCGCGCGATCGCTCGGTAAACTATACCGACATCGACTATTGGGCGGATTTTGCGCGCACAGCAGAACGCGGCAAGCTGGACGGCATATTTCTTGCCGATATTGTCGGCGTCTACGATGTCTACAAGAACAGCCCGGCCCCGGTTATCGAAACGGGCGCGCAGATCCCCGTCAATGATCCGCTGATGCCGATTTCGGCGATGGCCTACGTTACGAAGAATCTGGGCTTCGGCGTGACAGTCAATACGACCTATGAGCCGCCCTTCCTTCTGGCTCGACGCATGTCGACGCTGGACCATCTGACCAAGGGGCGGATCGGCTGGAACATCGTGACGGGCTATCTTGATAGTGCAGCCCGCAGCATGGGCTTTGACAAACTGCCGGAGCATGATGCGCGCTACGACGCCGCCGAGGAATATCTCGAAATCCTCTACAAACTCTGGGAGGGAAGCTGGGACGACGATGCCGTGCTGCGCGACCGGGAGCGCGGCGTCTTTGCCGATGCCTCCAAGGTCCGCGCCGTCCGCCATCAGGGACAATATTACAAGATGGAGGGCATCCATCTCTCGGAGCCCTCGCCACAGCGAACGCCCCTGCTCTTCCAGGCCGGCGCGTCCGCGCACGGGCAGGATTTCGCTGCCCGTCATGCCGAATGCGTCTTCATCGCAGGGCCGACACCGCAATCGGCGCGCCCGACTGTCGATGCGCTTCGCGCCAAGACGCTGGCGAACGGTCGCGGCGCGGATGCGATAAAGATCCTGAGCCTGATAACTGTCGTCGTCGGAAAGACGGAAAGCCAGGCACAAGAAAAGCTCGCGGAATATCGCCGACATACGAGCGTCGAGGCCTCGCTGGCGCATTATTCCGCCTCCGTCGGCGTCGATTTTTCGAAATACGACCTCGATGACGTGATCGACCAAAGCTCGACGAATGCCAATCAGTCGGCGCTGGCGGCGATCACCAAGCAGGCGGCAAAACCGGTGACGAAGCGGCAAATAATCGACCAGATGGTGCTCGGCAGCCGGATGAAGCCGATCGTCGGTTCGCCGGAGCAGATTGCCGACATCCTGCAGCATTGGATCGAAGAGGGCGGTATCGACGGCTTCAATCTGGCGCGCACCGTGGCGCCGGAAAGCCTCAATGATTTTGTCGATCTCGCGGTGCCCGTGCTGCAGGAGCGCGGCCTGTTCAAGGCAGATTATGCGGAAGGATCGCTGCGCCGGAAGCTCTTCGGCGGAAACGGCAGGCTGCCAGCCGGCCATCCCGCCGCACGGTTCAGGCGATAGAGCATTTCCGTTTATCTTCGAATCACGGAAGTGCTCTATCTCTTTGTTTTCACGCAATTCCGGACGCAAAACCGCTACGCACTTTTGCTGGAATTGCTCTAGGCCGAGCGATGATCAAGGCGGGCAACCAGCCGGTCGCCCAGCCATTGAATGCCGCATACGAGAACGATAAGGACGACCACGACTGCAATCATCACGTTGGTTTCGAACCGCTGGTAACCGTAGCGTATGGCGAGGTCGCCGAGACCGCCAGCACCAATGGCGCCAGCCATGGCCGATGCGCCGATCAGCGTCACCAGCGTGACCGTGAAGCCGGCGACGATGCCCGGCAATGCCTCAGGCACCAGAACCTCACGAATGATCGTCCAGCGATTGCCGCCCATGGCCCGCACGGCATCGATCAGGCCACGATCGACCTCGCGCAGCGACACTTCGGCGATGCGCGCATAATAGGGCGTGGCAGCGATGGCGAGCGGAACGATGGCAGCCCACGTGCCGATCGCCGTGCCGACGATCACTCGCGTCAGCGGGATCAGTGCCACCAGGAGGATGATGAAGGGTACGGAACGGAAACCGTTGATGACGGCGCCGAGGATGCGGTTGATCCAGGGATTTTCGGCAATGCCGCCGCGGTTCGTCAATACCAGCGCCAGCCCGAGTGGCAAGCCGGCAACAAGCGATATCACACCGGAAGCCGCCGTCATCAGCACGGTCTCCCAGAGGGAGCGCAAAAGCAGATTAATCATGATCGGTGTCATAACCAAGCACCTCCACCCGGGCGGACCGGGCCTTCAGAAATTGTTCGACCTTTTCGGCAAGCGCAGGATCGCGCGTTGGAATGGCGATGAAGAACCGCGCCACAGGCTGGTTCTGGATGTGGTCGATGCCGCCGTGTACGAGGCGGAAGGAATGCGGCAGCGTTGCCGACAGATCGGCAAAGAGAGCGCCCTGTGCCTCCGGCCCGGCGAGATCGATGCTGAGAATCGCTTCCGTGCCGCCGGCCTGCGACAGGCGCGCGGCGATATGTTCGGGAAGCTGCGGGCGGATGCCGCCGAGCAGGCTCCTGGTGATCGCCGTCTGCGGATCGCCGAAGATCGACCAGACCTGCCCCTCTTCCACAATGCGACCGGCATCGATGACGGCGACGCGATCGGCTATGCCGCGCACCACTTCCATCTCATGAGTGATCAACAGGATCGTAAGCCCGAGCTTACTGTTGATATCCTTCAGAAGCGCGAGGATCGAGCGTGTCGTTTCCGGGTCAAGCGCCGAGGTCGCCTCATCCGAGAGCAGCAAGGCCGGGCGGGCGGCGAGTGCGCGGGCAATGCCGACGCGCTGCTTCTGGCCGCCGGATAGCGAAGACGGATAGGCCTTGGCCTTGTCGGAAAGGCCGACGAGTTCCAGCAATTCATGCGCCCGCCTCAGCCGCTCGGCCCTGGCGAGGCCTTCAATCTTCAGCGGCAGTGCGACATTCTCCTCGACGGTCTTGGCCGACAGCAGATTGAAATGCTGGAAAATCATGCCGATGCGACGGCGCAAAGGCTGCAGTTCCTGCTCGGCAAGACCCGTGATGTTGCGGCCCTCGATGACGATCTCGCCGCTATCGGCGCGCTCGAGACCGTTGAGACAGCGGATCAGCGTCGACTTTCCGGCGCCGCTGCGGCCGATAATGCCGAGGATTTCACCCTTCTTCACACTCAACGAAATGCCATCGAGCGCTGGTGTCGCGCCGAACCTGCGCCTGACATCTTTCAGCCGCACGACCTCTTCAGCATCAGCCGGTCGCGTCTCGATCCTCGAGGCGGAGACAATTGAATTCATGCTCGTTCCTTCACAAATGCTGAAGGCGGCCCTGGCAGAAAGACCCGGGCCGCCTCTGTTGTTGACGCCCTGCGGAGGGCGTGTGGATCAGTAGGCGCTGAGGCCGGTACCCTTATACACCTTGTCGAACTCGGCCTTGACCGTGTCGTTCTGATAGGAGGAGACGAGGGTCTTCACCCAATCGGCATCCTTGTTCTCTTCCTTCACGGCAATGAAGTTGCGATAGGGATTGTCGGCGATCGGCTCCTGCGCGACGCGTTCTGCCGGCGAAAGACCGCTCTTCAGCGCCCAGTCGGTGTTGACGACGCCGGCGTCAAGATCATCGATCGAGCGTCCGACGATACCGGCATCCAGCTCCTTGATCTCGATATTCTTCGGGTTTTCAGCGACATCGGCGATCGTCGCAAGAATGCCCGTGCCATCCTTCAGCTTGATCAGTCCTTCGTTTTGCAGAACGCGCAAAGCACGGCCTTCGTTGGACGGGTCATTCGGCACGCCGATCACGGCACTCTCGGGCAGTTCGGCAACGGACTTGTGCTTCTTGCTGTAGAGGCCGATCGGCCAGACGCCGGTATAACCAACGCGGACGATATGGTAGCCGTTCTGCTTGATCTGGTTGTCGAGATAAGGCTGGTGCTGGAAAGCGTTCGCGTCGATTTCGCCGCGCTCCAGCGCTTCGTTCGGCTGGGTATAGTCGTTGAAGGTGATCGTCTCGATCTTGAGACCCTTCTTGGCGGCTTCGCTGGTGACGACACGCCAGACATCCTCATCCTCACCGCTCATGATGCCGACCTTGATCGACTTGTCTTCTGCAAAGGAAGGAGCCGGCGCAGCAAAGGCGATGAGTGCTGCCACAGAGGCGGCAACAGCGAGGGCCGCGCGGCGCGAAAGCGAAATGGCGCTGAAATTCTTGTTCTTGGTCATTTTATATCCCGTCTGACTGATGAGGCCGAGCCCCGAGCAGGCGGATAATTGCAAATGCGCTCATTGCGAGCGAAGCACGAACGTCCGATGTCTTCTCATCGCCGGAAAAACTCTTGCCGCCTTGTCGATACCGGCAGGATAAAAATTCTATCAAATTTGTGGATTAATGTCAGCCTAAAATAACGCTCAAGCGAAAGCGGCGCCCAATGGCGCCGCTGAAATCAGTCTCGGGATGGCATTCATTCCGCTGCGATCAGCGTGGAACTTCTGCCCGGAAAGAAGGCGGTGAGCTCACCGATGACCTCCCTTATACGCTTGGAAAGCTGTTCGGAGGAAACGCGATAGTCGGTGAAGTCGCGTTCAGAGGCATAGACGGCCGTCGGCAGGGTATGGGCCATGAAGAAGCCGAAGAGCGGGCGAAGCTGATGCTCGACCATCAGTGCATGGCGGTCGCCGCCGCCGGTGGCGGTGATGACGATCGGCTTGGCGCGCAGTTCATGCGGATCGATGAGATCGATCAGGTGCTTGAAGAGACCCGGATAGCTGCCCTTGAAGGTCGGCGCGCCAATGACGAGGACGTCGGCATTGGCGATATCGGCGATGATTTCCCTGGCACGATTGTCGAGGTCGTCACGGCGCAGCGCCTGGCCGAGCGAGGGACCGACATCCGTCAGGTCGTAGATCGTGTTGTCGAAGCCATATTTTTCGGCGGCGAGACCGGCAATATTCTCGACCAGCGCAAAGGTCTTCGAGGGACGATTGAAGCTGCCGGCAAGACCGACCAGTTTGGGTGCAGACATGTCACTTCCTTCCACTATCGCGCCGTTACGGGCTGCATCATAAGATGGATATTATCCATCAAAATAGTAGATTAAAGAAATGACGATCCGTCTTCGCCAAAGGCCGGGGAAAATATGTTCATTCGAACGCAACACCACGCCGTGCGCTTGCCCGGATACCAAAGAGGCACCGAAACGCTTCTCGGTGCCTCTTTCTGAGCGCGAAACTTAAACCGCTCGGTTCTTCGGGATGCGCGGCAGGAAGATGGTAAACAGGCCGAGCAGCGGCAGGTAGGAGCAGATACGATAGACGAAGGCGATACCGCGCGAGTCGGCAAAACCGCCGAGCAAGGCCGCACCGAGGCCGCCCGCACCGAAGGCGAAACCGAAGAAAACGCCGGCGATCAGGCCGACGCGACCCGGCACCAGCTCTTGCGCGAAGACGACGATGGCCGAAAAGGCAGAGGCGAAGATCAGGCCGATGACGACGCTGAGCACGCCCGTCCAGAAAAGGTTCGCATAGGGCAGCAGCAGCGCGAAGGGGATGACGCCGAGGATCGAGAACCAGATGACGAAGCGGGCGCCGAAACGATCGCCGATCGGGCCGCCCAGGAAAGTGCCGGTGGCAACAGACCCCAAGAACAGGAAGAGCATGAGCTGTGCCTGCTGCACATCGAGCTGGAAACGGTCGATGACGTAGAAGGTGAAGTAGCTCGAGACGCTTGCCATATAGACGTTCTTCGTGGCAGTCAGCAGCACGAGAATGAGCAGTGCCCAGACGACCTTGCTCTGAGGCAGAGGCAGCGTGCGGCTCGGGGCCGCCTTGCTGGCGTTCTGGCGGCGGTGGCTCATATACCAGTTGCCGACCCAGCTCAGGACCACGATGCCGACCATGGCGATGGCGGAAAGCCAGGACACGCTGTGCTGACCGTTCGGCAGCACGATGAAGGCGGCCAGCAGCGGACCGATTGCCTGGCCGGCATTGCCGCCCACCTGGAAGAAGGACTGGGCAAAACCGTGGCGGCCGCCGGAAGCAAGACGCGCGACACGCGAAGATTCCGGATGGAAGACGGCCGAACCGAAGCCGATGAGGCTTGCGGCAACGAGCAGCAGCTCGAAACTGCCGGCATTGCCGAGCAGGATCAGTCCGCAAAAGGTGCTCGCCATGCCGACTGGCAGCGAATAAGGCATCGGCCAACGGTCCGTGACGATGCCGACGAGCGGCTGGAGCAGCGAAGCCGTGACCTGGAAGGTCATGGTCAGAAGGCCGATCTGCACGAAATCGAGGTTGTAATTGGCCTTGAAGAGCGGATAGAGCGAGGCAAGCAGCGACTGCATGATGTCGTTGAGCATGTGGCAGAAGCTGACTGCCACCAGGATGGACATTGCTGTCTTTTCAAAGTGGGGGGCGCTCTCGGCAACAGACGCCATGGGTCTTCCTCCTGCGCGGCCGGAAACATGCCGGGCCGTCGTCGATTTTCTTGCGGGCTGTTATTAGGGCGATCGGGGCTTGGGAAGTGTATTGTCGGCGGCGGTCGCTGAAAGTGCATTTATCGTATGAAGAGCAACAATTACAGCCCAGTTTCACGCAGATCGGTACGCAGTTTTAAGATTCTTGTTCAGGATCCTGCAATTCGGTCACCCACGCACCGATCCCGTATTAGTGATGGTTCCGGGCCATATGCCACAGTCCCGCGCAATTCTTAGATGTGTAATATTGCAATTCTTGGATGTCTAATATGATATCAAAAACACGTAGAAAAGCGGCGCGATGCCGTCTACAAGGCAATGGACTGAAATGCGAAAGAGACAGAAGGTAGGCCATGAACGTCAAGACACCGAACGCGATTGATACCTATGTCGGCATGCGCATGCGCAGGCGCAGGCAGCTTCTCGGCATGAGCCAGGAGCGGCTTGCCGAACAGATCGGCGTTACGTTTCAGCAGGTGCAGAAATACGAAAAGGGCATCAACCGCATCGGCGCAAGCCGTCTGCAGAAAATCGCCGAAGCGCTGCGCACCTCACCGGCCTTCTTTTTCGAACAGGATGATTCGGAAGCGCCGATCTTTGCCGGCCTCGACCTTTCCGCCTCCATCGATCCGGTCGCAGAATTTCTGCGGTCGAAGGAAGGCCTCGTCCTCAACAAGGCCTTCGTAAAGATCGAGGACCGTCGTATCCGCGAAACGATCATCTCGCTCGTCAAAGCGATGGCGCAGGCCGAAAGCAGCGACATTCCGCTGGACGCACTGAGGATGGACGAGCCGGAATCCCGTACAGAGTGAAAGCGGACGATACCGGTCCATGACCTTCAGGCTCGAGTCATTTATGCCGATACGCTGCGGCATGGACTTGCCGGTCGAGGGAACGAACGAAGAATCACCGGCGGGCCTGGTGCACTGAAGGCCGATCGTTTTACCCTGCCTGCGTCAGCGGATTGGGTGTGGCGAAATGACAGGCCGAGAACTGGTTGGGCGAGACTTCGCGAAGCAACGGCCGATCGACCTTGCAGATGTCCTTTGCAATCGGACAGCGGGTGTGGAAGCTGCAGCCCGGCGGGACGCGTGACGGGCTCGGCACGTCGCCCTGCAGTACGATGCGGTTCGCCTTGCGATCCGGATCGGGCTCGGGAGCAGCCGACAGCAGCGCCTGTGTATAGGGATGCTGCGGCAGGGCATAGACCGATTTCTTCGGTCCGATCTCGACGATCCTGCCGAGATACATCACCGCCACACGGTCTGCGATATGCCGCACGACCGCGAGATCATGGGCAATGAAGAGGTAGGAGAATTTTCGCTCGGCCTGCAGATCCTGCAAGAGGTTGACGATCTGCGCCTGCACGGAGACATCGAGCGCAGAGACTGGCTCGTCGGCGACGATGAACTGGGGGTTGACCGAGATGGCGCGGGCAATGCCGATGCGCTGGCGCTGGCCGCCGGAAAACTGACGCGGATAACGGTCCATGAAGCTCGGCGACAGACCGACCTGCACCAGCAGTTCCGCCACGCGCTCGCGCCGTTCTCTCGAAGATCTCGCCAGCCCAAAGACTTCGAGCGGTTCGGAAATGATCTGCGCAATCGAACGGCGCGGGCTGAGCGATCCATAGGGGTCCTGGAAGACCATCTGCATCTTGGCGCGCATCATGCGCATTTCGGCAGCATTGAGGGCGGTGATATCGCGGCCCTCGAAGAGCACCTCGCCATCGGTCGGCTGGATCAGCCGCAACAGAAGACGGCCGAGCGTAGACTTGCCGCAGCCGGATTCACCGACAAGCGCCAGCGTCTCGCCCGGTTTGACGGAAAAGGATGCGCCGTCCACGGCGCGCACACCGCCCGAAGAAGAACCAAAGGAAAGCCCGCTCGCATCAGGAAAGGTCTTGCCAAGATTGCGGACGGTCAACAGGTCGTCGACGCTGCTCATCTCTGTCATGCTGTTGCTCCGGCGGTAACCCAGCAGGCCGCCTTGTGGCGTTCTGAAACGGTGAAGATGGGCGGCATCTCGACCGCGCATTTGTCAATCCGGTCGCTGCAGCGGGTATAGAAGGGACAGCCCTGCTTGATCGTGCCGGCGAGCGGCACGGAACCGGGGATCTGGTAGAGGCGCTTCCGATCGTCATCGAGACGCGGAATGGATTGCAGCAAGCCGCGGGTATAGGGATGGCTGGGAGTGCTGAAGATCGAGCGGACATCCGCATCCTCGACGACACGGCCGGCATACATGACGATCACCCGGTCGCAGACCTCGGCGATGACGCCAAGATCATGCGAGATCAGCAGCACGGCGGTGTTCAGCGTTTTTCTCACCCTCGCCATCAGGTCGAGGACCTGGGCCTGGATGGTGACGTCGAGTGCCGTCGTCGGTTCATCGGCAATCAAGAGCTTCGGATTGCAGGCGACCGCCATGGCGATCATCACGCGCTGGCGCATGCCGCCGGAAAACTGGTGCGGATAGGCATCGAGACGCCCTTCCGGATTGGGGATGCCGACGAGCTTCAGAAGTTCGATGATGCGGGCGCGGCGCTCTCCGCGGCTCATCTTCTCATGCAGCTTGATCGCTTCGCCGATCTGGTCGCCGATCGTCATCACCGGGTTCAGCGAGCTCATCGGCTCCTGAAAGATCATCGCGATGTCTCGGCCGCGAATCTCGGGCAATTTCGTTTTCGGCAGATCGAGGAGGTTGACGCCTTCCAGCTCGATGCGACCCTGAGCGATACGGCCGGGAGGGTTTGGGATCAGCCCCATGATTGCGAGTGACGTGATCGACTTGCCCGAACCGGATTCGCCGACAATGCCGACCGAACCGCCAGCCTCGATTTCGAAAGAAACGCCGTTCACAACGCGAATCGGCGCATCCTTATGGCCGAACTCGACGGCGAGGTTCTCGACCTTGAGCAGCGGGCTCTGTGATTTCGACGTCATTGGCTCGTCTCCGGATCCAGCATGTCACGCACCGCATCGCCGATCAGGTTGAAGGACAATACCACGCAGGTGATGGCAAAACCGGCAGCAATGATCGGCCAGGGCGAACCGAAAAGATTATTGAGGCCGTCACGGATGATATTGCCCCAGCTCGGATTGGGGGCACGGGTGCCGATACCGAGGAAGCTCAGCGACGCCTCAAGACGAATGGCCGAGGCGACCCAGAGCGTCATCAGCACGACGATTGGTGCCGCAATGTTCGGAATGATGTGCCGAAAGATGATGACGGGCGTGCGCACGCCAACGGCAATTGCGGCTTCTACATAGGGTTCCTGTTTCACCGAAAGCGTCGAGGCGCGCGCCACACGGGCAAAACCGGGAATGAAGGCGACGGTGATGACGGCGATGATGTTCCAGAAGGCGCCGCCGAGCACGGCCGCAATCATGATCGCCAGCAGCAGTTCCGGGAAGGCAAGCAACAGATCGATGAGGCGGCTGATGATGCGATCGACCAGCCCGCCGAAATAGCCGGCGGTTACGCCGAGCGCGGTGCCAAACAGCGCGGCCAGCGCAGGCGAGATCAGGCCGAAGAGCAGCGAATTGCGCGAACCGTGGATCATGCGCGAGAGGACATCGCGCCCGAACTGGTCCGTACCCAACCAGTGCGCGGCCGATGGAGCCTTGTTGATCGAGAGGATGCTCTGCGCCAACGGATCATAGGGCGCGAGCCACGGGGCGAAAAGCGCGACCAGAAGGAAGATGAGCGCGATTGTCAGCGCGAAGATAGCCGATGGTCGTCGCAGCAGGGTTCTGGACAGAAGCGACAGCAGGCCGGGCGCGGGAGCCATCATGGGCTGCTCAGAGGCCTGCAAAGGTGACCCTGACGTTTGAGTGATGGTGCTCATGATTTCACCCGGATGCGAGGATCGATGACGATATAGAGAAGATCCATCACCAGATTGATGAGGAGGACGAGAAGCGCGAAGACAACAACGCCGCCCTGAATGATGCCGTAATCACGCTCGTTGATCGCCTGTATGAGGAGGCGTCCGAGACCAGGCCTGTTGAAGACCAGCTCGACGGCGACCGAGCCGGAGAGCGTGGCAAGCAGGCTCAAGCCCATACCGGTCGAGAGCGGCAGCAACGCATTACGCAGACCGTGCCGGTAGATGACGCGTGGTTCGCGGGCACCCTTGGCGCGAGCGGTGCGGACATAATCCTTGCCGAGCGTTTCCAGAAGTGCGGTTCGCGTCAGCCGGCCGATGAAAGCGGCCTTTACCAGTGCGAGCGTCAGCGCCGGAAGGACGATATGGTACATGCGGTCCATGAAACCATCGCCACCACCATTAATCGGGAACCAGCCGAGGTTCAGCGCAAAGCCGATCAGCAGCAGTGCGCCGAGATAGAAATCCGGAATGGCATAACCGAGCAGCGAGAAAACACGCATGCCGGAATCCGGCAGCCGGTCGCGGTGGGTTGCGGCCAGCACGCCGAAGGGCACACCCGCACCGACGCCGATGATCATCGCCGCAACGGTGAGTTCGATCGTGTAGGGCAGATTGGCGGCGATCAGGTTCAGCACCGGCTCGTCGTTCATATAGGACTGGCCGAAATCGAGGCTGAGCACGCCGATGAGGAAGTTGATGTATTGCTGCCAGAGCGGCACATCGAGCCCCATCTTATGACGGAAGGCTGCCAGCTGCTCCGGGAGAGCCATGTCTCCCAGAGCAGCGATCGCCGGATCGCCAGGCAGGATACGCATCGCGATGAACACGAGCGTGAGCACCAGCCAGATTGTCGGAATGGCATCCGCCAGCCGGAGGAGAAAATATCTAGCCATTGTCATTCACTCGTATTCATCACGACCTGTGATCAGGCCTTCTTGGTGGCGTGATGGAAGCGCCAGCGCGCATAGCCGCTCTGTACCTTGTAGCCGAGGTCAAGGCGTGCGTTGCGGGCGACTGTGAAGGAGAGCGTCGACATGCCAATCAGCGGCAGATCACGGAGGACCTGAAGTTCGATCTGCCTGCAATAGTCGACATAGGCCTTGTAATCGGTTGCCTGCAGCGCCTTGGCAAGCAGGTCGTCGATACCGGGCATGGCTACGCCGTAGTGGCTGTAATTGATGCCGCCCGTTCCGTCCGGCTTGACTTCCGCTTTCGTCGAAAGCTGCTGAACGTAAAGCTGGGTCGGGATCGGCGGGTAGCTGGACGAATGCAGGGCGAGCGTATTCTTGTCGTGCTGATTGTCAGCGTGATAGGCGGTGTGATCGCCGATGTGCAGGTTCATGCGCATGCCGACAGCACGCAGTTGCTCCTGTACGATCAACATGATCGATGCATAGTCCTCGCGCTGGCTGACATTGCTGTCGAAGTCGAAGCCATCAGGGAAACCGGCTTCGGCGAGCAGAGCCTTTGCCTTCTCCGGATCGTAATTGTACTGAAGATCGGGCGGCAAATCTTCGGTCTTGAAGCCACCCGGGAAAGACTCGGGTTGCAGGTCGGCGGTAAAGCCCCCCATCGGCTTCATGGCCTCGGCAACCGCATGGCGATCGACAGCATACATGATCGCCTGACGCACCTTGATATTGTCGAAGGGCTTGCGTTTGAGGTTGATATGCAGCGTGTTGAACGAACCCGGCGACGTCATGTCGAACTGAAGGGTCGAGTCGCGCTGCAACATGGAGTCGACCCAGCCCGGTGCGCGGACGGCTTCGATCATATCGACATCACCTGCCAGCAGCGCCAGCGTGCGCGCCGTCGTGTCGGCGATGTAGACGGATTCGACCTTGGCGACCTTCGCCTTTTCGCCCCAATAACCTTCATGGCGCTTCAGTGCCGTGCCCCACTTGCTGTCAAAGCGGGTGAGTTCGTAGGGACCGGTGCCGACCGCATCGGTCTTGAACTTCTCCGCACCCATCTGATCGACAGCTTTCTTGGACACGACCGCGGTGTTGTTGAGGAAGATCGACGTACCCAGCAGGTTCACGTCGGAATTCTTCAGCGTGATGACGACCTCATAGGGACCGGTAGCGACGACATCGGCGATATTCGACAGGATCGGCTTGTTCGTGCCGTCGGCCATGGCACGCTTGAAGGAGAAGACGACGTCTTCGGACGTCATTTCACCAAAACCCTTGTGGAACTGCACGCCCTGACGGAGTTTGAAGGTCCAGGTCTTGGCATCCGACGAGGCAGACCATTCGGTGGCGAGCGTGGGTCGGTACTGGTCCGGCGTGGTGGCGAACGTGCCGTCATCCGGGCGAACGAGCTGTTCGTACATCTGCTCGGTCGCCCAGTTGTCGCCGCCCTGCGTCGTGTAGTTCGGATCGCTGGTGCGCGGGCCGTTAGCGGCAATGCCGATGCGGATCGTATCGGGATCGCTCGCCGCACGGGCGAGAGCGGGGCCAAGCATGCTCATCGCAGCTGTGGCTGCGCTCAATTCCAGAAATTGGCGTCTTCTCAAGTTCATGTCATTTCCTCCCATGTGTCAGAATATTCAGCTTCGCCGCTTGTCGAGCTCGGCATCGTTGACGGTCAGGCCAAGGCCCGGGCCGGACGGCACCTTGAACTTGCCGTCTTCCGGAATCGGCGGATTGGCGAAGCCGACATGCATGCGCGTCGACGGATCGGAAAATTCGGCGGGCTTGGTGTTGTGCATCAGCGTCGCAAGCACATGCAGGTTTGCCACATGAGCAATGGTCGGCTGCGTCTGGTGCGGAACCAGTTCGACACCATGGGCAAAGCAGATCGCAGCGCACTGCATGAGGCCGGTGATGCCGCCCATCTTGACGATGTCAGGCTGCACCATGCGCACGCCCGCATTGATCATGTCGACGACGGCCTGCGTCGTATAGGACTGCTCGGCAGCCGAAACCGTGATGTCGAGGCGCTGGGCGACCTCCCCCATGGCACGGACGTTATAGTGCTGGACCGGTTCTTCGAACCAGATATAGCCGAGCTCTTCGAGCGCACGCCCAACGCGGATAGCGCCGCCGACGGAATATTGGTTATTGGCGTCGAAGGCGAGCGGGAAGTCGTCGCCCACCAGCTTACGCACGGCCTTGGCCTTGGCTATGTCGCCCCGAATGTCATAGTCTTGGCGCGTGCGGTCGCCATCCCAGCGGATCTTGATCGCCGCGGGCTTTTCGGCCCTCCAGCGCTGCTCGACCACGCGAACCGTTTCATCGACGGTGCGGCCGGCATTGTTGCCAATCGAGGCATAGAAAGGCAGTTCCGTGCGCCAGGCACCGCCAAGCAGCTTGTAGACGGGCTGATTGAAGTGCTTGCCCTTGATGTCCCAGAGGGCGATATCGAGAGCGGCAAGCGCACCGGTGACGGCGCCTTCCGGGCCAAGCTTCACATATTTATGCAGCAAACGGTCGTAGAGCACCGCCTGGTCGAGCGCATCGGCACCGGCGAGCGAGGCCGCAAAATCCCCGACGACGCCGAGCGAGTGTTCGCCCCCCATCATCGGCGAGGCCTCGCCGTGGCCGACGACGCCGTCCTCGGTCGTCACCCGCACGAAAGCCGTGCGGCGGCCCGGCGGCTCGCCGGGCTCCCATTTCACCTGAAAAGCTTCCACGGACTTGATGATCGTACCCACTGGCATTCCCTCGGAGAACAGACGTTTTCAGCGCCGGTGTTGTTGTTGAGAGAAGCATCTTCCAATTTGCATCCGTATGCAACACAGCGGTTGAATTGGAATCGGAACAGGTTTTATGTCAAAATCTGCAAAAATATCGGTTTCTGGATATCCAATATAAGAAAGCCGGATATCTCCTTATTTCATGCGATTTTCTGCTACTGCAACGCAACGCATTCATCTCTTTTCGAAAGCGAAAAGCTATCAAAGGAAGAATCGGCAGCCATGCGCAGGAAGCGGTTGAAATTATTGCATCCGAATGCAACAAGGATAGGAAGATAGGGAGCAACCGGGGAATGGAGCATGCGCAAACAGGGATCACCGTCCTTGCAGGGGGAGCCGTCCAGTGAAGCGCTGAGCCGCAAGCCGATGACGGCTCGTGAATTGGCACGTATGCTCGGCGTAAGCCAGTCGGCCGTCTCGCGCGCATTTACCCCGGGCGCGAGCATCGCGGCGGATCTGCGTGAGCGGATCCTGAAATATGCGGCTGAGGTTGACTATCAGCCGAACGCAATCGCCAGCATGCTGTCGAAGAGCCGGACGAACATCATCGGCATCGTCGTCTCCGATATGCAGAACCCCTTCTATCCGGGCCTGATCGAGAAACTCTCCCGGTCGCTGCAGCGCATCGGCCTGCAGAGCCTTCTCTTCAACATCACCAAGGGCTCCAACCTCGAGGAGCAGCTTTCGGCGCTGCGCCGCTATAACGTGGACGCCGTCATCGTCATTTCTGCCACGATCCTCTCGGGTTCTACATTGAGCTGGGCAACGGAAGGCCGTCCTGCCATCCTGATCAACCGCGTCATCGAAGATACCAACCTCAGCTGTGTTGCCTGCAACAATGTCGAGGGTGCCCGGGCGCTGGCCGATCATTTCTATCAGCAGGGCGCTCGCAGGGTCGCCTATGTCGCCGGCCTTAGCCACACGACCACCAACCGTGAACGGCAGAGCGGTTTCGTCACGCGGATTGCGGAGCTTGGCATGACGCTGAGCGCCCGGATCGAAGGACAGGAATACAGCTATTATGCCGGCCGCAAGGCCGCACTCGAAATCGCGGCCAAGAAGAGCACCGACGCGATTTTCTTTGCCAACGACATCCTGGCAATCGGCGGCATCGATGCGCTGCGGGAAGAAGCCGGCTGCCGCGTTCCCGACGACATCTTCGTTGCAGGTTTCGACGACATTCCGATGGCCGGCTGGCCGCATTACAACCTCACCACTTTTCGCCAGCCGGTCGACGAGATTGTCCGGGTTGTCGTTGAAATGATCGAGGGAGATACGTCGGCGCTGCTGCGGGCAGCGACGATCATCCGCTTGTCGGGAGAATTCGTCGCAAGACGCTCGACCGGCGCGGAGCCGGAAGCGCAGTAAGACAGCCTGCACTCAAGCTCACATATGCAGCGCGTTCCCCAAGGCTTTGAGTGCGGCTTCCATGACCGCCTCGCTGCGGGTTGGATGAGCATGGATCGTGCCGGCGATATCTTCCAGCCGGGCGCCCATTTCGATGGCGAGCGCAAAGGCGGCCGAAAGTTCCGAGACACCAGCGCCCACCGCCTGCAGGCCGAGCACGAGATTGGTATCTGCCCTTGCCACCACCCGCACGAACCCCTCTTCCGAAAGCATCGTCATCGCCCGCCCATTGGCGCTGAAGGGAAACTGGCCGGTCCTGATATCATAGCCCTGGGCGCGCGCCTCCGCCGGTGACAGGCCGGCGCTGACGATCTCCGGATCTGTGAAACAAATCGCCGGGATGCAGCGCTTGTCCCAGGCGCGTTTCCTGCCCGCAACGATTTCCGCGACCATCTCCCCTTGGGCCATGGCCCGATGCGCCAGCATCGGCTCGCCGGTGACATCGCCGATGGCATAGATGCCGCGCATGGAGGTGCGGCAACGATCATCGATCCTGAGATAGGGGCCGGCGCGATCGAGGTCGAGCTCTTCAAGGCCCGAACCCGCCGTTCTCGGACGGCGGCCGACCGTCACGAGAATGCGGTCCGCGGCAAGTGCCTGCTGCCGACCGTCGGGCGTTTCTATGACAAGTCCTTCGCCGGTATCGGACAGGCCGATTGCCTTGGCACCGGTCAGCACGCGAATGCCCCGCTCGGTCAATTTGCGCATGACAGGCCGCACCAAGTCCGCGTCATATAACGGCAGCACCTGCTGCGTGGCCTCGACCACCGTTACCTGAGATCCCATCTTCGCAAAGGCTGTCCCGAGCTCCAGTCCGATATAGCCGCCGCCGACGACGACGAGATTTTTCGGCACCTCTCCCAACGACAGAGCCTCGGCCGAGGAGATGACGCGGCCGCCAAAAGGCAGGTTCGGGAGTTCCACCGGATCGGAGCCTGTCGCAATCACCACGGTCTCGGCGCGGATGATCTGCTGGCCGGTCTCCGTCTCCACCTCCACGGTCTTGCCGTCCCGGAAGTGCGCGCGACCGTGCACGATCTTGACCCGTGCTCTCTGCATGAGGCCGGAGACACCGCTGGTCAGCCGGCCGACAATGCCATCCTTCCAGGCGACTGTTCGTGCGAGGTCGATGGAGACGCCTTCAACACGGATACCCATCGGGTTCTTGCCCGCCAGCATGCTTTGCGCAGCATCGAATTCCGCTGCTGCATGAATGAGTGCCTTGGAGGGAATGCAGCCGACCGTCAGGCAGGTGCCGCCGGGCTTGCCGGCCTCGACGATGACGGTATCGATGCCGAGCTGGCCGGCACGGATGGCGCAGACATAACCACCGGGGCCAGCACCGATGACGAGGAGCTTGCAGACAATCTCTTTCATGGCTCAGCCTTCGATGAAAATGAGCGCCGGCGTTTCGAGCAGCGTGCGAATACGCTGCACGAAGTTCGCCGCATCCCAGCCGTCGATGATGCGGTGATCGAAGCTGGAGGAGAGGTTCATCATCTTGCGGGGCACGAATTGTGTGCCGTCCCAGACCGGCCGTGTGGCAATCTTGTTGACGCCGATGATCGCCACTTCCGGATGATTGATGACCGGCGTTGAGACGATACCGCCAAGCGCGCCGAGCGAGCTGATGGTGATGGTCGATCCCGACAGTTCGTCGCGCGTCGCCGTGCCTGATCGAGCCGCGCCCGCCAACCGGTTCATTTCGATAGCGCAGTCGAAGATGCCGCGCGCCTCGGCGTGACGCACGACAGGCACGGTCAGACCCGCCGGGGTCTGCGTTGCGATGCCGATATGCACCGCGCTAGAGCGCGTGATGATGCCGGCATCGTCGTCAAAGGTGGCGTTGACATCGGGCTGCTCGGAGATCGCTTTGACCAAAGCCCGCATCAGGAAGGGCAACACCGTCAACTTGGGATGATCGGCCTTGCGATCGGTATTCATGGTTGCGCGCAGTTCCTCCAGCGCGCTCATATCCACCTCCTCCACATAGGTGATGTGGGGAATGCGCGACGTCGAGAGCGCCATCTTCTCTGCGATACGGCGGCGAAGGCCGGTCAGCTTGATCTCCTCGGTCGCCGTCTTCTTCGCCAAACCGGCTCGCACCGAAACGGGCGCTGCACCCTGGTTGAGGAACTGCTCGACATCCTCGCGAAGGATACGGCCGGCCGGCCCGGTGCCTTGCACTTGCCTCAGGTCCACGCCGCTCTCGCGCGCAAAGAGCCGTACGGATGGCGCGGCAAGCGGCTTTTCTGCAGGTGAGGATGGGGATGGGGTTGCGGGTGCGGGCGGCTTCGGAGCGGGTTTCAGCGCCTCCACTTTCACCGGCTCGGCAAGCAGCGGCTGCGAGGGTGCTTCAAGCTTCGTTGCGCCGATCTCCTCCGATGTCTCGATGCGCACGAGCGGCGCCTTGACGGCGATGCGGTCACCGATCTCTCCGGCAAGCCAGGTCACCGTGCCGCTGACAGGCGATGGGATCTCGACGGTGGCCTTGTCTGTCATGACCGCGGCGATCACCATGTCCTCACGCACCGGATCGCCCGTCTTCACATGCCATTCCACGAGCTCGGCCTCGGCGACGCCTTCGCCGACATCGGGCATCTTGATGGTGAATTCGCCCATGGCTCAGGCCTCCATGACTTCGGCGAGTGCCCGCCCGACGCGGCCGGGTCCAGGGAAATAATCCCACTCCTGCGCATGCGGATAGGGCGTGTCCCAGCCGGCGACGCGCACGACCGGGGCTTCGAGCTGATAGAAGCAATGTTCCTGCACCAGCGACACGACCTCGGCCCCGAAACCAGAGGTCAGCGTGGCTTCGTGGATGACGACGCAGCGCCCGGTCTTGGCGACGGATTTGACGATCGTATCGAGATCAAGCGGCAGGAGGCTTCTGAGATCGATCACCTCGGCGTCGATGCCGGCATCCTCGGCGGCGGCAAGCGCCACATGCACCATTGTGCCGTAGGCGACGACAGTCACGGCCGAGCCCGTGCGCCGCACCTCGGCCTTGCCGATCGGGATCGTATAGTGCCCCTCCGGCACTTCGCCGAGATCATGCTTCGACCATGGTGTCACCGGTCTTTCGTGGTGACCGTCGAAGGGTCCGTTATAGAGGCGCTTCGGCTCCAGGAACATGACGGGATCGGGATCCTCGATGGCTGATATCAGCAGGCCCTTGGCGTCGTGAGGATTGGAGGGCACGACCACTTTCAGGCCGCAGACATGGGTGAAAAGCGCTTCCGGGCTCTGGCTGTGCGTCTGGCCGCCGAAGATGCCGCCGCCGGTCGGCATGCGCACGACGATCGGGCAAGTGAAATCGCCGTTGGAACGATAGCGGATACGCGCCGCCTCCTGCGTCAGTTGATCGTAAGCCGGATACATGTAGTCGGCGAACTGGATCTCGACGCAGGGCTTCAGCCCATAGGCAGCCATGCCGATTGCCGTGCCGACGATACCGGATTCGCTGATCGGCGTGTCGAAACAGCGCGTCTTGCCGTATTTTGCCTGCAGGCCCTGCGTGCAGCGGAAGACGCCGCCGAAATAGCCGACATCCTCACCGAAGACCACGACATTGTCGTCGCGCGCCATCGAGACGTCCATGGCGCTGCGCACGGCCTCAATCATCGTCATCCGGGCCATATCAGTACCCCGCCTTCTGCCGCTGACGACGAATGTGCGGCGGCATCTCGGCATAGACGCCCTCGAATATATCGCGCACCGAAGGTTTGCCGCCATCATGCAGCGTACCGTGCGCCTCGGCTTGGCGTTGCGCCTCGATCACCTCGTCCATGATCTCCGCTTCGGCCTGGGTATGGCGCGCATCCGACCAAACGCCTCTGACGATCAGGTGCTTCTTCAGCCGCAGGACAGGATCGCCGAGCGGCCAGGCTTCGGATTCCGTCTTCGGCCGGTAGGCGCTTGGATCATCCGATGTCGAGTGGGCTCCGACGCGATAGGTGACATATTCGATCAGCGTCGGGCCGAGATTGCGGCGTGCCCGCTCCGCCGCCCAGCGGGCGACAGCGTGAACAGCGAGATAGTCGTTGCCATCGACGCGCAGCGCCGGAATGCCGAAACCGAGGCCCCGGGCGGCAAAGGTGCCGGAGCCGCCGCGGGCAATGCCCTGGAAGGTGGAGATCGCCCACTGATTGTTGACGATGTTGAGGATGACCGGTGCCTTGTAGGTGGAGGCAAAGACCAGCGCCGAATGGAAGTCCGATTCCGCCGTCGAGCCGTCGCCGATCCAGCCGGCGGCTATGCGGCTGTCATTCTTGATCGCCGAAGCCATGGCCCAGCCAACCGCCTGCACATATTGCGTGGCGAGATTGCCCGAGATCGTGAAGAAGCCGTGTTCCTTGGACGAGTACATGATGGGCAATTGCCGGCCGTGCAGCGGATCGCTCTCGTTCGAATAGATCTGGTTCATCATCTCGACCATCGGATAGTCGTCGGCAATGAGCAGGCCAGCCTGCCGGTAGGTCGGGAAGTTCATGTCGCCCTTCCGCAGCGCCTTGCGGAAGCCGCAGCTGACGGCCTCCTCGCCGAGATGCTGCATGTAGAAGGAGGTCTTGCCCTGCCGCTGCGCCATCAGCATGCGGGCATCGAAGGCGCGAAGCTTCATCATGTTGCGAAGCCCAGTCAGCAACTCCTCGTCGCTCAGCGACCCTGCCCAGGGACCAACGGCCTCCCCATCGCGATTGAGCACACGGATGATCGAAAAGGCGAGGTCGCGGATATCCTCGGATGCAACATCGACCTCCGGTCGAGGCACGGCCCCGGCCTTTGCAATCTTGACGTTGGAAAAATCGGGTTGGCCGCCCGGACGGACGGCAGGTTCGGGGACATGCAGGCTCAAACGAGCAGATTCCTCCATGTAGTCTCTTTCCTCCTTTTATCGGCTCCGCCTCTCTCCTCCAGAAGCAGGCCTCGTTCTTATAAGTTGCGGGCAATCACCATGCGCTGCACGTCGCTTGTTCCCTCGTAGATCTGGCAGATACGTACGTCGCGATAGATGCGCTCCACCGGATAGTCGGCCATGTAGCCATAGCCACCATGGATCTGGATCGCATCGGAGCAGACACGTTCGGCCATTTCGGAGGCAAAGAGCTTGGCCATCGAAGCCTCCGACAGACATGGCAATCCGGCCTCCCGGAGCCAGGCAGCATGGAAGACGAGTTGCCGGGCCGCCTCGATGCGCGTTGCCATATCGGCAAGCCGAAAGGCGACAGCCTGATGTTCGGCAATCGGTTTGCCAAAGGCGCTGCGCTCGCGGGCATAATCGCGTGCCGCCTCGAACGCAGCCTTCGCCATGCCGACGGCCTGCGCAGCAATACCGATCCGCCCGCCCTCAAGATTGGCAAGTGCGATCCGGTAGCCTTCCCCTTCCTCGCCGAGCCGAAGCTCGGCTGGAATACGCATGCCATTGAAGGCGATCTGGCAGGTATCGGAGGAATGCAGGCCAAGCTTCTCCTCGACCCGTATCACCTCGTAACCTGGCGTATTGGTCGGCACGATGAAGGCAGTGATGCCCTTCTTGCCGGCATCGGGATCGGTGACGGCAAAGACGATGATAACCTGTCCGTTCTTGCCCGAAGTGATGAACTGCTTGGCGCCGTCGAGCACATAGTGATCGCCGTCGCGCCGCGCCCGCGTCCTGAGGTTCGAGGCATCGGAGCCCGCCTGTGGCTCGGTCAGCGCAAAACCGCCGATCCATTCGCCGCTGGCAAGCTTCGGCAGGAAACGTTGGCGCTGCTCCTCATTGCCGAATTTCAGGATGGGCACGCAGCCGACCGAACTGTGCACGCTCATGATGGTGGAGCAGGGACCGTCGCCGGCTGCTATCTCCTCGAGGGCCGCGGCATAGGCAATGAGACCAGTATCCGATCCACCATAAGCCTCGGGTACCAGCATGCCGAGAAGCCCGAGTTCACCCATTTCCTTCAGTTCTTCGCGAGGGAAGAGAGATTCCCGGTCGCGTTTTGCCGCTCCGGGCGCCAGACGTTCCCGAGCGAAATCACGAGCCAGATCGCAGATTTGCTGCTGAAGTTCGGAAAGGATCATCTGCCCTCCCCCTTCCCTAATGCCGCTCGATTGCAACAGCGGTCGCCTCGCCACCGCCGATGCAAAGTGCTGCCATACCCCGCTTCACGTCATAACGCTCCAGCGCTGCCAATAACGTCACCAGAATACGGGCGCCGGAAGCCCCGATCGGATGGCCGAGCGCACAGGCGCCGCCATGCACATTGACCTTGTCATGCGGCAGGTCGAGGTCGCGCATCGCCGCCATGGCAACGACGGCGAATGCCTCGTTGATCTCAAAGATATCAACCTCGGAAAGCGGCAGGCCGGTGCGGTCAGAGAGTTTCTGCAGGGCGCCGATCGGCGCGGTGGCGAAGAGACTAGGTTCCTGCGAATGCGTGGCGTGACCGAGAATGGTGGCGAGCGGCTTCAGCCCGCGACGATCCGCCTCCGAACGACGCATCAGCACGAGCGCGGCTGCTCCATCAGAGATCGAACTGGAATTGGCGGCCGTGACCGTACCGCCGTCGCGGAAAGCCGGCTTCAGGGTCGGGATCTTGTCAGGCCTCGCCTTGCCCGGCTGTTCGTCACGGCTTGCCACCGGCTCGCCCTTGCCGGATTTCACCGTCACGGGCACGATTTCTCTGTCAAAATAGCCTTCGGCAATCGCCTTCTGCGCCCGCGTCAGCGAGGTCACCGCATAGGCGTCCTGCGCCTCGCGCGTAAACTGATAGGCTTCGGCGCAATCCTCCGCGAAGCTGCCCATCAAGCGCCCCTTGTCATAAGCATCCTCCAGCCCGTCGAGGAACATATGATCCACGACCCGCCCATGGCCGAGCCTGTAACCCGCACGGGCACGATCAAGGAGATAGGGCGCATTGGTCATGCTTTCCATGCCGCCTGCGATCGCCAGTGAAGCGCTGCCGGCAGCAATCAGATCATGAGCGATCATGACCGCCTTCATGCCGGAACCACACATCTTGTTGACGGTGCTGGCGCCGGTCGCAAAAGGCAGTCCGGCATGGATCGCAGCTTGGCGGGCCGGCGCCTGTCCCTGACCGGCCGGCAATACACAACCGAAGACCACTTCCTCGACTGCATCGGCCGCAACGCCGCTGCGCTGAAGTGCTGCACGGATTGCCATCGCGCCAAGCTCAGGGGCCGAGGCATCTTTAAGTTCGCCCTGGAAACTGCCGATCGGTGTACGAGCCGCTCCTACGATGACGATGGGATCCTGCAAGGCCATTTGTCCTCCTTCGGGCCAGACGCTCAGCGCGCACCCATGCGCAATGCCCCGTCGAGGCGGATGACCTCGCCGTTCAGCATGCTGTTTTCCAGGATATGGCGCACCAGCGCGGCAAACTCCGCCGGATGCCCGAGGCGTGGCGGGAAAGGCACGCTCTTTCCAAGCGCTTCCCGCACCTCCGCCGGCATGCCTGCCATCATCGGTGTTTCGAAAATGCCGGGCGCAATCGACACGGTACGAATGCCATGACGCGCAAGCTCGCGAGCGATCGGCAACGTCATTGCCGCGACACCGCCCTTGGAGGCAGCATAGGCGGCCTGACCGATCTGCCCGTCGAAAGCAGCCGCCGAAGCCGTATTAATGATCACACCACGCTCACCTTCCGCATCCGGCTCAGCATTCTGGATGGCAGCGGCAGCAAGCCGGATCATATTGAAGGTGCCGATGAGATTGATGGTAATGGTGCGGGCAAAACTTTCCAGCCGATGCGGGCCATCACGGCCGATCACCTTTTCGGCGGGCGCCACACCGGCACAATTGATGAGCCCGCGAAGCGTACCGAAGGCATCCATTGCAGCGGCGATTGCTGCACCACCATCTTGATCATCGGTCACGTCAGCCCGAACGAAGTGTACATCCTGCCCGAGCTCGCGCGCGACGGCCTCGCCTGCATCCACGTTGAGATCGGCGATCGTCACGCGTCCGCCGGCTTCGATAAGCATGCGTGCTGTTGCTGCTCCGAGGCCGGAGCCGCCGCCGGTGACGATGAAACTTGCGCCGCTGATCTGCACGGATCGTTCCTCCCTGCCAGGCAGACATCTCCTCCAGAGCCCGCCGAAACCGGATTCTATTCCTTCGGCCTATTGCAAGCGATGACGCAACTGCTCCATTATTTCGGCCAGTTTTGCCATTTTTAATATGTCATGATGGAGCGGCTATGGCCGAAATCGAGCGACGTATGATCGCATCGGGGTTTGTCGAGGAAGCTCTCGACAGCCTGCGCCGGCTCGGCAAACCGGTGGCGCCTCTTCTGGCCAAGCTCGGGCTCCCGCCGGCAATCGATCAGCCGGTGTCGGCCGAGACCTATGGCGCATTGTGGCTGGCAATTGCCGCAGAACTCGACGACGAATTCTTCGGCATGGGCGCCCGGCCGATGCGCAGCGGCAGCTTCACGCTGCTCTGCCATTGTGTGCTGCATGCACCGACTCTCGGCCACGCCTTGCGGCGGGCCTTGCGCTTCCTCGATGTCGTTCTGGACGATCCGCGCGGTACGCTCGTCATCAGTGACGGGCTCGCGCAGATCGAACTTCGGGACGCCGGCGAGCCGCGTTCGGCCTTTGCCTATCGCACCTATTGGATCATCCTGCATGGCATTATCTGCTGGCTGGTCGGACGTCGCATCCCGATCCGCCTCGTCGATTTCCGTTGCCCGGAACCAAGCCAGGGCGCTGATTACCGGCTCTTCTTTGGCGCGCCGGTGCGCTTCTCGCAACCGATAAGTCGGCTCGGCTTCGACAGCTCTCTGCTCGATCTGCCGATTTCGCGCAGCGAACAGGCCTTGAAGCAATTCCTGCGGGGCGCTCCAGCCAATATTCTCGTGCGTTACCGTTACGATGCCGGCATCGCTGCCGCTGTCCGCCGCCGCCTCTCACAGGCCTCGCCCGCCGCCTGGACGAGCTTCCAACTACTCGCTGCCGACATGCGCATGCCGTCCTCGACGCTGCGGCACCGCCTGCATGACGAGGGCCAGAGCTATGCCGGCATCAAGGACGATATCCGCCGTGATCTCGCCGTCGACATGCTGATGAACACGTCGAAGACCATCGGCGAGATCGCCGTGCAGCTTGGCTATTCCGAACCCAGCGCCTTCTTCCGCGCGTTCCGGAAATGGATGGGCAAGAGCCCCGAGGCTTTTCGGCGCGAGGAGACAAAATCAGCCGGTTGGGAATAGGCTTCGATCAAGGGAGCTTTGAACCGGGCGCAACCCGCGCTACATATTTTAGCGGGAGGAGTGCCATGTTTGATTTTTCGCTCGGCGAAACCGCGGACGCGATCCGCGAAGCGACGGCGCGATTTGCCGCCGACACCATTGCTCCGCTGGCCGCGGAGATCGACGAAAGCAACACATTCCCACGCCAGCTCTGGCCGCAGATGGGGGCGCTTGGCCTGCACGGCATTACCGTCGAGGAGGAGTTCGGTGGCGCAGGTCTCGGCTATCTCGAACATGTCGTCGCCATGGAGGAGGTCTCGCGCGCGTCGGCCTCCGTGGGCTTAAGCTATGGCGCCCATTCCAATCTCTGCGTCAACCAGATCCGACGCTGGGCGACACCAGAGCAGAAGCAACGCTATCTGCCAAGGCTGATTTCCGGCGAGCATGTCGGCTCGCTTGCCATGTCCGAAGCCGGCTCCGGTTCGGATGTTGTTTCCATGCGGCTCAAGGCCGAGCGCAAGGGCGACCGCTACATTCTCAACGGAACGAAATTCTGGATCACCAATGCGCCGCATGCCGATGTGCTCGTCGTCTATGCCAAGACTGATCCAACGGCCGGTCCGAAAGGTATTTCAGCCTTCATCATCGAGAAGGCAACGCCCGGCTTCAGTGTTTCGAAGAAGCTCTCCAAGCTCGGCATGCGCGGCAGCGACACGGCCGAGCTGGTTTTTCAAGATTGCGAGGTGCCGGCCGAAGCGCTGATGGGCCGGGAAGGCCAGGGCGTGAAAATCCTGATGTCGGGCCTCGACTATGAGCGCGCAGTGCTTGCCGCCGGCCCGCTCGGCATCATGCAGGCCTGTCTCGACGTGGTGCTGCCCTATGTGCGGGAGCGCAAACAGTTCGGCAAGGCGATCGGCGACTTCCAGCTGATGCAAGGCAAGATCGCCGACATGTATGTCGCCCTGAATTCGGCGCGTGCCTATGTCTATTCCGTGGCGCGGGCCTGCGACGCCGGCCGCACGACGCGCTCGGATGCGGCAGCCGCCATTCTCTTTGCCAGCGAGAATGCCGTGAAAGTGTCTCTGGAGGCGATCCAGGCGCTTGGCGGCGCGGGATATACTAGGGAATGGCCGGTCGAGCGTTTCCTGCGTGATGCCAAGCTCTACGACATCGGCGCCGGCACCAACGAGATCCGCCGCTACCTGATCGGCCGGGAGCTCATCGCATCATGACGGTGATTTCCTCTGCCATCGATCGCGACAGCGAAACCTTCAAGGCCAATGCAAGCAAGAACGGAAGCCTGATCGACGAACTCTATGAGCGTTCGGCGAAAACCCGGGAGGGTGGTTCGCAGACGGCGCGTGAGCGCCACACCGGCAAGGGAAAGCTCCTGCCGCGCGACCGCATTCAGCTGCTGCTCGATGCCGGTAGCCCGTTTCTGGAAATCGGCACACTGGCGGCGAACGGCATGTATAGCGACGAGGCGCCGGGGGCCGGCATCATCACAGGCATCGGCCGCGTTTGCGGCCGCGAGGTGATGATCGTTGCCAATGACGCCACGGTCAAAGGCGGCGCTTATTTTCCCCTCACGGCGAAAAAGCACCTGCGGGCGCAGGAAATCGCCATGCAGAACCGGCTGCCTTGCATCTATCTAGTTGATAGCGGCGGTGCCAATCTTCCACATCAGGCCGAGGTCTTTCCCGACCGCGATCATTTCGGAGCGATCTTCTACAATCAGGCGCAGATGTCGGCTGAAGGCATTCCGCAGATCGCCTGCGTCATGGGAAGCTGCACGGCCGGCGGCGCCTATGTGCCTGCCATGTCCGACGAGACGGTCATCGTGCGCAATCAGGGCACGATCTTCCTTGCCGGCCCGCCATTGGTGAAGGCTGCAACCGGCGAGATCATTTCGGCCGAAGAACTCGGCGGCGCCGAGACCCATGGCCGCCGCTCCGGTGTCGTCGATCACGTCGCCGAAAACGACGAGCATGCGCTGCTTCTCGTCCGCGATATCGTCGCCAGCCTCAACAGCGTAAAATCGGTCGATATCGACATTCAGGCCCCGCGCCCGCCGAAACTCGATCCGCAAGATCTTGGTGGCATCATCCCCGAGGACGTTCGTTCGCCCTATGATGTGCGCGAAGTCATCGGCCGTATCATCGACGGTTCGGAACTGCATGAGTTCAAGCCGCTCTACGGCACGACGCTGGTCTGCGGCTTTGCCCGCATCTGGGGCATGCCGGTCGCCATCATCGCCAATAATGGCGTGCTCTTTTCCGAGAGTGCGCTGAAGGGGGCGCATTTCATCGAGCTCGCCTGCCAGCGCCGCGTCCCGCTGCTGTTCCTGCAAAACATCTCCGGCTTCATGGTCGGCGGCCGTTATGAGGCCGGCGGCATCGCCAAGGACGGGGCGAAGCTGGTCACTGCGGTTGCGACTGCGATCGTGCCGAAAGTCACCGTCATCATTGGCGGCAGTTTCGGCGCCGGCAATTACGGCATGTGCGGCCGCGCCTATCGGCCGCGCTTCCTCTTCACCTGGCCGAACAGCCGCATCAGCGTCATGGGCGGCGAACAGGCCGCCTCAGTGCTCGCGACCATCCGCCGTGACGCGATGGAGGCACGCGGCGAAAGCTGGCCCGCGGCAGAAGAGGAGGCCTTCAAAGTGCCGATCCGGGCTGGTTATGAGGCGGAGGGCAATCCCTATTACGCCACCGCCCGCCTGTGGGACGACGGCATCATCGACCCGCGCCAGACGCGCGATGTGCTGGGCCTTGCCCTTTTCGCCTGCCTGAATGCGCCGATCCCGAAAGGGCCGCGCTTCGGTCTCTTCCGGATGTGAGGTCGTGCAATGATGGAAAGCCTGCTCATTGCCAATAGGGGCGAGATCGCCCGCCGCATCATCCGCACGGCGAAAGCCCTCGGCATTCGAACCATCGCCGTCTATTCCGAAGCCGATGCCGGCCTACCCTTCGTGAGGGAAGCAGATGAGGCGGTCGCCATCGGCCCGCCCCCGGCGCGCGAAAGCTATCTTTCGCAGGAGCGCATTCTGGAGGCTGCCCACAGGACCGGGGCTGCCGCAATTCACCCCGGTTACGGCTTCCTCTCGGAGAATGCCGATTTTGCGGAAGCGGTCGAGAATGCCGGCATCATCTGGGTTGGTGCACCACCTGCCGCAATCCGCGCCATGGGGCTCAAGGATGCCGCCAAGCAACTGATGCAGGCAGCCGGCGTGCCGGTCACGCCGGGCTATATGGGAGAGGATCAGAGCGACGAACGGCTCGCTGCCGAGGCGGATGCGACAGGTTATCCCGTACTCGTCAAGGCCGTCGCCGGTGGCGGCGGCAAAGGCATGCGCCGGGTCGACCGTCGAGAAGACTTTACTGAACTGCTTGCCTCCTGCCGCCGCGAGGCAGCATCCTCCTTCGGCGACGAACGCGTGCTGATCGAGCGCTACATCACCAATCCACGCCATATCGAGGTACAGGTCTTCGCCGACCGCTTCGGCAATTGCGTCCACCTCTTCGAGCGCGACTGCTCCCTGCAGCGCCGACACCAGAAGGTGATCGAGGAAGCGCCTGCCCCCGGCCTCGATGCCGCCACCCGTACGGCAATCTGCGAAGCAGCGGTCAAGGCGGCAAAAGCCGTGAATTACGTCGGGGCCGGCACTATCGAATTCATTGCCGATGCCTCGCAGGGCCTGCGTCCTGACCGTATCTGGTTCATGGAGATGAACACCCGGTTGCAGGTTGAACATCCTGTCACTGAGGCCATTACCGGCGAAGACCTGGTATTATGGCAATTGAAGGTCGCCGCAGGTGAGCCGCTGCCGAAGCGACAAGACGACATCACGATGAAGGGCTGGGCCTTCGAGGCTCGCCTCTATGCCGAAAACCCTGCCTCCGGCTATCTGCCCTCGATCGGCCGGCTCGATCATTTGCATTTGCCGGAATACGTCCGGGTCGATAGCGGCGTCGAGGAAGGCAACGAGATTACCGCCTTCTACGATCCGATGATCGCCAAGATCATCGCTCACGGTTCGAACCGTGAAATCGCCCTCTCCAAACTCGCCAAAGCCTGCGAAAATATCGAAGTCTGGCCCGTCAAATCCAATGCCGGACTTCTGGCCCGCGCCGCCGCCGATGCGGATTTCCGCGCAGCAAAGGTCGATACCGGTTTCCTCGATCGTCACGGCGAGACCCTGCTTCCAAAAGAGCCTGACACGGTGACGATCGACAAGGCCGCTACGGCGCTGGCAGTAAAGGGCGAGACCGATCCCTGGTCCGCGCTTTCCGGCCTGCGCATATCCGGCACAAGCGACAGCCGCACGCGCGTCCGCGTTGGCGATCATCTCTATTGGGGCCGTGTCCGGCCCAGCCTTGAAACCAATGCCATCAGGTTCGGCGAAACCATGGTCCTTTTCGATGCCGGTAATGCCTGGCCGATCGGCCTGCCTGCCGCAAGTGAAGTTGAGGCGCACCAGGGCGCTGGCGATGGCGCGATCCTCTCGCCCATGCCGGGCCTTGTCATTTCGGTCGATGTTGCGGAAGGCGACCATGTCGCCAAGGGCGATCGGCTACTGACGGTGGAAGCAATGAAGATGGAACATACGCTGCGCGCGCCCTTCGATGGCATCGTCGGCAAATTACCTGTCTCCGCAGGTGTAAGAGTTTCGGAAAACCAGCTAGTCGCCAGCATCTTGAAGGGAGAGGAGTGATGGCCGGCCGTTATTTTGACGAGTGGACGGTCGGCGACCGCATTGTTCACGAGATCCGCCGCACGGTCACGGAAACCGACAACCTGCTCTTCACGACGCTCTCTCATAACCCGCAGCCGCTGCATCTCGATGCCGATTATGCGGCGGGGACGGAATTCGGCCGCATCGTCGTCAATGGCACGTTCACCTTCGCGCTCACTGTCGGCCTCTCGGTCGGTGATACGACGCTTGGAACGCTGGTCGCCAATCTCGGCTATGACAAGGTGACGATGCCGAAACCGGTCTTCATCGGCGATACGCTGCGGGTGGAAACTGAGGTGATGGAACTGCGCCGCTGCAACTCCCGGCCCGATGCCGGGATCATCACGTTCAAACATATCACGCTGAACCAGAAGAACGAGATCGTCTGCCAGTGCCTGCGCACTGCCATGCTGCAGGTGAAACCGTCATGAGGCTGCGGTCACTGCTCTTCGTGCCCGGCGATCGGCCGGAGCGCTTCGACAAAGCGGTCGCCTCGGGTGCCGATGCTGTCATCCTCGATCTGGAAGATTCCGTTTCCATACAGAACAAGCCGAAGGCGCGGGATGCCGTGCACGATTTCACCATGCGCCGCGCGGCCGATACGGCTCTTGTCATCCGGATCAATCCTCTCGCCTCGCCCTCCTTCGAGGACGATCTTGCTGCACTCAGCGATCTTAATCCCTTAGCGATCATGCTGCCGAAGTCGGAAGGTTCGGCATCCGTGCGCCAGCTCGCAAGCCGCCTCTCATCCTCCGTTCCCATCCTGCCGATCGCGACTGAAACGCCGGCGGCCATCTTCGAGATCGGCAGCTACCGGGATGTCGCGTCTCATCTTTGCGGACTGACCTGGGGCGCGGAAGATCTGCCTGCCGCGATCGGTGCCGCAACCGCCCGCGAGGTCGATGGACGGTATACCGCGCCCTACGAGCTCGCCCGTTCCCTCATTCTCTTTGGCGCTCACGCCGCCGCCATTCCTGCCATCGAAACCGTCTACCCCGATTTCCGTGATCTCGACGGCCTCACGGCCTACGCGGCCCGCGCGCGGCGCGACGGTTTCTCGGCCATGATGGCGATCCATCCGAGCCAGGTCGAAGCGATCAACCACGCCTTCACGCCGGATGCGGCGGAAATCGCCTGGGCGGAAAAAGTTGTGGCCGCCTTTGCCGTCTCGCCCGATATCGGCGTTGTCCAGATCGACGGGCGCATGCTCGACCTGCCGCATCTGAAACTGGCGAAACGCATTCTGGCGTCGCAAGGCCTTGAATAGCCCGGTTCAGGGACGCCGAAAGCGCCCAATAAACAAGCAAAATAACCGCAATGCCGCAAAATGAATATCAAATGGCGCATTTCGATAGCTCAACGCACAGCTGTGCAAAGCTGTTTTCGAGGTCGAAATCTTCTGGCGACAGGTTGTTCTTGATTGAGCCTCCGTGAGATTTGCGAAATCAACCTAATAATATAATCTATCAATAGAATTGAATAGCAGCAGATGCTTTCGTAAACTCAGCTATATTTCCTATATATATGAAATATAGACGACACCTACAACGAAGCGCGAGAAATTAATTTACCAGACACTCACAGAATGTTCAGGAAATTACGACATGAATATTTTGTGACAGAAGCTTTCTACTCTATTCATGTCATAGAAACTTCATTGGTTACCGCAAATTGAACCAGTTAATAGGGCGTGCGCTCAAGAGGGGGCGCGTCCTATTTTTCGAGGGTTCTCATGCAAGCCAAGCTTCTCGGCGCCGTAGGCGCCCTTCTCGCTTCAGCCTTCCTTGCTGCTGGTCCTGCCGCCGCCGCCGAAAAGACCAAGATCGACTTCTGGTTCGGTAACTCGGGCGACATCGCAAAGCGCGTTCAGGAACAGTGCGACCGTTTCAACCAGTCCCAGGGCGATTATGAAGTCGTCTGCACCAGCCAGGGCTCCTACGACGCCTCGCTGCAGAACACGATCGCTGCCTTCCGCGCCGGCAAGCAGCCGACCATCGCTCAGGTTTCGGATGCCGGTACGCTCGACATCATGCTTTCGGGCGCCTACTACCCGGCCAACAAGCTCATGAAGGACATGGGCTACAATGTTGACTGGAACGACTACTTCTCTGGTATCGCCGGCTACTACGCAACGTCGAAGGGCGAGATGTATTCGTTCCCCTTCAACTCCTCGACGGCGCTGCTGTACTGGAACAAGGACGCCTTCGCCAAGATCGGCAAGGACCATGCTCCGGCGACCTGGAAGGAAGCAGGCGAAGACTTCAAGGCTCTGAAGGACGCTGGCTACGCTTGCCCGCTCGGCTTCGACATCTCCAACAACGAAGTCTGGCAGTACATCGAGCAGTTCGAAGCCGTCAACGGCGAAGCGATCGCTACGAAGAAGAACGGCTTTGAAGGCCTCGACGCCGAACTGGTGTTCAACAAGAACCCGATGCTCGTCAGCTACGTCAAGGACCTGAAGTCCTGGTACGACAACAAGCTCGCCGTCATCAAGAACAAGGCTGTCGGCCAGACCTTCGTTGAAGCCTTCGCTGCTGGCGATTGCCAGGTCATCCTGACCTCCGTTGGCGACCATGGCAACGTCGGCCGTACCGCCAAGCAGGGCATGAACTGGGGCGTTTCGATGCTCCCGACCTATGGCGACGCAACCCGCCACAGCTCCTACGTTGGCGGCGCTTCGCTCTGGGTTTTGAAGGGTCATTCGGACGCCGAATACAAGGCTGCCGCTGCTTTCTTCAACTTCATCGCAAAGCCGGAAGAAGCTCTCACCTGGTCCACGGTTACCGGCTATATCCCGGTTCGTAACTCTGGCTTCGAATACCTGAAGAAGCAGGGCTTCTACGACAAGGCTCCCTATGCCGGTCGCGAACTTGCCATTCAGAGCCTGACCGCTTCCCCGGCCGGCGACACGTCTGCCAAGGGCATCCGTCTCGGTGGCCTGCTCCAGGTCCGCACCGAAATCGCGAACGGCCTGCAGGCAATCTTCGTCAACAATGCCGATGTCCAGGCTTCGCTCGACTCTGCTGCTGACCGCGGCAACCAGCTCCTGCGTCGCTTCCAGCAGACCTACAAGGGCGTTCAGCTCCCCTGATCGACTGATATGAGCCGCACCCGGCCGCTTTGGCGTGCCGGGTGCGTCTTTGCACATTCCCTACAGGCTCCGGAAGCGAGATCGCCGCCCGCGCCAGAACCAAACCAGGACGAAAACGACCACTCATGGAAAAGCGCGTCACTTTCTCCTCGACGACGATCGGCCTTCTCTTCGCATTTCCGATGCTGCTGCTGATCTTCGTCTTCTTCTACTGGCCAAGCGCGCAGGCGCTGTATTGGGCGTTCACGCTCGAGCAGCCATGGGGCGGCGGCAATGCCTGGGTCGGTTTCGACAATTTCAAACTGCTGCTGAGCGATCCGATCTATTGGGACTCCGTCACCCGCAGCATGATCTTCGGCTTCAGTTCGACTGTTATCGCCATGGGGTTGGCGCTCATCCTGGCGCTTCTGACGGATCGTGAACTGCGCGGCCACAAGATCTACCGGTCGGTCTTCATCTGGCCCTATGCGATTGCCGCTCCCGCTCTCGGCCTCGCCTTCCGCTTCATCCTGGCGCCGGAGGCTGGTCTTCTGTCGGTCATCAACCACGTCTGGCCCGGGCTCTGGAACCCGGCGCTTGACGGCAAGGATGCCATGATCGCCGTCGTCATCGCCTTTTCCTGGAAATATATCGGCTACAACTTTATCTTCTTCCTTTCGGCACTGCAGGGCATTCCACGCTCGCTGATCGAGGCGGCCGCCATGGACGGCTCGGGGCCGCTGCGCCGCATGCGGGATATCCAACTGCCGCTGCTGACCCCGACTCTGTTCTTCCTGCTGGTCATCAACATCACCGAGAGCTTCCAGGATTCCTTCGGTATCGTCGACGTAATGACCCAGGGCGGTCCGGCGCGCGCCACGGATCTCATGGTCTACAAGATCTATTTCGACGGCTTCAGGGGCCTCGATTATTCGGGTGCCGCGGCCCAATCCATGATCCTGATGGGGCTCGTCATCCTGCTCACCATTTTCCAGTTCCGCTTCATCGAGCGGCGCGTGCACTACAAGTGAGGTCGCAAACATGATCGAACGCACGCCAATATTCAATTTTGTCTGCTACACCCTGCTCGCACTCGGCCTGGTGATCGCACTCCTGCCTTTCCTGATCGTCGTCGTCGCATCGACACTCGATCTAGAGACCGTCAACCGCGTGCCGCTGCCGCTGGTTCCGAGCAGCCATTTCTGGGAGAACGTACAGACAGCCTGGGTTCGTGCCGATCTCGGCAACAAGCTGTTCCACAGCGTCATCTTCGCTGCCACGGTCGGCGCCGGCAAGGTCTTGCTCTCGGCCATGGCCGCCTTCTCGATCGTCTATTTCCGCTTTCGCGGCCGCTATCTGATCTTCTGGATCATCTTCATCACGCTGATGCTGCCCCTGGAGGTGCGCATCGTGCCGACCTATTCGATCGCCGCCAATGCGCTTCAGCCCTTCCAGGCGATCCTCGATGTCACCGGCATCAGCTGGCTTGTCGCGCAGGTCACCGGCATCCAGATCAAGCTTGAATGGGGTCTTCTGAATTCCTATCCGGGTCTCGTGCTGCCGATGGTCGCCACCGCGACCGGTACTTTCCTCTACCGCCAATTCTACCTGACGGTTCCCGATGAGCTTGCCGAAGCATCGAAGATGGATGGCTCAGGTGCGGTCCGCTTTTTCTGGGACGTGCTGCTGCCGCTGTCGCGCCCGAACATGATTGCACTTTTCACCATCATGTTCGTCTGGGCCTGGAACCAGTATCTGTGGCCACTGCTGATCACCACCGATCCGAAGTTCGGCATTGCCGTCACGCAGCTCAAGACACTCATCCCCTCCGAATTCGGCCTGCCCGACTGGAACGTCGCGATGGCCGGAACATTGATCATCATGTCGCCGCCGCTGATCCTCGTCATCCTGATGCAGCGTTGGTTCGTGCGCGGCCTAATCTCCACCGAGAAGTGAAAGGAACAGACCCTTGGCACCGATCTCCATCCGTGGCGTGAAGAAAAGCTATGGCAAGAACGCCGTCGTTCACGGCGTCGATCTCGAAATCCAGTCGGGCGAATTCATCGTCATCCTCGGCCCGTCCGGCTGCGGCAAGTCCACTCTCTTGCGCATGATTGCCGGCCTGGAAGAAATCTCCGGCGGCGAAATCGCCATCGACGGTCGCGTGGTCAACCAGCTTGAGCCACGCGAACGCGGCTGCGCCATGGTCTTCCAGAACTACGCGCTCTATCCGCATATGAGTGTCGCCGAAAACATCGGCTATGCGCTGAAAGTTTCCGGTGTGCCGAAGGCCGAGCGTGACCGCCGGATCGCCGAAGTCGCCAAGGCACTCAGCCTTGAACCCTTCCTCGAGCGTCGTCCGGCAGCACTCTCGGGTGGCCAGCGCCAGCGCGTTGCCATGGGCCGCGCCATGATCCGCGAGCCGAAGGTTTTCCTCTTCGACGAGCCGCTCTCCAACCTCGACGCAAAACTGCGCATCGCCATGCGTGCGGAAATCCGCCGCCTGCATCGCCGCCTCGGCGCCACCTCGATCTTCGTGACCCATGACCAGAACGAGGCGATGACGCTCGCCGACCGTATCATTGTCATGAACTCCGGTTATGTCGAACAGGTCGGCACGCCGGAAGAAGTCTATCACTATCCGGCAAGCCGTTTCGTTGCCGGCTTCGTCGGGACGCCGGCAATGAACCTGCTGGAAGGCCGCGTCAACGAAAACGGTGTCTTCATCTATGATGAAGGCCGGATGGTCGCTCTTCCCACCGAGCGCGGCAAGCAGCTTGCCGGCCAGCGCGTCGTTCTCGGCGTGCGCGCCGAAGCCGCCCGCCTCGTCTCTCCGGATGCGCCGGGCGCGCTCGTTGCGACCGCCGACTTCATCGAAGAGCTCGGCGCGAGCCGCGTCGTGCATGCCGATTTCGATGGCCTGCCTTTCGCCGTTGCCATGACCGATTCGGTCTCGCTGAAGACGGGCGACCGCATCGGCATCGCGATCGACCAGGATTCGATCCATCTCTATTCGGCCGACACCGGCGCAGTCCTCGTTGCTCCGGCTCGCACGGGCGCTGCCACCGTCGATGCCTGAGCCTGGCAGAGGTGATGAGCTTCTCTGATCTCGCCGCCGGCGATCGCAATCTCGTTGCGGTCGCCGTGGAGGTCCTTACCGTTCCCTCGGCCGCCTTTTTCGATGAGGCGCGCTCCGCGGACATGACGCAGGCTGAACATGACAGGCTCGCAGCAATCCTGCCGGCGCTTGCGACCATCGAAGTAGCGAAGATCTCCGGCGGCAGCGATATTGGCAACAGCTTCGTCGTCGCGGCGTGGAATGCCGAGCGGCTGAAGTATCATGCCCCCTCCATTGAACTCGTGCGCCAGAGCGGCGCCGATATCCTGCTTCTGAGCGAGGCCGATCTTGGCATGGCGCGTGCCGGCGACCGTCATACGGTTGCCGATCTCGCTCGTGATCTCGGCATGTCCTATGTTTTCGGCGTGGAATTCGTGGAACTCGGTCTTGGAAACTCCCGCGAGCGCAAACGGCATGAGGGGGAGACGAATTCAGTCGGCTTCCATGGCAATGCACTGCTTTCCCGCCTGCCACTGCAGGACGCGGCACTCATCCGTCTCGATGACGGCGGCACATGGTGGACGGATGCGAAAGACGGCCAGGGCCGCATCGGCGGACGTATGGCAATTGCCGCGAAGGTCGAAACCGCATTCGGACCGATCCTTGCCGTCAGCGTCCATCTGGAAAGCAAGACCGATGTCGAGGATCGCGCCAGGCAGACGAGGCGGCTGATCGAGGCCGTCGAAAGGCTCGCCGGCGACCTGCCCGTCGTGATCGGCGGCGATTTCAATACCAATATGCTGCCCAGTGGCTCACGCGAGCCGCGAGCACATGAGCCTCTTTTCGGCCTGGTTGCTGAAGCCGGCTACCATTGGGAAACGGGCAATGATTTCGTGCATACGCGCCGCGCCGGCCCGGACGGCGTGCCACAGCCGCCCTTCGCCCGGCTCGACTGGCTGTTCACGCGCGGCCTTGTGGTGAGCGATGCCGTGACCGTTCTGGCCGTCGATGCCGATGGCGTGGCGATCTCGGACCACGAATTGATCAAGGCGCGGTTTTCCGCACCCTGATCAGACGCTTGCGAAGCGTCTCGAGCCAGCGCTTCGTCCCTTCGGGCCAGCAGCTCTTTGGTCCACTTCTACGTCCTCGCCGCCACGAGCCCTTTGAGCGGCAGGACTTGGCTGATGAGACGACAATGGTAGCAGCCACCCGGGCAACAAGGTCGGTGTCGAGGCTATCCATTTTCCCGGACCATTGGGTAAAGATGTCGTGAAAATGAGAAAGCGAAC
This sequence comes from Rhizobium sp. WYJ-E13, assembly GCF_018987265.1. Lineage (NCBI taxonomy): Bacteria > Pseudomonadati > Pseudomonadota > Alphaproteobacteria > Hyphomicrobiales > Rhizobiaceae > Rhizobium > Rhizobium sp. WYJ-E13. Next base: position 566,851 of record NZ_CP076854.1, on the reverse strand, counting down.
GCCTATATAGATGCCGAATCTTTTTGAAAGGAACCCCATTATGACTATCAATGGAAGCCTGCTCGTTGCGGGATCGGAAAAGCGCGGCACGCGCGGCGAGCTTTATGGCGTCGAGGCAGCCACCGGCGCGGCTCTGCCCGTCTCTTTCGGTGGCGCCTCAGCAGAAGACGTCGAAGAGGCGACCAAGCTTGCATGGGAGGCCTTCGCCTCCTACCGGGAAACCGACCTGGAAACGCGGGCAGCCTTTCTTGAGACGATTGCCAGCGAAATCGAAGCGATCGGCGATGAGCTGGTCGTCCGTGCAATGGCAGAAACCGGACTTCCGCGCGGACGGATCGAGGGCGAGCGCGGCCGCACGATCGGACAGCTTCGGCTGTTTGCAAAGGAGGTTCGTGAAGGCCGGTTCCAGGAGCTTCGCTTCGATGGCGCGGATCCGTCCCGCAAGCCTGTTCCGAAGCCCGATCTGCGCCTGCGCAACGTTCCCCTCGGCCCCGTGGCGGTTTTCGGCGCATCGAACTTTCCCCTCGCCTTCTCCGTCGCCGGCGGTGACACGGCATCTGCGCTCGCAGCTGGATGCCCTGTTGTCGTCAAGGCGCATTCTGCCCATCCGGGCACGTCGGAACTGGTAGGCCGGGCCGTACAACGTGCCGTCGCCAGGGCCGGCCTGCATGTCGGCACCTTCGCGCTCCTCTTCGATACCGGCTTCGAGGTCGGACAGAAGCTCGTCGCCGATGCAAGAATTCGGGCAGTCGGTTTCACAGGTTCGCGCCGCGGCGGCACAGCGCTGATGAAGATCGCTTCCGAGCGCAAGCAGCCGATCCCGGTCTATGCCGAAATGAGCAGCATCAATCCCGTTATCTTCTTCCCCAACGCCCTGAAAAGCCGCGCGGCAGAGATTGCAACGGCTTTTGTAGGCTCGCTGGTCCTGGGTGCCGGACAATTCTGCACCAATCCCGGCCTCATTCTCGCCGTCGATAGCGAAGGTCTCGATACTTTCATTGCCAAGACGCGGGAGCTCCTGCCTGATGTCGACGCGCAGACAATGCTGACGGGCTCTATCGCCAAGGCATTCTGTGATGGCGTCGCCCGGCTGGAAAAGCATCCGGAAGTCCGCCTCGTCGCCAATGGCAAGCCGGGCAGTGAATTCGAAGGCACGGCCGCTCTCTTCGAGACGACGGCTGCGGCATTCCTCGCGCATCACGAGCTTCAGGACGAGGTCTTCGGCGCGGCCGGCCTTATCGTGCGCTGCCGCGATCTCGCAGAACTCGAGCGCGTCCTCGACGGCCTCGAAGGCCAGTTGACCGTCGCCCTCCACATCGCCAGCGAAGACGGGCCGGAAGCAAGGCGCCTCGTGCCCAAGCTGGAAATGCTTGCCGGACGACTGCTCGTGAATGGCTTCGGAACCGGTGTCGAGGTATCGCCCGCCATGGTGCATGGCGGCCCCTACCCGGCAACCGCCGACGGCAGATCGACCTCCGTCGGGACGCTCGCTATCTACAGGTTCTTGCGTCCGGTTTCCTATCAGGACTTTACGACTAACCTGCTTCCGGCCCCGCTGCGCTGATTGGATCGGGCTTGCCAAGCTCAAAACGCGGGGGCTTTTAGGAGACCATGCGAGAGGTTGGCAAGCTCCAAACCAACGCTGTGGCGCCAGGAGTGTGTCTCTTTCGTAAAACCGTCATTTTGCCAGTGACAGCGGCACCATTCTCTGCAAGAGAGAGTGCCGTTGAGAGACAGGGGCGCCCGTTTGCAAGAATGGGCTGAGAAGCACCCTTCGAACCTGAACCGGATAATGCCGGCGGAGGGAGTCGCTCGGGTGGCAGTCTGCTCTCTTGCATGATCGTACCCGTGCCTGCCCCGCCTGAAAAGGGGTACTATGGAGAACAAGACACCCGGAGCACTGTTGACGGCCATGCGCGCCAAGCCGCCGCTCGTGCAGTGCATCACCAATTATGTCGCCATGAACATCGCCGCCAATGTGGTGCTTGCGGCCGGGGCGTCGCCTGCCATGGTTCATGCAGCCGAGGAGGCCGGAGAATTTGCTGCGATCGGTGGCGCTTTGACCGTCAATATCGGCACGCTCTCCACTCAATGGATCGACGGCATGCATGCAGCAGCACGTGCTGCGAATGCAGGCGGCAAGCCGTGGGTTCTCGATCCGGTCGCCCATTACGCGACTTCCTTCCGCCGCAAGGCGGTTGCCGATCTGCTGGCGCTTCGCCCGACGATCATCCGCGGCAATGCCTCGGAAATCATCGCGCTTGCCGGCGGCGAAAGCCGCGGCCAGGGCGTCGACAGCCGTGACCCGGTGGAGCAGGCCGAGGCTTCTGCCCGGTTGCTCGCTGAACGGCATGGCGCAGTCGTCGCTGTCACCGGGGTCGTTGATTTCGTGACTGATGGCGCACAAGCGCTGCGCATCGAAGGCGGCTCGCCGCTGATGCCACAAGTCACCGCTCTCGGCTGCTCGCTGACCTGCCTCACAGGCGCTTTTGCCGCAACCATTGTCGATGATCCCTTTGCAGGCGCAGTTGCGGCGCTCGCCACCTTCGCGGTTGCCGGCGAAGAGGCGGCGAAAGACGCTGCCGGCCCGGGCTCCTTCTCCTGGCGCTTCCTCGATGCGCTCGCCGCGCTTGATGGCTCGACACTGGATGCAAAAGTCAGGATCAATGCCGCATGAAAGACTTTGACCTTTCCCTCTATCTGGTCCTGGATCCTGATCTTTGCGCCGGTATCGGCATGGTCGAGACGACACGGCTCGCCGTTGCGGGTGGCGCGACCATGGTGCAGCTTCGCGACAAACATGGCGGAACGGCAAGAATGGTGGAGACTGGCCTTGCCCTGAAAGAGGTCCTGAAGGGTACAGGCGCGCTGCTGATCGTCAATGACGATGTGGAGGCGGCCGTTGCAATCGGCGCCGACGGGCTGCATATCGGCCAGGACGATACGGGGCCAGCCGCCGCACGTTCGATGATCGGACCGGACATGATCCTCGGCCTGTCGGTGGAGACCGAAGCTCTGGCAACGGCAATCGACCCTGGTATCGTCGATTATGCCGGTATCGGACCAGTCTTTGCCACCCCAACCAAGACGGACCACAAGCAGCCGATCGGCTTTGACGGGCTGGCGAGACTGGTAAAGGCTGCACCCGTTCCAACAGTTGCGATCGGCGGCCTGAAGAGCGAGCATGTCGCTTCCGTCTTTGCAGCAGGCGCCGAGGGGCTCGCTGTCGTCTCGGCGATCTGCGGTACGCTTGATCCGAAGGCTGCGACGCTTCGCATTGCCGATGAAATCAGAAAGGTCAGCCGATGATCCGCAACGTTTTGTCCATTGCCGGCTCCGACCCATCCGGCGGCGCTGGCATCCAGGCCGATCTCAAGGCTTTGTCGGCCCGTGGCGTTTATGGCATGGCGGCGCTGACGGCGTTGACGGCGCAGAACACGCTGGGTGTGACCGGCGTGCATCTCGTGCCGCCGCATTTCGTCGCCCAGCAGATCAAGGCCGTCTTTGCCGATGTTCGCGTCGATGCCGTCAAGATCGGCATGATCGCCAATGCCGGCATCGCCGAAGCGGTTGCCGAGGCGCTGGCGCCCCATCGCGGCATTCCCATCGTCATCGACCCCGTCATGATCGCCAAGGGAGGAGCGGCTCTCCTCGACCCGCAGGCCGTTGATGCGCTCACACGGCATCTGCTGCCGCTCGCTACGCTCCTCACCCCTAATCTGCCGGAAGCCGCCGCGCTGCTGCACGAAGAGTGTGCCCAAAACCGTAAGCAGATGGCCTCGCAGGCCGAGCGCCTCCGGGCACTTGGTCCCGCTGCCGTGCTGGTCAAAGGGGGCCATCTCGAAGGCGACGAGAGCCCGGACGTGTTGTCGATCGCTTCCGGTCTTCACTGGTTCGAAGCCAGGCGTGTGCCGACGAAGAATACGCATGGCACGGGCTGCACCCTGTCCAGCGCCCTTGCTGCGGAGCTTGCCAAGGGCGTTTCGCCGCAGATGGCGGTCGCAACCGCCAAGGCCTATCTTGCGCAAGCGGTCGCGGCTGCGGGCGAATTGACGGTCGGTTCCGGGCATGGGCCAGTCCACCATTTTCATGCCCTGTGGAAAGGCGCCGGGCTCTGAGGCGGATCACATTTCAAAGATTGTCAGACGGCCCTGCTCGGCCTCTTCGTCGACCGCTGCAATCTACGACCGCATCGGCAAGGGCCGTGGTCGAATATGAGGCGGACCATTTCATGCGTGTGGTCTGAGAGAGGTTTGTTGGCATCGGCTGCCGGCCTATGCTAGTGGACGGTCCCCTTTACCGAGACGAAACTGCCATGCTCCCCTGGATCCAACTCGATTCCGCGACCATTCCCGGCGAAGGCGGTGAGTTGCGGCTGAAACAGCGCGGCAGCGAATTCTCGATCATGCTCGGCGCCAACGAGCTGATGAACAGCCGGCTCAGCGGTTCCGAAGAAGCGCTCGCCACGCTCTCTCACGACCGCATCAAGTCGCATCCAAAGCCAAAAATCCTGATCGGCGGGCTCGGCATGGGTTTTACGCTGCGGGCTGCGCTCGCGATCCTGCCAGAAGATGCAAGCGTCGTCGTTGCCGAACTGGTGCCTGCGGTCATCGCCTGGGCGCGCGGTGCGATGGCCGAGGTCTTCAAGGGATGCCTCGACGATCCGCGTGTCGCAATCCATCAGGGAGATGTCGAGGAAGCTATCCGCGCCGGCAAGGCCAGCTATGACGCCATCCTGCTCGATGTCGATAACGGCCCCGATGGCTTGACCCGCAAATCCAACGACCGGCTTTATGATTTCGCCGGCCTGAAATCCGCCCGCGAAGCACTCCGCCCTGGCGGCGTGCTCGCGGTCTGGTCCTCCGGACCGGATCCATCCTTCACCCGCCGGCTGAAGGATAGTGGCTTTGCCGTCGATGCGGTCAATACGCGTGCCAACGGCAAGCGCGGCGGCGCACGGCACGTCATTTGGCTCGCGGTCAAAGCTGGTCGCTGATCAGATCTCGAAGGCCTGTCGGAAAAATTGCATATTTATCCGAGGAGGCGACGGGAGCGCACTCAAGAGAGCTTGAGATTGGTGCGATAATAATCGTATCCCATAGGTCATGGATCGCGAAGACGAGGAGGTCTCGCGGCCGTTCATCGGCTGAGCCACATGCGGAGGCATGACATGCCAGCCCTCGATTGGATACGAGTATGCGCCTTTCAGACTGCCATAATTTCCATGACTTCCGCCGCCTCGCCAAACAACGCCTTCCCGGGCCGATCTTCAATTATATCGACGGCGCAGCGGATGACGAGGTGACCTACAGGCGCAACACGTCATCCTTCGAAAGCTGCGATCTTCTTCCAAGCGTGCTGCGCGGCGTCAGCGAAGTCGATATGTCGGTCACCGTCATGGGACAGAAACTCGCGATGCCGGTCTATTGTTCGCCGACGGCCCTGCAGCGGCTCTTCCATCATGAGGGCGAAAGGGCGGTTGCCCATGCCGCCGGCAAATTCGGCACGATGTTCGGCGTCTCATCGCTCGGGACGATCAGCCTGGAAGAAGCGCGGCAGATCAGCAGCGGGCCGCAGGTCTACCAGTTCTACTTCCACAGGGATCGCGGCCTCAATCGCGAAATGATGGCGAGGGCCAAGCAGGCAGGCGTCCAGGTGATGATGCTGACGGTCGATAGCATCACCGGCGGCAACCGCGAGCGCGACAAGCGTACCGGCTTTGCCATTCCCTTCAAACTCAATCTCGCCGGCATGGCGCAATTTGCGGTCAAACCGGCCTGGGCGATGAATTATTTCACGCATGAGAAATTCCGCCTGCCGCAACTCGACAGCCATGTGGACATGGGCAGCGGCACCATGTCGATCAGCCGCTATTTCACCGAGATGCTCGATCCCGCCATGAACTGGGACGACGTTGCAGAAATGGTGAAGACCTGGGGCGGACAGTTCTGCCTGAAGGGCATCATGACAGTCGAGGATGCCAAGCGCGCCATCGATATCGGCTGCACCGGTATCGTGCTGTCCAATCACGGTGGACGTCAGCTCGACGGATCGCGAAGCGGCTTCGACCAGCTTGCGGAAATCGTCGATGCCGTAGGCGACCGTATCGATGTCATGGTCGATGGCGGCATTCAGCGCGGCACCCATGTACTGAAGGCCCTGTCGCTCGGCGCCAAGGCCGTCGGCGTCGGCCGCTACTACCTCTTCCCGCTTGCCGCCGCCGGTCAGGCCGGCGTCGAACGGGCGCTCCTGCAGATGAGAACGGAAATCGAGCGCGGCATGAAGCTCATGGGCTGCGCCACCGTCAGCGAGCTCTCTGCAGCCAACCTGCGTTTCCGCACCTTTTGAGACCACGGCTTGGCTGCACCTTCTGTCGGGTACGGCCAAGCTCTGACCATCAGGGGATCAGGCGCGCGCAATCTTCCGGGGCACCGATGCGCCCTCCTGCTGGCGCTGGCGAATGATCGCCGACGCCTCATGCGGATCGGGCGGCAAGACGGCATTCTTCAGCGCGATCGAATATTCATGCTGAGGATTGTCGAGCACAGCGCGCGCGTCACCGCTTTCCACCACCACGCCCTTGCGCATGATGATGACCCGATCGGCGATGTAATAGGCCGTCGCCAGATCGTGGGTGATGTAGATGATCGACACCTTGAGCGTATCACGCAGTTCGCGGAAAAGATTGACGATCGACATGCGCAGCGACGCATCCACCATCGAGACCGGCTCGTCGGCGACGATCAGCTTCGGTTCCGGAATGAGCGCACGCGCCACCGCAATGCGCTGAAGCTGGCCACCCGACAATTCGTGCGAATAACGTCCGCGGACCTCCGCAATGGAGAGGCCGACCCGCTGCAGGGCCGCGTCGGCAAGCGCCTCCCTCTCAGCGCGGCTCTTGGCACCCTTGAAACGATGAGCGGTGGCAAACAGGTATTCGTCGATGCGCGTCAGAGGGTTGAAGGCTTCGAACGGGTTCTGGAAAACCGGCTGGACCCTGGCCATGAAGGCTTCGCGGGCACTGCGACTGCGAATATCGCCGATATCGGCGCCATCGAAGCGGATCGTGCCGCGGTCGGCCTTTTCACTGCCGAGAATCATCTTGGCAAGCGTGGACTTGCCGGAGCCGGATTCGCCGACAATGGTGAAAATCTCGGGCCGGCCGGTCTCAAGCGCGAAACTGACGTCGTTGACCGCCGCCATCTTGGCACGCGAGAAGAAGCCGCCGATCGGAAACAGTTTGGTGACGTTCTCAAGTTCGAGAAGGTGTTCGCCGCTCATTGGATCTTATACTCCCCTGCCCTGAAACAGGCGACACGCCCGCCGGTCGCGCTTGGCTGCATGACGGGCACTTCTTTCGAGCATCTCTCGATCGCGATCGGACACCGCGGGTGGAAGCGGCACCCGGGCGGCGGATTGGAAAGCGCCGGCGGTTTGCCCTGCAGGCTCTTTCTGGTTTTCGTATCGCCGATCCGCGGCAGGCTGCCGATCAGATGAACCGTGTAGGGATGCTGCGGATTGTCGAAGATCGCCTGGGTCGGCCCTTCTTCGGCAAGCCGCCCGGCATACATGATGGCTAAGCGATCGGTGATCGCGGCATGCACGGACATATCGTGTGTCACAAAGATGACCGAGGCCTGCATGCGCGTCTGGACTTCCTTGATCAGCGCAAGAACATCCTGCTGCACCAGAACGTCGAGCGCCGTCGTCGGCTCGTCGGCAATGATGAATTCCGGTTCACAGACGGTCGCCAGTGCAATGGTCAGTCGCTGGCGCATGCCGCCTGAGAGTTGATGCGGAAAGGCTTCGAGCACATGCGGGTCGAGATGCAGGCGGGCAAGATGCGCCTCGACACGCTGACGAAAAGCGACTGGATCGAGATCCATATGCTGGGAGGCAAAATCGTTGAAGGCATGCTTCACACGCCGGACCGGGTTCAGCACGTTCATCGAGCCCTGCATGATATAGGACAGGTGCCGCCAGCGCGCGGCCTTCATTTTCTGCGGCTCGCCATAGACGTCGATCTGCTTGCCGCCGAAGTTGAAATTGACAGTGCCGCCGACGACACGCATCGGCGGGCGAATGGCGCCGGCAAGCGTCTTGATCAGCGAGGTCTTGCCGCTCGAAGATTCTCCGGCGATGCCGTAGATCTCGTTCTTGCGCACCGTCAGGCTGATATCGTCGACCGCGCGGATCTCGCGCCGCACGCCGAAATAGTCGTTGACGTAATAGCATTTCAGCCCGTCGATCGTCAGCGCGTCCCGGGAATTTTCGACGAGGGTCAAGGGCGCTTTCCTCAAAAGGTTCTGCATCGTCTCAGGCTCCCATCCGGGCGAGCCGCGAGCGCGGATCGATATATTCGTTGACCGACATGGCGAGCATGAAGAGGCCGAGGAAGAGGATCACTACGAAGAGCATCGGGAAGGCGATCCACCACCAGACACCGGCGACCATGGCGGAATGGGCATTGGCCCAATAGATCATGCCGCCGACGGTCGGCCGGTTGATGTCGGAAAAGCCGAGAATGGAGAGCGTCACTTCAAGGCCGATCGCCCAGATCAGGTTGTTCATCGTGGTGAAGAAGACAATCGGCATGACATAGGGAAGATGCTCGCGGATGAGGATTTGCGACGTGCGCATGCCGGAAAAGACCGCATGCCGGGTGAACTCCCGATGGCGCAGCGAGAGCGCCACGGAGCGGATGAGGCGGCTGTCATGCGTCCAGCCGAGCAGGGCCGCGACGATTGCGAGCATCGACCATGTCATCTGGTCACGCAGTACGAAGACCAGAAGAAGCAGGATCGGAATATTGGGCAGCGCGCCGAGCGTATCGTTGATGCCCATGATGACCTGGTCGGTGCGCCCCCCGATGTAACCTGAGACCAGGCCGACGACCAGCGCAACGAGGCGACTGATGACGGCGACGATGATGCCGAAGATGAGCGTATTGCGCAGCGACGCGCCGATCTGCCAGAAGACATCCTGTCCGCGCGACGTCGTGCCGAACCAGAACTCGGTTGACGGTGGCATATCGGGGATCACGACATAGATGGCCGTCTCGTCATAGGGCGAGAAGAAGGATGAGACGATCAACCCGACAATGATCAGAATCAGGATCGTCCCGAAGAGGAATTCCTTGTTGTAGCGGAGCAGGTCTCTAAGGATCTTGAACATCGCACTTATCCCAGTTTCACGCGCGGATCGATCAGCGGGTAGATGATGTCGATCACGAAGACGGCGGACGCGACGGCAATGATGGCAATGGTCGTCACGCCGAGCACCAGGCTGTAATCGCCAGAATAGATGCCCGAGATCAGGAGCTTGCCGATACCAGGGTAATTGAAGACGAATTCGACGATGACGGCGCCGCCGAAGACATTGCCGAGGCTGAGTGCCAGGCCCGTGACCTGCGGCAGCATGGCGTTGCGGGCCACATAGTGCGAAAAGATGCGGCTTGAGCGCACGCCACCAAGCTCGGCATAAATAACATGGTCGTCGGTGACGATGTTGGAGACGAGCGAGCGCATGGAGATGAACCAGCCGCCGATACCCACGAGCACCAGGGTCAGCGCCGGCAGGATGCCGTGCTCGATCACCGAGCTGATGAAGGCCCAGTTGAAGGCCGGCGCAAGGTTGACCTGGGCGCCGTCACTGATCGGCAGGATCGGCCAGATGAAACCGAAGAGAATGACGAGACTGAGGCCGATAATGTAGGTCGGGATCGGCTGCAGCGCCATGATGACGATGCCGGCGAGCTTGAGCAGCCGGCTGTTTCGGAAATAGCCGGCAAGCGCGCCGAGCAGGTTGCCGATGATCCAGGCGATGATGGTCGCGAGCGTCAGAAGGCCGACAGTCCAAGGCAAGGCGCGGCCGATCACGGTCATGACAGGCGTCGGGAAGGAGGACAGCGAGGGACCGAAATCGCCAGTCAACACCCGCCCCCAGAACGTGAAATACTGATCGAGAAGCGGGCCGCCCGTTCCATAGAGCTCCCGCAGCGACTGGCGCAGGATTTCGACCGCCTGCGGATCGGTCGAGCCGAAGCTCGTCAGCAGCGACACGGTCTGCTCCACCGGATCGACCGGCGAGAAATGTGCGATCAGAAACGCAAGCGTGATGCCGGTAATAACGACGAAAAGGAACTGCAGGAAACGCTTGCCCGCATAGATCAGAAAGCCATTCATGGCATCCACCCTCCAATAGCAGAAAGGGGCGGCCGGCTGCCCGGCCACTCCGCAGGTCGACGCTGTCAGTTCTTGGGAGCGTCCGGGTTGGCCTTCAGGCCGACGACCATGTAACGAATGTTCGACCAGTTCGGCCCCGAAGCCGAATAGGGGTTCTCAGCGCTCGGATAGTTGGTCCAGTAGGTCGTGTCGAACGGAGCGAACTTGTTATAGGCCATCAGCGGGATCATCGGCATCTCCTCGACGGCGAGCTTCAGGAAATCCTGGCCGACCTTCGTGACGTCAGGAGAATCGAAGGCAATGGATCGGTTCTTCGCGATGATCTGATCGAGGCGCGGATCCTGCCAGCGCTGAAGGTTGCGCGGCGGCTGGATCTGGCCGAGCGGCTTGATAAACTCCGAATGGTAGCTGTCCAGGAAGAAGGACAGATCCGGATGACCACCCCAGGTTTCGATGCTCCAGTAGATCGCCGCTTCGTAATCGCCGGTGCTCAGGCGCTGGCCGTTGGTCGGACCGGCAACATCCACCTTTGTGGCGATGCCGTTCTGGCTCCACTGCTGGGCGATGACCGTGCCGGCACGCGCCAGTGTCGGGATGGCGTCGCCTTCCACCTGCAGGCGGATTGTAAACGGCGTACCGTCAGGCTTCAGCCATTGTTTGCCGCTCTTCTTGAAGCCCGCCTTCTGTAAGAGTTCGCCTGCGGCCTGAACGTCCTGCTTCCACCAGCCGAAGCCGAAGGTGCGCTGAAGCTGTTTCGGATCGGTCGGGATCTGATCGCCCCACTGGCCGCGGACCATGGTAGCGATCTGGGCGGAGATGTTGGGGTCATAGGGCTTGATCTTGCGGCTGCCCGTATCGAGCTCGAAATTGGTGAGCCAATCCTGCATCGGCGCATAATAATCATCGGGCGCCGAACCCGTCGGCGGCGTGGCAAGGGCAGCAAGATTGGCAGCGCCACGGTAAGAACCCAACGCCACTGCGCGGATATCGATCATCAGCGCCAGCGCCCACCGGACATCCTTGTTGTCGAAGGGCGCTTTCTTCGTGTTGAGCAGCACAGACGGCAGGGTCGGATCGGGATGGGCGAAGGGGAAGCCCTTCAGCCAGGAGGCGACGCTCTTGCTGTCGCGCATCATCGCAAACATGCCCTCGGGCGCCATGTCGTTGATCACATCGAGATTGTGATTGCGCTGCTCGATGACGCGAGCCTCGGGATTTCCGGCGGCACGATAGACGACATACTTGACCTGCGGCGGCTCCTTGGCGGCCATGCCGATCGAGGTGCGCTGCCAGTCGTCGCGCAGTTTCCAAATCGTCCAGTTGCCGCCCTTGTCGTAGCTCTGCAGCACATAGGCGCCTAGCGAGACCGGCGGGTTGTTCTTGAACGACAGCGGATCGCCGGCCTTTTCGAAAACATGTTTCGGCATGATCCAGGCGGCGTTCCAGCGCACGGTAAACAGCGTGTGGAAGCGCGAATTGGGTTTCTTCAGATGGAAGACGACCGTCTGCGGATCGGGATTTTCAACGCTGGCGACATTGACGGTAAAGGGCGCGCTCCAGGACATGCCGGGATGGTCGATCTGCGTCTTCACCGTATAGACCACATCGTCGCTGGTGAATTCGACACCGTCGCTCCAGTAGATGCCATTGCGCAGCTTCACCGTCATCTGAGTGAAATCGGCATTATAGGCTGGAGGCTCGGTGGCCAGGGCATTCTGCCATGCATCAGGGCCGCCTTCAGGATTGATGAACCACAGCGTGTCGGTCGTCAGTTGCTGCAGGCCGTTGACATTGGCAGCACCGCCGCCACCCGGCGCCCACACGTTGAACCAGTCTGCATTCTGTTGCGGCGTGCCCTGAATGATCAGCGTTTCGTTGCGCGGAATACCGGCAATGAAATCCTGCGCATAGGCAGGGAGGGCGGCGAGAGACAATAGGGCAATCACTGCAAATCTAGGGAACTTCATCGGACGCTCCTCCTCCTCGGCCCGCGCGAGCGGGCGCTTCCTGTAATCCGTTATCGATCGCGTTCCGGCGACAGCGTCTGCATAGGGATCGAGAGATCCATATGCCTCCTCCAAACGTTCAGCTTCGCCACAGCATTTATCGACAATTTTTCGCCAAACGGCAACAGGTAATTTTTAGAATGCTAAAAACACTTGGAATTATCGGCATTTTCTAACCGCCTCGCAAGCGCGACTTTTTATATTATTGACAAAATGGTCATTTCGCATAGCTTTTGCGACGAGCGCGGCACCCTCCCAAGACAGCCGCACCTCATCACCATATTGGTCGGTTGGCCTTCGGGAGGAGGCTGAGGCGTGACCGTTCAAGAGGAAAAGACGATGACGAGTTCCTATGACGTGACCATCAACGTTCACGCCAGCAAGCCGACAGGGCCTTACAAGCCGCTGTGGAACTGGTTCGGTTATGACGAGCCGAACTACACCTATTCCCCGCATGGCAAGAAGCTCCTGAAAGAGCTGACGGAGCTCAGCCCCGTTGCGCCGCGCATCCGCGCGCATAATCTATTGACGAGCGGCGACGGCAAGCCAGCGCTGAAATGGGGCTCGACCAATGCTTATACAGAGGATGCCAACGGCAATCCCGTCTATGACTGGACGATCATCGACCAGATCTTCGACACCTATGTCGAAGCCGGCAACATCCCGCTGATCCAGATCGGCTTCACGCCGGAAGCGCTTTCCGATTTCGACGGTCCCTACAAGCATCATTGGGAGCCGGCCGACCGTTACGCAACGATCACCACCGGCTGGACCGCCCCGCCGAAAGACTTGAAGAAATGGGGCGACCTGATCGAGGCCTGGGCGAGGCATCTGGCCGATCGCTACGGCGAGGACGTCGTTTCCTCGTGGCCTTGGGAAGTCTGGAACGAGCCCGACGGCCATTACTGGACCGGCACGATCCCGGAATTCTGCGCCATGTACGATGCGAGTGCTCGCGCCGTAAAGCGCGCCATGCCCAAGGCGCGCGTAGGCGGACCACACACCTGCGGCGCTTTTGCCAATGAGAAGGCACAGACCTTTCTCCGCGCCTTCCTGCGCCACGTCGTCGAAAGCAAGCCGCCACTCGATTTCATCGCCTTCCATGCCAAGGGAAATCCGGTCATCTTCGATGGTCATGTGCGCATGGGCCTGCACAAGCAGTTGCGAGACATCGAGACCAATCTCGCCATCATCAACGAGTTCCCGGAATTGCGGCATCTGCCCGTCGTCATCGGCGAATCGGACCCTGAAGGGTGCGCCGCCTGCTCGGCTCGCGTTCATCCGCAAAACGGCTATCGCAACGGCCCGCTCTACAGCGTCTATGTCGTCGAGAGCATGATCCGTACCTATGAACTGTCGCGTCGCGCCAATATCGAGATCGAGGGCGCGGTTACCTGGGCCTTCCTCTTCGATGACCAGCCCTATTTCGACGGCTTCCGGGATCTGGCGACGAACGGCGTCGACAAGGCCGTGCTGAACGGCTTCCGCATGCTCGGCAAACTCGGCGGCGAATGGCTCGAATCAGAAAGCGATTATCGCCGCGATATCGAGGACATCATGAGCCACGGCGTTCGCGACAAGCCCGACGTCAATGTTGTGGCGACCCGCGACGACAAGGGTGTCTCGGTTCTCGTCTGGCACTATCATGACGACGACGAGGCAGGCCCCGCTGCCAATGTCAGCCTCTCCATCGACGGCTGGGACAACCGACCGGCCTCGCTCAAGCACTTCCGGATGGATGAGCAACATTCCAACTCCTTCCGCGTCTGGAAGGAAATGGGCAAGCCGCAGGATCCGCAGGGCGCCGATTACGCCAAACTCGAAGCCTCCGGAAAGCTCGTACAGATCGACGAAAAGGCCGCGATTTCCGTCAAGGACGGCAAGGTCGATCTGCATTTCTCCCTGCCGCGTCAAGGCGTGTCTCTCCTGCGCCTGGACTGGTGAGACGGCAGGCCAGTGGGAGCGCAATCCTCCAAATTGCGCTCCCTGACCTTTCGAATAACAGCCTCAGTGTTCGCTCACATACGCGAGATAGCGCTTCTTGCTCGGCTGCAGGTGATCGACGCAGAGCTGGGCCAGAACCCAGTTATCCCTGCCCTTCAGCATCTCGATCATCAACCGGTGATGCTCGTGCGAAATCCGCAGCGATTCCTTGCTCGACATCGAGTTGGCGCGCACCGGCAGGCTGAGGCGCATATAAAGTTCGATCGACTGGACGAGATGGGAGTTGCCGCAGGCGCTGAAGAGCGTCAGGTGGAACCTGTCGTTCGTCTCGTGCACACCGCGAAGATAGCCGGCTTCCACGTGCCGGCCATGCTCCTCATGCAGGGCCGTCAATTCCGCGATCAGCTCGTCGGGCGCCGGTAGCGGAATCCAGAGTGCGGCCTGCCTTTGGAGCAGTTCGCGCACGTCATAGATCTCCTGCACCTGCCGCGGCGTCAGCGAGCGCACAGTGGCGCCCTTGTTGCGCTCGCGCACGACGATGCCCATCGTCTCCAACTGGACGATCGCTTGACGAGCGAAATGTCGCGTGACGTGGAAGCGCGCGAGCAGCGTGTCCTCAGTCAGACGCGTGCCGGGCGCCAGCCGCCCGAAGATGATGTCTTCTTCGAGCGCCCGCGCAATGCTCAGATCGTCGTGTTCGATCTCGTCTTCACTGATATCATTGAGCGTCTGCATGAATAGGTCCTCCGGCGGCGGGCCATTTTATCGCGGTTTGCATTCGGGGTCGAACCGGCTCAGCCTATAGATCTCTTCGACCAGCGCCAGCGTCTTCAGATTATCGTCGGGCACCGTCTCCATCGCCGCCCGGCCGTCCAGTCCGTCGAGAAAGTGTGCGATCGTTGCATCATAAGCGCCCTGATAGACAGCATCGGCATCGAACTCCTCCACGCGCGCGACATTGCCCTTTGCCGAAAGACGGTTTCCATTCAGCTCCAGCGTGGCCTGGGTACCAAAGATCCGCAAATGATCCCGCGGCGCCGGTGGCGCACCATGCACTGCGAGATTGGCGTTTACAGTGACGATCACTCCGTCGTCCAGACGGCGCAGAACGATAGCAGCGACATCCTCAGCAATAATATCGTCATTGCTGCGCTCGAGCCGTGCGGCAACCAACTCCATCTCGCCAAGCAGGTAGCGAAGCGTATCCAGGTGATGGATCATCACTTCCATGACCAGCAGACGCTGCTGCCTGCGGAAAAACGGCTGGCGGATGAGCGCCGGCCTGTTCCCCTCGGTATCGGCAATCATGCCACTCGAGAAAAATTCGAACTGGACCTGCCTGATCTCGCCGGCAAAACCCTCCTGCAGCCACGCCTTCAACCGGCGGTAATAGGCGCGAAACCGCCAGTTCTCATGCACCATCAGCCGGATCGATGAGGGCAGACCGGCAACGAGGGCGACCGCCTGATCGTAATCGGGCGCCAAGGGCTTCTGGCAGAGAATATCGATGCCCTTCGTGGCCGCCAGTCGTACAAGTTCCACGTGGGCCTCACGCGGGGCACATATATCGACGGCATCCAGCACTTCCTCGGTCAGCATATCCTGCGCGCTCGCATAGTTGCGGAGGATACCGAAAGGCCTGCTTCTGGCTGTCCGGGCTTCCGATGAAGGGTCGGCAATCGCGACGACCTCAGCACGGGCCGACTGCTTCCTCCAGGCCGGCAGGTGATACTCGCTGACCCAGCCGGCGCCGATGACCCCTATTCGCCTTCGCCCACTCTCCGTCATGCTTCGCTCCATCTCATTTTATCGATAATTTAGACGTTACCTCTCCGAAAGCCAATGCGAAAGTTGAGATAAGATCTGAAAATATCGCGAATTATCTTGAGTTTTTCCTATAGAATTCTATGGCGACGGCAACAGGCAGATCTACAGTCACATCTTCTTTATTGACAATCTTACATATCCAACTAGGCTTGGCATCGATTTGGAGGACGAGGGAGGAACAATGTCGAGCGGTCTGCGTCGCAAGCTGACGAGTTACGGCGATCAGGGTTTCTCCCTATTCCTGCGAAAGGCCTTCATCAAGGCAATGGGCTATTCGGACGATGCTCTGGATCGCCCGATTGTGGGGATTGCCAATACCTACAGCGACTTCAATCCCTGCCACGGCAATGTGCCGCAGCTGATCGAGGCGGCCAAGCGCGGCGTCATGCTGGCGGGCGCCATGCCGATGGTTTTTCCGACTATTTCCATCCACGAAAGCTTCGCCTCGCCGACCTCGATGTATCTGCGCAACCTGATGGCGATGGAAACCGAAGAGATGATCCGCGCCCAGCCGATGGATGCGGTGATCCTCATCGGCGGTTGCGACAAGACCTTGCCGGCACAGATCATGGCCGCAGCGAGCAGCGAGATCCCGGCGATCTTCCTGCCGACTGGGCCGATGGCCGTCGGCCACCATAAGGGCGAGCGGCTCGGCGCCTGCACCGATTGCCGCCGCTTCTGGGGACGCTTCCGCGCCGGCGAAATCGATGAAGCAGAAATCACCGACGTCAACAACAAGCTCGCCAGTTCGGTCGGTACCTGCACAGTCATGGGAACGGCAAGCACCATGGCCAACCTGACCGAGGTGATGGGTCTTTGCGTGCCGCGGGCGGGATCGGCTCCGGCAGCCGAATCCGAGCGTGTGCGGCTCGCCGAAGAGACCGGCCGCATCGCCGCCGGACTTGCAACCAACCCGGACGCGCCGACCGTACGCGATATCCTGACACCCGCAGCGATCCGCAATGGCCTCGTCGCACTGCAGGCGATGGGGGGCTCGACCAACGCCGTCGTCCACCTTGCTGCCATCACCGGGCGGCTCGGCCTGCGCCTCGACATGGCCGAACTCGACAGGCTCGGCAAGATCATTCCGCTGCTTGTCGATCTCCAGCCTTCCGGCCAGCATTATATGGAACAGTTTCATGAAGCCGGCGGCGTGCAGACGCTGCTGAAAGCACTGCGCCATGAAATCGACGGGAGCCAGCGGACGGTCTGCGGCAAGACGATCGGCGAGGTCATTGATGCTGCGGCGGACGAGCCCGGCCAGACGATCATCCGCACCATAGAAAAACCGCTGAAGCCGATCGGCACGATTGCCGTACTCCATGGCAATCTCGCGCCCCGCGGCGCCATCATCAAGCAGTCTGCCGCATCAAAGGATCTGCTGCAGCATGAAGGCCGCGCGGTCGTCTTCGATTCCGTTGAGGACATGACCTTGCGGATCGACAGCGACGACCTCGATGTTACCGCCGAGGATGTTCTCGTTTTGCGCAATGCCGGGCCGAAGGGGGCGCCAGGCATGCCGGAAGCCGGCTATCTGCCGATCCCGCGCAAACTTGCCCGGCAGGGCGTCAAGGACATGGTGCGCATTTCCGATGCCCGCATGAGCGGCACCGCCTTCGGCACCATCGTTCTGCATATTGCCCCGGAAGCGGCAGCCGGCGGACCGCTGGCGATCGTCCGGACAGGAGACCGTATCCGCCTCGACGTCAAAGAGCGGCGCATAGATATTGCCATCGACCAAAGTGAATTTGACCGGCGCATGGCAGAGCTTGAAACGATATCGACGCCCGAGCCGGCGCGCGGTTATGCAAAGCTCTTTCACACCCACGTGCTGCAGGCCGACGAAGGCGTTGACTTCGATTTCCTCCAGCACGAGGAGTTGGAAACGAAATGAGCATGGTGGATAGCGAAGCCCCACTCTGCCTGCCGCGATTGCCACTGACGCGTCTTCCGGCTTACCCGCTGCCACAAGGCACGATCGACACGCATTTCCATGTCTTCCGGTCCGGGGCACCGCTCAATACGCCGCGCAGCTATACGCCCGATATTGCAACGACGGCCGACTGGATCACCTTTGCCGACCGGCTTGGCGTCGGCAGGGGCATTCTCGTGCAGCCGAGCGTTTATGGCCTCGACAACCAGGTTCTGATCGAGGCGTTGACTGCCTTTCCGGACCGCCTGCGTGGTATCGTCGTCATCGATCCCGAGACAGTCCCCGAGGAGATTGCCCGTCTCGACCGGCTCGGCGTGCGCGGCGTGCGCATCAATACCCGCAACAAGGGCGGCCTGCCGCTTGCAGCGGCTGAAACGCTTGCAGCGGCCATTCGCGATTTCGGCTGGTCGCTGCAGCTTCAGATCAGCCCCGATCAGATCAGCGATCTCGCCGGTCGCCTGCCGCAGCTTGGCGCTCGTTTCGTCATTGATCATCTGGGTTTCATACCGCTCGCCGATGGGGCCTGGCGCGAGCATGTTCCAGCACTCCAGCGGCTGGCGGACAGTCCCGGCGGCTACATCAAGCTCACTGCTCCCTACCGGCTGACGAGCGAGTGCGGCTATGTGGGTTTTGCCGAGGTGGTGCAGGCGCTTGCGGCGAGCCATCCGCAAAAGCTGCTCTGGGGCAGCGACTGGCCGCATACCGAGCTTTGGAGCAATATGCCTGACGACGCCGACCTGATCGACGGTATGCAGGAAGCGATTGGCACACCCGAACTTACCCGGAGAATCTTCATCGACAATGCCGAAACGCTGTTCTTTGGCCGCGGACACGGCGATAGGCCCATAGGCGGCCGAGCTGATCGGGAGCGATTGCCGAAATAGCCCTCGACCATTGAACGCCGCTGATTTTGACGCTATATATCGTCAGAATAGCTGGCATGGAGATAGATCATGGGCCTCGCACAATATGCAGATGACGGTCTGTTTGCCCCGCGCAAGATCGCCGATGCCTTTCGCACGACCAGCGAGGAGATCGCCCGCACGGCCGGTCTCGGCAAGGATGCGATCCAGCGCAAGGATCGCCTCCGCTCCGACAAGACGCAACGGCGCCTGCGCGAAATGATCGAGGTCGTCAACAAGGTCGAGCAGCGCTTCGGTTCGGCGCTGATGGCCTATGCCTGGTATCGTTCCGAGCCCCTCTCCGGCTTTTCGGGCCAGACGGCCATGCAGCTGGTCCGCGACGGACGGGCCGACGAGGTTATGGATTATATCGATGCGGTCGACGCCGGCATTCACGCCTAGTCGCGACGATGCGCTATGAAGGAAAGCTCTATCGAGCGCTGAACCCAGTCTATGCGCGCGAGCCGCTTTCCGGCCGCGGCGCCGAGCTTTATGGCGGTCGGTTCAATCCCAAGGGAATGCCGGCTCTCTACACGTCCCTGTCTGTGCTGACTGCACTCCGGGAAGCCAATCAGGTCGGCAGCCTGCAGCCGACGACGCTCGTCTGTTACGAAGCTGAAATCGAGCGCGTCTTCGACACGAGAGATGAGGCTGCCCTTGAGGCGGAAGGCATGGATGCGGCAGCGATTGCCGCGGCAAGCTGGCGCGACGAGATGAAGGCAAGCGGAGAAGCCAGGACACAGGCTTTCGCCCGTAGGCTCGTGTCCGACGGTTATCACGGCCTCCTGGTCAGAAGCTTTGCTCCCGCAGCCAGAGGCGACGATCTCAATCTCGTGCTTTGGCGGTGGAGCGATATGGCCCCTTGCCGCTTGACCCTGATCGACGACGAAGACCGATTGTCGTAATCATCAAGCGCGATCAGCGCCGGCATGACGGCCGGCGCTGATCGTATTAGAGCAATTCCAGCAAAAGTGCGCAGCGGTTTTGCGTCCGGAATTGCGTGAAAACAAAGAGATAGAGCATTTCCGTGATTCGAAGATAAACGGAAATGCTCTAGTGCGCCTCAGGCCGCGCGGACCTTGCTCGGCCGCGCCCATTCCGGCAGCCAGTCGCCATGAGCTGCAAGCAGCTCATCCACCAGCGACCAGATCTGGTCGAGGTCGAGCTCAGCAGCCGTATGCGGGTCCATCATGGCGGCATGATAGATATGCTCGGGATTTTCCGTCATCAGCGCCTGAACCGTCAGTTCCTGGACATTGATGTTGGTGCGGATCAGCGCGGTCAGCTGCGGCGGCAAGTCGCCGATATAGGTCGGCTGGATGCCGGAAGCATCGACGAGGCAGGGCACTTCGGCAGCGCAATTGGCCGGCAGCGAAGTGATGCAGCCATTGTTGCGGACATTGCCGTAGATGACGGAGGGTTCGCCGGTCCAGACCGAATTGATGATCGAGGAAGCATATTCCTTCGATTCATTAACCTCGATCTTGTCGGCCGAGCGATAGGCTTCCGCCTGCCCCTTCCAGCGGGCGATCTGCTCGATGCAGCGCTTTGGATATTCGTCGAGCGGAATGCCGAATTTCTCGATCAGGTCCTCGCGGCCTTCCTTGATGAAGTAGGGCGTGTATTCGGCAAAATGCTCCGAGCTCTCGGTGACGAAATAGCCGAGCCGCGTCAGCATCTCGTAGCGCACCTTGTTGGGGCAGCGCGGGTTCCAGCCCGGCTTCGGGGCGCGGCCCTCGCGATAGGCGCGTACGAGATCGGGATAGAGGTTCTTGTAGGAACCATCCGGCTGACGATGCTCGAACTTCAGGTAGAAGGCCATGTGGTTGATGCCGGCCGAGCGATAGCGGATCTCGTCATAGGGAACATCGAGATCGTGAGCGAGTTCCATCGCCGTGCCCTGCACGGAGTGGCAGAGGCCGACCTGTTTGATATCAGGGAACTTCTCTGAAATCGCCCAGGTATTGATCGCCATCGGGTTCACATATTGCAGCATGATGGCATTGGGGCAGACGGCGCGCATATCCTCGCAGATCTTCCAGAGATGCGGCACGGTTCTGAGGCCACGCATGATGCCGCCGACGCCGAGTGTATCGGCAATCGTCTGGCGCAGGCCGTATTTCTTCGGCACTTCGAAGTCGGTGACCGTGCAGGGTTCGTAACCGCCGATCTGGAAGGCGACGACGACGAAATCAGCGCCCGACAGCGCCTTGCGCTGATCGCCATAGGTTTCCGCCTTCGCCTTCACGCCGAGCGTCGAAATCAGCTTGTTGACGACGATGGCGCTTTCCTCGAGCCGCTGCGGATTGATGTCCATCAGCGCGATCGTGGCGCCCGACAGCGCCGGACGCTGCAGGATGTCGCCGACGATATTCTTCATAAAAACGGTGGAGCCAGCTCCGATGAAAGCTATTCTAGGATTTGCCATATGAACCTCCGGCATTCTGAAATTACGCTACCTCGAAAGCGGCTTTGACGAGCCGTTCGGTGTAGGGTGTCTTGGGATTGGAAAGGACTTCGTTGACGGGTCCCTCTTCCATGATCTTGCCGTGCTGCATGACGATGACACGGTGGCAGAGGGCGCGCACGACCTTCAGGTCGTGCGAAATGAACAGGTAGCTCAGGCCTCGCTCATCCTGCAGCTTGCGCAGGAGTTCGATGATCTGCGCCTGGACGGACAGATCGAGCGCCGAGGTCGGCTCGTCGAGCAGAATGAATTCCGGCTCCAGCGCGATCGCCCGCGCAATGGCGATGCGCTGACGCTGGCCACCCGAAAACTCATGCGGGAAGCGCGACAGGATATTGCCCGGCATGCCGGCGGCAATCAGCGCTTCGCGGACCCTGTCCAGACGTTCGCCCTTCGTGGCGCCGAGCTTGTTGACGACCAGCCCCTCCTCGATGATCTGGCCGATCGTCATGCGCGGGTTGAGGGAGGAGAACGGATCCTGGAAGACGATCTGCATGCGTGAGCGCAAGGGGCGCATTTCTGCCCGGGACTTGCCGTGGATCGGCTGCCGGTCGAAATAGATCTCGCCATTGTCAGTATCGTTGAGCCTGAGAATAGCCTGGCCGAAGGTTGTCTTGCCCGAACCGGATTCGCCGACGAGGCCCAGCGTCTCATGCCGACGCAGCGTCAGATTGAGGCTGTCGACGGCGACCAGTTCGCGCAGTTCCGGCCGGAAGAAACCGCCATGACGCAGCATGAAGGAGACACGCACGCCACGGGCGTCAAGAATGATATCCGATCCCTCCGGCAGCGGGTTGGCCTGGCCGCGCGGCTCGGATGCCAGAAGATGCTTGGTATAAGGATGCTGCGGATTGGCGAAGAGCTGCTCGGTTATATTGTGCTCTCGCATCTCGCCATGCTGCATCACATAGACATAGTCGGAGAACTTGCGCACGACCGTCAGGTCATGGGTGATCAGGATCACCGCCATCCGCAATTCCGTCTGCAGGTTGCGGATGAGGTTGAGGATCTGCGCCTGAACGGTCACGTCGAGTGCCGTCGTCGGCTCGTCAGCAATCAGGACATCGGGATCATTGGCAAGCGCCATGGCGATCATCACGCGCTGGCGCTGACCGCCGGAAAGTTGATGCGGATATTGCCGCAGGCGCGCTTCGGGATCGGGGATCTGCACCTGCTTCAAAAGCTCCAGCGCTTTAGCGTCTGCCTGTCTGCGGCTCATTTTGCGGTGGACACGGATCGCTTCGACGATCTGGCTGCCGATCGTATAGATCGGGTTCAGTGAACTCATCGGCTCCTGGAAGATCATCGAGATCCGGTCGCCGCGCAGTTTGCGGCGGGCCTTCTCTGAGAATTTCAGGATATTGGCGCCGTCATATTCGACACTCGAGCGTGGCGAGATCACCGCACGTTTGGAAAGAAGCCCCATGACGGTGCGGGCCGTCACCGATTTGCCGGAGCCGGATTCACCGACTATAGCGATCGTTTCGCCGCGATAAAGCTGGAAGGAAATGTCCTTCACGGCTTCAACGATGCCATGCTCGACCTTGAAGTTCACGCCGATATTGCGTGCATCGATAACAGGGTTCTCCTTGCGGCCGTCATGATCGTGACGGACGGGCGGGGCGAAAGAACTGACGAGAGCAAGGGCCATCTTCATCACCTCAATAGGGATCGACCGCATCGCGCAGACCGTCACCCAGCGCATTGAAGGCAAAGACGGTGATCAGCACGAAGGCGACGGGAGCGAGAATCCAGGGGTAGGTTCCGATGACGGAATAGTTGGCCGTATCCTGCAACATCAGACCCCAGGAGATCAGCGGCGGCTTTACGGCAAAGCCGAGGAAGCCGAGGAAAGATTCCAGCAATACAACGCTTGGAATGTGGATGGTGACCGCAACGATCACATGGCTCATCACATTCGGGAAAATATGCTGGAAGATGATGCGCCGGTCGGTGGCACCGACCGCCATCGCCGCGCGCACATACTCGATGCGCGCCAGCGCCAGCGTCTTGCCGCGCACCTCGCGCGACATCTGCGCCCAGCCGAGCGCCGACATGACGAAGATCACGAAGGCGAGGAAGACGTTGGTGGGTGCCGTGATCGGGATCAGCGATGTCAGCGCGAGATAAAGCGGCAGTTGCGGGAAGGCGAGCACCAGCTCGACGAAGCGCTGCACCCAGACATCGAAGGCGCCGCCATAATAGCCCGACACCATACCGACCGTCGTGCCGACGACAGTGACGATGAAGACCACCGTCAGTGCGATCATCAGCGAGATGCGCGAGCCGATGATGGCGCGAGACAGCACGTCTCGGCCGAACTTGTCGGTGCCGAGGAAATGCACCGGCTGGCCATCGACCGTGCCGAAGAAATGGCGATTGGCCGGGATGAGACCAAGCAGATTATAGTCCGATCCTTTGACGAAGAAGCCGAGCGAACGCGGATTGTCATAATCCAGGCCGACGATCGGCTGGAAGGTAACCGGATCGAGCTCTTCGGAATCTGCCAGCGCATAGACGCGCGGCCAGACGAGACTGCCCTCCTTGTCATGGATGCTGACGAGCTGCGGCGGCGCAAAGCCGACATCGGTCGCCTTCGGGTCCATCGGCGCGAAGAAATCGGCAAAGATCGCCATGATGATCAAGAGGCCGACGAGCATGAGGCCGATCATGCCGGTCCAGGAGCGCCGCAGCCGGCGCCAGACGAGCGCCATATAACTCTCGTTGCCGTGGCCGGTATTCTTGACCACCTCTTCATGCGGCGGCGGTGTGGAAGAGTCGAAGGCAAACATATCAGGCTCCTCCATATTGACGGACCCGCGGATCAAGCATGGCAAGCAGCATGTCGGCGATGATATTGCCGACGATCAGCGTGGCCGACAGCACCAGCATGAAAGTCGCGGTGACATAGACGTCACCGATCGCCATCGAGCCGACGATCGCCGGCCCAACTGTCGGCAGGGCGAAGATGATCGCGGTCTCGATCTCGCCGGTCAGCATGTAGGGAAGCACGACGCCCTGATACATGACGAGCGGATGCAGCGCATTCGGAACGGCGTGGCGCATGACGACCGCGCTGCCCGAAAGCCCCTTGGCGCGCGCCGTCTCGACATATTGGGCATTCAGCGTATCGAGCAGATTGCCGCGCATGACGCGCATGTTGTAGGCGAGCCCGCCGAAGGTGGCGATCGCGACGACCGGCCAGACGTGGCTAACGAGATCCATGAATTTCGCCCAGGACCACGGCGCTCCGCCATATTGCGGTGAGAAGAAGCTGCCGATTTCCGTCACGTTGAACTGGAAGACGAGAAGGTAGACGATGATCAGCGCCATGAGAAAGCGCGGCACGGTCATGCCGAGGAAAGAGATGCCTGAGAGCAGGCTGTCGATCCAGCTGTATTGGCGGGTCGCCGCCCAGATGCCGAAGGTGATGCCGAGGATGGACGCCAAGATGTGGCAGACCAGCGCAAGCGCCAACGTGCGCGGCAGGCGCTCGCCGACCACATCGGCAACCGGCTTGTTGTAGAACATGCTGTAGCCGAAATCGCCTTTGGTCACGATTCCCGTGATCCAGTTGACGTACTGGATGACAATCGGCTGATCGAGGCCATGTTCGATGCGGTAGGCCTGAGCCTGGGCATCGGCTTGCGCGAAGGAAGCGCCACCCTGATTGATCAACTGCGAACGGATGTAATCGGCATAATCTCCGGGGGGTGCCTGGATAATCGCGAAGGTCACCACGCTCAGGATGAAGAGGACGGGGATCGCCGAGGCGATGCGCATGAGCAGGAATCGTAACATCAGACGGTTCGCTTCTCCTTGCCGCCAGTCGCTCGTCTCAGCGCGGCCGGCTTGTTGATTCTGACCGGCCGCGCGCAGCACGCGCGACCGGAAGCTCTTGTCGTTCGGGAGGGAGCTCTTAGTTTATAGGACCCTTGTCCCCGGGCTTACCGGGAAGCTGCTGAGGGAAGAGTTCGTATTTACCCTGCTTGTCGGCAGCCACCCACACACGCTCGCGGATGACGGAATCCTCGGCCCAGTTGAACATCATGATCGGCGTACCCTCGGGAATGTTCGAGAAACGCTTGTTTATGATCAGCGCGCCCGGATATTCGGTCAGGCCGACGGTATCGACATGTTCGGTCGCCGTCTTCTGGTACTGCTTCATGAGTGCCACGCGTTCGTCATTGTCCTGGCTCGTGCGGAACTTGTTGACGATGTCGGCAAGCTCCTTTTCATAAGGCAGGAGATCGAGCTGATTATCCTTGCCGGCGCGGTGGTGCCAGCTGGTACGCGGGCCGACAGCGGCAAGCTGTTCGGTGTTCTGCACCACGGAGGCGAGCTCGGTTGTATTGCGCTGGATCAGCCAGTCGAACTGGCCGGCATAATGCGCATTATCCCGCTTGGGACCATCAAGAGCATTGATGATGATCTTGATGCCGAGCTTCTCCATCTGCCCAACGACACCTTCGGCAAGGCTCTTGTCGGTCGTGTAGTCATTGTTGACGAGAAGCACGATCTCGACGTTCTTGCCATCAGCTGTTCCGGCCGGGAAGTTCACGAAGCCATCGCCGTCGGTATCCTTCAGGCCGACCTTGGCGAGCAGCGCCTTGGCACCCTTTAGATCAAAGGGATAGTAGACGGTCGAGTTGCGATCGTAGAAGCTCGTGCCGGAGGAGAGGCCGCCTGCATAGATCGCCGTGAACGGTCCCTTGACGAGGGAATCGCCGATCGCCTTGCGGTCGACCGCCATGGTTATAGCCTTGCGGAAGTCCTCGTTGCGGTCGAGTTCGCGGATCGCCTGGCTGCGGGCATCAGGATCACCCCAGCCATTGGCCGAGAGGTTCATGCGCAGGTTATAGCCGATGAGGCGCGGGCCGAAGGCGAGACGCGCCGGAGCGGTTTTTTCGGCGGCACGCTTCAGCGAGGCCACGAAGTTTTCCGGCTGTTCGAGGTTCGAGAAGTCGGCAGAACCGGCAACGGCCTGCACGTCACGGTCGGCCCAGGTCGAGAGCTTATAGTGCAGCTCGTTGAGATAAGGCAGTTGATTGCCCTTCTCGTCGACCTTCCAGTAGTAGGGGTTGCGGCGCATGACGATGATATCGTCCGGCCGGTATTCGACCGGTACCCAGGCGCCCATGACCGGCATGTTCATGAATTCCGGCGGGAAGGCGTTCTTGAACTGATCGTAGGTGTTCTTCGAATATTTCGGATGCTGGGGTTTAAGAATATGGGACGGACCCGGGCAGAAGTTCGGGTAAGCCATCGTATAGAGATACTGCTTCGGGAAGGCTTCCTTGAAGGTCCATTCGACCGTGTAGTCATTGATCTTCGTGAGTGTCGTTCCCTCGCCGAAGGCTTCCGGCGATGCGCCGCCACCGAGCGGCGAAACGTTCGGGTCGATGACTTCGTCTTCCCAATAGAACATGAGGTCATCGGCATTGAAGGGCGCGCCGTCGGACCATTTAGCACCCTCGATCAGGTGCATGGTCAGCTTGTGGCCGTCTTGCGACCACTCCCAGCTCTTAGCGAGGTTCGGCAACGGCTCAGTATCCTTGGCTTCCACCTGGAAGAGCGGTGCTGTGCGTGTCAGGCATTCTGAGAGGCCGATGTCTATGCCGCCCCAGCCCTGCGTCTGGCCGGCGCCATAGTTCCAGCCTTCCGGCCGGCCACCGATGACATGGCGCATCACGTCGCCATAGACGCCGGGACCGTCAGGCATGTTCTCGGTCTTGAAAACCATTGGTTCCTTGGGCAGGCGATCCTTGACCGCCGGCAGCTTGCCGGTATCGACGAAATTCTTCGTCACCCAGTCCGGCTCGTGATATTCGGGCAGCGCCTTGAACTCCAGGATGGAGTCGCGCGACACATATTTGATCTTGCCTTCCGCCGGGAAAGCCGGCGGTGCCGGCGGCACCGTCGGCTCGGACGCGTAGGCATTCAGGGCCGCGACTGAAACGCCAAGCGCCAGTCCTGCCAGGATGCCGATCTTATGGAAATTCGTCATCGTCTCTCCCTCTTGTTCCGGAGCGCTCGTACGCGTCTCCGCTTCTCCTCAAACGACAATGAAGAAAGCTTCAGCGCGGGCGACCTTCCTCCCGAAGAGCCGCCGCAGCCTCCCTCACCCTGACTTTAGACGGCCTGTTTCAGCGCCGCCTTTTCAACACGAAGCTCCTCGATGGAGCGGACATGGCGGCGCGCAGCCCCTTCCCACTCCCTCGTCTTCACCTTGGAATTTGCCAGCCGCTCCTTGGCAGCCGAAACGGCATGAGCATATTGCGGCAGCCAGCGGGCCTGGGCAACGACCATCTCGTCGACCATCTGCCAGACCTCTTCCGGCGTCGAGACGGCGCCAACCAGCGGATCGTGAAGGACGGCGAGCTTCAGGAGATCGATATCGCCGGAAATCGCCGCATGCACCGACATGCGCTGGACATTGATCGATGAGATGCAGGTTGCCGCGCAGGCTTCCGGAATGGTGATGCCGGAGACCATATTGATGCCGAAGCGATCGACGAAGCCGGGCGACTCAATGATCGCGTCGGATGGCAGATTGGTGATAACGCCGGTGTTCTTGACGTTGAAGTGACCGCGATAGACGCGACCGGTTTCCAGCGCCTCGAGAATATGGCTTGCATGCTCGTTGGAGCGCTTGGCCGGATCGATCGGCTTTTCGGCCGAAGCGAGGAATTGCGGGAATTCCGTCTCAAACCAGTTGCGGGTCTCCGTCGAGTGACGCAGATAACCGCCGGTTTCGCCATGGATCCAGTCCGACATATCGATCCAGCGGGTGATTTCGTCCGGCCGCTTGCGGTACCAGGGCAGATATTCGGAGAGATGGCCGTTGCTCTCGGTTGAATAGACGCCGAAGCGCTTCAGCACGTCGATGCGCAGCTTTTCCTGCTGCGAATAGACGGGATGCGCCTCGAAAGCGGTGACCAGTTCGTCCTTGCCGATCTTGCGGCCGTTGAGCCGTAGATCGACAAACCAAGTCTGATGGTTGATGCCCGAGCAGATATAGTCGAGTTCGCTCTGAGACTTCGCGCCGAGCACTTCGGCAATCTGTTCGGCGCCATGCTGGACGCCGTGGCAGAGGCCGACCGTATCGACCTTGCCATATTCGATGGCCGCCCAGGTATTCATCGCCATCGGATTGGCGTAGTTCAGGAACTTCGCGCCCGGTGCCGCAACCTCGCGGATGTCCTTGCAGAAATCGAGGATGACGGGAATATTGCGCTGGCCATAGAGAATGCCGCCGGCGCAGATCGTATCGCCAACGCACTGGTCGATGCCGTACTTCAGAGGAATGCGGATATCGTCGGCATAGGCTTCGAGCCCCCCGACGCGAACGCAGCTGATGACATAACGGGCTCCTTCCAGCGCCTTGCGGCGATCCGTTGTCGCCGTCACCTTCGTCGGCAACTTGTTTGCTTCGATGATCTTGTCGAGAATTGCCTTGATCATCTGAAGGTTATGTTCGCTGAGGTCCGTCAGCGCGAATTCAATGTCCTTGAATTCCGGCACGCAGAGAATATCCGTGAACAGCTTCTTGGTGAAGCCGACGCTTCCTGCCCCGATAATAGCGATTTTGAAACTCATATCCTTCACCTCGATCCGATCAAGTGCTAGGGAGAAAGACAGCAAGGGAGGATTGGACGGCACGCTAGCGCATACCGTCTAAAAATACCGGAAAATGGTGTTTATATTCCTCCCGGCCATTCTTTCGACCGCGATCTCTTCCTCTTGTGAGAAGTGATTATGCGCATATTCGACAGGGCGGCCAGAGAAGGATTATGCTTTCGAGGGTAATTTTGTGCTGCAGAAATTGATCGCCAACGGCCAGTCGATGAGAACCGTTTCTTTGCCGCGTGGACGCCAGCGCCTGCACGCCATGCCGACGAGCGCCGGTTACGAGTTGCGCGAAAACGAGACCTATGACTGGGACGGCCGGAAGCGTGGCCAAACGCCTTTCACTGTGCTGCAGCACACGATCAGCGGCACCGGCCACCTGCGATATCAGAACCGCAACTACAAGCTCCAAAGTGGCGATACGATGATGGTGCTCGTGCCGCACAATCATCGCTACTGGCTCGAAAAGGGCGAGCGCTGGGAATATTTCTGGATCTCGATGAACGGCGAAGAGACGCTGCGCATCCACAAGATGGTGCTGGCCTTGGCAGGCCCGGTCTTGAAGCTGCAGCAATCGACCATCGACCATCTGGCCGATTGCAGCCTGCGCCTCGTCAAGGGTGCGAACACCCCCGGCTCCGCCTCGGCGATTGCCTATGAAGCCGCCATGGCACTTTACGACGATATTTTCGGCGCGCCCGCCTTCATGGCCGAGCAGAGCGCGATGCAGCCAGTGATCGACCATATCAACGCCAATCTGGAAAAACCGCTGCCGGTCAGCGAGCTATCGGCAATCGTCGGCCTTAGTCGCGCGCACTTCTCCCGCAGCTTCGCCGAAAGCGAGGGCGTGCCGCCGGCCGAATATGTGCTGCAGCAACGCCTGCAGCGGGCCGCGAAACTTCTCACCAAGGCCGACTTCCTGCCGGTCAAGGAAGTCTCGATCATGTGCGGCTTCGAGGATGCCAACTATTTTGCCAAGGTTTTTCGCCGTGTTTACGGGATCACGCCGACGGAGTTCCGGACGACGGGCATGTATGCGAGCATTGGGCGTAGCCGATGAAAGAGCGGTCAAGATGGAACGTAACCAGATAGCCGCTCGCACAGGAGATCACTGGCGAAGTCGCGGATCGCCAAAGATCCTAGTCAGGGGATCGCTCGGAACATCAGAATACTTTGAATATTCCTTTTGCGCTTTGAAATTCACCGTTCAGTTTTACGGCAACCCAGTAGTCAGGCTCACGATCAGTGCCTAATTCTGCGTGCGCTATTACCGACAAGAACCCATCGGCGTCCGCAGAACCAGGATCAATATCTACTTTTATTTGCTCAACTACACCATTACCATATTCATTTTTTGATATATATACCTCGATTTTTCTCTCACTGAAACCGCGACCTATGAGTTTGAAAGGCTTGTCAACTCCCCAGAAAGCAACCACTGGCTGCTCACTTAATCTTTCAATCTCAACTTTAACGTTATCATCTGACATTTGTGCCTCCGGGATCTATCCCTAATGGTGGATTAATCGTTGTCACCTGATCTGCGGGGTACGAATCCGCCTGATCTCGACATTACGCCGCCAGAGCGGGACAATGCGCCGCCCGACCTGGACATTCCGCCCCGAAGATCAGTTGAAGCTTCGGTCGAGAGCAGAATCTGTTCAAAGGTTCCTGTTTCGACATCGAGTCTCATCGAAAAGTCGCCCTTATCATAAGTCCAAACTCTCATATCTTTGGAGAGAGCTCCAATTTGGGAACCGAGACCTGTTCGAGCACTCGAACCAGGGGACCGAGACAATCTTTCGTACCCGATGTCGTTCGGGGCAGGATCGTCGGGATCTGCACCGGCGCCATGGACAACGAAGATTGCTGGCCGCCCCAGTTCGACGAAAGCACCCTCGAACGAGAATGCATAGATTCGCGCAAGATTCGCGCCCTCTGCAGCAAGCTGACTTCTCAGAAAATTGTTCTTTCCGACTTCGGGAGCGATCTGAGGGCCGTAAACGCTGCCTCTGAGGAGCAGATCGTTAAGTGGGCGCCCGAACAAATATACTGATGATATGCCAAGCAGGGTTTCATTGTCTGCCACGTCTGCCTCCATCTACCTGATTATTGACCAATGCCTGATCTCGACAGCAGAACCTTCTCGCGATAGCTCATCTTCGGAAGATCGAAATGATCGATCGGCAGCAAGATTCGCGCGGAATGGACATGGCTGCGATGCTCGCCGCCTTTGAGATGTGCGCCGGCGTGCAACTCGCCGATCGCCCTTTGCCTGAAATTTCGAGTGATGATCCTGGCCAACCGGCCACCGCTTTCATGTCGATCTATCGCGAGCATCGTTTCAGCAACGTCGCCATAGTCCAGAAAATCGGGAGCAAGAGCCCAAAGCGTTTCCGCTAGATAGGTGCCGGCGATGTCTCGTGCCTCCAGCAATGCCTCGACAAACCCATCCGCGTTGCGGTCAAAGGCGCGGTCGAAAGCATGCTGCACCGATGTTTCGACAGAAGCATCGAACTCGGCAATATCTGCCAGATCCTCAACCGCCCGCGAAATCAGCCCCCGCGCCACAAGGCTCTCGTGGAAGATATCGACGAGGATATCGAATATAGCGCCGGTCAGCGGCTGTGAGAGTTCGTGCTCATCCTTCCAGCCATGCGCGAACTCGTCCATCGTCCGTTTGTTGTTTGCCGAGCGGATCTGGCGATGCGGCGAGAACTCAGAGAAGCGCGAGAGGCGATTGGCTCGGTACAGATTGCCGTGCGTCTCCTCGAGCACGTTGTCGATCACGGATGGAAAATGCATGGCTGCGATCAGCGACACGCAATCCGAGAAAGCCTCCTGAAAACCGAGATATTCCGGATATTCGGCTCCAGGGTCCGGCACGCCCAAGACGCTGAAGATGATCGCGTGCCCCACTTCATGGGCCACGACGTCGAAATCGAGGCTGAAGGGGAGGATGCTCCCATCCTTCTCGAACTGGCTGCCCACTTCGAGGAAGCCGTAGCCATATTGGGCGTTGTCCCATTGCGGCAGGATCGAGATTTCCAGACGGTCATAATGATCGCGGAAATGCCAGGTGATCGGCTGACCGAGATAGCGTTCCCACACATCAAGCGTGAAGCGCACGCAGCCGAAAACATGCGCGGCTTCGAAGCCCGGCATCGAAGGCCGCAGGTAGTCGAAATTGCCCCGCGCGTCAGGCGTGGCCGGCTCGATGATCCTTCCGGTCCAAGGCGGCAGATACATAAAAGGCGTTCCGAGCGGTCCCCGGTTCACACCGTAGGGACCGATCTTCCCGACCGGCTCCACGACAAACATACGATCATCGGCCGGGCCAGCGGCCAGGCTGCCCGACGGCGACGACACTTCCACAATCTCAGGTCTTGCCCGAGCATCTTCAAATGGAGGCTGCACAAAAAGTCTGAACCGGGTGCCCATCCGCTCCCCCTCAATAGACCTTCATGAATGCCAGTTTAAGTTGATCTTCGTCGTGCTCAGAAAATTTAGCAAGTAATAAAATAGGACTAGAAATATCCGCTGCCCCGCGGCGGGTTTTATTCAGATAAGTCGAGCAGGCTCAAATAACGCGGATGGTTGCGGATGGGGTCGAGGTCGGAATCGTTCTTGAACCACAGCCGCATCTCGACACCAACCTGGGGCATCCATACTTCAAGCAGATCTATCGCCCTGTCGATCTCGCCGAGCAGTGAATAGGTGCAGGCGGCATTGTACTGAATGTTGATGTCGGTGGGATCAGTCGCGAGCGCGCGCGCCAACCATTCCAATGCCTTACCCCCTTCACCGAGAAAGGCCAGCGCCGTTGCGCCGAGGCAGGCGGCATTGGCGTTCTCCGGATGAAGGCGAAGCTCCTCCTCCGCCTTCGTCAGAGCGATCCGGGCATGCGTACTGGCCTTATCCATTTGCCCGAGTGAGCGGAAGACGTTCACAAGCATGATCGGCGCGCCGTAATCGGCCGGCTTGATTTCCATAGCGCGCTGAAAATACGTCGCCGCGAGTTCGAACTGGCCGTCGGTGACGCAGAATTCAGCATAGTATCTGTTGGCCTCATGACAATTCGCATCGAGCGACAAAGCCTGTACGAATGCCGAAATTGCCGCGGCGCGATTGCCGGCCACCGCCAGAGCAAACCCCTTGGCCGCATGGGCTTCTGCCAGATTAGGATCGAGCGTCAGCGCTGTTGCGGTATTGGCGAGAATATCCTCCACTGAAATCTCCGCGCCGAACTGAGAGCGCAGACGCGCATCGCAAACTGCAATACCGGCATAGGCGCGGGCATAGCTAGGATCCAGTTCGATGGCTCTGGCGAAACTCTGCCTGGCCATCAGGTGATTGGAGCGCGAGGCTATATGATAGTATTCGCGGCCCCTGAGAAAATGCGTATAAGCTTCGACATTTCCTGTCGGCGCCTGCTCGATTGCCTTCTTCTCCTCCGGGAGCAGCTTGACCTTCAGTTGCTCGACGATCGCTTTCAGGATCTCGTCCTGCATTTCGAAAATATCGGTGAGTTCGCGGTCGTATCGCTCGGCCCAGACATGGCCGTCGCTGGCCGCTTCGATCAGCTCTGCATTGATCCGCACATGGTTGCCTGCCTTGCGGACGCTGCCTTCCACGATATAGGCAACGCCAAGTTCGGCGGCGATTCGCTGCAGGTTTTCGCTACGGTTTTTCCACGCAAACACGGTATGGCGGCTCAGCACGAAGAGACCTGAAACGTTCGACAGGTCGGTGATGAGATCCTCGGTGATGCCGTCGCTGAAAAACTCCTGTTCCGGATCGTTGCTGATATTGGCGAATGGCAGGATTGCAAGCGACGGCCTGTTGGCGGGCGCCCGCGTATGGCTGACCGCGGCAAGCGGAGACGCCTCGACGGAAGCGACATTGCCCCAATCGGCAAAATAGACGTGGACCGGACGGGCAATGTTCTTGACTGTCACCGCGCCCTGGTCCGCGAATTCGATGTCGAGCTTGTTTGCGACTTCGTGGCGCACGGCCGCTGAACAGGCGATACCGCCAGGAGCTGCAAGGGCTTGCAGCCGGACCGCCACATTGATGCCGTCCCCGTGAAAGTCATCCGCATCAAAGACGATATCACCCAGATTCAAGCCTATTCGGAACAAAAAATGCTTGTCCGGCGGAAGCCCGGTATTGCGCTCCAGCATGCCACGCTGGATTTCCACCGCGCAGCGAGCAGCGCTCAGCACGCTGCTGAACTCGACCAGGAAACCATCGCCCATTACCTTGATGATATGCCCGCCATGAGATGCGACAGCAGGATCGAAAAGCTCCCGGCGATGCTGACGAAGGGCGTTGAGCGTGTCTTCTTCGTTCGCCTCAAGGAGACGGCTGTAACCCACCACATCGGCAGCCAGAATAGCCGCCAATCGACGTTCAACAAGCTCTGCGCACATGCCCGTCTCCCCAACGCGCTGGTGGCAATACTTCGCAATTGTAGCAGCTAGCCAGCGATGTTGCCGGACGATTGTATTACTGACAACTAAAATCTCTCTCTGCCGCCCGAACGGCAATTGGTACCTTCCACATTTGATCGTTTGGCTAAAATTTCACCGCGTGGGCACGTCTCACCCCAGCATCTGCATCGACCCCAACCCCAGAATATCATTCAGCAACGCAATCCCCATCCCTATCGCCACGATGACAAGGCCGATCAGAAACAGTCGCCGCGCGCGGTCGTATTTTTCGGCGATCAAGGAATCCCGCGCCAAGAGGTCAGCGAACACTTTCACCTGAAGCGCGATGCCCACGGTGAGCAGCACCATCGGTGCGATGTCGATGGCGCTCCAGTCCTTGGGATTCGACACCCAGCGACCGATGAAGCTCAGCGAAAAGCCGAGAATGATCCCCGCAGCCGTTAGAGAGCCGTTTCGGAACGTCGCGTCGATCTTCTCCTCTGGATCGGGCTCTGGCATCTGGCTTCTCCGGATGGTATTTCGACAAAGAAAGGCAGAAGAGACTGAGATGGGCAAGGCTTCTATGTTCAGAAGCTTATCAGTCACGGCTAGACCGCCTCGCTAACGATGCGTTCACTGACCGCAGCAAGGCACACGAGCCACCAAAATCGGACCCTTCGATTGCCTCCCGATCGACGCCAGACCCGCTGGAGGCAGGATCATACGCAGTTGGAACTGTGAGGCGTTCCGGCAGCGACTCGATCAAGAAAGCCCGGCGTGACTCCCCAGCGCAGTTGATGATCTAGGAGGGAGGGACGTCAACCCACTTTGAGAATGTCGCAGCCTGCCCGAAATCCTGCCCTTCCGCGTTCCGGAGCTGCCAGACTATTCCATCTTCCATCCAGAAGCGGCTCCCCGATTTCATGACCCGCAAGCCACGATAGCCCGCCATGAACCCGTTTTGCGTCACCGCATCGAGTAACGCCTGGCGCGCTCCACGCTCGCTGGGGCCAGCCGACAGCCGGGATTCCAGCTTTACGAACTCGCTCCAGCTATATCCGAACCGCCTCTGTGCTGCACCATTGGCATAGACGAAGACGGGATCCGGCGCGGTATTGTGGGCAAGAACCACAAAAGGGGCATCGCCGTAGAGCCACTCCGGTCCCCGATCCTTGGGTACGAGAGCCCTGCCGACAAGGCGCCGGAAGCTGCCTGTGAGGAGCTCAAAGAATTCGGGATCGTTCGGGTTCAATTCGCCGTTCAACTGCATCTCGTTTCCTTCTCCAATGCGGCCGCTTCACGAACCTGTTCCGATCTAGCCACGGGATATGGCATCGGTGCGGCGATCCGCACCGATGGAAAGGGCATAATTCGCCAGGAGATAGTTCATGCGGATACGGAGCTCTACATTGACAGCGGTTTGGCATCGGCAGCGCCGCAGCGGGGCGGCTCATACTGTTGCACCGATCATGTATGACTATTTTCCGCCTGTATTTGCCGATGGCCTTGTGGCTACCTTCGGCGCACCTGCCTGCAAATCCGCCTCGTCGGCAAGAATGGCAGCTGCCTCGTTCAGCAAGACGTCCTTTGCATTCTTACGGGCATTTTCAATGGCAATGTCAGCACTCAGGCTGCGCTCGTCCGACTGCAGACCATCATCTCCACCAGGATCCTCGCCAACGCTTCCCTGCGCTCGCGACTTGAGCCGATTTTCGCGAGCAGTCGCTTCCTTGCGACGTTCGGCTTCATTGAGCGAGATAATCCCTTTCTCGCGCTGCGCCTTCAGGTCGGCAATGTCTTTCAGCAGGCGCTGAAAGTCCGGATCGTTTTCAACCCGCGCATCATGGCGGCTTTGCAATGTCGGCAGCAGCGTGGTGACAGTGTCGGAAGGCGTGTAGTTCGCCGGCTTGATCTGGGCCCAAGGGAGAGCGTTGTCATAACTGGTCTCTCCGAAGCTCGCCGGATCGGAGATCCCCGGCAAGCTGATATCAGGTGTCACGCCGCGCAGCTGCGTCGTACCGCCGTTGACCCGGAAAAACTGTGCGATGGTCACTTTCAGCTCCCCGAATTCGGGTTTGCTGTTGCGGACCATCCGGTCGAGATTGAGGACGGTTTGAACCGTACCCTTCCCGAAACTGGGCTCGCCGACGATGACGCCTCGACCGTAATCCTGGATTGCCGCGGCAAATATCTCCGAAGCCGACGCCGACCCGCGATTGACCAGGACACCCATCGGGCCTGTCCAGACAGGTGCTGCAAAATCAGCGTTTCTGACCTCGACCTTACCGTCGCTGCCGCGTTGCTGAACGACCGGACCATTGCCGATGAAGAGACCGGTCAAGTCAATCGCCTCGTCCAATGAACCACCGCCATTATTGCGCACGTCAATGAGAACGCCGTCGACCTTTTCTTGCTTCAGTTCGCCGAGAAGCTTGGCTACATCGCGGCTTGCGCTCCTGTAGTCATTGTCTCCTCTGCTCTTGGCTTCAAAATCCTCATAGAAGACCGGCAGAGTAATCACCCCGATTTTACGCGTGGCTTCACCCAAGTTCACGGACAGCACGGCCTTGCTGGCAGCCTGCTTTT
Source organism: Rhizobium sp. WYJ-E13 (assembly GCF_018987265.1). Classification (NCBI taxonomy): domain Bacteria; kingdom Pseudomonadati; phylum Pseudomonadota; class Alphaproteobacteria; order Hyphomicrobiales; family Rhizobiaceae; genus Rhizobium; species Rhizobium sp. WYJ-E13. The sequence continues at coordinate 529,941 of NZ_CP076854.1, read as the reverse complement.
CGAGACTGATCTTGTCACGCACAAGGCTGACAACGCGATGCGGGCCATCTGCTCCAGCATCCGCCGGCAGGATGTCCAGCCGCACGACGGAACCTTTCTTTCCTCGTATCATCTGCACGACTTCATCAAGGCGCGTGCCCACCACTTCTTTGATCGCCCCATCCTTGCCTTGACCAACACCGGTAATGCGGTCTCCGACGGCCAGCTTGCCGGACAACTGAGCCGGCCCACCAGGCACGAGCTCACGGATCGTCGTGTAGTCGTCGCGGTCTTGCAGAACCGCACCGATGCCAAACAGCGAGAGCTTCATCGAGATATTGAAGTCGGCCGAAGCGGCCGCGCCGAAATAGTCCGTGTGCGGGTCGATCGACGTTGCGTAGGCGTCCATGAACGACTGGAAAACGTCATCGCTTTTAAACTTGTAAACGCCTTCGAGCGTGTTTGCGTAGCGCTTGTCGAGCGTTTCGCGAATAGCCGCATCGGTCTTGCCGCCCAGTTTCAACCGCAACCAGTCGCTTTTGACGCGCTTGCGCCAAAGCTCATTGCTCTCAGCTTCCGACTGTGGCCAGGGCTCCTTATCGCGCAACACGGAATAGTTTTCCTGCACGCTGAAATCGAAGCCCTGCTTAAGCAGGTTGCGCGCATAGCTCATACGGTCGACAACGCGCTGTTCATACGCGTTGAAGATCGCAAATGGGATCTTCAAGTCCTTCCGTTCGATGGCATCGTCGATTTCGCTGCGGTCAGACATGAACCTGTCGATGTCCGCTTGCAGGAAGAGCACACGGTCCGGATCGAGTGATTTGATGAAGCGATCCATGATCCTGGCCGACAAGGCGTCATCGAGTGTAACGGGCTTGTAGCTGAAACGCGTAAGAACTTGTGCACTCAACTGAGCAGCTTGCGCCTGTTGCTTTAGGGGCGCCAAAACAGGCGGTGACGCCACTTCAGCATAGGCGGTCTGTGCGATTGCAAGAAATGCACCAAGAAAAACGTAGTGTATGCGCATCCAGCGTTGATCCAATTCTTCATGCCTGTTGTCGATGTGTGATCTAGGTGGGCAATTATGGTTTTTTGGCAAGCGGGTGGCAAACGGCATGGTTTGCAAAGCCGCGAAAAGTATGCGGCGCGATCCCAGTGTTCCTCTTTCAGGCCGTTCTAGCCTTGAGTCGCCACCATCGCAACATACATCCGCCCAGCTTCTACACTCGCGCAGCGAGGCATTAGTCGCGGGTCTTCGGCGCGATCGTCAGTTCCGAACCATGGGCGCCACGCATTTCTGTCGCGTCGGTCGGGTCGCGGTCACCAGCCTTGTGCAGAAGCATCGAGCGATAGCCTTGCGCATGCGAGCCCTCGATCAGCGTCACATCGGCGTTGCCCGGATTATCGGAGCGCTCGAACCATTCGACGCTCTGATGGAGGAAATTCAGCTCGAAAGCACGGTTGGTGACGCCGTGACCGACGATGATCGCGGTGTCGTTACCGCTGCCGATGTCATGCATGACGGTCTGTAGAAACAGCCGCACCCGCTGGGCAACATCCGCCCGGCTCTCGCCGTCCGGCGGGCGGGCATAGAATTTGCCGCTGTTGTTGCGAAGCCTGGCCCATTTCTCGAATTCTTCCGGAAATTTGCGCCGCTGCTCGGCCCGGTCGTAGATCTCGGTAAACAGGCCGAAATCCTGCTCCCGCAACAGATAGTCCTCATGGACATCGCCGATGGCGTCCGCAGGCGAGGCCTCGATGATTGCGTCCTTGGTCTGGCGCGTCCGCAGATATGGCGAATGCCAGATGGTCGCCTTCGGCGCGGCGCGAGGCAGCGCTGCCAGATAGGAAGCAATGCTGCGCCCCGCGGCCAGCGCCTGCTGGTAGCCCCATTCCGTCAGCGGAACATTGTGATCGCCGAACTGCCGGTAGGCGCTCTCGCTGATGTTGCCGAGAGATTCGCCGTGTCGAACCAGAAAGATGCGCATGTCTGACCGTGTATGCTGAGGGTGAGGGTATCATGACGGGCGCGACAGCGGTGTGCAATGGCAGAGGCAGGATGGATCCACATGGGCAGCTCAGTTCTCGTCACGGTTCGGGCTCACACGGTCGGGATGTGCCGCCTGGAAGGCGGGCAGCTTGGCGCATTTGGCGTCGATATCGACGATGCGCTTGAAATGGGTCATATCAACGCCCCAGCGGCGGGCATTGTAGACTTGTGGAACAAGACAGAGATCCGCCATCGTTGGCGTATCCCCGAGGCTGAACTTTCCATCGAATTTGCCGATCATGGCTTCCAGCTTGCGAAGTCCGTCCGTGATAAAATGTTTCATCCATTCTTCCCGGGCGTCGACCTTGTCAGTCATGGTCATGAGATGCGCCACGACGTGCATGTTGCATATCGGATGGATGTCCATGGCGACGGCATATGCGAGGGCACGCACGTTCTGGCGATCGGCAATATCCAACGGCAGCAATCCGTATTCCGGCCGAACCTCGGCGAGGTACTCTATGATTGCCAGCGATTGCGTCAGCGTTCTTCCATCGATCACCAACGTCGGCACGAGGCCCTGCGAGTTGAGCGCAAGATATTCCGGCATCTTGTGCGCTCCTTGCAGCAAGTTGATCGACACTATCTTATAGTCGATCGCAAGGAGGTTGAGCGCGATACGGACGCGATAACTCGCGGACGATCTCCAGTAGTCATAGAGAACGACCTCGTTCATCGCGGCCCGGTCCCCCTGTATTCTTCGACCGTCTGCTCGATCGCCCCAAAGATCGAATGGCCGGCATGATCCTTCATCTCGATGCGAACCTGATCCCCAAACCGCATGAACGGCGTCTTCGGCGACCCGGTCTCGATGGCCTCGATCATCCGCAGTTCGGCAATGCAAGAGTAGCCGTTTCCTCCGTCTTCCACCGGCCTGCCCGGACCGCCCTTCAGCTTGTTGGAAACCGTTCCCGAGCCGACGATCGTTCCGGCCACGAGATTGCGCGTTTTGGCGGCATGGGCGATCAGTTGGCCAAAATCAAATGTCATGTCGACGCCGGCATTCGCCTTGCCGAATACTCTGCCGTTCAAGCTCACGAGCAAAGGAAGATGCAGCTTGCCGCCATCCCACGCCTTTCCGAGTTCGTCCGGCGTCACCGCGACCGGGGAAAATGATGATGCCGGCTTGGATTGGAAGAAACCGAATCCCTTTGCCAGTTCGTCCGGTATGAGACCGCGCAGCGACACATCGTTGACGAGCATCACCAGCCGGATGGCGTCGCGCGCAGCCTCCGGACTGGAACCCATCGCAACGTCGCCGGTGACGACGGCAACCTCGCCCTCCAGGTCGATCCCGTAAGCCTCGTCAGCTACCAGGATCGGGTCACGCGGCGCGAGGAAGCCGTCCGAACCACCTTGATACATCAGCGGGTCGGACCAGAAGCTCGCCGGCATCTCGGCGCCCCGCGCCCTGCGTACCAGCTCGACATGGTTGACGTAGGCCGAACCGTCGGCCCATTGGTAGGCCCGCGGCAAAGGCGATGTGGCGTCATGTTCGTGAAACCTGATCGCCGGCTGGGCTGCGGTCTCGATGCCTTCGGCAATCAGTTCGAGTCTCGGAGCCAGGTGTTCCCAGTCATCGAGTGCTGCCTGCAAGGTCCGGGCAATGTGACCGACTTCACAACAACGGGTAAGATCACGGGAAACGATGACGAGCCGACCGTCTCTCGTGGAGTCTTTTAACGTCGCGAGCTTCATATTCCATTCCCGTGCCGGAGGATGCTTGGCCGATCATCACTTGATGCCATCATTTGATGCCTGGGGTTCCGTCGAACTTGCGCTCCAGGCCGTCCCAGCACTCCAGGTAATCGTCCTGCAGCGTTTCAAGCTCGGCTGCGTATTTCGTCAATTGCTGCGGGTATCGGGTCTCGAACATGAAGGCCATGGTATGATCCAGCTTCACAGGCTTGAGCTCGGAATTGGATGCCTTTTCGAAGGCGAGCGCATCCGGCCCGTGGGGAAGCATCATATTGTGCAGGCTCATGCCGCCCGGCACGAAGCCCTCCTCCTTGGCGTCGTACTGGCCATGGATCAAGCCCATGAACTCACTCATGATGTTGCGGTGGTACCACGGCGGACGGAAAGTATGCTCGGCCACCAGCCAGCGCGGCGGAAAGATCACGAAATCGACATTCGCCGTGCCTGCATCTTCAGTTGGGGCGGTCAGCACCGAAAAAATCGACGGATCGGGATGATCGAAGCGGATCGCACCGACCGGCGCAAACGTCCGCAAGTCGTATTTGAAGGGGGCGTAATTGCCGTGCCAGGCCACTACATCGAGGGGCGAGTGGCCAATATCGGTGACATAGAACTTTCCGCACCACTTCACATGGACGCGGCAAGGCTTTTCCTTGTCCTCGAAAGCAGCGACAGGCGTCTTGAAGTCCCGCGGATTTGCCAGGCAGTTCGCACCGATGGGTCCGCGATCCGGCAGCGTGAATTTTGCGCCGTAGTTCTCGCAGATATATCCGCGCCAGACCGGCTGTTCGCCGCTGCGCAGCACCTTGAACATCATGCCGCGGGGTATGAGGCATATTTCCAGGGGTTCTACATCGATGATGCCCATTTCGGTGAACACCCTGATGGCGCCGAGCTGCGGCACGATCAGCAGTTCACCGTCGGCGTTGAAGAAATAATCGTCGATCATGTCCTCATTGAAGACGTAAGCATGTGCCGACATGCCCACCTGGGTCGTGACATCACCTGCGGTCGTCATTGTCCGCACGCCCTGAAGAAACGTCAGCTTCTCGATGGGTGCGGGGACGGGATCCCAGCGAAGCTGGCCCAGGGGAAGCGAATGCTCGTCCAGGCAAGGCGCGGTCTTCCAGTGCGGATAGGAGGCGTTCGAGAAGCGACTCGTGTGACGCACGCTCGGGCGAATGCGATAAAGCCAGGACCTTTCGTTCGTCCCGCGCGGCGCAGTGAACGGCGAGCCCGAAAGCTGCTCGGCATAAAGACCGTAGTTGCATTTCTGGGGGCTGTTCTGGCCTTGGGGCAAGGCGCCGGGAAGCGACTCCGTTTCGAAATCGTTGCCGAACCCCGGCATATATTTCAGCTTGTTTGCCGTCGCGGCTTCACTGTCTGACGTCTGGATCGATGCCTGGTCCATGCTCAACTCCTCCCCGAAAAACCCTCCGACGCTAGCGCGTCTTTTCAGACGCGCGAGGTGGCCCTAAGAGTTTACTCCGCCGCAGTACCGATGACACCACGTTTGATCTGATCGGCCTCGATCGACTCGAAAAGGGCGCGGAAATTACCCTCCCCGAAACCTTCGTCGCCCTTGCGCTGGATGAACTCGAAGAAGATGGGTCCGATGACGGTCTTGGAGAAGATCTGGAGCAGGATTTTCGTCATCCCGCCATTCACCACACCTTCGCCGTCAATGAGGATGCCGTGCTTCTTCATGCGGTCGACAGGTTCGCTATGGCCGTTCACGCGTTCATAGGACATGTCGTAATAGGTTTCCGGCGGACCCGGCATGAAGCGCAGGCCATTGTGTGAAAGCTTGTCAGTGGCCTCGTAGATATCTTCCGTTCCAACGGCGATGTGCTGGATGCCCTCGCCCCGGTATTTCTTCAGGTATTCCTCGATCTGGCTCGTGTCGTCCTTCGATTCATTGAGCGGAATGCGGATCTTGCCGCAGGGCGACGTGATGGCCCGGCTCACCAGCCCGGTGATGCGCCCATCGATATCGAAGAAGTGGATCTGCTTGAAATTGAACAGGTTGCGGTAAAAATCCCACCACTTGTCCATGTTGCCACGGAAGACGTTGTGGGTGAGATGGTCGAGATAGTAGAAACCGATCCCCTGGGGATACGGGTTGCGCTCGCCAAGCCAATCGAACTCGGCATCGTATGCCGATCCCTTTGCCCCATAGGTCTCGACGAAATAGAACAGCGAGCCGCCAATGCCGACGATCGCCGGGACGTCGAGCGCCTTGTCATCGCCTTCATAGGGGACAGCGCCTTTCGACACCGCGTGATCGAAGGCGTGTCTGCCGTCGACAACGCGCCATGCCATCGACGGAGCACAGGGACCATGCTCTGCGACGAAACGAGCGGCATGGCTGCCAGGTTCGGCGTTCAGGACATAGTTGATATCGCCCTGACGCCAGACCGTGATGTCTTTCGTCTTGTGCTTTGCGACGGCAATATAACCCATGCGTGTGAAGAGCTCGCGCAGCTTCTCGGGCTCAGGATGAGCGAATTCGACGAATTCGAAGCCATCGGTGCCGGCCGGATTGTCGGCGGTGATTTCCGACGGCGGAGCATCATGCGGGTAAGGACCCATTTTCTCCTCCTGAAGAACTGGACTTTGACTGTGCAAAGTGTGACCCAAAACGCATGCAAAGTTCTTGCATTCTTCACACAGGAGGAAGACATTATGCACGGTTCGTGAGTGTTTTGGAGATTTTGCGCAATGGATGAACAGCTCGATAAATTGGATTTGCGCCTGCTCCAGGAACTTCAAAAAGACGGCCGACTGACGAACAACGAACTGGGGGAGCGGATCGCGCTTTCACCCTCGCAATGCTCGCGTCGGCGGACGAGACTGGAATCCGAGGGATATATTCGCAGCTACCGGGCCTATCTGGATCAACAGAAGCTGGGCCTGGATATGCTGGTGGTCATCTCTGTGACGCTTGCGACCCACAACAGAGACAATGCCCGCAGATTTTCGCAGTTGATCAACGGTTTGCCGGAAGTTCTCGAAGCCTATGCATTGACCGGTGAAATGGATTATCACCTGAAAGTCGCGACCCGCGGGCTCGCCGACCTCTCAAAATTCGTCAACGACGTTCTATTGCCCCACGAGTCGGTGCAGCACGTGAAGACGTCGATCGTGCTCGATACACTGAAGACATTCGAAGGCTTTCCGATACACATGCCGGGTAGCTGGCATGGCGACAGCACGCGGTGATCGGGCATGAGGTTCAGAGCGGCAGTTCGGTCGAGAATTTGAGCTCGCGCAACACAAAGCTCGATACGACTGTACGCACATGCGGGTTGCGCATGAGGTAGCGGGTCATGAAGGCTTCGTAGCTTTCCACGTCCCTCGCCCTTATCTTCAGCATGTAGTCGAAGGCACCTGACAGGGCGTAGCACTCCATGATCTCCGGCCGCTCCAGCACCACTGAAGCGAAGGATGCCACCGCCTCTTCGTGATGATCCTCCAGCGTCACATGCGCTATGACGCAAAGCTTGAGATCGAGTTTTCCGGGATCGAGCAGCGTCACGCGCTTTCGGATGACGCCTTCGGCCTCCAATTCCTGTATCTTCCGCCAGGCCGAACTCTGCGACATGCCGGCCTTTTCCGCCAGGTCTGCCAGCGAAAGGCTGCCGTCGGCCTGGATGAGTTGCAGAAGCGTGCGGCGAAAATTCCCAGGTTCTTTCATTTTCTGCATCATATCAGGGAATATTTCCCACCATTATGGCAATTGCCGCCGGGAAAGAAAAGAAAATCCTCCAAACCCGGATCATAATGGCAGGAATAGCACCGGCCTGGGAGGATCAAGCCTGTGACCAAGGAAAGCACCTACACCGCCAAACTACCCGGCCCGGATGGTTTGTATTCCTACATGCCCGAAGAAGATGCGATATGGGGTGAGCTCTACCGGCGTCAGATGAAGCTGCTGACCGATACGGCCTGCCGCGAATATCTTGACGGCGTCAAAATGCTGGGGCTGAACCCGGACAAGGTGCCTCAGCTTCGCGATGTGAACCGACGCCTGAACGAGACCACCGGCTTCGGCGTCGAAGGCGTGCCGGCGCTCATTCCGCCCTCGCGCTTTTATGAACTCCTGTCGCAGGGCAAATTCCCGCTCGCAACGTTCCTCCGTCGTCGCGAGCATATCGACTATATCGAGGAACCGGACCTGTTCCACGAAGTTTTCGGCCACTGCCCCATGCTGACCAACCGGAGTTACGCCAATTTCGTTCGGCATTTCGGCGAAACTGCCGTCCGCCTCGGCAAGGGCTATTCATGGCATCTGTTCCGGATCTTCTGGTTCACGGTCGAATTCGGCCTGATCAATACGGCGCAAGGCCGCCGCTGCTTCGGCGCGGGCATCGTCTCATCGCCAAGCGAAGCGAAGGCGGCAACGGAAGGCAAGGCGTGCGAATTTCGACCGTTCGATCTGCTGAGCGTGCTGAGGACGCCCTACCGGATCGATATTCTCCAGCCGATCTATTATGTCATCGATAGTTTCGCCGATCTTGAAGCGATCGTGGAGCAGGATATCGAGGGCACGATCCTCAAGGCGAAATCGCTGGGTGATTTTACTCCCACGTTCGAGGCCAAGGCTTCGTGAATTGCTGACATACGGCGGTGACGAGCATCGAGCGCCTAAAAGGATCGCCCCGATCCGACCATTGCAAGATTTTAAGATGCCTGCAGTTTTGCCCCTACGGCACCATTGTATTCGATTGTCTTGCCGCCCGGCGGCGACTCGCTAAGCTATTGATGTGTGCTTACGAGACGTGGACTTTGGCGGTGGGGGTTTCTCATGCACGAGCAGGTCATGAGCGTTGCAAATTACGGCGCCGAGCCGGGTTTGCGTTTCGCCGTACTCCTTGACGGACGCGGCGGCTGTCGCACCCTCGATATGGAAGCGGTGCGTCGGTGGGCGCCGGATGACGGCGTCGTCTGGCTGCATTTCGAGCGCGATCACCCGGCCGCCGCAGAATGGGTGACAACGAGAGGTGGTTTCGATCCGCTGGTCGCCGACGCCTTGCTGCAGGAGGAGTCGCGCCCACGGGTCGAAAGAATCGATGACGGGCTGCTGATCATCCTTCGCAGCGTCTGCGCCGCGCCGCCGGAAGAAGAAAAAGCCGGGCCGGCCGAAATCGATCTCGTTCCCCTCCATATATGGGCGGACGAGCACAGGCTGGTGACCCTTCGCGACAGCGGCCATTATATAACCGCCTTGCGCGATATCCGCCTTGCCCTGGACAAATGCAAAGGCCCCAGACAGACGGGAGAACTGCTCGCTCTCGTCAGCGAAAAGCTGGTTCGCGACCTCGAGCCAGTGCTCGACACGATGGACGAAGAGGTCGACGAATTGGACGAGCTGATCTTTCACGGCGAAGCCAGCGAGGTGCGCGAGCGGTTGAAACAGCTTCGCCGCCGCTCCGTGCAGCTTCGGCGCTATCTCGCACCTCAGCGCGATGCCTTGAACCGTATCGAACATGACGACGCTCCCTGGCTGAAGGAGCGTGACAAGCTGCGTTTCCGCGAGGTCATCGATAAGCTGATGCGCTTCATCGAATATCTCGACGCCATCCGCGACCGCACCGGCATTCTTCATGACGACCTGTCCACTGTCATCAGCGAACGCATTGCCCGCAATTCCAACCGGCTTGCGGCGCTCGCCGCCCTCCTGCTGCCGCCGAGCGTAGTGGCCGGTCTTTTCGGGATGAATGTCGGCGGAATCCCTGGCGTCAACGATACCTGGGCTTTCATCATCATCGTTGCCTTCGTCGCGGTCACGTCGGTCGCAACGCTGATGATCCTCAAGCGGATCAACTGGCTTTGAGTGACAGAACGCAACGCCCGCTCCTGTCTGTCAGATCTGCGGGAACGAGCCTCAGGCCGACTGTGACGTCTCGACCCGCGCTGCCTTGCGCGTGGCGTGAATGAACGCCAGCACAAAGACGATCGAGAGCAGAAGTACGATGGTGGGTGCCGGTGCGCTGTCGATGAAGAACGACAGATAGACGCCGAGGAAGGAACCGACCGCTGCGATGACAACGGAGAGAACCAGCATCGTTCTGAACCGCCGCGTCAGCAGAAAGGCGATGGCTCCGGGCGCGATCAGCATGGCGATGGCCAGGATGATGCCGACGGCCTGCAGCGCCCCGACAATGGTCAGCGAGATCAGGGAAAGCAGACCATAGTGCAGTAGGTTGACGCGCAGGCCCACGGCTCTCGCCTGGGCCGGATCGAAGGCATGGAGCAAAAAGTCCTTCCACTTGATGCCGATAATGCCGGCAGTGATCGCGGCGACGACGGCTGACCCGCCGATGTCGCGCCACGAGACGCCGAGCATGTCGCCGAACAGAATATGGTCGAGATGCACGTCCGACTGGATTTGGACATAGAGGACGAGGCCGAGGCCGAACATGCCGGAGAACACGATGCCCATCACCGTGTCTTGCTTGATTCGACTGTTTTCCTTTAGGAAGCCGGTGGCGACGGCGCAGAACATGCCGGCGACGAAGGCGCCGATCGCATAGGGAAAGCCGACGATGTAGGCTATGACGACGCCGGGGAAGACGGCGTGGCTGATCGCGTCGCCCATCAGCGACCAGCCCTTGAGGACGAGGAAGCATGAGAGCAACGCCATCGGGATTGCGACCAGCACGGAGATAATAAGCGCGTTGACCATGAAGTCGAACTGGAAGGGCGACAGAAGCGTGTCGATGAAGCTCATAGTCCAGCCTCCAGCGCTTGTGCCGCGCGACGACGAGCGGCCAGCATTCCGTGCTTGGGTGCGAAGAGGAAAGCGATCAGGAAGATCAGTGTCTGGAGGCAAACGATGATGCCGCCGGTCGCGCCGTCGAGGAAATAGCTCGCATAGGCACCGGTGAAGCTGGTGATTGAACCAATTGCGACAGCGATGGCCAGCAACCGCGGAAAACGGTCGGTCAGCAGGTAGGCCGTTGCGCCTGGAGTGACGACCATGCAGATGACGAGGAAAGCGCCCACAGTCTGGAGCGCAGCCACCGTCGAAGCCGACAGCAGTGTGAAGAACATGATCTTGAGGGCGGTCGGGTTGAGGCCGATCGAGCGCGCATGACTCTCGTCGAAGAAGGTGACCATCAGGTCTTTCCATTTGACGAGTAGGATCGCAAGCGAGACGAAGCCGATGATGGCAAGCTGGATCGTATCGCCGGGCGTAATCGCCAGGATGTTGCCCAGCACGATTGTCTGGATGTTCACCGAGGTCGGCGAGACCGAGACCATGAACAGGCCGAGCCCGAAGAATGCCGAAAAGATCAAACCGATGATGGCATCTTCTTTCAGCTTGGTGCGCTGGTTGAGGAAGAGCATCGCAGCGGCAGCCAGTGTACCCGAGAAGAATGCGCCGATGGCGAAGGGCAAGCCAAGCATATATGCGCCGGCCACGCCTGGCACGATCGAGTGGGAAAGCGCGTCGCCGATCAGCGACCAGCCCTTGAGCATGAGATAGCAGGACAGGAACGCGCAGACACCGCCGACAAGGGCGGAGACCCACATGGCGTTCAGCATGTAATCATAGGTAAAGGGTTCGAGGAGACCGGTCATCATTCCCGGTCTCCGTTACCCAGTTCCGGCTTTCGTATCGTCGCCTTGCCATCCTGAAGCACCAGCGGACGTTCATCATCGGTAAGGACGCCGATCGCGTGAGGCTTGCCGCCAGCGGCCTCGTTCAGCACGAAGTGACGCAGCACGCCGCCGAACGCCTGCTCGAGATTCGCTTGCGTAAAGGTCTCCATTGTCGGGCCATAGGCGAGCACCGTACCCTTAATCAGGATGGTCCGGTCGCAGAATTCCGGCACGCTGCCGAGATTGTGCGTCGAGACCAGCATCACTCGGCCCTCGTCGCGCAATTCCCGAAGCAGTTTGATGATCTGATCTTCGGTTTTGACGTCGACGCCGGTGAAGGGCTCGTCGAGCAGGATGACGCGGCCGTCCTGTGCGAGCGCCCTGGCGAGGAAGACGCGCTTCCTCTGCCCGCCCGAAAGCTCCCCGATCTGACGCTTGCGGAACTCGCTCATATTGACGCGCGCAAGCGCCTTCGAAACGGCGTCGTGGTCGGCCGCCTTCGGTAGGCGCATCATGCCCATGTGGCCGTAGCGGCCCATCATCACGACGTCTTCGACTAGGACCGGAAAATTCCAGTCGACCTCTTCGGCTTGCGGCACGTAGGCGACGAGGTTCCTGCGGAGCGCTTCAGCGACCGGCAGGCCGAGCACCCGGATCTCGCCCTTGGCGAGGCGGACGAAGCCCATGATCGCCTTGAACAGGGTCGACTTGCCGGAACCATTGACCCCGACAAGTGCTGCGATAGTGCCCGTCGGGATCTGGAAGCTCGCCTCCCGAAGAGCTGTATGGCCATTGCGGTAGGTGACGGTGGCGCCCCTCACCACGATGCCTGGCCCCGCATCCGAAGATGCGGGGCGGACGAGGTTGATGACTGGCCTCGTCACTGGATCAGCCCTTTCGCGATCGTGTCCGACGTGACACGGAGCAGATCGATATAGGTCGGAACCTTGCCATCGGCTTCGGTCAGCGAGTCGACATAGAGCACGCCGCCGTATCTGGCGCCGGTCTCGCGTGCCACCTGCTCGGCAGGCGCGGACGAGATCGTACTTTCGGAGAAGACGACGGCGATCTTGTTCTTGCGCACCGCATCGATCACCTTGCGGACCTGCTGTGGCGTACCCTGCTGATCGGCGTTGATCGGCCACAGATAGAGTTCCTTCAGGCCGAAGTCGCGGGTGAGATAGGAAAAGGCCCCTTCGCTCGAGACCAGCCAGCGCTTGTTTTCCGGGACCTTGGCGAGTTCCGCCTTGATCGGGTCGATGACAGCCTTGATCTTTGTCTTGTAGGCCTCGGCATTGGCCTTGTAGGCATCAGCGTTATCAGGATCATACTTCACGAAGGCGTCGCGGATATTGTCGACGTAGATCAGAGCCGCCGTCGGCGACATCCAGGCATGCGGGTTTGGCTTGCCGGTGTAAGGGCCTTCGGTGATGCCTATCGGCTCTACGCCTTCGGATACGACAACTCCGGGAACACTCTTCAGGTTCTGGAAGAACTTCTCGAACCAGAGCTCGAGATTGAGACCATTCCAGAGGATCAGCTGCGCACCCTGCGCCCGCCGGATGTCGCCGGGTGTCGGCTGATAGTTGTGAATCTCCGCTCCCGGCTTGGTGATCGATTCAACGATCGCCGTGTCACCTGCGACGTTCCTGGCGATATCGGCGATGACCGTAAAGGTCGTGACCGCCTTGAATTTCTCCTGAGCGACAGCGGGCACAACCGCCAGAGCGGCCGCGAATGCCGCCCCCGTCATTCCGGTCAGCACCAACCGCATTACTCCATTGAGCATAATTTCTCCTTTTGCGAATAGGACTTAATTGCACCTCATCGTCGATCCGGCCCTGCATGCAATTCAGAATCAATTGCAATAAGGATTGATACCAGTAGGTTTCTTTTATTCTGCAATTGAGAATTAATTGCAACAAAGATTCGACAGAAAGGTCGAAAATGGTTGCGGTCAACTCGAACGATCTTGCCGCCGCGCAACCAGGCGAGACGCTTGCCCGCGACTGTCTCGCGCTGGCATCTAAGGGAAAGAATAGTTTTTTGCGGCGTCGTTTCCCGTTGCCCGGTCAGTCGGTCTTCAGACCTGCGTACTCCTCGTAGGAATCCTCGACCGTCAAAATGTGTGCTCGCATCGTTGTCGCAGCTTGATCACGATTGCCCTGCAAGATCGCAACGAGTATCGCGTCATGTTCTGCGTAGGACTTAGCCAGCCTGCCGGATGTCAGGAACTGCGCGCGACGGAAGGGCGACAGCCGCCGGCGCGTCGCGAGCGTGATCTCGACCAGATAGGCATTGTGGCTGCCGGCATAGATCGCCGCGTGAAACTTTTCGTTGAGTACATGATAGTGGCTCGGATCGTTTTCCTTGAGAATCTGGGCAAGGCCCTCGTGAATGATCTCGAGGTTGCGCCGTTCCGAAAGGGTCATGCTGGTGGCGGCAAGGCTTGCGCACAGCGCTTCCAGCTCCGCCATGACCCGGAACATCTGCCGCAAATGTTCCGGCGACGGACGCGTGACGATCGCGCTCCGGTGCGGTCGCGTCTCGACGAGACCCATTGCCGCCAAATCCCGGATCGCTTCCCGCAACGGGGTCCGCGAAACGCCATAGCTCGCGGCAATCTCTGTTTCATCCAGCGGCATTCCCGGAGAAAGCTTGCCGTCGACGATGTCGTCGGCAAGCCGCGTGCGCACTTCCTCGGCACGTGTCAATTTCCGCCGCGATCCCGCTTCCCTGGCGGAAGGAAGGTCTTTGGTACGGCTGGTTTTGTTCTTCATTATCCTGTCCAAGGCGGCCATCTCTTGCGGTATTCTTATGTCGCACTGGTGAGCTTGCGCAACATGCTTCGACCTCGGCGTGTATCGGACGGGTCGGCAACAGATGCAACTGCGATATGAGCAAGGCTCTTCCAGCGCAGCAGGAGCGCGCAGGCGACGCTGGTAATGCCGGCCAGAATGCCGACCCAGACGCCAACCACGTCCATGCCGACACCGAAGGATAGAAGGACGGCGATCGGCACGCCGAGCAGCCAGTAACCGCAGAGGCCAATGATCATCGGCACCCTTGTATCCTTCAGGCCGCGGAGCGCGCCATTGGCTGCCGACTGCAGGCCATCGAAGACCAGAAAGGCGGCAAGTATCATGATCAGCTTCTGTGCCATGGCCTGGATGGCCGCGAAATCGGCGGTCGCCGTGGAGAGGAACAGGCGGGTAATATCATCCGACGCCACGAGCAGGATCGTGCCGAACAGCGCCATCAGGCCGGCTGCGACGATCAGCGAGAGATTGCCGGCCAGCCGGGCGGTGGCGTCCCTGCCCGCACCCAGATGGTAGGCGACGCGAACAGTCGCCGCTTGGCCGATTGCAACGATCGGATTGAAGGCGATGCTGTTCAGCGTATAGGCGATCTGGTTGGCGACGATCGCGACCGTCCCGAAACGGCTGGTGATCAGCGTCAACACCAGCGTCATGCCGAGCTCCGCCGCATAGATCAGCGCGATCGGCCAGCCGATCGACCAGACATCTTTTGCCGCCTTCGCCGCCGTCGGAAAGGCGCTGCGGAACCTCGAGAGCGGCAGATGCCTCCGGGTAATCGCATAGGCTGTCAACCCGCCGGCGATCAGCCACCAGGCGATCACATAGGCAAGGCCTGCCCCAGCAATTCCCTTGCCGGGACTATCGAAAATACCGAAGGTGAGACCCGACAGAAGCGGCACGTAGCAAAGCGCTCCGAGGCCAACCGATGCCATGATCAGCCAGGATTTTCCCGACACCGAGCAATAGAGACGGATCGGCGCGATCCACAGAATGGCCGGCAACGCCCAGGCCGCCCTGTCGATGAACTGTTGCACATCCTCGAGAATTTCTGGAGCGACGCCGAACGGCGCCAGTACGGAGGGCAGATTGAGGAGGATCGCCACCGACAGGAGCGAAAAGGCGATGCCCACCAGCACCGCCCCGCCAAAGGCATAAGCTGCACCGTCTCTCTCCGTCGTTTCGGTTTCGCTTTTGCCCCTTGCGGCCGCCATCAGCGGATGCGCGCCGGCGATGACGCCTTGGGAAACGACGGTGAGCGCCTGGATGAAGATGGCGCAGAGACCGGCCGCCGCGAGCGCAGAGCCGCTTAGGCGGCCGAGCATGACGCTTGCCGCCAGGCTCATGACGAGCTGGCTTGCCTGGGTCACGGCCAGGGGAGCTGCGATGCCTGCAAGCGACCGCAGCTCATTCCATGTCATACGGCTCATGCTCGTCCCAATCAGGCCGCGGCGGCCTGATCGCTAAAGGCATCGATGACCTCCCGGGCGCTGCGCCGGGCACCGGCCTGCAGATATTCCATGGCGACCAGCGCCGCATCATGTGCCGCCTGTCCGGAACCAGAAACGCAATCCTCGATAACACGGCAGTAATAGTCGCCCTGATGCGCATCGACGAAGCTGTAGTGGATGCAGACATCGGTAAAGCCGCCGACGAAGAACAGCGTCTCGGCTTTGACCGCCTTCAGCAGGATTTCCATCTCAGTGCCGTAAAAGACAGAATAACGACGCTTGGTAATGCGCAGATCCTCCGGCTTCATCTCCATTTCCTCGATCGGGAAAGGCGTCCCCGGCGAGCTTTCGAGGCAATGGATGCTTTCCGAACCGTCGAGTTCACGTCCGAAATCGATCAGGCTGTCGCGATGGGCCTCTTGAACGAAGATGACGGGAATGCCGGCCTTGCGGGCCGCATCCACGACCGACTTCGCACGCCAGTTGCGCTCGATATGATCGCCCATGAATTCCAGGCGCGACGTCGTCGGACGCGGCATGAAGCCCGATTTCTGAATATCGACAACGATCAGGGCGGCACGCCCAACGATCATAGGCTTCGGCACGATCGGATTTTCAGACGTCATTTTCACTCGCTCGCTTTGAATAAACACCGACGCCACCCCTCTCCTTCGACCTACCGGAAGGCAACGGAAATGGCTCTCAACGCCGCGATTATACACGTCGAGTTCTAGTATGCAATATTGCATACAATACGCTTATTATTTGGGCATATGCCTATTTTCCTTCGAAATCAGGGCCTGCGAAAACCCGTCACGGAAGTGCTCGAATTTGTATATATATTTGTTTTACAATGATTTTTTACGTCTGGCATGGCCGTTGCATAGTAATTGTCCATCCACCTAAGGGGACACTAAAGGAGAACATAGCATGGCATCCAGAAAGCCTTCCGCATCCTCCGGCCAGGACAGCAACTCGGCGATATCGCGCAGATCGGTTCTGAAGGCCGCCGGGGGATTTGCCGCGGCGACGCTCATTTCCGCGCCCTTCGTGCGCCCCTCCTATGCCGCGGCGACGCTCAGGATCTCGAACTTCGGCGGCTTCTTCGAAGAGGCTTTCGCAAAGGACGTCTATCCGGCATTCACCAAACAGACCGGCATCGCGGTCCAGTCGATCCCGCAGTCCGGCAGCTCGCAGTTCCTCGTCCAGCTCGGCCAGGCGATCCAGGCAGGTTCGGCTCCCATGGATATCTGCTGCGCCGGCCAGGCAGATGTTATTCGCGGTCGCCAGCGCGGCCTCTGGGCAACTGTCGAAGGCTCGAAGCTCAAGAACCTCGGCAACCTGATGGACGGTTTCGTCTATGAGGACGGCGGCAAGGTCGATGGCGTCGGCGCCATGGCCTGGTACATAACCCTGATCGCCAACCCGTCCGAATTCGAGAAGCTGCCGGAAAGCTGGACGGAACTCTGGAAGCCGCGCCCGTCGGCCTGGGGCCTGCAGGGCGGCGGCAACAGCGTGCTGCTCGACATCGTCGCTGGCGTCTATTTCGACGGCGCCGCGACGCTCGATACCCAGGAGGGCATCGACAAGGTGATCGCGAAGATTGCCGAGCTGAAGCCCAATGCAAAGCTTTGGTGGACCGACGAAGGCTCGATGCAGAGCGCCTACCAGAACGACGAGGTCGTCGGCGGCCTCTATTTCCATGACGTCTCGATGATCATGAAAAAGGAAGGCACTGACGTCGCCTCGATCTTTCCAAAGGAAGGCGCCGTGCTCGGTTATAACGCATGGTGCGTTCCGAAGGTCGCCCAGGTGAGCGACGCGACGGTCGCCTTCCTCGACTGGAGCGCCACGCCGGAATGCCACGAGCTGATCGCCCGTAACGTCGGCGCCGCTCCGCTGATCGAGCGTTCGAAACTCAGCTTGACGGATGACGAGTTCAACGCGGTTTCCTTCACCGGCAAGCCGATCGTCGTCGCTTCCGCGGCAAAGGTGAAGAACGCCGATTACATCTCGACGCAGATGCTCAAGATGCTCGGTCAGTAAGTCTGGACGGAATGATGCAAGGCCTGGAAATCTCCCACCTCACGAAGTCCTTCGGCGCAAATACGGTCGTCTCCGACGTGTCGCTTGACATCGAACAGGGCAAGTTCGTTTGTTTCCTCGGTCCGTCCGGCTGCGGTAAGACGACGTTGATGCGGATCATCGCCGGTCTCGAGCGCCCCACAAGCGGCACCGTACGCCTCGACGGTCGCGACATCACCGGAATTCCGACGAACGAACGAAACTTCGGAATGGTCTTCCAGGCCCTTGCATTGTTCCCGCATCTCGATGTGGCCGGCAATATCGGCTACAGCCTTCGTTATCGGACGATGGCGAAGCATCACAAGCAGGAACGGATCGACGAGCTTTTAAAGCTCGTGGATCTGCCCGGCATGCAGTCGCGGCGGGTCGATCAACTCTCCGGCGGCCAGCGACAGCGCGTCGCGATTGCCCGCGCACTGGCGCAGGAGCCGCTTCTCTTCCTGATGGACGAACCGCTCTCGGCACTCGATGCGAAATTGCGCGACCATATGCAGGTCGAATTGCGGCAATTACAGCAGAAGCTGAAGATCACCACGATCTTCGTCACGCACGATCAGCGCGAGGCGATGACCATCGCCGACCAGATCGTCGTCATGGCGCATGGCAAGGTGCAGCAGGTGGGCAGCCCGGTCGATATCTATCGCAAGCCGGTCAACCGCTTCGTCGCCGACTTCATCGGCCAGAGCAATCTTGCCGAGGGAATTCTCGTCGATCGCAACCATGTGCGGGTCGGCGAAAGCGTCATCACCACCAGCCCCGCCCCGACGTCACCGAAAACTGGCGATCGGGTCACGGTCTGCGCCCGGCCGGAAAGCACCCTCATCTCGCGACCGGTCGCCGGCAGCGACGCGCCCTCCGGAACGGTCACTTTCGTACGCGATCTCGGCTCGAGCGTCGAAGTCTTCCTGGAAAGCGGCGGTCGCCAGGTGATCGCCTCGCTCGCCCCCGCGGCCTGGGCTGAACTCGAAGGAGCAGGCGAATTCTCCATCTCCTTCGCACCGGGTTCGGTGACCGTGCTGGAGGATTGACCATGTCGCTCATCTCAGGACAGGAGAGCGCCAACGGCAAGCGCCTGTCGATAGCTTTCGGCCTCGCCTGGCCGTTCTTCATGATCGTCGCCTTTTTCGGTGTGCCCTTCGTTCTCCTGCTGCGCGTCAGTCTCGCCCGCGTCGATCCCGCCTATTATCAGGGCAGCGGCTGGTCGCTCGAGGCTATGGCGGGCCTATTCCAGCCGATGGTGCTGAACGGCCTGACCTTCTCGCTCTGGCTGGCGCTGACCGTCGCCACGCTCAGCATGATCATCGCCTTTCCGGCCACCTATTTCATCACCCGGATGAGCCGTAAGGCGCAGATCGTCTGGCTGATCGGTCTGCTGACGACACTTGCCTTGTCCGAAGTACTGATCACCTTCTCCTGGCAGATCATTCTTTCCAAGCGGGTCGGCATCTCGAATATCGCCGTCTTCCTTGGCCTCCTCGACAAGCCAGTCTCGCTGACGCCAAGCTTTTATGCCGTCGTCAGTTGCCTGATCTATGTTGTCGTCCCCTTCAACGTGATGACGATCTATCCTGGCCTGTCGCGCATGGACGCCTCCTATATGGAAGCGGCCTCCACCATGGGAGCCACCCCGGTCCGGGCCTTCTTCAACATTCTTCTGCCCCTGATGCGCAAGCCGATCGCCACCGCCTATCTGACGACCGTGGTGATGACGATCGGGGCCTATGTCGCGCCCCTGGTGCTCGGCGGTCCCAGCAACTGGACCATCGGCGTCATCATCAGCGAAGTGGCCAATTCCGCCCAGAACCTGCCGCAGGCCTCCGCCATTGCCGTCTTGCTGATGCTGGTCACCGGCGCGATGATCCTGGTGATCAACCGGGTTGGCGGAAAGGGATACACGTCATGAGCCGGTTTGTTCTCAAGCTCCTGCGCCAGTTCTTCCTCCTATGCCTGGTCTTCTTCCTGGCGGCGCCGCTCATCATCGTTGCAGGTGTCAGCTTCAACACAACGGCACAGATGACCTTCCCGCCGCAAAATATCAGCCTGCGCTGGTACTTTGCCTTCATGGAGGATCCGGCATGGACGTCGGCCTTCCTGCGCTCGGTGATCATCGCAGTTGCCTCTTCGCTTTTGACGATCAGCGTCGCCTTTCCGATCGCCTATATCCAGTGGAAGACCAATTCACGCTTTGCAAAGCTGCTGGCCGGAATGGCCGGTATTCCCTTCATCCTCCCGCCGGTCGTTATCGCCGTCCTGTTCCTGCTGTTCTGGGGCGCGGTCCGGCATGTCGGCCAGATCGAGAACATCGTCATCAGCCATGCCGTGACCTTCATTGCCGTGCCGCTGGTGATGATCTCGCTCGGCTTCTCGGCGATCGACAAGTCGCTCGTCGAGGCGGCCCGGACGATGGGCGCGCGCGAAAACGATATCCTCAGAACCGTCGCAGTCCCCATGGTCCTGCCGTTCGTCGTCTCGAGCTTCATCTTCGTCGCGATCTTCAGCCTCAACGAATATGTCATCGCCTTCATGGTGGCGGGCTTCACCGCCGAGACCATGCCGGTGAAGATCTTCTCCAACATGCGCACCGGCTTCTCCCCAACCATGTGTGTCGGCGCCGTCCTGTTCATGCTGATCGGCCTGTTCGGCTTCATCACCGTTGCCCGCCTGGGCAATCTTCCGAGACTTCTCGGTGCACGTTTTTAGATCGAAGGAGCATTCCATGCCAAAGAAGCAAAATCCAATGATCGTCGGCCAACCGGTGCTGATCGTCGTCGACATCCAGAAAGTCGGTTTCGACGATGACGGCTCGATCCCGCTGATGCCGGGCATTATCGAGCGCATGCGCAAGGCCCGCACCGTCATCGATGCTGCCCGCGAAGGCGGCGTGCCGATCATCTTCCTGCAGGAAAGCCACCGCAAGAGCGGCGTCGATTACGGCCGCGAAATGGATGGCGACGAGGACATGCACCTGCGCGAAGACTGGCCGGGCACTGCCATTGCTGCCGAGGAAGTCGGCTTGCGCGACGACGACTACGTGATCGTCAAGCGCCGTTACTCCGGTTTCATCGGTACCGACCTGCAGATCCTGCTGCGCGGCCTC
This sequence comes from Rhizobium sp. WYJ-E13, assembly GCF_018987265.1. Taxonomy (NCBI): domain Bacteria; kingdom Pseudomonadati; phylum Pseudomonadota; class Alphaproteobacteria; order Hyphomicrobiales; family Rhizobiaceae; genus Rhizobium; species Rhizobium sp. WYJ-E13. Next base: position 509,154 of record NZ_CP076854.1, on the reverse strand, counting down.
AAGGCCGATACCTTGATCCTCGTCGGCGGCCTCACCAATATCTGCGTCCACTACACCTTCGCGGACGGCCACCAGTCGGACTACCATTGCCGCGTCGTCGAGGACTGCGTCGCCGGCTCCTCCATCGAGGCCCATGATGCGGCCCTCGCCAATATGGAATACCTGCAGCACGGCGCGCGCCGCACGGCCGCCGAAATCAACGAAGCCTTCCGCACCTGGCAACAAGGCAAGGCCGCCTGAGATGCAGGATCGCCTGAAGACCGAAACGCGCCGCATCTGGTCCAGCCTCGCCGCCGAGATCGAGCAGCTTTTTGCGGAGATGTGGAAAGTACCGGAACTGCCGGCACTCGAGTACAAGTCGCAGGCGATCCTCTGCGATTTCATTGAACGGCACGGCTTTTCGGTCGAGCGCGGCAACGGCGGCGTGCCGACGGCATTCACCGCCCGCATTGCCAATGGTGAAGGTCCAAAAGTCGGCATCCTGATCGAATATGACGCCCTGCCGAGCCTTTATAATGACGCGGTTCCCTATCGACAGGGGAACCGGCGCCTACCCGGTCATGGCTGCGGCCATAACCATATCGGCCCGGCCAATACCGGCGCCAGTATTGCGGCCGCCAAGGCAATGATCGAGCTTGGCCTGCCGGGCGAGATCGTCATCGTCGGTTGCCCGGCCGAGGAAATCGGCTGGGGCAAGCTTGCACTGCAGGCCGCAGGTGTATTCGACGGTCTAGACCTGGTTTTGACCTCGCATGGCGATTACCAGAACGGCTCGCTTGCACGCCCCTGCCACGCCATGGCGAGCGGCGAATTCAAGTTCATTGGCGAAAGCGCTCATGGCGGCAAGACCGCCGCCCGCAACGCGCTGCTTGCTGCGGAAGCTGCCTATGCGAAATTCGATCGTCTTCGCCAGGATGTGCCCGACCTGCAACTGAAACATGTCTACCGCTTCGCCGGCATCACCCCCGGCGTGACGCCTGAGGAAGTGCGCCTCTGGTCCTCCGTCCGGCATCATGACTTCGATATGGTGCAGGATGGTTACCAGTTGATGCTCGATACCTATAGCCGGGTCGCCGCCGAACACGGTGTCGAACTGGTGGCCGAGCAGATCGCCAATTGCCGCGGCTATCTCGGCAATGACACGGTCGGCCGCGTATTGGATGCGTGCCTGAGGGAAATCGGTCCGCCGCGCTGGACCGATGCCGATATCGAATGGATGGAACAGCTTTCCGCAGCCTGCGACCCCGGCAAACCCTTCAAGCTGCATCGCGAGCTCGAATATTTCGACACCGGCATCGATTATTACGGCCAGGACGACGGCGACATCAGCTGGCAGATCCCGCTCGGCCGGGTTAACTGGGCCTATCCGGACAATGTGCCGATCCACCACTGGGCGTGGACTGCACTGTCGGGACATTCGTCGAGCAGCCCGGGGCCGCTGATGGCCTCCGAAGCTCTTGCGATGGGTGCGATCACATTGCTGGCGTCGCCGGAAACGATCGCCGCCGCCAAGGCGGAACTCACCGAGCGCACCGGGGGCAAACGCATTCCCGGGCCGATGCCGACGATTTCCGACGTGCTGGCGAAGGACCCGCAGTCCTTCTGGGACGCGACCTGGGCGCGCTAAAGCGCCCGGTCGTCATGACGTAGAAACCAATATCCGGGAGAAATCCAAATGACGGGCATGCTTGACGACTTCCGGATATTCGAACCCTATCCGGGCATATTCGCCTATTACGACGGGCGCATCGCCGGCAAGCGGCTCTATTCGGAAGAGCCGAATTGGCTCGACGACGGCGCCTTCAGCCTCGGCATCGCCTCCTATGCGATCGTCGACGGCAATGAGGCGCTGGTCTACGATACCCACATCACCCTCGACCACGCCCGCGCCATCCGCGCCCATCTGGAGGCGCTGGGTGTCTCGAAGATCACGGTGATCCTCAGCCATTTCCACAATGACCATATTGCCGGCAACGAGGTGTTTGCCGATTGCATCATCATCGCCAACGGCGCGACCGCGCGGCTTCTCGAAGCGGAAAAGCCGCGGATCGCCGCCCGCCTCCCGAAGATCGATCCGGTCATCATGCCAAACAGCCTGTTTGACGGCAGCCGGTCGATCACGGTCGGCAACCGCATTGTCGAACTTCACGAGTTCAATATTCACAGCCCCGACGCCACGGTCCTGTGGCTGCCCAAGGAGCGGCTTCTGTTTGCCGGCGACACGCTCGAGGACACCGTCACCTATATGACGGACCCCGCCGCCCTTGCGCTGCATCTCGAAGAGCTGAAGCGACTGCGATCCTTCCCCATCAACCGCATCCTTCCCTGCCACGGCGACCCGGAGCGGATTCTTGCCGGCGGCTATGGGCCTTCCTTCATCGACGCGACGATCCGTTATGTCGAAGCGATGAATGACCAAGCACCCGAGCCGGAGATCTGGAGCAAACCTTTGGCTCAAGCAGTCAGCGAGGATGTGAAGAGCGGTGCGCTGATCTACATCCCCGCCTATGAGGATGTGCACGCCTCCAATGTCGCTCTGCTGAAAGCCTATCGAGGCAAGGGCTGACGGACGGCAAAACAGCGTTCGCTCCAGGAGTAGTTCGGACGGGAGAAGGGAAGATCTTCTCGTGGCGCAAGTCCTCTACATTGGAGCCGGGCCACCGGCCTACGCCTTTGGGGTGAAAACCTGCAAAGCGCCTTCCCTCCGCCAATCACAATGCTAGAGTTTCGATTCGTGATCCGGCTAACATCAATAGAGTGGTGAATGAAGGCTTTGCTTACAAAGGCCGCGGCGACGGTCATCGTACTGTTCGCACGCGCGGTCACGGCGGTCCGCGCCGTGTGGCCCGAGGAAGGCCTGCCCTCCCGTCCCTGCGTTTATTATGCCAACCATTGCAGCCACGGCGATTTCGTTCTGGTCTGGACCGTATTGCCGCCAAGACTGCGGCATCGGGCACGTCCGGTCGCAGGCGCCGAATATTGGTTGAAGTCCTGGCTCAATCGCTTCATCGGCAGCGATGTCTTCAATGCGGTGCTGATCGCGAGGGATCGGGAGAAGCGGACGGAAGATCCCGTCACACAGATGGCCTCGGCCATCGATGCCGGTTCGTCCCTCATTCTCTTCCCGGAAGGCACGCGAAACCAGTCCGACGCACGGCTCCTCCCATTCAAGAGCGGTATTTTCCATCTGGCTGCGGCGCGCCCTGATGTCGAGCTCGTGCCGGTCTGGATCAGCAATCTGAACCGCGTCATGCCAAAGGGTGAGATTGTTCCGATACCGCTGATCTGCACAGTGACCTTCGGCAGCGCTTTGCAGATCGCGCCGGGCGAAGACAAGGATGTTTTTCTCGAACGGATGCGGGCCGCTCTTCTGGCTCTGTCTCCGAACATTGTAGGTGGTGGGGAATGAGTGGCGCGAATTCCGATCTTATGACGCTCGTGGCCGGGATCTTCGGCGTGCTCATCGTTGCGTCCGTCATCGGTTACATATTGCAGCAACGCCTCTCGCCCAACGGTTCGAATGCGGCGGTCGAAAACCTCAACGCGCGGATCAAGGCCTGGTGGGTCATGGTCATCCTGATCGGCATTGCTTTCATAGCGGGCCGTATCGGCGTTTTGATCCTGTTTGGCTTTTGTTCATTCGCAGCACTTCGTGAATTCGTAACCCTCATCAATACAAGAAGGGCGGATCACTGGGCGCTCGCGGCAGCCTTCTTCGTCGTCGTTCCGATCCAGTATTTTCTGCTCTGGGCTGAACAATATGGCATCTTTTCGATCTTCATCCCGGTCTATGCCTTCCTGCTGATGCCGATCATCTCGGTACTGCGAGGCGACACCGAACGCTTTCTCGTTCGCATCGCGGAAGTGCAGTGGGCACTGATGATCTGCGTCTTCTGCGCTTCCCATGTCCCGGCTCTACTGACCTTGAAAATTCCAGGATATGAGGGGCGCAATGTGCTGTTGATCGCCTTTCTGGTGATCGTCGTCCAGCTCAGCGATGTCCTGCAATATGTCTGGGGCAAACTCTTCGGAAGCACGAAGATTGCGCCAAGACTGTCACCATCGAAAACGGTCGAGGGCTTTGTCGGTGGCATCGTCAGCGCGACCCTGATTGGAACGGGCCTCTGGTGGATCACACCATTCACACCGCTTCAGGCAGGGCTTCTCGCCTTTGTCATCACGCTGATGGGCTTCTTCGGCGGCCTGGTCATGTCGGCGATCAAACGCGACCGCGGTGTCAAGGACTGGGGCAATCTCATTGAAGGCCATGGCGGATTGATCGACAGGCTGGATTCCGTCGTCTTCTCGGCACCCATCTTCTTCCATCTTACCCGCTACTGGTGGTCGCTCTGATGCCTGTTTTGCTGCAACGTTTTTTGCGTAGCGGCGTGTTCCACGTCCTGTTCGCTTTTCTGGCGATGGGCAGCTGGGCCGTCTTCGCCAATCGCGCTCATGTCATGCCGGCGCCACTCTATGCCGGTCTCGTGCAAGGGACGATATCCGCCTGCCTGACGCTTTTCCTGAAATCGGTGATCGACTGGCTTTCCAGCCGCTTCAGCGGTTCAACACGATTTTGGGCGCCGCCGCTGATTGCCTGCCTTGGCTCGGCCAGCATTCTCGTGGCGATCCATGCGGCAAGCGGCACACCGGAGATAATCAAGACCATCGCGCTGCCGCTGCTGGTATCGACGACTTATGCAGCGATCTACAATTATTCGATCTCCGCAAAACGAGGTTTCGACACATGATAGACACAGGAGACCGGAGACCTCTGGCGAGCCGCAACACCCGCTGGGCGGGCGCAATTGCCCGATGGATGGCCGCGCGAGCCATCACACCGAACCAGATCTCGCAAGCCAGTATACTGGCGGCAGCCATCGCCGGCGTTGCTTTCTATCTGGCGGGACAGACAACAGGCTTGCCGCGCGCCGGCTACCTGCTGCTGGCTGTACTATTCTGCCAGGCACGCCTCCTTTGCAATCTGTTCGACGGCATGGTCGCCGTCGAAGGCGGAAAGGGAGAGGCTGACGGTCCTTTCTGGAACGAGTTTCCGGATCGCATCGCCGACCTGATGATATTCGCGGGCGTCGGATATGGCATCGGCATGCCGGGGCTCGGCTGGGCGGCCGGAGCCTTCGCCGTATTGACGGCCTATGTCCGGGAACTCGGCCGCGCGACCGGCAATCCCAGTGATTTCTCCGGCCCGATGGCCAAGCAACACCGGATGGCGACGATCACGGCGGCGGGATTGGCATCCCTTCTCGAGCCATTGTGGGGAGGGCAGAACCAGATCCTGACAATCGGTCTCGGCGTGATAACGGTGGGAGCAGCCCTCACGGCGATCCGCCGCTCGAAGGCATTGGTCACGCGCCTCAAGCTGCGCTGACGAGGTGGTCACAGGGTCGACGCCAAGTTCTCTACAGGGAGGAAGTGAATGAGACTCACTCCCTTATGTGCGGCGACGCCGACCTCGACAGTCGTTAGAGATCCTATTCTTCTCAGCCTTTGGCAAGCTCGACCGTCGATCGCAGCAACAATCTCGCTCCTGAAACGACATGCTCGGGCGCGGTATATTCGGCTTCGTTATGACTGAGACCATCGCGGCAGGGCACGAAGATCATCGCCGAAGGCGCAATCCGATTGACGAAGAGCGCATCGTGGAAAGCGCCCGACACCATCCTTTTCGTCCCCAGCCCGGCGACTGCTGCGGCGTTCTCCAGAACCCCCAGCAGCTTTTCGGGAAAATTTGCCGGCGCCATGTCAAAACTGCGCTTGAACAGAACCTCGCAGCGCTGAGCCTTGGCGCGTTCCTCGAAACATTGTTCGATCGTCGCGTTCAGCCGATCGATCTCCAATGAATCGGGATGGCGGATATCAATGGTGCAGCGTGCCATCTCCGGAATTGCGTTGATCGCTCCCGGCTCCACCTCGATGCGCCCGACGGTAAATCGGGCGTTTTCATCCTGCGGCATGATAAATGAATAGAGCGTGTTCAGCGCCGAGATCATGGCGCGCAGAGGGTCCCGACGGTAGGAAAGAGCCGTCGTGCCGGCGTGAGCCGTCTGACCCGACATCTCCACCTGCAGCCATCGCGTTCCCTGGATACCCGTCACGATGCCGATGGGGATATCCTCATTCTCCAGCGACGACCCCTGCTCTATGTGCACCTCGAGATAGGCATGGACCGGCATGCCCAGGTCGCGCATCGTAGCCTGGGGAAGTGCCTCAAGCGTTGCTCTCAGCTCGGCGCCGAACAATGCGCCGTCGGTCGAAACAAGCTCGGACCATGCAGCTGGGATCGCGCCCGCCGAAAAGGCGGACGAACCCATGCAGCCGGGCGCGAAGCGGCATCCTTCCTCATTGGTCCAGGCGACAACCTCGACCGGCCTTTCCGTTTCGATACCCGCATCCTCAAGGCTTTCGAGAACCTCGAAGGCCGAGAGCGTTCCGAGCGCGCCATCGAAACGACCGCCGGCTGGCTGGCTGTCGAGATGACTGCCGATCAAGAGTGGCGGCGCCCGGTCGTCTTTACCGGACCGGCGGATGAAGAGATTTGCGACGGGATCCTGGAAGACGCCAAAACCACGCGCGGCGGCCAACTCAGCCAGCAGGGACCGGGCTTCCCGATCCAGTCCGGTCAAGGCCTGACGATTGACGCCACCGCGCGCGGTCGCGCCGATCTCGGCAAACTGGTCGAGGCGACCCAGCAGACGCGCGCCTTCGATGTCGATATCCGCAGTCATCGCACGACCTCTCAGGAATAGGCTGCTTCGTGAAAATCGATCTCAAGACGTTGAGCACGCCCGAATATGGCGCTCAACCGCGTGCGCTCGGCAGGAGCCATGGTCTCGCCCGCCTCGTCCAGAACAGCCTTCAGCCATCGCGCCTGCGCCTCGAACTCGGGTTCTGCGTGAAGCTTGACCCACTCCTTGAGCAGGGGATCGCCGATTGCGGTCGAGTTCGCCGCCGTCGACCAGGTCCAGTACATCCATTCGGCTGCGAACATGGCAGCAATCGTGTCAAGAAAACCACCGTCACGGGCAATTGCCAGCATGCCGTCGCGGAAGGCCGCGACATCGGCCCGGCCGGTATCATAGCGGGAAGGATCGATGCCGCGTGCCGCGAAGGTCTTTTCGAAATAGGCGATCTGCTGGTTTGCGAGCGCATCCAGAACACCGATCAGCCACCGCTTCTGGGCGATGGTTTCGGCTTTCGCGGTGGCATAGGAGAAGATCGCAATCGCCGTATTGACGAAGGCGCCTTCGAAAACGAGGTATCGTTCGAATGCCTCGTTCGAAAGGCGATCAGCCTTGATATCCTCGACGAAGCGATGGTGAACCATCGCTTCGAAGACGTCACGGTTTTCGTCGAGCATCTGTTGCGAGAGGGTGCTGCCCATGATCGTTACGCCTCCAGGCCGGGTTTTGCAGCTTCGACGAAGGCTGCGACGCGTGCCGGCTCCACGGGGTTCCACCAGACGCCACCCTCCTTGAGCGACGAGGCGACGATGACGCCGTTGGTGCGCTTCAGGATCTCGACGATATTCTCCTTGGTCACGCCCGAGCCGACGAGCAGCGGCAGGTGGGTGGCGGCACCGATTTCCTCGATCTCTTCCATCGTTGCGCTGTTGCCCGTTCTCTGGCCGGTCGCAATCACCACGTCCGCGTCGAAGAAGGCCAGGTCACGGGTCAATTCGTCGATCGTGCGGTCAGCGGTAATGGCATGCGCGCCGTGCTTCACATGGCTGTCGGCAAACACCTTGATATGCTCGGCGCGCAGAGCCGAGCGATAGCGCATGGCCTCGGCGGCGCGGCCTTCCATGAAGCCTTCATTGGCGACATAGGCGTTCGCCCATTGATTGACGCGGATGAAGCGCGCACCGCCTGCCGCCGCGATCGCGAAGGCCGGGATCGGTGCATTGGCAAGCACGTTGATCCCGAGCGGCACGCCGACGGCGCGCGCGATGCGGTCGGTCACAACCGACATGAAGGCTGCGGTCTCGTGGCCGATATCCTCTGGCTTGGAAAAGGGAATATCGCCGTGATTTTCCACGATCAATCCATGGATGCCGCCTTTGACGAGCGCGTCCGCGTCGCGCATGCAGATGTCGTAGATCGTCTCCATCGCAGCACTCCGATAGCGCGGAGCACCCGGGAAAGGCGGGCAATGAATCATCCCGATCAATGCCTTGTCAGTGCCGAATATTTCCCGTATGGCGCTTGTGGCCTTATCCGATATCTGCTGCATTTTTCTTTCCTTTCCGAAAGCCAGCCATGCGTGCCTATGTCATCGGTAACGTCGCCATCGACGAAACCATTTCCGTAATGTCCATGCCCGAAGCGGGCGCCTCGATCCTCGGTCGGGAGGAAACCCGCGACCTTGGCGGCAAGGGTGCCAATCAGGCCGTCGTGATGGGCCGCACCGGCCTTCTCACGACACTCGTCACAGCCGTTGGCAAGGATTTCCGCGCCCAGACGATCCGCGACCAGCTTGCCGGCGAGGCGCTGGATGCCCGTCTGTTGGCCAGCCCGAACCGCACCAGCGATTTCTCCATCATCTTCACCACGCCAGACGGCGAAAACGCCATCGTCACCACGACGGAATCGGCCGAAGCCTTGACCCTGTCGGAGGCGCTTGCCCCGCTTGACGACGCCATCAGCGGCGACCTCGTCGTGCTGCAGGGCAATCTCAGCGAAGACGTCACCCGCGGCATTCTCGCCGAGGCCAGATCCCGTGGCCTGAAGACCGCCTTCAATCCCTCGCCGCTTCGCCCCTACTTCGCCGAACTCTGGCCGCTTATCGACATCGCCTTTCTCAACAGGGGCGAGGCTGAAAGCCTGACCGGATCCTCCGGCGAGGCAGCGATCCGTCGTCTGGCCGAAGCCGGAGTGTCACAGACCGTCCTGACGCTCGGCGGCAGCGGCGCCATCCTTGCAAGCGGACATCACGTGCTTGCGACCGTTCCCGCCCGGGCCACCGAGGTCGTCGACACGACCGGCGCCGGCGACACGTTCATGGCCGTGGCACTTGCCTCGGCCGCGCTTCGCTCCACCACGCTCGATGCCAGAGCCATCCATCATGCGACCGCGGCCGCCGCCATCACCGTCAGCCGCCGGGGCACGCGCTCGGCTTTCCCAAGCAAGGCGGAACTCGCCGGCATCCTTGCCGGCGATTGACGCCTACTTCGCCTCCGTCAGCCAGCCGAGAATGTTCTTCCAGAGACGCCCGTAGCCTTCCCATTCGCAGAAGGCAGGTGAAAGCCAATGCGGACCGATATCCGACGTCCAGGCGGCTGTTCTGCCCTTGCCGAAGCGGCCGGTCACCAGAAGCGGATGACCGCCTTCCGCATCCGGCAGGCGCGCGATGACCTCCACATCGTCGCGCTCGCGCACGTCCACCTCATTGACGCCGAGAAGCAGAGGCCATTCCCCGGACAGGCCGGCGACGGTCTCGTGACCGGACTTGACGAGAACAGGCGTGGTACCCTCGGGGATTTCGATGCGGTCATCGTAGGGCAGGCAGGTGACGGGCAGAACATCCTCCACTGGCGTGCGGCGCCAGCGCGCCTTGCCATCGATGCCCTGGAACGAAAAATAGCCGCCGACCATCAACAGGCCGCCACCCTTCTCGACCCAGGCCTTGATGAGTTTCAGGCGGTTCGGAACGGTCTTCGAATGCAGCCAGACCGCAGGCGGAAGAAGCAGCGAATTGGCGCCGATATCGGACAGGATAATCGCGTCATAAGCATCGAGCCCTGCCATATCGAAAGGAAATTGTTCGACCGCTTCGTGGGCCGGCATGTAAGTGAGCTCGAATGCACTGCCTTTGAGCGCCTTGACGAGCGGTTCGGCGCCAAGATGGAAGGTGACGCTGCCGAACTGATCGAAGCCCTTGTAATGCGTGGCCGAACTGACCCAGCTTTCGCCGACGAGAAGAACCTTCTTTGTCATGATGTTTCCATTTCTTTTTATGTTTGCACTCAGGCGCTGGCCTGAAAGACCGATCGCGGATTGGCGCGCATGAAAATGTCGAGGGTCGCGTCATCAAGACCGTGACGCTTCAGGCGCGGCAAGAAGTGACGCAGAATGTAGGCGTAACCGTTGCCCCCGTAATGCTTGAGCATCATCTTCAGGAAAACGTCGTGGGACAGGAGAAGACGGTCCGTATGTCCCATCTCGACGAGTTTGACGAGCGCGCGCGCCGCCTCCTCGTCGCTCGGGCATTGCACCTGCTGGTCCGCATAGAAGAAATCCATGCCGATCATGTCATATTCGAGAAATGCGCCGCGGGCGGCGAGTTCCGACTGATAGTTGAGATCGTCATGTGACGGGTTCATGTGGCAGAGCACCGTGTGCCTGAGATCGCCGCCTTCGGAGGAAACGACATCCAGAACCCTGTGCCCCAGGCGGAACCAGCCGGGAAGGTGAACCATCAACGGCAGACCGGTGCGCACCTGTGCCTGAGCAGCCCCCCGCAGCGATTTTTCCTCTTCGACGGTGAAATCCGACGACACTCCGATCTCGCCGATCAGGCCGATCCTGACATCGGTGCCGTCAGCGCCGATGATCGCCTCGGATACGATCTCGTCGGCGATCTGCCCAACCGACATGCCCGCAACCTTTTGCGGATGCGAGGAGCCGAGATAGAAGCCGGCTCCCATGACGATGTTCAGTCCCGTCGCCTTGGAGATCCGCCGTAAAGCAAGCGGGTCGCGGCCAATGCCCTGGCATGTCGGCTCAACGACCGTCCGGCCGCCGAGACCGGCAAAATCCTCGAGTTCAGTGACAGCCAGCTTCTCGTCGTCGAGCGTGATGTTGTGCTTGTTGACGAAAGGATCCTGCCGGAGCTCACCGAGGATTTCCATGCAGACGAATCCTTCGGCAAGATATTGGCGTTCGGGTTCTTTCGGGGCATGCCACCAGCAACGGCAATCATTGAGGATATGCTCGTGCATCAGCGTGACGCCGATGTCCGACACCGGAACCGGCCCCTGGACCGTCATCACATTGCCGGACCGCACGTGGCCCGGCGAAAGCTCGTTTGTCGCCATCAGCTCTTCCTCCTACCTGCCAAGCGGAAGTTGGCGGTGAAGATGCGGGTATTCAGCCAGATGGCAACCAGGATGATTGCGCCGGTGACGATCTGGGTGAAGAAGGGCGAAATATGCATCAGGATCAGGCCGTTGCCGATAACGGCAATGGTCATCGTTCCGAGGACGGTCCCGATCATGGTCCCGCGTCCGCCCATCAGCGAGGTGCCACCGAGCACGACGGCCGCGATGACCTGCAGTTCGAAGCCGACGGCCGCATTCGATGAGCCGGAGCCGAGACGGGCCGCGATCAACAGGCCCGCCAATGCCGAGGCGACCCCGGAGACGAGATAGACCGAGGCGACGATCCATTTGGCGGGCATGCCGACCCGGCGAGCGGCCTCCATGTTGGATCCCACCGCCACGATCTGCCGTCCGTATTTGGTGACGGCCATGATGACATATCCGACGATCGCGACGAGGATTGCGATGAGCGCCGGGACGGGAAAACCGGCGAGTTCCCCGCGCCCCAGATAGAAGAAGCCAGGCTCGTTGTTGATCGGGATGGAATAACCCTGTGTCAGATAGAGCGCCACGCCGCGCAGGATCGAAAGCCCGGCAAGGGTAACGATGAAAGCGGGAATATTCTGATAGGCAATGAACCAGCCCTGCAGAAGGCCGACGATGCCGCCGAGGGCAAGCATGCCGATGCAGACGACCGGCCAGGGAATGCCGGTGGCGAGCGCAATTGCCGCGACGGCGTTGATCAGCGCCAGCATCGAGCCGACCGACAGATCGATACCGCCGGTGACGATGACGAGCGTCATGGCGATCGCGACGGCGAGGATGGGTGCCGCCTGACGCACGATGTTCAGAATGTTGCCCGTCGTCATGAAGGTGGTGGTCGTCAGGGAAAAGAAGACGAGGCATGCCAGAAAGAAGAAGGCGATCGACAGGACCTGGGCGTTTTCGCTCAGGAAGTCGGCCATCGGCGAGCCCTTGGCGCGTTCGGTGTAGACGGTCAATGTCTTTCTCCCCCGACGATGAGCTTGACGAGATCCTCGAGATTGGTCTTGGCGATATCGCGCTCGGCGACCTTCGTGCCCTCGTACATGACGGCGATCCGGTCGCAGACGCGGAACAGGTCCTGAAGGCGGTGGGTGATGAGGACGACGGACACACCCTTTGCCTTGACCCTGTTGATCAGAGCGAGCACGGCTTCGACTTCGGCTACCGCAAGGGCCGAGGTCGGCTCGTCCATGATCAGGACCTTGGGGTTGAATGATGCCGCTCGGGCGATGGCAATCGCCTGCCGTTGCCCACCCGACAGCTTCTCCACCTTGGCAGAAAGGCGCGGGATGCGGATCTCAAGGGCATCCAGCATCCGGCGAGCCTCGCTCATCATTCTCTGACGATCGAGAAACGGACCTTTGGTCAGCTCACGCCCGAGAAACAGATTACCGACGACATCGATGTGGTCGCAAAGGCTCAGATCCTGGAAGACCATTTCGATATGGCGGTCGCGGGCATCTGCAGGCCCGGAAAGGCGAACCTCTTCGCCGTCGAGCGAAATCGTTCCCTCATCCGGCAGGTAGGTTCCGGAGATGATCTTGGTCAGTGTCGACTTGCCGGCAGCATTGTCGCCAACGAGGCCGAGGCATTCGCCGGGAAAGAGGTCCAGGTCGACGCCGCGCAGCGCCTGATGCGAACCGAAGGTCTTTTTGATACCGCGCAACGACACAGCAGGCGTTTGAGCGGACAAGCCGGAGGAACGCGGGGAGGCTTGCGCCGCCCCGGCTTCGGCATAAACAGGCCGGTCGTCACTCATCATTTGAAGACGGCCCGATACGGCTCGACATTTTCCTTCGTCACGATGGTGATCGGGACGGAGATGCTTTTTTCGACGCTCTGACCTGCGGTCAGCTTGGCAAGAGCCTCGACCGCAGCCTTGCCTTCGCCGGCAGGATCCTGCTGGACGACGGCAACGACATAGCCGTCGTCAAGTCCGGAGATTGCCTGCGCGGTCAGATCCCAGCCGAAGACCTTGATGCTGTCCTGCTTGCCTTGGCTCTGGACAGCGGCGATCGCGCCGAGCAGAGCCGGTTCACCGGTTGCGTAGATCGCGGTCATATCGGGGTTGCCGGTGATGAGGTTCTCGGCAGCGGCGAGCGCGTTGTCCTGTATATTCTGGCCGTCGACGACCCCTGACGTCTCGATACCATCGCTCTTGATGGCATCCTCGAAGCCTTTCTGGCGAAGGTTCTGAATGTAGGAGTTCAACGCGCCGACAATGCCGACCTTGGCCTTGCCGCCCATGTTCTTCTTCACATAGTCGAGGAAGTAGGCGCCCATGTCGGCACCGGCCTTGCCGTTGTCGACGCCGATCTGCGACTTCTGAGGGCCTTCCGGCAGGACCGCATCGATGGCAACGACCGGGATGCCGGCATCCGAGGCCTGCTTGACGGCCGGCATGATGCCGTTGACGTCGATCGCCACGACGATCAGGCCATCGACCTTCTGCTGGATGTAATTCTCGATGGCGCTGTTCTGGGCGGAAGCGTCATTGTTGGCGTTGAAGATGACCAGCTTGTCGCCGGATGCATCGGCCGCCTTCTGGGCACCTTCGTTGATCTGGTTGAAGAAAAGCGCCTGCTGATTGATCTGCACAAGCGCATAGGTCTTGCCGGCGGCCTGGGCAAGCGAGGCTCCGAGCGTGGCACCGGCGAGCGCGGTGAAGGCAAGAGCGGCGGTAAACGCCCGACGTCTGATCTGTTTCATGTTCTCATCCTCTGGTTTTGTTCTCGTTGCTTATTGTGGGTCGACGGCGGCGCAACGGAGTTCCGCACGACGATTTCGACTGGCACGAGTTCCTCGGTGGCGAGCGATTTGCTCTCCTGCCAGTTTGTCTCGAGAAGAAGGGATAGGGCGCGACGGCCGATGGTGCGCACCGGCTGCCGGATCGCGGTCAAAGGGGGCGCAAAGAGGTGCAGCGGGCTGACGTCGTCAAAGCCGACAATCGATAGATCCTCAGGGATCGCAATCCCTCTCTCCCGCAGAACTTCGATCATGCCGATCGCGATTTCATCGGAACTGGCAAAGATAGCCGTCGCCGGCATGCCTTCGTCCAGAAACCGGCGCGCCATGTCGCGCCCGCAGGCAATCGTATATTCGCCGCTGTAGCGTCTGATCGATATGTCGTCGCCAAAGCGCTCTCGCAGCCCTTCGCGCAATCCGTTAAAACGCCGCTGCGTGCTGATCATCGCATCGGGGCCGCCGACATAGAGCACGTGGTGATGGCCAAATTCAGCCAGATGACGGCCCGCCAGATGACCACCCTGAAAGTTGTCGCAGAAGAGCTTGGGAACGGCTGCAAGCGGAACGTCTTCGTCGACGACGATGACCTTGCCGGTCCGGTTGATAAGCGCCGCCAGATCTCCGTTATCGGGATGGTTGGTGACGAACACCAGGCCGTCGACGTGATTATGCTCAATCAGTTTGAGATAGGCGACTTCGCGACCGGTGCGGTTGAGCGTCGCATAGAGCGAAACGGCAAGCCCGCGATCGTTCGCCTCCTCCTCCACGGCCGCTACCATGGTCGCAAAGAACGGGTTGGCGATATCGGGGACGACGAGACCGATCGTGTCGGAGCGACCACGGCTCAGTCGCCGCGCGTGCGGATTCGGCTGATATTTGAGGGAGGCGATTGCATTCTCGATGCGCTGCTTGGTGAGGGCCGGAAGATCCAGCGAACCATTGAGCATGCGAGAGACCGTCGTCACCGAGACGCCGGCGACTTTCGCAACATCCTTCAATCCTGGAGTTCGTTCCTGCGCCATCGAGCTTGTAAACCGCTTTAGTAAAACGCTTTACTTACACTCCACGACAAGAGATGAGCTGTCAAGAGCCGTAGGCAGAAGATCACATTATCCATCTACATGATGAGGCTGGCGACAATTCCAGCGCGTTCAGGCAGATCGTCATCCTGATGCAGTCGGGCTGACCGGCTGCGGCTATTATGCCGGTTCGCGAACCTCTTGCTCCGATATCGAAGATTGCATTGTCCTTAGCCGTTGTGGCAGAGACCAGAGCTATCGTTGATAGCTGGAAGGTGGTCTTGTCGGTGAACCGAAAGACTGCCCGCCGTCGGCAAGAGTTTTAGGCCGTTATGACAGCCTCTCTCTATGCCGATTATGTTCAAGATCTCAAGGCGACCTTGGACGACCTCTTTGAGCGGTCTGATCGATATCAAACGTTCGACCTGCATGTCGAACTCGCGATGGGCGAGGCGCTTCTCGTTTATCAAACGAAACGGCAAAGAGGGCAAACGGATACGATCGCCTACGCCCGAGCGCCTAAAGGTAACGCGCAGATTTCGCCGGCAATTGCCTATCAGCGGGTCTCGACCTTCCTGACGATGGAAGACCATATTGCATTGACAGGCGATCCCATGATCAGCCTCAACGCGGAATATCCGCACGCCGTCATCAGCTTCGAGCACAGAGCCAAGGGCGCACCATTCAAAAGCTCGATGAAGATGATCTTCGTCGGGGTCAATGGAGCACAGGACGCGGACCGTTACCTTGCGATGACGAAAGAACCAGCTGCCGTCGTCACGACACGGCCGCACCACTCGACGAGGCTCTGGGAATGGAAGTAGAAGCTTGCGTCCATCGCGCGGTTCAGCCAGTCGGAGCGCTGGGATGAGATTATCAAAAACGATAATTCCGGTTATTCATGTTTCGTCTTGTTGAGCCAGCCACGCTCGAGGCGACGATCAAGAAAAGCAGATTTATCGCGTCCGCTTTTCCTGTCATCGATGAAGCCGAGGCGACAAGGGTGATCGCGGAGAATTCCTCGGCGTCGGCGAACCACAATTGCTGGGCATGGCGTATTGGGCAGGGCTATCGCTTTAGCGATGACGGTGAGCCCACCGGCACAGCGGGCAAACCGATACTGGCTACCATCGACGGCCGATCGCTCGACAATGTTGTCGTCATCGTTACCCGTTGGTTCGGCGGCATCCTGCTTGGCACAGGCGGTCTCGTTCGGGCCTATGGCGGAACTGCCGGAGCCTGCCTGAAAACAGCCACCCTTGCGCCCGTCGTCACGATGGTCGAACGAAAACTCGATCTGCGGGTCTCCGATCTGTCGATGGTGAAGGCTCGCCTCTCTTCCTTTGAAGGCGTGCGCATCGTCGCACAGCACTTCGACGGGATCAGTGCCGAAATGAACCTGCAGATTCCGGAGGATGACCTGGAGACAATTTCTCGTTTGATCGCCGATCTGACACGAGGGCAATCGAAACTGGAGCCCTAGCGATCGTTGACAGTTCTCATCTGCCGGCATCGCATCGAGTGATGCTCTGCCGGCAGACGCGAACTTCCGCCGCACGTCAGGCCGGCAGAACCCCCGCCTTTTTCGCCGTCCAGATGGAGATCAAATCCATCAGCGCGGGCGACAGGCAATCGTAAGGCTCAAGCCCAACCTCCTTGAGATGAGACCGGACGGCGCTCATCTTTCCAGGGTCGTATCCGCTTTCGATGATCGACGATACGAAGGCCGCAAAGCCGGGGCCGGCCCAGCCTTTCTCCTGGAACCGTTCGGGATGGACGAAGGACAGTCCCTGGAAGGCATGCTCGCGCTCGACCGGCCCGTACATGTGAACCCCACATTCCCTGCAGGCATGGCGCTGGATCAGCGCCGATGCGTCGACGACCGCCAGCTTGTTTCCATTCTCCAGCACCTCGACATTCTGCGTGGGGGTCACTGCAACCACCGAAAAGACAGCCCCCTTCGGCTTCCAGCATTTCGTGCAGCCGCAGGCATGGTTGTGGGCGATATCGCCCTTGATGCGGACCTTCACCGGGTTGCTCGCGCAGTTGCACATCAGCGTGCCGCCGGCAAATGGCGCATCGATCGCCCGGTATCCGGAATCCACGATTGGGTGGATCGCTACATTGGTCATGCGTTGTCTCCTTCCCTTCCTGGGCCAAGGCGGGATGCCGCGGCCAAGCCTCTCCTCATCGCGCAAGACAGTCGACGGCCAGCGCGAGATCGCCTCGTCGGGTGAGTATATCACCGCTGCGCGCCCGTGCCGTTTAAAAGCAGGAGGCCGATACCTCATGAAAGAACAACGGTCGCATCCGTATAAGCTGATCCAAAGGCCTCAACCGCCAAGCGCGATTGCTATCGAGACAAGAAGCAAGCCGAGACAGATCATCGTGACGCCTGCGCGAAGTGGCTTGCCGCCTGAAAAACTCGCCCATGCATAGCCCGTCACGAACAGCAATAGAATGAGAAACAGGTTGCTCACTCTCAAGGCCAGTTCGGCATTGGCGATAAACAGGAAGGGAGCGACTGCAGGAAGGGACGTGGCCGAGACCAAGAGGAAGATCGCGATTGCGGCGCCTATATCGACTTTTGACAGGGACACCTTCAAAGGGTCGGCGCGGCGGGCAAGCGCAAGGAGCGATCGGTAGAGCGCGTCCCTATCCGCAGCCTTTGCAGCGAATGGCACCTCTTCAATCGGAAACTCCTTCTCGATCATAGTGAGTGCCGATGCTTCGCTTTTTGCCGCTTTGATTTGCCGGAAGAGACGCAAGCGTCGGCTCTTGTAAAACGTGGTGCCCAGGACGAACAAAACCGCGTCTATGGTGCCCCAGGCGACATTGCATCCAATGGTCGCAATGACCAGTTCGCGGACATTCAACCCCTCCTGTTCGAGGATAAGCCGTGATCCGACCGTCCATGTCAGCGCCATGATCAGTCCGAAAAGGACTTCGCCCAGCGCATCGCCGGGATCGATGATGTTGGAGAGGGAAGAGAACAGGCTCGACTTCATGGACTCTTCCCCAGCGTTGAGATGATAGTCTGCCGTCTCATCAGGCGTCCGACCAAGGAAATCGCGAGCCGGATGAACCAAGGTGACCCTTTCATCCTTCCAGCCCGCAGGACCGGTGATCCGCGCCGGCGAGCCCTTGTCATTGCTCGCGACGGCGCTTGCATCTGATGCGCTGGATGAGCGCCAACATCACAATCGAAGGACTATGACTAAGGGCGCGGACTTCTTCATTGACCGGAGTCAACGCTCAAGAGCGTTGGGCGTGTCCTGCTGATCCGGCTCGACTTCTGAGCCAAGCACCCTCTTCCCTGGCCTCCACTGCAGAACCCATTCGGTGGCATGGCAATCTTCAGACGCCAAAGACGACTGCTCCGCCAATCATCCCTGCGCCGGCCGCGGCCAGAAGCAAATGTTCGCCAGGAGCGAACGGCTGCTGCTTGTTGGCCAGGGAAAGAGACAGAGGGATGGTGGCGGCCGAGGAGTTGCCGAATTCCCCTATGGTCCGCACCGCCTTGGCGGGCTGGAGGCCAAGCTGATCACAGGCAGCGTCGATAATGCGCGAATTGGCCTGATGCGGAACGAAACGATCTATATCGTTTGCGGCCAGTTCAGCTTGTTCCATGGCCCTGACCGACGATTGCGTCATCATCCGGACCGCCTGGACAAACACTGCTCTCCCGTCACGCATCGTCATCCGAAGTTCCCGCGGATTGGTCCCGATTTCAAAAGGACGCGCACTGCCGCCGGACGGGATCTGAATGAGGTCGTAATTCTCTCCCTCCTGCATCAGTTCGACCCCGAGAACACCGCCATGTGAATCCGTCGACGGCGCAAGCACGACTGCGCCGGCAGCGTCCGCGAAGACTGCGGCGGTCCCCCGCTCGTCCATGTTGATGCGGCGACTGAGTATGTTGGCGGCAACGACAAGGGCAGGCCTACCCCAGGTCCTGACAAAACCGTCGGCTAACACAAGCGCGTAGAGAAAGCCGGAACAGGCGCCCGCAAGGTCGATCGCTCCGGAGGACTGCAAGCCGAGACGGCATGCAAGCAGCGGAGCCGAAGGTGGCAGAAGATGATCCGGCGTCGATGTTGCAAGAAGGGTCAGTGCAATGTCGCTGCGGTCCACGCCTGCTTCCTCAAGTGCCATCGCACCTGCGTTCGACGCAAGATCCGTCAGCGTCTGGCCGGGCATCGCCCAGCGTCGCGAGCGGATGCCGGTCCGCCCCTCGATCCAGCCCGCGTCGAGGCCAAGCTGCGTTTCGATTTCCAGGTTCTCGACACGCCGCTCAGGAACATAATGCCCGAAGCCTGCCATCCGGCTAACGATCGTCATGATGCCGCTTTCCTGATGAAATCTGCCGCCTCTTCAATGGCGCCATAGGCTCGATCGAGATCGCTTTCCGTCACGCAATATGGCGGCATCAGATAGATGACGTTTCCGAGCGGGCGGATGAGGAGATCTCTTTGACGAAAGAAAGCCCTGAGACGCGGGCCAACCTCGGAAAGATACCCCGTTGTTTCGACGGCGAGATCGAGCGCGGCAATCGTGCCCTGCTGACGAATATTGGAAAAACGGGGATCGGGCCGAAACCGCACCAGCCTCTCATGATGCATGTCCGCAACCGCCTGAATACGCTCCTTGACCGGCTCCTTGCACCACACGTCGAGATTTGCCAGAGCGGCGGCACAGGCGATGGGGTTGGCGGTATACGAACTGGAGTGAAAAAACATCCGGCTGCGATCGTCCGAAAGATGCGCAGCAAATATCTCGGCCGTGCACAAGGTTGCTGCCAGAGGCAGAGCGCCGCCGGTAATCCCCTTCGAAAGGCACAGGATGTCGGGGGTGATGTCGGACTGTTCGCATGCGAGCAGGGTTCCGGTCCGCCCCCAGCCCGTCATCACCTCGTCGGCGATCAGGAGCGTGTCGTATCGTTCGGTGATCCGCCTGAATTCCGTCAGCAGATGAGGCGAATACATCTTCATGCCGCCGGCGCCGAGAACCAAGGGTTCAATCAGCAGGGCCGCGATCTCGCCACCGCGGCAGAACCGTTCGAGGGCGTCGAGCGTCTGCTGCTCGCGGCCTTCTTCCGGGAACGGGATAGTGTCGACATCGAAGAGCAGAGGCGCGTAGGGCGCATTGAAGACACCGCGTTCGCCGGCGGACATGGTGCCGATCGTATCGCCGTGATAGCCATGTTCCATGACGACGACCCGCGAGCGTGGCGCTCTGTTGTTGTGGAAGAACCCGAGCGCCATTTTTATGGCGACCTCCACCGCGGTCGAGCCGCTGTCTGAATAAAAGACATGGGCCATGCCTGGAGGGGCCAGGCCGATCAAACCGCGGGCCAAAGCTTCCGCCGGCTCATGTGTGTACTCGGCAAAAATGATCTGGTCGAAGCGCTCCAGCGCAAGCCGGATCGCCTGCATGATGGCGGGATGGCGATGCCCGTGAGTGATGACCCACCAGGACGATATGGCATCAAAGACCGAACGACCGTTCTCGTCGATCAGATAGGCGCCGTCCGTCCGGACGATCTGCTTGAACACGGGTTCGAGTTGATGCTGGCTGAATGGATGCCAGACCGGCGATGTCGAAGAAGAGCCGGTCATGCTGCGGCAACCTTCTGAAAGACCGAGATATCGAAATGCGCATCGAAAGCGCGGCGCAACGTGTCCGGCGTCAGCCGGTCGAGGCGCGGCAGGCGGCCGAGACTTGGGATGCCGCTCATTTCCATGATGATTTTCTCGGTGTCGGAACGCTCCTCGCCGATAAAAGCAATGCCGAAAATGGGAACCTGCCGTCTGCTCATCGCTTCGATCGACAGCAGGGTGTGGTTGATGGTGCCGAGCCCGGTCCTGGCGCAGAGGATGACCGGTTGTCGCCAGCGCGCGAAAACGTCGATGAAGGTGATATGCCGGGTCAACGGGACGAGCAGGCCACCGGCCCCCTCGATGACCAGAGGTCGCTTCGCGTCCGGGAGTAGAAGCGAATCCGGCTCAATGACGACGCCGTCGATTTCAGCCGCAAGATGCGGTGAAACCGGGGTCTGGAGGCGCCAGGCCTCGGGCAGGATCCGTTCGGGCGAAAGCCCGCCAAGTCGTCTGACCGTCTCGCTGTCCGTCTCCTCCTCGAGGCCCGATTGGACAGGCTTCCAGTAGCAAGCGTCGAGCGCACGCGTCAGCGCGGCCGCAAAGACGGTCTTGCCTATTCCGGTATCGGTCCCGGTGATGACGAAGCGCCTGCTCATGCCGCCTCCTCTTCAATCACCTCGGCAAGCTCGTCCATCATCCCTGCGATGACAGGTCTATCGACATTCAGGGTGATCGTGATGCGCAGCCTGGCCGTGCCGACGGGGACGGTCGGGTGTCGGATCGCCCTGATATCATAACCCTTCGACTGCATGCGATCGGCAACGCGCATGGTCCGGCCATTGTCGCCGATGATGACCGGCAAGATCTGCGTGCCGCCTGCCGGCCTGCCCAGGCGTTCGACAAATCTTGTGTTGGCAAACCCAATGAGGTCGTGAAGCCTGGCCCGCCTTTCCGGCTCCCGCGACAGAATGGCCAGCGCATGGCGCACGCAGGCCGCCTGCAGAGGCGAAGGCGCCGTCGAATAGATGAAGGGGCGAGCCCTGTTGACGAGAAAATCGCAAAGCACACGACTGGCGCCGACAAGAGCACCGGCAGCCCCGAGCGCCTTGCCACACGTATGCAGGACGATAACATTGTCGCGGCCTTCGATGTCGGCGCAATAGCCGATACCGCCGGTACCGTGCACGCCTGTCGCGTGTGCCTCGTCGACGAAGAGAAAGCCGTCGTGACGATCGGCTATATCCACCAGATCCGACAAGGAGCTGCGGTCGCCATCCATCGAGTAGAGGCTCTCCACAACAATCCACGGAAAACCCGCCCCACCTGCCGCACGCCAAGTGCGGATTGCATCATCGATCGCATTCGCATCATTATGCGGTACGGAAACGACGTCGGCCCGCCCTGCCTTCATCCCTTCATGTGCGCTTGCGTGTACCAGACAGTCATGGACAATGAGATCGCCGCGCTGCGGCAGGGTCGAAAGAACGGCGAGATTTGCGGCATAGCCGCTGCCGAAATAAAGCACTCGCTCGCAACGAAAGAAGACGGCGGCCTCCTCCTCAAGGGCCTCATGTTCCGCATGATTGCCACGAAGCAACCGCGATCCGCCGGCACCAACCGGCAGCCCACGCTCGATTGCGGCGATCAGCGCAGCGCCCATGGCAGGCGATGCGGCAAGCCCCAGATAGTCGTTCGACGTGAAATCGGCGCCGGTATCGTGGCTGAGTGCGCGCAGCCGGTTCCTCTGCCGCAGTTGCTCAAGTTTCCCATCGTAGCGGGCAAGCCGGTCAGAGATCACCCGACATCTCCATGGTGACGGGCGTGAGGCCCAGCCGGCCGAGGAGCCTTGAATCGCGGTCATTGCCTGGATTGCTTGCCGTCAGCAGCGTGTCGCCGATGAAGATCGAGTTGGCGCCGGCAAAGAAGCAAAGCGCCTGCATCTCATCGCTCATTGCCGTTCGGCCGGCGGTCAGACGCACCGACGAACTCGGCATCATCAGGCGCGCAAGGGCAATGATGCGGATGAACTCGATCGGATCGACAGGGGATGCGTTTGCCAATCTGGTGCCGGCAACGGGGATCAGCATGTTGATTGGCACGCTCTCGGGCGGCGTCGGCAGATTGGCGAGCGTAACGAGCATGTCGATCCGGTCATCTTCCGTCTCGCCCAATCCCAATATTCCGCCACTGCAGACCTTGATGCCTGCCTCTCGCACATGGGCCAGCGTCTCCAGGCGATCCTCGAAGCGACGCGACGTGACGACTGCGGGGTAAAAATTTTCCGAGGTATCGATGTTATGATTGTAATAGTCGAGGCCGGCATCCGCGAAGGCCTCGGCCTGCTCCGGCGAAAGCATGCCAAGCGTCATACAGGTTTCGAGGCCAAGCGATTTTACCGCCTTCACCATGGCGACGATCGCCGCCTCGTCCCGGGACTTGGGGCTGCGCCATGCGGCACCCATGCAGTAACGCGTGGCGCCGTTTTCCTTCGCCTTGCGGGCCTCGGAAACTACGTCCTCGAGTTTCATGAGCTTGGTCGCCGTCAGGCCGGAAGCGTGGTGGGCCGATTGACTGCAGTAGCCACAGTCCTCCGGACAGCCGCCTGTCTTGATATTCAGCAGTTTGGCAAGCTCGACGCGGTTAGGGTCGAAATTCATTCGATGGACGGTTTGTGAGCGGAAGAGCAGCTCGTTGAACGGCAGATCGTAAAGCTCGCGTGCCGAGGTGAGCGTCCAGGGATCTCTCATACAGCCGTGCTCCGTTGCCGCCTCTGTTTTCAACATGACCATTCTCCTGCACGAGCACCGATAGCAGCATGTTGGAACTCGCTTGAATTATAGATAATCTATGACTATGCTACCTATTTAAGAGGCTATCGCCCGAATTTGGCTCGATCAATCTATTTTATCATAGATTATCTATGGAATATCATGGCAGAAACAGTCGCAGAACGCATCGCTCGTGTGATCGGGGAGAGAATTGTCGCCGGAGAACTGGCTGCGGGAACCCCGCTTCGGCAGGATCATATCGCTGAGGAATTCGACGCCAGCCATGTGCCCGCCCGGGAAGCCTTTCAACTTCTGCGCGCCCAGGGGCTGGTCGTCAGCGAACCGCGCCGCGGCATGCGTGTTGCGCCGCTGGATCAGGCTTCAATTCAGGAAACCGTGGAGATTCGCGCCGCGCTCGAGACATTGGCGCTGAGGCTGGCAGCCCCCAGGATCAATGCTGCCGCATTCGAAAGAATAGAACTGGCGCTCGCGGCCGGAGACCAGGCAAAAACCATTGAGGAATGGGAACAGGCCAACCGCAACTTTCACAGGGAATTGGTCACTCCCTGTCGGATGCCAAGACTGCTCAGCATGCTCGACGATCTTCAGCTCGCAAACTCACGCATCATATTCTCGGCGACGCGTTCGGCCGGCTGGCGACCCGGGTCGAGCCATGCGCACCGACAGATCGTCGACACCCTGAAGAAGCGTGACTTCCACAGTGCGGTATCCCTGCTCGACGCCCATATCCGCGGGCTCGAGCGAGCGACGAATGACGGCAGGTCGGCTGCCGCTCAAACCAAGCCATTGCCCCGCTGATTGCCGGTGCGAAAGCACTGCTTCCACTGAGTTGCGCGCCTGGCAGGTAAACTACTCCTGCCGAACTGATGCGCGATACGCGTGAATGGAAGCGTGACGTCTCCTTCGCCCGCAACGCATCAAGTATCGGAATGGTCCAAGCCTACCAGAGAGACGCGTGCCGATTGACGTCCTTGTAGAGCAGATAGCGGAAGCGGCCCGGTCCACCTGCGTAGCAGGCTTGCGGGCAGAACGCGCGCAGCCACATGAAATCGCCGGCCTGAACTTCCACCCAATCCTCGTTGAGGCGGTAGACGGCCCGTCCTTCGAGAACATAGAGACCATGTTCCATCACATGGGTTTCCATGAAGGGGATCACAGCACCCGGTTCGAACGTGACGATGGTGACGTGCATGTCGTAACGCATGTCCGCGGGATCGATGAAGCGCGTCGTCGCCCACCGGCCATCCGTGTCAGGCATCGCACCCGGCTGATGCTCTTCCTCATGCGTGAAGATCGCAGCCGGCCGATCCAATCCCTGGACCTCCTGGAAGGCCTTTCTTATCCAGTGAAACGTCGCCACATCCGCGCCGTCGTTTTGGAGCGTCCAGGCACTGCCGGCAGGGAGGAAGGCAAAGGATCCTGGACGAAGATTGTGGACGCGCCCTTCGTACCCGATCGCCAAAGTCCCCGCCACGACGAAGATTGCCGTTTCAGCGCGCGGCTCCGGTTCAGGCTTCGTGCTTCCGCCGCCAGGTGCGACCTCCATGATGTATTGCGAAAAGGTTTCCGAAAAACCCGTCAAAGGCCGCGCAAGGATCCAAGCCCGCGTGTTCGTCCAGTGAGGAAGGTAGCTCGTGACGATATCCGTCATTACGCCTCGGGGGATCACCGCATAGGCAGTGGTGAAGACCGCTTTGCCGGACAGGAGATCGGTTTGCGGCGGAAGCCCACCGGGAGGGGCGTAGTAGGGACGGTTTTCCATGAAGATTCTCTCAGCAGTTTGAATGTTTCGAACGCTATTCTGAATGCTGCGGCGCCTCAAGATCGATCTGCACCGGCGGCATCGACAGCCAGCCCGTCAGGCCCGTCAACGCCGGAGAGATTCACCATTGGGTGACTGTTACGCCGACATGCTATCGCCTTTACCATTCGGCGAGACTTCCATCCTCATGCCGCCACACCGGATTGCGCCAACGGTGGCTCTCCCTGGCGCGGTCCCTGACATATTCCTCGTTCACCTCGATGCCAAGACCCGGGCCTTGCGGTATCGATACGAAGCCATCGTCGTAATGGAAAATCTCCGTGTTTGAGATGTAGTCGAGGATATCGTTTCCGCTGTTGTAGTGAATGCCCAGACTTTGCTCCTGAATGAAGGCATTGTAGCTGACGGCATCAATCTGCAAGCAGGCAGCAAGGGCAATCGGGCCGAGCGGGCAATGTGGTGCAAGCGCAACGTCGTAAGCCTCGGCCATCGTCGCGATCTTGCGGCATTCGGTGATGCCTCCAGCATGGCTCAGATCCGGCTGCAAGATGTCTACATAACCATCCGAGAGAACCTGCTTGAAGTCCCAGCGTGAATACAGGCGCTCGCCGAGAGCAATCGGTGTTGAACAATGATTGGCCATTTCCTTCAATGCTTCGCGGTGTTCGGACAGCACCGGTTCTTCGATGAAAAGCAGCTTGTAGGGTTCGAGCTCCTTGGCGAGAACTTTGGCCATTGGTCGATGAACCCGGCCGTGAAAGTCGGCGCCGATGCCTACGTGGGGACCGACAGCCTCGCGGACTGCTGCAATGTTCGCAATGATCGCATCTATCTTGTCGTAAGTGTCTACGATCTGAAGTTCTTCAGCACCGTTCATCTTGATCGCTTTGAAGCCGCGGGAAACCACGTCCTTGGCATTGTCAGCCACATCGGACGGGCGATCGCCGCCGATCCAAGAGTAGACCTTGATGCGGTCGCGCACCTGGCCGCCGAGCAGCGAATGGATCGGCTGACCAAGCGCCTTGCCCTTGATGTCCCAGAGTGCCTGGTCGATCCCCGAGATCGCCGACATGTGGATGGCGCCGCCGCGGTAGAACCCGCCGCGATACATGACGGTCCAATGGTCCTCGATCAAAAAGGGGTCCTTGCCGACAAGGTAATCAGCAAGTTCATGGACGGCCGCCTCGACCGTCAATGCTCTGCCCTCGACAACCGGTTCGCCCCAGCCGACGATGCCTTCGTCCGTCTCGATCTTCAGAAACAACCATCGTGGTGGGACAATGTAGGTCGTAAGCCTTGTGATTTTCATGAAATATGCCTGTTCATGCGAGGATGAGGTCTGCAGCTTTTCCCGCTGCTGCCATGACAGCGGCGTTGGTGTTGCCGCTGACGATCGCCGGCATCATCGATGCATCCACCACTCGAAGGCTTCGCGTTCCCCTTACCCGCAGGTTTAGATCCAAGACAGCTTCCTGATCCGAATCCCGTCCCATCTTACAAGTCCCGACGGGGTGGTATCCCGTCTTCACTGTCCGTTTGCAGTGAGCCGCGACGGCATCGTCGCTGGTTACGTCCGGTCCCGGAAAAATTTCTTTTTCGATCAGGTCCCTCATAGGCGACGCGTCCAACACTGTTCTCGCGAACCGGAAAGCTGCCATGGTGAGACGCAGGTCGTCCGGATGGCCGAAAATTCGCGTGTCGACGATGGGATTGTCGAAGGGGTCCTTCGATGCCAGTGTCACCGAGCCTCTTGCCTTCGGTCGCAACAGAAGTGAGTTGATCGTCACGCCGTCGCCAGGTTCGGTACCCATGACGTCACGGTCGAGGTAAACCGTAGGAACACAGAACATTTGGATAGTCGGTCGGTCATTATTGCCGTCTGGATCATAGAACGCGCACGTCTCGACCCCAGTGGTCGAGACCGGCCCCGACTTGAACATCAGATACTGCAATCCGGCCTTGATCATCGGCCAACCGCGGTCTTGCCCATAATAGCCAAACGAGCCCTTTGTGGTCGCGACGACCGGGCACTCATAGTGGTCCTGCAGATTCTTCCCGACACCGGGCAACGCGACGACTGTCTTCAGGCCGTGCCTTGTCAGCTCATCCTCCGGACCAATGCCCGACAGCATGAGGAGCTTCGGCGTCTGGTAAGCGCCAGCTGCAAGTATGACCTCCTTGCCAGCGTCCGCCTGCTTCGATGTGCCCTTCTGCACGTATCGGACGCCAGTCACCTGGTCGCCGTTCATCTCCAGCGACGTCACTGTTGCTTCAGTTTCGATCGTCAGCAGTGGGTTGTTCATAACCGGGGCGAGGAAGGCGTCGACGGAGCTGGAGCGCTTGCGAGTCCTCCAATCGATTGTGTGCTGCATGAAGCCGACACCGAACTGGCGGGCACCATTGAAGTCAGGATTATAAGGGATTTCCATACCCTGCAGCGTCTTTATGTAGGTGCGCGTCATCGGGCTGGTATGGCCGAGATGAGAGATCTTGAGCGGCCCGCCTACCCCATGAAATTCGCCGGCAAGATGGTCGTTATCTTCCTGCTCTTTGAAATATGGCAGCAGGTCTGCGTATGACCACGCTCCATCGTTGGAGCCTTCTGACGTGGCGAGTTCGTTCCAAAGATCGAAGTCGGCAGCCTGGCCGCGCATATAAACCATCGCGTTGACCGTGCTGCCGCCACCTAGCACTTTCCCCTGTGGGACGATCGGACCGCGCCCGTTCAGTTGCGGCTGCGGCTTCGTCTGGTGCATGGACAGATACGTGTCCTTGGCGAGGAACTTCATGTAGCCCGCCGGAAAGTGCATGATAGGGTTAGCCTTGGCGGGGCCACGCTCTAGAAGCAGAACCTTGGCCCTGCCCTCTCGCACCAGTTTCGCCGCAACCACACAGGCAGAGCTTCCGCCGCCAACTATGATATAGTCATAACGGTCGATCGTAGACATTCATAAACTCCAAAACCGTCAATTCCAGTGGCTTGAGGGGCGCAGGCGCATGCTTCCGGAGAGGATTTCGCCGGGTTGCAACACCTTCAACTCGCCGAGATCAGGCAGGTTATGTCCATTGGCCAGATGGGTCATTGGCTCGAAGCAAAAGTAGTCGCGCTTAAAGTCTGGATCGAATGTCGTGTCCGACACGAATACAAAGGCGTGCTTGAAGATTGCGTCAGCGGTTAGATGCAGCGATGTGTGCCACTCCGGCCATACTATAAATGCCTCGCCGCTCCAATCCTCGAAACCGTTGTTGACCCATCGATGAGGCAGCTTCGCTGGTGAACTGAAATCAAGATCTGCCGGAATTTCGGTTTGCTCACCCGGCAGCCAACCTTTCACCTCCGTCCAGAATTTCCGGGCAGGCGCGAGCAACGTGGTGTTGGGCGTCATCGGGAAATAGGGATGCCAACCCAGCCCGAACGGCATAGCTCGTTCGCCGCGGTTTTCGACCGTCAGCGTCATCGTCAGCCTCTCCTCACTTAGAGCAAAGTGCTGATGCGCCCGATATTCGTAAGGGGTTGCACCGCCCCGATGGGTAAAGCTCATCTCGACCGAGGTGGGCGTTTGTCTTCCCAGCGACCACTCCGCTTGCCATCCTTCACCGTGCAGATAATGCTTATCCCACTCGGTATTCGGCCTGAACTGGTAGTCGTTGCCATCGAAGGAAAACCGGTTGTCCTTCACCCGATTGCCGAATGGCACGAGCGGATAGCAGGACGATCCCAATGCATTTGCGTCCTCCGACTGGCTGGGGCGTAACAGCGGGACTTTTCCGATACCAACGTCCCGCCAAAA
Source organism: Rhizobium sp. WYJ-E13 (assembly GCF_018987265.1). Classification (NCBI taxonomy): domain Bacteria; kingdom Pseudomonadati; phylum Pseudomonadota; class Alphaproteobacteria; order Hyphomicrobiales; family Rhizobiaceae; genus Rhizobium; species Rhizobium sp. WYJ-E13. Next base: position 480,350 of record NZ_CP076854.1, on the reverse strand, counting down.
GCCCAGCAAAAGCCCGCCCTTCGTCGAGACGCGAAGCGAAAGCGGGCCAGCTGCGAGGTTGACTACCGACATGGGCTCAACCCTTGTTACGCGACACGCTGCGCTTGATCGCCTGAATATTGGCAAGCACCGCGATAACAATGATCAGACCACGAACGACCTGCTGGAAGAAGGGATTGATCCCCAGCAAGACGAGGCCGTTTCCAATGAGAGTAATGACCAACACGCCCAGGAGCGTACCGAGCATTGATCCCCGCCCTCCCGACAGCGAGGTGCCGCCGACAACGACTGCCGCGATGACATCGAATTCGAGGCCGGTGGCTGCGGTCGCATTGCCGGACCCAAGGCGCGACACCAGCAGAATGCCCGAGATCGCTGCCATGGCACCGGCAATCGCGAAAAGCGTAACGCGGATCTTCGATACGCTGATACCGCTCAGGAACGCAGCATGCGCATTGCCGCCAATCGCGAAGACCGACCGTCCAAACGCAGTCTTTCGGCTGATGAATGCAAAGACTGCGAACAACACCAGCATAATGATAGCCGCAGGTGGGATGCCGAGGACCGAGCGATCCAACGCGTCCAAGGTGTCGTTTCGACCAATCGAGACCGGAAGCGCGTCCGTCACAAAGAGAGCCGTCCCGCGCAAGGCGCTCCAAAGGCCCAACGTCCCGACAAAAGACGGCACATCGAAATACGCACGCAATGCTCCTGCGATAGATCCAAGCAGTGCACCGACGACAATCGCAAGCGCAAATGCAATCGGAGTAGGAACGCCCCACTGAAGAAAAAACGCCAGGACCACCGAGATGAAAGCCACCATCGGTCCGACGCTGACATCAATCTCACCGGCGATGATGATCAGCGTTGCGGCCCACGCAGCAATACCGATCGTCGCCGCGTCGCGGAGGATGTTGATTTGATTATTAAAGGATAGAAAGCCATTCGCCGTCGATGTGAAGACGATGTAGAGTACGACAATTGCAACGAACAGGCTGAGTTCGTTCATGTGTTGAGAGAAGTTGAAGCCGGATTTGTTCGAGGTCCGGGCGGAAATGGGCTTTGCAGCCTGGTCGAGTGACATCGCGTGTCTCCCTCAATGTCCTGCGATGCAGGCTGCCATCAAGGCGTCCTGATCAATGGTCGGTGATTTGAACTCTTCCTGCAGCGTCCCGTCACGAAGCACGAGAACCCGATCGCAGACGAGAGGCAGCTCCTCAATCTCACTCGAGACGAAGATGATGCTGCGCCCTTCGGCAGCGAGCTGACGGATGATTGTATAGATCTGGGCCTTGGCCTCGACGTCAACGCCGCGAGTGGGCTCGTCGAGAAGAAGGACGCGACTGTTGGCGTAAACCCAACGACCGATGACAACCTTCTGCTGATTGCCGCCTGACAGCGTGCCGATAGGACTATCTGTCCGCGCCGTCTTGATATGCAGTCTCTCGACGACTTTGCGCGTGGCTTCTGCCATCAATCTGGAGGAAAGAATGCCACTCTTGCTGACGCCCGAAAAATTCGTCGACAACGTGTTCTCATCGACCCCAAGGAGCGGGACGATCCCCTCTTCCTTGCGGCTTTCCGGCGTATATCCGAAACCTCGGGCTATCATTTTCTTGTAGTGACCGGGCGTCACCGAAACCCCGTCAACAAGCACGTTGCCGCGGTCCTGGGTTTGGACACCCATAATCGCTTGCAGAAGCTCGGTACGGCCGGAACCAAGCAGACCCGCGATGCCCAAAACTTCCCCTGCCTTGAGCGAAAAGGAGATGGAGGCCAGTTTAGGGGACAGAGCAAGGTCCTTTACTTCGAGAACGGTCTGTCCCTGGCTTCTGTTTTCGAGTGCGGCCGTCTGAGACGCTTCAGACCCGAGCATAAGCCGGACAATCTCGCGCGTGTCGGCGCCCTTTACATCAACCGTTTCGATAATGCGACCATCGCGCATAATCGTCGCCGAGTGCGCGATCTGACGAATTTCGTTCATCCGATGACTGACGTAGATGACCGCAATGCCATCGGAAGCGATCCGCTTGACGGCCGCCATCACTTTCTCGGCCTCAACTGCAGCGAGCGAGCTCGTTGGTTCGTCCAGGATAACAAGCTTAGGTTTGCCGAGCAGTACGCGGGCGATTTCCAGCAGCTGGCGTTCAGCCGGGCTTAGGCTCGCCACCAGGGAATTGGGCGGCCGGTCCAAACCAAGCCGGCCCATCGCCTCGGAAGCCTCGGCCTCCATATTGGCGTACTGGATGACACCCCCTTTTCGCGGCCAGCGCCCGAGGAAGAGGTTTTCGGCAAGCGACATTCCCGGCACCAGGCTAAGCTCCTGGTAGACGACGCGCACTCCCTTATCGAAAGCATCCTGAGCCCGATTTGAGCCTGAATAACGGAGTTCCTCGCCATCAACCGCGACGCTTCCGGTGTCTGGCACTTCGGCTCCGGTCAGGAGCCGGATGAGGGTCGATTTGCCGGCGCCGTTTTTGCCTAGAAGGGCCCTAACCTCGCCTGCCGCGACTTCAAAAGTTGCGTTGTCAAGGGCCAATACGCCCGGGTATTGGCGGGTGCATCCCTTGATTGACGCGATTGAGCGGCGAGCAGCCTCAACCGAGCGCGATATCTGTGTCATGACATTATCCACCGATGAGAAGACGCCGCCAGCTTCCTGGCGGCCTCGATTGCTGGTCTCGTCAGACGACATACCTCACGGAATACCGTCGGCATGCGCCTTGAGCCAAGCCTTGCCGTCGTCGGACGACTTGTAGAGATCGATATCGTAGGGAACCTTGATCCCCTCCGGCGGCTGGCCATCGATCGACTTGATCGCCTGTGCGAGCGCCAGCTTGCCGAGGCCCTGGCCCGAAATGTCTACGACTGCCTTGATGACCGTGAAGTCTGCAAGTTCTTGAGCGATCTCCGTGGTCATATCGCCACCAAAGACGACAACCTTGCCGGTCTTGCCCTGACTCTTGACGGCACGAGCAGCACCAAGCGTAGCGCCACCGGCTTCACCGAAGAACGCATCGATATCGGGGTTGGACGAAAGCATCGTGCTCGCGACGGAAACCGCCTTGTCGAGGATAGCACCTTCCTGGTTCGCAACGATCTGAGCGCCCGGAATCTTGGCCTTCAGCGCTTCCTCGAAGCCCTTGCGGCGGGTAACGCAGACTTCGACGAATTCGCAGTTGAGAACAGCGATTTTCGGCGCGTCCTTCTTCTCGGCGATGAAGTAATCGGCAGCCGCATCACCGAGTTTATGCCCGAAATCATAGGGGTCGCCGACGGCATAGGCCGAGATATATTGCTTCATGTCGGCGTCGTTCAAGCAGGTGTTGTAGCAGACGACCGGAATACCTGCTTCGTGAGCGCGACGAATTGCTCGGTAGGAGCCGTCGGCTGAAACCGGCGAAACGATGATCGCCTGCACCCCGGACGAGATCAGCGAATCGATGAAGGAGGATTCTTTGCTCACATCTCCTTGCGCATTGGTCTCAACGATATCGAGCTTCCGGCCAGCGTCGTTCGCGCCGGTTTGGATGCCTTTGCGAACACCGGCATAGAAGCCTTGCGCATCCATGTAGATGGCGCCAACTTTGAGATCTTTGTCCTGGGCATAGACCGGCGTGACAAACGCGGCGCTGAACGTGCTTAGCGCCAAGACGGCAGCTTGCTTGATGAGCTTCATCGCTCCCTCCCTATTGATTGCAGAAAATCGTTGAACTCGGGCGTGCCGGGCTCATGCAGACGAGCAAACAATATTATTGGTACGATTAATGTCAATATAAATAGGATTTATTTTTCTATAAGTGTGGTTTTTTCAGCTAGCTTCGTGCTAGTTGAGTATGATTAGGAACCAGCGGAAATGAACCGGCAGTCACCGTGAAAGAGTGGCGTGAAACGAGGAGTTCAGGGGAAATGATGCGAACCGATAGAAAGTTGACTGAGAGTGGAGAGGAGATTGCCGGTCGTGGAAAACGCTCGGTCCGCGAAGCGTTGCTCACGCAACTCGTCGAGCAGATCGTCTCGGGAAAACTGCCGGAAGGTTCGACGCTTCCTAACGAAGCGGACCTGACTGAAAAGTTCGGGGTCAGTCGTACAAGCCTACGTGAGGCTATGCAGTATCTTGTGGCTCTGGGAATGACCCGCTCCCGCACGCGAGCGGGGACGACTGTCCTCCCACGCGAGAATTGGAACTATCTGGATCCGCTTGTCCTGGACGTGATGTTGTCCATGGGTGGCGACGAAGCCTTCTACACATCGTTGATCGACGCACGACATCTGCTGGAGCCTGCAGCTGCCGCGCAGGCGGCCACGAACGCTACGGCCAAGCAGTTGGCACGCATCGCACAGGCCTACGAAGACATGGTCGATGCCAATGCCCGCGACACCGAAGAATGGAGCCGGGCAGATTTGGATTTTCATACCGCGATTATCAATGCCAGCGGCAACTGGGTCTACCGGCAGTTCGCGACTGCTATTCGGGCTGCTTTGCTCGCCAGTTTCCGTCTCACAAATCGTGCCAGCCAGTCTCACGAACAAGCTCTCGATAAGCATCATGTCGTCCTCGATGCTATCCGGATGAGAGATCCGGACGCGGCGCGCAGAGCGATGGAGGCGCTCATCGGCGTTGCACGAGCAGAGATCACGGACGCCTTGAGATCCAGCAAACCCGGATAAGACTATATTCAGCGTCTGGCGTGCTCGGACACACCACCTGGCATCTCTATCGCAAGGTCGTGGAACCCGTAGCAGCCAATGGGCCATGGGCGGGCGCTAAGGAAGCATCCGGGAGGCCGGCGGTCTACAAATTGTCCTTGGAGTGCTTCTTGCCTGCAAGGCTGGTCGTCGTGCGATCCAAAAAAATAAGCACGCGAGTGGTCAGTAGAGCGGTCGCATCCGCATCATAGGACGGCAGCGAGCTGTCGGCGAAGTAGTGGTGATCACCGGGGTACAGGAAAAGCTCCGCGTCCTCGACCGTCTCTGCGATCTCGCGGGCGGCGTCGATGTCCCCCTCGCCGACAAAGACCGGATCGTTGTCCATACCGTGGATCTGGACCGGCACGCCGTCTGGCCAGGGTCCAAAGGCCCATTCGCCACTGATCGGCAGGCAGGAATAGAAGAGCAGAGCCCCGCGCGCTCCGGGCCGCGTCTGCGCCAGCTTCTGTGCCGGCAGCACGCCAAAAGAGAACCCGGCATAGACAAGTCCGGGAGGCAGTTCATCGGCGATGCGGACGCCGCGCTCCCTCATGGCGTCGAATCCGATCTCACCAATATAGGCAAGCCCCTCTTCGATGCTTGGGAACGTGCGCCCCTCGAAGAGATCAGGCGTGTGCACGATATGGCCGTTTGCCCTGATGGCGTCGGCGAACGCGTGCACACCTGAGGTCAGCCCCTGTGCGTGATGGAACAACAAGACCTCAGCCATACAGGGCTTTCTCCCGATGATCGGTATCTACGGCGACGCGCCAAAGAAGGCGAGCCGGGTTAAGATCGTATAGTCCGCTTCCGATACCATGAGTGCAACGAAAACCAGCACCAATAGCGGCGGCAGCAGGATGGCATAGACCAGCGCCAGCCGTTCCCAGGCCATGTGCATGAAGACGGCGACGATCAGGCCGGCTTTCAGCATCATGAACAGCAGGATCAGCGTCCACCTGAGATAGCCCTGGATACCGAGATAATCGACCATATAGGAAAAGGCGCTGAGCACGAAGAGCAGGCCCCAGACCAGGAGATAGAGCCGGATCGGGTGCTGCTGTCCGTGTTCCTGTGCCTGTACCGTCGGGCCTTGCGCATGCGCCGTTGTCTCGCTCATGACGACCTCACCACAAATAAAAGAACGCGAAGATGAAGACCCAGACCAGGTCGACGAAGTGCCAGTAGAGGCCCATGATCTCGACGGCCTCGTAGCGGCCTTTCCGGCTGGTGAAGAAACCGCGCCGTTCCACATCGAAATCGCCACGCCAGACCTTGCGGACAATGATCAGCAGGAAGATGACACCGATAGTGACATGGGTGCCGTGAAAGCCTGTTATCATGAAGAAGGTCGATCCGAACTGTGCCGCCCCCCATGGATTTTCCCAGGGGCGCACGCCTTCGGTGATCAGTTTCGTCCATTCGAAGGCCTGCATGCCGACGAAGGTCGCCCCGAGAAGTGCTGTCAGCAGCATCAGTATTGCTGTAGTGCGGCGTTCGCGGCGATAGCCGAAATTGACCGCCATCGCCATGGTGCCGCTGCTCGAGATCAGCACGAAGGTCATGATCGCGATCAGGATCAGCGGAACGTCCTGGCCGCCGATATGGAGCGCGAAGACTTCGCTCGGATTGGGCCAGGGGACCGGCGTCGACATGCGGGCGGTCATATAGGCGATCAGGAAACAGCCGAAGACGAACGTGTCGCTGAGCAGAAATATCCACATCATCGCCTTGCCCCAGGAGGCGGTCTTGAAGGCGCGCTGATCCGAGCTGAAATCGGCCGCGACGCCGCGCAGGCCTGATGGCGTGAGGCTTGCTTCGTCGTGTGTCCCGATAGTCTGTGCCATCTGCACCTCCTGATTCAGCGCCTAGTTAAGCCCCTAGTTAAGCAATGTGCGGCAGAGATCGACAAAATCATTCGCCCAGCCGGCAAAGAGCGCGAAGAGCAAAAGCCAGACGGCGAGCATGAAATGCGAATAGATGGCCGAGAGATCGACACTGAGCCGCATCCTTTCCGGTTGAGCGTCGGCTGAAAATGCCCTGACCGTCGTATGCGTGAGAACGGCAAGCCCGCCCAGAATATGCAGACCGTGCAGGCCAGTCAGCATGTAGAAGAAGCTGTTGGCAGGATTGTCGGCAAGCACATAGCCTTCTGCCGTCAGCTCCCGCCACGCCTGGATCTGACCGACGAGAAAGAAGACGGCAAGCGCAAGCCCTGTCACAAGCGCCGGCCTCAGGCTTTCCATGCGGCCGTGCTGTGCTTCCCGTTTGGCCCATTGCAGCGCGGCACTGCTCAAGGCGAGTGCTGCGGTATTCGCCCAGAGCAGGCGCGGAACCGGCATCCCCCACCAGTCGGCAGAGGCCATGCGCATGAAATAGGCGCTGACGGCGAGGCTGAAGATCGCTCCGACGACGCCGAGAAACACGAAGAGGCCGATCTTCACCGCCGGCACAGGTGACCGCTGCCGCTCGGCGTCGTCATGAGCCGGCAGTTGCACCGAGCCGGTTTCGAGCCAGGGTTTCGAGGTCAGCCGCTGCCCGGCCAGCCACCAGATGATGATGGCGCCGATTGCGGACAGGAAGATCAGCATGACGTTCATGCCGGAACCTCCCGTGTGACGCCATCGCTTGCCGGCACATTCTGCGGGATGAAATCGGCGGCGGCGCCGGGCACGCTGTAGTCATAGGCCCAGCGGTAGACGACAGGCAGATCCTTGCCCCAGTTGCCGTGTGCCGGCGGGGTCTGCGGCGTCTGCCATTCGAGCGTCGTTGCCCGCCATGGATTGCCGCCCGCCTCCCTGCCCCGGAAAAGGCTCCAGACCAGATTGAACAGAAAGACCATCTGAGCCGCCCCGACGATCAGCGCCATGACGGTGATGAAGATGTTCAGCGTATGGGCCGAAGGCGGAACGAAGGCCGTCTCTCCCATCTCGAAATAGCGGCGTGGCACACCGAGCAGGCCGAGATAATGCATCGGAAAGAAGATCGCATAGGTGCCGAGGAAGGTGATCCAGAAGTGGATATGGCCGAGCACCTCGTTCAGCATGCGTCCCGTCACCTTCGGATACCAGTGATAGATCGCCCCGAAGATGACGAGGATCGGCGCGACACCCATGACCATGTGGAAATGCGCGACGACGAACATCGTATCCGACAGCGGCACGTCGACGACGACATTGCCGAGGAACAGACCGGTGAGCCCGCCATTGACGAAGGTGACGATGAAGGCAAGCGCAAAGAGCATCGGCAGCGTCAGATGGATGTCGCCGCGCCAGAGCGTCAGCACCCAGTTGTAGACCTTGATCGCCGTCGGGACGGCGATGATCAGCGTCGTGGTGGCGAAGAAGAAGCCGAAGGCCGGGTTCATGCCGCTGACATACATGTGGTGCGCCCACACGACGAAGCTTAAGCCCCCGATGATCACGATCGCCCAGACCATCATCCGGTAGCCGAAGATATTCTTGCGTGCATGCGTGCTGATCAGGTCCGAAACGATGCCGAAGGCAGGCAGCGCGACGATATAGACCTCGGGATGGCCGAAGAACCAGAACAGGTGCTGGAACAGGATCGGGCTGCCACCGCCATGTTTCAGTTGCTCGCCCATTTCGACGATCGCGGGCATGAAGAAGCTGGTGCCGAGCAGGCGGTCGAACAGCATCATGACGCAGGCGACGAAGAGGGCCGGAAAGGCCAAGAGCGCCATCACGGTTGCGGTGAAGATGCCCCAGACGGTGAGCGGCATGCGCATCAGCGTCATCCCGCGCGTGCGCCCCTGCAGCACGGTCACCACATAGTTCAGGCCGCCCATGGTGAAGCCGATGATGAAGACGACCAATGAGGTGAGCATCAATAAGATGCCCCAGTCCTTGCCGCCGGGTGTGCCTGACAGAACGGCTTGCGGCGGATACAGCGTCCAGCCCGCCCCGGTCGGGCCGCCGGGGGAAAAGAAGCCCGCGACCAGGATCAGCACCGCGACGAGATAGATCCAGTAGCTCAGCATGTTGGCATAAGGGAAGACCATGTCGCGCGCGCCGACCATCAGCGGAATGAGGTAATTGCCGAAGCCGCCGAGGAACAGCGCAGTCAGGAGATAGATCACCATGATCATGCCGTGCATGGTGATGAACTGGTAGTAGTGGTCGGCGTCGATGAAGGCGAAATAGCCGGGAAAGGCAAGCTGCAACCGCATCAGCCAGGAGAGCACCAGCGCCACCAGGCCGATCGAGATGGCTGTCACCGAATATTGCACGGCGATGATCTTGGCATCCTGGCTGAACACATATTTCGTCCACCAGCTTCTCGGATGATAAAGCTCGACGTCCTCGACTTCGGCGGAGGGGATGCTGCCGGATGGAATCTCGACCATGATCTCTCGTCCCTTTTCTTCCCAGTCCGCGGCCGTCTTTCCCGCCGGTTCAGTTTGCCGGCGGCGGCTCTCCCGATGACGCCGTCAACTGGGTGAATGTCTGCTGCTGCCCGAGCCAGGTCTGGTAGTCCGCGTCGTTGTCGACGATGACGGTTCCGCGCATCTGCGGATGGCCGACGCCGCAAAGTTCGGCGCAGAGAATCTCGAAGGTTCCCGTCCGTGTCGGCGTGAGCCAGAAATAGGTGACCATGCCGGGGATCATGTCCATCTTGGCGCGGAATTCCGGTACGTAGAAATCGTGGAGCACATCGACGGAGCGCAGCAATATGTGCACCGGCTTGCCGATCGGCAGGTGCAGTTCGCCGCCCTCGATGATGATGTCGTCGAGGCCGCTTGCGTCGTTCTTGTCGAGGCCGAGCGGGTTCTCGGCGGTAACATCACGCGTCTCCGCGCGGCCAAGCTTTCCGTCAGCACCCGGCAGGCGGAAGCTCCACAGCCATTGCTGGCTGACCACCTCCACCGATGCGGCATCGGCAGGCACCGTGATGAACTGTTTCCACACGAAGAGGCCGGGCGCCAGCATGGCGGCGACGCCGACCGCCGTTCCCGAAGCAAGCAGCAACTCCAGCCTGCGGTTCTCTGGTTCGTAATGCGCCCGGTTGCCCGGCTTGTGCCGGAAGCGGAACACGCAATAGGCCATGAAGGAAATCACCGCCACGAAGACGACGCCGGTGATCCAGAAGGTGATGATGAGCGTGCTATCGATATAGCTCCAGTTGGACGCGATCGGCGTCCACCACCACGGGCTCAGCACATGAAACAGCACGGAGCCGACGACAACAAGGACGAGAACCAGCACAACAGCCATTTCCGCCCCTCCCTGGGCCGACCGACCGTAAAACCGCATTCTGCAAATATCGTGTTTATTATCGCACAGATGGAAAATATGGCAATTACGACGACTTGGAGCACTTCCGGAACGTCAGAAGTGCCTTTCGTCAGGACCTGAAAACTGGACTGCGCCTGGAAGAAGCGCTGGAAACGGGCGCCGTCACGCGACGCGCGACCTCTCCTGTTGAACGTCTTTACGCCAAGAATCCACGTCACGCGCGCCGTCCGCTGACAAGTCAGCGCGCGCCGGGCGTTCCGTCACGGCTTGTGGATTGGCGTAGAACTCGACCCTGTCGCGACCACCACGCTTCGCAACGTAGAGAGCCTGGTCCGCCCGATCACGAAGCTTCTGTAAATCTCCAGCGCCTCTCAAAAGAGCAACGCCCACACTCACGCTTGGGCTGATGGCCGCCGTGCCCGCGGAAAACACCAGAGCCTTGACTGCCCGCCGAACCTCGTCGGCTTTGGCGAAAGCTGTTTCTTCGGTCTCATTGCGTAGAAACAGCGCGAACTCTTCTCCGCCAAGCCGGCCAAGCGACATTCCCTTTCCGGCAACGGCGGCGATGGCTTGAGCCACGCCGACAAGCACGATATCGCCGGTCTCATGGCCATAACGGTCGTTGACGCTCTTGAAATGATCGATGTCGATCATGATGAAGGCGTCGCCTTCCCTCGGCGCGCCTGGAAGGGATGCAAAGAAACGCTGCCGGTTTGGTATTCCGGTCAGGGCATCCGTATTTGCCAGATGTCTCAGTTGTGCTTCGGCTCGTTCCTGGACGAGCACAATCACGAACAGCGCGAGGGAGAAGTGGCAGATAATCAGCAGGAAGAAGGCGTAGCGTGGATCGATCGGCGCATGAGCAGGAAAGATCATCCCGACAACAACCAGCCCCGAAAATCCCGTCGCAGCCGAAAGAGACGCGAGAAGGCCCAACCTTGCCGGCAGGCGGTCCGCAAAAAAGTCTTTCAGAATTCGGGCAGCTGAGGCCGCGAGGAAGGCAGCGGCAGCGGCGTTGAAGATTGCGGCTCGCGTCGGACCGTACGCATACCAGTGCATGCCCCCGACGGCCGCCGACAAGATCAGCGCGACCGCGACCTGAATCCAATCTGACCATTTTCGCTGGCGGCAACTCAGCTGGAGCAACCCCGTCGCCATCAGCGAATAGCCTGTCACGCCCACGGAAAAGCTTCCCAAAGTCCAGAGCTCGAATGCTATCGAGCCCTGCTCACCCATTCCGGCAAGCGTCGATGCGAAGGCGAGAAGGCAACAACCGATCGAGAGAAGATCAAGCCCTGGTTCTCTGGACCGCCACCTGACATAGGAAAAACAGATCGCGCCGACGATGAAGGAAGATTTGTGGAGAAGAAGAACTGTCGCAAGATCCATCGTCAAACCGAGTACCAACTAAGGACGTTGATGCACATAACCGCCAATGACTACTTTTGAATGAATCCAAGTAAATTCCCCGAGCGAGTAAGAACGCTGCTGTTGCTCATCTCAGAGGTTTCGCATCCTTGTCGTCGGCCGATTGTTGCCGATGATCGACAGAACATGTATCCGGTCCACCGAAAGCCCAATCTGCAACACGCACCGCGGCCATCATATGCCTCGTTGCCAACAAGCTGATCCGAATGACTGAGAATGCCATCATATGGAGTATTGCCGGGCTCACCGCGGCCGGCGTCGTTACCAGGCCATTCCGGTGGCCGGAGGCGATCTGGGCTGCCCTTGGGGCTTTTGTCCTTCTTGCCTTCCAGCTCATCGGGCCGGTCGATGCCCTGGCTGGGATCGCCAAGGGCGTCGATGTGTATCTCTTCCTGATCGGCATGATGCTTTTGTCCGAGCTTGCCCGACGGGAAGGCCTGTTCGATTGGATAGCAGCCATTGCGACTTCGCATGCCAAGGGTTCTCCCAGGCGTCTGTTCGTGCTCGTTTATCTCGTCGGTCTCGTCGTGACCGTTTTTCTCTCGAATGATGCGACGGCCGTCGTGCTCACGCCTGCTGTCTATGCGGCTTGCCGAGCGGCCCGGGTCCGGGACCCGATGCCCTATCTTCTGGTATGTGCCTTCATCGCCAATGCGGCGAGCTTTCTGTTGCCGATCTCCAATCCGGCCAATCTCGTGATCTTCGCCGGCGGCGAGATGCCGCCTTTGTCACGCTGGCTGTCGATATTCCTCCTGCCGTCGATTGTTTCCATCGTCGTCACTTTCGTCTGTCTTTACTGGACGCAGTGGCGCACTCTTTCGCAAGACAGCCTTGCCGCCAGTGCGGAGCGACCGGCCCTTACCCGCAGCGCCAGCCTTGCGGGTTGGGGAATCCTGGTGACGGCGATCATCCTCGTGACGGCGTCCGCCATGCATGCCGATCTTGGCGTGCCAACCTTTCTCGCAGGAACCATCACCACGGCACTTGTCCTGATGCTGACGCGGCAGAGCCCCGTCGAAACGATAAAGGGCATAAGCTGGAGCGTCTTGCCGCTGGTGGCGGGTCTGTTCGTGATCGTAGAAGCTCTCGATCGCACGGGCGTTACAGGGCTTCTCTCCGGCCAATTGGCCTCCCTTGCCTCGGCTTCGCAAGCAGAGGCAGTCGGCGTGGCCGGAGTGTTCGTCGCCATCGTCTGCAATCTCGTCAACAATCTGCCGGCCGGATTGGTCGCCGGCAGTGCAGTCCAGGCGGCGCATGTCTCGGATAAGGTGGCGGGCGCTGTGCTGATCGGCGTCGATCTCGGACCCAATCTGTCGGTCACGGGTTCGCTCGCAACGATCCTATGGTTGTCGGCACTGCGCCGCGAAGGCCTCCATATCAGCAGCTGGAGATTTTTGAAGCTTGGGACTGTCGTGATGTTCCCGGCGCTCATTCTGTCGCTGGCGTCCCTTATCCTGTTCTGACGGGCGGACCGCACCAGGCCGCCAAGCCCTCTGTCTTCACGACATCGGGGGTCGGGCCTTATCGGCTCGACCCCTGAGAAATTCGCCAGGTGCAGGCAGGAACCGGACGAAGCTCCGGATACTCAATCAGAACTCCTCCCAGCTGTCTGCCGCACGGGCACCGGCGTTCGCCGCGACCTTCAGCTTGGGAGCCGCGTTGATGGATGGGGCGTGCGAGGACGGCAGCGCCATTGCCCGTCCCACTTGCCGCAGCGCCGAGGTCTGGACCGTGCCGACGCTGAACTGCGCGATCAACGTACGCAGACGGCCCGCTTCCTCGGCAAGCGCATTGGAGGCTGCATTCGATTGCTCGACCATGGCGGCATTCTGCTGGGTCGTCTGATCCATCGAATTCACCGCGGAGTTGACTTCGGCGAGACCGGTCGACTGCTCCTTGGCAGAGGTGGCGATCGCCTCCATATGATTGTTGATCTCGATGATGAAGCCTCCGATGGTTTTCAGCGCCTCTCCGGCATCCCGGACGAGCTTCACACCGCTTTCGACCTCGGACGTGGAATTCTGTATCAGCCCCTTGATTTCCTTGGCGGCCTGCGCCGAACGCTGCGCCAGCTCCCTCACCTCCTGCGCGACGACCGCAAAGCCCTTGCCCGCTTCCCCGGCGCGCGCAGCTTCCACACCGGCATTTAGCGCCAGCAGATTGGTCTGGAAGGCAATCTCATCGATCACGCCGATGATGTTGGAGATCTGCTGCGAGCTCTCCTCGATCTTTCGCATCGCCTCTTCCGCATGCGAAACCACTTCGGCAGACTTTGCCGCGGATTGATTGGCCTGGCTTGCGACACCGCGCGCTTCTTCTGTTCGCTTCGTCGAACTGTTGACGTTGGCGGTAATTTCGTCAAGAGCGGCTGCCGTTTCCTCGAGGGAGGCCGCCTGTTGCTCTGTCCGCTTCGACAGATCGTTCGCACCTGCGGCGATCTCGCGGGTGCCGGAATCGATCCGGGCCGTCGTCTCGGCCACGGATCCGAGGGCCATGCCGAGCTTGTCGACAGCCTCGTTGAAATTGCTCCTGAGGCTTTCGAAGTCGGTTGCGAAGGGCTGTTCGAGGCGAAAATCGAGCCTGCCCTCGGCGAGCTTGTTGAGCGACGAACCGATTTCGGTGACGGCAAAAACCCGGTCCGTGACATCGGTTGCGTATTTCACCACTTTGGCGACTTTTCCATGTTCATCGAGGATCGGGTTGTATGAGGCATTCAGCACGACTTTCTTGCCGTTTCTGCCGACCCGTGTAAATTCTTGAGCCTGGAACCGACCGCTCTTAAGCTCGCTCCAGAACTCCGCATAGTCGGAACTGGCAGCATAGGCCCGGTCCACGAACATGCTGTGATGCTTGCCGCGGATCTCATCGAGCGAGTAACCCATCGTCTTGCAGAAGTTTTCGTTGGCTGTGACGATTTCTCCGTCCAGGGTAAACTCGATGATGGCCTGCACGCGGCTGATCGCAGCCAGCTGGTTTTGATAGTCGAGATTGAGAAGGCGCTCTTTTGCGTCAGCCCACTCCACCACGAATGCTCTGGGCTTTCCACCCTCCATGATCGGGGTAACGTACAGGTCGAAGCTGTGGCTGCCCACACGGATGGTTGCGCTATGGGGCTTCGTCAGCCGCGCGAGCATGTCGCGCTGGTGCGACGGATTCTTGTGAAAGATGTCGATATTGCTACCGATCAAAGTATCGACGGCAAAGCGTGGCAGTTCCTTCTTGAGGTCCTGTTCGGCCGCCGTCAGTAGCTTGCGGACAGCGCCGTTCATATAGATGATGTTCAGCTTGCTGTCGGCAATCATGACATTTGCCTTCAGGCCTGCCAGTGCTGCCAGTTGAGCCTTGGTATTGCCGCCGATCATTCCAATCATTTCGCTCCTTTCGAAGCCGTGGCTTCAAGTTTAAATTTCGAGCGATCGACGGTTCAGCTGAACTCCATTTCTCGCATGTGCAAATATTTGCACATGCCGATTAATAGTCGCTTAACGTTAACTTCGCGGATATCCACGCACGGGAAAGGCGTCAGCCAGCCTCGTGAAGTATTGCCGTCATTTGGAATACTGTTTGAGATAGGCGATGAGGTCCGTGATTTCCTTATCGTCCTTCAGGCCGACGAAGGCCATCTTCGTGCCCTTCACCTTCACTCTCGGATTGTGCAGATAGTCGCGCAGCGTCGCCTCGTCCCACACGAGCCCGCCGTCGCCGGCTGCCTTCATCGAAGCCGAATAAGCGAAATCGGGATGCGTTCCGGCCTTTCTGCCCAGCACCCCGTTCAGCGACGGACCGACCTTGTTCGTATCGGAATCGACGACATGACAGGTCGCGCATTTCTTGAAAACAACGGCACCGACCGTCGCATCGCCCTCCTGCGCCCCAGCGTTACCAGGGGAAAGGGCAATCACGGAAGTGGCGATCAGCAGTACAACACGATAGTCCACGGCAAACCTGATCCTCCTCAAGGTCGCCCAGCCACTCGCACCCTCCGCTGCCATTGCCGTGCGGAGTATGTTAGCAATGTTTGAACTTAGTCCTTCGCGGGTGCAAGTCAACGGCTCCGCAATCCTGACGCCCGCGTGATCAAAGAACGGACCGACGTGCGTTCGCACCTGCCGGATGCGCACCCCCGCTCCCCGATGCGCCCGGCTTACGCGGGAAGGCGGCGAGCGATCCCTCTTGAATAAATCCGTTCGCGCCAACTGCCTGCGATTTCGACAAGGATTTGCCAGTCCGGGACCTCTATGACCTCAACAGGAGAGTGTCGGGACGCAAAACCAAAGGTCAAGAATTTCGACGCCAATTCAACATATGTTGGTTTTCCCGAATTTTGCTGCATCGCACGTTTCGATGTGTTGATGGAGGCGATTGCTTATCGGCGCATTTCCAAGTTCGATCTTGGCAAATAAAATCTTTTATAATCATTATATTATAGTTTTCGATGATGCGATTTGGCAGTGCTGATTGACAATCGGATGGTAGAAGTGCTGCCTTGAATTCAACATAAGTGATTAAATTTCACAAATGCTGATTGCTGGGAGGACAATCTTTCAAATCTGAAGCCGGCGGTCGCGGCGGCGTGCTCGGCACCTTCTTCGCGGTCATGCTGCTCCAGGTTCTGCGCAACATCTTCAGCCTGCTCGGCCTCGGCTCATTCTATCAGATGACCGTAACCGGCCTGATCATCGTCGCTGCCATCCTGCTCAATCGCTTCATCGACATTCGCCGAGGCCAGACGTAAACCCTGCCGGCAAAAATTGGACATCACAATGACAGAGCATTTTCCTCGTCCCGAAGGCACATCCCTCACCCCGGATTGGTTCGACAGATATGTCGTGAACCTCAGTGCAACCGAACGCCGGGCCGCGACGCTGCCGACCCGTCGCACAGTCAAGAAGGAATGGCAAGCCGCCTGGCTGTTGCGCGCGATCACCTGCATCGACCTGACGACACTTGCCGGCGACGACACCGAAGGCCGCGTCAAGCGCCTTTGCGCCAAGGCCAAGGCGCCGCTCCGCGCCGATCTCTTGGAGGGTCTAGGCATCGACAAGCTGACTGTCGGTGCGGTCTGCGTCTATCCAACCATGGTTCCTCATGCCGTCAAAGCTCTTGACGGTTCCGGCATTCCGGTCGCTTCGGTGGCCACCGGCTTCCCCGCAGGATTGATGCCGCTGCCGCTCCGCCTCGCCGAAATCCGCTATGCCGTCGAACAGGGAGCAAGCGAGATCGACATCGTCATCACCCGAGAATATGTGCTTAAAGGCGAATGGGCCGCGCTCTACGACGAGATCAAGGCAATGCGTGAAGCCTGCGGCCCAGCGCATATGAAATCGATCCTCGCGACGGGCGACCTCAAAACGCTGACGAATGTCTACCGTGCCTCGATGGTCGCCATGCAGGCGGGCTCCGACTTCATCAAGACCTCGACCGGCAAGGAAGATGTCAACGCCACGCTGCCGGTATCGCTGACGATGATCCGCGCCCTGCGCGACTATCACGATCGGACCGGCCAGATGGTCGGCTTCAAGCCGGCTGGCGGACTTAGAACCGCCAAGGACGCGATGAACTGGCTGATCCTGATGAAGGAAGAGCTCGGCACGCGCTTCATGATGCCGGACCTCTTCCGCATCGGCGCCTCCTCCATGCTGGGCGATATCGAACGCCAGCTCGAACACTATCTGACCGGCCGCTACTCGGCCGCCAATCGCCACGCGCTAGCCTGAGGAATGACCATGCCTTCCATTAAGGACATTATGCAAACTATGGAATACGGTCCAGCTCCCGAAAGCAATTCCGAAGTCAAGGCCTGGCTCGAAGCCCGCGCGGCGGGCCTTGGCCATTACATCAAAGGCAGCTTCACTGCCGCCGAAGGCGAACTGATCGAGGTCGTCAACCCGGCGACCGAAGAAGTCATCGCACGCGTCGCCAAGGGCGGCGCGGCGGACGTTGACGCGGCCGTGCGCGCTGCCCGCGCTGCCTTTCCTGCCTGGTCCGCTCTCCCGGGACACGAGCGCGCGAAATATCTCTATGCGATCGCCCGCCACATCCAGAAGCGTGAGCGCTTCTTCTCCGTGCTGGAGACGATGGACAACGGCAAAACGATCCGCGAAACGCGCGACATCGACATCCCGCTCGTCGCGCGCCACTTCTACCACCATGCCGGCTGGGCCGAAATCGCCGATGACGCATTCCCGAACTACGTGGCCGTCGGGGTCTGCGGACAGATCATCCCGTGGAACTTCCCGCTGCTGATGCTTGCATGGAAGATCGCTCCGGCGCTGGCAGCCGGCAATACGGTCGTCATCAAGCCCGCCGACCTCACGCCGCTGACCGCGTATGCTTTCGGCGAACTGCTGGACGAAATCGGACTCCCGCCCGGCGTGGTCAACATCGTTCACGGTGACGGCGAGACGGGCGCTGCGATCGCCGGCCATCCTGACGTCGATAAAGTGGCGTTCACCGGCTCGACCAATGTCGGTCGTATCATCCGTCGGCAGATTGCCGGCTCGGGCAAGAAGCTCAGCCTCGAACTTGGCGGGAAGTCGCCCTTCGTCGTTCTTGAAGACGCCGACCTCGATGCCGCCGTCGAAGGTGTCGTTGACGCGATCTGGTTCAACCAGGGCGAAGTTTGCTGCGCAGGGTCCCGCATTCTCGTCCAGGAAGGTGTCGCGCCGACCTTCTTCGGTAAGCTGAAGAACCGCATGCAGACACTGCGCGTCGGCGATCCGCTGGACAAGACGATGGATGTCGGCGCGATCGTCTCGGCAAAGCAGTTCGCCCGCGTTAAGGGCCTTATTGCAAAGGGCGAGGAAGAGGGCGCGACCCTCAATCTGGCGCCGGTGAACCTGCCGTCGACGGGTTTTTTCTGCGCTCCAGGCTTCTTCACCGGAACGGCGCCCGCCCACACCGTCTCGCAGGTGGAAATCTTCGGACCGGTCGCGACGAGTGCGACCTTCAGGACGCTGGACGAGGCGGTCGCACTGGCCAATGACACCCGGTACGGCCTTGCCGCATCCGTCTGGTCTGAAAATATCAACCGCGCGATCGAAGTGGCCGCACGGGTCAAGGCCGGCGTCATCTGGATCAACGCCACCAACATGTTCGACGCGGCAGCCCCCTTCGGAGGTTATCGGGAAAGCGGCTTCGGCCGCGAGGGCGGACGCTCGGGCATGTACGAATATCTCAAGCCCGCAGGCGGAAAGGAGGGCAAGATGCGTCCAACGCCGACGCTTCGCCCGCATGTCGCACCGCTTGGCGGCAAGGTTGAGCGTCCCGAGATCGACGTCACAGCGAAGCTCTACATCGGCGGCAAGCAGGTGCGCCCGGATGGCGGTCAGAGTTACACGGTCCTTGGCAAGGCCGGTCAGGCGATCGGCCAGGCTGGGCTCGCCAACCGCAAGGACGTCCGCAATGCAGTCGAGGCGGCGAACAAAGCGACCTCCTGGAGTGGTGTGACGGCGCACAACCGTGCCCAGGTTCTCTACTTCCTGGCCGAAAACCTCACGCAACGACGCGCCGAATTCGTCGCCGCGCTACAAGTGACCGGGGCAAGTGCCAAGCCCGAGGACGAAGTGGAGCAGGCGATCTGCCGGGCCTTCTGGTATGCGGCTCAGGCCGACAAGTTCGACGGCGCCGTGACGGCAACCAAGTCCCGCCATGTGACAATGACCGTCAACGAGCCGTATGGAACGATAGGCATTGTCGCGCCCGACGAAGCACCCCTTCTCTCGCTTCTGTCCCTCATCCTGCCGGCGATCACGCTCGGCAACCGGGTCGTCGCCATTGCGGCCCAAAGCCATCCGCTGGTGGCGGTGCGTCTCTACCAGGTATTCGAGACGTCTGACATTCCGGACGGCGTCATCAATCTCCTGACCGGAGAACGTGATGTGCTTGCCAAGACCCTTGCCGAACACGACGATGTCGCGGCAATTTGGTATTGCGGCAGCGAAGAAGGTTCCGCCATGGTCGAGACGGTTTCTGCAGGCAACCTGAAGTACACTTGGGTCGATCGCGGCCGGCTTCGAGACTGGCACGATCCAAAGCAGGGTCAGGGAGTGGAGTTGCTGCGCCGCGCCTGCCAGGTCAAGACGATCTGGTTGCCCTATGGAGAATGAGCCAGTGGAAACGGGGGGCGGCCCGCCCCCTCAACTGGTCGATTTCGACGGTGTCATTGCCAATGGTGAGGCAATCGATCAGATCTTTCTTGCCTCATCGGCTGTCAGCGCGTTCTCCCGCGTGCCGGAAACGATGATCTCCAGCAGGGCGTCCGGACAATGCGAACCGAAGCATGCGTCTTGCCACAATCGGCAAAACGCGAACTGCTTTCCCCGTATAGTCATTCGTCCTGGTCACGGCGACCGTGAGAAACACCTCGGCTCCGCCAGAATGCCTCTTCTTCCTGCGCCGTAATATAACCTCCGAATTCCGGGGGGCGCGGCTCCTCTTCATCGGGGTAGCCCGCGACCAGGAAGTCTTCAGCCTCGAGATAGGCCTCTGCTTCAGGTCGAAGTTCGACCTCGAGGACGTGCACGGCAACCTCTTCCGAATACTCCCTGACCGGCTCTGCATAGGAATAGGTCGCCCAAGGGAAGAGCTTGGTCATAACATCGTGCAGATTGTCTGCCCGAAGATGATAGTCAATCCGAATATCCGGCTCATCCCTCTCTCCGTCGCCGATATAGATCTGCAGATTGGAAAAGTTCGCTGGTGAATCGCCCCACTCGTCCCACACGAAGAATGTCGTTTGATCCTGAACTTCCTGCATAAGTTCTCGATCGAGGGCAAAGGCAGAACGCATCAGCGACTCCGGATCGGAGGCAATGACTTCCTCGAAACAGAGCTTGGCGTTGGCGTCCAGTACGTTGGCTGCCGGAACAACCATTGTCCATCCCAACTCCGTCTCCGTGCAGTTTCCCTCGCCGGCTCTTTGCCATCGTATCATCCCGGTGCTGGCGTCGACGATGACGATACAGACAGGCAACAAGTGCTTCGTCCAGTAATCGAGGTGACTGTGCTCGCCGTGATGGATGTACTCGCCAGCGCCTTCCGCCCACGATGGTACAGATCTGATTTGAAGAGGCAGGAACTTTCCGGTTGGCCGGCCACTATCAAGAATTTCGGCGCGTGCATCGATGCCGAGCTTCGAATCCGGCAGCCGGCGAAAAGACCACTTGAAATACCGGACAAACACCTTCTCAACTGTATCAATTGCCATGCGGGTCGCGGGGTCGGCCCGACGGCCGTCCAACGCAGTATTATGCCGCCGGCGCGGCGGTGGTCTCGCTGGCATGATCTGGTGCCAGAGGTGCGTCAGCAGCCTTGGTGCCGCCGCGATCAATGTGGTGATTGTAGTGCCTACAGCCTGCAGAAGTCGAACCATCGAAACTGCCCGTCACGAAACGCGGCCCTCCCCGTTCACACCGTCAAGCAGCGCAAGCAGACCCTTGAGGATATCCATCGGCGATGGGGGACATCCTGGAATATGCAGATCGACGGGCACGATCTTTGAAACCCCGCCGAGGACGGCATAGCTGCCCCCAAAACACCCTCCATCACGGCCGCAGTCGCCGAGGGCAACGACCCATTTGGGATCGGGCGTGGCAATGTAGGTCCGTTCGAGCGCCTGCGCCATGTTCCTGGTCACGGGGCCGGTAACCAGCAGCACGTCGGCATGCCGTGGCGAGGCGACGAAACGAAGACCGAAGCGCTCGATATCGTAGAAGACATTGCTCAGGGCATGCATTTCCAGCTCGCAGCCATTGCAGGACCCGGCATCGATGGCGCGGATCGACAGGCTGCGTCCAAGGCTTCGGCGTGCACTCCTTTCAATGGCGGTGGCGAGCTCTGCCATCGCGGCGTCGGAAACCGGCGGTCTTGGCTCCGTCAGCGGCCGCCGGATGAGACTTTCGAGGAGGAGTTTTCGCATGCCACCCTGCCTTTAGAGATCATGACCGGAGTAGGAACAATTGAACGACTTGTTGCAGAGCGGGAAGTCCGCAACGATATTGCCTTCGACCGCCGCCTCCAGCAGCGGCCACTGAAACCAGGATGGATCGCGCAGATGGCAGCGTTCGATCCTGCCCTCGGGTGCAAGCCGCAGCCAGACGAGTATGTCCCCCCGAAAACCCTCGATGAGCGCCATACCTTCCCGACGTTCACCGACGGAAGGGATCGCCTCGAGGATCGGTCCCACCGGAAGCCGGTCGAGGATCTGCTCGATGAGCGACAGGCTTCGTTCGACCTCGCGAATACGGATCCAGACTCGTGCGTTGACATCACCGTCGTTCAGCACAGGAACATCGAAGGCTAGACTATCATAAGGCGGGTAGCGAGTGGCCTGCCGGGCGTCAAAACCGCGTCCGGAGGCCCGCCCGACATAACCGCCCGCACCGTATTCGCGTGCGAGCTCGGGGCGCAGCCTGCCTGTGCCGACCGTCCTGTCCTGCAGCGAGGTGGTGTTGTCGTAGAGCTCGACCAGGGCCGGAAATCGACGGCGAATGTCTGCAAGCAGATCTCGCAAGACGGCTGCTCCGTCGCCATTCAGATCGCTGGTGATACCGCCGGGCACGATGCGGTCGCGCATGAGGCGATGACCGAAGGCGGCATCGGCTGCGCGCAACACACGCTCGCGCAGCATCCCGCAATGCGCCAGCATCAATGGAAACGCTGCGTCGTTGCATATGGCGCCGATATCGCCAAGATGGTTGGCGAGCCGTTCCAATTCCGCCATCAGAGCGCGCAGCCAGCTCGCCCGGAGCGGAATGTCGAGCCCGAGTGCGGCCTCAACAGCCTGCGAAAAGGCATAGGCGTAGGCGACCGTGCTGTCGCCGGACACTCTTCCGGCGAGCTTCGCTGCGCGGATCGGATCCGCGCCTGCCATCAACGCCTCGATCCCCTTGTGGACATAGCCGAGCCGTTCCTCGAGGCGGACAACCGTCTCGCCGTTGGCTGTAAAGCGGAAATGTCCCGGCTCGATGATGCCGGCATGCACCGGGCCGACCGGAATCAGGTGCAGGCCCTCGCCTTCGGCCCGCAAAAAAGCGTAGGGACTGACCTCCGGCAACACGACTTCGCGCTCTCCAAGCGGGTAGCGCCGATCCCACCGGCCGTGATCGAGCCACGGCCGGCTGTCCGGCAAACCCTGCGGCTTGAGGCCGGTCAGGTCACGGATTGCCCGCTCCGGCCGCAATGCCGGTCGATGCAATCGCGCGACGGAAGGATAGCCGGAGCCCTCCAGCCCTTCCAGGCTGAGGACGCCGATCGCGCTGACCGTCTCATCGAGCAAGGCCATATGAACCGAGCTTTCCTCGCCCCAGAGGCCGAGCAGGATCAGACGTCCTTCGGACAGCGCCCGTGTCGCCGATGCCCATAGATCCGCATCGGCGACAGCACGCGGCCACGGAACATGGTGCGGAACGGAACGGCCTTTCTCGAGGATATCACTGAGCGTCGACATCTCCCCCTCATCATCGAAGAAGGCTGGCAATATGCTGGAACCACGCCACCAGCTCTGACGGCAGATAGACCCCGGCGATAAGCACCAGCACGAGATGAGCATACATCGGCACATAGGATGCTTGGACAGGAGCCATGCTGCCCCGCGGCTTCCCGAACACCGCGCCCGTCAGACGCAACAGCAATGCGCCGAAAGCGACTAGCAGCCCGAAGACGAGTGGAATGGCAAGCAGCGGCTGCCTGGCAAAAGCCGAACTGACGATCAGGAACTCGCTCATGAATATTCCCGCCGGAGGCAGGCCAGCGATAGCGATGACGCCGATCAGCAGACCCCAGCCGAGCCGCGGATGCGTTTCCGTCAAGCCGCGGATAGCGGAGAGCCTTTGCGTTCCCTTGACCTGAGCAATATGGCCGACGGCGAAGAAGATCGCCGATTTTGTCAGCGAATGCATGACCATATGCAAGAGACCGGCGAAATTGGCGATCGGTCCTCCGAGGCCGAAGGCAAAGACGATGATGCCCATATGCTCGATCGAAGAATAGGCGAACAGGCGTTTGATATCGCGGCGGCGGTAGAGCATGAAGGCCGCGAAGATCAGCGAGGCCAGCCCCATCGTCATCATCAGCGGTCCAGGCGCGAGAGCCTCGGGATTGGCCGACAGCAGCATCTTGAAGCGCAGGACCGCATAGAGCGCGACATTCAGGAGCAAGCCGGACAAAACCGCCGAGATCGGTGTCGGCCCCTCGGCATGCGCGTCCGGCAGCCAGGCATGTAGGGGCGCGAGACCGACCTTGGTGCCATAGCCAAGCAGCAGAAAGACGAAAGCGACATTGAGAAGCGCCGGATCGAAGGCGGAGGCGTGATCGATCAAAATCGTCCAGACCATCGCATCATAGCCTTCACCAACGACCGGCTGCGCCGCCAGGTAGATGAGGATGGTGCCAAAGAGCGCAAACGCGATGCCGACGCTTCCCAGAATGAAGTATTTCCAGGCTGCTTCCAGCGCTTCATGCGTACGGTAGATGCCAACCATCAATACCGTGGTGAGCGTCGCAAGCTCGACAGCAACCCACATCAGCCCGATATTGTTCGACACGAATGCGAGATTCATGCCGAACATCATGATCTGATACATGGCATGATAGAAACGAAGGTTTGCCGGCGTCAGCCGGCCGATCTCCAATTCATGCGCGATGTAGCTGGCACTGAATATGCTGGTGGTAAAGCCCACGAAGCTGTTGAGGACGATGAAGACGATATTGAGATCGTCGACAAGCAGATATTGTCCCGGCACCGGCCGCACGGTCACGAACAGGGAAAGAGCGGCAAGCAAGGTCAGCAGGCTTGCGAGCACATTCAGCCGGGCCGTCATCCGATAGCCGGGCAAGAGCGCCAGGAGCGCGGCCGCAGCGATCGGTATCACAAGGACGGCGGTCAACGTGTCGAAGGCCAGGACGGAGGAGAACGCGTTCATTTCCGCCGTCTCCCCTTGAAATCATCAAGCGCGCGGACATCGACCGTATCGAAGCGTTCACGAATGCGAAACAGAAAGACGCCGATCACGATAAAGGCGATCAGGATCGAGAAGGCGACACTGATCTCGACGACCAGCGGCATGCCCTTGGCGCCGGTCGCAGCAAGCACCAACCCATTCTCGAGCGACATGAAGCCCACGACCTGGCTCACCGCGTTGCGGCGCGTGACCATGATCAAGAGCCCCAACAGCAGGACCGACAATGCGAAGGCGAGGTCCTCCCGTGCCAATGGATCAGCCTCCGGCGTCACCCGAAGCATCACCACCGTCGCCAAAGCGACAAGGCCGATGCCGGCAAGCATCGTGGGGCCGATGCCGACAACGGTCTCTATCTCGCGATGGATGCCAAGCTGGCGGATCATGCGATGGAGCACCACGGGGATGACGATGGCCTTGAACACGAGAGCGATCGCCGCCGTGACATAGAGATGCGGGGCATCCTGGACGAAAGCCTGCCAGGCCACCGACAGGGTCAATATCAACGAGTGCAGCGCAAAGACGTTGAGCAGTGCGTAAAGACGGTCCTGATAGAGCATCATCATGCTGACTAGGACCAGACCGCCGGCGAGCATATGGGCAATGTCGAAGACCGGACCGTTCATCACAGGCTCCTCGAAACAAACCGCAAGAGGGTTGCGAGCAGGCCGAGCATGAGTGCTGCGCCCAGGAATTCGGGCACCCGGAAGACCCGCATCTTGGCGGTCGCGGTCTCGAACAGGGCAAGGAGAGCGCCGCCGACCGCAAGCTTAGCGAGATAGGCAACTATGCCCACCAGATAGGCAACGGGCCCCTCTCCCACCACGGCGAGTTTCCACGGCACGAACATGCAGGCGATCAGGGTCATATAGAGCAGGAGCTTCAGGGACGCAGCCAGCTCGATCATCGCGAGGTGCCGTCCGGAATATTCGAGCACCATGGCTTCGTGCACCATGGTCAACTCCAAATGGGTAGCCGGATTATCGACCGGAATACGGGCGTTTTCGGCAATCGCGACCATCACGAGGGCGATCAGGGCGATCGCCAGTGAGACGCGCAGGCCCACCTGCGGGGAGGTCATGAAGGCGGCGATGGTCGAAAGCTGGGTCGAGCCTGCGATCAGGGCAAGCGTGAAGATGATCAGCAGCATCGATGGCTCCGCCAGCGTTGCAATCATCGCTTCTCGGCTCGAACCGATACCGCCGAAGCTGGTGCCGACGTCCATACCGGCGAGCGCCAGAAAGAAACGCGCACTGCCGAGCATCGCGATGATGGCGATCAGATCCGCCGTCCAGCTGAAGATGAGGCCGGTCGCAAACGTCGGGATGATGGCGGCTGCGACCCAGGTGACGGCGAAGATCAGATAGGGCGTTACCCTGAACAGCCATGACGCGTTCTCGGCAAGCACCACATCCTTGCGCAGGAGCCGCAGGATGTCGCGATACGGCTGGATGACGGATGGCCCGCGCCGGCGCAGCAATCGCGCCTTGATCAGACGGATGAAACCGGTCAGCAGCGGCGCAAGCGCCACGACGAGCGCCATCTGGAAGATCTGGATGAGAAGAGTGGAGATCACGACCATAGCGCCAGCATCAGCAACAGGAAAACGAGCGCCAGGAAAACCAGGCTCAGATAGCGACGGATCGTCAGGAATTGCAGATGGTTGAGCTTTTCGGCAGCAAAGCCGACGGCGCCGATGATCGGCAGATAGAGCCCCTCCCAGATGAGATCATGGGTCTCGACGGCAAAACGCGCCGGACGGAGATCACCGGGCGCCGGCATGTCTACCTTCTCACGGGCTCGAAAAACCAGCGTTCCGAAAACCCGCCGTACGGGCTGGGCGAAACTGCTTGCGGTATACTGCGTTGACGGGCTGGTCTCCGGAAAGCCGCAATCCCATGCAGGTGCCCGGCGCAGCCCCCGCGAGGCGAAGCGGTGTATGAGATAGGCTGTCAGCGACGCCGAGAACAGCGTGAACAGGAAGACCAGAAGACCATTATAGGAGCTGCGGCTTTCCACGACCGGCACGATCGACAACCACGGAATATCCGTCTGTACGGGCATCCGGTCTCCGATCAGCGACAATGTCACAGGTGCAAGCCCGTCGATGACGATCCCCGGCAGGATGCCTGCCAGAAGACACAGGGTGGCGAGTACGGACATCGCCGTGAGCGAGAAGCGATCGACCTCCACCGCCTGCTCGGCCACAGCGGTACGAGGGCGACCGAGAAAGGTCACGCCGAATGCCTTGACGAAACAGGCTGCCGCGAGCGCTGCTGATAAGGCTAGCATTCCGCCCACCGCCGGCACCAAAATCTTCAAGCCCCATTGTGGTACGGCGGGGCTTTGCAGGATGGCCTGGAACGCCAGCCACTCGGAAACGAAGCCGTTGAATGGCGGCAAGGCCGAGATCGCGACGCAGCCGACGAGGAAGACGACGCTGGTGACCGGCATGCGATGGATGAGGCCACCGAGCTTGTCCATGTTCCTTTCGCCCGTCGCCGTCAGCACCGCGCCGGCGCCGAAGAAGAGCAGGCTCTTGAAAAAGGAATGGTTGAGGACATGGAACAGCGCGGCAGTCAGTGCCAATGCTGCCGCCAGCCCCATACCATTCGCCTTGAAGGCAAGCGCCAGCCCGAGGCTGACGAAGATCATCCCGATATTTTCGATGGTGCTGTAGGCGAGCAACCGCTTCATGTCGCTCTCCATCAGCGCCTGCAGGATGCCGAGCACGGCGCTCCCGCTGCCGATGATCAGCACGACGATACCCGACCACCAGGTCGGCATGCCGAGCAGGTCGAAGACCACCCGGATGAAACCATAGACCGCGACCTTGGTCATGACGCCGCTCATCAAGGCGGAGACATGGCTTGGGGCTGCGGGATGGGCCAGCGGCAACCAGGCATGCAACGGCACGAGACCAGCCTTGGAACCGGCGCCGAGCAGCAGCAGGATAAGTACAAGGCCGACCGTAAACGGCGTATGCGCGGATCCCCGTATGGCTGCGAAGCCATAATCGCCGGCAGATCCTGCAAGCAGGCCGAAAGCGAGCAGCAGGGCAAGCGTGCCGAAGCTTGCCATGACGATATAGACGTAGCCGGCCTTCCGATTATCGGCATCGCGATGGTGGGCCATCACCAGCGCCCAGGAAGCAAGCGACATGAACTCCCAGGAAATGAGGAAGGTAAAGGCATCATCAGCCAGAACCACCAGGTTCATACCGGCAAGAAAGGCCGGAAAGAACGGCAGCACGCGACCAGGCGCGTGTTCGTGACGGCCGTACCCAAGGGCGTAGAGAGCCGAAAGCACACCACCGAGATTGACGACCATCAAGAAGAAGGCCGCAAGCGCATCGATCCGGAAATGGCTCCCAAGCCATGGCAGACCTAAAGGAAGGACAATCGTCGGCGCCTCGGCCGCCGGGAGAGCCGAGGCAAGATAGGCGAGCGTAAAAACGAAAGCGACAGCGCAGAAAACCAGGCTTGCGCCGTAGACGACAAATGTGGACGAAGCCGACCGGCCGATCGGCACCGCGAGCACAGCCGTTCCAAGCAGCGCGGCCACACATGACAACAGGACGGAAACCGATGTCATGTTTCATCCCTCGCCGCTGGAAAGGATCTCGATGGTTCCGCCGCTCCGCTCTCCGATGGCTTGAGTTTCGCCCTCAGCCTTACGCCCCGCCCACCATTCGTGCTGACGGCCCCCTCGTTGATTACCTCGACACCGGCGCTTTCCAACGCAGCCAGCAGACGCATCAGGGAGTCGACATTGCCCCGCACCACATCAAGGCTCGCCTCCATGCGCTGAATTGTCGGAACAGAAATTCCCGCAAGTTCGGCCAGCTGGCGCTGGTCGATACCAAGAAGAGCCCGGGCGGCCCGCATCTGAGCTGCAGTGATCACGATTGAAACATCGCTTATCTTGCACAGACTCTGACAATTGACACTTATGATGTGCCTATTGATGTCTAAAATCAATATTCTGATGCATCAGCCTCGTTGGCTTCGCAAGCACAGGTAGGACGCTGCACAGCAATGTTCTGTTACGGTGCCTGAGGCGACGATCTAGTACTACAGTTGCGGTTTACCGGAAGTCATGATTCACTTCCCGCATTTGGCGGGAGGGAAGTTCAATGTCGGTTGCGGGTTGGTCCGGGTCGGTTCTGGCGTGGCATCGTGAGCTCGATGCCTTGAAGGTGCGGTTGGGCTCGGTCTTTGGTCGCCGAGAATTGCGCGCATCGTGCGGTGCCTTTCTGGATGGGTTGTTGTCGGGAGTAGAGCGCAAGACTGGCTGGCTGATGGCGGAACAGGCAGGACTGGAGCGCCCTTATCGGATGCAATCGCTGCTGGGGCGCAGCCATTGGGATGCTGACGCATTGCGCGATACGGTTCGCGCTTATGCAATAGAGTCTCTCGGTGACGCGGACGGCGTTCTTGTGGTCGATGAGACCGGCTTCCTGAAGAAAGGCGCCCATTCAGTCGGTGTCGCACGACAATATTCCGGCACGGCCGGCCGGATCGAGAACTGTCAGATCGGTGTTTTCCTTGCCTATGCAAGCCGCTACGGTCAGACCCTGATCGATCGGCAACTTTATCTACCGAAGGAGTGGGCCGAGGATGAAGCCCGCCGTGCTTCGGCTCACGTCCCCCAGTCCCAAGCCTTCGCGACCAAACCGGCCATTGCAGCCAAGCTCATTGCCGATGCGCTGGATGCCGGCGTGCCTTGTGCCTGGGTATTGGCGGATGCGCTTTATGGTTCGGATTCCAAGCTGCGCCGGATGCTGGAAAGCCGTGGCCAGCCTTATGTTCTGGCAGTGCGCTCCAATCATTGCCTGCGCTTTGTGCGTGAGCAAGGGATCGAGCAGACCGATCCCGAAACGATGGCTGATGAGTTGAAACCGGAGGTTTGGCAGAGCCATGCAGCAGGCGAAGGTGCCAAGGGTCTTCGGCTTTATGATTGGGCCCGTATTCCTCTCAGCTCTCGCCCGGATCCACAATGGGAGCGCTGGCTTCTGATCCGGCGCAGCCGACGCGAACCCGATGCGCGCGCCTATTACTTTGTCTTTGCGCCCGCCGGTACCGAATTGAGCGAATTGGCGGGCGCTGCCGGGCTGCGTTGGACCGTGGAAGAATGCTTCCAGCGTGCGAAGGACGATCTCGGCCTGGATCATTGCGAAGCGCGATCCTGGCATGCTTGGAAGCGGCACATGACGCTCGTCATGGCAGCCGCTGCATTCCTCGCCAAACTCGGCGCCGATCTACGCCGCACCGCTGCTGGCAAACCGAACGAAACGAGTCCAAACCCGCCAATCGCCGCCTGACCAACACCATGGCCTTCGTGCCCAGCGTCGCAGAGATCCGCTATCTGATCAAACGCCTCCTGCTACAGCCCCCGATTAGAGTTCGCCTCATCTTGGCATGGTCACTCTGGCGACGCAGGCATCAAGCATCCGCAATGCTTTCTCACTACAAAGCAAGGCATCAAACGCAACTGTAGTACTAGGTGTCGCCCGTTTCCGGCAACATTCGTCCGGTGCGACGAAGATTGTCGTGCCACGCTAACGCTTCCTCGATCAGATGTGGCGTATGACCGCCGCGGAGGACAGCGCGCCTGTAGTAATCCGCCAGAACGTCCCTGTATTTGGGATGAACGCAGTTGTCGATGATGACGCGTGCCCTCTCCCGTGGGGCAAGGCCGCGCAGGTCTGCAAGCCCGATCTCGGTGACGAGGATATCGACGTCATGTTCGGTGTGGTCGACATGGCTCACCATCGGAACGACGCGTGAAATTGCACCCTGTTTCGCAAGCGACTTCGTGACGAAGATCGACATGTAGGCGTTGCGCGCAAAATCGCCGGATCCGCCTATGCCGTTCATCATGTG
The DNA here is from genome assembly GCF_018987265.1 of Rhizobium sp. WYJ-E13. Classification (NCBI taxonomy): domain Bacteria; kingdom Pseudomonadati; phylum Pseudomonadota; class Alphaproteobacteria; order Hyphomicrobiales; family Rhizobiaceae; genus Rhizobium; species Rhizobium sp. WYJ-E13. Next base: position 450,134 of record NZ_CP076854.1, on the reverse strand, counting down.
CGTGCCACCGACATGGGTAGAATTCACGTTGCCGTAGATGTCGAGTTCCAGTGCCGTATTGATGGCGATGATGCCGAGACGCCGGATGACCTCGGGATGATTGCTGATCTCCTGCGGCCGCAGCAGCAGCCGGGCCTTGTATCGTTCGATATCGGCAAGAACCCGACGATGCTTCTCCGTCGACAGTGTCATGGACGACCCGGAGGCGAAGTTCAGTTTTCCGGCATCCATGAGATCGAATGTCGAGTCCTGCAGCACCTCTGAATACATGGTAAGGTCATGGAACGGTGTATCCGCGAATCCTTGCAGTACCGCATTCGCGATCGTCCCTATGCCAGCCTGCAGGGGCAGCAGCTTCTCCGTGAGACGTCCACGCCGTACCTCGTTCATGAGAAACTCAGTAAGGTGTCCGGCGATCGCGCTCGTCTCCGCGTCAGCCGGGTCAATGGCAGAAGGACTGTCACTGCTTTGCGTCACGACAATCGCCGCGATCTTCTCCGGAGGGATGGGGATAAACGGCGAGCCGATCCGGCTGTCGGGAGCGACGACCGGGATCGCTTCGCGGGTCGGCCTTTTCGTCGGGATGTAGATGTCGTGCAACCCTTCGAGTGCTTCCGGCTGTAACAGGTTGATCTCGACGATTACCTTCGGCGCCAGGATGGCGAAACTGGCCGAATTGCCGACCGACGTCGTCGGCACGATACCACCTTCCTCGGTAATGGCAGTCGCCTCGACGACTGCAATGTCGACGGGAGGAAGCTGGCCACTGCGCAGAAACTCGACAGTCTCCGACAGATGCTGATCGATGAACATGACCTCGCCGGAGTTGATCGCCTTGCGCATGACGGTGTCCGACTGAAACGGCATCCTGCGCGCGACTGCATGGGCCTCGGCAAGCGTCTTGTCGAGATTGTTGCCGAGCGAGGCACCGGTCATCAGCGTGATCTTCAACGGCTCGCGACGCGCGCGCTCGGCCAGTGCCAGAGGAACGGCCTTCGCCTCTCCCGCCCGCGTGAAACCACTCATCCCCACCGTCATGCCGTCGCGTATCAGCGCGGCGGCGCCTTCGGCGTCTACGATACGGTCCCGGAGCTTGGCGCTCCGCAGGCGATCCTTGAACATGCGTGTACCCTTAGTGAGATAGCAGGACGGGCAGGAGGACGTTGGTCAGCACCGATTTCGTGGCGCCGCCAAGGACGAATTCGCGCAGCCGAGAATGGCCGAACCCGCCCATGACGAGAAGATCCGCCCGCAGTTCGAAGGCCTGCGTCTGCAACACATCGCCGATCGGTCTATCGGCGGCGTGGACGCGGACCATCTCTGCGGCGACACCGCTCCTGCGGAAGTTTTCAATCAGATGGTCGCCGGCCTCGTCGTTGACGATCTTTTCGTCGGTGACGCAAACCAGGTGGACTTTGGAGGCATGCTCGATAAACGGCGCAGCGTTGTGCACCGCGCTCGCAGCAGCCGCGCTGCCGTCCCAGGCGATAGCCACATGGTCTATTCTGCCGCCGAAGCTCTGACGAGGATAGAGCACCAGCGGCCGGCCTGATTCAAACAGGACCGCCTCGACGACGGGGCGATACAGGCCAGCCGCCTCGAGCAGAACGAGGTCATAGGCGCGGGCGGCTTCCGCAAGCATGTCTGCGACGAATGGTTCTCCGGCCGTCATGTTTCGCATCCGGATGTCGACGGACGCAGCCTTCGCTTCTTCGAGCGTCTTCCTGGCTAAAAATGAGCCGCGCTGCCGGCTCAACGCCTCGGCCTCCTGGGTCAGCTTGGCCGTATCCACGATCAGCGAGCCGAGCGCAGGAGAAACATGCGGGATTGCGATCTCGACGGTACACGCAGTCAGGCTCGACTTCATGTGCCGAGCGAGCGCCACACCATTGGCGATCATGAATTCCGATGTATCGTCGGGATATGTGAGAAGCGGCAGGAAGAAATGCTGTTGCACTGGACGCTACCTTGTCTGGCCAATTTCGATTTCAAACGATGATGTCGCATCGACCGCGCCGCGCATTGACCTGGCGCAAACCGGCACAAGAGCGCTTGAAGCCGCCAAACAGATGGCCGATAAGCGGACCTATGTTTACCCGCGGCGCAGAGGATGAACCGACACCAATTGCTTAGCCGCGCCGTTGACCTGGGACGACAATTGCAGTCTGCATGATCGCGAAGTGGAGGAAGCGGTGCGAATATTTTCCAAAATCAGCGAGTTGCGCTCAGCACTTGAGGCGTTGCGACGACATGACCGGACTGTCGGCTTTGTGCCCACCATGGGCTACCTGCACGCCGGCCACATGGAACTGGTTTCGCGCGCGCGGGTCCACAACGACATTCTGGTGGCATCGATCTTCGTCAACCCGCTGCAGTTCGGGCCGTCGGAAGATCTCAGCAAATATCCGCGTGATCTCGAACGTGACGCGCAGATGCTCAAGCAGGCCGGGGTCAATATACTTTTCGCACCTTCTGTCGACGATATGTATCCGCAACCGATGTTGACGACGGTCGATGTGCCTCAGATCGGTAACCAGCTGGAGGGCGCTGTGCGCCCCGGGCATTTTGCCGGCGTGGCGACCGTCGTCTGCAAGCTGTTCAACATCGTACAGCCGCATAGGGCCTATTTCGGCGAAAAGGACTATCAGCAGGTCATTGTCATCAAGCGCATGGTCGCCGACCTGGCATTGCCGGTGGAAATCATCGCGGTTCCGACAATAAGGGACAAGGACGGCCTCGCCCTGTCGTCGCGCAATGTCTATCTCAGCGAGGCGGAGCGAAAGGCTGCGGTCATTGTCCCGAAAACGCTTGATGAGGCCGAGCGGCTGGTTGCTGATGGCATCAGAGACCCTGGGGAACTCGAAGATCGTCTGACGGCGTTTCTCGGTCAGGAACCCTTGGCCAATCCAGAGATTGTTGCTGTCAGGGATGCATTGAACTTGCAGCCGGTCGCCGACATCAAGGATCCAGTCGTCGTTGTGCTCTTCGTGCGGATCGGAACGACGCGGCTTCTGGACAATCGAGTGATCGGCGGGCAAGGCTTGACAAGAATTGGAGCGGAGCGATGAGTACGCCCGGATTTCAGAAACGCCTTACCCCGTCGCGCATCACCGCGATGAAGGGAACGGCACCGATCGTCTGCCTCACGGCCTATACGACGCCGGTCGCCCGCCTCCTCGACGACCATTGCGATCTGCTTCTGGTCGGCGACTCGCTCGGGATGGTGCTCTACGGCATGGAGACCACGACCGGCGTCACGCTCGACATGATGATCGCTCACGGCAAGGCGGTCATGCGCGGCGTCAGCAAGGCCTGCGTCGTCGTCGACATGCCTTTCGGAACCTATCAGGAATCGAAGGAAGTCGCGTTTCGCAATGCGGTTCGTATCCTGCAGGAAACGGGCTGCGATGCCGTCAAGCTGGAGGGCGGCGAAGAAATGGTTGCGACGATCGGCTTTCTGACGGCGCGCGGCATTCCTGTCCTTGGCCATATCGGCCTGATGCCACAACTGGTCCATACCGCAGGCGGCTATCGTTCGGTAGGCCACAGCGAACACGAAGCCGCGAAAATCCGGCGCGACGCCCATGCCATCGGCGGATCCGGGGCGTTTGCCTTCGTCGTCGAAGGAACGGTCGAACCCCTGGCACGCGAAGTGACTGCGGCCACCCCTGTGCCGACGATCGGCATCGGAGCCTCATCCGCCTGCGACGGCCAAATCCTGGTTTCCGACGATATGCTCGGGCTCTTCAACGATTTTACGCCACGCTTCGTCAAACGTTACGACGAACTGGGAAAACGCGTTTCTGCCGCAGCGGCAGACTACGCCGCAGACGTGCGCGCCAGGCGGTTTCCGGCGCCGGAGCATACGTTCAAGAAACGATCCTGACGGTACCGCGCTGAAAGCGGGCGGCCTCCGCCTGGCGATTTCCGCCAAAAAACATGGCATTCGAAGCGACTGCAACTTTCTGTCGGGTCAGCAATAGCCGCCGTTAACCAACTGATCGATGGGCGGGAACAAATTTCTCATCCGCGACGTTGTGGCGCCCGGGACAGGAGGAGAAAAAGATGTCCAATACACAATGGAGTGAACCAATCGAAATCGAGTTCGCTCACGCGGGATCGCGATCCGTCAGGGGTCCATTCGACGCACTCATTTGTCTTCACGACATGTGGCCGCAGAGAACGGGAGCAAAATTCGTCAAGGCAAGCAATGCCTGCAAAGGCGCCGTCGAAGGACGCGTCAGCATGGAAACGGCAAGGGCAGATTTCCTCGCCGCTGCGGAAGAGGCAAAACTGACCAAGCACTGAACCTTTCGAGCGGACGCGCAGGCCGCGTCTGCTCCTTCTTAACGGAGGAAGACGGCATGCGCGCCTTTATGATATCGCTCTTATCCCTGGCCATGATGGCGGCTGCCACCGTCCCGGCCATGTCGGCCGACATGATTCAAGGTTATGAGCGGTCGCCTGTCGTCAAGCACCGTTCGAGGCCCATCGTTCGCGCGCACTATGTCGAGCGCCGGCGTCTCGATTGCAGCGATATGATTGTCGAATATCGCTACATACCGCGTACCGAGGTCGTGACCGTATGCCACCGCCTGTGAGGCGAACCCTTATGTTATGCCCTCCAAGCCGCTCCCCGAAAAATCCGATCCTCAGATCGGATAATGTCCGGGCTGCGACGCCACCGTGATCCACCGCAAATCGGTGAATTCGTTGATGCCGGCCTTGCCGCCGAAGCGGCCATAGCCAGACGCCTTGACGCCGCCAAAGGGCATCTGCGCTTCATCGTGCACTGTCGGGCCGTTGACATGGCAGATGCCGCTTTCGATCCGCCGGGCGACCTCCATCGCGCGGGCAGCGTCCCGGCCAAAGACGGCAGCGGACAGGCCATATTCGGTATCGTTGGCGACACGGACCGCCTCATCAAGCCCGCGCACGCGCACCATGCAGGCAACCGGGCCAAAACTTTCCTCGCTGTAGATCCGCATTGACGGCGTGACGTGGTCGAGCACAGTCGCATCCATGAGCGTCCCGACCGCCCGCCCACCGGCAAGCAGGCGGGCACCCTTGGAGACGGCATCCTCGATCAGGCCATTGACCCGATTGACCGCTTCAAGGCCGATCATCGAGCCGAGCGGTGAATTGCTCTGGCGCGGATCACCGGCAACGAGCGTCGAGGCCTTGCGGGCAAACTGATCGGCAAAGCTGTCGGCCACCGCCTCGTCGACCACGATCCTTTCGGTAGACATGCAGATCTGGCCCTGGTTCATGAAGGCACCGAATGCGGCAGCTTTCACAGCTTCGCCGATATCGGCGTCGTCGAGAACGACGAGGGGCGCCTTGCCGCCGAGTTCCAGCAGGACGGGCTTCAGGTGGCGGGCGCAGACCTCGGCGATAATCCGACCGACGCGGGTCGATCCAGTGAAATTGACGCGGCGCACCGCCGGATGGGCGATGATCTTTTCAACGATCGTCGCGGCGTCGGCAGGTGCATTGGTGAGCACATTGACGACACCCTCGCCAAGACCCGCCTCCTGCAATGTCTCGCCGATCAGGTGATGCGTCTTTGGGCAAAGCTCCGAGGCCTTGAGGATGACGGTGTTGCCGCAGGCGAGCGGCAGGGCGACAGCGCGCACGCCGAGAATGACGGGGGCATTCCAGGGCGCTATGCCGAGAACGACGCCAGCCGGCTGCCGCACGCCCATAGCCAACAGGCCGGGCTTGTCCGATGGGATGACCTCGCCCGTGATCTGGGTGCACATGGCGGCGGCTTCGCGCAGCATATTGGCGGCGAGATAAACGTTGAAGCCCGCCCAGCCGGCAGTGGCGCCGGTTTCCTCCGCCATGGCGGCGATGAATTCGCCGGTACGGGAATCCATGATGTCGGCGGCTTTCGAAAGGCGCTTGCGGCGTTCGGTCGGGGCAAGCGCCGACCAGGTCGGAAAGGCTGCGGCTGCAGCCGCAGCAACTGCATGTGCATCTTCCAGTGTTGCCGCTGCAGCCGTAGTTGCCGGCTGCCCGGTAATCGGGTTCAACCGTTCGAAAGTTGCGCCGTTCGAAGCCGGCATGGCACGGCCGCCAATGAGAAGCATCAGGTCAACCATCTCGTTCCCTTTCAGATATGCGCCCGCTTGCCCTCGCAAGGGGATCGGCGCGATGATGTCTGCTGGTTTCCGGCAATCGCCGGGACTCATGCGAATCCGGCGTTCACGCCAAGAGATCGACGTTTTTCATAGGAAGTTCCTCGCCCCTATCGCCTGAATGTCAGGCTCTCCTCAGCATTCAGTAGGAACCAATCGGCCGGGAAATTGAATGGATTTTTCTGGCAGTTTGTTGCACTTTTCTATGATTTCCGGCGCAAGAATAGCACTGCGCGACCGGATCTAATGCTGAGGTTCGTCATGGCTGAAAAACTGCTCGATACGCCGGCGCTTTCGGTCACGGCTTCAATGATTGCCGCCGGCCTCGGCAGTCAGACCTGGAGCCTCGGCGCCAGTGGCAGCCGCCCCTTCTATCAAGCCTTCTTCGTCTCGCGCGGCCGGGCGACGTTGTCCATCGACGGCCAGGAGGAGATCGAGCTTCCCGCACCCGCCGCGCTCTGGCTGCCGCGACGGGTCTCGGGAACATTCGTTCTGGCTGCCGGCAGCGAGGGGGCGATACTGTCGGCTGCCGAAGACTTTGTCTGGAGAATGGTGGGCGACAGCCCGGCTGCCGTACAACTGCACGACATGATCGCGCGGGTTGTCGTGGCTCAAAGCGAAAAACTTGCTGACCATGCTGGCGATATCGGCCGCGCCTTCGAGATGATAACCGAAGAGGGGCTGCACCATCTACCGGGAGGGGCGGCCGTTGTCGGCGCCTACTTCTCAGTGCTGTTGCTGCTGATGTGGCGAGCCTCCGGCGCGTCGGCTCCGATGACGACGTCAGGCACCGGCGCAACCACGCTGCAACGCTTCAGGCAGATCGTCGAACTGCGCTATCGCGAGCAGCCGGCGATTACCGATATCGCCCACGCCTTGGGCATTACCTACGACACTCTCCACCGGGCCTGCATCGCCGGAACCGGGCGAAGCCCGATGGAACTGATCCACGGACGACTGATTGCCGAAGCCAAGCTGCGGCTCGGGCAATCGGAACAATCGGTCGAACAGATCGGCTTCGGGCTCGGCTTTCGCGATCCCGGCTATTTCAACCGGTTCTTCAAAAGCCGCACCGGCGAACCGCCGGGCGCCTACCGTCGCAGGATCGCTGCTCAATCGGAAAAAGGTGTCGCGCCATCCTTTGCCGCCTGGCCGTGAATCATCGGCGGCCGGCGGCAGTCACCGTGTCAGAATTGCCGCAAGGTGCGCGTCAGCGCCTGAAGTTGCTTGAAGCCCTCGTAGCGCTTGGCATGAAGATCGGCGACCACATCTTGCGTCGGTTGATATGTTACCTCGGCTGCCGAGAGTTTCGTCATCGCCGCACGCATATCCGTAAACAGACCGCCGGCAACAGCGCCGAGGATAGCAGCGCCCAGCAGAACGGGCTCCTCGGCCGTTGTCGCGATAACAGGCTTGCCGCTGGCGTCGGCAAGGAGCTGCCGAACGAAATCATGCTGGCCGGCGCCGCCGCTGATGACGATGTTTTCGACGCTCACGCCGGCATCGGCCTGCGTGTCGATGATCTGCCTCAGGCCATAGCCGATGCCGCAGAGACCGGCGACATAAAGCGAAACAAGGCTGTCGATATCTCTTTCCATATCAAGGCCGGCGATGACGGCACGGGCATGCGGATCGGCAAAGGGGGCGCGATTACCAAGGAATTCCGGAACGACATGCAGACCAGCGACAAGCTTGACGGCATCCGAGGGCTGACCCGCCTTTTGCGCCGCCCTATCCGCCAGCAGCACCGGCAGGGGAACACCATTACGCTTCGACAGTTCCCGCGCCTCGGCGGCAGCCGGATGGAAGGAAAGCAGGTGGTCGATCGCCGCACCTGCTGCGCTCTGGCCGCCTTCGTTCAACCACATGCCCGGCACCATGGCCGAATAATAGGGACCCCAGACGCCGGGCACGAAGGCAGGCTCTGATGTCGAGGTCATGGTGCAGGAGGAGGTGCCGAAGACATAGCCGAGATTGGCCTGTGGGCCGGCGCCAATACCAACGGTTCCGATCCCGCCCGCATGGGCATCGATCAGGCCGGCAGCAACCGCCGTTCCCGCAGTAAGGCCAAGTTCCTCGGCTGCAGCTGCAGTAAGGCCCTGGCCGACTGCAGAACCTGGCTCGACGATCGCCTGGCCGATGCGGGCGAAGCCCTCGTCGGCCAGCACGCCGAGACCGATCTGGTGGAAATAGGACGCATCCCACCGCTTCTCATGGGCAAGATAGGTCCATTTGCAGGTGACCGTGCATGTGGAGCGCGACAGATCGCCTGTCGCCCGCCAGGTGAGAAAGTCCGCGAGATCGAAAAACTGCCAGGTGGTATCGAAGATCTGTGGGCGATTTTCCTTGAGCCACAGAATCTTCGGCGTTTCCATCTCAGGCGAGATGCGGCCGCCGACATAACGCAGTACGTCATGGCCGAGCGCGTTGATACGCTCCGCCTGAGGAACGGCACGATGGTCCATCCAGACGATGATGTTGCGGTCCGGATCTTCGGACGGACCAACGGGAAGCGGCCTGCCCCCCTCGCCCAGCACGACAAGCGAGCAGGTCGCGTCAAAACCGAGACCCGCCACGGATGCCGGATCGATGCCGCTTGCGGCAACGACCTCGCGGACGGCAGCACAGACGGCCGCCCAGATCTCGGTGCTCGACTGCTCGACGATCGAGCCGGCCTCATGAAAGAGCGTGATATCCCGCTTGGCGGAGGCAAGCATCCGGCCATTGAGGTCGAACAGGCCCGCACGGGCGCTGCCGGTGCCGACATCGACGCCGATGACATGTTTGGCACCCGCTCCTGACGTGTGTGAAGTGTCGCTCATGATCTCTCGTTTCAAATCGGCAATATCAGGTTTCTAGAGCATTTCCGTTTTCTTCCGATAACGGAAATGCTCTCTTTGTTTTCACGCAATTCCGGACGCAAGACCGCTACACACTTTTGCTGGAATTGCTCTGGAGCAATCCGGAACCGAACCTGTCAACCTCAGAGGTCGACGCTGTTCGGCAGGATGACCAGATCGCGGACCGTCACATTGCGCGGCCGCGACAACATGAACAGCACGGCATCGGCCACCTCCTTTGGCTGCATCAAGCTGCCATTGGCAAGCGCCTCTTCCATTTTGGCCTTCGGCCAATCGTCGAGCAGGGCTGTGACGACCGGACCCGGCAGCACCGCGCCGACACGCACGCCATGCTGGGCGACCTGGCGGCGGGTGGAGTGCACGAAAGCCTGAACGGCAAATTTCGACGCCGTATAGATCGGCTCCCAGACGACGGGCACGACGCCAGCGATCGAACTCGTGAAGAGAATGTCGCCGGACTTCTGCGCGATCATGTGCGGCAGCACCGCATGGACCGAGCGGAAGGCCGCATTGATGTTAAGGTTGAGCATCCGGTCCCAGGCATCCGGATCGCCTTCAGCGACCGGGCCGCCGATATAGGCACCGGCATTGGCGTGGAAAATATCGAGACGGCCGGCCAATTCCAGAATGCGCGGCAGCATGCCGGAGACCTGTGGACCGTCGAGAAGATCGACGACAAGCGGCAGGGCACCCTCGCCGATCTCCTTGCAAAGCGCCTCGAGCTTGTCCTTGGCACGATCGACGAGCACGACAGTTGCGCCTTCGGCATGAAGCGTACGGGCGCATTCCAGGCCGATACCCGATGCAGCACCGGTGATCGCGGCAACCTTGCCTTTCATGAGATCAGTCATGCGAATACTCCTTGAGAATGTCTAATCAGGCGCGGCCGTGGCTGACGCGGGACCGGCGGGCAAGCGAATCGACGATGACGGCGATCGCCAAAACCGCGCCTGTGATCATGTAACGAAGCGACGAGCTCAGATTGAGAAGCGTCAGCCCGTTGGAAATCGCCTGGATGACGATGATGCCGAGCAGGGCCGAATAGGCGCTGCCACGGCCGCCGAAGAGGCTGGTGCCGCCAATGACCGCTGCCGCGATTGCGTTGAGGTTCACGTCACCCGTGCCGGCCTGCTGGCTGGAGGAGGCAAGCCGCGAGGCCGATAGAATGCCGCCGATCGTGGCAAGCGTCGAGCAGAGGACGAAGGCGCTCAAATAGATGCGGCGCACATTGATGCCGGCGCGGCGCGCCGCTTCGCGATTGCCGCCGACGGCAAACATCGAGCGTCCCCATTTGGTGCGGGTCAGCGCATAATTCAGGATCACGGCGATGGCGACGAAGAGGCCGAACATCCACGGCACGCCTCGGCCGAGATTGAGATAATAGACGGCAAATTCGAGGGCTGCTGTCAGCAGGATTGCCTTGATCGCGAGCGCACCTACCGGTGGTGAAGAGAGATTCGAAGCTTGGCGCTGGCGGCGCTTGCGCAATTCGTTGACGACAAGGGTGATACCCGGCAACAGGGCCAGCAGATAGGACAGCCAGTCGGGCATGACCAGGATCTGTCCGAAGCGGACGAGTGGCGAGGCATAGGGCAGATTGATGCTGCCTGTCGGTCCAAGGATATAGAGCTGCATGCCGAGCAGCGCGAGCAGGCCGGCAAGCGTGGCGACGAAACTCGGCATGCCGAGCCTGTTATAAAGCACCGCATAGAGCGAGCCGACGACGATGCCGGCAGCAATCGCAACCAGGATCGCGAGCGGAATCGGCCAGCCCATATTAACCCAGAGTACGCCGAGAATGGCGGAGGAAAGCCCGCTCATAGAGCCGACCGAGAGGTCGATTTCGCCGAGCATCAGCACGCAGACGATGCCGAGCGAGATCACCCCGACGGTGGCACAATCAAACAGCAGGTTGACGAGATTGTTCGGCGCGAGAAATACCGGATTGAGCAGCGAAAAGACCGTCGAAATGACGATCAGGCCGACGAAAACCGGCAGCATGCCGAGATCGCCCGAGCGTACGCGGTCGAAGAAGGCCTTGGTCATGCCCATAATGTTGTCGTCATGGCGTACGCGCTCATCACTGCGGTCGAGGGCGGCCGGCTGGCGGATAGTCTCTGACATCTTCTGGCTCATGCGGGCCTCCCGCTGGTTTCGTGGGCAGCGCCCGTCTTGCGCTCGATCCGCCGGGAGACCGCGTTTTCGGTGGCGCCGGTAATGGCCGCGACGAGTTCCTGATTGGACGAATCGGGCGTGAAGACGCCGTTGTTGCGCCCGAGGCGCAGCACGACGATGCGGTCGGCAACGGCACGCACGTCTTCCATATTATGGCTGATGATGATGACCCCGAGGCCGCGTTCGCGTACCCGCTCGATGAGGTTCAATACTTCGGCAGTCTGGGCGACGCCGAGAGCTGCGGTCGGTTCGTCGAGCATGATGATCTTCGGATCGAGCAGCAGCGAGCGGGCGATGGCGACTGTCTGGCGCTGGCCGCCCGAGAGCGAGGCGATCGGCTCGCGCACCGAGGGGATGCGGGCGGCAAGTTCCCTCAGCAGCGTCCAGGCGCGCACTTCCATGGCGACCTCATCGAGGCCCCAGGGAGAGATTTCATGGCCGAGGAAGAGGTTGGCCACGACATCAAGGTTTTCGCAGAGTGCCAAATCCTGGAAGACGGTGGCAATGCCGAGTTCCAACGCTCTGCCCGGACTGTCCAGCGTGACGTTCTGGCCGCAAAATTCGATCATTCCTGAAGAAGGTTGATGCACGCCGGCCAGAACCTTGATCAGCGTCGACTTGCCGGCACCGTTATCGCCGACCAGCGCCACGACTTCGCCAGCTTTCACTTCGAGCTCGATATCGGTCAGCGCCGACACCGCGCCGAAATTCTTGGAAATATTGCTCAACCGGAGGATCGTCTGACCCTTCTCCGGCATATCCTTCACGTCCCTGCTCATGGGGGCAGTCCTTCTTGCCATGGGGGCATCCGGCCGCAACAGGCGCGGCCGGAGCTCACTCAAGCGCGTTTAGTTGGTGATGCCAAGCTTCTTGCAGCCTTCGGCATATTCGCCGGTGCAGATCTGCTCAGGCGTCTGGATCTTCTTGTCGAAGATTTCGGCCTTGATGTTCTCGGCGGTCACGACGGCGGGGATGAAGAGCTGCGACGGCGTATTGTAGAGCGTCGTCTTGGCTTCCGGCTTTTCGCCCTTGATCATTTGCACAGCAACATTAGCGGCGGATGCCGCGACGATTTCGGATGGTTTCGAAATCGTGTTGTACTGGTCGCCGGAAATAATGAGCTGAAGGGCCGCGATCGTCGCATCATTGCCGGTGACCGGCGGAACCGGCTTCACGCCGGCGGCCTTGAAGGCGGCAATCGCACCACCGGCAGTGCCGTCATTGGCAGCGACGACACCCTTGATGTCGGCGCCGAAGCGGGTGATCTGGCCGGCAGCCCATTCCTGTGCCTTCGGCGGCGCCCATTCCGGCGTGTCATATTCGGCAAGCGTCTTATAGGCCGATTCCTTGAGGCCGCGATGGATACCGTCGCGGATCAGGCCGGCGGCCGCATCGGTCGGCGAGCCGTTGATTTCGAGCACACCCGCGCCATCGGCAACGCCCGAAGCCTTCAGATGCTCGACGAGCGACTTGGCAATCGCATAGCCGATGCCTTCATTGTCGAAAGAAACGTAATAATCGGCCGGCTTGTCCGGGATCGGGCGGTCATAGGCGATGACCTTCACGTCCTGGGATTGGGCGATCTCGACGAGACCGGCGGCAGCGGCCGAATCGACGGGGTCGAGAACGACGACCTTGGCGCCCTGGGCGATCACCGAGTTGAACTGCTGCTGCTGCAGAGAGGCATCAGCGTTGGCGTTCTGATAGATCACGGTGCACTTCGGGCACAGCTTTTCCATCTCGGCCTTGAAGCCGGGAAAGTCGTGCTGCTCATAGCGGGTGGATGCCTGGTCGGGCATCAGGAAAGCGACGGTCGCAGCTTCCTGAGCCGAGGCGGCACCGGCAAGACCCATGAAAACGGTCACTGAGGCCATAAGCAAATTGCGATAATTCATTTTCTCCTCCTTGGTGTGATTAAAAGACAGGCCCAGGCATTGCTGGAAGTCACCACGGTTCGCCCGCTCGCCGCCGCCTTCGCTGCCATGAAAACGACGAGCAAAGCGCCCTGCAAAAGCACAGTCTCTCCGCAGCTTCTTAGAAATACCTCCCTGCGCCAACTTTTCACTGCCGGCTTGTATCATCGATTGCGCAAGCTTGCTCAATCGATGAAGCAAGAATTGCCACTTCTATCGTTTGATGTCAAGTTAGCCCAAACGGAGAGGGACATTTTGAATCAGGTGAAGCAGACGAAGCGCACGACGATTTACGACCTGGCGGAGCTTGCCGGCACATCGGCGAGCGCCGTCAGCGCCGTGCTCAACGGCAACTGGAAGAAGCGCAGGATCAGTGTTCAGCTCGCCGAAAAGATCATGCGGATCGCCGAGGAGCAGGGTTATGCGCTGAACATGCAGGCGAGCCTGCTGCGGCGTGAAAAATCCCACATCATCGGCATGATCGTGCCGAAATACGATAATCGCTATTTCGGCTCGATCGTCGAAACCTTCGAAGACATGGCGCGTGCGCGCGGCCTCTTCCCGATCATCACCTGCACGCGGCGCGATCCTCAGCTGGAGGTCGAGGCGGCGCGCACCATGCTCTCCTATCAGGTCGAATGCCTGATCGCGACAGGCGCGACCGATCCCGACCGGATCACTGAAATGTGTGCGGCGGCCGGTGTGCGCAGCCTCAATCTCGACCTGCCCGGGACGCTCGCCCCCTCGGTCATCTCGGACAATTTTGCCGGCGCGCGGGAGCTGACGCGCCGTATTTTGAAAAACAGCGAGCAGCGGCTGGGCAAGATGGAACCTCTGCTCTTCATCGGTGGCCGCGGCAGCGATCACAACACGGCCGAACGTATCCGCGGATTCCGAGAGGCACATGCGGATCTCGGCGTTGCCGTTCACGAGGAGAATATCCTCGCCTGTGGTTACGCGCCGGAAAAAGCCGAAAAGGCGCTGGACGAGCGTGCCCTTGGCGGCGATGCCCTGCCGAAAGGCATGTTCGTCAACTCGACGATCTCCCTCGAAGGCGTCATGCGCTGGATCCGCCGCTCCGGTCACCTCGACGACCGCACCCTGGTCCTCGGCTGCTTCGACTGGGACCCTTTCGTCACCCTGCTCGGCAACGGCATCGAGATGGTGCGCCAGGATGTACCGGGCATGCTGACGAAAGTGTTCGAGCTCATCGAATCCGGGGCGAATAAACCTGTCGTCATCCAGGTGCCGCCGCTCATTCCGGAAGCCCAAGAAGCTTAAACGCCTTGCGCTGGCACAGCCGCTTTTTTCGATTCTTGCTTCTGTCGACCGGACCAATCGCGGCTTGGCTCTTGCTGAACGCAATTCAGCAAGAAGCAGAGATAATCTTCAAACATATCGAAACAGCCGGACCGTGATCATCCATCATTTGCTTGTAGGCATCGACTTTCGCAATACCCCTGTTCTAGAGATGTTGACGTCAGGAAAATCGCCTTCTATTGGAAACCGTCGACCCATTGCGGCGGCAACAACAGGCGTTCGGTCATACGAGGTGACCGGACGCTTTTTCAATTGAAAATCAAATCTATTTCACTGTTTCTGGGGTAAAGCGCGCGTAGAGCGCATGTCGATTTCCGGGATAGACGAAGCGCACATGCGTCACCGGCCCGGACTTGTTCCAGGTGCGTCGTTCGACGACGAGACAGGCCGTTGCCTCGGGGATGGAAAGCATGGCTCCTTCGTCTTCATCAATACCAACGGCGAAGATCTTATGCTCGGCGGCACTCCAGGGAACCTGGCTCAGAAGCCACGGGCCGGGCGCCGTATGCTCGAACTCCTCATCCGCTGCTTCTGGCACGGTTTGAAGGTTGATCAACCTCTTTTCCAGGCAAAATGGCTTCGATCCGGCGTAATGCGTACAGATGACCTCAATGAGGCTCGAATTTTGCTGCAGGTCCAGCATCTGGCGGTCCTGCGCCTGCGCTTTTCTGCGAACGCGCTTTGCGACCTTGTAGGAATAGGCGAGATTGAGGGACTGGACCTCCGCCTTGATATCGTGGATCTCAAGCACTGCAGCCTGGGCCTGCGGCTGCATGACGAAACTGCCGGATTTCTTGCGGCGTTCGATGAGACCCGCCTTCACCAGCTGGGTCAGGGCCTTGTTCACCGTCATACGGGAACAGTCGTATTGCTTCGTCAATTCCACTTCGAACGGAATGCGGTAGCCCGGCGGCCATTCGCCCGAGACGATACGGCCCTCGATATCGCTGAGGATACGCTGGTGTAAGGTCGTTTCCTTGGGTTCATTCATCCGTCGCGCTCCGGCTCCTCTCCCGCTGTACCGCCTGGGAAGCGCCGAGGAAAGATCGTCATGCCGCCAACAGCTCGTTCATGGCGGCAACGAAGCGGCGATCGATCAGGTCGCGTCGCAGATGGCGTCCGTTTTCGACCTGCTTTCGGCCGAGCGCCCAGACGCTGTCGACCGCCACACCACCGGCAAAGATCCAGTGATCGAGCAGCCGATCCTCGGAAAGGTAGGAAACGGCGCGGGTATCGAGCGAAACGATGTCGGCATAGTTGCCGGCGACAAGGCCCGATGGCGCTTTCAGCGCCTCACCGCCGCCTGCAAGTGCCTGCTCAAAGAGGGCCTGGCCGGTGGAGCCACCCGTCGATGCGATGACATTGCGCGCACGCAGCGCCAGACGCTCGGAATATTCGAGCTGGCGAAGTTCTTCTGCAACGGAAATCAGGATGTTGGAATCCGAGCCGATGCCGAAGCGCCCACCCTCCGTCAGGAACAGGGGCGCCGAAAATGTCCCATCGCCGAGATTGGCTTCGGTAATCGGGCAGAGGCCGGCAATGGCACCGCTCTTAGCCATACGGCGCGTTTCGTCCTCGGTCATATGGGTTGCGTGGATCAGGCACCAGCGCTGATCGACCGGCGTGTGGTCAAGCAGCCATTGGACAGGCCTTGCGCCGGACCAGGCAAGGCAATCCTCGACTTCCTTGACCTGTTCGGCGACATGAATGTGGATCGGGCCATTGCCGGCGAGCGCGATTGCGACGGACAATTCGTCCGGCGTGACGGCTCGCAGGCTGTGCGGCGCAACACCGATCTCTGCGCCGGAAAGCCTGCCCGTGACCTGCCGGCATCCATCCATCAGCCGCGCAAAACTTTCGGTGGAATTGATAAAGCGGCGCTGTCCCTCGATGGGATCTGCCCCGCCGAAACCGGAATGGGCGTAGAGCACCGGAAGCAGCGTCAATCCAATGCCGGTTTCAGCACTCGCCGCACCGATCCGCTCCGCCATCTCGGCGATATTGGCATAGGGGCTGCCGTCCTTATCGTGATGCAGATAGTGGAACTCGCCGACGCGGCAAAAGCCGGCTTCCAGCATTTCCATATAGAGCTTGGCGGCCACCGCCTCGACGTGATCGGGCGTCATCGACAGGGCGAACCTGTACATGACGGTGCGCCAGCTCCAGAAGCTGTCACTGGCCGGGCCGCGGACTTCGGCAAGCCCCGCCATCGCCCGCTGAAAGGCATGGCTGTGGAGGTTCGGCATCGCCGGCAGAAGGACGGCATGGCGATCGTCACTGGCATCAGGCGCGACATCGGTCTCGATCGCGGCAATCCGGCCGTCTGCGAGCGTCAGGCGCACATTCTTGCGCCAGCCCTCGGCCAGCAAAGCCGTCGCTGCATGAAGTCTCGTCATGATCGCTCTCCCGTTTCGTCGTTGATCCGTCCGCTTGTCTTTATGCGAAAGGCCATAAATTTCTACTTGTCACCCTTTCGATTATGTATATACATATTCTGCCATAAAGAAAGGCGTAAAGCTGATGAGTGGGAACAAATTTTCCGGATCGGGCCGCAATTCCAGTGCCCGCTCGCTTTGGCGCAATGCACGCCTGGCGACGTTGCGGGAGAATCTGCCGGGCCTTGGCATTATCGAAAAAGGCGCCGTCGTTTACGAAGGCGGGCGCATCCTTTTTGCCGGGCCGGAAGGCGAGCTGCCGTCCTGGCTGATCGAGACGGCCGAGATTACCGATCTCGAAGGTCGCTGGGTCACGCCCGGCCTCATCGATTGTCACACCCATATCGTCTATGGCGGCAACCGCGCCCGGGAATTCGAAATGCGGCTCGAAGGCGCGACCTATGAAGAGATTGCACGTGCCGGAGGCGGCATCGTCTCCTCCGTGAAGGCGACCAACGCACTGTCCGTCGAAGGGCTCGTCGAGGCTGCGCTCCCGCGGCTCGACACGCTGATCTCCGAGGGTTTGACCACCATCGAGATCAAGTCCGGATACGGGCTCAATATCGAGGCAGAACTGAAGATGCTGCGCGCCGCCCGCGCACTCGCAGACCACCGGCCGGTGCGGGTCATCACCTCCTATCTCGGCGCCCACGCAACGTCCGTCGAATACAAGGGACGGAACCAGGATTACATTTCCGATGTCGTCCTGCCGGGTCTCGAGCGAGCACGCGCTGAAGGCCTTGTCGATGCTGTCGACGGTTTCTGCGAAGGCATCGCATTCTCGGTCGATGATATCGCACGGGTCTTCGACAAGGCCCGTGCGCTCGGGATTCCCGTCAAGCTTCATGCCGAGCAGCTCTCCAATCTTGGCGGCGCGAAACTCGCAGCCTCCTACGGCGCCCTTTCGGCCGATCATCTGGAATATCTGGATGAGGATGGCGCGCGGGCAATGGCGGCAGCCGGCACGGTTGCCGTTCTGCTCCCAGGCGCCTTCTACGCGATCAACGAAAAGCAGAAGCCGCCGGTCCAGGCCCTGCGGCAGGCCGGCGTGCCTATCGCTGTTGCCACTGACTGCAACCCCGGCACGTCACCGCTCACCTCTCTGCTGCTCACCATGAACATGTCGGCGACGCTGTTCAAACTGACGGTGGAAGAATGCATCGCCGGCGCGACCCGCGAAGGTGCCCGCGCCCTCGGCCTGCTTACTGAGACCGGCACGATCGAAGCCGGCAAGTCCGCTGATCTGGCGATCTGGGACATCGAGAGCCCTGCCGAGCTCGTCTACCGCATCGGCTTCAACCCGCTTCACGCTCATACTTTCAAGGGCCAGAGGATCGACCGATGACCATCACCCTCCATCCAGGTTCCGTTTCGCTTCAGGACCTCGCAACCATCTACTGGACGGGCGTTCCGGCCAAGCTCGACCCGTCCTTCGACGCCGGCATCATCAAGGCGGCCAACCGCATCGCCGAGATCGCCGCCGGCAATGCGCCGGTCTACGGCATCAATACCGGCTTCGGCAAACTCGCCTCGATCAAGATCGACAGCGCTGATGTGGCAACGCTGCAGCGCAATCTCATCCTCTCTCATTGCTGCGGCGTCGGCGATCCCCTGCCGGAAAATGTCGTGCGTCTCATCATGGCGCTGAAGCTCGTTTCGCTCGGCCGCGGCGCCTCCGGCGTACGGCTGGAACTGGTGCGGCTGATCGAGGCGATGATGGCGCGCGGCGTCATCCCGGTCATCCCGGAAAAGGGCTCTGTCGGCGCCTCTGGCGATCTTGCACCGCTTGCCCATATGACAGCCGTGATGATGGGCCATGGCGAAGCCTTCTTTGGCGGTGAACGGCTGCATGGCGCAACGGCGCTTGTCAAAGCCGGGCTGCAACCCGTCGTGCTCGCCGCCAAGGAAGGGCTGGCGCTCATCAACGGCACGCAGACCTCGACGGCGTTGGCGCTGGCCGGCCTGTTCCGCGCCCACCGGGCGGCACAATCGGCGCTGATCACCGGCGCCATGTCCACAGATGCGGCCATGGGCTCATCCGCCCCGTTCCATCCCGATATCCATACGCTGCGCGGCCATCGCGGCCAGATCGATACGGCAACAGCCCTACGCGCCCTGCTTGACAACTCGCCGATCCGCCAGAGCCATATCGAGGGTGACGAGCGCGTTCAGGACCCCTATTGCATCCGCTGCCAGCCGCAGGTCGATGGCGCCTGCCTGGATCTGTTGCGCTCGGTTGCCCGCACGCTGGAGATCGAAGCCAATGCCGTGACCGACAATCCGCTGGTCCTGTCGGACAATTCCGTCGTGTCAGGCGGCAATTTCCACGCCGAGCCCGTTGCCTTCGCTGCCGACCAGATCGCGCTTGCGATCTGCGAGATCGGCGCAATCGCCCAGCGCCGCATCGCGCTGCTCGTCGATCCCGCCCTCTCCTATGGTCTGCCGGCCTTTCTTGCGAAGAAGCCGGGTCTGAATTCCGGCCTGATGATCGCCGAGGTCACGTCTGCCGCGCTGATGAGCGAGAACAAGCAGATGTCGCATCCGGCCTCCGTCGACTCGACACCAACCTCGGCCAATCAGGAAGACCATGTCTCCATGGCCTGCCATGGCGCGCGCCGCCTCCTGCCGATGACCGAAAATCTCTTTGCGATCATCGGCATCGAGGCACTGAGCGCCGCGCAAGGGGTGGAGCTTCGCGCACCACTTGCAACCAGCCCCGAACTCAAGAGGGCGATTTCCGCCATCCGTGCTGCCGTGCCCTCGCTGGAGGAGGATCGCTATTTGGCGAACGACCTGAAGGCGGCTGCCACGCTTATTGCCAGCGGTAGCCTCAACGCATCCGTTTCAAGCAGCATCCTGCCCGCTCTGGAGGTCTGACATGTCCGTTTTCGAAGTCAAGCAAGGCACCTCGCCCGTCATCCTCGGTTTCCCTCATACGGGTACCGATGTTCCTGCCGATATCTGGGAGCGGCTGAACGACAACGGCCGGCTGCTTGCCGATACCGACTGGCATATCCATCAGCTTTATGACGGCCTGCTCGACAGTCCGACCACGGTGCGCGCCACGTTCCATCGCTATGTGATCGACGCCAACAGAGATCCGTCCGGCACGAGCCTCTATCCCGGCCAGAATACGACCGGGCTGATTCCCGAGACCGATTTCGACGGCAAGGCGATCTGGAAGGACGGCGCCGCCCCCACCGAGGCCGATATCGCCCAGCGGCTGCGTGATTTTCATGCGCCCTACCACACCGCACTTCTGGCCGAGATCGAGCGGGTGAAAGCCATTCATGGCATCGCCGTTCTCTATGACTGCCACTCCATCCGTTCGCACATCCCCTTCCTCTTCGAGGGCAAGCTGCCGGATTTCAATATCGGCACGGATATGGGCAAGACCTGCGATCCGGCGATCGAGCAGGCGACCATCGCCATTGCCTCGGCTGCGGCAGGCTATGACAGCATCCTGAACGGCCGCTTCAAGGGCGGCTGGACGACGCGCCATTACGGCAAGCCGGAAACCGGCGTGCATGCCATCCAGATGGAACTCGCACAATCCACGCATCTCGCAACCGAAGCGCCGCCCTTCGCCTATGACGGCGAAGAAGCCGACAAGCTGCGCATTCACCTCAAATCCATTCTGACGCGGATCGAGGAGATCGCGCTCGGTCTGAAACACTAAAAGGGAACATCATCATGACCGTAAACCCGCGCCACAATATCCGCGAAATCCGCGCTCCCCGCGGTAACGAGCTGAACGCCAAGAGCTGGATGACCGAAGCGCCGCTGCGTATGCTCATGAACAATCTCGACCCGGATGTCGCCGAGAACCCGCATGAGCTCGTCGTCTATGGCGGCATCGGCCGCGCCGCGCGCACCTGGGACGATTTCGACCGCATCGCCGCCACGCTGAAGACGCTAAACGAAGACGAGACGCTGCTCGTGCAGTCTGGCAAGCCGGTCGGCGTCTTCCGCACCCACAAGGATGCGCCGCGCGTGCTGATCGCCAATTCCAATCTCGTGCCGCACTGGGCGACCTGGGACCATTTCAACGAGCTCGATAAAAAGGGCCTCGCCATGTACGGCCAGATGACGGCCGGTTCGTGGATCTATATCGGCACGCAGGGCATCGTGCAGGGCACTTACGAAACCTTCGTCGAGGCCGGCCGCCAGCACTACAATGGTAATCTTAGGGGTAAGTGGATCCTGACCGGCGGTCTCGGCGGCATGGGTGGCGCCCAGCCACTGGCCGCCGTCATGGCCGGCGCCTGCTGCCTTGCCGTCGAATGCGACGAAACCCGCATCGATTTCCGCCTGCGCACCCGCTATGTCGATGAAAAGGCCCACACGCTGGACGAGGCGCTGGAAAAGATCGAGCGCTGGACCAAGGCCGGTGAAGCAAAGTCCATCGGCCTCGTCGGCAATGCCGCCGAAATCTTCCCGGAACTGGTGGTCCGCATGAAGGCGGGCGGCCCGCGCCCCGATATCGTCACCGACCAGACCTCGGCGCATGATCCACGCAACGGCTACCTGCCGGTCGGCTGGACCGTTGCCGAAGCCAGGGCCAAGCGCGAAAGCGATCCGAAGGCCGTTGAAGCGGCCGCCCGCGCCTCGATGAAAGCGCATGTCGAAGCCATGGTCGCCTTCTGGGATGCCGGCGTTCCGACGCTCGACTATGGCAACAATATCCGCCAGGTCGCCAAGGACGAGGGCCTTGAAAACGCCTTCGCCTTCCCGGGCTTCGTACCGGCCTATATCCGCCCGCTCTTCTGCCGCGGCATCGGGCCGTTCCGCTGGGCCGCACTTTCCGGCGATCCGGAAGACATCTACAAGACCGATGCCAAGGTGAAGGAACTGCTTCCCGACAACAAACACCTGCACAACTGGCTCGACATGGCCAAGGAACGCATTGCTTTCCAGGGCCTGCCGGCCCGCATCTGCTGGGTCGGTCTCGGCGATCGTCATCGTCTCGGCCTTGCCTTCAACGAAATGGTCAGGAACGGCGAGCTGAAGGCCCCCGTCGTCATCGGCCGCGACCACCTCGATTCCGGTTCCGTCGCTTCGCCGAACCGCGAAACGGAAGCCATGAAGGACGGCTCGGATGCGGTCTCCGACTGGCCGCTCCTGAACGCCCTGCTCAACACCGCCTCCGGCGCCACCTGGGTCTCGCTGCATCATGGCGGCGGCGTCGGCATGGGATTCTCGCAGCATTCCGGCATGGTCATTTGCGCCGACGGCACCGATGATGCGGCCCGCCGCCTCGGAAATGTTCTCTGGAACGATCCTGCGACCGGTGTCATGCGCCATGCCGATGCCGGCTATGACATCGCCATCGATTGCGCCAAGGACAAGGGCCTTCGCCTGCCCGGCATTCTTGGAAACTGAGCCATGAAGGTCCTGCGCGCTGCCGATCACAAGCGCATGCCGTGGAAGAACGGCGGCGGCGAAACGGTGGAGATCGCCATTTCGCCTGATGGTGCGGGGCTTGCCGATTTCGACTGGCGGGTCAGCATGGCGACCGTCGCGTCCGACGGGCCTTTCTCCGTCTTTCCCGGGATCGACCGCACGCTGTCGATCCTGAAAGGCAACGGTATGCGGCTCTTCATCGAGGGCCGTGAGCCGGTGCTCCTGACGCGGGAGAGTGAACCCCTCGCCTTTGCCGCCGATATCACCGTCTCGGCAACGCTGCCGGATGGCACAATCACCGACCTGAACGTGATGAGCAGGCGGGGTGCCGTGAGGCACGCAGTCGCGCGGCATTTCATCGATGGTGAGAAAAGCCTGGCGTTTGCGAAAAGGATTTTCCTGCTCTTTTGCGCCAATGGAATTCTGGCGGCGCGAACAGGTGCTCAGAGCATCGAACTCGACGCCGGCGATGCAATGCTGCTTGAAGAGAGCGATGGCGGCAGGCTCGATCTTTCGGGCCAGGCGCTCTGCTACGCCATCTCGATCGAGAAAGCGTAAAATCATGGAATCGGTTAGGGAAATCGCTCTTTCGAGGAGAGTTCCATATACAACTAGTCTATTCCTCGAAGATCTTGCCGCTGCGCGTTTCCAGCCTGTAGCGATGTCCGGGATAGACGAGACGCGCCGTCGAGACCACTTGGCGGGCCGACCAGGTGCGTCGGCGGATGGCAAGGCATGGCTCATTCTGCAGGATTGTCAGCAGCTTGCATTCCCAGGCGCGCGGCACCACCGCCTCGACGATATGCTCCGATGCGCTGAGCGGTGCCGCCGCCGTCAGATAGGCATTGGGCGTCAGCGTCGAAAAGTCCTGTGCCAGATAGTCGGGGACCGCCCCCGGATTGACGAAACGGTCCTCGATCTGGACAGGCACGCCATTCTCGTTGTGGACGATCAGCGAGTGGAAAACCGGCGCGCCGATGTCGAACCGCAGCGCATCGGCAACCTCCGGAGAGGCCGTCTCCTCAGCCAGAACGATAACATCAGCCTCGTGAACATGGCCGCGCTCGGCGATCTCGTCGGCGATATTGCGCACCTCGAAGAGCGCAGAATAGCCCTTGCGTTCCGCAACGAAGGAACCGACGCCCTGGATGCGGAGGAGTTCGCCTTCGTTCGCCAGTTCCCGGAGCGCCCGATTGGCCGTCATCTTGCTGACGCCGAGCTCCACCACCAGCTCGTTTTCGGAGGGCACGCGGTGCCGCGGCGGCCATTCGCCGCTGCGGATCCGGTCGAGAATGACCTGCTTGACGCCGGCATAAAGCGGGCCGCCGTCATTCTCTGCCAGCTCGCGCTTCATCTCACTGGGACGCTTCATTGCCTATTCCCTTTGCACGAATGGAATCTGCCCTCTAAATCGACTTTCCACTTGCATATCACAAAATATCTCATATGGTACCCTATACAACCTGCCGATCCAAAAATGAAACAAAGGACCAGGACGGGCAAGCCGGCGAAGATCGGCATTCATACCGCAAGGTCTGTCCAATCTCAGAGGAGATCACATCAATGAAGCTCAGCACGATTCTTCTTTCCTGCGCGATGACGGCAGCCGCCTTTGCGGCTCCTGCCTCTGCCAAGGACTGGACGAAGGCGACCATCACGCTCGAAGGCGCCTACGCTCCCTGGAACCTCACCAATGCCGACGGCTCGCTCGGCGGCTTCGAACCGGAGCTCGCCAAGGTTCTGTGCGAACGCGCCAAGATCGAATGCACATTGGTCGCATCCGACTGGGACGGCATGATCCCGGCGCTGAATGCCGGCAAGTTCGACGTCATCATGGATGCACTGTCGATCACGGAAGAGCGCAAGCAGGTCATCGATTTCACGGTTCCCTATGCCGCAACACCGGCAGCCTTTGCCACTGCCAAGGACAGCCCGCTTGCCAACGCTTCCGGCACCGGCGCAACCATCAAGATGACACCCGGCCAGACCGGCGTGAAGGAAATCGAAGCGCTGAAGGAAGCCTTCAAGGGCAAGGCGATCGGCATTCAGGCGGCAACCGTCTACGCCAAGTTCGTCTACGATAATTTTGGCAGCATCGCCGAAATCCGCGAATACAAGACGGGTGCTGACCGCGACCTCGACCTGCAGAACGGCCGTATCGATCTCGGATTCGACGATGCGGTCTACTTCAACAACGCCTTCGAAGCCGCGGGTGGCGCACTGACCTTCACCGGCCCGGAAATCGCCGGCTCGATCTGGGGTGAAGGCGAAGGCCTCGGCATCCGCAAGGCCGATACCGACCTGCGCGACAAGTTCAGCGAAGCCATCAAGTCAGCACTTGCCGATGGCACGGTCAAGAACCTCTCGATGAAATGGTTCAAGGTCGACGTCAGCCCGCAGAACTAAGCTTCCGATCAAAAGCCGCGTTCCGTGGTCTCCGCTTTGCGATCGGAGACCACGTGCTATTCTGACCGCCCGTCATCACGACGAAGACAGCGCTGGGAAGGCCCATGGCGACACTCGAACTGATTGGTTTCGGCTCAACCGGGTGGGGAGCTTTTCTCCTCCTTGGTGCCTTGCTGACGCTCTGCGTGACAGCCACAGCGCTGGCGATCGGCGCCGTCCTCGGCGCGATTATCGCGGCCGCAAAGCTATCCAGCAACGTCGTGCTCGTCACGACCGGCCACATCTACACCACCGTTTTCCGCGGTGTGCCGGAGCTGCTGATCATCTATCTGATCTATTTCGGCGGCTCTTCGGCGGTGACAGCGATCGGCCAGTCGATGGGTTATGAGGGTTTCCTCGGCCTGCCGTCCTTCGCCGCTGGTGCGCTTGCCGTCGGCATCATCTCCGGCGCTTATCAGGCGGAAGTCTATCGTGGTGCCTATCTTGCCATTTCCAAGGGCGAGCTTGAGGCTGCCTCGGCAATCGGCATGCATCGCGGCCTACGGTTCCGCCGCATTATCATTCCGCAGGTCCTGCGCCTTGCCATTCCCGGTCTCGGCAACGTCTGGCAATTGAGCCTGAAGGATTCGGCGCTGATTTCGGTTACCGGCCTTGCCGAGCTGATGCGCTCGAGCCAGGTAGCCGCCGGCTCGACACGGCAATATTTCCTGTTCTACATTGTCGGCGGCGCGCTCTACCTGATCCTCACTAGCCTATCGGACCGCGTTTTTAACGGCGCTGAGCGCAATGCCAATCGCAGCATGCCGGCTTCGGCCATGGGCCAGGCATAGGGAGGGATAGATGGATATCGCCTTCCTCTTCAGCACCATGGTCACGCTCTTGAAAGCCGTGCCGACGACGCTGATCCTGTTCTTCCTGTCGATCTTCTTCGGCGGATTGCTTGCACTCGTCATCGTCTCCATGCGCGTGAGCGGCAATCCCATCCTTTCGGGTTTTGCCAAGGGCTATATCTTCATCTTCCGCGGCTCGCCCCTGCTGATCCAGATGTTCCTGGTCTTTTACGGGCTCGGCCAATTCGGTGTCATCCGGTATTCCTTCCTGTGGCCGTTCCTGCGGGAGCCTATGGTCTGCGCGGTTCTCTCGCTCGCTCTCTGCACTGCCGGTTACTCCGCCGAAATCTTCCGCGGCGGCATTCGCGCCGTCTCGCCAAAGGAAATCGAGGCGGCCCGCGCCATCGGCATGTCCGGCTTCCTGATGGTGCGCCGTATCCTGGCGCCGATCGCTTTCCGCCACGCGCTGCCGGCCTATTCGACCGAGATCGTGCTGATGATGAAATCGACGGCACTCGCCAGTCTGGTTACGGTCTGGGAAGTGACCGGTGTGGCACAGCGGCTGATTTCGCAGACCTACCGGACGATGGAGGTCTTTCTCTGCGCCGCCATCATCTACCTCGTTTTGAACTTCATCATCCTGCAGGCCATGTCCCTGCTGGAATATTGGCTATCCCGACATCGCCGCGCCATTCCGCCGGCGCTGAAGGCATGAAACCGACTGAACGTGATTGGAGCCTCCATGCCCGGCGTAACCCGACTTTCGGTCCGCAATATCAGAAAGAGCTTCGGCACCCATGAGGTGCTGCGCGGCATTTCGCTCGACGCTGAGGATGGTGACGTGATTTCGCTGCTCGGCGCCTCCGGCTCCGGCAAATCCACCTTCCTGCGCTGCATCAACCTGCTCGAGATCGCAAGCGACGGTGAGATCTGGGTCGACGGCGAACATATCGAAATGACCCACAAGAACGGCAAGACGAGACCCGCCAGTCAGAAGCAGGTTGACCATATCCGCTCCGAACTCGGCATGGTCTTCCAGTCGTTCAATCTCTGGTCCCATATGACGATCCTGCAGAATGTCATCGAAGGACCGGTCCATGTGCTGAAGCGGCCGCGGGCTGAATGCATTGCCGAAGCCGAGGCGCTGCTCGAAAAAGTCGGGATCGCCGACAAGCGCCACGCCTATCCCGCGCATCTCTCCGGCGGCCAGCAGCAGCGGGCGGCGATTGCCCGTTCGCTCGCCATGAAGCCGAAGGTCATGCTTTTCGACGAGCCGACCTCGGCGCTAGATCCTGAACTCGTCGGCGAAGTGCTGCGCGTCATGCGCGCACTCGCCGAGGAGGGCATGACCATGCTCGTCGTCACCCACGAAATGAGCTTTGCCCGCAACGTCTCCAACCGCGTCGTCTTCATGCGCGAAGGGCTGGTCGAAAGCAGCGGCACGCCGGACGAAATGTTCGGCGGCGGCGCGTCGCCGGCCTTCCGCCAATTCATCGGCCATTTCGGTGGCGCCCAATGACCATTACCATCGATCGGGTTGCAGGCTGGCGCGATATTGCACGCGTGGCCGAGGGTGAGGCTCTCACCCTGTCGCAAGCGGCCTGGGATCGCATTAGGAATGCAAGCCGCATCGTCGAGCGGATCGTTGAGACCGGCGTGCGCGCCTATGGCATCAATACCGGCGTCGGCGCGCTGTCAGATACGGTGGTCGACAGAGCCTCGCAAATCAGGCTGTCGCGCAACATCATCCTCAGCCATGCCTGCGGCGTCGGCCCGCTGCTGGCGCCGCGCGAAGTGCGCGCGATCATCGCTGCGCAGATCGCCAATTTTGCCCATGGGCATTCCGGTGTGCGCCCTGACATCGTCCGCCATCTCGCCGCTTTCCTCGAGAGGAATTGCATTCCGGACGTTCCCTCCAAGGGATCTGCAGGTTACCTCACCCACAATGCCCACAACGCGCTGGTACTGATCGGCGAAGGCAGCGCAAGCGTTAATGGCAGCCGCATGAGCGGCCGGGATGCGCTTGCCGCTATCGGCCTCGAACCGCTGGTGCTCGGTGCCAAGGAGGGTCTCAGCCTTGTCAACGGCACTGCCTGCGCGACCGGACTTGCAAGCGTTGCGCTCGCCCGCGCCGAGCGGTTGCTCGACTGGGCCGATGCGATCGCGGCCCTGACGCTTGAAGCTGCCGGCTGCCAGATGGCGGCCTTCGATGCAACTGTTCTGGCGCTTCGCCCCTCCAAGGGCATCGCCCATGTCGGCGCTGCGCTGCGCGCCCGGCTTGCCGGCAGCGGTCTGGTGGCAGCTGCGCTCGGTCGACGAACACAAGACGCGCTCAGTCTACGTTCCATCCCGCATGCCCACGGCGCTGCGCGCGATGTCTTCGATACCGCCGCCTTTGTCGTCGATCAGGAGCTCGCCTCGGTCACTGACAATCCCGCCGTGTCGGGCACGCCGGAAGAGCCGATCGTCTCCTCGGAAGCCCATGCCGTCGCACCCGCCCTCGCGCAGGCCGCCGATAGTCTGGCGATGGCGCTTGCGCAGATTTCCGCCATGAGCGAACGGCGCACGGACCGCCTCGTCAATCCGCTGGTGAGCGGACTGCCGCCCTTCCTGGCAAGCGATGCCGGCAGCAATTCCGGTTTCATGATCGCGCAATATACGGCCGCCGCTCTCGTCAATGAGAACCGGCGGCTCGCAGCGCCGGCTTCTACCGATGGCGGTATCACATCGGGCCTCCAGGAGGATTTCCTGGCGCATCCGACAGCCGCCGCCAACAAGCTTCTCGCGCTGATCGACAATGCCGAATATATCCTGGCGATCGAATTGATGGCGGCTGCGCAGGCGCACGAATTCCTTGTAGGCACCGCGTCGAGGGCGACGGGTACTGATGCTATCTACAAGGCCGTTCGCACGATCGTGCCTGCCTATGCCGATGATCGGCCACCGTCGCGCGACATCGAGGCCTTACGCGGGCTCGTCCGTAAGGCCGCGGCACCAGCAATTCCCTGAGGAGACTTCATGACCGCCAGCTTCGACGTCGCCGTTATCGGCCTCGGTGCCATGGGAAGTGCTGCGCTCGCCTTTCTGGCAGCCCGCGGTGTCAAGGCGATTGGCTTCGATGCCCATTTTCCCGCCCACGCGCTGAGTTCCTCGCATGGTGACAGCCGCCTGATCCGGCTCGGCTATTTCGAGGATCCGTCCTATGTTCCGCTGCTCAAGCGCGCCTATCAGAACTGGCGGTCGCTGGAGGCGCGCTTGCGTACCGATATCCTGACGATAACAGGCGTGCTGCAGATCGGCGCGCCCGACGGCAAGATCGTCTCCGGTACGCGCTCCTCCTGTGAGCTGCACGGACTTGCCCAAGAGGTGCTCGACAAGGCGGAGATGGCGCGCCGTTTTCCCGCCTTCCAGCTTGACGACCATGAGATTGGCCTGCTTGACCCGCAGGGCGGCTATCTTCGCCCGGAAGCGGCTGTCATGGGTTATCTGAGACTGGCTGTCGAGGATGGCGCGGTCCTGCATTTCGGCGAGAAGGTGACGGCGATCGAGCCCGATGATGCCGGCGTGACGATTACGTCCGAGAGCGGACGCTTTCGCGCGGGAAAAATCGTGGTGGCGACCGGATCCTGGATTGCCGAACTCGTGCCACAGCTCGAAAAGGCCGCGGTGCCGATCCGCCAGGTCGTCGCCTGGTATCAGCCACAGGATGGCTTTGCCACGCAGCCGCAGCGCATGCCCTGCTTCCTGCGCGACGAGGGCGCGGAAGGCTCCTATTTCGGTTTCCCGGCCATCGGCGTCGATGGCGTGAAGATCGGCAAACACGCACATTTCCGCGAACCGATCGATCCTAACAAGCCGAACCCGCCTGTGAACGATGCCGACAGGGCCTTGCTCGACGGTTTTATCAAGAAGCGCGTTCCGGGTGCAGCGGGTCTTCGTATGAAAGAGGCGACCTGCCGTTATACAATGCTGCCGAGCGAGGATTTCCTTCTCGACCATATGCCGGGCGAGAAGAATATCGTCGTCGCCTCCCCCTGCTCCGGGCACGGCTTCAAGTTTACCAGCGTCGTCGGCGAAATCCTGGCGGATCTTGCCCTTGATGGTCAGACCGACCTGCCCATCAACGCCTTTTCCTTTGCCAAGGTCTAGAACCGCGGGCGGCGGCTCAGTGAGCCGCCTAGGGGGAAGAACTCCTGGACATGCTGCGCAGGTCGGGCAATCCCAACTCGTATCCATATCGTAGCGATCCCGATTTCGGGTGCCTTGCGGTCAGGTCATAAGCTGCCTTTGAAGCGTCGATAAAGCCAAGGGCAACCTCGGTTCCAACGTCGAGCACATAGTAGTCAACGGCCGCTTCGACGTCACTGCGAGCCAATCCCCGAGGGACGATGGACTAATTTGTCACTTGCTGTGCCGAGAGCTTTCGCCTGGATCTCATAACAAGGAATTATACCGGTGCAGATATTGCACAGGCGGGTATTCAGACAGCGTCTGGCAGGAGATAATTCTTACGGACATAAGAAAGGCCGAAGCCGGCTCTGGTCAAGTTTGCGAATGACGAATTTGGCTGCCCTTCCTGAGGCTGTACGGTCTCCACCGCAAAGAGTGAGACACCCTTGGCAAGCCCTTCGTTCAATCGTGCATTGATCAATGCCTTTTGTGCGCCGCGCCCACGGTAATCAGGAAGCGTCGTTCCGCCGCCCAGCCAGGCGTATCCGCCTTGGATGAAGATCGCCCCCGTTCCAATCGGCGTGCCCTCCCACTCCGCGATGAAACAGCTCCAGCATTCCTTGCCGACGAGGCACGACCAAAGCGGCTCGAGCTCGGCCGGAAAACCAAAGCCAGTGCACATAATCTTGCCGAAAATGGGCGCGTCATCGACAGCGGCCAAGCGTGCACGCACAGGTCCTTCGATTGCAAGCGGAGCGGATGGCGCGGACCTTACCAGTTTTACCCACGCGCCGGTTTCAATCAGCCCTTTGTCTGCTATCCATTGACGCAGATCATTTGAGGCGGAAGCCTCGCTGATCTGGACGTTGCGCCGCCCCGTTTTGGTCTTCATCCAATCGAATGCAGCATTGAGCCCGCTGACGTCGTCCAAGCCAACTATGCGGTTAAGCCCGATGGCGGGAGCCTGGGGCAGTGAAATGGCGCAGCCATCGTCGACTGTCATACAGGTGAAATCGACGCTGTCCTTAAACGGCTGGGGCGTTATCCTGGCGAGGTCAATGAAAGCCTTTGCCTCGATCCACTCTTCCCGGGGAATTCTCTTGTTAGTATTCTTCAAACCATTTCCTTCTCAAAATAATCGGTCGTCCGAAGCTGCTACGCGAGACGGAGCCAGATTTTTCTCCGGCTCGCTGGACGGACAGCAGACGTCGAAAAATAGCCTGTAGAAGTATCGTCCATTAAATAAGATAAAAGAGGATATCGGTGAACGATTTCCAGTTTTCCAGAACCGACGGTCGCTCTCATCTTGTCTTAGTTCCTCGTCGGCAGACATCACTCCCAGACGTCATAAACAATCCGGATCGGTAACGAATTTGGCTTCTGATATCGCGCAGCCTTCGCCGATCTTCACGCAGGCGAAATTGTATGCTTCGACAAACGCAGGAGAGGACATATCGAATAGACTAACGAACGCCTGCACTTCGATTTCTTCGTCATACGGTATTCTCGCAAGCGAAATGTTCATTGCTGCGTATCCTTTCGGTCGAGTATTCAGATATGCCGAATTCGGCGGCAGTCAAAGATCCACAAGCGCCGCCTTTCGATAACTCCAGCAGTAGCCTCAGTTTGCGTGGGCCAACTTAGTCTCTTACGTATGTCATATTCGGATGCCGCTCAAGCGGCGGCCGCGGAACCCATAAGCCGTTTGCCTTCGTGCATTCCCCGTATGCACGCAGGTCAGGTTGGGGGAAGATCCCAGATGTTCAACTCAGCCTGCCTGACGATCCGGAAGGACATGGATGCTACAACAACATCGACGCACCACGGTCGAGATAGGTATCGAGGAATTGTTCAAGACGGGGATTTCTCGGTTTTTTGAATACCTCCTGGGGCGATCCGCTGAAGAGCACCTTGCCGTGGTCGAGAAAGATGATCTGCTGGCCGACGGTCGCAGCAAAACCTATCTCGTGCGAGACGACGACCATGGTCATGCCCTCGGCGGCCAGATCGCGCATGACGTTCAAGACTTCGCCGGTCAACTCCGGGTCAAGCGACGAGGTCGGCTCGTCAAACAGCATGATCTTGGGCTTCAGTGCCAGGGCACGGGCGATCGCCACGCGCTGCTGCTGCCCGCCCGATAGCTGCGAGGGATAATGCCCGGCCCGGCCCTCGAGGCCAACCTTGACGAGCTGGGCCATTGCCCGCTCCTCTGCATCCTTGCGGCTCATCTTGTGAACAGTTTTCAGCGCCTCGCTGACATTTCCAAGCGCCGTCATATGCGGCCAGAGATTGAACTGCTGGAACACCATGCCGATTTGGGCGCGGATCGCACGGTTGGCGGCAGCCGAAATGCGCTCGCGCCGCCCTTGAGAATCCTCGGTAAAGCCAAGCACCTCGCCGTTGATGGAGATCGTCCCGCGTGTTGCCTCCTCAAGAAAAGCCATGCAGCGTAAAAGCGTACTCTTGCCGGAGCCGGATGGACCGATGAGGCAGGAAACCTGCCCGAGCTCGATAGCCAGATCGATGCCATGAAGGACCGTGGTCTCTCCAAAAGTCTTGACGAGATTCCTGACTGCTATTGCTGGGACGCTCATGCGTTGAAAAACCTGAATCTGGATAGTTTCGTTTCAGCAAGGTTGCCGAGCCAGCCGGTGACTTCGACGAGCACCCAATAGAAAAGCGCCAATGCGGAGAGTGCTTCGACGAAGGCATATTGCTGCGAGCCGATTGCGCTCAGCGTCGCCGTCAGCTCAGGCACGGTGATAATCGACAAGACCGCCGTCTCCTTCATCAGGATGACCACCATATTCACGGATGGCGGCAGCACCAGCATCGTCATTTCCGGCAATAGAATGCGCCTGACGATCTGCCCCTGAGTCAGGCCGACACATTCGCCGGCCTCGATATGTCCCCTCGGCACAGCCTGGAAGCCGGAGCGGAAGATCTCGCTGAAATAGGCCGCCCCATAGATCGATATGCCGATCAATCCGGCGGGCAAGGGATCGAGATCGAGGCCGACAAAGGGGCCGCCGTAATAGACCAGGAATATCTGGATGAGAAACGGCGTGCCGCGCAGTACCGCGACGACGGCGCCTAGCGCCTTGTCGATCAGCATGCCGCCATATTGCCTCGCGACTGCCATCAGGAAGCCGAGGACGGCCGCAGCGATGGTGCCGAGGATCCAGATCATGATCGTCACGCCGGCACCGCTGACAATGGCGGGCCACTGCCCGATGAGGACATTGATGTCGAAGGTCACCGCGGCGCCCCCGGGAGTCTATTTTCGATCAGGCTGCCGGCAAGGGCCACCAACCAGTTGATCACCAGATAAATGAGACCGGCGGATGCGAAAAGCTGCAGCGGCAGGAAGGTGCTGCCGGCAAGGTCCTGCGCCATGCGCGTCAATTCGACGATGCCGACAACTGAGACCAACGACGAGGCCTTGAGAATGAGGATCGCCTCGTTGACGAGAGCTGGAAACGTGAGGCGCAGGGCGATCGGAACCTTGACGCGTCGGAAGATCTGGCGCGGCGTCAGACCAACCATTTCCGCCGACTCAACCAGGCCTGAAGGCACGCTGGCAAAACCGCCGCGCAGGTTCTCCGCCTGGTAGGCTGCCGTGCAGAGCGACAGGCCGATGATCGCGGCGACGATGCTCGGCACATTGATGCCGATGACCGGAAGAAGATTGTAGATCAGCAGCAGTTGCACCAGCAGCGGCACGCCGCGGAAGAAGCTGATGAGAATCTGGGCAGGTCGCACGAAAAGCCCTCGCCCCGACAGCAGCATTCCCGAAAGAAGGATCGCAATCGCAAAGCCGATGAGGATCGACACAACGCTGATGGTGACCGTGTAGATCGATGCCTGCAAAAGCAACTCGAAGAGTTTAACGGACATTGTTCAGATTTCGCTCGCTTGGCGGTGAGGAAGATCCGGTCGCTTTCCTCGGCCATGCCCCGGCATCCCCGCAGGCATGGCCGATTTCCGATGGCTGATCAGAATGCCGGGTCCTTAACGGAATCCGGTGTGTCGAAGCTCGCGCCGAACCACTTCTTCTGCAGCGTCGCCATCCGGCCGTCAGCTTTGATCTTCAGCATGGCGGCGTCGATCGCATCCATCAGCGGCGCATGATCTGCATCCTTGAGGCCGATAAAGCCGAAATAGGATTTCTTGCCAAAGGGCGGCAGCACGACTTCGAACGTGCCTTCGCGCTGCTTCGCAACGAAAGCAATGTTCGGCAGTGAGTTGGCAACACCGGCGATGCGGCCGGCCGCGAGATCCGCATAGGATTCAGTGAAGGCCGGGTATTCGCGGATATCGACCTTTGTCGGCAGGGCTTCGGAAAACTCCTTGAGCTGATCCAACTGAGCGGTCGCCTTGCCGACGCCAATCTTCTTGCCAGCGATATCCTCCGGCTTGCTGATCGTCTGGTCGCCCGCCTTCTTCAGGATCGCGATGGTCGCCTCAGCAAGCGGGGGCGTGAAACGATAGCGCTCCATGCGCTTCTTGGTGATCGTCGCTGGGCCTGCGACGACGTCGAACTTGCCAGCCTCGAGTGCCGGGAAGACGCCATCCCAGGGGAGCGTGACCCATTCGATTTTCACCCCAAGCTCCTTGCCGATCTCGTTAAAAAGATCGACGTTCAAGCCCACATGTTCGCCAGCGTCGATAAAATCGAACGGTGCGAAGGCCGTCTCGGTACCGACCTTCATGGTGCCAGCGGCCTTCACGGCGGCAAGCGTGTCGGCCGCATGGGCGGAAATCGTTGCGCCGAACAGAAACGCAGCGCCGACCAGCCCCTTCAGAAGCGAATTCTTCCTCATGTTTTTCTCTCCAGTTTTTACCCTTCCGGTGGAAGGTCCAAGTTCCCCAATCGTTGTCCCGCCGAGCGGATTTCTCTGATCCGCTTTTGTCTATACAAATAGATACAGGCCGGCCTACACTGTCAAACGCTAAACTCGACGCAGGCAAGATTTGTGCCGCATAGTGCTGTTAGCCGCATAGTGCCGGTAGCGGCGGCGGCTTTGGTGGAAATTGAATGTCATCGCTGGATCGAGGTGAGTTTTGGTTTCAATTCATCAGAGAATTTTCGAAGACATCGAAACCAGGATCATGGGCGGCGTCTGGCAACCTGGTCACCGCATCCCCTTCGAACACGAGTTGGTAGAAGAGTATCAATGTTCCCGAATGACCGTGAACAAGGCTCTTTCGGCCCTGGCGCAACGCGGCATGATCACACGCCGCCGCAAGGTTGGCTCCTTCGTCGCCTCCCGGCAGATCGACCGCACCGTGATGGATATCCAAGACATTTCGACGGAAGCCGAATTGGCGGGGCATGACCACAGCCACAGGATCCTGCGGCGAAGGATCGAGACACTGGATGCTGCCACCGCCGCACAGCTGGGCGAGACGACAGGAGCGGACATCCTGCGGCTTCACTGCCTGCACACAGTGGACGGCAAGCCAAATGCGCTGGAGCGGCGCATCATCATGCTCGCCATGGCCCCGACTGCCAGAACCGAGAGCTTTGCGTCGGTTCCGCCCGGCAAGTGGCTGCTCGACATGGTGCCCTGGTCGAAGGCAAGGCATGTCATTCGCGCCGTTTCGGCCGATGCCGCCACGGCACGACTGCTTGAGACCGAGCGTGGCAAGGCCTGCCTGACCCTGATCCGCCAGACGTGGCAGAGCAGCCGCACGGTCACTCACGTCGAAATCATCCATCCCGGCGACCGTTTCCAATTCGCCGGCGATTTCCATCCAACGGAAAGAAGCATCCCAGATCAACCGCCGCAGAGAGGTTCCTTTTGACGGAAAAACAGGTTATCCGGGCAGTGCCGCTCAAGGGCCTGCAGGCGTTCGAAGCTGTCGGCCGCTGTGGCGGCGTAAGCGCTGCGGCCCTCGAGCTGAAGGTTTCCCCCGGCGCGATAAGTCAGCAGATCCGCAAGATCGAGAGCTTTCTCGGTGTCACCTTGCTGGAGCGCAACGGGCGCACTGTCGAGCTCACCCAATGGGGGCGGCTCTATCACCAGGAAATATCGAAGGGTTTTGAGCAATTCGCGCTCGCGGAACAGGTTTTGGAACGGGCGCGCAATGAGAATGCTCTGGTTCTCAGCGCCCTGTCGTCCGTCGTCAACAAATGGATAGGGCGCCGGATCTTCGACTGGCAGGCCCTTCATCCGAATGCTCATGTCCGGATTGTCGGCCGCGACAAGGAACCGCGCATGGGCTTCGACGACGTCGATTTCCGCATCAGCTATGGATCGGATGTGCTGCAGCATGAACACTATACCGAATTGTTCCGCGATTGGGTCGTGCCAGCCTGCTCGCCGGCGCTGATCAAGGGCAAGGTGTCCTCGGTCGCACGGCTTCTCGAATATCCACTCCTGCATGTCGAATGGGAGCGGCATTTCACGCCCTATCCAAGCTGGCGCGAATTTGCTGATATGACGGGCACCACGTTCAAGGAGAGCACAGCAGGCCTTTCCTTCACCCTGTCGAGCAGTGCGATTGACGCAGCCGTCAACAAGCGCGGCGTGGTCCTCGCGCAGATGTCTATGATTGCCGACGAGCTTGAGGCACAGACGCTCGTCATTCCTGTCGATATACGCGTAGCACTGCGCGAAAGCTATTATCTCGCCTGGGATCGCGCGGCGTTGCAGAAGCCCCATGGGCGCGAATTCCGCGATTGGCTCGTCGCCGTTTCCCGTCAGCAGGCTTTGGCGTCCGCGCCCAGTCCAACACTTTAGAAAAACTAAAACAGAACTCAGCTGCGCAATATTGATGAAAAATTGTGCCTGACGATAACTTGCGCAGTCGGTTTCCCGCGGTGGCACGACCGATATCGATGGAGAGCTCGATGGCGCGAATCGACAAGATGAAACTCGGAACTTTCGTCTACACGTTCGGCTTTCATCCCGCCTCCTGGCTGCATCCAGCAAGCGACGTCAACGGCGCCAACGACTTCGCTCATCTGCTCGATGTCGCCAAACGATCCGAGGCCGCCAAATTCGATTTCATGTTCATTCCGGATTCTCCCGCCGCCGCCGTCGGTGATGCGAATGCGCTTGCCCGCATTCCGACCAAGATGAACCGTTTCGAACCCCTCTCGCTGCTTTCGGCTCTGGCGGTCACAACCGATAATCTCGGCCTCGTGGCGACGGCCTCGACGAGTTATTACGAACCGTACAATGTCGCGCGCCTGTTCTCCTCAATCGACCATCTGAGCAGAGGACGCGCCTGCTGGAACGTCGTCACCTCCGACCACGACGAAACCGGCTACAACTTCAACCGCGAGGGGCTCGACCCGC
The DNA here is from genome assembly GCF_018987265.1 of Rhizobium sp. WYJ-E13. NCBI lineage: Bacteria > Pseudomonadati > Pseudomonadota > Alphaproteobacteria > Hyphomicrobiales > Rhizobiaceae > Rhizobium > Rhizobium sp. WYJ-E13. Next base: position 413,174 of record NZ_CP076854.1, on the reverse strand, counting down.
ATGCGTTGCGCTATGAGCGCGGCGACGAATTCGTCGATGTCGTGTTCGGTCTTTGGGACAGCTTCGAGCAAGACGCGTTGCTTCTCGACCGTGAAACCGGTGTCTATTATGACAAGAGCAAACACCATACGCTCAATCACAAAGGCAAGCACTTCCAGGTCCGCGGCCCCCTCAACATCGCGCGAACGCCCCAGGGTCGCCCCGTCATCGCCCAGGCGGGCGGTTCGGAACCCGGAATGGACATGGCGGCACGCACGGCCGAGATCGTCTTCAGCCTCGCGTCGAATATCGAACGCAACCGGGCCTTCTACGAAAACGTCAAGCGTCGGATGCCGGCCTATGACCGCGATGCGGACGACCTGAAGATCATGCCGGGCATCGTTATCAACGTCGGTGAGACCGAAGCCGAGGCAAAGGCGAAGGTGGATTATCTGATCGACAAGATGCATCCGGATGTTGGCCGGCTGATGCTCTCTGAATTCCTCGAGGCCGATCTGCATGACGTGGCCCTCGACCAGCCTTTCCCCATCGAGCGGCTGCCGATAGCGCCAAAGGGATCACGCGCTCTGTTCGACGAACTCGTCGACTTCGTAACAAGTGGCCACACCGTCGGCGAACTCATCCGGCACTATGCCGAGAAGCATACCGGAAATGGCATGACAGGCACGCCATCCCAGATTGCCGACTTCATGGAGGAATGGTTCGAGACGCGCGCCGCCGACGGCTTCATCCTGATGTTTCCGACCTTGCCGTCCAGTCTCGACGACTTCGTGCGGCTCGTCCTGCCCGAGCTTCGACGCCGCGGACTGTTTCGCGAGGAATACGAGGGAAGAACCTTGCGCGAGAACCTCGGCCTCTCAATGCCGGCGAACCGCTTTGCCAAAACGCAAGCAGCAGGCCGATGAGTGCCGAAGCCTTGATCAGCGAAGCGGACTTCAAGCTTTCGATGCGTCATCTGGCAGGTGCCGTCAGCGTGATCACCGTCGGCGACGGGGAAGACCGCACCGGCTTCACCGCGACGTCGGTCTCTTCATTTTCGGCGGAGCGGCCCTCCGTCATCGTCAGCGTCAACCGTGCGTCTTCCTCCTGGCCAGTGCTGCAGCGGCACGGCTGCTTCTGTGTCAACGTGCTCGCCGCCGATCAGCAGACTGTGGCGCAATCCTTTGCCGGCCTTGATGGACGCAAAGGCGCCGAACGCTATGGCAATGCGGGATGGTATCGCCTGAAGACTGGCGCGGCCGTCCTTGAAAAGGCTCTTGCAGTGCTGGATTGCAGGCTTGAAGCCGCTTTCCACCATCATTCCCATGCAATTTTGATCGGGCATATCTGCGCGATCCAAGTCCGAAAGAGCATAGGGCCGCTTCTCTATTGGCGCGGCAGCTATCATCACCTTCCGGCAGAGGCTGAGCGCCGTGGTCTAGATGAGCCGGTCGGACAATAGGCCTATCGATGCGACATCCGCATTGGCAAAGGCAAGCCTGAGGTAACGCTCCTGCCCCTCCCCGAAATAGGCGCCGGGTAAACAAACGATGCCTGATTCCCTGGCGAGTTTTTCGGCCACCTCGGAAGACGAGCGATCGGTAAAAGGGTGGCGAACAAAGGCGAAATAGGCGCCGATCGCGCCAATCTCCCAGCCTGACAGCCTGGACACGACCCGTCTCAGCGCATCCGCCCGGCGAGCGATCTCGGCACGGTTGCCGGCCCGCCAGTCGGCGAGCAACGGGATGGCCGATGCAACGGCGATCTGGGCCGAACGCGGTGCGCAGATCTGCATGTTGTCCATCACTTTCGCGATTTCGGCGACGAGTTTGGGTCCTGCCGTGATCGCACCCAGCCTGTGGCCAGGAATGCAGAAGGATTTCGAGAAACTGTAAAGAAGAACGAGCGTGTCCTCCCAACCCGGCTCGGACAGCAGCGAGTGCGGCGGTCCGTAATCGGCGTCGAGGAAATCGCGATAGGTCTCGTCGAGGATCAGCCAGGCGCCATATTTCCGGCAGAGAACAAAAAGCTCATGAAGCAGCTCCGGCGGATACACTGCCCCGGTCGGATTGTTGGGTGTGACGACTGTCAGCATCTTCGCGCCGGCCGCAAGTGCCGCCTCGGCCGAACGCGGATCGGGAAAGAACCCATTGGCGGGATCACAGTCGACCAATCGCCGCCCGATCCCCAGCATCGACAGTGTCGTGTCATGATTGAAATAGAAGGGATTGGTGAGCGCTACAATATCGCCCGCGCCAGCAAGCGCGATCGCAGCACACATGAACGCCTGATTGCAGCCGGCGGTAATGTGGATATTGCCGGCGGAAATGGCGGCGCCGTAAAGCTCGGCAACATGGGCAGCGTAGGTCTTGCGCAATAAAGGCTCGCCCTCGATCGGCCCGTATCCCGTCATCTCCTGTTGTCCGGCCGTCTCGCCGAGAAGCCGCAGCATCTCCGGATGCGCGGGATAGCCGGGCACGGCTTGCGACAGATCGATGAGTGGCCCCTTCAGCCCTTTGTATTCACGGCCCCATGCAACGACGGACGGAATGGGCGGGGCAGAAAGGCGGGAAACGAGCGAATTGAATTTTGCGGCGGTCATATCGATTTCTCTTTGATCCCGATTGCTACAACGATACCAATGGCTTTCTCAACCTCTTTGTTGGGCGAAACGAAACTGAAGCGGAGACGCATGCCGATGGTGTGGGACAAAATGCGGCTTGAGCAGCTGCGCGCGGAGTTTGCGGACACCACTGGCGGCGAGATATTCGATGAGAAGTTTCGGAAAGTGGCAGAGAGGATCATCTCCAAAAATGGCACGCGACTGGCGCCATATTCTGGAGTGCCAACCTTCCTCAGCGCACCCCATATGCAGGTGGCTGCCGAAGAGCCCGACTTCGGCAATCTCCAGGTTGCAATCACCGGAATCCCGATGGATCTTGGCGTCTCCAATCGTCCAGGCTCCCGTTTTGGACCGCGCGCCCTTCGCGCCATTGAAAGGATTGGCCCATACAATCACGTTCTCGGCACGGCCCCGGTTTTTGATCTCCGGGTCGCCGACATCGGCGACGTATCGTTCCAGAGCCGTTACCGGCTGGAGCTAAGCCACGACGACATCGAAAAGCGCATCGGCCAAATCGTCGATGCCGGCGTCGCACCGCTCTCCGTCGGAGGCGATCATTCCATCACCCATCCAATTTTGAAGGCCGTCGGCCGGCAGCAGCCGGTTGGCCTGATCCATATCGATGCCCATTGCGACACAAGCGGTGCGTTCGACCAGACGAAGTTTCATCACGGCGGGCCGTTCCGCAATGCCGTGTTGGACGGCGTGCTCGATCCGACGAGGACGATCCAGATCGGCATTCGTGGTTCGGCGGAATATTTATGGGAATTCTCCTATAAGTCGGGAATGACCGTAATCCACGCAGAGGAGATAAGCGGAATGGGGATCGCGGCGGTCGTCGCCAAGGCAAAATCCATCGTCGGCAACGGCCCGACCTATCTTTCCTTCGATGTCGACAGTCTCGATCCGAGCTTTGCACCCGGCACTGGAACGCCCGAGATCGGTGGATTGACCACGCGTGAAGTCCTTGAACTGATACGAGGACTGAAAGGGGTAAACCTGGTCGGTGGTGACGTCGTCGAAGTTGCCCCGCAATATGACGCTACGACCAACACAGCGCATGCCGCGGCGCAGGTGCTTTTTGAAGTTTTGAGCCTGATGGTGTTCAGCCCATCGATCGGCAAACACTAAGCATTCTGTTCAACGAATGCGGGGTATGCGGGCAAGTCTCCAGGCGAAGCTGTTGAACGCCATTGACCGGTAAAAGCAGCATCGCCAATAAGCAACTTTTATGGCTGAAAAGCTCAAGAGCTCGCTAATCGGATCTACCCCGGTTCCGGCTGACGTGTCGGGTAACTGAATGCGCGAAATTATCCCGCGCGGCAATCCTCGGAGCAGAACAGAGTTGCTCAATACTGCGTGAAATCGCCCGATTCCGACTGAAGCAGCGTCAGCGGATAACGTGCAGGATGATGGACCAGGGCCGTCAGGTTGACCGGGCGATTGCGATCGTCGAAAGCGATCTGATCCACGGTGAGAACCGCAGCTGGCGAAGGCAGCTCGAGCATCGCAGCCTCCTCATCTGCCGCAAGGCGCGCGCTCAGCGTTGTCTGCCCGCGTTTCGGATGAATGCGATAGCGCTCGCGAAGTTCGGCATAGAGCGACCGGTTGGCAACGGCCCAGTCGAGATCAAGCAGGCCGGGAACGCGAGCCGCCGGGATCCAATCGGTCTGGATGACGGCTGGTATGTTGTCGAGAAGGCGAAGCCTTGACAAAAGAACCACCTCGGCGCCGGGTGCCAGGAAAAGCGGACGGCTCACCTCAAGCGGCGCTTGCACGATACGGGCCTCAATCAGCTTATGGCCAGGACTTCGCCCGTTCGCTATCGCGATGCTTGTGAAGCTTTTCAGAACCTGCAGTTCGAAGCCGCCACCACGCTCGGCGACGTAGAGTCCCTTTCCCGGCTGGCTGTGTATCACGCCCTGTTGGATCAACTCGCGTACGGCATGGCGCACGGTGATCCGGCTGACATTGTAGAGATCAACGAGTTCCCGCTCTGACGGCAGCTTGCCGCGCAGCGGCAGCTTGCCATCGCGGATGGACGCCAGAAGAGCTTCGTAGACCTGTTTGTGCAAGGGGCGAGGATCGTTCCGATCGATGCCGCCCTGTGGCGCGATGAATGATGCCGGAGCTTGCTGCATCTTCGAAATCCGATCCTGTGCTGTGCGAACAACTCTTGCCGTTTTGTATCTTCGACGCAACCGTCGGCAAAGTCCATGTTGACATGACTGGTCATAACCAGTCCTATTGGAAGCAAGGGGACAGAGAGCTCCGCGTAATGCCGAAGCGTTATCAACGAAGGGAACAATCGATGTTGAAGAAAAGCCTTGCCGCATTGGCGATATCTGCAGCCCTGTGGGGTGGCAGCGCACATGCCGAAACCATTTCCGTGTTTTGCGCGCCGACGGAATTCGAGCTCTGCACAAACGTTGCCAATGCCTGGAAGGAAAAGACGGGCAATGAGGCCAAGATCAACAAAATGCCGGCGCTTCTGGACGATGCGATTCCGATCTATCAGCAGCTGCTCGCCGCCAAATCCAAGGATATCGACGTCCTCTTCCTCGATGTGATCTGGCTCGGCATGTTCAAGAGCAACCTGCTCGACCTCAAGACAATGATCCCGCAGGCAGACCAGGACAAGCATTTCGCCTCGACACTCAATGCGGCCAAGCTCGACGGCAATCTTATTGCCATGCCTGCCTATATGGACGTCGGGCTCATGTTCTACCGCAAAGACCTGCTCGAAAAATATGGCAAGGCGGCGCCGAAGACCTGGGACGAGCTGGCTGCCACCGCCAAGGAAATTCAGGACAAGGAGAGGGCTGCAGGCTCGGCCGACATGTGGGGTTATGCCTGGCAGGCCAAAAGCTATGAAGGCCTGACCTGCGACGCGATCGAACTTGTTGCTTCCAACGGCGGCGGCACCATCATTTCTGACGACGGAAAGGTGACCATCGACAACCCGCAGGCTGCCGCAGCGCTCGAAAAAGCGAAGGGCTGGATCGGTTCGATCAGTCCCGAGGGCGTCCTCAATTATGATGAGGAGCAGTCGCGTGCCGTCTTCGAATCCGGCAACGCGGTCTTCCACCGCAATTGGCCCTATGTCTGGGGCACCTCGCATGAAAAGGGGAGCAATATCATCGACAAGGTCGGCGTGATGCCTCTACCAGTCGGCAAGGAAGGCGAAAAGTCGAGCGGATGCCTTGGCCCAATGTATTACGGCGTCAACAAATACAGCGCCAAGCCTGAGGTTGCGGCCGACTTTGTGAACTTCATCACCGGCCCAGACATGCAGAAGATGCGTGCGCTGAAGGCGGCTCTCAACCCGTCGATCCAGGCGCTATATAGCGATCCGGAAGTTCTTGAGAAGATACCCTTCCTCAAGGATAATCAGCAGGCCTTTGCCGACAGCGCCGTGCGCCCGTCTGGCTACACCGGCACCAGCTACAACCGCGTTTCACAGGCTTTCTACCGTTCGGTTCATGACATGCTTTCCGGCGGTGCCGAGGTCAAGTCCAGCCTGACATCGCTGGCCGCTCGGCTCGAGAAACTGAAGGAAAGCCGCTGACTTCTCCGGATGTCTGGTGGCGGGACGATCCGCTGCCGGAATACGTCACTACCTCGCCATCGAATAAGGTGGCGAGCCCTCTGCCGTCTCATACACTCAGGTGAACAATGGCATCGGTTTCGCTCGAATCCGTTTCGAAGAATTTTGGTACGCACACTGTTATCCAGAATGTCGACCTGCAGATCATCGACGGCGAGTTTGTCGTTTTCGTCGGTCCCTCCGGTTGCGGCAAGTCAACGCTTTTGCGCATCGTTGCCGGCCTGATCTCCGCATCCAAGGGCGTTGTGAGGATCGGCGGAGACGACGTGACTGATGTGCCTGCCTCCCAGAGAGGCGTCGCCTTCGTCTTCCAGTCTTACGCGCTCTATCCGCATATGAACGTTGCGCGCAATATCGGCTTCGCGCTTGAGACCCTCGGCATGAACAGGGCCGCTATCAGCGAGAAAGTGCGGTCGGTCGCACGGATGCTGAAGGTCGATCATCTGCTCGAACGCCGGCCGCGCGAACTGTCCGGCGGACAGCGCCAGCGCGTGGCGATCGGCCGCGCCCTGGTGCGCCAGCCCGAAATCTTCCTCTTCGATGAGCCGCTTTCCAATCTCGACTCGGATCTGCGAATGGAGATGCGCATGGAGATCGCCAAGCTCCACGACGATCTGAAGACGACGATGATCTATGTGACCCATGATCAATCGGAGGCGATGACGCTCGCCGACCGGATCGTCGTTCTCAATCACGGACGCATTGAACAGGTCGGCACGCCGAAGGAACTCTACCATACCCCTGACAACCGGTTTGTCGCAGGTTTCATCGGTAGTCCCCGCATGAACTTCCTGCCTGTGCAGACAACATCAGCCAAAGTGAGCGGACCGGGCGGCCTCATCATCGATGCGGACACCGAGGGCCAGGCCGTCTCCGAGATCGGCATACGGTCGGAAGCGATCCAGTTGGTGGCGGCTGGGGACGGACGAATGACCTGTGTGCTCGAACGTATCGAGGATCTTGGCCATGAGCATTTTGCCTATTGCCGCATCAACGGGGACGCCATCTGGGTCGTCCGCGTCAATGTCGAACCACCGAAGGAGCTGATCGGCAAGGAAGTCGGCCTGAATTTCCGGGATGCCTCGATCTTTGCCTTCGCGGCCGATGGAAAACGCCTCATTCTCAACCGCCAGGCCGGCGTGATCGCAGGAGCGCGGCAATGAGTGCCCGGCTTGCCCGCCGCGACCATCGTGCGGCCTGGCTGTTTCTGCTGCCGGTCATCATGGTCATGCTGGTCGTCGCCCTCTGGCCGCTCGGTCGCACCTTCTTCTTCGCCTTCACCGATGCCTATCTTGACGATCCCTCCGTCTATTCGATGACCGGAATCGACAACTTCCTTGAGGTCATCAACGACCGCAGCTGGTGGATTGCCGTCAAGAATACGCTGATCTTCACGGTCATTTCCGTCGCGATCGAGACAGTTCTCGGTCTGGCGATAGCGCTTCTCGTCAATGAAGCCATTCCGGGCCGCGGGCTGGCGCGCGCCGCCATACTCGTGCCCTGGGCGATCCCGGTCGTCGTCTCGACGAAGATCTGGGAATGGATGCTCAACGACCAGTTCGGCGTCATCAATAAGCTCCTCGTCGGGCTTGGCCTCATCGATCATGGCATTCCTTGGACGGCGAGCGGATCGCTGCTGATGGGTGTCGTGATCTTCGTCGACGTGTGGATGACGACCCCCTTCATGGTTCTGCTCATCCTGGCAGGCCTGCAGCTGATATCGTCGGAGATATTCGAGGCCGCGGAGGTGGATGGCATTCCGGCATGGAAGCGTTTCTGGTCGATCACCCTGCCGATGCTGCGCCCGGCAATCGGCGTAGCGGTCCTCTTCCGCGTCCTCGATGCGCTGAGGATGTTCGACCTTGCCTATGTGATGGCGGCGAGCAACGAGAGCGTCATGACCGTCTCCATTTACGCGCGCGACCGGCTGATCAGCTTCCAGGAGCTCGGCATCGGCTCGGCGGCATCGACCTGGGTCTTCCTGCTCGTCGCGCTTGTCGCCATCATTATCATCGGGGTCCTTCGCCTCGACAGAGCCGCGGGGACCTGAGCGACATGGCCGATGCGATCATCCCGAAGACCGTCCGCAAGCCTGCCTCCTATTTCAGGATGCGGCGGCGCGCCGTGCGAAGCCTCCAGATCCTGGCTCTTCTGCTCGTCCTGTTCTACACGCTGTTTCCCTATTACTGGGCCTTCGTTTCCTCGACCAAGCAGGGTTCGGCGCTCTATCAATCGGCGCTGATGCCGGCGTTCGACTTCACCTACTATCGCCAGTTGCTCGACAATCCTGTTTTCATGGGCTCGCTTCTGAACTCGGCCTATGTCGCGGTCTCAACCACGTTCCTGTCGCTCGTCATCGGGCTCAGCGCCGCTTATGCGCTGGGGCGCATCGACTTTCCGCAACGGCGCAGTATCCTCATGATCGTGCTGATGATCTCGATCTTCCCGCAGGTCGTCGTTCTCTCCGGCATGTTCGAGCTGATCAACTGGATGGGTCTGTTCAACCGGCCAAGCGCGCTCGTCCTCACCTATCTTCTGTCGACCGTGCCGTTCACGACCTGGATCCTGACCACCTTCATTCGCGAATTTCCGCGGGAGCTGGAGGAGGCCGCGATCATCGACGGCTGCTCGCATTTTAGAATTCTGACGAAGATCCTGCTGCCGCTCATGGGACCTTCGCTCGCCAGCACCGGCATTCTTGCCTTCATTCTGGCGTGGAACGAGTTTCTCTTCGCGCTGACCTTCACCCTGACGGACGAGAACCGAACCGTGCCGGTCGCGATCGGCCTGATCGCAGGTAACACCCGGTACGAATATCCGTTCGGTCAGATCATGGCCGCATCCGTTACCGTGACGCTGCCGCTGATCATCGTCGTATTGATCTTCCAGAGGCGTATCGTTGCCGGCCTGACGGCAGGCGCCATCAAAGGCTGACAAAGGACTAAACCATGGACATGCTCGTAAAACTCTACGAACTGAAGGCCGATCCTGCGCTCAATAAACGCATCGCCGAACAGGGCATCACCATCCGGCGTATCCTTGCGCCGGAGTTGAGCGCACTGACGGCCTGGATCGAGCCGCGCTTCGGATCCGGCTGGGTCGCGGAAGCGACGGTTGCCACCATGCGCCAGCCGCCCACTTGCTTCATCGCAATCCGGAACGACGCACTCATCGGCTTTGCCTGCCACGACGCAACCGCCAAGGGCTTCTTCGGGCCGACCGGAGTCGACACGGCCGCTCGCGGCAAAGGTGTTGGCCACGCTCTGCTGTTGACCACGCTTCTCGATATGTACGCGCAGGGCTATGCCTACGGGGTGATCGGGGGTGCCGGTCCGATGGAGTTCTACCGTCGAAGCGTCGGGGCAATGCCGATCGAAGGCTCGGACCCGGGCATCTATCGCGGCATGCTGCCGCTTGCCCAACCGAGCGGCATTTCGAATTCGGACCACTAGGTCTTGACGATTTTTGTGGGATAGCTTTGTCGATGAAGAGACTGCTGCGTTGCCGCGTTATCTTTGACTTTCGCCGACAACCGTGACAACGCCACGGAAACTACTTTCCATCAAGCCACTCCTGCAGTTCTGCCTCAGCCCGCTCCAGAGCGCTGTAGTTCAGGAGTTTGCGCAGGAGAGCGACGGTCACGGCGCGGGCGCGGAGATTGAAACGGCCTTCCTCGTGGTCGTCGCCGGCGCTCTGGTAGACGTCGAGCTTGTCGTAGAGTTGCTGCAGGCGGTTCTGTACGCTGCGCAGCGAGAGGTTCCGACGTTTAGCGATGGCCCGGTCCGTGAGGCCCAGCGCGATATCGACAAGGATCTCGTATTCGGAATCGGTAAAACCGTTCGTCTGGCCGAGGCTCTTCTGCTGCAGACCGCGCACCTCGCGGTCGATGACGCACTGGCTCTCGATGAAGATCGAGCGCAATGCAAGCTTTAGCCGTTCGTCTGAGGCGGATTTCAGGACGTAGCCATAGGCGGCGCCATCCGGGACGATGCGCGAGACGCCGCGCACATAGGCTTCGTCCGAATAGTTCGACCAGAACAGGATGCGGGTCTCCGGCCGCTCCTTCCAGATCGTGCGCGCCGCCTCGATGCCGTTGCGGTTGGCCATCTGCAGGTCCATGACGATATGCGCCGACTTGTGGTCGCGGGCGAGTTTCTCGCCGACGGTACCGTTCTCCGCCTCGATCACCGTGTCGCATTCCGGCAGGGCCGCGTTGACAGCCTCGTGCAGATAGGACCGGTGCAGTGGGTCGTCCTCGACGATCAGAACCTTCATCACCCCGTTCTCCTCAGTTTGGCTTGCTCGCCGGGTCGTGCGGGCCAAGCGGCAGCACGACCCGCACCGCAGTTCCGCGATTGTTGTGGCCGGACCCGGTCGTGAAGCGCGCCGAGATCAGCCGCGCACGGGTCTTCATATTGTCGATGCCGCCGCCGATCCGTCCCCGCGCCTTGGCGAGCCCGGTGCCGTCGTCGGAGATTTCGATCGACAGACGCTCGTCGTCGGCCTCGAGCCGCACCATGATGGTGAGCGGGGCGGCATGGCGCACCGCATTGTTGATCGCTTCCTGGGCGATGCGGAACAGCGCAACGCTGACGGTCGGCTCCAGTTGCTCCAGTGCGCCGTGCGTCTCGTCGACGAGACCCCATTCGATGGCCGATCCGGCATCGCGGGTCGATCGGTCGAGATGATGTTCGATCGCCTGGGCGAGGCCGAAGAGCTGGAGCACAGAGGGTTTTGCCTGCTCGATGATCTGTCGCAGATCCTGCATGCAATGCTGCAAGGAACGAGAGACCGGCTCCAGCGCCTCGGGCACGACCTCGCCGTTGCGCGACAGCCGGTCGATCCGGCGGGCGAGCCGCGTCAGGTCGGCCAGCGTCTGGTCGTGGAGGTCCATGCCGATCCGCTGGCGTTCCTGCTCCAGCGCCTCCGTCAGCTTCAGCGCGCCTTGCCGCAACCCCTCCTCGCGGGCGCGGGCCTCTGCCTCCACGATGGCCGAGCGTTGCGCGTGCTCGGCCGCCCGGAGCGCGAAGAAATAGGGCGTCAAAAGGTCGGCGATGATACGGGCGCGTTCGATATCCTCCATCGTGTAAATACCGGCCTTTTGCGAGGAACAGGACAGTGCGGCGATGATCGTGCCCTGCACCTTCATCGGCACATGCAAGCGGCTCCTCAGCGACTGTTCAACGATCGGCCGTTTGAACGCGCCCTCGAAGTGGAAACGCGGGTCCGTCATGGCGTCGTCCGTCAGCAGAAAATCCACTTCGCCCCAAAGCAGCGAGCGGATCGGGCTGTTGACGACCGGCGCACCGGCAAGTTCACCCCAGGCAGTCTCGATGCCTGTCTCGTAAGCCGTGTGGTAGTTGCCGCCTTCGAGCAGCACGCAGACATCGAGATGGTCGTGGGGGATAATATGAGCGACTTCGGCGGCGACGGAGCGGATGGCCGAGCGGAAATCGAGCTGGCCCGCGAGCAGCCGGGAAATGCCGAGATAGTGGTCGAACATGGCTGCGGGTGCGAGATGCAGCATCGTCAATTCCTCCCCGTGATGGCAGCGGGCTCCTCAACCCGCCGCGATCCTTTCCCAGTAAGCGCCGCGGAAGCGCCGCCGTCTTGCGTAAACCCGCAGCTTGTTGCGCAAAACCCGCAAACAACTTGCCGCCTTGCCCCTGTACAGGCCCCGGGATCTCCCGCATCCTGCCCTTACTGAGAGGAGGAAGCTCAGTGCAAGAACAATTTTCACTCGACCCCAAGTGGGACAGGCAGGAGTGAAGCGATCCGCCAACCGGCGATCATGAGGGAGGAAGACATGACAATCCGTAAGATGCTTCTGGCGTCGGCCGCTATTGCTTGCGGCGCGATGCCCGTTTCCGCTTTTGCCGATACTTCGGCCAAGAAAATCGCCCTTTCCAACAACTATGCCGGCAATTCGTGGCGCCAGGCCATGCTGACGAGCTGGGGCAAGGTGACGGGCGAAGCCGTGAAATCAGGCGTCGTCGCGGCAGCCGACCCGTTCACGACCGCTGAGAACCAGGCGACGGAACAGGCCGCACAGATCCAGAACATGATCCTGCAGGGCTATGATGCGATCGTGCTGAATGCGGCTTCGCCGACAGCATTGAACGGCGCGGTCAAGGAAGCCTGCGATGCAGGTATCACCGTCGTCTCCTTCGACGGCATCGTGACCGAACCCTGCGCCTGGCGCATCGCGGTCAACTTCAAGGAGATGGGCCGCAGCGAGGTGGAGTACCTCTCCAAAAAGCTCCCCCAGGGCGGCAACCTGCTCGAGATCCGGGGTCTTGCCGGCGTCTTCGTCGATGATGAGATCTCGGCCGGCATCCACGAGGGCGTCAAGCAGTTCCCGCAGTTCAAGATTGTCGGCTCCGTTCACGGCGACTGGGCGCAGGACGTGGCGCAGAAGGCTGTTGCCGGCATTCTTCCGAGCTTGCCCGACATTGTCGGGGTCGTGACCCAGGGCGGCGATGGTTACGGCGCCGCGCAGGCGATTGCCGCGACCAATCGGAAGATGCCGGTCATCATTATGGGCAACCGCGAAGACGAACTGAAATGGTGGAAGGAGCAGAAGGACGCGAAGGGCTATGAGACCATGTCCGTGTCCATTGCGCCCGGTGTCTCTACGCTCGCCTTCTGGGTCGCCCAGCAGATCCTCGACGGCAAACAAGTCAAGAAGGACCTCGTCGTGCCCTTCCTGCGCATCGACCAGGACAATCTCGAAACAAACCTCGCCAACACCCAGGCCGGCGGCGTCGCGAACGTGGAATACACGCAGGCCGACGCTATCAAGGTCATCGAGTCGGCAAAGTAAATTTCCCGGTGACTGGCGCGCGGCCGCAAATGACTGCGCGCCATCCTTTGCAAAGCAGATGTGGCAGGCAGCATGAATGAGGTTTTGCAGGCGGTGATCGCCGTCGATGGCGCGAAGGTGAGCTTCGGTGCGGTCAGGGCGCTCGACGGCGTGACGCTTCGCGTCATGCCGGGCGAATGCGTCGGGCTTGTCGGCCATAATGGCGCCGGCAAATCCACGATCGTCAGCGTTATCAACGGCGGTCTCACGCCCCACGAGGGAAGCATTGCGAGCGACGGCGAGCGGCTGGAACGTTACGGCATCAACGCGGCGCGCGCTCGCGGCGTGCGCTGCGTCTTCCAGGAACTTTCGCTCTGCCCCAACCTCTCCATCGTCGAGAATACGCGCATCATGCACCGCGATCTCGGCGGCTTCGGCTGGCGCAAGCGTGCCGCGAAAATTATCGAGAAGAGCCTCGACATGGTCTTTCCCGGCCACGGTATCGCCAGCGGCCGGGTCGTCGGAGATCTTTCGATCGCCGAACGGCAGATGGTGGAGATCGCCATGGCGTTTTCCGACGCCGGCATTGCGCCGCGGCTGGTGATCCTCGACGAACCGACCTCGTCGCTCGATGCAAGCCTTGCACGCCAGATGCTCGGTCATGTCCGCCGCTTCGTCGCTGGCGGCGGCTCTGTCATCTTCATCTCGCACATTCTGCACGAGATCCTCGAAACCTCCGACCGCATCGTTGTCATGAAGGACGGCCGCGTCGTCACCGAACGTCCGGCGAACGGGTTCGATCACCACGGCCTGGTGGAAGCCATGGGCACCGTTGCGAAGGAGGAGGCCGGCCAGCACTCGGCGCGCGAACAATCCACTGCACCGGTCATTCTGTCCCATCAGGCGGCGGGCCTTGCCTTCGCGGCGCGTCAGGGCGAGATCATCGGACTGGCGGGACTGGCTGGCCACGGGCAGACCGAGCTGTTGCTCGCTCTCCATGCCGCCCGATCCGGCCAATGGCTTCCCGAGCGCGATCCGCTCGTCACCTTCGTCGCCGGCGACCGCCGCCTCAACGGCGTTTTCGAACTGTGGAGCATCCTGCGCAATTTTTCCATCGCCTCGCTCGGTGACCTGTCGCGGCGCGGCCTCATCCTCGCAGCTGAAGAGGAGAGGAAAGGCGCCGACTGGAAGCGGCGGATCGAGATCCGCACGCCTGATATGGCAAACCGCATATTGTCGCTTTCCGGCGGCAACCAGCAGAAGGTGCTCTTTGCACGCGCACTTGCGACACGCGCGCCCGTTGTCCTGATGGACGATCCGATGCGCGGCGTCGACGTCGGGACGAAGCAGGAAGTCTACGCCATCATCCGTGAGGAAGCCGCGCGCGGCCGCACCTTCATCTGGTATTCGACCGAAATGGACGAGATCCGCCTCTGCGACCGCGTTTATGTCTTCCGCGAAGGCCGCATCAAGGCCGAACTCGCCGGCAATACCGTCAACGAGACGAATATCATCGCGGCCTCCTTCGAAGGGGTCGCCGCATGACGTTCCGGCTTTCGTCCGACGCCATGCGTCTTGCCATTCCCGCCTTGTCGCTGACGCTGCTGCTCGCCGCCGTCTTCTGGATGCAACCGCGCGCCGTGAGCTATGTCGGGCTCAATCTGCTTTTCAACCTGGCCGTACCCATCGCGCTCGCCACGATCGCCCAGATGCTTGTCATGGCGGTGAACGATCTCGATCTCTCTATGGGCACCTTCGTCAGCTTCGTCGCCTGCGTAACCGCAACCTTTCTGCGCGATGCCCCCGTGACCGGCGTCCTGATCCTTGCGGGAGCGATCGCGGCCTATGCGGGCCTCGGTGTCATCATCTACCTGCGCAACCTGCCGTCCATCGTCGTGACACTCGGCATGAGTTTCGTCTGGGGCGGCCTCGCCGTGCTGCTGCTGCCGGCACCTGGCGGGCAGGCGCCGGACTGGGTGCGCTGGCTGATGACCGTCAGGCCGCCTCTGGCGCCGATGGCGATCGTCGCGAGCATCGCCATCGCCGCCGTCGCCCATCTTCTCGTCATTCGCTCCTCGCTCGGCGTCCTGATCCGCGGCATCGGCGGCAATCAGCGATCGGTCGAGCGCGCCGGCTGGTCGATCGTGGCGGCGCGCGCTGGCGCCTATGGTCTTGCCGGACTCTTTGCTGTGCTCGCCGGCATCGCCCTCGTCGGCCTGACCACTTCGGCCGATGCCAATATCGCGCTGCGTTATACGCTTTTGTCGATTGCCGGCGTGATCCTTGGCGGCGGCGAGTTCATCGGTGGCCGCGTCTCGCCGATCGGCGCCGTCATCGGCGCGCTGACGCTGACACTTGCCGGCTCGTTCCTGTCCTTCCTACGCATTTCGCCCGACTGGCAGATCGGGGCTCAGGGCGCGATCCTGATTATCGTGCTGGCGCTCCGCCTGATGCTGAACCGCCTGGAGAAGCAGGAGAAGCGCCGATGACCCCGCTGCTCCGCCTGTTCGCCAAGCCCTGGATCTGGTCGTGGCTTGCCGCTTTCATCGTCTGGTTCCTGACGATCATGGTGACGCTCGGCGCCAGCACGCTTGGTCTGTCGCAGGCAGCACTCACCTTCGCCGCCTTCTCCGTCATCGTCGGCATCGGACAGATGTTCGTCATCACGCTCGGCCCCGGCAATATCGACCTCTCGGTTCCGGCTACAATGACGCTTGCCGGCACCGTGGCGCTGAAGCTGATGAATGTTGAAAACGGCATGATCCTGCCCGGGCTTCTCGTCGCCGTCGTCGTCGGCCTCGTCGTCGGCCTCTGCAACTATGCGCTCATCAAGGCGCTGCGCATTCCGCCAATCATCGCGACACTTTCGACGAGCTTCATCGTGCAGTCCGCCGCGATCTGGACGAACCGGGGCTTGCGCATCAAGCCTCCGAGCGTGCTGGCGGAATTCACCACGTCGAACACGCTCGGCGTACCCAACGTCGCGATCGTTGCTCTCCTGGTCTCGCTCTTTGCCTGGTTCCTGCTCGAGAAGACGATTTATGGACGCTGGATTTCAGCGATCGGCCAGAGCATGCCGGCCGCGCGCATGGCCGGGATACCGGTCGATGGGACGCGCTTCGTCACCTATCTCTTCTGCGCCGTGCTCGCATCGGTCGCGGGCTATCTGCTCGCGTGCTTCTCCGGCGGCGCGGCGCTCAACATGGGCTCGGAATATCTCTTGATGTCGATCGCCGTCGTCGTGATCGGCGGCACGGCGGTCGCCGGCGGCGATTCCAACGTGCCGGGCATCTGGGGCGCATCGCTCTTCATGTTCCTTGTTGTTTCCATGCTTAACACCTACGGGGTCGGTGCGGGGGTCCGCCTCATCATGACCGGTCTCATCATCATCAGCGTCATCATGCTCGCCGGCGGCCGTCGGGCCGGCATGCGATAAAGGGAAGACCGCAATGGCCGAGGCCAGCATCTACGAAATCCATGATCCGCGCTTCCGGCAGTTGATCGTGACGAGCGCCGGCCTTGACGAACTCTATTCCGGCTGCCGCTGGGCGGAGGGTCCCGTCTGGTTCAACGACGCCAACCAGCTACTCTGGAGCGACATTCCAAACCAGCGGATGCTGCGATGGACGCCCGAAGGCGGCGTCTCCGTCTATCGGCAACCCTCCAACTTCGCAAACGGCCACACGCGCGACCGGCAGGGCCGGCTCATCTCCTGCGAGCATGGCGGACGCCGCGTCACGCGCACCGAGATCGATGGATCGATCACCGTGCTCGCCGACCGTTTTGAGGGTGCACCGCTCAATTCGCCGAACGACGTGGTGGTGAAATCGGACGGCACGATCTGGTTCACCGATCCCACCTACGGCATCATGTCGGATTACGAAGGCTACCAGGCCGAGCCGGAGCAGGCGAGCCGCAACGTCTACCGGCTCGATCCCACGACCGGCGAACTTGCGGCTGTCGCCACGGATTTCATCCAGCCGAACGGCCTTGCCTTCTCACCAGACGAAACGATCCTCTACGTTGCGGATTCGGCAGCAAGCCATGACGAAAGCCTGCCACGCCACATCCGGGCGTTTTACGTGGAGGACGGCAGACGGCTCGCAAACGGCCGCGTCTTCTGTCTCATCGACACAGGCATCCCCGACGGCATCCGTACAGACGCGAACGGTAACCTCTGGTCGAGCGCCGGCGATGGCGTGCATTGCTTCGACCCGACGGGCAGACTGATCGGCAAGATCCGTGTACCGCAAACCGTTGCGAACCTCACCTTCGGCGGACCCAAACGCAATCGGCTGTTCATCGCGGCAACGCGCTCGCTCTATTCGCTCTACGTCGCCGTGACCGGCTCTCAGCTGCCGTAAGGTCAGATGTTCGCTCTTGAGAGGACTCGAACCAGCGATCTGAAGAAGCGAGTCGCTGCCCCTGCGAAATCTACGAGTTGAGGCGACATCGGCACCGTCAGCAACATCATCGAGGTGCCCTGGAGCAACGGACAGGCCGAAGGCCAGATCAACCGCCTCAAGACTCCCAAGCGCGCAATGTACGGTCGGGCAGGTCCCGGACTGCTGAGGGCACGAATGCTGCCACCGCTCCACACAAAGTGAAGAAGAACCCGGTTAACCGGCAAACGACATGAGCCCCATTCTGCGAACGAGCATGAAGTGGCGCGAACGTTTCAGTGTGCAACGCCCGGTTCCTGATCGTGTGCCCTCACGATGGCGTCCGCTTCCTTGCCGTATAGCTCCTCGAAGTGATCGAAGGTCTTGGAAAAGTAACCGATGCCCTGCGTCGCCGAGCGCAGCGCGCGCGCCAGATCGTCAAGTGCGCCGCCCGGAATAAGTGCCCGGAAGATGTCCCATCCCTTAGCGGTTTCATCCCGGTCGAAGCCGAGAACCTGACCCTTGAGAGTGGAGACGATCTGGACGAGGCTGCCGGAATAGGTCGACGGAATGTGAATTTCAATGCGGAACACTGGTTGCATCAAGACGGCCGACGCTTCCGAAAGCGCCTGTCGCACTCCCATTTTCGATGCAGTCCTGAAGGCGTGTTCCGAACTGTCGACGGCATGGTGCTGACCATCGAACAGCGTTACGCCGACGTCGATGACCTGGAAGCCGAGCGGCCCTTTCTCCATCGCTTCGCGCGCACCTGCTTCGACGGCAGGGATGTAGTTGCGCGGGACGACGCCACCCTTGACGGTTTCGCTGAAGGTGAAGCCCCGGCCGCGCTCGTTGGGGCGAATGCTCAGCTTTACATCCGCGAATTGCCCGGCACCGCCGGTCTGTTTGCGATGCCGGTAGTGAACCTCGGACGGCTTTGCGATCGTCTCGCGGTAGATCGGGCTGGGCGTTCGATCGGTTACGTCGATGTGGAAGACGTCCGACAGGGTTCGGCAGAGATCGCGCAGATGGACCGGGCCCTGGGCGCGGACGAGCTGGGCGCCAGTGCCTTCCTCCTGCAAAACGACAAGACCGCGATCCGTCTCGGAGAGTTTTGCCAGCGTTTCGGAGAGCTTGTTTTCATCGCGTTCGCTGCCCGGGACCAGGATCCGTTCAAGCATCGGCGTAGGTGGCTCGGTCCATTCGGGTGGGGCGACCGTCGCGTCTGATGTCAACAGCGACGGGACGGGCAAGTGGTCGGACTTGACCGTTGCGAAGACATCCCCCGATGCAGGCACGATCGCCGAGTTCGACCGTCCGTTTGCGGGATCCTGCACGGCGCCGAGGCTGGAGCCACCTAGTAATGCGCCTTGCCGCAGTCCCTCACCAAACGCACGCACCAGCACCGTCTTGCCGATATTCTGGCGATGATAAGCATGGAAGCTCACGGCGGTCAGCTTGTTTTCATCGACATTGCCCGCACGGGCCAGGCGCTGTCGAAGAACCCCTACCGGCGGCGCCTCGTGGCGCAGCGCCTTCATCAGCCTCATCATGCCGTTGCCGTGACTTGCGGCACCGATCAGGACTGGAATAATCCTGTTTTCCCTGAGAACCCGCGACGAAATGGCATAGAGCGCGTCGCTGGGCGGCTCGCGATCTTCGATCAGTTCATCGAGAAGCCAGTCATCGAATTCGGACAGGTGTTCCAGGAGTTCGCTGCGCGCTTCGTGCTCGCGGTCGGCGGCGCTTTCGGGGATTGCGATCAGCGCCGAAGTCTGCCCTTCCCGGTAGCGCCACGCCCGTTCCGAAATCAGATCGCAACTGCCTACGATCCTGTCCCCCTCGCGGATCGGGATCTGGCGAAGCAGAAGCGTGTGGTTGGCGTAGTCTTGAAGCGCGGCGATCACGTCCCTCAGCCGCCCTCTCGGTTCGTCCATTCGGTTGACGAAGAGGATGCACGGCGTCCCCGAGGCTTCGACTATCCGCAGATAGGGCGCGGCGAGCACAGCCTCCTCGGGGGCCGACGAAACGCACAGGATGCAGGCATCGCTGGCAAGAAGCGCGTGCTGTGCATGAGCCAGCGCTTCGTTCGGTCCTGGCGCATCCAGCGCACACCACGCCTCGTTTCCAAAGGTGAATTCTGTGAGGTTCAATCCATAAGGGGACCTGGATTTTCTCGGCGCCCCCTCCAGGGAGCCGAGCTTTTCCACGACTGTTGATTTTCCGGTCTGCGAGGGTCCAAGCACGGTAAAGCAGCGCATCGGCATTCCTCCAACTGCCATAAACACAATTCTCAGCCCTCATAGGATGCCCTGAACCGCTGCAAGGCGCCAGAGGTGTTCAGTTTCACAACGCGTTGACCTAGAGACGTGAGCGCAATCTTAACGTCACGAACGCGCTGTCTACTCCGCATCATGGGACCGCGGCGCCGTTGCGCGATCTGAATGCACGCTAATGCGCGGCCTTGCTCGGTGGGCGTTTTCACCCACTGGATTGTGATCCTTCTTCGCTGTACAGCGAGGAAGGTATTTTGGTAGTCGAGCCCATTCCGTTTAGGTGCAGTTTATGACAAGAAAAGTTTATCTGGCCGGTCCCGAGGTCTTCCTTCCCAACGCCCGTGAAATGCTCGACCGCAAAGCAGCACTTGCCCGTGAGGCGGGACTTCTCCCGCTTTCCCCAGGTGATCTGGAAATCCCCCACACGAACTCGAAGCGCGAGCGGGCCGCGGCGATAAACGCGGTGGACGAGAAGATGATGATCGAGGCTGAAGCGATCATCGCCAATCTGACGCCTTTTCGTGGCATCGCCGCCGATACGGGGACGGCCTTCGAACTCGGCTTTATGTGCGCAAGCGGCAAGCCTGTATTCGCCTACACGAATGTGGCCCGCGATCACGGCGGACGAGTGAGCGATCTCTACGGCGGGGCCGTCGCGTATGATGCTGAAGGTCGACTGCGAGACCCGAACGGGATTGCGGTCGAGGATTTTGGCCTGGCCGACAATCTCATGCTGCATGCCGGGATTGAGCGGCGCGGTGGCGTCCTTATCATCGGAGACGCGGCGCCGGATGCGCTCTATACGGACCTTGCCGCGTTCAAGACGTGTCTCGCCGTCGCCGTTGAGAAGCTACGCTAGGCAGAAATTGAAATCGGCTCCGTCGCGACAGGACGCGTGCGGTTGACATAATCAGCGCCACGATGACGGTGTGACCGGTGACTGCCGAGGTCCGCGCAAGGAACTCATCTGGTCGTGGCCTGTGCCTGCAATTGCCAATGCGGACGAAGCATGGGCGAACATTCTCATTCCAGATAACGTCGGCCCTGCGTCAATGCCATTTCGCATGACCGAAAGACCGTTCAAAAACGGTGTATCCGCAGGCCGAACAGTTTTTCGGAGACCACGACCACGACAACCGTCATCACGATGGACAAGGTCGATACTGCCGCTGCCTCAGGGGTGAAGTTCGTCCTGAGATAATCGTAGATCTGAATCGGAAGCGTGGCCGTTCCGACATTCTTCAACATGAACGATATCGTGAAGAGGTCGAACGAGATGATGAACGCGAACAGGCAGCCGCCGATGACGCCGGGCTTGATCAAAGGTAGCATGATGCGTCTGAAGCGCGTGAATGGTCCGGCACCAAGACTGCGGGCGGCAAGGCTCCACGACGGTTCATAGGCTTCCATGGCCGCAGACACGTTGATGAAGACGAAGGGCAGCGTCATGAGCACATGCCCGATCAGCATGCCAGCCATCGTCGTCGTGCCGATGCCGATCGTATAGACAAAGAACAGAAGCGAGATCGCTGTCAGAACTTCCGGCAAGAGCAGCGGCAAAAGCATCGCCAGCCGGACACTTTCCTTCCAGCGCCCCGCATGCTGCACGTAGAACATTGCCGCCATCGTTCCGATGATACCGGAAATCAGGGTCGAGACGGCCGCGACCCAAAGCGAGGTTCGGATGGCACGCCAGAAGACATCGTTATGGAAGAAGACGACATACCACCGAAATGAGAGGCCCTGCGGCGGAAAGGTCAAAAATGCCCCCGCGTTGAAGGAGGCACCGACGACCACGAGAATGGGCAGCAGCAGAAAGCCGTAGATGATGAGGCAATAGCCATTCAACATATGCTTGGACATCAGCTCATCTTCCATTTCATCCGGGTAAGCCGCGCGAAGATCACGACGACCACCGCTCCGGTGAGGGAAAGCATCAGTGCCATGGCGGAGCCGAACGGCCACTGGAATGTGTCGATCAGCGCGTCAACGACGCTGACTGCCATCGTCTTCACCCTCAGGCCACCGATCAGGGCGGGGGTCACGTAGGCGCTCATTGAAAGCACGAACACCAAAATGCAGCCTGCCTGGATACCCGGCATGGCCAGCGGCAGGATTACGCGCCTGAAGACCGTCAGCTTTCCCGCACCAAGCGAGCGTGCGGCCGACTTTAACGACGGATCGATCCCCTGCAGCGCGCTCATCAACGGCAGGATCATGAAGGGCAGGAAGACGTGGACGAGCGCAATGACGATGCCGAGAGCGTTGTACATCAGCCCGATCGGACGATCGATCAAACCCAAATTCATCAGCGTCTTGTTGATGATGCCGTTATTCCCAAGAAGAATCGTCCACCCATAACTGCGGATGACAATGCCGACGAGAAGCGGCGACAGCACCAGCCCATAGGCAAGGCCGCGAAACCGCATCTTCTCGCGCGACAGCTGCCAGGCAACCGGAAAACCGAGAATGAGGCAAACAAGAGTCGTGACCAGACCGATCAAGAGCGTGTTCGCCACCTGCTGCATGTAGAACGTATCGGTCGCCAGCCTCAGGTAATTGCCGACCGTAAATCCGGGCGCATAGGGCGAGCCGTTGGCCGGGTTGCGCAGGCTCATCACCACAATATTGAGATAGGGCAGAACAAGAAACAGCCCGAGGAGCAATGCCGAGGGCGCGATGAGGAGAAGCGGATAGGTGGATCTGGCGCGGCCTGTCATGCGATCGTTCCCGCCACCCAGAAACGCTCGCTGTCGACCTTCACCCTCACGCGATCACCCGGCTGGAAGCGGCTTCGCGGAAAGGTCTGGACGTTCAGTGTTTCGCCGCTTTCGAGCACCAGCCGATAGTCGATCAGACTGCCGGAATAATAGCTCTGCAAAACCGTTGCGATAATACCCGCGCCCTCATCCCCCGCGGCCGCAAGTTCGATGGCCTCCGGCCGCAGCAAGACGGGGATGGAGCCGTCGCTTGACGGCAGGGTTCCTTTGACCTTCGCCGTTCCAAGCACGGTTTCGACGACCGACGTTCCGTCATCGTTCCGGCCCTTCAGGCGACCGGGCAACGTATTCACCTGCCCGACGAACTGCGCGACTTCCAGGCTTGCCGGGCGATCATAAACATCAGACGGGGCACCATATTGCGCAATCTGCCCGCCGAACATCACGACGATCCTGTCAGACATCGTCATTGCTTCGGCCTGATCGTGGGTCACATAGACCGTGGTAATGCCCACGCGCTTCTGCAGGTCGCGTATGAAGACACGCATTTCGTCACGAAGCTTGGCATCGAGATTGGCAAGCGGCTCATCAAGCAACAGGATACGCGGTTCGATGACCAGCGCGCGAGCAAGCGCCACGCGCTGTTGCTGTCCGCCGGACAATTGGCGCGGATAGCGGTCGGCATATCCGGATAGCTGCACCATATCCAGAACCCTGGCGGTGCGGATCGCGATTTCTGGCCGCGAAATCCTGCGCATTTCCAGGCCGAAGGCGAGGTTCTGCGCCACGGTCATATGCGGGAAGAGCGCATAGTTCTGGAACACCATGCCGATATCGCGCTTTTCCGCCGGCACATGCGAGACATCCTGCCCGTCGAAGCGAATGGCGCCGGATGTGACGTCCTCGAAACCGGCAATCATCTTCAGCGTTGTCGTCTTGCCGCATCCCGATGGCCCGAGCAGCGAGATGAACTCGCCCTGCTCTATCTTGACGGAAATGCCGTTGACGGCGCGCGAGGCGCCATAATGCTTGGTCAGCCCTTCGATGCTCACCTCGGTCATGATCGATCTTCCAGATTGTCTGTGCGGCGTACCCGCAAATCTCACTGCGTCAGGGGAGAATGCCGGATCGCCCCAGCAAGGCGATCCGGTTGTTGCTGCCTCATAGAGAAGGCACCGATCATTTCATGATCTTGGCCCAGGTCTCGGCAAAGCCTGCCTGCTTCTCGTTCATGAAGTCCCAGTCCCAGGTGAGGATCTTCTCCATCACTTCGCCGGAAATCGGCACGTCCTTCTTCAGATCGTCAGGGACGACAACCTTGGCATTGGTTGGCGAGACGAAGAACTGCTTCATCAGCGGCAACTGGCCTTCAGGGGACAGAAGGAAGTTGGCATATTGGTAGGCCAGATCCTTCTCGGGGCCGTTTGCAAGAATGTTGAGGGTCTGATCGAACATCAGAAGCCCCTCTTCCGGCACGATGACGTCAATCGGAAGGCCCTGGCTGCGCAGACGCGCCACCTCGCCGAAATCGAAGGGAGCGACGACGAATTCGCCGGATGCGATGCCGGTGGAAAGGTTGAAATCGGCCTGGATGACTGGGCCAAGCTTTTCCAGCGCCTTGAAGCCGGCATCTACATCATATTGATCCTTGCCGAAGATCTTGGATGCCAGCATCAGTTCCATCTTGCCGGCCGTATTGGCAAAATTGTAGAGGCCGATGCGCCCCTTGAACTCCGGGTTGTCCCAGAGGTCCTTCCAGCCTTTCGGCGGCGTCTGGACCATGTCCGTGCGATAGGCGAGGCCGATCGGCGATACCATGGCCACGGCACCCCAGCCGTCGGTCTTCTTGGCAAGCGGATAGAGGTCGGCATAGTTTGGCAATTTCGCCAGATCAAGCTTTTCGAAGAAGCCTTCCTTGCGCAGGCTCGATGCGAACGCCTCATTGGTCATCAGGATCGAATATGGCGGCTTCTGCGGCCCTGCCGCCCGCAGGTTGGCGCTCCAGACACGCCCGTTGCCCGCATCCAGCGTCACCTGCGCGCCGCTCTTTTCAGTGAAGGCCGGTGCCAGCGTCTGGCGCCAGAACTGTTCCCATGCGCCGCCGAGCGTCGGCACGACAAGTGTCTTGGATTGCGCCCATGTCGGCAGGCCAACCATGGCCGCCGCTGTTACTCCACCCATTCCGGCAAGAACCTGCCGCCTGTTCATCTTCATCATTGACGTTCCCTCAAACTGGTTCTGACTTGATCATGCATTGCGGGCAGGCGGTATTCCGCTTCTTGCCGTCAGGTTTTGCCGAAGGCCTGGCTGGTCTTCAGTAAAATGTAGTCTCCGTAGGTGATCGGCTCGTATTTGGCGGCGCTCTTTGCTGCAAAAGGCGCGAGGCATTCAATCACGGTGTCCCTGGACGGGTTGAGGAAGAACGGGATGGACTGGCGACGCGTCGTCCCCTTGAAAGCACCAGGCGGATTGGCGACCCTGTGCGGCGTGGACAGCCATTCATCGTTGGACCAGCGCATGAAGGCATCGCCGATATTGATGACGTAGGCGCTCTCGACATTCGGCGCATCCAGCCAGTCACCGGCCCGGTTTTTCACCTGCAGTCCGCCCGGAGAAGCTTCCGAACGCAGGATAGTCATGAAGCCGTAATCGGTGTGAACGCCGGCGCGGAGTTGCCCGGGAAGCGGGCTCTCCTTCTGCTCCGGATAATTGATCACCCGTAGCGCCGAGAGGTGGTTTTCAAACGCCGGCTCGAAATAGTCCGGGGCGAGGCCTATCGCTTCGCAGAATGCCCGGCGTAAATGGCCTGCAAGCTTTTCCATCTCTGTGAAGTAGTCGGCAAAGGCCTGTTCCAGCCCTTCCGGCCTGGTTGGCCATAGATCGCCGGGCAGGCGCGGGCCAAAGTTCAGGCTTTCCTTGTAATCGCCCGGGGTCTTGATGCCGAGCGTCGCTGCAAGCGCCTCGTCGGCGAGCGGCGAGAAGGCAACACCACCCTCTATCGAGGTCCCCCTTCCCTGCCCGATCTTCCACTCCTGCGGCTCATCGAAGAAATCGCGAGCGAGGTTATAGAGACGGGTTGTCACTTCAGGGCTGACGCCGTGCCCCGTAACGAGGAAGAAGCCGGTTCGGCGGCAGGCATCCTCGATGGCAGTGACGACCTTCCCGCCCGCTTCCGCGCCTGCGACGAATGGTGCGATATCGATGACCGGTATGCTGTCCTGCACCTCATCCGGCGCTGTGGTCGTCTGCATCCTGGAGCCTCCTTCCTTGATCGGCAGTGGCGGTAGTACTGAATGAGTGCCGCCGGGCCGATATCGTAAAACGGGGTCAGTCTAGCCCCTTGAACGGGGCATCGCGGAACTCGAGATATTCCTTCAGCGACATCTTCTGCAGATTGCGCATCCACGCCTGCCCGTCGCGACTGACATGCAGGGCGGCGATGGCGTGGACGTTGAATTCGAAGGATGTCATCAGGCCAGCGGCCATCTGCTGGTTGTTGATGGAGGACTTGGCGAACTTGATTGCCGGCACGGGCATGCGGGCCAGCTTGCGTGCCAGGTTCTCAGTCTTTTCCCTCAGTTGATGCGCGGGCACGATCTTGTTGATGAGGTGCATGCGCAAGGCTTCCTCGGCATCGACCACATCACCTGTATACATCAGCCAGCGCACGTCACGGGTGGCCAAGAGCCAGGGCATGAACAGTGCCGGCGGGCCGGAATTGTGCCGCACCTCCGGCTCACCAAACTTCGCATTGTCGCCGGCAATGGCCAGATCGCAGGCCATCATCAGCTCAAGCGCACCCGCAAGCGCATAACCGTTCACGGAAGCGATGATCGGGATCGGTGCCTTCCAGATGTTGAGGAGCGCCTGGGCGTTCTCCGACATGTCCGCATGCCAGTCCTCGATATCGACATCGTAATCGGCACCCTGAAGATCATAGCCGGACGAGAATGCGCGGCCCGCCCCCGTGATGATGAGCGCGTTGACCTCCTTGTCGGCGACAGCCATGGCGACGGCGCGGTCGATTTCGCGCACCGTCGTCTTGTTCATCGCATTGAGCTTTTCCGGACGATTGATGGTGATCGTCGCGAATTTATCCTGGCCGTCCTTCTCGTAAAGGATCGTCTCGAAGGTCTCGGAAGTGCTCATATGCTTTTCCTCTTAGCCGCGTCCTGATCCGGCGTCGTTGTTCGTTTCTCGTCATTGGCCGGCGCTGCAAGCAAGGCAGCCATCTTCTTTTCGAAGCGCCCGATCGACGCCATCTTGACGGGGCCGAACCCCTTGATCTCTTCCGGCAGCCGGGCAAGTGCTACGGCATGGCCGTGCGTTTCGACGGAAAGCTGTCTCGTGAGATCCTCGATCATCGCCTCATAGTCAGCGATCAGGCGCCGCTCCATCCGGCGCTCTTCGGTATAGCCGAAAGGATCGAGCGCCGTGCCGCGCAGGAAGCGCAGCTTTTCCAGAAGCGCAAAGGCCGGGCCGATCACTTTCTGGGGGATGGCGATCTTCGCCGGGTTTCCGGTGCGTTTGTCGATCCGCCGTGACAGGATTGGTGGCGCCAGATGATGCTTGATGCTGAAGTCGCCTTCGAACTGCGCTTCGATCGCAGCCTTGAAGCTCCGGTCGCGGTGCAGACGCGCCACCTCGTATTCGTCCTTGTAGGCCATCAGCCTGAAGGCGTTTTTGGCGACGGCCATTGCAAGCTCCTCGCCGGCCATGAGCCTGTTTTCGACCTGCCGTGCAGCATCGACCAGTGCCCGGTACCGGCGCGCATAGGCGGCGCTCTGATACGCGGCGAGAAAGGCCTCCCGGCTCTTAACGATCGTGTCGAGTGTCTCGACGGGCTTGACCTCGGCTGGATCAGTTCCCGCGGCGCTGGCGACGATATCGGGGGAAACCGCCGAGCGACGGCCCCAGCCGAAGGCGGCACGGTTCATCGCAACGCCGGTTCCATTGAGGGCAATCGCCTGATCGATGGAGGCAAGGCTGATCGGCACCAGGCCGCGCTGCCATGCATGACCAAGCAGGAACATGTTGGCTGCAATTGCATCGCCCATCAGCGCCGCGCCAAGCTTGGTCGCCGAGACGAGGTGAACAGCATCCTCGCCGGCTGCGCGGCGCAGTGTTTTCAGCGTCGCTTCCTGCTGGAAATCGATCGCCGTGTTCTGGACGAAAGACGCCGTCGGCGCGAAGTGATTGTCGAGAACGGCGCGCGTGCGGCCAGCGCCAAAGGTCGATAGCGCATTGCGACCGGCCGACACCACGATGTCGAAGCCGAGCACCAGATCGCTTTCGCCAACGCCGATCCGGACCGACGACAAAGCACCAGCCATCCGTGCCACGCGAAGATGCGAAATGACAGCCCCGTTCTTCTGCGCAAGCCCCGTCTGATCCAGCGTCTGCACAAAAAGGCCATCGAGATGCGCCGCCATGGAGAGGACAGCGCTGACGGTAATCACCCCCGTCCCGCCGATACCGGCCAACAGCATGTTATACGGCTGCACTCCGATATCCGTCAGAACAGGTAGCGGCATATCATCGAATGTCGCTTGCTGAGCTTTCGCAGCCGGCTTTCTGATCTTTCCGCCCTCCACTGTCACGAAGCTCGGACAGAAGCCCTTGATGCAGGAAAGGTCGGTATTGCAACTCGACTGGTTGATCTTGCGCTTACGGCCAAACTCCGTTTCCTGCGGCTCGATCGAGATGCAGTTGGAAACGGCCGAGCAATCGCCGCATCCTTCGCAGACCAGTTCGTTGATGAAGGCTCGCTTGTCCGAGACCGCCAGCGCCCCGCGCTTGCGACGCCGGCGCTTCTCTGCCGCACAGACCTGATCGTAGACCAGCACCGTCACCCCGTTGATCTCGCGCAGTTCACGCTGCACCTGATCGAGTTCGTCGCGATGGTTGACCGTGACATTGCGTGGCAGGCGGCCCTGCCAGACCTCCGGCCGCTCGGCGACGACGGCCACTCTTGCAGCCCCTTCGGCCAGCATCTGGCCGACGATACCGGGAACAGAGACCTCACCGTCGTGCTTTTGACCGCCGGTCATGGCGACGGCATCGTTATAGAGGATCTTGTAAGTGGCGTTGACCTTCGCGGCGATCGCTGCACGGATCGCAAGCAGGCCCGAATGAAAATAGGTGCCGTCGCCCATATTGACGAAGATATGCTTTTCATCGGTGAACTGAGAAAGCCCGATCCATGCACCGCCCTCACCTCCCATCTGGGTAAAGGTCGAGGTGTTCCGATCCTCAAGCCCGATGACCATCATGTGGCATCCGATACCGGTCGAGGCACGGCTTCCTTCGGGCAGTCTGGTCGAGACACTGTGCGGACAGCCGGAGCAGAAATACGGATCGCGCCTGAGTGCCGGACTTTCCGTCACGCTGGCTGCAGCAATTGCCTCCATCTCCCGCGACCGGCTATCGAGATCATCGGCCTGCGGCCCGAGCACCGCAAGGATGGCCCTCCCGACGGCCACCGCATCGATCTCGCCGACGGCGGACAGAAGCGGCGTGCCCGCCGGCCCGAGTTTGCCGAACACTCTCGGCCTGTCATAGGATGGCATGTTGAAGAGCAGAGCTTTGATCTGGTCTTCCATGACCGGACGCTTTTCTTCGATGACCAGCAGCGTTTCGACGTCGGCGGCAAACCGTGCGATCCCCTCCGGCTCGATTGGCCAGACAAGGCCCACCTTGTAGAGCCGGATGCCCAGCTCGCCTGCACGCCGCTCGTCTATGCCGAGGCGCGAAAGCGCGCCCATCAGATCGAGCCAGGACTTGCCGGTCGAGACGATGCCGAGACGCGCCTTGGTGCGCTGCCCCTGCCAGATGCTGCGGTCGAGCCCGTTGTGACGGGCAAATCTATGGACGGCAAAAAGCTTGTCTTCCAGCCGGCGCTCCATCGCATGCGGCCCGTCTGGCCAGCGAAGCGACAGATTGCCTTGCGCATCCGGATAGACGATCGCGGGATGAGCCAGATCGAGATCGACAGTTGCCGTGCATTCGACAATCTCTGTCTGGCACTTGAAGCCGATCCACGCACCCGAATAGCGGCTAAGCGCAAATCCCAGTAAACCGTAGTCGATATATTCGGCGATGCCGGCGGGCGACAGCAAGGGCACCATGGCCGATATCAGGTTGTGCTCGCTCTGATGCGGCAAGGTCGATGAGACGGCGCCATGATCGTCGCCGACGAGCAGCAGCACGCCACCATTCGGGTTGGTGCCGACTGCATTGGCATGCCGGATCACATCCATGGTGCGATCGACGCCCGGCCCCTTGCCGTACCACATCGAGAAGACACCGTCATAGCGGACGCCGGAGAACATCGCCGTTTGCTGTGTTCCCCATACAGCCGTCGCCGCCATGTCCTCATTGAGGCCGGGCTGAAAGCGGATATGGTTCTGGTCGAGATAGGTCTTGGCGCGCGCCATCTCGCGGTCGAAGCTTGCGAGCGGCGAACCGCGATAACCGGAGACGTAACCGGCAGTGTTGAGGCCTCTTGCCAGATCGCGCTGTCGCTGGATCATCGGAAGACGCACGAGCGCCTGTGTGCCAGACACGAGGATTTTTCCATGATCGACCGTATAGCGGTCATCAAGGCTCGGGCCGTTTTCACTGGGCAATGCGCGGGCGGGCAGGTTCTGCATCTATGCACGCTCCGGCACGCCCGGCGCCGGCATGTCGAAAACCCGGCCGGGATTGAGAATACTGTTGGGATCGAAGGCGGCCTTCAGGCGGCGCATGGCATTCATCTCGGCGGCACTTCGCGCCAGAGGCAACCACTTCTTCTTCTCAAGGCCAATTCCGTGCTCGGCGGAAATCGCGCCATCGGCACGGATCACGGCAGAAAGAGTTATGTCGGCGATCCGCTCACGATGATGCGTGCGGACAAGAAAATGCAAATTGCCATCGCCGAGATGGCCGAAAACATAGATCTCGGCATTCGGATCGGCGGCGGCGATCTCGTCGCTGGAAGCATCAAGGAAGGCCTGTACCTTGGACAAAGGCAGGCTGACATCGAAGCCGGAGACGTGGTCCATCGAGAAGATGAAGTCGCTGGCAGCCTCGCGAAGTTTCCAGATTGCGTGATACTCGCGCAGCGATCCCGAAACAGCCACGTCCGTCACGATTCCGCTTTCGTAGCAAGCCATAAGCGCTTCGGAAAAACGCTCCTGATCGCCGGCCTCGTCCTGCCCCTGCATCTCCACAAGGGCGTACATCCCGGCACCTGCCGCAACAGGAGGCTGAGCACCGGTCAGCGACAGAACCCCCTCATAAACACTCGGAAAAATCACTTCGAAGGCCGACAGCGACGGGCCGAGTGCAGAACGCAAATGCTTTAGAAGGGCAATAGCGGCACCTAACGACGGCAATCCGCAAAAGGCATTCGCTTGCGACCGCGGCTCAGGATGCAGCCGCAAACAGGCCCGCGTGACCACGCCAAGCACACCTTCGCTTCCGACGAAGAGTTGATTGAGATCGAAGCCCGAATTGTCCTTGGGCAATCCCTTCAAGCTGGTCAGCACGGAGCCGTCCGCCAGCACAACCTCAAGCCCCAGAACCTGGGACCGGTACATGCCATAGCGCAGGACACGAATACCGCCCGCATTGGTGGCAACATTACCGCCAACCGTGGACGTGCCGCGCGCGCCGATATCGACGCCGAAAAACAGCCCGCAGCCTGCCGCAGCCTCCTGTACCGACTGAAGCGTAACACCGGCCTCTGCGATGATGGTGGCGGCATTCTCATCCACCGGCGACAGGTTCACCATTCGCTCAAGCGAAAGCGACACTTCGCCGACATGAGGCCTCGCCCCGCCAGCAAGGCCCGTCCTGCCGCCTTGGAGGACGACGGGCTGACCCAGACGATTGCATTCTGCAAGTATAGCCGACACTTCCGCCGTAGCGGCGGGCCGGAAAACAATGATCGGGCGCTCACCGCGCTCGTCGGTTGCGTCACCACGATAGCCGTCGCCGACGTCGTCGCCAGCGAGAACGGCCTTACTACCGATCCTCCCGTTCAGACGGCGCAGCAATTCTGCATGCCGGCCGACAGACGCACAGGCATCTCGGGCGATCTCCGCCCGACCAGTCGATCCGCCCAATTTCGTTCCCCTTGGTTGTCTGGATCGAGGGCAGGTTATCGTCTATCCGATATTTGTCAAACCTATATTCAATTTTCAGTGGCGTTTTCGAAACGACCATGGCATCTATGAAATCGAGGCAAGGACAACAATCGATGACGTTGAAATTTGATGAGGTCGTGAGGGCTGGCATCGCCAAGCAGGTTGCGGAGAACATAAAGTCCGCGATTATGGATGGCCGCCTGAAGATCGACGAGCGGCTTCCCACGGAAGAGGATCTCGCGAGAAGCTTCGGCATATCGCGGCCGACCGTGCGCGAGGCGCTGAAACGTCTGGCAGCGCAAAACCTCATCCATTCAAGGCGCGGCCCGCTCGGCGGGAACTTCGTCAAGCGCCCGGATCCGGAAGGGCTTTCCAAGGCGATCACCGCAGCAGCAACCCTTCTTGTCGGCATCGGCGCCTTCGATATCGACGAGATCATTACGGCCCGCCTTGAGACGGAGACGATCTGCTGCAAGCTCGCCTGCGAAAATCACGGCGCTGTCGATCTGGAGCGAATGGCGGCGGAGATCGAGATCCAGCGCGACGAGACGATCAGTGACGAGGACTTCTGTGCATCCGACGTGCGCTTTCATCGCGCGCTGGTGGATTCCACCTGCAATGGCCCGCTGAAGCTGATGATGTACACGGTGATCGAGTCCTTCATCCCCATCACCAACATGATCGTGTTCCGGGTTCGCGAGCGCCGCAAGGTCGCTGGCTTTCACCGGCAGATCATGGAGGCCGTCGCCAAGCGCGACACCGAGACGGCGACAAGGGCATTGGCGGACCTGCTGGCCTACATTCGCAACAGCTACGCAACCGCGATGGACGCACGCGACAGGATGAAGGCCGCGTCGCAGACCTGACAAGGCGAACGGCCGATTTCAAGTGTAGAAGGGGGACGCATGTCCGATACATTCCAGGCAATGGTCATCGACATGGCCGATGGCAAGCCGCAGGCCGGCTTCAGCCAGCTTTCACTGTCCGATCTGCCGGATCATGATGTTCTCGTCGAGGTTCATTATTCGACCGTCAATTACAAGGATGGTCTGGCCCTAACCGGCAAAGGACGGATAGCCCGGCGTACTCCCATGGTCGGAGGTATCGACCTTGCCGGAATCGTGGTTGAATCCCGATCGGACAAATGGGCGCCCGGCGACAAGGTCATTGTCAACGGCTGGGGTCTGTCTGAAACGGAATGGGGAGGATATTCGCGATTTCAGCGCCTGAAAGCGGAATGGTTGATCGCGTTGCCCGAAACCTTCAGCCTTTCGCAGGCAATGGCAATTGGAACTGCCGGCTACACGGCGGCGCTTTGTGTCAATGCACTTGAGGATTGGGGCACGATCGCCAAGGATGATCGCGAAATTCTCGTGACCGGTGCCGCGGGCGGTGTCGGCTCGGTCGCGATCAGCCTGCTTGCGGACAAGGGTTACAAAGTAACCGCATCGACCGGCCGCCCGGAAACGCGGGACTATCTCGGATCGCTCGGCGCGAGCGCTTTCGTTGACCGGGCATCGCTTTCAGAAAAGGGCGGCCCTCTACAAAAGGAGCGCTGGGCCGGCGTGGTTGATTCCGTTGGCTCGACGACGCTCGCAAACGCACTTTCACAGACCGTCTACGGCGGGGCGGTTGCTGCCTGCGGCCTTGCGGCAGGCGCAGACCTGCCGGCAACGGTTCTCCCGCATATCCTGCGCGGCGTGGCACTGCTCGGCATTGATTCCGTTATGGCACCGATGCCCAAACGGATCCGTGCATGGCAGACCCTGGCCCAACACCTGAAAACAGAAAGGATCGGGACATTGGCGAGGATCGAGCCCTTCTCCGAGCTTACGAGCCTCGCTCAGGATATCGTGGAGGGCAAAATCAGGGGGCGTGTCGTAGTCAAAATCGCACCGTAAGGCTGCTTCAGCGCGCAATCTGCCCTACCCCAAGTCGCCATTCCCAGATGTCGTGCCGAGAATGAGCAGCCGTTGCGACCGGCTCTCATCCTCGGAGCGTTCGCCGCATGTCCACCGGATATGCACGGGTCGACTTAAGCATGTGCTCGCGACAGCCACGGTTGACCTTCTATCCGAGAAGGCAAAGGCCCTCCTGCGTCCGTTCGGAGTTCCCGATGAGATGTGGTTTCAATGCAGATAGGTATCTGCCGACGTCTTCGCGGCCCATCGGCTTGCTGAACAAATAACCTTGAAGGGTGGTACAGCCCATTTCCAGCAAGCATATTGCCTGCCGGTGGGTCTCCACACCTTCCGCGGTGACCTTCATTTTAAGCTTCTGGGCCAGATTGAGCACCAGTTCAACGATTGCGAGGCTCGATTCATCGTCAAGCATGGTGTCGATAAAGCTTTTGTCAATCTTGATGATATCGACGGGCAGGCTTCGCAAATGCGTCAGTGACGCATAGCCCGTCCCAAAGTCATCGAGCGCTACAGCCAGACCTTTTTTCCGCAAACGCTGCAGCGTTGTTGCAACGGTGTCTTCCAAGCCCTGCAGGAACACAGTTTCGGTCACTTCAAGTACCAGTTTGTCCAGCGGGATGCCTCGCGACGCAAACGCGGCAACAATCCTCATTTCCAGATCGCCCCTCATGAAGTCCGAGGCGCTGACATTCAGCCCGACCCGCCCGAAATCCAGCCCGCGGTCCATCCAGTTACGGATATCGGTCGCAACATGCTCCAGCATTTGCGTCGTGATGTGATGAGACACGCTCGAGTCCGTGAATGCCTCATGAAATTGCGCCGCCGACACGGTTGAGCCGTCCGGGCGCTGCATTCTCACAAGCGCTTCAAACGCCCATACCTGACCGTCAGCACAGCGAACGAGCGGCTGATAGTGCGGCACCATCCGATGTTCCGTGAGTGCCTGTTCCACCTCCCGGACGATCTGAATGCGGTGGGCGATCGTCGAACGCAGGCTGGGGTGATAGTGGACGTAGCTGCCGCGCCGTGTTTCCTTGGCGTGGTAGAGCGCGAAGTCCGCGTTTTGCGACAGTGTCGCCGCATCCATTTCATCTTCTGAAATCGCACCGCCCAAGGTTATCACCGCATTTATCGTCGACCCACCGACCTCCAGCGGGCGGCCTATATATTCGATCAGATGTCGCGCCAGTGAACGCATGCCCCGCGCGTTTGCGGGTGCTTCCAGGATAACGCAGAACTCATCACCGCCGAGGCGAAATACCTTTCCACGCTTCCCGAGGCGCTCGTCCAGACGTGACGCCACGCCTTTCAACAGCAGGTCACCGGTTGCATGACCGAGGGTGTCGTTGATTTGCTTCAAACGATCGACGTCGATCAGCAACAAACCGATCGAAGAAGCGTCCGCCGCTGCGAGTCTCTGCATATGCGCATTGTAGGCCGCCCGGTTTGCAAGGCCGGTAAGGGGATCGGCGTTTGCCGCCCGGAGCAGACGTTGCTCATAGCGCACTTTTTCGGAAACATCCTGAACGATGCCGAACAGACGTCTTGGCTCACCATGCAGGTGTTCGATATCGCTCACGACGCGAATCCATCGTTCCTCGCCTTCTGGCGTGACAATGCGATATTCTCTGTCAATGCCGGCGCCTGTCCCATTCAGAACGTCGCGGATCCTGCGCCTGACGCTGTCACGTTCTTCGGGAGCATAGCAGCCGATCACCTCCTCCGAAGTCATGCGTTTACCGATCGGCAATCCCACTGTGCGGTATATCTGATCAGACCAGACGATCGCACCGGTGCTAAGGTCCATCTCGAAACCACCGACCTTGGCAGAGCGCTCGGTTTGTTCGAACCGCGCCTGCTTCAACTCCAGTTCACGTTGCTGCTCCTTCAGCTGGCTTTGCTGGCGATGCTCCCGGACAAGGCCCATGACGACGCTCGCCAAACTATGGAGCTGTTCGAGATCCCGATCGCTGAAGCGGCGGATCTTGGTGTCGAGGACACAAAAGCCGCCGTAACACGTCTCCCCTTCCGAAAGCGGAACCCCCGCATAGAACTGGACGGAATAGTCTCTGACGAAAGTGTTTCCGCAAAAACGGGAGTCTCTGCTGGCATCTTCAACGACGAGCGGAGAACCTGTTTCCACGACGTAGCCGCAAAAGGAATGCTCGCGCGGCGCCTCTTTCAAAGGAAAGCCCTGCCGGGCCTTGAACCATTGCCGGTGCTCATCGACAAACGAAACCAACGCCATCGGCATATCGAACATGCTGCAGGCAAGACGTACGATAGCGTCGAATTCCGTCGTCGGCGGCGTATCGAGAATGCTTGCTTCGTAAAGAAGGTTCAGCCTCTCGTCTTCTGCAAGTGACATGTGACCTTACTCCTCGCAGTGCCGAGTGAGTGGGACCCTTCATGGATCGTAGAAGCGGACGAACTTGCCGCTGACGGGGTGTAAAATTGCATTATCTCATGGCCGAATACCGCACCGGGACGTTCGTAGGCGTCTTGCCAGGAGCTTTCATGCCGATCCAATTTCCTGCGATGATCAGAATTCTTCCCAATCAGATGTCAGCGCGACGGCTGCCGAGCCGTGTTTGGTGGATGTGGCGGACGAGCGACGAACGACTTTCAAAGCCGTCGGTGGAACAGGGTGGCGATCGCCCTGCGTGGACGAAGGCCTCGATCTCGGGGTACCGTCAAAACGGAACTGTCCAAGAAGCTCGAAGAGGGCTGCAGCCTCTCGTGCGAGGCCATGGCTGGCCGCGGTCTGCTCCTCGACCATCGCGGCATTCTGCTGCGTTCCCTGATCGACGGTGTTGATGGCCTGGTTGATCTCGTTAAGCGCAGTCGATTGTTCGCGCGCCGCCTCCACGATCGCAGCCACGTTGGTGTTGATTTCGTGAACCTGACTGGCGATTTCCTGAAGCGCGGATCCGGCATTCGTGACAAGGCCGACGCCGTTTGCGACCTGGGAACCGGAGGCCGTAATCAAGCTCTTGATCTCTTTGGCAGCTTTCGCGGACCGCTGAGCCAGTTCGCGAACCTCTTGGGCAACAACGGCAAAACCCTTGCCGGCCTCCCCTGCCCGTGCCGCCTCTACGCCGGCATTGAGTGCCAAAAGGTTTGTCTGGAAGGCAATTTCATCGATGACACCGATGATATTGGAAATTTCGCGCGACGAGGTTTCGATCTGGTCCATGGCTCCAATCGCGTCACGCACGACCTGGCCGGAATGCTCAGCGTGGTCTCTGGCGCGCGCCACGAGCCGCCCGGCCTCCTCGGCACGCCGGCTCGAATCTTTGACCGTCGTTGTGATCTCCTCGAGGGCCGCCGCCGTCTCTTCGACGGATGCAGCTTGCTGCTCGGTGCGCTTTGCCAGATCGTCGGCTGCGGTGCGAATTTCATTGGAGCCGGCTGAAATCGCCTTGGCGTTTTCAGCCACCGCCGCCATTGCGCCCTTCAGCTTCTCCGAGGCGCTGTTGAAGTCGGTCCGCAGCCGTTCCAGCGAAGGAATGAAGGGCTTTTCGATCGTCTGCGACAGGTCCCCGTCGGCAAAATTGGTCAGGCAACGGGCAAGTTGTTCGACATTGTCGACGCGCCCCGTGACATCGGTCGCAAACTTCACGACCTTGAACACCCTGCCGTTCAGGTCGAAGATCGGGTTGTAGGAAGCCTGGATGAAAACCTTCCGGCCACCCTTGCCGACACGCATGAATTCGTCGGCGACGAACTGGCCACTTGAAAGCTTGCGCCAGAATTCCTTGTAAGCGTCCGACCTTGTGTAGTCTGTCTCACAGAATATCGAATGATGCTTGCCCTGGATCTCGGCAAGCGAATACCCAAGGGCGCCGAGGAAATTGTCGTTCGCGGTCAGCACTTCGCCCGCGGGCGTGAATTCGATGATCGCCTGTGCGCGGGACAACGCGTCGATCTTGCCCGCATCCTCGGCAGACTTCAGCTTCTGCGTCGTGATGTCTGTTGCAATCTTGATGACTTTGACTGGCTTTCCACGTCGGAATACGGGATTGTAGGAGGCCTCGATCCAGACCTCGCGCCCGCCTTTTCCAATCCGCTTGTATTGCTGTTGATCGAATTTCCCGGCCGACAGCTTTGCCCAGAAAGCCTTGTATTCTGCCGAGGATGCATAGGCTGGCTCGACAAACATGCTGTGATGTTTTCCAACGATCTCCCTCAACTCGTAGCCAAGCGCCCTGCAAAAGTTTTCGTTGGCCGTCAGGATCTTGCCCGACAAGTCAAACTCGATCATGGCTTGCGAATTCGACAGAGCGGCAAGCACCGCGACAGCATTTCCACCACGATCAAGAATACTCACCCGCAATCCTCCACAGGTTTCACTGCTGCCGTTCCAGTCACGCTATCAATATTCACACATGATCATTAACGCATATTTAATTATAAGATTGACGCGACAGAAGGGCGCAAGGCGCGTTCGATGGTGACGCTCAGGCCGCCGACTTCATCCAGAACGTCTTGTCGGGAAACAGCCGCTGACGAACACCTTCCATACTTCATCAAGGATGATCTACAACAAACGCAGCCTTTATTCGGCGCTTCATTATCTGGACCCGCCGCAATCCGAGGATCAACACATCTGGAAGATTGGCAAGACAGCGGCGTGATCATTGTCCGTCCTCAGGCGCGCGCTCCACAGAGGGGCAACATTGCAGGCTTAAAGACAAGCGAGCCATTCGCATGGTGCTGGATAACGAAGCCAAGCGGCGTCGAGCGAGCGCTGCCCCATCTCGGCGAGCATCGCCCGATATGGGGTCGATGGACTTCAAAAACTCGACTTCGGTGTTATACCGTTTTTCAAAATAGTATAATGAGCAAGAGGATAGGGTGCCAGCTTATCGTCTTGAACCGATACAAACCTACGACACCTCGATCCACTCTGTCGTTATCGGGACCAGGGATTGATCACTTCCAGCCCGGCAGCTTCGAACGGGCTTGTGTCACGAGTTGCGATTGCGAGGCCGTTCGAAGCTGCTGTGGCGGCAATGTAGCCAACAGCCGCGCCGATTGCTTTCCCGGACACACGTGCGCGAGCCATCAGGTCCGAGTAAAACTGTGAACTCGCGAGATCGAAGGGCAGAACGCGCTCGGAAAAGTGAGACAGCACTTCGCCCTCAAGACGGTCGCGAAGGATAGTTTGCCGTTTCCCGGCAGGCATAGCAGCGATCCCGAAGCGAAGTTCAGCGACCGTTATTGCGGAAAGAAACAGCATTTCGATGGCTTGGGCGTCCAACCAGGCCACCACCGCCTCATGAGGAGCCGCTTTCCACGGCTCGGATATGACATCGGTGTCCAGCAGGATCATTCGAAGGTCATCGGTTCAGCAGGCGTCTTGTCGCGACTTTTCTGCAGGGCTTCAACGTCGCTGTCGGAAAGCTCAGCGTCGCGACCAATAGCCGCCAATAAGGAGCCGAGCTTAACACGTTCAGGGGGACGAACAGCGGTCTCAAGAATGTCACGGATCTCGGCCTCGGTGCTTCGGCCACGATGAGCCGCTCGTAGCCGGAGAGCCCGATGTGTTTCGTCAGAAAGATTTCGAACGGTGACCGCAGGCATTGATATCACTCTCATAG
Source organism: Rhizobium sp. WYJ-E13 (assembly GCF_018987265.1). Lineage (NCBI taxonomy): Bacteria > Pseudomonadati > Pseudomonadota > Alphaproteobacteria > Hyphomicrobiales > Rhizobiaceae > Rhizobium > Rhizobium sp. WYJ-E13. The sequence goes on along the minus strand of NZ_CP076854.1, from coordinate 374,129 downwards.
AAATGATTTCTTTGATATCAAAGAAGGCAAAGTGACACCAACTTTCAAGAGGCATGATAGGCGGACTTTCTCGCAGCAGCGCGGGGCCAGTCGCTACGGAGTTGCTCGGACAATGAACTCCTCGCGGAGTTCGAGGGTCCCCGAAGTGGATCTGAGGCAAGCAAAGCGCCTGTATGCTAACGTGTTTCTCGAAACCTGCCTCAGTCTCAGATTGCATGCCTCAGAAGAGTCGCCTTCATAGAATGCTCAGTACGAGGAAGCCCCAACTGCGCCAAGGCCGTGGTCGAGTAGCTATGCCCTTCGACCGATTGATCAAGGCCCTGACGGAAAGCCCGCTGCTCGCGGACAACGTGGAACAGCATGCAGGAAAAGCTTACAAACTTTGACCGCAGTTATTCACACACGATACGTTGGATCCTCGGTCCGGTCCGGATCAAAAGGTCCTGACGCCATACACGTCGTGTGCAGGGATAGGCAGCAGACGATAAGCCATTTCCGCCTTCAACTCCTCGTGGCGGGCGACCTCGTCGGGCGTCTTGTCCTTCTTAGCGCCCAGCGTGACGAACTCTTCCTTCACGTGCCCTGGCTTGATTACGGCTTCAGCGGTGCGACCGCGATAGCTGAAGCGGAACACGTAAGGTCCGGGCGGATCGGTGATGATGTCCTTGCCGCCGATCGACTTGTCGACGGTCAGCCGTCCCTCGGTCAGCGCCCGGGTCACCATTTCCAGCGCGTCGCGTCCGCCGGGACCGGAAAACGCGGTGACAATTGTCACTTCGCGCCGTTCCAGCGGCGTGTCGGACAGTAGCCGAAACGCCGCCTGCATCGCCTTCAGCGCATGCGCCACGCCGCCGGGAAAACCGCCGCCGTGATAGGCGTTGATGCCGTCGAAGGTGAAGCTGATCGGGTGGCCGTTGTCGAGCACGGTAATGGCATTAGACATCTGCGAAGGCTCTCAGGTTGGGAACGAAGCTGTCGAGGAAAAGGGTCGTTGCCCGCATGAAGTGCGAGCCGTGGTGGAACATCGGATCGAGCGAGGAGAGGATCATCGTTCCCTTGGTCGAGACCTTGTCCTCGTAGAGGATCGCCCGGCCTTCACCGTCGCGGGCCAGCACCGTGGCGCCGTCCGGCGGGACAAACCAGCCATGCAGGTGCCAGGTCGCCTGCCTGTCGCCGATGCCGGCCATCAGCGGATGGCTGGCCGCGGCCTCGCTGACGCGCACGCCGAGATCGGCGGCCGGATCGAGCCACCACCACCAATTCGTCGGCGTGCCGGTGAAGTCGACATGCGGCAGCCAAAGATCGGAACGGCTCTCGCCGAGCGCCACCACCGTGCCCCCGGCGGCCAGATGGCGCGCGAGCACGGATTTCTGGGCGATCATGCGCTGCGCTGGTGTGCGGCACGGAACCCAGAGAATGTCGTCGGGACGCAGGATGTCGGCGAGCTGCTCGGGCGCGCAGATGACGTCGAAGATCTCGGTGTAGCGCGGTCCTTCAAGGCTGCGGATGTTGTAATAGGTGCCGGACGATGGCGCGACGACGCGCCGTCCCGTTCGGCTCGACATCCGCATGCCGCCATAGGTTTCGGGCGCGGCAAGCGGCAGCTCGGCCGCCGGCGACGAGGGTGCCGAGGGCCAGGGGTCAAGGCAGGGGCCGCCAAGCGTCCAGTCGATCATCCGCCGCGTCAGCTCGCCCGACAGGTTCCATTCGAGCCCCATCGAGCCGAGATCATTGCCGGCATGGGAAAAGATCCTCCCGCCCCTTGGCCGCGCCCAGACCCAGTCGACCGGCACCTGCGCCGCGCCGAGACCGTTGACCGCCACCGCGCCTTCGGGCGGCGGATTGCAGCCCCGGCCGTAAAAGCCAGCCACACCCTTGTTGGTCTCGATCTTCGCAAGCTCGATGCCGGAAAACAGCGGATGGGCGTTGACCGAGGAAAGGTCGAAATCGGCGCGATTCGGCGCCTCGATCGGCCGGTACTGGCTCATGCCGTCGACCAGCGGCCGTACCATGTGGCCGTTGAAGAACCAGCGGCCGCCGGCATCGAGGAACGCGGCGAGCGCCTCGCGCATCAGCATCATGGCGTTCTGGTCGAACTGATTGCCGGTGATCAGGCCTTTGTGGGCCAGAAGCATGTCGGCGGTCAGCGCCGGCTGCTCGACGATCGTCACCAGACCCTCTGCCGCGGCGGCCTTCACGGCCTCGGACGGGGCATCATAGGTCGATTTCAGATAGATCGCGCTCATGCTGCCTCTATTCCGGCGAAAGCCGGCAGGATTGCCCGGCGCGTCTCGCCCGTCGGTCCGGTTACCTCCACCCAGCGCATCGCCACGCCGTAGAGCTCGGAGAGTTTGTCGGGCTCGATCATATCGGCCACGGTGCCGTGGATTTCGCGCCCGCCCGGCATCATCAGCAGCACGTCGTCGGCCGCCGCCAGCGCATGGTTTGGGTCGTGGGTGGTGAACAGGATCGCCTTGTCGCGACGAAGCCGGAGCGAATTGAGGAGTTCCAGCGTGCGTGACTGGTTGCCGAGATCGAGCGCCGAGGTCGGCTCGTCGAAGATCAGAGCCGGCGAACCGGTGGCGATGGCGCGGGCGATCAGCACCATCTGCCTCTGGCCGCCGGACATGCGGTCGTAGCGAAGCTCGGCGAGATGGCAGGCGCCGACCTCGACCAGCGCCTCCTCGGCCGCCGCGCGGTCGTCCGCCGAGGGCTGGCCGAACAGGCCAAGCCTGGCCGCCCGACCCATGACGACGACGTCGAGCCCGGACAGCTTGGCCTGCGAGGCACCGTGCTGCGGCACATAGCCGGAGATTTTTGGCGCGCTGCGACGACCCTTGGCCAGCGGCTGGAAACCGAGCAGGGCGCGCAGAAGCGTGGTCTTGCCGCGACCATTGGGGCCGAGCACCGCCATCGAACGGTCGACCGGCACGGTGAAACTGATGCCGGAAAACAGCGTGCGGGCGCCGAAGGAGACGGAGGCGTCTTCAAGACCGATCATGTGCGGTTGGTCTCCTTGAAATGGCGGCGCAGCAGGTAACCGAACACCGGCGCGCCGACCAGCGCCGTCAGCACGCCGAGCGGGATTTCGGCCGCCGTCAGGGTGCGCGCCATGGTGTCGATCAGCGTCAGATAGGCGGCGCCGAGCAGGGCCGAGGCCGGGATCAGCGCGCGGTGGTCCTCGCCGACCAGGATGCGCGCGGCATGCGGCACGACGAGCCCGATCCAGCCGATGATGCCGGCTACCGCCACCGAGGTTCCGGTCATCAGCGAAATGGCGACGAAGATATACCAGCGCTCGCGATCCGGATTGACGCCGAGCGACCGCGCCTCCTGCTCCTCGAGCGCCAGCAGGTTGAGCCGGTAGCGCAACAGCCAGACGGCGAGGAGGCCAAGGCCCATGCCCGGCACGGCGAGCCACAGGCGTGGCCAGGTTGCGGTCGAAAACGAGCCCATCAGCCAGTAGACGATGGCGGGAAGAGAGGTGTTGGGGTCGGCGACGAACTGCACGACGGACACCAGGGCCGCGAACAACGCGCCGACGATCATGCCGGCGAGGATCACCGTGATCACCTCAGTGCGGCCGTTGATGCGGGCGAGGAGCCCGACCATGAACAGCGCCGACAGGCCGAGCAGGAAGGCCATGCCGAGCAGGACGAAGCCGGAATAGCCGAACAGGATGGCGAGCGCACCGCCGAAGGCGGCACCCTGGCTGATGCCGAGCACCTGCGGCGAGACCAGCGGATTGCGGAACACGCCCTGCAGCGCCGCGCCGCCGACGGCGAGCGCCGCACCCGACAGCGCCGCCAGAAGCACGCGCGGCAGACGCACCAGCAGCACGATGCGCTCGTCCATCTGGGTCGGCGCGGCATCCGGGTTGAGGACCGCCGCCAGCAGGATCTCGCCGATCCGTGGCACGTCGACGGAAAAGCGCCCGGCGCCTATTGAAAACAGCATGGCGGCGATCAGCGCCAGCGCCATCAGCCCGAACGCGCCGATCCTGAGGCCGATCAGGCTTCGGCGCCCGCTTTCCATCGCCGCCATCGCCATCTTACTTCGCCTTGAACTGGGCGTAGTCGGTGGCGTCGCCCTGCATGCCGACCCACAGGATGCCGTCGATGTCCTCGTCGGTCAGGTCGTAGTCGTAGAGCGTCTTGTAGGCCTTTTTCATCTCGCCGCGCAGGTCGTACTGAAAGATGTCGGGATGCATGAGATTGGCAAGCCACATCCAGGTCAGCGGGCTTTCCTGGTTCGGCGGGTCCCAGCGATAGCCGCCGAGCGGCATCTTGTAGACGCGCTTGTCCTGGGCGGCCTTGGTCAGCGACAGGATCGGGTCGTCATAGATCCGCTCAAGGCCGAGCTTGGCCTCGAAACTGTTGAGGAGAATGACGTCGGGATTCCATTCGGCGATCTGTTCGGGGCTGATCGTCGTGCCCTGGCCCTCAAGATTGGCCGAGACGGAGACGGCGCCGGCCAGATTGACGTAGAAGGCGGCGTAGTTGCCCTTGTCGCCGGAGGCGGTCAGGCTTTCCAGCGCGCGGCCAAGATAAAGGATGCGCGGCTTCTTCTCGGCCGGAATATCCTTCGACTTGGCGGCCATTTCGGCGGCCACCTGGTCGCGCCAGCCGTTGATCATCTGCGCGCGCTCGGGCTTGCCCATCGCGGTCGCCACCATCGCCTGGTACTGCTTGGTCTTCTCTTCCGAGCCGTAGGAGATCAAAAGCGCGGTCAGGCCGGCATTGACGATCGGGTCGACCAGGTCCGGGCCGCGATCGGCCCACTGGATTACCAGTTCGGGATTGGTGGCCGCCAGTTCCTCGACGTTCGGAATGAAGTTCGGCGCGGTAATGTCGGAGGGAATGTCCTTCGCCTCGGGGAAGATCTTGCCGAGCACGCCCTCGACGATCGCCGACTTGGCGGTTGGGTTCATGCCGACCAGCTTTGACGTTCCGCCGTCCATGGCGATGATGGTCGAGGCCATCGGAATTGGGATCGAGGCGATCCGCTCGACCGGTTTTGGCAGTGTGACGGTGCGCTTTTCATGATCGATGATGGTGATCGGATCGGCGGTTGCGGCGAGTGGCTGAGTGAAAACCAATGCAACTGTGATCGCGAACTCGTTCCGTCTGAAAAGCATAAAAAACCCTCAAAAAATTTAGTGACGCACATCAATTCGTAAATATGATTTCCTTTGTCAAGATATTTGAGGTGCCTGTCATCACACGAGTGGTCGTCCCAAAGTGAATTGCTAGCGAGCTTCTGACAGCAACAACGTGGTCGCATCAGAGGCCTATCGACCATGGAGATCAGAGAGGACAGTTTTTTACCTCAAATCCTCTATCGGAAGAGGTCCCGATACCGATCCCGAGGCTATTGAATGAACAGGATCGAGCGTAGCGACCATGCCACGGCGAGTATTCTGATCTCAGCGATCTTGAAGAGAAGTCGACCAACAGCTGCTCTGCTACTGTATCCGCCTAAACGAGCCGGCGCCGCAGAAAACGCAGGCTTACAATCATAAGCATCTACGAATGCCACCTGCCTATTAAATAAGCGGTAGGACATAGCACGCCACAGTCATGGCTTAAGGTCACCTCAAAGCCACCCGCACCCCACATGCCAGACGGGCAAATGGAACGAGGCCGCACGTGTCTGGTCCTCGGTGGTCGCTTACAATCTCGCCCTCCTTGCCCGCCTCAGGCCGACCTTACGCTCCTGATCCGGTAGCGTTCAAAGCAGCTCAGCGAGCGTCGGCCGATATCCCATGACCCCATTGCCGCCAGATCGCTCTTCGGGCCATAATCTGCGCGGTCTTCTGCCATCACTCGTCCCAAGAAACGATGGCAGCCGGCAAACACCCTTTCAAAATCGGAGAAAAACAGGCGTTTATGGACGGGCACTAGCTAAATCATTCGTGGAATTATGGGTGGGACGAGGAGGAGCGTTATTGCGAGCTCCAGCGGCGGAGGCTTAATGGACAAGATATTGCAGCAGTTTTTAGCAATAGCAGAATCTGGCTCATTCAGTCGCGCGGCGCAATTGCTAAGCGTGACGCAACCAACTCTTACTTTCAATATCAGGAAGCTTGAAGAGAGTCTTGGTGTTACGCTCTTCAAGCGCACGGCACGCGGCGCGGTCCTTACACCTTACGGCGTGACCCTCTTCCAAAATGCGCGCGTGATGCGCAAGCTCTATGACAACACAATCGACCAGATCGATCGGCAGCGCATACATTCCGAACTAACAATCAGTATCGGCGTCGGTTATACTTGGTGGATCCTCTTCCTCCGCGACTGGGTATTTGAGCGCCGCCGTAGTTATCCCGATGCGCCTGTGCATGTGAGCGTGGGTAATCAGCTGCGTTGCATGGATCAGCTCCTCGCTGGCGAAATTTCAATGTTCCTCGGACATGAGACACCTGGCATGGCCGCGGAGTTCAACACCCGTTTCGTGCCGTTCGGCAACGCCAGGCAGGGTTATTTCGTGCGAAAAGGGCATCCGTTGCTCAATGAGCCTAAAGGCTTTGAGGACATCCGAGCCTACCCCATGGTGGTCGTTGGTTCGCCCGAAGAACGCTACGAGCGATTGTTCCTGCGGGATCGAGACACGATAAGCAGTCCTCATTTTCGCATGGAGCCAAATAGCTTCTCATCAAATTCCATGTCGGTCTGCGTAGAGTATATTTTGAAGAGCGAGGGGGTCCTTCGGTTCACCTCCGTAGTCGCGAAAGAACTGGCGGAGAAAGGGCTCCATCAGGTCACGTTGCGGGATGATCAGCCGGAGCGGTCGGCAAGGGTCGGCATCTACGCCACCCACAGTACCGAACACGACCCTCGGCTTGCCGCCCTCCTAGAGGAAATCCGGGCTCTCGGTGCCTCGAAGCTCGCGGCAATGGCACTAGATGAAACGGAGATATAGAGAAAATCTATATTACTCCGGATAAATCGTAATTTTCATATGTCTTGGGGATTGATACTCTTTAAACGCCGACTGAGGAGAGTTCGGCCTTAAAGGAGGAGCATATGAATAATCTTATCGGTCGTCGCAGCTTCTTGGAGACCGCGGGCCTGGGAGCCCTTGCCGCCACCCTTAACGGTACCAGCGCTTACGCCGCCGCAGAAAGGCTTCGTCTAATCTTCTGGGGCGGGCAAGCTCGCGCGGATAAGACCGGAAAGGCAAGCGGGCTTTTTGCCGCTCAAAACGGAATCACAGTCCAAAACGAATTTCTCGCCTGGAACGATTACTGGACGAAACTTGCCACACAGATCGCTGGCGGCAACGCGCCAGACGTCGTGCAAATGGACTACCGTTATATCGCCGAATATGCCGCCCGTAACGCAATCGCGCCGCTTGACGAATTTATCGGCAAGGAATTGAACCTCGCCGGCTTCGATAAAGATCAAATTGAGGGGGGCAAAGTTAGCGGAAAGCTCTATGGTATCAGCCTCGGAGCAAACTCCGTCGCGACCATCGTCAACACCGCAGCTTTCGATAGAGCCGGCATTAAACTGCCCGTGGGTGGTTTCACCTATGACCAGCTCTTTGAATATGCCGACGTCTTCAAGCAGTCGGGCCTGCCAAATGGGATCCGCGTCATCATGGACGCTTCGGGTAATGAGCAGATGCTCGAAAACTGGCTGCGCCAACGCAAGAAGGCGCTTTACACCGCCGATGGTCAACTTGCCTTCGGTGCCGACGATGCCACGGAATGGTTTATCTTGTGGTCGGAGCTGCGTGAGGCCGGCGTTTGCGTTACGGCCGAAGATAATGCGCTGGAAACAGGCCCGATGGAATCGACCATGATTGTGTCGGGTAAGGCCGCGCTTCAACCAGACAATTCAAATCTTCTGGTTGCCTATCAGTCCCTGATGCAGGATCCGCTGGCGCTCGCTCCTTACCCGTTAATCTCTACTGGCGCAACGGGCGGCCAGTACCGCAAACCGTCAATGTTTTTCTCGATTGCGAACTCGTCGGCCGCGAAAAGCCAAGCCGCCCAGTTTCTCAGCTTCTTTGCAAACGACCTAGAAGCTGCAAAGCTTCTCGGCACCGAACGTGGCATTCCCTGTTCGGAGCCCGTGCGCGAAGCCCTTGCCCCAACACTGTCGCCGCTCGAACGTGCGGGGTTGGAATACGTGTCGGGGCTCGGCGATATCCTTGGCCCGATCCCCCCTTCTCCGCCGACGGCCGCCGGCGAGGTTAGTCAATCGGTGCTTGCCAATATCAGTCAGCAAGTCGCCTTCGGAATGGAAAAGCCGGAGAACGCCGGGCCGATGCTTGTCGAGCAGGCAACCGAACTTTTGAGCCGGCGCTGATCATGACGGTTATCAAGTCGCCCGAAGCGGCCGCGTCACGCGGGGGAATGGTGCGGGCAAAAGGGCCTAAGCGCTATTCCTCTACGCAGCGCGCGGCCTACCTCTTCTTGTTGCCCTGGGCGATAGGCTTTCTTTGCCTGTCGCTCGGCCCGATCCTGTGGTCGCTTTACCTGTCCTTTACGGATTTCGACCTTCTGACCGCGCCCGATTGGGTAGGCCCTGCCAACTACGTGCGCATGTTTACCGCAGACCCCAAGTTCATGATTTCCATCAGGATAACCTTTGTCTATGTCCTCTTCTCCGTGCCGCTGAAACTCGCTTTTGCGCTCGCCGTGGCCATGCTGCTCAATCGCGGCATCCGCGGTCTGCCGCTTTACCGGGCGCTGTTTTACCTGCCCTCGCTTCTCGGCGCGAGCGTTGCGATTGCCGTTCTCTGGCGACAGCTTTTCGCTGGCAACGGGCTGGTAAACCACCTCCTCGCTCAGTTCGGCATCGAAGGTCCGAGTTGGATCTCGAACCCCAACTACTCGCTGTGGACGCTAATTGTCCTGGCGGTCTGGCAGTTCGGTTCGCCGATGATCGTCTTCCTCGCCGGCCTTCGGCAGATACCGGCCGATGTTTACGAGGCGGCGCGGGTCGACGGCGCCGGGCGCTGGCGGCAGTTCAGGCGCATTACCGTACCTCTGCTAACTCCCGTGATCTTCTTCAACGCCATCATCCAGACGATCGATGCGTTCAAGACATTTACACCTGCCTTTATCATCTCGAACGGATCGGGCAATCCGGTCAATTCGCTGCTGTTCTATACGCTTTATCTCTATCAGGAAGCCTTCGGCTATTTCCGCATGGGCTATGCCTCGGCACTCGCTTGGGTGCTGCTGGTCATCATCGCGCTGTTTACGGCCTTCGCCTTCCTCACCAGCCGCTATTGGGTGCACTACGATGAATAAGCTCTCGCTCTCCGAAGCCACGATGCGTTCGCGTGTTGCCGGCATGGTCACTCACGCGCTGCTCATCGGCGCCTCGATCGCTATGATCTATCCGCTGTTGTGGATGCTGTCGGCCTCATTCAGACCTGAAAACGAAATCTTCATCTCGACGAGCCTCACTCCGTCGAGCTTTAGCCTTACCTCTTATGTCGAAGGCTGGAACGGGCTGCCGGTGAGCTTTGGCCGGTTCTTCAGCAATTCCTTCTTGATCGCGATACTTTGCGTCGTTGGCAATGTATTTAGCTGTTCGCTTGCCGCTTTCGCGTTCTCGCGGCTGGAATTTCGGGGGCGCCGGATCTGCTTCGCGCTGATGCTGATGACGCTGATGCTCCCCTATCACGTCACCCTGATCCCGCAATATGTGCTGTTTCGCGAGCTTGGCTGGGTCAACACCTTTCTGCCGCTGGTTGTTCCGAAGTTCCTCGCCGTCGATGCCTTCTTCATCTTCCTGATGGTGCAGTTCTTTCGCGGCCTTCCTAAGGAGCTCGATGAGGCTGCGATGATCGACGGCTGCTCGCCTTGGCGGGTTTACTGGAGGGTGATCATGCCGCTGTCGCTGCCGGTGCTGGCCACCGCCTCGATCTTCACCTTTATCTGGACCTGGGACGATTTTTTGGGACCGCTCATCTATCTGAGCGACATGCCGCAATACACGGCAATGCTCGGACTCAGGACCTTCGTGGATTCGAGCGGCGTGTCGAATTTCGGCGGACTGTTCGCCATGTCCGTGCTGTCCCTGATGCCGGTCTTCGGCTTCTTCCTGCTGTTCCAGCGGCTGCTTATCGAGGGGATCGCAACCACGGGGATGAAGCGATGATGGGACTTCTTTCACGCGCGAAAATTGAACTCCAGCACAGCCGGGAGGCGATCCGTGTCATCCACCGTTGAGTTGCGAAACGTTACTAAATCCTATGGCGAACTACAGGTGGTTCACGGCGTCGATCTTCAAATCGACCCCGGAGAGTTCGTTGTCTTTGTTGGCCCGTCAGGCTCTGGCAAATCGACTCTTTTGAGAATGGTCGCCGGACTCGAGGAGATCACTGGCGGCGACCTCATGATCGACGGCCGAACGGTCAATCATATCGCGCCTTACGAGCGCGGTATCGCCATGGTTTTCCAGTCCTATGCGCTCTATCCGCACATGACGGTCCATAAGAACCTCGCCTTCGGGCTGGAGACCGCGAAGATGTCGAAGGAGGAGATCAAGCGACGTGTCCAGGAGGCGGCGGAAATCCTTCAGATCGAGCCGCTCCTCGCTCGCAAACCACGACAGCTTTCCGGTGGTCAACGCCAGCGCGTGGCAATTGGCAGGGCGATCGTGCGCGAGCCGAAACTCTTCCTGTTCGATGAGCCGCTCTCCAACCTGGACGCCGAGCTGCGTGTCCAAATGCGCGTCGAGATTGCCAAGCTGCACAAGCGGCTCGGCAACACGACGATCTACGTGACCCACGATCAGGTCGAGGCGATGACCATGGCGCACAAGATCGTGGTGCTCAACAACGGGCGCATTGAGCAGGTTGGCTCTCCGCTCGATCTCTACAACGCGCCCGGCAATCGGTTCGTTGCTGGTTTTATTGGCTCACCAAAGATGAATTTCCTACCGGCCGCGGCTTCCTCGAACGGCGTCAGGATTAACGAGGTCTCGTTACCTCATCCGAATTTCGAAAGGTTGCCGGTTACCTTTGGCATCCGACCCGAGCACCTCTCGATAGTTGCCGGCACCAGCAGGATCAAACTTGGCACCGCTGCGGTGGATCTGGTGGAGAGCCTCGGCGGGCAGACTGTTGTGTACGCCAGCCTCGGCGATGGGCAGCCGCTGACGATTCTGCTTGAAGGGCAGCCGGCGGTCACCGACAGCGTGGACGTGTTCTTCGATCTCGAGAAGGCGCATTTCTTCGACCAGGCTGGGCGCAAGACGCTGCCGAAGCATGTCCAGGAGGCATGATCGCCGGTGAGACAAGCATGACGACGGCCGGTTCTGGCCGGCTAGCAATAAGGAGCGAGCAATGTTGAGGTTTGCAGCCGTCGGTCTCGACCACGGCCATATTTTCGATCATGTGAAGGGGCTTTTGGCGACGGGCGCTGAATTTGTCGGCTATTGCCCCGAAACCACTGCCCCCGCTGTTCTCGAGGCGATGGAGAAGAATTATCCCGACGTACCGAAGATCGACCGCGACCGGATCTTTGATGATCCGAAGATCGACGTCGTCTGCATCTCCGCCGTACCGGCGGACCGCGCGGGCTTGGCCGTCCGTGCAATGAAGGCCGGGAAGGATGTGATGCTGGACAAGCCAGGAGTTACAAGCTTTGAGCAGCTCGCAGAGGTCCGCAAGACGGTAGAGGAAACCGGAAAGATCTTTTCCATATGCTTCACCGAACGTCACAGCGTTCGCTCGGCGGTGAAGGCGGGCAAACTGGTGCAGGAGGGCGCGGTTGGCCGGGTCATCCAGACTATCGGCACCGGCCCCCATAAGCTTCAGCTTGCCTCACGACCGGATTGGTTTTTCGACCCCAAACGCTTCGGCGGCATCATCGTGGATATCGCTTCCCACCAGATCGACCAGTTTCTGTTCTACACCGGCTCGAAAGCGGGCGAGATCGTTGCCAGCAGCATCGGCAATTTCACGATGCCGGGAAAGCCGGCCTTCCAGGATTTTGGCGACATTCTTTTGCGTTCCGACAAGGCAACCGGCTATGTCCGAGTCGATTGGCTCACCCCGGAAGGGCTCGGTACGTGGGGCGACGGACGGCTGATCATCCTCGGTACGGAGGGCTATATCGAGCTGCGCAAGTATATCGACATTTCCGGCCGACCGGGCAAGGATCACCTCTTCCTCATCAATGGTACGGAAAACCGCTACATCGATTGCAGCGACGAGGAGCTCATATATTTCCGCGCCTTTGTCGATGACGTCGCCAATCGCACCGAAACCGCGATGTCGCAGGCCCATGTCTTTGAAGTCTGTCGCCTTTCGCTTGAGGCACAGACCAATGCCGCCCGTATTGGCGTCCAGGGAGAATATTGAGATGACCAAGAGATTACGCGTCGGCGTCATTGGGGCCGGCATTGCCGCGAGGCATCTGTCCGGCTTTGGCTGGAACCCTGAGCTGTTCGAGGTCGCGGTCCTTTGCTCGCTTGACGGGGACCGCGGGCGCGCGCTTTGCGAAGAATACAAGATCGCCGAATATACTCAGGATGTGGACACTCTGTTTGCACGCGATGATCTCGACATCATCGACATCTGCACGCCGCCGGATTCACATTTCGAACTCTCCAAGCGCGGCATTGAGGCCGGCAAGCATATCATCTGTGAGAAGCCACTTTATGGCTCGATCGCCGATGTCGATGCAATGATCAAGATCGTGGGCAGCACCGACCGTTTTCTGATGCCGATCTTCCAGTACCGCTACGGTACCGGATTGCAGAAGTTGAAATATCTTATCGAACGCGGCCTGGCCGGGCACCCGTTTCTCACTACCATCGAGACCCACTGGTGGCGCGGGCCGGACTACTATGCCGTTCCGTGGCGCGGCAAATGGAAGAGCGAACTCGGCGGCGGGCTACTCGGTCATGCCATCCACGCCCATGACATGCTGAACTACGTCCATGGCGCCTGCGCCGAAGTGTTCAGCCATGGTACGACGCTGGTGAACCCAATTGAGGTCGAGGACACAGCGACGCTTTCGGTGAAGATGGAAAATGGTTCGCTAGCGGCTCTGTCCATGACGCTCGGTTCCCGCAAGGAAATCTCGCGCCTGCGCTTCTGCTTTTCCGATCTGGTGGCGGAAAGCGTCCTGGATCCTTACACGATGGGCCGTGATCCATGGAGCTTCGTCGCGGGCACAGAAGAGCATCAGGCCCGCGTCGATGATGCACTCGCCGAATATAAGGACGAGGAGGACGGTTATACCCGCCAATTCCAGCTTTTCCACAAGGCAATCATGGATGGTACTAAACCGCCAGTAACGCTTGAGGATGCCCGCCGCTCGCTCGAACTCGTAACAGCCGCCTATCACTCACACCGCACCAGCAAGCCGACCGCCATGCCAATTTCCGTCAATCACCCGCTTTATCACTCATGGCTGCCTGAGACGGCACGGGAGTGAAGACGGCGGAGATCATGCACTACCAAAACAAGCGTTAGTTGAACTCTCGCCAGCATGGGTTGCTCCAAGGCCGGTCAAGGCTGCCGTCTGGCCAGCTCGAGTCTGGAAAGGCGGATGCCTTCGCATTGAGCTGGGTTCTGGCCGTCCAGTTTTCCCCTGCGCGCAGAAAGGTTTAGCCTGTCTGTGAATCAGCACCGAAGGTTGACCCTCTGCCAAAAGGCAGCACGTGCATGAATTTGCGGGCAAATCTCGATCCGGGCGGAGTCATCATCGGTCCTGATCGTGACCCCCTCTCGATTCCATTTCGTATTTGTAAATCGATGCCTTACGTAAAAGCGGCAGAGGGTCAACCTTCGGTGCTGATTCACACTTCCGGACGACGCGCGGCGATGACAACGGACGCACCGGCGGCGGCAAGAGCTGCCGTCGTCTCGGTGCCGATGCCGCTTGCGCCTCCGGTCACGATCATTGTCTCTCCATGGAGATCAATGCCCTTCAAGACATCCGAGGCCGTTGAATGGAACCCAAATTGCAGTTGAAGCATGGCACTCTCGTTGGGCGTTCGATTCTTGGCAGGACTGGGAACCAGGAGGTCACTCGGTGATCTTGACGAATCCTTGCTGGACGAGCTGGATCGTCCGCGCCATGGCGTCGAGATTGATCTTGATGCGAGGCAGAAGATCGGCGTTGCCCCATCCGTTTACCTTCGCAGTCGCTCCGCAAAGCTCGACCTTGACGCCGATGTCGATGAGGTCCGCGACCAGCTTTTTGTAGGGGTTGCCAGTGGCGATGTTCCGCGACGCATTGTAGGCCTCATCGCCAAGCGTGACGTGGCCGGCGTTGGTGTGGAACACCACGATCACTTCGGAAGCCGCTTTCCAATTCGCGATGTCCGTCGTGATCAACTGGAGATGGAATAGAGCCGCGGGCAAGTCGCCCTCGAACTCCAGCCCTCCGATGCTGTGGACTGACTTCACTTCTCGCAGTTCGACCGGGATATCGATGAACAGCGCGCTTTTCGTATCAGACATGTTCGTTCCTTCGAGATTGCTGTTGCGATAGATCCGGGACGCCAATGCGCGGCGTCCCGGAGGCGCGCAAGGGAGGCGGTGGGAGGAGCGCGCCAAAAGGTTTTGTGAGATCGGTCCACCCTAGAGGCCGGCGTAGACGAGCCTCGTGAAGAAGGCGGGATCGATCACGAACTGGCCCCACTTCTCGTCGAACGCAGCCGTGGGCTTTGCCTCGACCACCTCGTCGAGGGAGCGTCCCTGGCGTTTGAGTTTGGCCACGTTCTCGCGGATGGCGACGAGCATGTCGCGGAAGTCACGCAACTCGGCGCGGTTGCTCACCGGGTTTCCATGTCCCGGAATGATGATGGTCTCGTCTGTGGACGCGGCAAGGTTTGCTTCAGAAGCCGCGATCATTCCGTCGATGCTTCCGCCTGTCGAGTGATCGATGAACGGATAAATGCCGTTCCAGTATGTATCGCCCGCATGCAGGACATCCGCCTCGCCGAACATCACGTAGATGTCGCAGTCCGTGTGGGCCGGGCCGTAATATTTCAGATCGAGTGTGTTACCGTTGAGTTTGAGCGTATGCTCCTTCGAGAACACATGCTCGGGGACGCCGCTCCGCGCCAGCGGTAGAAAATTGTAATCCCAGTCCTCTACCCGTTGGACCTGCGAAAGATACTTGCGGGTGTTCTCGTGCGCGATGATCTTTGCGCCGTCGGAACCGATCCACGGGTTTCCGTCCGCGTGGTCGAAATGCCAATGGGTGTTGATTAAGTGGGACACGGGGTCCGGCGAGATGTCGGATAGCGCCTTGGTCATCTGTTTCTGCGAGACACTGATTCCGGCGTCCACCATGACGAGGCCGTCCTTGCCGCCCAACACCGCGATGTTGCCACCCGACCCTTCGAGGATGGTGATGCCATTCCTCAGCTTGTGGGTGGAGATGGCCGACTTGGCGGCGCTGTCCTTTATGAGGCTTACCAGGCCGCGCGCCTCGGCATAAGCCTCGCGGGGGCTCAACCATCCTCCCGTGGCGGCAAATCCCGCCGCACCGATGCAGCAGAGGCAAAATCCACGGCGCGAGAGCATGTGTTCGGATTTCATGACATACCTTTCCGCAGCCGGACTCGAACGAGCCGACGGCTTTCGAACTGGAGTTGGAGAGGTCGAGGCGGGCCTTGCGGCCTGCCCGGCCGTCAAGCCTTGATGAAGGACAAGAGATCGGCGTTGATCACGTCGGCATGCGTCGTGAACATTCCGTGGGGGTAGCCGTCATAGACCTTGAGCTTCCCGTTCTTGAGCAGCTTCACAGACAGCTCCGCGGAGTCGGCGATGGGAACCACCTGGTCGTCGCTGCCGTGCATGACGAGCACGGGGACGTCGATGATCTTGAGGTCCTCCGTGAAGTCGGTCTCCGAGAAGACCTTGATGCACTCGTAGTGTGCATTCGCGCCGCCCATCATGCCCTGTCGCCACCAGTTGCGGATGGTACCTTCCGAGACGGTCGCCCCAGGGCGGTTGAAGCCATAGAACGGGCCGCTTGCGATATCGAGGTAGAGCTGCGCGCGGTTGGCGGCCAACGCCGCCCGGTAGCCGTCGAACACCTCGATCGGAAGCCCGCCCGGATTCTTGTCGGACTTGACCATGACCGGGGGGATTGCGGAAATGAGAACCGCTTTCGCGACCCGGCCCTTCCCATGTTTGGCCACATACCTGGTGACTTCGCCGCCACCGGTGGAATGGCCGATATGGACGGCGTCGCGGAGGTCGAGGGCCTCGGCCAGGGCCGCGACGTCGGCCGCGTACGTGTCCATGTCGTTGCCACCGGATGTCTGGCTCGAGCGGCCATGGCCCCTACGGTCGTGGGCGATGACACGGAAACCCTTGCTTAAGAAAAACAGCATCTGGTTGTCCCAGTCGTCGGCGCTGAGCGGCCAGCCGTGGTGGAATACGATCGGCTGACCGGAACCCCAGTCCTTGTAGAAAATCTGCGCGCCGTCTTTCGTCGTGATGCTGCTCATGATCTCACTCCCGGTTTCGAAATCTGCTCTGGTTGGATTTGAAGACATCGTCGCCGCCAGGGCCTGCATCGGCAGGGCGGCAAATGCTGTGGCGGCCGTCCCGATCAAAACTTCCCGTCTCGTGGCGGCGGGTATCGGCAAATTTTCCTTCGAAGTCATGGTCCTGTTCCTTCATGGCCGGATGGCTCCGCAAGGCGGAAGTCTTGCGTGACCTTCTTTTCTCGCCGCTGTTCAGGTTGCGGGTGATCAGCCGACGACTGGCGCGGCCTGGGACCACTCTTTGCGCGTCGTGGGATAGCCGTCGATCGTCTCGACGATGTCCTTCGATTTCGAAAGCGTGGTCATCAAGGACTTCGGCCCCTCGAACGGCCTGCCACCGATGTGCCAGCCATCCGTGTGCAGTTCCTCGATCAGTACCCCAGACGACCTCGCGGAATGCTTCCGAGCCTTCGAACCTGACCATGACATCGGTCAGCGCCCTGGCCATGGCGTGCTTTTCCTCTGGCGTGAAGACGCCGTCGACGAGCTTTACGTTCACGAATGGCATTGTCTTCTCCTTGGCTGTAGTGAGGCGGTCCACCTAGTCGGCAACGTCGATGACGATCTTTCCGCTGGCGGTGCGATTTTCAACTGCCGCATATGCTGCCGAAGCGCTCTCGAAGCTGAATCGGCGTGGGTCGAGGAGAGGGGTAATCTTTCCGGCTTCGGCAAGGCGTTTTGCCTCGCGCAGTATAGCGCCGTGGTGGGCGCGGCCTTCTCCGGTCAGGATCGGCAGGAGCGTGAACACGCCTGAGTAGCTTGCAGCGCGGAAGGAGAGCGGCCCGAGCGAATGCGTGCCCCATCCAAGGCAACTGACGACGTGGCCGAACCTGCGCACGGCGTTGAACGCCGCATCTATCCCTGCGCCGCCGACGGTATCATAGACCACATCGAAGCCGCGCCCGCCCGTGTGGTCTTTCACGTATTCCTCGACGGTAGTCTGATGGCGATCGATCGCCGTCGCGCACAGCTCTTCGATCTGCTTCTGCTTCGACGCCTTGTCCACGGCGAAGACCTGAGCTCCGAAGGCACGTGCGATTTGGATTGCTACATGCCCGACCCCGCCAGCACCGAGTACGAGCACCTTTTGCCGTGCCTGGACGGCAGCGCGATCTATCAGCCCTTCCCAGGCCGTAATGAACACCAGCGGCAGTGCGGCGGCCTCGCGCATGGTGAGGTTGGTTGGCTTGGGTGCCAGCAGATCGGCATCGACAGAAGCGAAGGTCGACAATGAGCCCTGCAGGCCGCCAACGCCGCCGGTCAAGCCGAAGACCTCGTCCTGAGGTCTGAAGGACATTACGCCCGGGCCGACTGCCTCGACGACTCCGGCCAAGTCCATTCCGAGGATTGCGGGCAACGGATGGCGGGCGTGCGGGGCCTGTCCGCTCTTGATCTTGAGATCGAGCGGGTTGACGCTGCTCGCCTTGACGCGGACGAGAACCTCCCCCGCCGCAGGAGCCGGGCAGACCATGCGGGTACGGACAAGATCAGTATTCGTCTCGGTAAGGACGAGTGCATCCATTTCTGTAGGCGTGTTAATCATCATCGGTCTGCCCTTCATGCGCTGCCGACCATCCGGCGATGGCCACAAGATGGCAGAACACGACGGTCACCAGCCAGTGAATCGCAGTGAATTCTTGTGGGACGGATCAGGACAGTTCGGCCAGTATCGCCTTCGCCGCGCGCAGGTCTGCGGTATCGAGACCTTCGCTGAAACGTTCATAGACCGTGGCCAGAAGCTCGCGCGCTCTAGCTCTGTCGCCGCGCCCCACGGCCGATTGAGAAAGGCTTAGGGCCGCTCTCAATTCCAAGGAAAGTGCGTCCTGCTGCCGTGCCAGTTCCAAGGAATGGAGATAGCATTGCTCGGCTTCGTCGCCATGTCCGCATTGCGCAAGGATTTCACCTTTCAGACGATAGAGCTCCGTAATGTACCAGAGTTCGTCCTTATCCTCGCTTACGGCAATGGCTGCCTCCACTTGGGTCCGCGCTTCTGCGTGCTCGCCGAGCGAGGCGAGACCCTCGGCCAGGAAGCAGACAAATCTGACGTGGTAGAGGTTGAAAAGCTTGACCTGTCGCAATTCCAACAGTCCGCTGCGTAGAAGCGGAACGCCTCTTTCGGGATGTCCCTGCTGGATCAGCAGGGCCGCTTTCCAGCAGCGGCCGAATACCTCCCACGGACCAAGGCTGTTCAGTTTGGCCAAATCAAGCAGTTCCGTGATCGCACAATCAGCCGCCGCGAGGTTCCCGACATGAACCAGGATTGGGCATGACCACCGGGCCAATGCTTCGCAGAGCGAAATTGTGTGGCCGGAGGTGCGTGCCGCCTCGACCGCGGCATCGGCGGCGCGCATGGCCTGATCCGGGAAGCCTTGCATCCAAAGGAGCTGAGCGGGCTGAATTCGCGCCGAAACAGACTGACCAAATCTGAACCGCACGAACCCGCCAGGGGGAAGCTCGGTTGAGACGTCGTGCTCCAGCATGAGATCGGCGTGGCGACGGGCACCCCGGAAATCTCCCATACAGAAGAGCGTCATGCTCAGCATGCGGTCGCCGATGAACCTGTCGAGGCTGTTGCGAGCAAGCCTCACGAAGCGATCGGCATTGTCGCGCGATGCCCGATACTCGCCCATACCCACCTGCGCGATCCACAAGCCCCATAGGGCTTCTGCCTGCGCGTCGACGTCGCCTAGCTCTTCGGCTATCTCCAGTGCCTTTGCGAACGCGGCAGGAGCCTGTGGCGCAAACCCGACCTTGAAGGCCTGCGAGAGACCGAGCGCCCTATAAAGCTGCATGACCTGACGGGCGCGTCCATCCCGCTTTTTCCCCGGATCGATGGCAAGCAGTGCGCGGCGCACACACGTCAGGCACTCATCGACCAGCGACAATTGATACCAGAGCGGGATGGCCGAAACAGTTACAGCAACCCCTATATCGGCGTCGCCGTTGTCAGAGAACGTCCAGTCGAGGACGTAGCGGACGTTGTTGATTTGTGACCCGTACTTGAGCAGCCAATCGTCGCTTGACAGTGTTTCCACTTCCTCCGCCGAATACTCGAGGGTCTCGCACAGATATCTTGCTAGGCGCTGGACGACGAGGCTTACCTCCCCTTCTTCCTGCAATTTGCTTACAGCGAAGGCACGTGTCGTATCGAGCAATCGGTATCGTGCCGCCTTGCCGTGCGTATCGACAGCTAAAAGGGACTTCGCCACAAGTTGCGCAAGTTGCCCCGGTACATCGCATTCGTTTGCGAGCGCATCGAAAGCAACGGCTGTCGCTGCCTCGCGCCCGAATTCACCAGCGAACACGGCGAGCCCTCGCAACACCGCCTGCTCCTCGCGCGAAAGCGCACCGTAGCTCCAGTCGATCATGGCAGCCAGCGTCTGGTGACGTGGAAGAGCGGTGCGCCTGCCACCCGTCAGCAATCGTAGCCGGTCGTTCAAAAGCTCCGCTATTCCTCGGGTGCCAAACGCCTCGACCCGACCGGCAGCGAGCTCGATTGCCAGGGCAATTCCGTCGAGCTGACGGCATATGTGGGTGACGATCGGAGCTTCGTCGTCATCGAACGTGAACTCACCTCCGGACGAAGTTGCCCGGTCTACAAAAAGGCGGATGGCGGGAAACGCCAAAGCATCGGCCGCCGTTAGGCCCGAACCAAGCGGGGGCATATCCAGGGCGGGAAGCCTGTAGACGCTCTCCCCCTCCACCCGCAATGCCTCTCGGCTGGTAGCCAGAATGCCGATACCCGGAGCCTCCCGGAGCAGGATCTCCGCCAGTCCTGCAGCGGCGTCGAGAACGAGTTCGCAACTGTCGAACACCAGAAGCATCCGCTTGTCACGCAGGTGCGCGGTCAACAGGGAAACAGTATCGCCCGTGATCTCCGGCAGCCGAAGCTGTGATGCCAGGACGGACGGAAGCGACGAAGGATCCCGGAGCGGTGCCAGATCCAGAAAGCACACGCCATGCTCATACGATGAAGATCGCTCTTCCGCCACACGGATGCCGACCGTTGTCTTTCCGATTCCACCAGGACCGACAATGGAGACCAGACGAGACCGTTGAACCCGTCCTTCAAGGATCTCGATTGCCTCCTCCCTTCCGATCGGTCGCGTCAGTTGCCTTGGAAGATTATTCGGCGCCGCATCCTCGGCAGCCCCGTTCGGGAGTTCCGAGCGGGAAAGTGGCGCAACGAACCGATAGCCCCGCGAAGGAACGGCGGCGATATAGCTCGCCGCGGATTGATCCTCGCCAAGCGCCTTGCGAAGCACCGCGATCTGCGCTCTGAGGTTCGATTCCTCGACTATCGTGTTCGGCCAGGCGCGCGCGATCAGTTCGTCTTTCGTCAGGAGCTCGCCAGGCCGTTCCGTCAGCGCGATGAGGATGTCGAGCGCTCGCGATCCGATTGGTACCGGCTTCTGGTTTCTGACTAGTAGGTGACGTCCCGGGTACAGCCGGAAATCGCCGAATGATGTCGCAACATCCGGCCCCGCCGTTGCGTTTGTTAATGCATGCCCTTCCATCCTGATCGGCCCTGATAGATAAGCGGTGTCAGCTCGCAGCCAATAACTCGATGAATCATAGTCGATCCTGTAGGGTCGGAGAATAACAACGCAATAGAACCCTGACTGAAGAACGTATAGCAACAGCTGCAAGTCGCCCATCTTCTCCTGGAGAGCTAAGTTCGTGTCGTGCCCTCGCCGATCGCCGAAAGGCACCAGGAGTGCTTCAGGTTATTTCAATATCCAAACCCGTCATCATGGCGCTCCAACGCCACAACCTTTCGGCCCTCTCCGGATCAATCGCGTAAGGGCGCACCCCGAAGGGGCTTTCGGTTTCGACGGAAGCGATGTCACAGTTCTCGCAGTATACTCCTCCCAGAGAATTCAAAAGTGGGGAGGTTGCGCACCAGACCGTTGTAGCTGCTCCTTGCCCGGGTGTTTTCTTGTCCGCCGCCGGATTGATCACCGGAGACCCGTCTGGCTCGAGCGCGCCGACAGCGTCGAACTCGGATAGGGATAGATGCCGGATTCCTGGTGTGACGATCATCCCCGGATGAACAGAAAATGCGCGAACTCCATTCGCGCGGCCACGCCTGTCAAGCGCCACCGCGTAGAGGGCGTTCGCTGTCTTGGATTGGCCGTAAGCCATCCACTTATCATAGGGACGGCGAACGAAGTCGATATCCTCGAAATCGACATCAGACATCTGGTGGGCGCGGGACGACATGACGATCACTCGCGATGTGCGGGCGGCCAGCAATGCTGGCCACAGTAGCGCCGTGAGCTGATAGTGTCCCAGGAAATTGGTTGAGAAATGACCCTCATGGCCATGCGTATCACGGAAAAGCGGCTTAGCCATTATGCCCGCGTTGAGAACGAGAATGTCGAGCCGAGCCCGGCGGTCGAGGAAAGTGTTCGCGAAAGCTTTAACTGATGCCTCGTCCGCAAGATCAATGGGCCACACATCGACCTTGTCGATTCCGCTCAACGCCGCGCGGGCAGCGACAGGGTCGACAGCGGGAACATGTACGCTTGCCCCGGACGATGCAAGCGCGCGGGCCGTCTCAAGCCCGAGGCCCGATGAACCGCCAGTCACTACCGCTACCCGTCCTGTTAGGTCCGCGTCGCGCACTACCTCAGTGGCCGACATTGCAGGCCCTAACCCGGTCAGCAGTGGTTGTTGGACTACTCGCAATCTGCCTCTAAGAGTCTGGTTGACGCAATGATCGGCACTCTAGTACTACAGTTGCGTTTGATGCCTTGCTTTGTAGTGAGAAAGCATTGCGGATGCTTGATGCCTGCGTCGCCAGAGTGACCATGCCAAGATGAGGCGAACTCTAATCGGGGGCTGTAGCAGGAGGCGTTTGATCAGATAGCGGATCTCTGCGACGCTGGGCACGAAGGCCATGGTGTTGGTCAGGCGGCGATTGGCGGGTTTGGACTCGTTTCGTTCGGTTTGCCAGCAGCGGTGCGGCGTAGATCGGCGCCGAGTTTGGCGAGGAATGCAGCGGCTGCCATGACGAGCGTCATGTGCCGCTTCCAAGCATGCCAGGATCGCGCTTCGCAATGATCCAGGCCGAGATCGTCCTTCGCACGCTGGAAGCATTCTTCCACGGTCCAACGCAGCCCGGCAGCGCCCGCCAATTCGCTCAATTCGGTACCGGCGGGCGCAAAGACAAAGTAATAGGCGCGCGCATCGGGTTCGCGTCGGCTGCGCCGGATCAGAAGCCAGCGCTCCCATTGTGGATCCGGGCGAGAGCTGAGAGGAATACGGGCCCAATCATAAAGCCGAAGACCCTTGGCACCTTCGCCTGCTGCATGGCTCTGCCAAACCTCCGGTTTCAACTCATCAGCCATCGTTTCGGGATCGGTCTGCTCGATCCCTTGCTCACGCACAAAGCGCAGGCATTGATTGGAGCGCACTGCCAGAACATAAGGCTGGCCACGGCTTTCCAGCATCCGGCGCAGCTTGGAATCCGAACCATAAAGCGCATCCGCCAATACCCAGGCACAAGGCACGCCGGCATCCAGCGCATCGGCAATGAGCTTGGCTGCAATGGCCGGTTTGGTCGCGAAGGCTTGGGACTGGGGGACGTGAGCCGAAGCACGGCGGGCTTCATCCTCGGCCCACTCCTTCGGTAGATAAAGTTGCCGATCGATCAGGGTCTGACCGTAGCGGCTTGCATAGGCAAGGAAAACACCGATCTGACAGTTCTCGATCCGGCCGGCCGTGCCGGAATATTGTCGTGCGACACCGACTGAATGGGCGCCTTTCTTCAGGAAGCCGGTCTCATCGACCACAAGAACGCCGTCCGCGTCACCGAGAGACTCTATTGCATAAGCGCGAACCGTATCGCGCAATGCGTCAGCATCCCAATGGCTGCGCCCCAGCAGCGATTGCATCCGATAAGGGCGCTCCAGTCCTGCCTGTTCCGCCATCAGCCAGCCAGTCTTGCGCTCTACTCCCGACAACAACCCATCCAGAAAGGCACCGCACGATGCGCGCAATTCTCGGCGACCAAAGACCGAGCCCAACCGCACCTTCAAGGCATCGAGCTCACGATGCCACGCCAGAACCGACCCGGACCAACCCGCAACCGACATTGAACTTCCCTCCCGCCAAATGCGGGAAGTGAATCATGACTTCCGGTAAACCGCAACTGTAGTACTAGAATATGATATTTCTCGCTGCCCGCTATCGCTATAGCTGGTAAGGTACGAAAGAAGCGCAGAAATCCGCGCCACCACCTTACAATTCTGCGATTTGGAATACCGCGGCTCCGCCAAGCACCAAGCCAGAAGTCATTTCTGAAATAAGCGTCTTCGCCGCTGTCGACCGCGCGGAATGCTTTAGGGGTTGTGTGCGCGATATCCGGCGATGATCCAGTTCGCGCGCTCGGTCGCCAGTCCTGCGAGAGTTATTACTCTTGATAGGAATCGAACCGTAGGCCCGTGTACGCAGCCCGGCATGAAGGATAGAGATTTTGAAATGCGGGACTGCCAAAGACTGACGCATGACGACACCCATCTCTTCGTCTGAAGACGACCGTTACGCAGAGACCACTTTGCTCTGGAAGGACTGCCGATCCAATCATCAGCGGCGGCCACGACCCCCATCAGAAGGAGAAGATCGCCCACGCCGTGCGATCAATGGTCTATGGCCAGAATAGCCTGGTTCATATTTGTCACAATAGGCCGCGGCGGGAAACAATACCTCTGCAGGGACGTCGTGGCGATAGTGTCCGGCTGCTTGAAGGCGAGGGTATGAGCTATATGTGCCGGGGCAAATTCGCGGCCGAGACGAGACATCGATACCACGCTCGGCAAGCAGATTCTCGACATGCCGCAGGCTCAGCGGAAACCGAAAGTATAGTCACACCGCATGCCCGATGATCTCGGTGCAAAAAACGGTGGCGCTTGAAATGCCGCGCAATGGATTTGCTCGAATCGGCTACGATCATGCCCTCCCATTGCCCTCTCGATTAGGGCCAATTGGTAAGCAGACGCTGCCAAAAATTGTTAAATTTAGCAAAAAATGTCGATTCCGCCTCTGGCAAGAGGAATCCGGGCACGTCCATCATATTTTTATAATGTTTTCAGTGCGCACATATCGCTATGGTTGCGGAAAGAATTATTCGCGGTGAGCGAGACATAAATATTGTCCCAATTTGGGCACTCGAATTTCACCAAGTATTTCAAAATGTAACTTCGGATCGATTCGTATATTGTGGCAGCAATAAGGCTATGCTTCTCAAGCACTTACGGACACGTTGCTGTTGCACCCTCCAGAATGTCGCCCTATAACCTGCCGCCGTAACGACTGGTTAACTACAAATAGTAACCGGCACACACAACGCTAAGGTTGAGGAACAAGATCATGACGACATACTACGTAGCGACGACCGGCACTAGCGGCGGTAACGGCAGTACCTCGTCTCCCTTCCGCACTATCAGCGAGGCGATGTCGGCTAACCTGAAGCCCGGCGATGAGGTCGTGGTGAAGGCGGGGACATACAACGAGAGTATCAACATCAGTAAGAGCGGCTCGGCGGCAGGCGACATCACGCTGCGCTCGGAAGTGCCCGGTGGGGCGCTGATCCGGCCGCCCGCAGGCTCGTGGAACGCAATCAGCGTCAATGCCAATTACGTGACGATCGACGGCTTCGACATCAAGGGCGGCCCCGGCGACGGTATCGAAGCAAACAACGTCCATCACGTCTCGGTTCTCAACAACAAGGTTCACGACGCAGGCGAGTCGGGCATTCAGTTCAACTGGTCGGACTACATCAGGATCGAGGGGAACGAGACCTACCACAACGCGTCGTCGGGCTGGTTCTCGGGCATCTCGATCTACGAGAACCGGAACATCACCGGCGACACCTCGACGGACGGCTACCGGAACATCGTGCGCAACAACATCTCCCACGACAACGTTACGAAGTCGGGTGAGCACACCGATGGCAACGGCATCATCATCGACGATTTCCAGAGCACACAGGCGGACGGCCATCCGAACTACACATACAAGACCCTGGTCGACAACAACCTCGTCTACGGGAACGGCGGCAAAGGCATCCAGGTCACCTGGAGCGACTCCGTCACTGTGTCGAACAACACCGCATACCACAACAATCAGGACCCGCTGAACACCGGCACCTGGCGCGGTGAGCTCAGTAACTCGGCATCGAGCAACAACACCTGGGTTAACAACATCGCCGTAGCCGACCCATCGGTGAACAAGAACAACACGGCGATCGATAACACGTCGACCAACGGCTACGTCAACAGCAACGTCGTCTGGGCCAACAACACCACCTACAACGGCACCGCCGGCCAGGCCTCTGTCAAGACCGACGGTGGCAACGCGATGCCAAGCACGGCGAACGGCAACCAGCTCGGCGTTGACCCGAAATTCGTAGCCGCAGCGAACGGCGACTTCCACCTCGCCTCCGGCTCAGCGGCGATCGACCACGGAACCAGCAAGTACGGCGTCAGCGCGACCGATCTGGACGGCGACCATCGCGTCGTTGGAACTGTCGATATGGGCGCCTACGAATCGGGCTCCAGCGCGGCACCGTCGACGCCAACCACGCCGCCGACATCGGGCGAGCCGACCACGCCGCCGACCTCGGGGGAGCCAACCACACCTCCGACATCGGGAACGCCAACCACGCCGACGCAACCGTCGACTCCAACCACGGGGACGAAGGTCTATACCGGCACCGACGGCAACGACACCATGCCACATAGCGGCCAGGCCAACGGCGGCAACGAAACCTTCAAGGGTCTCGGCGGTAATGACGTGTTGAAGGGCGGCGCCGGCGCGGACGTGCTCGACGGCGGTACTGGCAGTGACACGGCCAGCTATGCGGGCTCCAGCGCGGTCAACGTCAACCTGGCGACCGGGGCCGCATCGGGCGGGCATGCCACTGGTGACAAGTTCGTCAGCATCGAAAACGTGACTGGCTCCAGCTACAACGACGTGCTGAGAGGCAATAGCGGCAGCAACGTTCTCAATGGCGGGGCGGGTGCGGACAAGCTGGACGGTGGCGCCGGAAAGGACGTCCTCATCGGTGGCGCCGGAAAGGACATGATGATCGGTGGTGCCGACGCGGATACGTTTATCTTCAAGACAGCGGCGCATGCCGGGTCCGGCTCGACCCGCGACTTCATCACCGACTTCCAGCACGGCGTCGATAAGATCGACCTCTCGGCGATCGATGCGAATGGCTCTGCGGCAGGCAATGGAGCCTTCCATTTCCAGGCGCAGGAAAATGCCCTCTTCGACAAAAAGGCCGGCGCGCTCGCCTGGCACTATGAAGACCACGCCGGATCCTCGAACGATACGACCGTTATCCAGGGCGACCTGAACGGCGATGGTGTTCATGACTTCGAGATTCAGCTGCAGGGCCTCGTCCACCTGGGGTCAGGCGATTTTCTCCTGTAACCATAATCGTTGCGGCGGTCGTCCGATCGCCGCAACAATCGTGCCGACAACACGGAAATATGACGGCGGCGGCATAAAAACCAGCCGCGCGGCGACGTAAAAGCCAGCTACTCGGCGCATGGATGAACCCGCTGTGGGCTTTGGGCCGAGCGGGATCCCTATCCGCGTGCTGCGCTTTTGCGACAAATGTCAGCCGACCTTTCGGGCGCGGCCTTGCGCGAGGCGATAGCTGTCACCGTTCATCTCTGACATGTCGAAGTGGTAGTGATGCGGTCCAGCAGAGCGCCGGTCAGGCGTTCGAATCCTAAGGTCTCCGTCCATTCGTTGCCGATCGGAACTGTGTCCGTCGAGGCGGATCGTCACTTTATATTTTCTACTCTCGAAGCGAGCCGCACATCGGTAAGCGGCATCCGACAACACCGGCCTTTTTGCACCAGCGACCTAAGGATCCGCCTCCAGAAAGACTCGGGCAAAGCCGGGCTGCGCGGAATCAATTGTCCCGTCGGGCAATTCTAGGAGTCGTTCGAAGGCAATCACGTAGAGCCGCAGCCGCTCCTCGAGCATCCATACGGCTTCGTCGACATTTCCTCGTTCGGCCATGCGTGTGGCCTGATA
Organism: Rhizobium sp. WYJ-E13; assembly: GCF_018987265.1. Lineage (NCBI taxonomy): Bacteria > Pseudomonadati > Pseudomonadota > Alphaproteobacteria > Hyphomicrobiales > Rhizobiaceae > Rhizobium > Rhizobium sp. WYJ-E13. The sequence continues at coordinate 346,590 of NZ_CP076854.1, read as the reverse complement.
CATCACGTCCCGGAAGATCAGCCTGAGCTGTAGCAGCATTTCGGCGAAAGCCTCCGGATCAGGCACGTCGAGCACCCCTCTTCGCTCCCTTTCTTGAGAAGACCGGTGAACATCGGCATGGCAAGCTCGCGGCCCGCCTAGTCGACACGATGGAAGAGCGCGATATTCTCTGGCCGGAAGAGCACCGAGAACGTCTTTCTGAGTCGCGGAGCAAGCTCGATGTTCAACTGTCGCGCCCCGGAAAAATCGCATTGATCCCGCCGATTGCGTCGAGCGACGGGTCTTCGAGCAGGGGCCGCAGTTCGCCGATACTGTCGCGGGCAAGGCGTGCCGCCAAAGCCTCCAGCAAGGCCTCCTTCGATACGAAATAGTGATAGAAAGCCAGACCGACGGTCGGTCTAATGATAGGCTTTTGGCAATGCAAAACCGAATGGAGCGTTTCGTGAGGCATTTGCGCTGGATCGCCGGCATTGCGATGGTTGTCGCAGCGGCTGGCGCCGTCGCCTGGTATGTCTTGCGGCCGGCAGCTATTTCCATCGCCACGCCCATGCGCGGCGACGCAGCGGAGATCGTCTATGCGAGCGGTGTCGTTGAGCCGCGCATCTGGGCCAAAGTAGCGCCGGTGGTTCGCGAGAGGATCATCGAGCAATGCAATTGCGAAGGATCGAGGGTCGCCAAAGGCGACGTGCTGGCCCGACTCGATGACAGTGAAGCGAGGGCTACTCTCGGCGAGCTCGAGGCGCGGCAGGTTCTCGCGCAGCAGGAGTTTCAGCGCCAGACCGCGCTTGCGGAAAAATATGCGGCGAGCCAACAGGAGGTCGACCGCGCCCGCAGCGAACTGTCTCAGGTCCAGGCGTTGCTTGTCGCCCAAAAGGCTCGACTCGAATCCCATATATTGCGTGCACCCAGCCCCGGCGTGGTCTTGAGGCAGGATGGTGAGGTCGGCGAGGTGGCCGAACTCGGCAGCGTGCTGTTCTGGGTTGGCGAGCCACGACCGCTGCTCGTGGTCGCGGAGGTCAACGAGGAGGACATTCCGCGGGTGGCGGTGGGGCAGCGCGCGCTTCTCAGTGCCGATGCATTCCCCGGACAAAATCTCGAGGCGGTGGTTGACAGCATCACGCCGAAGGGCGATCCCCTGACGAAGACCTACCGCGTCCGTTTTCGCCTGCCGGATGACACGCCGCTTCACATCGGCATGTCGACGGACGTCAATATCGTCATTCGCGTGTCCAAAAATACGCTTCTGGTCCCGTCCGTGTCGATTGAAGGGAACAAGCTCTTCGTCGTCGAAGGTGGCATGGCGCGACTGCGCCAAATCCAGACGGGTATTCGTGGTATCAATGGCATCGAGGTACTTTCCGGTCTTGACGAGAAGGCCCGGATCATCTCGCCCTATCCGACCAACCTGGCCGATGGCGCGCGGGTGGCGATTGCCGCGCCAGAGGAGTAAGCCCATATGCCGCTTATCCTAGACATCGCCGTTACGCATATCGTCGGCCGCGGCCGCCAGACGATCGTTGCCGTGCTCGGGGTTGCGGTCGGCGTCGGATTCTCCATCGCGATGGCAGCGCTGATGCAAGGCGGACAAGACGACTTTATCAGGCGGCTCGTCGACACGATGCCGCATGTCGACATCACCGACGAACATCGAACGCCCCGCCGCCAGCCAGCGGAGGACGTCTTTACGAGCGTTGTCATTTCGGGGCTGAGACCACGCAACGACCGCCGTGGCATCATCAACCCGACCGCCGCGACTGCCAGGCTTGAGAGTTGGGTCCCCGGCCGCTTTGCGGAGAGCCTCAAGGCGCAGGGCGTGATCCGCTATTCCAGCCGCGAGGTCGGGGCTGCGATCATCGGCATCGACCCCGAACGCGAACCAGGCGTGTCACCGATCGTCGAGGACTTCGTGAAAGGCAGCTTTGCGGCATTGACCGCAGGCGGCAACAACGTTGTCATAGGCGAGACAATGGCGGGCCGGCTCGGCGCCGGGCTTGGCGACACGATCACGGCAGTCTCCTCCGAAGGCCTGACCCGCGACTTCAAGATCGTCGGCCTGTTCCACACCGGCACCACGGCGCGGGATGAAGGGGAAGCCTATCTTCTCCTGAAGAATGCCCAGATCCTGTCTGCCCGGCCGAACGCCATCAACGAGATCCGCATCAAGCTCGACGATCCGAACCACGCGCCCGACGTCGCGCGTCGTGCCGAGGCGGAGCTTGGCTACAAGGCCGTTGCCTGGCAGGAGGCAAACGAATCCATCCTCGAAGCGCTCGTGGTGCGCAACGTCATCATGTATACGGTGGTCGGCGCGATCATGCTGGTTGCGGGGTTCGGCATCTACAACATCATCTCCACCATCACGCATGAGAAGGCACGCGACATCGCCATCATGAAATCGCTCGGCTTCCCTGAGTCGGATATGCGGCGGATGTTCCTGCTTGAGGGCATGGCGATCGGGGCGGCGGGTTCGGCGATCGGCTGTGCGTTCGGCCTTTCGATGATCTATGCGCTGTCCCTTATCCGGTTCGAAATCGCAGCAACCGGACAGGAGATAACGCGACTGCCGATTGCCTGGAGCGCACTCCACTATGTCATTGCCTCGGCTTTTGCGCTCGGCTCGGCGGCGGTGGCCGGATATCTCCCGGCGCGCCGTGCAGCGCACTTGAACCCCGTCGAGATCATCAGGGGCGCGACATGAGCGCTCTCGTCGAGACGGAGAAACTGACGCGCATTTTGCCGGAGACGGTGCCCGTCACGCTCGTCAAGGACGTGACGCTTTCCATAGGCGAGACGGAATTCGTCGCCGTCACCGGCCCGTCCGGATCCGGCAAGTCGTCGTTGCTTTACCTTCTCGGGCTGCTCGACAGGCCAACCGATGGAACGCTCAGCATCGGCGGCCGCGACACCGGGCCGATGACAGAGCGGGAGCGGGCGGCGACGCGGCTTTCGATGATCGGCTTCGTGTTCCAGTTTCACTTTCTGCTGCCGGAATTCACGGCGCGGGAGAATGTCGAGATTCCGATGCGGAGGCTCGGCCGATTGGCACGGCCTAAGATGCGCGAGCGGGCCGGCGAGTTGCTCACATCCCTGGGGCTGGGCGAGCATCTCGACAAGCGGCCCGACCAGCTCTCGGGCGGCCAGCGTCAGCGGGTCGCCGTGGCACGCGCACTCGCCAACGATCCACCGCTTATACTCGCCGACGAGCCGACCGGAAGTCTCGATAGCAGCAGTTCCGAACAGGTCTTCGCGACCCTCGAGAATCTGGTGCGCGAACGCGGGAAGACGGTAGTGGCGGTAACTCACGATCTCGACATGGCGGCGCGCATGGATCGCCGCATCCATATCGTCGACGGAAAGATCGATCTGCTGCCGGAACAGCCGCATTTGCAGGGTTGACAGCCCGAGTTGCAGCGAGACGGCTCGGCCATGCGCGGCTCGTTATGGCGTCAGGTAAAAGGACCACCGGTCGCACTACGATTGAGATAAGCCCTGAACGGGCTGAAGCGGCGGTCTTGCGGCCAGAACAGAGGCTCCAGCGGTGCATATGAATAACGGCATCAGATTGAACTTCTCGTACGGTTATTCTCGTGGTCTTCCCGCCTGAGGCGAGATCAGGTTGCCTATTTCCATCGGGAACGGGAATATGATCGTCGAACTCTTTTCGCTCGCGAGAACGTTCAACGTACTCAGATAGCGAAGCTGCATGGCCTGCGGCTTGCGGGCCAGGATCTCCGCGGCCTCGAGAAGCTTTGCTGCCGCCTGCTGCTCGCCCTCCGCATTGATAACCTTCGCCCGCCGCTCCCGCTCGGCCTCCGCCTGGCGGGCGATGGCGCGGATCATCGATTCGTTGATGTCGACATGCTTGATCTCGACATTGGCGACCTTGATGCCCCACGCATCCGTCTGCGCATCGAGGATTGCCTGGATATCGCTGTTGAGCTTGTCGCGTTCTGCAAGCATCTCGTCGAGATCATGCTTGCCGAGCACCGAGCGCAGCGTCGTCTGTGCGAGCTGGCTGGTGGCGGCCATGAAATTTTCCACCTGGATGGTCGACTTCTCAGGATCGATGACCCTGAAATAGATCACCGCGTTGACGCGAACTGAAACGTTGTCTCTGGAAATAACATCCTGGCTCGGCACGTCGAGTACCCGGGTGCGCAGGTCCACTCGTATCATCTGCTGCACGTAGGGAAAGAGCAGGATCAGACCCGGTCCCTTGACGCCGGTGAAGCGGCCGAGTGTGAAAACGACGCCGCGCTCATATTCGCGCAGGATCTTGATCGCCGATCCGATGATGAGCAGCAGAATGAGGATGACGACGCCATAAAAGGTGAAACTCACGAACATGCCCATGATGTCCTCCTGCCTCTGAATATTCCCTGCCCTAGCTTTCCTGCCGCTGGCGAGCAACTTCGAGCGTCAGTCCTTTGCGGCCGGTAACCTTGATTTCGTCGCCGCTGGATAGTGGTTCGTCGGCGATCGCTCTCCAGCGTTCGCCATGTGCGATCACGTAACCCGTCATATCTTCCCAGCTCTGAACCTTGCCGGAAAGGCCGATCATCTGCTCGGCTCCCGTAGCCACGTCGCGCCGGCGCGATGTGAAGGCGAGAAACGCGATCAGAAGGCTGAGCGCCGAGATTGCAATGGCGATGGCGCCCAGCATCGGCCATGAGACGCTGAAGCCGGGTATGTCGGTGTCGAACAGAATCGCCGCACCCAGCACCAAAGCCAGCCCGCCGCCTATGCCGAGCGCGCCGAAAGACGGCGAGTGCACTTCTGCGACGGTCAGGCCCACGCCCAAAACAATCAAACCGACGCCGGCATAACTGACTGGCAGTAGGGCGAGCGCATAGAGGCTAAGCAGCAGGCAGATGGCGCCGATCGTTCCGGGCAAGAACGTTCCCGGCGCGAGAAATTCAAAGATCAGTCCATAGATGCCGATCATCATCAGAATGAGGGCGATATTCGGATCGGTGATCACCGAAAGCAGACGGATCCGCCAGTCCGGCTCGAACGTCTCTATCGCAAGGCCTGCCGTATCGAGCCGCACGTCAGCCTGGCCGATTCTCACCACACGCCCTTGCGCCTGGGCCAGAAGATCGGCGGGGCTGGTGACCATGAAATCGATGACGTGTTCACGCAGGGCCGCGGTCGCCGAAAGGCTGGCCGCCTCGCGCACCGCGCGCTCCGCCCAGTCGGCATTGCGGCCCCGCAGTTCAGCAAGCCCGCGGATATAGGCCACGGCGTCGTTGACTGCCTTGGCCTCCTCCGGACTGCGCGGTGCCTGCCGCTTGTTACCTTCCGGATTGGTCTGATCGTCTCCCGTGCCTTTGTCCGGGAGTCGGCCGAGTGCGATCGGCGTTGCCGCACCGAGATTGGTGCCGGGCGCCATTGCCGCTACATGGCTTGCATAGAGGATATAGGTTCCGGCGCTGGCGGCACGCGCTCCGGGAGGCGCGACGAAACCCGCGACCGGTATCGGCGACGCAAGGATTGCGCGGATGATGTCACGCATGGACGTGTCGAGACCGCCCGGCGTATCCATCCGCAGAACAACAAGCACCGCCCCGCGATCGGCGGCGTGCTGAAGACCGCGCTTGATATAGTCAGCCGTCGCCGGACCGACGGCACCATTCAGCTGGAGGACGATCGCGACCCGATTGGACTGCCCCAGCGCCGCGATGGCACCAAATGCCGGCATCAGGCCCAGCATCAGGGCTAGCACTTGCGATATTCTTCGCCAGAGCCTCGAATGCCATGCCAATTTCCGCCGATTATCCATAGGCGGAAATATATAGCGGCACGGTCAAACGGTAAGACCGGTGGATTGGGCTAGCGCCGGTCGAGACGCAGCGCGTGTTCCAGTCGTCGATGTCGATGGAGGCCACACGGGGTATGGTTTTGAGCTGCCGTTTAAGCAAGCTGCCGTCTTTTAATAGGGAAGAAGCTGAGGTATGCCCAATTCGACGCTTTGATGATAGCAGCGCCTGAGACCTCGTTACTCGACGTCTGGCGCAGTTGATGGGATACGTACCGCCGCACAGCGGGCAAGATTTTACTTCACATCAATGACTTCCCACACATAGGGATGGAGGGCGTTGGAGACCGATGTTTTTGCATCTGATTGCTTTACTGTCGACCGCCGACGGGTCCGGCAGTAGTTCGCAGTCTTGAGAGGTCGTCGTGGAAGACGACGTCGAGCACCCTCCGTCAGCGGATAAACCACCCGCCAACACTCTGGCGGGTTGGAAAGCGCCGAAAAATGATCAGGAATGAACGGCTCCGTCGATTCGAAGCGCCTCATGAGTCACAATCGCACCTCTGCCGGCCACAACGAAATGCAAAGCTGAAGCGATTGCCCTGCATGGCACGGATGCCTTACTTGCATGCCGGACGCCCGGCATATAAATTGGCCCAATGCTTGATCGTTCATCCCAATCTCCGACATATATTCCTACGGACGCCCTAAGCGAAGTTCTACAGGACTTTCGCCTGAGTGGGGTCAACTACGGCCGTTGTGAGCTGCGCCATCCATGGAGCATCGCCTTTCCGCAGCAACAGCTGCTTCGCTTCCATTTTGTCAGTGAGGGGCCATGCTGGGTCCATACCGAAGCCCAGGGATGGCAGGAGTTACAAGACGGCGATCTGGTGTTGTTGCCACAAGGTGTCGAACACCGACTGGCCAGCAAGCCTGATGTTGTCGGGGACTCGCTTAAGAGCTGTCACGTCACCAAGTTGGGGGGCAATGTCTGCGAAGTGGTGCATCAAGGAACAGGAGCGACGAGCACCCTGTTCTGCGGTTCGATGGCTTTGGGTGCGAATGCCCTCAACCCTCTGATCGCTCTGATGCCACCGATTATCAAGGGCTGTGATGTTGCTGGCAATGATCCGGTCGTCGGCCCTCTCCTCGCCGCCATGACGGCAGAGGCGTCACAGCCCCAGATAGGCAGCGCTACGGTCTTGTCACGCATGGCGGACGTGCTCGTCGCGCGGCTTATTCGCTGCTGGGTCAATTGCAGCGGAGCCTCGACCAGCGGCTGGCTCGCCGCGATCCGTGATCCTCATATCGGTCGTGCGCTGGCAGCCATGCACCGAGATCCAGGCCATGACTGGACGCTTGAGACCCTTGCTGGCGTGGCAGGTCAATCGCGCTCGATCTTCGCGGAACGCTTCAGCGCCATATTGGGGGAAGGCGCGGCACGCTATCTCGCCCGTCTGCGCATGCAGCTTGCACGAGAGTTACTCGGTCAAAACATGTCGGTTGCCGAGGTCGCTTCTCAACTGGGCTATGAATCTGAAGCTTCTTTCGCTCGCGCCTTCAAGCGCATCACCAGCGTTTCACCTGGCGTTGTGCGCCGCACCATTTCCGGACGAACGGACATAGAATTCGGACTTTAGGGCACATATCATCCTGAAGAACTCCGCTATGAAGACCTCCAAACCTTGGAGGTACTTCAATGACGGACACAACATCACAGCTTGACGGCCCCGCGATTGGCCTCGATTCTGCCGTTCCGAGTGCATGGAGCCCCACTACCTGGCTTGCCGTTATCTCAATGGCAGCCACAAGCTTTGCGCTTGTGTCAGCCGAATTCCTGCCGGCAGGCCTGTTGACGCCAATGGCACGTGACCTTGGCATCAGTGAGGGAACCGCCGGTCAGGTTGTCACCGCAACCGCGTCTGTTGGCGCGGTGACGGCCTTGTTGAGCAATGTTCTGATCGGCAAACTGAACCGGAAGACTGTTCTGGTTGGCCTAAGTGCCTTGGCTATCGGCTCCAATCTTCTGGCCGCGTTCGCGACCGATTTTTGGCTATTGTTGTTGGGCCGAGCCGGGCTGGGCGTGGCGCTGAGTGGTTTCTGGGCGCTTTCAGTTGCCGTTGTGGCGAGATTGGTTGGCACCAATGCGACAGGTCGGGGCATGGCTATAGTCACCCTCGGCGTCTCTCTCGCCACCATCGCTGCACCATCGATGGGTGCTTTGATCAGCGATTGGCTCGGCTGGCGTACCGCCACAGGCATGACGGCTGGGCTCGCAGCGGTTGCGATGCTGCTGCAGATACTCAGCTTGCCGACACTGCCCGCAAGCACAAGCAACAGTCTTTCTGACGTCTTCCGGCTGACCAAACGGCGCACTGTTCAACTCGGAATGCTTGCCATCCTCTTGCTGATGACCGGGCATTTTGCCGGCTCGGTCTACGTGCGACCCTTCCTCGAACAAGTGACGCTCCTTGGCACGGGGCCGATTGCCTTGGCGCTCCTCGGGTTTGGCATCGCCGCTGTGATCGGCAATGTCGCCGGCGGCCGACTGGCAGACGCCAATATCCACATGGCACTCGCTGTCACCGGCGTATTGATGGCGTTTGCTGCACTTGCTCTCGTACTCTGGGGTGCACATAGCGGCATCGCGTTTGCCCTGGTTACACTTTGGGGTTTAGCTTTTGGGATGGCTCCGGTGGTATTGCCTACTAACTTGTCCCGGGGCGCAGGGGATGCCTTGGAGGCTGCTGGCAGCTTGATGGTCGTTTCGTTCCAGGTCGCCATCAGCATGGGTGCGGTGTTCGGCGGCTATATCGTCGATCAGCATGGCGCTTCCGGGCCGTTGATCATGACCGCCCTCTTGGCGGCATCGACCATCGTCCTGGCGTTGCTCCAGCCCCGCAGCTGACTCTTAGGGTCCCAGCGAAGGTGAGCAGAAGAGGCGAGATTCCAGGTGGCCAGAAGGCCGGGTAAGGCTAAATACGGGACGTGGCGATGCTTTCTCGTTGCGGCGAGGAGCATTGACCGCGCCCATGACCGCAATCACAAAAATCTGGATTGAGCGGCGCTGCAGATCGGCGCTCACGAATGGCGCGACAAGTTTGCGCCCCAACCCGGCCGTTGATCTCTGCTTCACCGCTGCTCAAGAGCAGTCATTGCCGACACAGACTCGATCCGACGCCAGTGGCCGGGCGTCATGTTTTCCCACTCGCGGAAGGCGCGATAAAACGAGTTGGCGTCCTGGTATCCAAGCAGGTAGGCTACCTCTTCCACGTCAACGAAAGATCCCGGATATTTTGTTTTCATCGAAGAATGGCCGGACCGGGCCACTCTGGACGCGCATTGCAGGGCCGAGCATTTCACGCGGTTGGTCCCACTCATCAAAGCTCATCGGCGGCAGGACGCGACATTTATCCTGATGGATGCGTTTGTCGACGAACAGGTCATAGGCGATACGGAGTTCTTTCTGCCGGGTCTTCTCGACCATTTCGCGATAAAGCGGCAGGACGATTTCGATGGCTTCCGGCTTGATGAAATCCTGAGCGATGACCTTGAGCATTCGACAATTTTCCTTTTGTGTGTCAGGCGCTGTCCGATCTTAAAGAGAGCACGAGCGTATTGACAGTGTGGGTACAGAGGCCCATAATTGGAGTATGACAAAAACTCGTACCGCTCCCTCCGCATCTTCCCCTTCTGCTGCTGTCTCGGCGCGCGCCTCTGCGGCCGACACCAAGGGCAGTATCAACCTGCGGATCGAGACCGGCACTCGCCAGCTCATCGACAATGCGGCGGCGGTGTTGGGTAAGACGCGCACCGAGTTCATGGTGGAAAGCGCCCGGCGGCAGGCAGTCGATGTGCTGCTTGACCAGCGCCTGTTCACGCTCGATCCCGAGCGTTACGACGCTTTCATTCACGCGCTCGACAATCCGCCCGCGCCCGGACCGAAGCTCAAGGCCCTTCTACGCCGGACTCCGGCATGGCAGAAATAGACGACGCGCCGGACCAGCCCGCGCCTCGGCTCTCCGCTCCCGTTGCCTTGACTGTCGACCACGATGTTTCGGGGTTCGACTGTGGTGAGCCGGTGCTGAATGACTGGCTGCGCCATAGGGCCTTGAAGAACGAAAGCCGGTTCTCGCGCACCTATGTCGTGTGTGAGGGCAATCGGGTGGTTGGCTATTTCTGCATTTCAGCCGGATCGGTCGAGCGTGGGATTGCTCCCGGCAAGGTGCGGTGCAATGCGCCCGACGTGATTCCGGTGTCAGTTATCGGGCGGTTGGCGGTCAGTCGCGATCATGCGGGAAAGGGTCTCGGGGCGGACCTCCTGTCCGATGCGCTGCGCCGGATTGCTCTAGTATCGCAGAGTATTGGCATCGGGGCAGTTCTGGTTCAGGCCAAGGACGATGCGGCCAAGCGCTTCTATCTGCGTTGCGCGGAGTTCATCGAATATCCGGAAGACAGCCGAACGCTGTTCCTGCCCATCGAAACAGTGGTGGCGGGGTTCGGCTAGGCCGCCGCATGTTCAATGCGCGGTGGCTCCAGCCGATCAACGCTTCAGCATCGCGCCGCCGACATCACTGGCTTTGTCACATCGCCATCACTCCCGCCACAAGACCTTGACCGCCAGAGTGGCAACCGAAGTACGCTTTTCCACGGCGAGCTTGTTGAAGATCTGCTCCATGTGCTTGTCCACCGTCCGGGGCGACATGTCGAGAATGTCGGCGATCTCCGCCGCGCTGCCGGCCTGGCGGACCGCGAGACGAACCGCGCGATGACGGACAATACGATCTTCCGCTTGGCCCCGGTAACGAAGCCGATCGTTGCGATTGCGGCCATGCGCCTCATCGAGCAAGGCCTGATCGGGCTTGACGATCCGGTGACGAGATGGCTGCCGGATTTCAGGCCGCGTCTTGCTGACGGCAATGAACCGGTTATCCGTATCCGCGATCTCCTGACGCATACGGCCGGCCTGACCTACGGGTTCATGGAAGAGAATGGCTCTTACGTTCGCGCCGGCGTTTCCGACGGTCTGGCGGAACCCGGCCTGCCGCTGGACGAAAACCTCCGGCGTATCGCAAGCGCCCCCTGCTCTTCACGCCGGACACGAACTGGCAATATTCACTGGCGATGGACGTCATCGGCGGTATCATCGAGAAGGAAACCGGCATGAGGCTTGGCGAGGCTGTCGAAAGGCTTGTCACAGGCCCGATCGGACTACGCGACACCGCGTTCCGGATCACTGACCGCGAGAGACTGGCGGCAGCCTATAAGAGCGGCTCGCCGGAGCCCGAGCGCATGGGCACGGAATCGTCCGTCGTGGCATTCACCGGAACGGTGAGATTTGCGCCGGACCGCATCTTCGATCCCGATTCCTATCATTCCGGCGGCGCAGGCATCGCGGGGACGGCGCGTGAGGTGCTCGCGATACTGGAAACGGTCCGTAAAGGCGGAGCACCACTTCTTTCCAAGGAGACGGTCGACCTCATGACCAGCGATCAAGCGCACGGCGTGCGCCAACCGCTTGACCCGGGGATCGGCTTCGGTTTCGGATGGGCCGTGGTCAGCGATCCCGTCGCCACGCAGGCTCCGTGGTCAACGGGCACCTATCACTGGGGCGGGGCCCATGGTCATAGCTGGTTCGTGGATCCGCAAAAGGCGCTGACGGTCGTGGCGCTGACCAATACCGCGCTGAAGGGCATGTGGGGACAGTTCGTCGACCTACGCAATGCCATCTATGGTGCCCTATGATCTCGTATCCGCTCAGGCCGGAGCGCGGACGGTCGGGGCCGGAATGCTCCGCCCCGTTCGGCAAGGTTCCGCGATCGAAAGCGCGTGCCAAAAGAGCGTTACGATGCCATTGCATAATGCCGGTTTTCTGAGATGGGAGCGCTGCTTGTCCGGAACCGGTACAGCAATTCCGCGAGGTTCTCGGTTTCCTGAGTCAGGCTCTGGGCGGCAGCTGTGGTCTGTTCGACCATCGCAGCGTTTTGCTGAGTCACCTTGTCCATCTGATCGCCGGCAGCAGAGACCTCACGCAGGCTTGTGGCCTGCTCGCGGGCGGCCACCGCGATCTCGGCGACGGTCGTATTCATGGCCGTCACCTGCTCGACGATCTGTTCGAGCGAGACGCCGGATTCGCCGACCAGTTCGACGCCCGTCTTGACCTGTATCGAGGAGGTCGAGATCAGTTCCTTGATCTCTCTTGCCGCATTGGCCGAGCGCTGGGCGAGCTCGCGCACTTCCTGCGCGACGACGGCAAAACCCTTGCCAGCCTCGCCGGCGCGTGCGGCTTCGACGCCGGCATTCAACGCCAAGAGGTTGGTCTGGAAGGCGATCTCGTCGATGACGCTGATAATGTTGCCGATCTTCGACGAAGAGTTCTGGATTTCCGTCATCGCGGCGATGGCGCGGGAGACGATCTCGCCGCCCTTTTCGGCATTGGTGCGGGCCGTCGCCACGACAGCCTGGGCGCGGCTGGCGCCTTCTGCCGTTCCGTTGACACCGCGGGTGACGTCGCCGAGAGCCGCTACGGTTTCTTCCAGCGAAGCGGCCTGCTGCTCGGTGCGGCGAGCAAGATCGTTGGAGGCGGTGGAGATTTCGGCAAGGCCGGAGCGGATGGTCGTGACCGCGCGAATGACGGAACCGATTGCTTCTTCCAGGCTTGCGACCGAGTTGTTGAAGTGATCGCGGATCCTGACGTAGCGGTGGTCGACTTCGCCGACGCGGACCGAGAGATCGCCCTTGGAAAGCGCATCCAGGCCAAGCGAGATCTGGTGGAAGGCATGCTCCATCACCTGCGCATCGCTGAGGCGCTCGGCTTCCTGGCGAAGCCGCTCTTCCTCCGCAGCCAGGCGGGCGCGTTCGCCATTGGCTTCGGCAACCAGCTTGGCGCGGCCGGTCTCCTGGAAAACCTTCAGCGAACGCGCCATGGCGCCGAGCTCGTGGCGGTGATCGACGCCCGTGATCACGATGGCGTCGTCCCCGCGGGCAAGCCGCTCCATGGACTGCGCCATGCCCCGAACGGCCGAGGAAATCAGCCGGCCGACGAAGTAGGAGAGCACGAGGCCGATGACAATCAGCAGGCCACTGATGACGAGTGTCGCGCTGGTGGCCGAGGCAACCGTTGCTTCCACGGAGCCGTCAAGATTCTTCTGCGCGCCGGTCACGGTCGCCTGCAGGTTCTTGAACTCGCCCGATATCTTCGGAGCCAATATGTTGAGCTGCGTCTGGCGGATATTTCCGGATGCCTGCAGCACTTCCTTCATGTCGCCAAGACGGGCGGTATAATTCTGCATGAGCTGGCCGGCGCCCAACAGGCGCTTCTTCTGCAGCTCGTTCTTGGCCGTCTTGGCGGCGGTATCGTTGAGCGCCACCGCTTCGGCGAGCGCGGCCTGAGCCGTGTCATAGGCGGCGAAATCGTCAGAATGCACGAAGCGTTCGGAGAAATAGAGGCTGCGGTTCAAGGCCTCCAGCGTCTGCGCCGTCATGTGCAGCAGAGCCACGTCGTTCTGACGCCAGGCGCTGCGCATGACGTCGTTGAGCGCGATGCTGGTCCAGGGGCCGAATTCGGTGACCTTGGAGATCAGCATGTCGCGCCTGGCCTGGAGGGAGACGATCTGTTCGAATGCCTTGCCGTAAGCGGCAATGTCTTGACGGATCGTCGTGAGACCGGACTGCAAGTCCTTGTTGCCTGCAAAACGCGGATCGTCCGCCTCGAAGGCTTTTACGCCGGCACGGAAGCTGTCGACGACGGCCTGTGTCGGCGTGGAGCGGAAAGCTTCCGCCGACATCTGGATCTCGTGCAGCTGGTCGCTGTAATCCGATATGGCGAGGCTCTGGCCTGCCGTGGCGCGATAGGAGGCGAAGATGGCGGCAAGCCCGTTCATGCCGGAGATTGCACTGACGGTGAGAAGACTCATCAACAGGAACAGCGGTACGAAGCCCGAGGTAATCTGCGCGCGAATGCCGAATTTATTCCAGAAATACAACATGATAGCCCTCTTATTCACTGGGTCTTCGGCAGATATTTGGCGATGTTCTCAGGCGTCACGAGCTCGAAGGGAACGTTGTTTTCCCGCGGCACCTTCTCTTTATTGACGAGCTTGACAGCCGCATCGACTGCGGTCGCGCCCTGTCCAACCGCGCTCTGAAGAATGGTGACGTCGAGATCACCGGCTGCCATCGCGGCGAGCGCGTCGTCGGTCGCATCGACGCCAGCGACGACGACGTCCTTCATCGGCATGCCGGCCTTCTTCATGGCGCGGATCGCGCCGAGCGCCATTTCGTCATTGTTGGCGATGACAGCGTCGAACTTGACGCCGGCCGCGAGCCATTCCTGCATCTGCTGGTCGGCATAATCGCGCGACCAGTAGGCAGCCTGCCGCTCGACGATCTCGAGGCCCTTGCATTCCGGCGTGGCGATGACGTCCGATATGTCCTGAGTGCGGGCGCGGGCAGCCGCGTGGAAGGGTTCGCCCATCAGCACGACGACGCGGCCCTTGCCCTTCAGGAGCGCACAGACCTGCTTCGTTTCCAGCGTTCCCGATTCCTTCTCATTGGAGGCGACCACCACCTGATTTTCCGGCAGGTCGAGCAGGTTGGAAGGGACGTTGTTGATATAGATCAGCGGAATACCCGCATCTGCCGCCATCTTGCTCATCTGCGGACCGAGATCGCCATCGGAAATCGCCAGGATGATCGCATCGACCTTGTCGGCAATGAGCTTCTGGACCTGCTGCTTCTGCAGTTCGTTGTCACCCTTTGCGTTCTCGGTGATGAGCTTGAGACCGGAAATCGTCTGCCCGTGGGTGACGACGCCGTTCAGGAGCGCCGTTCTGAATTTGTCGAGATCCGACATTGAGACGCCGATCGTCTGGGCGCCAGCGGCGGAGACCGACATCGCCAAAGCGATGGATGCGAGCGTGGCAGTTTTCACAAAATTCCTCCGCGATTTGGATAGAGGCGGATCGTTACAAATCTTGGTAAATTTTACCTTTCACTCACAGACGAAGAGAGATGGCCAGGGAAATTGAGCGGTTGAGATATCGGTTTGGACGGCAGAAAGACGTCAAGAGGAATAGCAACCGGCGACGAGATACTTTGCGCGATGGTGAACGACAACGTCGTGCTCTCCTCATCAACCACAGCGTCGCGGGCAAGACGGCTATTTTTTCGAGGAGTTTCATCCCTGCCCGGGAAGACACCGCATGCCCGCTGCTTGCCGCCGACGCATCAAGGAGCAGCGGATTGGGATCGCGCAGTGAATTTAGGCATCGTCGGTGCTGGCATTGGAAGCGGGTGGTTTGTTTTGAACCGAAGCGTGATCACCGTGATGGCCGTGCCCAGGAGCATCGGCGATCAGTCTCATGGCGCCGGCCAATAGCAGGATAGACATGGGAAGGACCAGCGCGTTCCATTGCAGCATCTGGTCGGTCTCCGCGACGAGCGTGGCGAAATGGACCACCAGATAGAGGATAATCATCTGGATGAAGAGGTTCTTGAGTTCGGCGACACTGTCGATGACCATCCAATCGGGCAGCGCCGCGCGTTGTTCGGGCGACAGATCGACGAGAAAACCAAGCGCGGTGGCGCAGCCGAAGATGACGAGGACGATCGCAAACAGCAGCTTATCCGTCGCCCGCATGACGGCCGCAATGACGGCAAGATCCGGGTCGGTTCTCACATAGGCAAAGGCATGCCATAATGTCAGCAGGCCCTCCCAAAACATCAAACCGGCGGCGGCGATAACACCTATGGATGCAAGCGCCATGACGAAGCGTAACTTCAGCAGGATGTTTATCATGGTCTCTCCGATCGAACTTCAACTTCCAAATCAAAGTAAGAAAAAGACGAGAGGATGCTGGTTTCTTTCTGCACGAGGGTAAATGGTTCCTTGCAGAGACATAACTGGCCGATGTCCAGGAAATAGTCGCGGCTCACACCGGATAAACATAGAGGCGATCGATATGGACGCCAGCCAATCAATTCTCGTCAAACTGGTGACCGCATTGCTGCTCGGAACGCTGATCGGCGCCGAAAGACATTTGAAGCAGCGGAACTCAAATCTCGTAACCCATGCGCTTGTTTCCCTTGGTGCCGCATCCTATGCGTCGCTTCCAAGTGCGATGGGCTTCGAATTCGATCTGCGCATGGGCGCTCAGGTCGTTACGGGCATCGGCTTCCTTGGGGCGGGTCTCATTATCCGCGACGGCACCAACATCAAAGGCTTGAGCACGGCTGCGACGGTCTGGAGCACCGGCGCTGTCGGCGTCTTCGCTGGCTATGGGCAGCTTCTATTGGCTAGCGAAGCGGCCTTTTTCATTGTCGCCTTCAACTATACGCTTCCCAAGCTTGGATCGTATATCGAAGCCTGGTCTGTGGTCGCGCCAGAGCAAGAACGTATCTACGACATAAAGCTCAAATGCCCAATGGATCATGAAATAGCAGTCCGGGCGACGCTGCTGCAATCGCTGAACGCCAACAAACTGCAGTTCCGATCGATAAAAAGCCGCCTGTGCGATGCCGATAAGGGGATGGAAATCGAAGCGATCGTTTTCACGAAGGGCGACCAGGACAGCGTTGTCGAACAACTTGTGGCCCAGCTGAGTTTGAGATCGGACGTCGCACAAACAAGCTGGTCGAAGACCGACGATGAGACCACCTGAGACGTGAGATAGTGCTGATCGGGAGAGCATGGGAAGGCTGTGCACGAATCCCGCCTCTCTCCGCTTCAGGTTCGAGTTCGGCAGCGGTGGCATCAGCATCTAGTGGTGACGCAATCAACAGTGCGGTGCCTGTCCGACAAAGGGTCTTTCCAGCGCCAATTTAGGACAGGACGCGCCATCTGTAACGCTTGCTGCTCTCCACGTATGGTAGTAGAATCTCAACATATGCTAATTTTTGTAGACTGCTTCCATCCGCCTTGAGTGATCTAATTTCACGGTTCTGTTGGAGACATGTCGATGAAGTTGCATCGTCGAGTTCCGCCGACATTCCTGGTGTTATTGTTCGCAGCTCTGATGTCAGTGCCGCAGGACGTGGCGGCACAGGCTGGTCCGTCCGTCGGCGTCCTCACCGTGCCGGTCCAGGACGTTTCGCCGAAACACGAATTCGTCGGACGAGTGGAGGCAGTCAATGCCGTCGATATCCGTTCGCGCATCGAAGGCTTCGTCGACCAACGTCTTTTTAATGAGGGCCAATTGATCAGGAAGGATCAGGATCTCTTCCTGATCGACAAGCGGTCCCTGGAAATAGCGCTGTCGGACGCCAAGGCAGCGCTTGCGAGCGCCCAGGCGACATTGGCGGATGCTCAACGCCGTGTCGCGCGCAATCAATCGCTGAGCAACCAAACCGTATCGCGCGCGACGCTGGAGGAAAGCCAGACCGCCCTTGAAACCGGCCAGGCAAACTTTCTTTCGGCACAAGCACGCGTGAGCCAGGCCGAGCTCAATCTCAGCTACACCAGGATAGTCTCGCCGATCGACGGCCGCATCGGAGCTGCCGAATTGTCGGTCGGAAGCTTCGTCAGCGGCAGTTCAACGGCACTGGCTCGCGTCGTCGAAATGGATCCGATCCGCGTCGTGTTCTCGGTGAGCGATCGATCGATCCTCGAACTGCGCGCGACCAGAGGCAATATCGGCAAGGAGGCGCTGGCCAGCAGCTATAAGCCCAGCCTGCGGCTGTCGAACGGCCAATCTTACGCGGAGCCGGGAAGGATCGAATTCTTCGGTAACGAAATCGACCCGGCGACGGGAACCCTGCCCGTTCGGGCGCTATTTCCCAATCCAGATGCCCTGCTTATTCCGGGTCAGTTCGTAACAGTTGTCATATCGGAAAGGGAAAAGACGCTCCGTCCGGTTGTGCCGCTGGGGGCGGTGCAGCAGGATCGGGATGGCAAGTACGTCCTGCTCGTCAACGCGCAAAATGCCGTCGAGCTGCGTCGAATAAGGATTACTCGACAGATCGGTGGCAGCTGGGCAGTAGACGATGGTCTTAAAGGCGGGGAAAAACTGATCGTCGACGGCCTACAGAACGTCTCGGAAGGCCTCGTCGTCGAGCCCACGGAAGTTTCTCCAACCGACAGCAACGCGATCTCGCTCGCGCCGATGGAACCGCAACCGGGTTCACCCCAATGAACCTTTCGGCGCACTTCATTGCCAGGCCAAGATTTGCAATGGTCATCGCAGTCGTGATGATGATCGCAGGCGGCCTCTCCCTCTTCTTGATACCCGTCGCCCAGTTTCCGCAGATCACACCGCCCGAAGTGCAGGTCACGGCAAGCTATCCCGGCGCGAATGCCAGCGTCATGACCGACAGCGTGGCAGCGCCGATCGAGGATCAGGTGAATGGCGTTGAAGACATGCTCTACATGTCGTCGTCAAGCACCAATAACGGCACCTACAGCCTGACGGTTACGTTCGCAGCCGGCACGGATCCGGCAATCGCCCAGGTCAATGTGCAGAATCGCGTGTCAATGGCATCGCCGCGGCTTCCCGCTGCCGTTACACAGACAGGCGTCTCGGTCAGAACTCGTTCGTCGAGCATGCTACTCGGCTTTGCCGTCTACTCGCCGAACGGCACCAGGGACGATGTCTTCATCAGCAACTATGCCATGATCAACATCCGGGACGCGATCGCTCGCCTTCCCGGCGTCGGTGAGGCGAGCGTGTTTGGCCCGGCCTACAGCATGCGGATCTGGATGAACCCCGATCGCATGCAGGCCCTTGGGGTAACCGCAGCCGACCTGACGACGGCGATCCAGGCCCAGAACGTCCAGGCATCCGCCGGCCAGCTCGGTTCGCCCCCCTCGCCCACCGGTCAGCAGCTGCAGTTGACCGTCATGGCCAGGGGGAGGCTTGCGGATGCAATCGAGTTCGGCAACATCATTATCCGCACCAACAAGGACGGAGCGATCGTCCATCTTCGCGACGTCGCCCGGATCGAGCTCGGCGCACAATCCTACGATACGGCATCGACCCTGAATGGCAGGCCGAGCGCTACCGTCGTCGTCTATCAATCGACCGATGCGAACGCGCTGGCGGTATCGAACGCCGTTCTCGGCGAGCTGCAGACATTGTCGAAACAATTTCCTGATGACCTCGCCTATACGGTCGTTTTCGACACGACCGCTTTTGTTCGGCAGACCATCCAGGAGATTTTCATTACATTGGCGATCACCTTCGTGCTCGTTGTCGTGGTCGTGTTCCTTTTCCTGCAGGACTGGCGCGCGACAATCATCCCGACGCTGACCATACCCGTTTCGCTGATCGGCGGCTTTGCCGTGCTTTATCTCATGGGTTATTCGGCCAACACGATCACGCTTTTCGCGATGATACTCGCGATCAGTCTTGTCGTGGACGACGCGATCATCGTGGTGGAAAATGTCCAGCGCATCATGAGCGAGCTGGGCGTCGACGTGCGTGAAGCGACGCTACACACGATGAGCCAGGTCACGGGGCCAATCGTTGCAACAACGTTGGTGCTGGCCGCTCTCTTCGTGCCGGTTGCGTTCCTCGCCGGCATAACCGGTGAACTCTACCGTCAGTTCGCGGTCACCATCTTGATCACGATCACCTTCTCGACGATCAATGCCTTGACCCTCAGTCCGGCACTCTGCGTCCTCATCCTCCGGCCGGCACAGGAGAGCCGGTCGAAGCTGTTCGGCAGGATAAACCGGGGCCTCGATGCGTCGCGACGGTTTTACATTTCTTTGCTGGCGATTTTTGCCCGCAGGATTGCCCTCAGCCTGCTGTTTCTCGCGATTACCGTCGTGGGCGTCTACGGTCTTTATCGCATCCTGCCCGTGGGTTTTGTCCCCGCCGAAGACCAGGGCTATCTCTTCATGAACGTGCAATTGCCCGATTCCGCTTCCCTCGAGCGCACGCAGGGGACGGTCGCGGCGGTCACCACTGTGCTCCAACGGACGCCTGGGATTGCAAACACCATCGCCATTGCCGGGACGAGCATGATAGGCGGTGGCGGCTCCAATTCGGCAATGATCATCTCGGCGCTCACGCCGTGGAGCGAACGCGGGTCGGACCAGAGCGCCTTTGCGTTGATGAACGAGCTTCGAACGGAGTTCAGAAAGGTTTCGACGGCATCGGTTGTCCCGTTCAATCCGCCAGCAATACCTGGCCTCGGGACGACCGGCGGCTTTGACTTTCGCCTTCAGGCCCGCGCCGGGCAAAGTCAGGAGGAACTAGCCGAAGTGATGCGCGGGCTGATCGTCGCAGCAAACCAGACGGAGCGGTTAACAGGAGTCTTCAGCACGTTTTCGGCCGACGCGCCGCAGATCTATCTCGATATCGACCGGCGACGGGCCGAACTTTTCGGCGTTTCACCAGCGACGATCTTCAACACGCTGCAAGCGCATCTTGGATCGGCCTATGTCGACGACTTCAACATATTTTCGCGCGTATACCAGGTTCGGATCCAGGACGAGCCGACGTTCCGCTCGCGCATCGAGGACATCCAGCGGCTGAGGGTGCGAAGCCAGTCGGGCGATCTGGTGCCCCTGCAAGGATTGCTTTCCATCTCGACCATCTACGGACCAAACTCGGTCAACCGCTACAACCTTTTTCCATCCGCCGCGATCAACGGGCAGGCTGCGGCGGGTGCGAGTACCGGGGATGCCCTGAACGCCATGGAAGCGCTTGCTGCGGAAAAGCTGCCGCCAGGCTTCGGATATGAATGGACGGGACTTGCCCTTCAGGAAAAGCAGGCGGGTGGACAGACGGTCATCATCCTGACCATGGGGATCATCCTCACCTATCTCTTCCTCGTCGCCCAATATGAAAGCTGGAGCGTCCCGCTCGCCGTGATGATGTCCGTGATCGTCGCGGTGCTCGGGGCCCTGGCGGGACTGGTTATCGGCAGCATCGATCTCAATATCTACGCCCAGATCGGCCTGCTGCTGCTGATCGGGCTGGCGGCCAAGAACGCCATCCTCATCGTGGAGTTCGCCAAGGAGCGGCGGGAAGAAGGTCTCAGCATCATAGAAGCGGCACGCGAAGGAACGTCGCAGCGCTTCAGACCGGTATTGATGACGGCGATGGCTTCCATATTGGGCGTGGTACCGTTGGTGGTGGCGACGGGAGCCGGAGCAGGCAGCCGCCAGGCGATCGGTGTTACCGTTCTCGGTGGGCTGCTGCTCGGAACGAATGTCGGCCTCCTCACCATTCCTTTGCTCTATATTTTCGTTCAGACGGTGAGGGAGGCCAGCAAGCGGAAACTATTTGGTACCGCCCATGCCGAGAAGACCCGTGATCCTACCGCGGCGACCAGCACGAATGAAGGGTCGGTCGGTCGGATCGAAACTGGAAACGCTGAAGTTGAATAGGTCTGGGGCGTGATGGGTAATGCCGGTGAGGACGATGCGGAATGCGTCGTGTTGGTGCATGGGCTTGCGCGCGGCAGCGGATCCCTTCGGCTTGTCGAGAAGGCACTGGCACGGCGCGGATTCCTCGTCATCAACAACGAATATCCCTCAACGCGCGCGACAATCTCCGAACTTGCCGGCTACGTCGGTGATGCTGTGGCGATGTGCGGGCAGAGACGCGTCAATTTCGTAACCCACTCCATGGGCGGAATTCTTGTTCGCTATTGGCTGGCCCATCGGCGTCCTACAAATCTCGGGCGGGTGGTCATGCTGGCGCCACCCAACAACGGATCCGAGATCGTGGATGTCTTCGGAGAGATGTTGCCATTTCATTGGATCAACGGCCCAGCCGGACGCGAGCTAGGAACCGGTCAGACGGCGTTACCGAAGCTATTGCCGCTTCCGGATTATCCCGTTGGCATCATCGCAGGCGACATATCCGTCAATCCGCTTTTCAACTCCATCATCAAGGGGCGGAACGATGGAAAAGTGTCCGTGGCATCGACGAGATTGGAGGGTGCGACTGACCATCTGGTGCTTCATGCCACGCACACGTTCATGATGTTCAACCCGATCGTCATCGCCGAGATAGTCAATTTTGTCGAAAACGGCGCGTTTCAACACGGCCTGACAATGCAGGAGGCAAGCACGGCGCTCTTCGAGATGTTTCGATAAAGGGCGTGGTGCCTCATCGCTGGCGCAGTCTCAGATCAGACGCCGCCGGCTTCGCTACCGCGTCCCAAAAGTTCGGACACCCACCGGCTGGAGGGATGATGGCGGCAGAATGTCACCAGCGCGATCGAGATCGGTACGCCGATGAACGCGCCGAAAATCCCCCAGAGATAACCCCAGGCAAAAACGGAAAGCAGCACGACCACTGGTGAGAGGGAGAGAGCGCTGCCGGATATGCGCGGTTCAATATAGCTGCCAAGTGTGAACTGAATGAGGTTGAGCCCCAGGAAGATGGCAATCGCCGATTGCCAGTTATCAAGCTGAATGAGCGCAAAGGCGGTCGGAAGCAGCGTTGCCACGAGCGGACCGATGAAGGGTATGTAATTCAAAACGAAGGCAATCGCGCCCCATTCCTTTGCAAGGGGCAGCCCAAAGCTACTGGTGAAGAACCAGATGAACAGCCCCGTTGTGATGCTCATGATCGTCCGGATCCTCATGAAGCGTCGAAGCTTTTGCGCCGTTTCCCGGCTGCCGTCGAGCAGGAATTTTCTTGCCACCGGATTGCGCATCGCCTTGATCCGGCTCTCAAAACCCTCGACCTCCATCAAGCCGAGAAGAAGGTAAGTGAGAGCGATCAGCCAAAAGCTGAACGTGCTGTTGACGCGGCTCGTCACGGCCTGAACCACGCGCATTGCCCAAGCGGCGCCGAAACTGTCGGCCCAGAGCACATCAACGTCGATGCCGTGTCCCTCCAGCCACTGACGAAGCTCATCATAGTGTTGTTGAAAGCGAGCCGTATTGTCGACCATCCACCCGCCGACACGTCCGAAAGACCAGGCAAAGATCCAGCCGAATGCCAGAAGGGCCAGCATCATAACGGCCAATGTCACCAGAAGCGCGATGTATCTTGGAAAAACGGTCTGCATGCGATGCTGGACCGGCCACAGAAGGGCTATCGCCAGGAGCGCGAATGCCAGCGGCGCAAGCACCGTTGCGCCCGCCGGCAACATGGCGATCACGACAAGCACCGCAATGACGACCTGAGCTGAAGGAACTGCTCGATGTCGCCCTGCCCGCATTATTGCCCTCGCCTGGATAGGTCAGAGTGTGTTGTTGAAAATCCGGCCATCCTTCATGACGACCTTCAGGCTCTTCTCGAGATTGTCGATGAGCTTCAGGTCATCGAGCGGATTGCCGCCGCGTTCCCAAGCGACGGCAAGCAGGGCGCGCGCCATAAGGTGGGCCGACTTTTTCCTGCGACAACTAATAGTCGGCGGCGTCACGAGCGATGGGGCATGTCATGCAATGCCCACCACCTCGCCCACGCCCAAGCTCTGCGCCCGTGATCGTGATCACCTCAATGCCTTGCTTGCGCAATAAGGTATTGGTGTAGGTATTGCGGTCATAGGCGTAGACGACACCGGGCGATGCGCAGACCAGATTGGCGCCGCTGTCCCATTGGGTTCGCTCGCGCATATAGTCGTTTCCGCCGGTCTCGACGACGCGCATCGCCCTTAGTCCGAGCGCGTCGCGCACAGTGTCGACGAAGGAGCCCTTGTCCTTGTGAAGTTCGATGCCGCCCTTGCCGTCGGGGCGATAGGAAAAGGCTTCGATATTGTTGACGATGTCGGGGTAGATCAGCACGCAATCGCGGTCCGCAAAGGTGAAGACGGTATCGAGATGCATGGCGGCGCGCAGCTTCGGCATGGCCGCGACGATGACGCGCTCAGCGGCGCCTTTCTCAAACAGCGCTGCCGCCACCTGGCTGATTGCCTGTCGCGACGTGCGCTCGCTCATGCCGATGAGGACGTTACCCTTACCGATCGGCATGACATCGCCGCCTTCTATCGTCGCAAGGCCCCAGTCCTTCGTTGGGTCGCCCCACCATACGTTGACCTTGCCGGCGAAATCCGGATGAAACTTGTAGATGGACGTGGTGAGGATCGTCTCCTCATGACGCGCCGGCCAGTAGAGCGCATTCAATGTTACGCCACCATAGATCCAGCAGGTCGTGTCTCGGGTGTAGAGCGTATTCGGCAGCGGCGGCAGTAAGTACTCGTTGACGCCGGCTGCATCGCGGATCAGCGCCAGTTGCTCGCCTCCAATGGCTTCCGGAAATTCAAACGTCGACAGGCCGCCGATCAGCGTTTCGGCCAGATCCCGGTCGGAAAGCCCTTCCAGATAGGATCGCACTTCATTCAGAAGACCGAGACCAATCTGGTTGGCGACGACCTGGTTGTCCAGTATCCACGTCTTGGCCTGGGGGATCGCAACCGTCTCGGCAAGCAGGTTATGCATCTCCACCACGTCGATGCCACGGTCGCGCATTTTGGTTATGAAATCAAAGTGATCGCGCTTGGCATTGTCGACCCAAAGAACATCGTCGAAGAGAAGCGCGTCACAATTTGTCGGCGTCAGACGCTGATGGGCACGGCCGGGCGCGCAAACCATGACTTTTCGCAATTGGCCAACTTCGGAATGCACGCCAAATGTGATTTCCTGTGTCATCGATCTACTCCCTATGTCATCAAGGCGTGATGGTGCCCGTGAGCAGGCCGTAAAATCCTATGAGGCCCGCAATCACGGTGACGGCGAAAACGATGAGTTCGATGCTGGTGAAAAGCGTCACCTTTTGCTCGCGCCGCGCCCAGACGTAAAGGATGGTTCCAGGCACGAACAAAACGCTGACGAGAAGAACGTATTTCAGCCCTGCGGCGACGAACATGACGATCGTGTAAATCACGGCGATCCAGGCAAAAACCTGGTCGCGGCCGCGCTCCTGGGGTGTCTCCTCGTAGCCTTCGCCGCGGCGCGCAAGCAAAACACCGTAGCCTGCGACCAAAAGGTAGGGGAGTAGGGCCGTAACACTCGTCATGTCGAGCATGAAGTTGAAAGCGTCTCGAGACCAATAGGTCGAGATGACGAACAACGAGACGACAATATTTGTCAGCCACAACGCGTTGGCCGGCACCCTGTTGTTGTTCTGTGCCGCAAAAATCCTTGGCATGTCCGCTGATTTGGCAGCGGCAAACAGCACTTCGGCGCAGATCAGCGACCATGCGAGATAGGCGCCGAGGACCGACACCAGCACGCCGATCGAAATGAATACCGCACCCCAATGGCCGACGACGACTTCGAGGACGCCGGCGAGGGAAGGATTCTGGACCCCAGCCATCGTTGCGCGCGGCATCGCAGCGTAGGGAAGCAAAGTGATCGCCACCATCAAACCGGTCACTCCGATGAAGCCCAGAATGGTCGCGGTACCGACATCGGCGCGGGTCCTGGCGAAGCGTGAATAGACGCTCGCTCCTTCGATCCCCAGGAAGACGAAGACCGTGATGAGCATCGTGTCACGAACCTGCGCCACCAGAGATTTTTCCGGCATATCCACGCCGCCGAAGAAATTGGCGGAAAACTGCGCGTAGTTGAACGCGAAGGCCATAGCCAGGATGGCGACGATGATCGGGACGATCTTGGCAATTGTCACGATCACGTTGATGAATGCGGCTTGCTCGACGCCGCGCAGGATCATGAAATGGAAGGCCCATATCCCCAGGAGGGAAACAACAATGGCGATGATAGTGCTTCCGTCGCCAAAGATCGAAGGGAAGAACAGACCGAGTGTGGAACCGATCAGGACCCAGTAAAAGACGTTGCCAAGGCAGCTGCCAAGCCAGTACCCGAAGGCGGAAAGGAAGCCCATATAGTTTCCAAAGCCCTCTTTGGCATAGGCAAAGACACCAGAATCAATTTCCGGCTTTTTTTCCGCCAGGGCCTGAAAGACGCGTGCAAGCATGTACATGCCAGTGCCGGCTATCATCCATGCTATGATCGCGCCGAACGGACCGGTCGCCGTCCCGAAACGGCCGGGGAGATTGAATATACCGGCGCCGACCATCGAACCGACCACCATCCCGGTCAGTGCGAAGAGGGATAATTTTTGCGTGGAAGCCGAAGCCATAATGCCCTCTCAGGAAGGTTGTTCGGACTTTTCGAAGATGTCGTGCAGCAGAAACGTGCGTTTACCCACACTATAAAGTGCTTCCGTCCCGGCCGTGATCGCACAGAATCTCAGAACTATGCTTTGCGTCTAAAAGTGACGAAATCCACGAAGTTAGCGAACAATGCGTTAAGCTGCGGCGTTCACGGCAGCGACTTGAAAAACAGAAGACTGGTCGGCGTGAAGCCGGAAGGTCGGGGGGAAGCGCCGGTGGCGCGGCATTTTCGCACAAATACGGCAGCGGCCCGGATCTGCGGTGTGACTTGGCTAGACGGAGATTCGACCCGTTGCGAGTGCGTAGATGGCAATCAGGGCCCCTACGGCCGCAACGATGAACACCGGCGTTTCGGCCAGCTTAAACACAGGAAGCTTCTGCTCCCGGCGCGCCATGAAGAACAGGATGGAACCGGGTCCGTAAATGGCGGCGGAGAGCAGCAGATGAGTGCCACCTGCGGCGGCGATGAGGAAGGAAGTGTAGACGAGTGCTATTGCGGAGCGCACGAATTCGCGGTGTCGGCTTGCCGAATCCCGTTCGTAGGTCTCACCGGTCAAAACAAGCTTGAAAGAATAGGCGGAGACGAGGAAATAGGGGATCAGAATCATTGAGCTGGTCAGTTCGATAGCCAGACGAAGCGCATACTGGGCAAATAGCGACAGGATCAGGAAGACCTGCACCACAATGTTGGTCAACCAGAGCGCATTCGACGGCACGCCGGCACTGTTTTCACGCATCAGAAATCCGGGCATCGTCCCATATTTCGAAGCGGAGAACAGAATTTCTGCGGCAAGCAAAACCCAGGAGAGATAGGCCCCACCAACCGAGATCATCAGCCCGGCGCTGACAAACACGGTGCCCCAGGGGCCGACGACCGACGACAGCACCCCTGCCATCGACGGATTGCGCAAACTGGCAAGATCGGCACGAAGCATGACGCCGTAAGAGAGGATTGTCACCAGGACGAGCAGACAAAGCACGCTCGCAAAGCCGAGCAATGTCGCAATTCCGACATCAGAGCGATTGCGGGCATAGCGAGAGTAGACGCTTGCGCCTTCGATGCCGACGAAGACGAATACCGTCACCAGCATCGTCGCGCGGACCTGCCCTGCGATACCGCCAAAGGTAACGGTGTCACCTCCCCAAAAATTGAGCGCGAAGATGTCGGCTTGGAAACCGTAAATGACAAATACGATGAAGAGGATGATTGGGATAATTTTGGCAAAGGTGACAATCGTATTGATCAACGCCGCTCCGCGGATTCCACGCAAGATCAGCGCGTGAACGGTCCACAGCAGCACCGAGGAGATGGCAATGGCGAAAAGCGTATTTCCATCGCCGAAGATCGGGAAGAAGAGGCCAAACGTCGACTTGATCAGCACAAAATAGGAAACATTGCCAAGGAGCGCTGCGGACCAGTAACCGAGCGCGGACAGGAACCCCAGATAGCTGCCGAAACCCGCTTTCGCATAGGCGTAGATGCCGGCGTCCAAGTCTGGTTTGCGTTCCGACAACGTCTGGAAAACGAAGGCGAGCATCAACATGCCGACCCCGGCGATGATCCAGGCGATCGTTGCGCCGAATGGGCCTGTCGCGCGTCCGAACGCTTGTGGAAGCGAAAAGATACCAGCGCCGACCATTGATCCCACGGACATCGCCGTCAGGGTCCACAGCGAAAATTTGCCTTCGGAAGAGGAGCTCATGGCAGACAATCCAGGTAGGCCGATCTGGCCGGTACCGACGGCCGTTCATCAGCTAACATTACCTGATCCTCGACCCGCCGGTGATGGCATGGAATCTCATGCCTGTGCCCTGCGTCCCCCAAGCGGATCGAGGCTAGATTTGTCGGCGTGGCGGGCGCAGATCCTCGGCGCTAGATCGGTCCGTTGGTGAAAACAGGCGAATTACCTCGAAAGCCGCGTCGAGAATTCGGGCGAGATCGGACCAGCGATGTCTGCCTAGTGAACGGAACGACACGTTATACAGCGATAGTGGGAAATTATCATGCTCGGTTAGATTGTGCTTTATTGTCGATCATGCTAATAAACGACCCGAAATCCGGCATGAGTATCGCGTGCATGGCCAGGCATCCAGTTGAAATGCGGATTTTGGTTGGAGACTTTCGATGTCGAATTCCGCTTTTGAAAGTGCAGTTCAGTCTGCACCAATATCATGACAGTTCATCAGCTAGGGGCGCGGCAAACAGCCTTTCACTCGGCCCGCCTTGCGTCTGAACGGGGTGCAGCGGAAAAACGCGCATTCGGATCGTCGCAGTTCTCAAATCTATCTTCCTTTGAGTTCGTAACGAGCGCGGTGCCGAGGATCCACCAGTTCGAGGCGTGGCGCGCCAATTTCGCCCCGATCTTTGATATCGACTCCGCACGTGACACGAGGAGAGGGTTCATCGGCAGGCACGTCACCTGGGATCTTGGCTGCTTTGTGTTTTCGCAGGTTACGACGGATCCCCTGCAGTTCGGGAGCGTAACACGTCATCTCCACTGGGAGCCGCTCGACCATTTTATCCTGTCGGTTTTGCTTTCCGGAGAGGCGTATACGGAAGCGCCTACCAGCACATTCCATTGCACTGTCGGTGCCACCCAAGTCCACGCAATGGGTCGCAGTTTCCATGGCAGTCTGACGGCGAGCGAGTTGCTCATGTTGTTCGTCCCGCGGGATTTTTGTCCCCGCGTATCCCAGGCTTTGAGCGCTGCGGAATTCACAACATTGGAAGGCGGCTTGGCGCGGTTATTCCATGACTATATGGTGGGGCTCGCCAATCAGCTGCCATTCGTCCAACAGGCCGATCTTCCCGCCCTGGTCGAGGCGACGCGAGCGATGATACTCGCGTGCGCCTCTCCTTCGGTCGACAACGTCCAGACGGCAAGTCATCCGATTGCAGTAACACTACTCGACCGTGCGCAAAAGATCATACAATCGAGGCTGTTCGACCCGACCATGGGACCTGAGACGCTCGAGCGAGAATTGGGCGTTTCGCGATCGCGACTGTACCGCATGTTCGAGGCTTTTGGCGGCGTCAAGCATTACATTCAACATAGGCGTCTGCTCGATGCACACGCAGCTTTGGCCAATCCGAGCGATCAACGCCGCATACTCGATTTGGCAGAGCAGCGCTGCTTCAGTGACGGCACAGAATTCAGTCGCGCCTTCAAGCGGGAATTCGGCTATAGCCCGACGGACGTGCGGATCGGAAGAAGAAGCAATTTTCCTTGCCGACAGTCTCCGGGCATTGAGGAAAGCGATCCCGCAAGCCGGCTTGGAACAATGCTACGCAGGCTGCACGGCTGAACCGGCGACATGACCCAATCGACTTATTCCTGAAAACAACAACAAGGGCGAACCAGAGGCGACAGTTGCAAGCCTCGACACGATCTGAAAAGCGACGGATCAATCAATAGCGTTGTCCGATGGACCACGAGTTCAAGGCAAAATTAGATCGAAAGTCCAGACGCGAGCGATTGCTTGAGGCTGTCAATGGTCGCTCCCGCACGCCGTTTGGCGACCAGGATCTGGGCCGTATCCGCAGCACTTGGATCGAAGTGATTGATGCCGCGCCGGCGACACCATTCGTCAAGCAACAAGCTCAATGCAACGAGATCCGCGGAGCCGATCGAATTCTCGTCTTCCCTAACAATTCGCCACATCATGCTCTCCGATCTGCCTGCGATTCGCGTCACTGCGATATTTCAAGCGAAGCGACCTGAAAAATAGGCAGCCATGTGCGTAGGCTGTCCCATTAGCCGGTTGACAAGAGGAGACCGTTGACCCTGGTCTATTTCTGTTTTCCGGTATCGGGGATATGGTTCGCGAGCGCTGCAACTGACCGTTCGAGCGATGGCGGGTGAGCCCGCTTCTGCCGATGCGCCCTCGCGAACCTCCTCCCAGTGCGAGCAGTCAACAATATATCATGTAATGATGTATTAAAAGGACATTTTGCTTGCCGCAGGGCATCTATGAGGGCTTGGCGGGCGCCCGGCTTGCCATGCATCGATTTCTCTCTTTCCGCTCACCATACGCTCTTCGTCTGCGTGCTTTAGCCGTGCCTTGACAATGACGGTTTCTGGTAATGGACGGATGGTTGTTCCATCCCGTTCGAACGCCTTCTCTTGGCGTTCGATTGCCTGCGGCGAGGTCTTGATCATCCAGGCGTCATAGGGTTCGTACCCCTATCATTCGTCTCGAGCGCCAGCCGCCACGATGCGCCGCTAACCAAGCTCCTTGAAAATTCTGGAAAGTCATGAATTTGGCACAGTCATTCTGCCATTTTGATGAGATAACGGTTCCCGAGCGAGGCCGGCGGGATGCCTCTCCCGCGTTCAGTCGCGCCGCCCACCCGTTCTCCAGCGTAACCACGCGAAACAACATCACGCATAACGTATGAAAAGGATTAGTTCGATGCCTCGCTCCCGACGCGGTTCCTCGGGCCTGAACGATGATATCTACAATGGGCTGGCCGGGTTTCGTCTGGCAATGCGACGCTTCCTGGCCTTCAGCGAGGCTGCACTTGCGGAGGCTGGCGTCACATCGCAGCAATACCAAGCGCTGCTTGTCGTGCGTACGTCCCGCGACAGGAATGTGCGCATACGTGACCTCGCCGAACAGATGCTCATGCATCACAACGGCGCCGTCCAGCTTGTCGACCGCATGTGTGCTGCCGGCCTTACGGAGCGGATTCCTGCAGAGGACGACAAGCGTAGCGTTCTGATCGGCATGACGTCGAAAGGGCATGACATTCTCGAAGGCCTCGCAAGGGTGCACGTCGAAGGCATGCTGGTCAACGAGCCGCTTCTGGCCGAATCCCTTTCGCGTCTTCGGCAGGTGACGGAACTCGCCTGAGCGCCGTCACCATTTTTTGATTGCTTCTTTGTTGATGTTTTTCCGATTTTATATCATGCTGTGATACAAAAGAGGAGAACAGCAATGCAAGATCAGGAAAGCGGCTGGGCCCACTACCGACCGTCCAAGACGCTCTGGATATGGTCAATGATCGGTGCGTCGGCACTGACGATGGTCGTCGGTTTCACCTGGGCCGGATGGATGACGACAGGACGCGCGAACGTCATGCGAGACATCGGGGTGCGGGATGCGAAGGCTGATCTTGTGGCGGCAATCTGCGTCCACAATTTCGTCACAGCAAGCGATGCCCAAGAGAATCTCAAGGCGCTGAAGGCCAAATCATCCTGGCAACGTGGAGACTTCATCAACGAGGGCGGCTGGGCGACGATTGCCGGCATTGACGATAAGTCGACCAATGGGGCAGACGCCTGCGCCGACCAGCTGGCGAAATTGAAGGAATTGCCCTCTCCTGCCGATACGGCGGTGACTGGCAGCTAGGATCGGCCGGATGTGATGAGATATCCGGCTGGCGCAGGCCCGTCCGAAATGATTTCGGGCGGGCCGATTTTTGTCAACCCGCTAGGAGCGAGCATCGTCGCGCCTGAGCGCCAACAGCACTTCCCGCATCATCAAGTGCGCGGCGCTCAGCACTGCCGGCGACAAGGGCCGGCCGTCCCGAGCGTCCCTGGCGATTTTCAAGAGACCAGCGAGTTCTATCGGATTTTCGATGAACCCATCGAGCGCATCTTCGATCTCCTTTGGAAACTTGCATTCTACGTTGATCGTGGCAATTTGGCCTTTATCATCGAGCACATTCCGTTCGACAAGAATACTCTCAAGAGCGCTCAGCCATAGCCCAAGTTGCTGACGTTCATCCGGCATGATGCCCCTCCCCTGTCTGTTCACGATAACAGCCGTATTTCGCTCGGCGCGTGAGCAACGCGACCCTCGCGAATTGCACGGATGTAGTTCAACACGTTGCCGACGATGGTCGGATCGACGGGCTTGGAAATCACACCGATGACGTTCGAGAGCCCTGACTGGATGGCTTGCGGATTTGCCGTGACCATGACCACCGATATACCGAATTCAGTTGCAAGATATTGTCCGATACGCGGCCCGGTCGCTCCGTCGCTGAGGTTGACGTCGACAAGGGCGATCGTGCTGAACGGGGCAAGCAGCCGTGCGGTCTCAAAGCTCTCGGCTAAGCCCGACGTCTCATAACCCAAGCCGGATACGATATCGCGCATATCCTGCGCCAATATCAGGTTGTCTTCGACAATAAGTATTTTCACTTCCTCTGCCCCCAGCCCCGTCTTCGTTCATCCTGCATTCAGGATTGACAATATCGCCGAACCATTAAAGAATGTCATCACATGATATAAGGGAGCCGCCGATGACGAAGACCGCTTTCATCTCTGCCGTATTCGCGAGCTATGTCGCCGTCATGTTTGTTATCGCCTCGATTCCCGACGAGACAGCGTCCGAACTTTCGCAGGTACGGACCGATCATTCGATCAATTAACCATCCGTGAGGACGGTAATGATCAGAAGATCGCCTCTTGGCGATTGGAGCCTTCACGAACAAACCGGTTGTTCTCCCGCATGATGTCGCGGCAGGTTAGCCTGTTTCTTGTTTGCGTCTCTATCGTCGTTGCAAGCATCTGGGGTGACGCCATCTATATCATCTTCTGCCTCTAAGTGCGCATTTACGTCACGCCATGATATTATATGGCGAGCGTGGAATAGTCGCAGGGTTTTTCCAGTGCTCCTCGTAGCAAGGAGTATGGAGATGCAGCACGCCTTCCTTCCCCGTAGATCCGGTCACCCACAGTATGTTTCCCACGCGAGGACGGGACCGTTGCCGGGGCCTTTCACCTGGAAAAACGACACCTGAAATGCGCCTGCGTTGACGGCGACAGCAACGTCCCCTCGGCTGCGTCTCGCTGACCGAGAACCTGACGATGGTCGCAATGGCGATTTGGGTGATCGCAAGGAGGCTCTCCCGCGACCGGTACGAAAGAACCCCCACCTGCCGAGCAATCGCACGATCGCTCCCTATGACGTGGCGGCGTTTCGACGTCGCTACGGTGTCAGCCGACAGGAGGCGGAGCGACTTCTGTTCCGGTTTGGCCCGGGCAGGTCGGAGATCGATCCGCTTCTTTCTGCCCGGGACAGGAGGCCCAAGCGCGTAAGACAGAGATCGACACGTCCGGCGAACGGGCAGCTTTCGGGATAGGGTAGCTTGTATTCAGTTACATCTGGAGCTGCGATCGAGAGCTGCTGTGATGCCGTCAAGGGAATAGACATAGGTCGTGTCCGTCCCGCGTGCCGACGTCGCCTGAAGCACCATCTTGCTACCGGCTTTGAGTGCGCGGATCAGTTCCGGCGTGCGCTTTTCATTGTTCACCCAGGCAGCGTTACCCTTCGTGAACATCCTGAATTTCTTATCTCCCACTGATAGTTCGGCGATGGAGCCGGGCTTCAAGGGATAGCCCATAATCGCCTCAGGCTCTCGACGGCTGGTCTGCTCGCCCGGCGCGACAAGGAAGTAATTCTTCCCGTGATCGACGCCCACCGGTTTCGCGTCTTCCGGCACCGACAAAACATAGCAGGTTTCTTTACCGCCTCTGTCGAAGGAATAGATGAGCCAGTCGCCGCTTTGTCCAACCATCCTTGGCGTCGCCTGAAGGGGTCCGATAGAGCCAATCGTCGCAGCGATGATAAGGCAGGCAAGCTTCTTCATTGATATCTTCTTAATCTTCGTGAATTGATGTGACGTCTGTGGTCAGTGTCAGGACACTATGGTCTTCGAACGCATACCGCGCGTGAATCTCACCCCTTCGACAATGATTTCGCCATTGGCCACAAAACCTTCCCAGATGCGATTTCCAAGCTGGCACGTGACCTTGGCGGTGTTCTCGTCCTCTTCGGTGACCGTGACGACAATCAGCCCCTGCCCGCGATACCGCTGGAATTCGCGTGTCGTCAGGCCGAGGCGCAAGGCGAGGATGTCGTCGGAAAGGGGCGCGGGCGGTTTGTTGCTGGACATGAAATCTGCCGTGTTCACGTTCAAAATAATGTCACACTATGATATAATATAAGAAGATGCGGTGGTTCAAGCCGCTAATCGACATTGACCGTATCGCACCGGGCGAAGGAACAAGTGCCCGTTTTCCCAGGCTCGCCGATCTTGTACAGACCGGGATTTCGGGCATTACCGCCTCAAGGGGATGGTCCTATTTGTTGCCGCTGGCGCTCAGCCCGTTCGGCTTCATGATCTCGGCCTTCCTTTGTAAGTCGGCGTGGCGAAATTTCTGCCCAACGTGGCTCTCCAACATTGAAGCGACATTGAAGTCAGATGTCGTTTGACATTTCAGCGGCTCACACCGCGCTCTCCCGGGAAATCCCATTGCGGCCGGTAAGGTGCAGAGGACGCCCATAGGGCGAAGCAGACGGTACAGACGATAAGGGCGCCGATTGTCGCCACGAGCACGATCTTGATATCTCTTCCCATCGGCAACTCCTATATCATGTGATGATATATTTATTGGCTAGGCGCCAGTCAATGCTGTTTCACAGCTCGGCTTCGATGAGGCTTCACATTCGACGCTTGTTTCGAATAATAACGGCGAGGCTAGTCTCGCCGTTTCATGAGAGGCAGTTACCTTGCAACTTCGCCATCAGATCCTTGCCCTTGCGGTTCTTCCACTTATGCTCGCGATCACCCTGATCACGGCCTTCACGACATGGCAGTCCTCGAATCTGGCCCAGAGCAGCATCGAGGCGTTCGAACGCAACATGCTGAAGGCCAAAGAGAGCGAGCTTCTCAATCTGACAAACCTTGCTCTGTCGGCGATCAAGGATGCCTATGACGCTGCGGGACCGGACGATGAGCAGGCAAAGGAACAGGTCAGACAGATATTGACGTCCCTTGACTACGGGCAGGACGGATACTTCTTCGTTTACGACTACGACGGCAATAACGTCGTTCATCCGCGCCAATCATTCAGGCCGGGCCGCAACTGGCTGGACCTCACCGATCCTGACGGTGACCAGGTGATTGCGAACCTGATCTCCAAGGCGAAAGAAGGCGGAGGCCTTCACCAATATAAATGGGAGAAGCCTTCCAGCGGATCGATGGCCGACAAGCTGTCCTTTGCGGCAGGCCTAGACAAATGGCGTTGGATGATCGGTACCGGCGTTTATCTCGACGATGTCTTTGCCCAGACCGCGGCCGCCAAGGCGGATCTGAAGCAGAGCATCAGGCACACCTTTGTCGTCGTGACATTGATCGCCATTCCGTCGGTTCTGCTTGTCTTTGTAACTTGCATGGGCATTACCCTTCATGAGCGCCGCATGGCCGATGGCAAACAGAAACTGCTGACGCAACGCATTATCGATACGCAGGAGGAGGAGCGAGCGAGACTCGCGCGGGAACTGCACGATGGCGTTTCGCAAAACCTGGTCGGCGTCCGCTATGCCTTTGATCTCGCCTCTCGCAAGGTCAGGGCAAATACCGCCGACGCCGTTGCGGCGATCGATCGGGGGATCGACGCATTGAATGGAGCGATCAAGGAAGTCAGGGATCTGTCGCATGAATTGCGCCCACGTATTCTCGACGATCTCGGACTGACCGCCGCATTGACGTCGCTTGGCAATCGTTTTCAAGAGCGGACGGGCATCACCGTATCGGTGGAATCCTCAAGCCCCGACACGCTTAAACCCGAAGCCAATACGGCGCTCTACCGGATAGCGCAGGAGGCGCTCGCAAATGTTGAACGGCATGCCGAAGCCTCTCAGGTCTCAATCAGGATCTGGAGTACGAAAGGCCGTGTACGCATGTTGATCGCGGACAACGGGATTGGGTTCGCCAGAAAACCGGCGAATGAAAGCCAGACCTACTCGGGTGGGCTCGGGCTTAGAAACATGCAGGAACGAATGGCGCATTTTCGGGGCATTTTGATCGTTCAAACCAATGAGCATGGCACGGCACTGACCGCCATGTTTCCCAAATCGGCCAATGCGACAACGCCAGCGAAAGCAGCATGAAGAGAAAGCGAGATATTTCCGTCATTCTCGTCGACAATCACCCACTCGTTCTCGAGGGGCTGCGCGCAGTGCTGGAGACCTACGAGCACATAAAAGTCGTCGGCACCGCCGGAGCTGTTCAAGCAGGCCTTGACATATCAGCGCGACACCCCCCCGACATCGTCCTCCTGGACATCAACATGCCGCAGATCAGCGGCATCGATGCAATA
Organism: Rhizobium sp. WYJ-E13; assembly: GCF_018987265.1. Taxonomy (NCBI): domain Bacteria; kingdom Pseudomonadati; phylum Pseudomonadota; class Alphaproteobacteria; order Hyphomicrobiales; family Rhizobiaceae; genus Rhizobium; species Rhizobium sp. WYJ-E13. The sequence goes on along the minus strand of NZ_CP076854.1, from coordinate 310,677 downwards.
GAGCTCTTCAAGGGCGCTGCCCCGTCGACCAGGGTCCTCATGCTGTCAATGCACGACAGCCGCGAATATATATCCGCATCGGTCCTCAAAGGCGCCTCGGGCTATATCCTCAAAGACGTCCCCAATGAAGAGATTGTCCGAGCCATCGAAACAGTAGCCGCCGGCGGCACCTATTTTTCCACCGGGGTTTCGGAGGTGCTTCTCCAGCCCAGGCGGAAGCAGGACAACGATCCGTTGCCGATCACGGCACGCGAGCGCGAAATCCTGACGCATCTTGCCATGGGGCGAAGCAACCGGGACATAGCCGGACTGCTCAATCTGTCGGTCGCGACCATCGAAACGCATCGCAAGACCATCAAGCGCAAACTAGGGGTTTCAACCACCGCCGACCTGACGCGCATCGCAATAGAGCATGGCCTGACATCGGCGGGCTGAGCGCTCTACCCACTACTGGGTAGAGGCCCTCAATTGACCACTCTCTCATATTGCGTCGCCTGAAAGCAGTCCGTACGTGTCTTCGCCGACCGCTGCCTGCGGTTTCGGGAGGACATCATGGCTGGATTTTTGGCGCTATCGCGGGCGGTAGACGCGATCAATACCTTTTTCGGGAAAGCCGTTTCCTGGCTTCTGCTGCTGGCAGTTCTGATCAGCGCCGTCAACGCGACGACACGCAAGCTCTTCAATCTGAGTTCCAATGCGTGGCTGGAAGCGCAGTGGTACCTGTTCTCCGCCGCATTCCTGGTCGCGGCCGCGTGGACTTTGATGAGCAACGAGCATGTCAAGGTGGATCTGGTCTATGGGCGCCTTTCCCGTCGGGTCCAACTCTGGATCGAAGTCCTCGGCACGATCCTCTTTCTGTTCCCGTTTTGCCTTATCACCATCTACCTCTCCTGGCCGACGGTGATCGAGAAGTTTTCGACCGGGGAAATATCCAACAACACCGGCGGGCTCATCCTCTGGCCGGTCTGGGCGATGATTCCGCTTGGTTTCGGGCTGCTCGCACTTCAGGGCGTTTCCGAACTCATCAAGCGGATTGCGATCCTTCGTGGCGACTTACCCGACGCCATCGCGATCGCAGACACTGAAGCGCAGACCCTCTAAGGCCAGGATCCCGATCATGTTTGAATTTTTCGCAGAAAACCTCGCGCCGATCATGTTCCTGTCGCTGATCGTCGTACTCCTGCTCGGCTATCCCGTGGCCTTCGCCCTCGCCTTCGTCGGGTTCATCTTCGGCTTCGTGGGCATCGAGATGGGGCTTTTGCCCGTCAACCTCTTCGGTGCCATCCCCGATCGCATTTTCGGCCAGATGTCGAACGAGACGCTGTTGGCTATCCCGTTCTTCACCTTCATGGGACTGATACTGGAACGAAGCGGCATGGCCGAGGATCTGCTCGACACGATCGGGCAGTTATTTGGCCCGGTTCGCGGCGGTCTCGCCTTCGCGGTCATTTTCGTCGGTGCAATCCTGGCTGCGACGACCGGCGTCGTGGCGGCATCGGTCATCTCGATGGGCCTGATCTCGCTGCCGATCATGCTGCGCTACGGGTATGACCGGCGCGTCGCCGCCGGCACGATCGCGGCCTCAGGCACCTTGGCACAGATCATTCCGCCAAGCCTTGTGCTCATCATCCTCGCCGACCAGCTCGGCCGTTCTGTCGGCGACATGTACAAGGGTGCGCTCGTTCCGGGCCTGCTGCTCGTTGCCGCCTACGCTCTCTACATCATCACGATGTCGATCCTGCGCCCGCCGAGTGTACCAGCGCTGCCGGCCGCTGCGCGCACGCTCAAGGGCTGGAGGCTCCTGCAGCGCGTCATCATCTCGCTCGTGCCGCCGCTGGTCCTGATCTTTCTCGTTCTCGGCACCATCTTCATCGGCCTTGCGACGCCGACAGAAGGCGGCGCGATGGGTGCGGTTGGTGCTCTGGCACTCGCTGCCATCAACCGCCGTCTCGATCTGGGGATGGTCAAGTCGGCGCTCTATGCGACGGCGAAGCTCTCGTCCTTCGTGATCTTCATCCTTCTTGGCGCCCGCGTCTTCTCTTTGACCTTTTATGGCGTCAACGGCCATGTCTGGGTGGAACATCTGATGACGTCTATCCCGGGCGGCGAAGTCGGCTTCCTGATTGTCGCCAACCTGCTCGTCTTCTTCCTGGCCTTCTTTCTCGACTATTTCGAGCTCGCCTTCATCATCATTCCGCTACTGGCACCGGTCGCCGATAGCCTCGGTATCGACCTGATCTGGTTCGGTGTCATGCTGGCGATCAACATGCAGACATCATTCATGCACCCGCCCTTCGGCTTCTCGCTGTTCTACCTTCGGTCGGTCGCGCCAACCCGTGCTTATAAGGACCGGATGACCGGCGAGACGATCCAGCCAGTTACATCGGGCCAAATCTACATGGGCGCCCTGCCTTATCTCGGCATCCAGTTAGCCATGGTGATCATCGTCATCGCCTTCCCGCAACTCGTGACGCACTACAAGTCGGGCCGTGTGGCCGTCGATCCGTCGACGATCGAGTTGAACGTGCCGATGCCTGGCGAGGATGGAGCCAATCCCTTCGGCACACCGGCCGCTCCTTTCGGAGCCGAGCCATCAGAGGGCGAACCCACGCCACCGGCCTTCGACGCGCCGGCACCCGATTTCGGATCGCCGACGCCAAGCTTCGGCGCTCCAGAGCAGAATGGATCTAATCCCTGACGTTCACAGGGAAAGGACTGAGATCGCTGCCGCGCTCCATGTGGCAGGATTAACCCACAGAGGAGGACAATCATGACGAAAGACATGGGCCGTAGAGGCTTCTTGACGAAAGGCGCGCTGGCGGGCGCTGCCACCGTTGCAGGCGCTTCGCTTGCCGCTCCCGCAGTCGCCCAGAGCACGCCGACGCTTCGCTGGCGCCTGACATCAGGCTTCCCGAACAACCTCGACACGATCTACGGCGGTGCGGTGGTCATGGCCGATGCACTGAACAAGATCACCGAGGGCAAGTTCCAGATCCAGGTCTTCCAGGCAGGTGAACTTGTGCCCGGCGCCCAGGCGATCGATGCGGTCAAGTCGAATACGGTCGAGCTTGCCCATACCTGCGGCTATTATTTCACGGGCAAGGATCCGACATTCGCGATCGGTTCCACCATCCCCTTCGGCCTGAACGGTCGACAGCAGAACGCCTGGCTCTATCATGGCGGCGGCAACGAAGCTTACAATGAATTCTTGTCGGACTATGGCGTGGTCGGCATTCCGGGCGGCGCCACAGGTGCCCAAATGGGCGGCTGGTTCCGCAAGGAGATCAAGTCGGTCGCGGATCTCAAGGGTGTCAAGATGCGGATCGCAGGCGTTGCCGGCGAAGTCATGTCGCGCCTTGGCGTCGTACCGCAGCAACTCCCGGGTGGCGATATCTACCCCGCGCTTGAGCGCGGCACGATCGACGCCGCCGAGTGGATTGGTCCTTACGATGATGAGAAGCTCGGCTTCTACCAGATCGCCCAGAACTATTACTACCCGGCCTACTGGGAAGGCGGCCTGACGATCCATTTCTTCATCAACAAGTCGCAATACGAAGGCCTGCCAGATACCTACAAGGCAGCGCTCGACACGGCTTGCAAGGCCGCGAACATCAATATGCAGGCGCTCTACGACGTCAAGAATACGGCTGCTATCCGCTCGCTCGTCGGCAAGGGCGTCAAGCTGCGTCCCCTGCCCCGCGACGTCATGGACGCCGCGTACAAGGCCTCCTTCGAGCTCTACGGCGAGTACGGCCAGAAGCATCCGGCCTGGGCAAAGATCTATCCGGGCTGGAAAAAGTTTCGCGACGAGAGTTTCGAATGGTTCCGTGTCGCTGAATATAGCTACGACAGCTACATGTACGCCGCTCAGGCGGCCAAGAAATGATCTGCCATGGAGCCGGGTTCGCCCGGCTCTCCCTTCGAGCGCTTCATTGCTTATGGGAATCTGGTTGGGATTCCCATTTGTGACGATCCCGTCCTCCGGCAGCAACGTTCTGCGCCTCAAGGTCGGCTATGTTGGCCGCCTTCGCGGCGTTGACCCCATTGTCGAAGCATGTGCGACGAAGTCGATCTCCGGCTGCTCCTCGATGTTGCAGTCCTTGTACATGTTGTTGAACTCTTCGCCGCATCCGATCTGCAGGCGATTTATGCAGCCGTACCTTCTGTTGTCGGTGAGCACCACCGTGACCGTGGACTGAAGCTTCTCCGTGACCGCTCGGCTTTGCTACCTCCTGCCACCTACACCACGTGCCAGGAGACGATCATCCCTAGGTGCTTTCACAAGACCTTCTGGCTTCACTCTGCTTTTCGCTCCACCGTATGAGAGAACACTTTTCGCTTGGGATCGAAGGCAAAGGCGAAGCGTCATTGTACTTTAAGTATCTTGACCCTCAGCTCCTTCATGTTCGGGTTCCAACAAACAGTTTCTCCTCGACCGCAGCCGCCTGGCCTGCAAGGGAACTGACATTGATCTAATTATGGTTAGCTCATCATACCAGTTGACATGTCAATGAGCATCCTGCAAGAAAGGCTCCAGCTTACAAGAGGAGGACGTAATGCTGACGCTTTCTGCAAAATTGAAGTCTTCATGCATGGCCGCCATCGCTGTCGCGGCCGTCGCGGTCACCCCCGTCAAGGCTGAGGATATCACGCTCTGGACGCTGAACTTCGACAACAATGCCGCCAACGTGGCGTTGAAGAAGGTGGCGAGCGACTTCGAAGCGGCAAATCCCGGAACCCATATCGAGATCGTCCAGCGCGCCGTCGACGAGCACAAGACGGCGCTGCGCGTTGCCGCCGGCTCCAACCGCGGCCCGGATATCTATTTCAGCTGGGCGGGCCTTGGCCTCGGCGGCGAATATGTGAAGGCCGGTCTGTCGCTGCCGCTCGACAAGTATTACACCGAATACAAGTGGAACGACGAGCTGCTTCCCGCCGCTGCCGCCTTTGCCGATCTCTATCCGGGCGGCAAGCACGGCACGCCCTTCACCTTCAAGGGTGAGGCCGTCTATTACAACAAGAAGCTCTTCCAGCAGGCGGGCATCACCGAAGAGCCGAAGACCTATGAAGAACTTCTGGCGGCAGCCGACAAGCTAAAGGCAGCCGGTATCCCGGCCTTCACCTTCGGCGGCACTGTCAACTGGCACGTCATGCGCCTGATGGATGTGATCCTCGAAACAAAGTGCGGCGCTGAAAAGCACGACCAACTGAAGCTGATGAAGCTCGACTGGACAAAGGAGCCCTGCGCCACCGACAGTTTCGCCGAATTCGCCAGGTGGACGAAGGACTATACGCTGCAGCCCTTCATGGGCATCGACAACAAGCAATCCTATAGTCTCTTCACCGCCGGCCGCGCAGCGATGATGCTGGAAGGCGACTGGCTGGTCGGTCAGCTCTCGGGCAGCGGCGCAAACCTCGACGATTATGGGATCTTCCCCTTCCCGACCAACACCAACCGCCTCTATGGTTTCGCCGAATACAACTACATCAGCACCAAGACCAAGAACCCGGATATGGCTGCGAAATTCGTCGACTATTTCCTGTCGACGAAGGTGCAGCAGGATCTCGTCGGGCAGATCAGCTCGATCTCGGTCAACAAGAATGTCCAGTACACCAACCAGAAGCCTCTGGAAGCCGAGTGGCTGGATATCTTCAAGACCTACGACAAGATCTACATGAACGGCGACCAGGCCTTCCCGCTTGATGTGACGACGGAATATTTCCGCGTCATCAACGATGTCGCCTCCGGCAGCATAGAGCCGGCAGCAGCCGCCAAGCAGATGCAGGCCTTTATCGCCGGCAGAACCTAACTCCTCCCGATACGCCGGCCGGTCGACACCTTGTCGGTCAGCTGGCGCCGCATCCGCAAGACCGGCAGGGTGGATATCCTGCCCCGGAGGTGAGAATGTCTTTGCGCCAAACAACGCATGATCCGCGCGTGCAGGCCTTCATCCTGCTCGTCCCGGCTCTGGCCATCTACGCGATCTTCGCGCTCTACCCGATGCTGAACGTAGTTATTATAAGCTTCCAGAAATGGAACGGGCTCGATCCGCAACGCCCCTTCGTCGGCCTTGCGAATTATTCGGCGATCTTCACGCGCGATCCTGTCTTCTGGGTCGCCTTCAAGAACACCGTGATCTGGACGCTGATGAGCCTGATCTTCCCGCCGCTGGTCGGGCTGCTGCTGGCTCTCAGCCTCAACCAGAAGATTTTCGGCCGCAACGGGCTGCGGGCGATCTTCTACCTGCCGGTCATCATCGCGCCGATCGCCGTCGCCACCATGTGGAAGTGGATGTACGACCCTTTCTTCGGCCTGTTCAGCCAGATACTGACGTCATGGGGCATGCAGACCTGGATCAAGGACTGGCTCGGCAACAAGGACATTGCACTCTATTCCGTTTTCATCGCCTATCTCTGGCAGACCGTCGGCTTCTCGATGGTGCTCTTCCTGGCGGGTCTCCAGAACGTCTCGCAGACGCTGGTCGAAGCCGCCCGCATCGACGGCGCCGGCCGCTGGGCCGTGTTCAAGCATGTCACCCTGCCGGCATTGCGCCCCACCATCACCATCGTTCTGGTGCTGTCGATCATCTCGTCACTGAAGGCCTTCGATATCGTCTACGGCCTGACCGGCGGCGGACCCGCCCAGTCGACCCAAATGCTGGCGCTTTGGGCTTTTACCCAGGCGATGCAGATCTTCGATTTCGGCCGCGGTGCTGCGATCTCCGTGGTGCTGCTTTTGATCACCATGGCGATCGTCATCCCTTATCTGCGCTGGACGCAAAAGCATGAGGAGGTCGAATCGTGACAGTTCTCGGAGCGCAAGCCGATGATATCGACATCGATACCAAACCCCTTCGCCTAAAGCGGGATCCCATCCTCATCGGCTTGTGGATTGCGCTCATCATTGTCGCGCTGATCTGGGTCGCACCCTTCGTCTTCATCGTCTTCACCTCGCTGAAGACACCGGCTGCGGTCACCAGCACCGGCGCATTCATGCCGCCGACCGAACTCGCCGTCCAGAACTATGTCGACGCCTGGAGCCGCGGCAATTTCGCAAGCTCCTTCTTCAACAGCGTCATCATCACCGTGATCAAGGTCCCGCTCGGCCTCGCGCTGTCGGCGATGGCGGCTTACGCGCTTGCCAAGATCAAGCTCAGGATCAGTAAGGCGCTGCTGCTGCTCGTCGTCTTCGGTACGATGATCCCCTTCCAGGTGATGCTGGCCCCGCTCTTCACGCTGGTGAATTCCTTCGGGCTGATCGATACCTATCCGGGCGTCATCCTGCCCTATATCGCCTTCGGCGTCCCCTACCAGGTCTTCATCCTGCACGGCTTCTTCAAGGGCATTCCGAAGGAACTGTCGGAAGCGGCCCTCATCGACGGAGCGACGCATGTCACCATCTTTCGGCGGATCTTCCTGCCGGTCTGCCTGCCGGTTCTCGCCGCCCTGCTGATCCTCGACTTCGTCTCCACCTGGAACGAATTCGCCATGGCACTCGTCCTTTTACAGGACCAGCACATGTGGACGCTGCCGCTCGGCCTCATGTCGTTCCAGGGGCAGTTTTCCAGCAATTACGGCCAGCTCAACGCCGCGATCGTCATGACCGTCCTGCCGGCGACGATCGTCTATCTCATGTTCCAGCGCTACTTCGTGTCCGGACTGACCTCCGGGGCCGTCAAGGGCTGATACCGAAATCTTGTTCTTCGAGGAGAGACATATGTCCGATGCAGCAGTCGAAAAATGGGGCGTGTTTGAAGCGGGTTTCGCCGGCCCGTCCGAAGGCAATCCCTATCTCGACGTGGCATTCGATGCCGTGTTCACGCATAAGAGCCGCGAGGTCCGCGTGCCGGGCTTTTATGACGGCAACGGCATCTACCGCATCCGCTTCATGCCCGATACCGAGGGTGAATGGTCCTTCAGGACGCGGTCGAAGACGGCTACCCTCGAGGGCAAGACCGGCTCGTTTGCGGCAACGGCCCCTTCCGCCGGCAATCACGGTCCGGTGCGCGTGCGCAACAAGTTCCACTTCGGTTATGCCGACGGCACGCCCTTCTTCTCCTTCGGCACGACCTGTTATGCCTGGACGCATCAGCCGCTGGAGATGCAGAACCAGACACTGGAGACGCTGAAGAAAACCCGCTTCAACAAGATCCGCATGGGCGTCTTCCCGAAGGATTATCCCTATAATACCAACGAGCCCCTGCACGCCTGCTTCGAAACGGGTGCCGACGGCAGGCTAGATTTCGACCGGCCGAACCCTGCCCTCTTCCAGCATTTCGACCGGCAGGTGGCAGCCCTCTGCGCGCTCGGCATCGAGGCCGATATCATTATCTTCCACCCCTATGACCGCTGGGGTTATGCCGACATGTCGGCCGAGCAGGATTTCCGCTATGTCGCCTATCTTGCAGCGCGGCTTTCCGCCTACAGGAACGTCTGGTGGTCGCTTGCCAACGAATACGACTTCCTGATCGACACCAAGCCGATGGAGCAATGGGACCGCTACTTCCATATCCTGGAGGAAAACGATCCCTACCAGCACCTGCGCTCGATCCATAATGGCGACGTGACGGCAAACTTCGACCATCGCAAACCCTGGGTGACGCATACCTGCATCCAGAACCCCGACGTCAAGCGCACGCAGGAATGGCGCAACGCCTATGGCAAGCCGGTCGTCAACGACGAGCCGGAATATGAGGGCGACATCGTGCAGTCCTGGGGCAATCTTTCGGCCCAGGAACTGGTGCACCGCTACTGGATCACCATGGCGCGCGGCGGTTATGCCGGCCATGGCGAGACCTATTCGCATCCGGACGACCTGATCTGGTGGGCCAAGGGCGGCGAGCTGCGCGGCGAGGCCTGGAAGCGCATCGGCTTCCTGCGCGGTCTGCTCGAGGCCGACGTCAGGCACGGGCTGGAACCGCTCGGCGTTCTCGGCGAATGGCCCTGGTCACGCGTCTCAGGTGCGCGGGACGGCGACGGCGATTTCCGGCTGATCTATCTCGGCGAGCATCAGCCGGTCATCTGGTCATCAGGCCTGCCGCTCGACGGCACCGATTACGACGTCGATATCATCGACACCTGGGAGATGACGATCACACCGGCCGAAAAGGTCGCAGCCCCCATCCCGCATCCCACCCGTCATGGCGCGATCGTGCGTGGTGGCAAGCCGGATGCGGCCTTCGGCGTCAAGCTTCCCCGCAAGCCGCATCAAGCGCTGCGCGTGCGTAGAAAGCGCTAAGCATAGAAGGAGAGCCCATGTCCGGGTTGAGCATCAATAAAGTCAAGAAATCCTTCGGTTCGGTCGACATCATCCACGGCATCGATGTCGAGATCGCCGATGGCGAGTTTGTCATCCTTGTCGGACCGTCGGGCTGCGGCAAGTCAACGCTGTTACGCATGATTGCCGGCCTCGAGGAGATCAGCGCCGGCAAGATCAGCATCGACGGCCGCGTCGTCAATAATCTGCAGCCGAAGGATCGTGATATCGCCATGGTCTTTCAGAACTACGCGCTCTATCCGCAGATGACGGTCGCCCAGAACATGGGCTTTGCGCTGGAGCTGGCCGGCACCAAGCGGCCGGAGATCGACAGGAAAGTCTCCGAAGCTGCCGCCATCCTCGGCCTGCAGCCGCTGCTGGAGCGCAAACCGGCGCAGCTTTCGGGCGGCCAGCGCCAGCGTGTCGCCATGGGCCGCGCCATTGTTCGCGACCCAAAAGTCTTTCTCTTCGACGAGCCGCTGTCGAACCTCGACGCCAAACTCCGCGTCAAGATGCGGGCCGAGATCAAGGCCCTGCATCAACGTCTGAAGACGACGATCGTCTATGTCACGCATGACCAGATCGAGGCGATGACCATGGCCGACAAGATCGTCGTGTTACAGGGTGGCAGGGTGGAGCAGATCGGCAGCCCTCTCGAGCTCTACGACCGGCCGCGCAATATCTTCGTCGCCGGCTTCCTCGGCTCACCGGCAATGAATTTCCTGGAGGGCACGCTTGAGAATTCCAGTAGCCCGAGCCTCGCCCTTCCCGGCGGCGCTCGTGTGAAACTCTCACAGGCACCGGCCAATTCCGCCGGCAAGCCGCTGACGCTCGGCATCCGCCCTGAGGACATTTCGCTCGGCGGAGACGAAGGCGTCGAGGCAATCGTGAAAGTTGTCGAGCCGACCGGCTCGGAAACCCATGTCGCCGTTGAGGTCGAGGGCAAGGAGCTCACCTGGGTCGTGCGCGAGCGCGTGAGCCTTGTTCCGGAGCAGCGCGTCAAGCTGTCCTTTGCTACGCCCAAGGTGCATTTCTTCGACCGACAGACGCAGAGCAGACTCGACGCCTGAACGACCAAATAGACAGGCAGGCCGGGCGGCCTGACGCCGCCCGGCTCTTTTCACGATAGTGGTCCGCTCCAGTCAGGTCACAGTACTGAGTGTTCGCGCAATCGCATTGCGCCATCCGACAATTCTCGCCTGCCGGTCGATCTCCGTCATGTCAGGCTGAAAGCTGCGGTCGCGCGCCCAGGCGCGGGCAAACTCGCTTTGACCCGGCCAGACACCCGCCTGCGATCCTGCAAGCCAGGCCGCACCAAGCGCCGTCGTCTCCAGCGTTGCGGCCCGATCGACGGGGCTCGAAAGTATATTGGCGAGATGCTGCATGGTCCATTCGGAGGCCGACATGCCGCCATCGACGCGAAGGACGGTTTCGATCGGATGGTCGCCCCAATCGCTCCGCATCGCCACCAGAAGGTCGAGTGTCTGGTAGGCAACCGATTCCAGCACAGCGCGCGTCAATTCCGCCGGGCCGCTGTTGCGCGTCAGGCCGAAGATCGCGCCGCGTGCCTCCGGATCCCAATAGGGAGCGCCGAGCCCGGTAAAGGCGGGCACGACATAGACCCTTTGCTGCGGATCGGCTCTGTCAGCCAATGCTCCGGTTTCCGACGCATTTTCGATGATGCCGAGGCCGTCGCGGAGCCATTGCACTGCAGCCCCCGCGATGAAGATCGATCCCTCCAGCGCATAGGTCGTCTTGCCGTTCAGGCGGTAAGCAATGGTGGTCAAAAGCCGGTTCTTCGACCGCACCATATCATCACCGGTGTTCAGGAGCGCAAAACAGCCGGTGCCGTAGGTCGATTTCATCATGCCCGGCTCGAAACAGGCGTTGCCGATCGTTGCCGCCTGCTGGTCGCCCGCAACCCCGAGGATCGGGATCGCGGCGCCGAAAATGCCGGGATCGACCAAACCGAAGGTGCCGGCACTGTCCTTGACCTCAGGCAGCAGGCCACGCGGGATGCGCAGGATCTCGAGAAGCTCGTCGTCCCAGCAATTCTCGGCGATATTGTAGAGCAGGGTGCGCGAGGCGTTGGTCGCATCGGTGACATGCGCCCGCCCGCCGGTCAGCTTGTAGATGATCCAGCTGTCGATGGTGCCGAAACAGACCTCGCCAGCCTCCGCCCGGGTGCGTAGGCCTTCGACATTGTCGAGCAGCCAGCGCAGCTTCGTGCCCGAGAAATAGGGATCGAGGAGCAGGCCGGTCTTGGCGGTAAAAAGCTTTTCGTAGCCATCGACTTTCAGCCGGTCGCACATTTCAGCCGTGCGCCGGTCCTGCCAGACGATTGCTTTGTAGAGCGGCCGGCCGGTGGCTCTTTCCCAGACGACGGCCGTTTCGCGCTGGTTGGTGATACCGACGGCAGCAATCGCACCAGGCGCCACGCCGCTCCTTGCCAGCGCATCGCGCGCGGTCGAAAGCACCGTGTCCCAGATTTCGGCCGCATCATGCTCCACCCAGCCGGTCTGCGGGAAATACTGGGTGATCTCCGTCTGGGCCGACGATGCGATCCGCATCTGAGGGTCGAAGAGAATTGCCCGCGACGATGTCGTGCCCTGGTCGATGGCAAGGATATGGCCACTCATGACATCTCTTTCCTGCGCAGCAGCCATCGTTCCGTCGGAACGACGGCTTGTCCTCGTTTTGTACTTGGAAGTGGTGTCGACCTTCCCGGCGGCGTGCCGGGAAGGTCTGATGGCTGCCGGGCCTGGACCCGGTCAAACAGCCTATTTCTTGGCTTCAGCCCAGCTCTTGACGAGCTCGTCATAGTTGACGGTGACGGGCTTTTCCTTCTCGTTTTCGATCTTCAGCTGCGGAGCGAGGTTGCCCTTCTTCACCGCATCCGCGTTCCAGTAAGCGAGATCATGCTCCTCGGCGAGTTTTGGGCCGATATCGCCCTGAACCTTGGCGCGCTCGAGGCGCTGCAGCACCTTTTCCTGCTCGGAGCAAAGCGAGTCCATGGCTTCCTGCGCAGTCTTTGCGCCGGAGGAGGCATCACCGATCGCCTGCCACCAGAGCTGCGCGAGCTTCGGATAGTCAGGAACGTTGGTACCGGTCGGCGACCACTGCAGACGGGCCGGCGAACGGTAGAACTCGATCAGGCCGCCGAGCTTCGGCGCACGATCGGTGAAGGACTTGTGGTCCAGCGTCGACTGGCGGATGAAGGTCAGGCCCATGTGGCTCTTCTTCACATCGACAGTCTTTGACGTGACGAACTGGGCATAGAGCCAGGCCGCCTTGGCGCGATCATCAGGCGTGGACTTCATCAGCGTCCAGGAGCCGGCATCCTGATAGCCGAGCTTCATGCCGTCCTTCCAGTAGACGCCATGCGGGCTCGGTGCGAAACGCCATTTCGGCGTGCCGTCTGCGTTGACGACCGGCAGGCCCGGCTTGACGAAGTCGGCGGTGAAGGCCGTGTAGGTGAACATCTGCTGGGCGACTTCGCCCTGCGAGGGGACCGGGCCGGATTCGGAGAAGGTCATGCCTTGAGCGGCGGCCGGTGCATACGCCTTCATCCAGTCCAGATATTTCTGGATGGAATAGACCGCTGCCGGGCCGTTGGTATCGCCGCCACGGGCCACGCAGGAGCCGACCGGGCGGGAGTTCTCATCGACCTTGATGCCCCACTCATCGACGGGCTTGCCGTTCGGGATACCCTTGTCGCCATTGCCGGCCATGGAGAGCCAAGCATCGGTGAAGCGCCAGCCGAGCGACGGATCCTTCTTGCCGTAGTCCATGTGACCGTAGACCTTCTTGCCGTCGATATCGCGGCCGGTGAAGAACTCGGCAATGTCCTCATAAGCCGACCAGTTGACCGGCACGCCGAGATCGTAGCCGTACTTCGCCTTGAAGTCCGCCTTGTTCTTCTCGTCGTTGAACCAATCGTAGCGGAACCAGTAGAGGTTTGCGAACTGCTGGTCGGGCAGCTGATAGAGCTTGCCGTCCGGCGCCGTGGTGAAGGACTTGCCGATGAAATCGTCGATGTCGAGGCCAGGATTGGTGACGTCCTTGCCTTCGTTGGCCATCCAGTCGGTCAGGCTGCGGGCCTGCTGATAGCGCCAATGGGTGCCGATCAGGTCCGAGTCGTTGATATAGGCGTCATAGATATTCTCGCCCGACTGCATCTGCGTCTGCAGCTTTTCAACGACGTCACCCTCGCCAATCAGGTCGTGGGTGATCTTGATGCCGGTAATCGCGGTGAAGGCAGGCGCCAGCACCTTCGATTCATATTCGTGTGTGGTAATCGTTTCCGAAACCACCTTGATGTCCATGCCGGCGAAAGGCTTGGCAGCGTCGATGAACCACTGCATTTCCTTTTCCTGGTCGGCACGCGTCAGTGTCGAGACGTCGCCGATCTCCTTGTCTAGGAAGGTCTTCGCCTCATCCATGCCGGCATAAGCGGAGCCCGCCATAGCCAGCAAAATGCCTGCTGTCGTCGTTAGTAGATGCCGTCGCATAATATCCTCCCAGGGTTTGCGATTGCAGTTCTCACGTCTCAGGCGGCCAGTACCCCCGGCCATCCGTATCACCTTGGCATCACACGTAACGGAACACACCGATGGCGTAGATCACGGAGATGCCAAGAGCCCACCACAGGTTGGGTCCACCCAGACCCAGCCATGCAAGATGAATGAATGCTGCGCCAAGCAGCGAAATGAACAGCCGGTCGCCGCGCGTCGTCTCGAAACGAAGCAAGCCAACGCGCGGCGCGCCTCCCGGCGAAAAATATTCCCAGACGCTCATGCCGATCAGCAGCAGAAGGATCGTCAGGAAGAAGAGCGCCGTCGGCAGCGTCCAGGCCATCCAGGAAAAGCTCATGTCCGATCCTCCTCAGACGCGGCCCAGGGCAAAGCCCTTGGCGATATAGTTGCGAACGAAATAGATAACGAGCGCGCCGGGAATGATGGTCAGCACGCCGGCTGCCGCCAGCACGCCCCAGTCCATGCCGGCCGCCGAAACCGTGCGCGTCATGATCGCCGAGATCGGCTTTGCCGCCGTCGTCGTCAGCGTGCGGGCGAGCAAGAGCTCAACCCACGAGAACATGAAGCAGAAGAAGGCAGCGACGCCGACACCACTTGCAATCAGCGGCATGAAGATCTTCACGAAGAAGCGCGGGAACGAATAGCCATCGATATAGGCGGTCTCGTCGATCTCCTTCGGCACGCCCGACATGAAACCTTCGAGGATCCAGACCGCCAGCGGCACGTTGAAGAGGCAGTGCGCCAGCGCCACAGCAATATGCGTGTCGATCAGCCCAAAAGCCGAATAAAGCTGGAAGAAGGGCAGCGCGAAGACGGCCGGCGGCGCCATGCGGTTGGTAAGCAGCCAGAAGAACAGGTGCTTGTCGCCGAGGAAGCGGTAGCGCGAGAAGGCGTAGGCAGCCGGCAGTGCTGCGGCGACCGAGATCACCGTGTTCATCACCACGTAGATGATTGAGTTGATATAGCCGTTGTACCAGGACGGATCGGTGAAGATGACCGCATAGTTGCGCAGCGTCGGGTTCGTCGGCCAGAGCGAGAAGGCGCCGGTGATCTCGGCATTCTCCTTGAAGCTCATATTGACGAGCCAGTAGATCGGCAGGATCAGGAAGATAATGTAAACGGTCGGGACGAGCCAGGAAAAGCTGCCGGCAGGTTTGTATTTGCTGGTCATGTCTGTGCCCTCCTTCAACCGTTCGCGTCGCCGCTGGTCATCACGGTGTAGAACACCCAGGAGAGCAGCAGGACGATGAGGAAGTAGATGATCGACATGGCCGCCGCCGGGCCGAGATCGAACTGGCCGACCGCCATCTTCACCAGATCGATGGAGAGGAAGGTCGTCGAGTTGCCGGGACCGCCGCCGGTGACGACGAAGGGTTCGGTATAGATCATGAAACTGTCCATGAAACGTAAGAGCACGGCGATCAAAAGCACACGCTTCATCTTCGGCAACTGGATGTAGCGGAACACGGACCAGCGCGAGGCCCCATCGATCTTGGCGGCCTGATAATAGGCATCCGGGATCGAAACGAGGCCGGCATAGCAGAGCAGCACAACGAGGCTCGTCCAGTGCCAGACGTCCATGATGATGATGGTCACCCAGGCATCGACCGGGTCGCGCACATAATTGTAGTCGAGGCCGATCGCTTCCAGCGTATGGCCGAGCAGGCCGATATCGACACGGCCGAAGACCTGCCAGATCGTGCCGACGACGTTCCACGGAATGAGCAGCGGCAGCGCCATCAAGACGAGGCAGACGGGAACACCCGGCCCGGATTTCGGCATGTTGAGCGCGATGAAGATGCCGAGCGGAATTTGCAGCGCCAGGATGATGAAGGAGAAGAGCAGGTTGCGCTGCAATGCGTCCCAGAACCGGTCGGAATGCAGGGTCTGGACGAACCAGTCGGTGCCGGCCCAGAAGAACTCGTTATTGCCGAACGTATCCTGAACCGAATAGTTGACGACGGTCATCAGCGGGATGACGGCCGAGAACGCCACGAGCAGCAGCACCGGCAGGACCAGAAACCAGGCTTTGTTGTTCCACGTCTTCTGCATGGTCAGGCCTCCCTGCCGACGCGCCAGCTGTCGGCGTAAATGCTGATAGCCGCGGGATCAAAGCTGACCCGGGCGTCATCAGGGATTTCGCCGTCCTCGGGCACGACGATTGCAATCGGCTGGTCAGCAAAACGAGCACGCACGATCTTCTGCCGGCCGATATCCTCGACCTTGCTCACCGAGACAGGCATGCCTTCGCGTCCGAGTCGGATGAATTCCGGCCGGATGCCGAGCTCGGTCTTGGCCGCGCCCTCGGTCTTCGGCGCATAATCGAGCGTCAGCGTCTCGTCGCCGACCCTGACGGTGCTGCCGTCGATCTTTGCCGGCATGACGTTCATGCCGGGCGAGCCGATGAAATAGCCGACGAAGGTGTGTCTTGGGCGCTCGAAGAGTTCGGCCGGCGTGCCGATCTGGACGATCTGGCCGTCATACATGACGACGACCTTATCGGCGAAGGTCAGCGCCTCCGTCTGATCGTGGGTGACGTAGACCATGGTGAAGCCGAACTGCTTGTGCAGCCGTTTCAGCTGCGAGCGCAGCACCCATTTCATATGCGGATCGATGACGGTCAGCGGCTCATCGAACAGGATGGCATTGACGTCGTTGCGCACCAGCCCGCGCCCAAGCGAGATCTTCTGCTTCTGGTCGGCCGTCAGTCCTTGCGCCTTGCGTCGCGCCCAGCCGGCGAGGTCGATCATCTCGAGGATATCGCGGACGCGCCGGTCGACATCCGCTTCGGCTACGCCGCGGTTGCGCAGCGGAAAGGCGAGATTATCGTAGACCGTCATCGTGTCGTAGATGACCGGAAACTGGAAGACCTGGGCGATGTTACGGCTTTGGGTCGAAAGGTCGGTCACATCCTTGCCGTCGAACAGGATGCGTCCGTGCGACGGCTGCAGGAGACCGGAGATGATGTTGAGCAGCGTGGTCTTGCCGCAGCCAGAAGGGCCGAGCAGCGCATAGGCGCCGCCGTCGTTCCACTCGTGGTCGACCTCCTTCAGCGAATAATCCTTGTCGCTCTTCGGATTGGCGCCGTAGGCGTGGCGGATATGGTCGAGCGTGATACGTGCCATTGTGCTCTCCTAAACCTTTGCGACCGTGGCGATGGCGCGCCCGTCGGGGCCGAAGGCCATCAAGTGGCGCATGTCGAGAAAGGCCTCGATGTCCATGTCCGGATCGATGTCGTGAATGCCATGCGCCAGCATCACCCAGCGCACGCCGTCATAGTCCAGATGGACGAAGCTCTCCGAACCGGTGATTTCGGAGACCAGCGTGCGCGCCTGCAGGCGGGCCGCATCGCCGGTCTGCGGCGCAAGACCGAGATGGTGCGGATGAAAGGCGATGGTCACAGGTCCGTCCGGCACCATTGCGAGATGTGAAGGAACCGGAAGCGAGCCCCCGCCTGGGCGCACAAAGACGTGACCTGACTTGGTGACTTCGATGGAATTCAGCGGCGGATCGGCAAAGATGCCGGCGGTGGCAAGATCGACAGGCCGGCGATAGACCTCGATCGTAGGCCCGAACTGCGTGACCTGGCCGGCGTTCAGCGTCGCGGTATTGCCACCGAGCAGCAGCGCCTCGGAAGGCTCGGTCGTGGCATAAACGAAAATCGCCCCCGACTGGGCAAAGATCTTCGGCAGTTCCTCGCGCAATTCCTCGCGCAGCTTGTAGTCGAGATTGGCAAGCGGCTCGTCCATCAACACGAGGCTGGCATTCTTGACGAGGGCGCGCGCAAGGGCGGTGCGCTGCTGCTGGCCGCCGGAGAGATTGAGCGGCGTGCGATCGAGATAGGGCGTCAGTTTCAGAAGTTCGGCCGCCTTGCGCACGTCGCGGTCGATCGTGGCGGCATCCTTGCCGGAAATGCGCATCGGCGAGGCGATGTTCTCGTAGACGGTCAGTGCCGGATAGTTGATGAACTGCTGGTAGACCATGGCAACGTTGCGCTTCTGCACCGGCATGCCGGTGACATCGGCGCCGTCGAAATACACGGAGCCTTCGGTCGGCCGGTCAAGCCCCGCCATCAGCCGCATCAGCGACGTCTTGCCCGACAGGGTCGGCCCGAGCAGGACATTCAGCGTGCCACGCTCGAGAACCAGATCGGTCGGATAGATATGATAGTCCGCGCCCACCATCTTGGCGGCGTTTCGCAGCTCCAGCATTCCGATTCCCGTGCCTCCTCGCAACGGGGACCACACGCCACCTTACCCGGCCATCTTCGCCGGCATGGCAGCCATGTACTCCTCCAGTAAACTCACCTGCTCTTTCGAAAGACGCAGGCCATCCTTTGTTCTTCGCCAGAGCACGTCTTGCGCGTTTCTGGCCCATTCATATTGGACGAGATATTCGACCTCGGCCTCATAGAGATCGGCACCGAAGAGCCTGCCGAGGTCCTCGATCCTCTGGGCGCTGCCGAGAAGGACGGTTGCCCTGGTGCCATAGCGGCGGGTGAGCCGGCGGGCATGGGCATCAGTCAGGAACGGATAGCGGCTCTTCAGCTTGCTAACTTCGCCCTCATAACCCTGCACCGGGAAATCACCGCCCGGCAGATGGCTGCCCGCCGTCCACGGCCTGCCCTTGACGCCGATCGCCTCGCCGATCTTCTCAAGCGCATGTTCCGACAGACGCCGGTAGGTGGTGAGCTTGCCGCCGAAGACATTGAGAAGCGGCGCCTCGCCCGCCTTGCCCTCGACCTTCAAGACGTAGTCACGTGTGGCTTCCTGCGCCTTGGAGGCCCCGTCGTCGAAGAGCGGGCGCACCGCCGAATAGGTCCAGACGATATCCTCGGGTCTGACCGGCTCCTTGAAATATTCCGAGGCCGCATTGCAGAGATAGATGGTCTCCTCCTCGGAGATCTTCACGTCCTTCGGATCGGCGGTGTAGTCACGGTCGGTGGTGCCGATCAGGGTGAAGTCGGTCTCGTAGGGGATGGCGAAGATGATGCGGTTGTCGGGGTTCTGGAAGAAATAGGCGCGCGGGTCCTCGAACTTCTTCCTGACGATGATGTGGCTTCCCTGCACGAGGCGCACATGGTGGGCCTCGTTATGGCCGAATGCGGAGCGGATGACATGATCGACCCAGGGACCGGCGGCATTGATCAGCATGCGGGCCTGATGCCGCTCGCTCGTGCCCGTCACCGTGTTGACCGTCTCGATCGTCCAGATGCCACCTTCCTGGGCACCCTTCTCTTGCTTGGCTGACACGACCTTGGTGCGCGGCATGATCAGCGCCCCCTTGTCGGCGGCATCGCGGGCATTCAGCACCACCATGCGGGCATCGTCGACCCAGCCGTCGGAATATTCGAAAGCTTTGGTGAAGAGCGCCTTCAGCGGTCTGGCGGCCGGATCGGTGCGCATGTCGAGCACTGCCGTCGGCGGCAACAGCTTGCGGCCACCCAAATGGTCATAGAGGAAGAGGCCAAGCCGGATCATCCAGGCCGGCCGGATGCCCCCCCGGTGGTAGGGCAGCACGAAGCGCAGCGGCCAGATGATATGCGGGGCCATGGCCCAGAGGATCTCGCGTTCCATCAAGGATTCACGCACCAGACGGAACTCGTAATGTTCGAGATACCGCAACCCGCCATGGATGAGCTTGGTGGCGCCCGACGAGGTACCGGAGGCGAAATCGTTCATCTCGGCAAGCGCGACCGTATAACCACGGCCAACCGCATCACGCGCAATGCCGCAGCCGTTGATCCCGCCGCCAATGACGAAAATATCGTGGATTCGGCCCATGTTCCCCCTCGTTGCACCAGAACAGCGCAACGGTTCCCCCCAACCATTACGAAAGTAAGGATGATTAAACCGAAAATATTCCGAATGTCAAACGAATGTTTTCCGCCACAGAAATCAGCGGTTTGCTTTCGCCGCTTCGATCAGAACGACGCCGCTCTGCTGACAGATATTGCGGATGGACGGCGAATCGCATTGGTCGGTGATGAAGGTATGGACCTGCGAAATCTGGCCGATCCGCACCGGCGCGGTGCGCTCGAACTTGGTCGAATCCGCAACCAGGATAACATGCCTGGCATTGGCGATGATCGCCTGCGCCACCTTCACCTCGCGAAAATCATAATCGAGAAGCGCACCATCCGGATCAATCGCCGAAGCGCCGATCACGGCATAATCGACCTTGAACTGCCGGATGAAATCGACGGCCGCCTCGCCGACGATGCCGCCATCGGACTGGCGCACCACGCCGCCGGCAATCACCACCTCGATATGGTCTATCAGTCGTAATCTATTGGCGACATTGATATTATTGGTGATCACCATCAACTCGTGATGATCGGAGAGCGCTTCACCCACGGCTTCCGTCGTCGTGCCGATATTGATGAAGAGCGAACTGTTGTTGGGGATGAGGTCGGCTGCGGCAACACCGATCGCCTGTTTTTCGCTCGCGGCGATCTGACGCCTTGCGTCGTAACGGACGTTTTCCGTGCCCCGCGGGAAGGTTGCGCCGCCGTGAATACGCGTCAGGAGCTGCGCATCGCAAAGATCGTTCAGATCCTTGCGGATCGTTTGCGGTGTCACGGCAAACTGCGTTGCCAGATCATCGACCAGCACCCGGCCCGACGTTTTCGCAAGCGCGACGATCTTCCCCTGACGATCCGACAGAAACATGCGCGCCCTCCCTTCGTTTCGCATTCATCTTTAGCGAAACTTCGGTTCGAGGCAAAGCAATCGCGGCTGATGCGATCCTTGAGGATCAATTTGAATATGATCGAGTGCTGAAATCCCTTTGGATATTGCAAAGCCCGCCCCGCCTCTGCCTTGTTGCATGCTTAATGTGACGTGCGATTCGCGGACCGCGACGGGCGGAGCACGCACGAGGGACAAAAGGAGAGTTCGATGACAGACGCCAAGAGCGGCATTACGGGACTACGGCCGCAGATTACGGTGATTGGCGTCGGCGGCGGCGGCGGAAACGCGATCAACAACATGATCGCCGAGAAACTGGCGGGTGTCGACTTCATCGCCGCCAATACGGATGCCCAGGTGCTGGCAACCTCCAAGGCTTCGCGCCGCATCCAGCTCGGTGCGCATGTCACCGAGGGCCTCGGCGCCGGCTCCCTTCCGGAGGTCGGGCGCGCCGCCGCCGAGGAATCGCTCGACGAGATCATGGATCACCTGAGCGGCTCGCATATGTGTTTCGTCACCGCCGGCATGGGCGGTGGCACCGGCACGGGTGCAGCACCCGTCATTGCGCATGCGGCCCGCTCGGCCGGCATCCTCACGGTCGGCGTCGTCACCAAGCCCTTCACCTTTGAAGGCAATCGCCGCATGAAGATGGCTGAAGCCGGCATCGAGGCGCTGCGCCAGGCGGCCGATACCGTCATCGTCATTCCGAACCAGAATCTTTTCCGCATTGCGGACGCGAAGACCACCTTCGCCGATGCCTTCATGACAGCAGACCGCGTGCTCTATTCCGGCGTGGGCTGCATCACCGACTTGATCGTCAAGGAAGGCCTGATCAACCTCGATTTCGCCGATGTGAAATCGGTCATGCGCGGCATGGGCCGGGCGATGATGGGCACGGGCGAAGCGGCCGGCGAGGCCCGCGCGATGAAGGCGGCGGAAGCTGCGATCGCCAACCCGCTGCTCGACGATATTTCGATGAGAGGCGCCAAGGGCGTGCTGATCTCGATCTCCGGCGGCTCGGACATGACGCTCTTCGAAGTCGACGAGGCCGCCAGCCGCATTCGCGACGAAGTGCAGGACGACGCCGAAATCGTCGTCGGCGCGATCTTCGACCGCAGCTTGGACGGCCGGTTCCGCGTCTCGGTCGTCGCGACCGGCCTTGACGGCGCTGGAGCGACCACTGTCGTACCGGACTTCGCCGCGGGGCAGCTCCAGGGCCGAACGCTGCAATAAGCGACAAGATCGCCTGGTCGATTCTCCATATCACAGCTGTATCGGTGTATCGGAGAGGCAGGATCGACGGCCTCTCCGTCCATTCGCTAAGCACGAATGTCCAACGGCGATTACCCCTCGGAGAATGAAGTCATGCGCGAAAGTTTATGGGCGTTGCAGGAGCATGAGAACGCCGTCGAGCACTGGCTGCGCACGGAGGTTGCGGCCGCCTATGACGCCTATAAGGCCTACCCCACCGAGGCCAAGTCCATCGATGAAGCTTGGAAGTGTTTGGGAGCACGAATGGACGAAATCGACCGGGACGACGATTGATGGAGTACTATCCGCCCGTCACCTGAGAAACGGAGATGGATTTGGCTCATATTTAAGCCGACCCTAGCCACCGCCGCCGATCGCCTCATCAGCAGCCCGCAACCCGCTTTCCCAAGCGCCATGCGCGGTCGAAAAGTCCGAATGATGCGTTGCCTCACCGGCGAAGAACAATCGGCCGCCGACTGATCGAGCGAGTACGGTGCGGGCGCCAGAATGGCCGGGCAGCGCATGGCTGTAGGAGCCGCGAACCCAATCCGTGTGGCACCAGGACGAGGCTGCGAGCGGCCGCAGGTGGCGGCGGATGTTGTTCCCCAAGAGCGATGACAGCTGCTCAAAGGCGAAGACGAAGGCGTCGAGCAGGCCGGCCTGTTCGATGACGACGGCGCCCTTGCCGCCGAAGAAGCCTTCAACGACGGGGCGTCCGAGCGGCCTTATGTAGTAGCTGCCGGTCGCATCGTTCCTGGCATCGCCGAGCAGATGCGTTTCCGGCTCGAGGCCATGATTGCCGTGAAGCTCCATGAAGAGCTTGTCGGCGAGGCCGAGTGGCAGTTGCGCTGCGGCATGCAGATGCTCATCGGCTTCAGAGTCGAAGGCGATGGTGCCGCGGGCAAGAACATTGGTCGAGACCGTGACGATCGCAGCAGCCGCACTAACCGGGCCGCGATCGGTTTCAAGTCGGACCCCCCCACCGGTCAGCGCGACACGGCGCACCGGCGTCGACAGACGCAGGCTCACATCGGGAACGACAGCGGCGATCAGGCTTCCATAGCCTTCGTGCACGCGCCAATTGGCATCGGTTGCGGCATTGTCATAGGCAAGGAAATCGGCAACCGACAACCGCTCCAGCGGCGCACCGTTCACATAGCCGCTGAGCGACTGGCAATAAGCGTTCCACTCACTGTCCGGCACCAGCGCATCCGAGGCCCTGTCGCTTGCCGGCGGATTGGTGCGCAGCCGCTCTTCGAGCGCCTCCCAGGCCGCGGCAGCAGCTGCACGTTCCTCCGGCAAGAAACCGAGATCGCGCCACTGGCTCTGCCAGGCCGTCGGTCCGCGCTCGATCGTGAAGCCCGCATCCCGGCCGATGGCAACGAGCGGATTGCGCTCTGCAGAGTGCAGCCAGCCGCAGCCCATATCGAGCGGCATGCCTGACAGTTCGACCGTCCAGGCCCGGCCGCCGACCCGGTTGCTGGCTTCGAGAATGACGACCGAGCGTCCGGCCTCAGCCAGTTTTCGTGCCGCGGCAATGCCTGCTGCACCGGCGCCGATAACAGCCACGTCGTAGTCTATCGTCACGGTTTCGCTCCGCGCTTTGTCACCACCTTGATAGGCCTAAGCTTTACATGGGAGCTCCACCCGCTTCAATGCGCCCGAAAGCCTGCTACTATGCCGACATGACCTTCTTCGAAACACTCGTTGCCCTGCTCGCCGTCGCCATCCTGCTCCTGCAGATTACCCGGCGCATGCACCTGCCCTATCCCGGCATTCTGGCTGCCGCCGGTGTCGGCGTGGCAATGTTGCCCGGTGCCCCTGTCATCCCGATCGATCCGCCGACGGCGCTTGCCTTGTTCATCGCTCCGGTCTTGGTCGATTCCGCCTATGACTTCCCGATGGGGGCAGCGCGGCGCATGTTGCTGCCGCTGATCTTCTATGCCGTCATTGCCGTTCTGGTGACGACAGGCGTGGTCGTCTCGATCAGCATGCTGACCGTCGGCCTGCCGATCGCGGTGGCCGTCACGCTCGGCGCCATCGTTGCGCCGCCGGACGCTGCGGCGGCGACCGCGGTGCTCTCCAATCTGCCGGTCGATCGCCGTGTCGATGCGCTGCTCAAGGGTGAAAGCCTGTTCAACGATGCGACGGCGCTGCTGCTGTTCGGAGCAGCACTCACGGTTCAGGCGCGCGGCGGGCTCGATAGCATGACTGCACTTCAGATCGGCTTTGCTGCACCCGGCGGCATTTTGTTCGGCATCGTCTTCGGCT
The DNA here is from genome assembly GCF_018987265.1 of Rhizobium sp. WYJ-E13. NCBI lineage: Bacteria > Pseudomonadati > Pseudomonadota > Alphaproteobacteria > Hyphomicrobiales > Rhizobiaceae > Rhizobium > Rhizobium sp. WYJ-E13. The sequence continues at coordinate 286,675 of NZ_CP076854.1, read as the reverse complement.
TCTTCGTCTCACGGCTTCGGCCAATCACCGAGAATACCGTCGGCGGCACGCTGCTTCAGTTCGTCTATGCCTTTTCGACCTGGCTGATCGCCGAGCATCTGCACCTCTCTGCCGTGCTGGCAACGGTTGCGAGCGCCATGACAATCGCGATGCTGTCGACGGTCGACGATTCCCCGCGCATGCGGGTGCATTCCTTCGCCGTGTGGACGACCGTCGTTTTCCTGCTGAACGTCGTCGCCTTCCTGCTCATGGGCCTGCAGGCCCGCAGCATCCTGGAATCCATGTCCGCTGGCGAGCTCGAGCGAGCGCTCGCTTTTGCAGCCATCGTTGTGGTCGCTGTGATCCTGACACGTCTGGCGATGGCTTTCCTGCTGCACGTATACGTCATCTCACGCCACCGGCGCGGCAAGCTGCTGTCGCCTTTCAGGCATGGGGAGACCTTTCTCGTCGGCTGGTCCGGCATGCGCGGCCTCGTGACGCTCGCTACCGCCTTTGCCCTGCCTGCCGATTTTCCTGAACGGGACCTCGTCGTGCTGACGGCTTTTGCGGTGGTGCTCGCAACACTCGTCATCCAGGGAGCGACACTCGCCCCGATGATCCATTTCCTGAAACTTGGGCGGCAGGCGCAAGTTCGAGACGAGCTGGAAGCCGCAAGGCGCTCGCTTGCCGAAGCTGCATTTGAGCGGCTGGAGAAGGAAGGTGGCGCTGAGGCGGAGGCCATCCGAACGATCTGCAAGGATCACTGGACGGTGCCCTCGGAGGCCGGCGAGACCTCGCCGCTCGTGCGCCGTCGCAAGCTGACGATCGCCGCCGTGATCGCCCAGCGACAACGCCTCGAGGAATTGCGCGACAAGGATAAGATCGGCGCGACGCAGTATCTCGAATTGCAGGAAGATCTCGACTGGAAGCAGCTCTCGGTCGGCTCCGACGAGGATCGGCGCATTACCGAGAGCTGAGGGTAGCCTGTAGATAAGGGGCGACCTTTCCAGTCGCCCCTTATCTGCAGGCGATCCCCGTCAATGTCCGCAGCAACTACCGCTGGCCTTATCCCCCTGATCGGAAGCGACCGAGCCGTGGTTGTCACGGCTGTGCTCATTGCGGGCAGCGGGGAGGTTCATGGCGATGTTGCTGTCGAAGAAACCGTTCGGCTTCAGGGTAAAGCCTGCATATTCCACCGGCATGATCGGAAAATCCTCCGGTTTGCAGACATGCGTATGCCCGAAAGAATGCCAGAGCACGATATCGGCATTTTCGATATTCCGGTTGCTCTCGACATATTTCGGCAGGCCGTCCCCACCTGCATGCACATTCGGATAGTCGCCGGACGCATATTTTTCCTTCGCGTCGAAAGCCGTCACCCAGATGTGCTTCTTGGCAAAGCCGCCGCGCTGAGCAACCGTCGATCCCTCCTGGGCGAGCATCAGGGGACTTGGCATGACGACCATTTTGTAGCCGGGCGCATTTCCCACGGAATTATGCTCATTGGGGTTCTGGACCTTCCAATACCGGCCGGTCTCGCCATTGGCGACGGCAGGACTGTCGAGCTCCCGTTTCAAGATCTTCGTCTTCGTATCGAAGACATTGCCATAGGGATTGTCCTCGCCCCATGGGCGTGGCTGGAACTCATGCTCGGTGACGGTATTTCCGCCGCCATCAATATCCATGTGCAGGCGAGCATTGAAGAAATGCTGGTGGGTCGGGCCGCCGAGATTGTCGTCGACCATTCCACCCCAGGCATATTTCTGGCCGCTCGCCACGGCGGCTGTCTGGATAATGCCGGTCAGCTTTGCTTCGAGCTGGATAGTGCCATCCTGGTAGAGATACCAGTAGAAGCCGTAGTCATAATTGCCGACGGTAGCGAAGAAGGAAATGACGAGACGGCGCGATCTCCTCACTTCAAAAATGCCGTTTCTGAACTCGTAGTGCTTCCAGAGGATCCCAAAATCCTCCTCATGCATGCAAACGGCGTTCTTCATCATCACCGGCTGGCCGAAATCATCGGCCGACGGGATGTCGAAATAGTGTATCTGGCCAAGGCAATCGCAGCCGAGCTCAAGGCTGTTGGCGAGCCGCCCCAGGCCATACTCCCCGGCGTCGAAAGCGCTCTTCCAATAGTGGTTGGCGGTCGGATCGGCATAGGGCACGACCATTTCCGTCACCGAGGCACGGAAGATCACGGGACGAAGCTTGCCGCCGTTTTTAATCCCAAGCTCATGCAGGACGAGACCTTCGCGAGGCGTAAAACCGACGCGAAACGACCAGTCCTGCCATTGCACCGTCCAGCCGTCGACCGAGAAGCCTGGCCCCTGCGGCTGCACGATGTTGAGTGGCTTTACATCCTGGCGGACATCGGGAAAGGCCTCCTGTCCATAATTGCGCTTCTTCTTCGGGACCGGAATGACAATCTCGTCATCGACGAGATCGACCACTTGATTGCTGATCAGGTCGACAACAGCAACGACCCCTTCGATCGGATGGGCGTAGCCATTGTCGCGGATATCCTCGCGCCAGTACGAAACGGCGCGGACGATCCGGGCGCCCTTCTCGAATTCTCGTCCAAAGAAACCCGAAGAAAAAGGGTCGATCTGGACGAGCGGAATATCCTCGTCGGTGATGCCGCGCTTCTTGACCGCGGCAATCCAGCGAGGGTCCGATTTGACGGTTGCCTCGACGGTCTCGAACTCGCAAAGCATGACGGGTGGCTGCCCGTAAGGCGCTGATTCAAGCGGCAGCCTCTTGTGCTCGACGACAGCTTTTTTTGACAGGTCGACGATCGATTCACGAACCTCGCCCGAGCTGGAATCCAGCGACAGGACAAATGCCAGCCGGGGAAGCTTCCCTCCTTCGCGATGCACGGCCATGTCGGATTTTGTCGGCTCCTCCAGGCGAATGATCGGGAAGCGGATCGATTGCGGCAGATGCTTTTCGTCCTTCAGAATTGCGACGGCTTCCGAGATCTCTGTCAGACTCAGCGGGTCGAGCGGATAGGCGAGCGTTTCTAAAACGGCGTCCATTGTCAGTCTTTCATGTGCTTTGGATGGTGGACAGTGCGCATCCGGCTGCGCACTGCGGGGCTCAGCCTCAGCGGCCGGCGCAGATGTCCATTTCGGGCGTGCGATCACCATGGATGCAGAAGACAGAACAAAATGCGTGTGCTTCTGCCGCCACCAGGATTGTGACTGTCGTCAAAGCCATCAAGATGATCAGCGACATCCGGTCGACGAGGGTCAAAGGTTGAAGTCTCGTCATTCGAATGCCTTTCCGAGCGAAGCATAGAGTTCAGGCTTCACGGTCCTGATGCGCATCGCAAAGGCGGCCCCGATCAGGCCGGTCAGCACCACCAGCAGCGGGAAGGATTTCACGATCACGCTTTCCGATCCCGACAGGAGCGGCAGGTTGATGATGACGAGGACGATCGAGCCGAGGATACCGACCAGCGCCAGGAGCGGTGCCACCGCCGTGGTCCATAGACTGTAGCGATGCGGCGATCCCCGGAAGAACAGAACGATTGCTACGCAGACGAGGGCCTGAACAGCCAGGATCCCGAGAACGGCCAGAGCAGACATCCAGGAAAAGACGACGGTATAGGGATCGGCACCAGCTGCGATGAAGCAGACAAGCGCTAGCGCAGCAAAGGCGCTCTGGACGGTACCCGCGATATAGGGCGAACCATGGACCGGATGAACCTTGCCCAAAGCCCTGACCACCAGCCCTTCGCGCCCAAGCGCGTAGAAATACCGGTTCAGCGTGTTGTGGAAGGACAGGATGCAGGCAAAGAGGCTGGTGATCAGCAGGACATTCATCACCTGCGACGACCATTGTCCGAGGATGGTGTCTGCAGCGACAAAATAGAAGGTTTCCAAGCCGCTGCCGGCCGTCGCCTGCACCTTCGAAGGACCATAGAACTGCACGATGGCCCAGGTCGACAGCGCATAGAAGACGGTAATCAGCAAAACGGCGGCATAGGTTGCGCGCGGGATCGTCTTTTCCGGATTTTCTGCCTCTTCTGCAAAGATAGCGGTGGCCTCGAAGCCGATGAAGGAGCCAACCACAAAGACGAGCGCCACGCCGAGGCCCGGCGAAAACACGGTGGCCGGGCTGAAGGAGGAGAGGCTGAAACCATCCGGCCCGCCGCCGGTCAGCACAATCCCGATGTCGAGAAGCAGCAGGATTGCCACTTCAGCCAGCATGCAGATCCCGAGGATCGTGCCGGAAAAGGCAATGTTTCGCTGGCCGCAAAGATGGACGGCCACGAGTGCGGCAAAGGACCAAGCCCACCACGGAAGCGCTGCGATCGATGCCACGGCGCCGCTCATGAAGACACCGAACAATCCGTAGATGGCGATCTGTACCGACGAATAGGTCAAAAGCGCCATCAGCGCACCGCCGACACCGGCCGGCTTGCCGATGCCCTGCGTGATGTAGGTGTAGAAGGCCCCCGTTCCGCCAACATGCCGGCCCATCGCCGTGAAGCCGGCCGAGAAGATGAGATAGAGAATCCCCGCCAGGACGAAGGCACCCGGTACACCGGGTCCATTGCCGAAAGCGAAAGCGGCGGGCGTCGCACCGACAACGGCGGTGAGCGGCGCTGCCGCTGCTACGACGAAGAAGACGATATGGGCAAGGCCGACGGAGTTTTTCGCGAGGCGATCGGGAGGATTTCCCAAAGTGGTTTGCGTTGTCATGAGAACCCCTGTTTTTGATTTTCGTCAACACGGTAGCCCCGACCGATTGGCCCCAAAATTGCAGTTCATGCCAATGAATCGATAATTTGCGCCATCACTGGCGGCGGGGAACAAAAACATGTCATCTGCCCAGCAAACCGGCACGTCGACGCAGATATTTGCTTCAATTCGTGCGTCTGTGCTGCTGCCGCTCATCGAACAAATCGATCGGAAATCCGGCAAGGCAGATGTACTGCTTGCCCTTCATGGTCTTCTGCGCAGCCAGCTTGACGATCCCTATGCCATGGTCCCCATGAACCGATATGTGGCGATCTTCGAAGATGCGGCATCGATCGTCGGAGATCCGACGATCGGCGCATTGCTTGGAACCCTGTTCAAGCCGAGCGATATCGGCCCGATCGGCGTGCTCTTTTCCATATCGAGCACCATCCATGCCGGCTTCGAACGATTGGCGAAATATGTGAACACCGTCCAGAGCGGCACCAATTCCGGTGTCTTTCAGGAAGACGGCAATCTCATCTGGAGCTACCGCCTTGACGATCCCAGGCTCTGGCCGAGGCGGCAGGACAGCGAGTTCACACTGGCCGCATCCTGCCAGCTTGTCCGTGCCTGCTTCGCACGCGGATGGAGACCCGTCGAAGTCCATTTTGAACATCGGGCGCCTCGCGATCCAACGACCTTGCAACGGATTTTCCGGGCTCCTTTAAAATTTGGCGAGTCTGCCAATCGCATCGTGGTTTCGGGGCAAGACGCCCGCCGCGTCTACCGGCAGGAACAGCCCGATTTGGCGGCGGTCCTGGAGCGCCATATCGCGGATCTGAGCGGCAGGTTGTTGCAGTCGGATTCGACCGTCGATCATGTCCGATCATTGATCGGGATCTATCTGGGACACAAGCCCATCACGCTCGTCGGGCTTTCGCAGGAGCTCAGCCTTTCGCCGCGAACCCTGCAACGGCGCCTCTCCGAGCAGGGGACGTCGTTGAGAGATCTCATGCGGGAATACCGCCAAAGTATCCTTGTGCTGCAGAAACAGAACGGCGCAGTCAGAATGAAAGAGCTTGCTCAAGTCCTGGGTTATGCGGACGAAACGGTGCTGTGGCGAGCCCGCAAACATTGGGAACGTACTCAGTAGGGGGCAAACGATGCTGCGGCAGGTCCATAGGGCCAACCGCAGCGATCAAGGAAATTCGGCCCGACGCCTTCAACGGATGCTGAACGGAAAGTACTTGGCGTTGATCGTATCGTAGGTGTCGTTAGCCTCGATCTCTTCGAGCGCAGCATTGAGCTTGTCCAGCAACTCCTTGTCGGAAGGGCGCACGGCGATGCCGGCTCCGTCGCCGAAATATTCGGTATTTTTGATATCTTCGCCCTTGAACGCGCAGCAGCCACCCGCCTTGGTGTTTGCGAGCCAGTCGTAGACCGCGAGCTTGTCTTCCAGGATGATATCGACCCTGCCGTCGGCAAGACCCTTGTAAAGATCCGGAGACGCTTGGAACACGGTCGTCGCGACAGCGCTGTAGAATTTCTTGGCGTAGGATTCCTGGGAGGTTGCTGCCGTCACGCCGAGCCGCAGTTTCTTCAGATCATCGGGTGACGTGCCGGCGATGTCGTCGTTTTTGCGCGCGATGAAGACCGTCGGACTGTCATAATATTTCTGGGTGAAGGCAACCTTTTGGCGCCGCTCCGCGCTCATCGACATCGACGAAATGATCGCGTCATAGTTGTTGTCGAGCAGGTTCGGGATCATCGCCGTCCATTCCTGGATGACGAATTCGCACTTCAATTTCGCGGTCTCGCAAAGGGCCTTGGCAATATCCACGTCGAATCCCTGAAGCTGGTTATTGGAATCGACATAGTTGAATGGTGGAAATGCGCCCTCGACGGCTATACGGATGCTGTCGTTTTCGGCGGCTCGGACAACAGTAGGTTCAAAAACACCCAACGCAACAACGGCCGTGCAGGCAAATGCGAGGAACTTCGAAGGATAGAGAGATCCTAATCGCAACATATCAATCACCTTGATGTAGAGCTCGATCGCCAACCTTGCATCGGCAAGCGTTGCGCAATGAGCAACCAATCACAAAACAATTAAAAAGCTCATCATTTTCGGCCATTAATTTTGATGCTGCTTGAAAAGCATTTTGTAAACAATCGGGGTCAGTATCAGGGCGCTCGGGAGAAGACTGCGTGCCTGCTGATCCGCCTTTAAGATTATTCGCTCACAGAGCGACCTGGACATCGTCCGGGTCGATACTGGTGCTGCTTGCGATCAGCGGGCTGGCAATTCTTGGCCTGGTGTTCCTGGCTGCTATCTGGGCCGGGAGGGAAAGCGACGCAGCCGCCCTCGATCGACAGCGCCAACTCGTCAACAGCCGCCTTCTGGATCAGGTCCGGCGTGTATCTCAGGATATCCAGCTGATGGGTGCAGGTTATGCTTCGCTGCTGGTGGCGGATTCAGCAACGGCCAGCGGCAAGAGCGAGCGCGCAGGCGCGACATCGGCCGCGACGTTCGGCAAGATCGCGACAACGGTATTCGGCTACAACGCGGCATTCCTCGTGACCCCGGCAGGCGAGCTTGCTCTACAGTCCGATCCCGAAACGAAGCGCCGCTTCAAATGGGTGCGTCCGCTGCTTCAGCCGATGATCCAGGATCTGGAAGCAACGCACCATGGTGTACCGGGAGGGCCGAGCTCCGATCCGGAACCAAGCCGCGTGGAGCTGATGCGACTTGAGGGCCGCCCTTCGGTCGCGGGCGTCGTTTCGGTCACACGCTCTTCGAAAGTGGATCCCCAGGAAGCAAATGACGGCAACAGGCTCTACCTGGTGGCGTTCCGCTTCCTCGACGGTGTCACGCTCGATACGCTGAGCCGCGAACAGGGGCTGGCCGGCGCTCGTTATGCCCGCACCGCGGATCAGGAGCAGAATGAAGTCGCGTTCGAAATCGAGGCGACGGCGTCAGGCGACCCTATCGGCTTCATCATCTGGAGGCCGGATCTGCCGGGCTCACGCGTCATCGGCCGGCTTTTTCCCGTGCTCTCCGTGGCCGGCCTTGTCATCGCAGGCCTCTTTTTTGCCTTGATGGGCCGTTTGCGCGGCAGCCTCAGAGAACTCAGCGCCAGCGAACATCATGCGCGGCATCTTTCGCTGCATGACGTATTGACGGGTCTGCCGAACCGGGCGCTCTTTGCGGCCCGTTTCGAGCAATGCCTTGCGGCCATGAAATCGCCTGGCGAGCGCGCCGTCCTTGCCCTTGTCGATCTCGACAAATTCAAGGAAGTGAACGACATTCATGGGCATGCCGCCGGTGATGAGCTGCTGCGCGGCGCCGTCGACAGGATGAATGCCCTGATCGAATCGGACGACACGCTTGCAAGGCTCGGCGGCGATGAATTCGCGCTGCTGCTTCCCGATGTCAGGGAGGGGGACGTTAGTTACATCCTCCTCTGCAACGCCATTATCGAGGCACTGAGCAAGCCGTTCCAGCTTCGTGGCGGCGACGTCGTCGTCCGCATCGGATGCTCGATCGGTATCGCTGCCTTTCATGACGCGGCCCATGCGACCAGCGAGGTTTTGCGGCGTGCGGACGTTGCTCTTTACGAAGCCAAGACCAACGGGCGAGGCCGCCTGGTCGAATATGATCCGTCCCTGGATCACCGGGTGGAGGCACGCGAAAGCCTCAAGAACGACCTTCGCCTCGTGCTGGAAGATAGCGCAGGTTTGCCCGATATGGCCGACAACCCCCGCACGAACGCCGTCGGTCAATTGGAAGTCTTCTTTCAGGGCGTGCATCGTGCCGACGCGCAAGGGAACCTTTCGGGCGCCGAGGCTCTCGTGCGCTGGCGCCATCCGATCCAGGGGCTGCTGTCACCGGACAAATTCATCCCGATCGCCGAGGAGGCCGGCATGATCGACCAGCTTGGCGAATGGGTGCTGAGGAATGCCGCAAAGGCGGCCACGAACTGGCCGGCCGATATGTCGGTCGCCGTCAACGTTTCGCCCTCGCAAATCCGGCATCGGGACTTCGATCGCCACGTGCTCTCCATCCTGACCGAAACCGGCCTGACGCCATCGCGGTTGGAACTGGAACTGACGGAAGCCGCACTCTTCAACATCGATGAAAATGCTCAAGGAATGCTCGGCAAGCTTCGGTCGCAGGGGATCCGGATTGCGCTTGATGATTTCGGCACCGGCTTCTCGTCGCTGAGCCACCTCATTCAATTCAACATCGACCGGATCAAGATCGACCGCTCCTTCGTGCGGTTGCTGGGAACGCAAGCCGAGGGTGCGGCGATCGTTTCGGCGATCCTGGGTTTGAGCCGCACGCTTGGAAAAGCGACGACGGCCGAAGGCGTAGAGACTGAAGGGCAGAGAGACTTTCTCGTCGCGGCCGGATGCAACGACCTGCAGGGTTTCCTGTTCTCCCGCCCCATGCCCCCGGCTGAGTTCCTCTCTTCGTTGCGCTCGACGGAAGCGGTAAGGTCAACAGCGATATCCTCGTCGCATGGCTGATGGCCAGCCCTCACTGCCGCCTGCCGATCATCCAGACGAGATAGGGCGCGCCGGCGAAGGCGGCGAAGAGGCCAAGTGGCAATTCGTAGGGGAAGGTCACGTTGCGCGCACCGAGATCGGCGATCACCATCAGCACAGCACCTATGACGGCCGAGGCGAGGAGCCTGCTGCCCGCTTTTTCAAAGCCGGCGCGGTGAGCGATATGCGGGGCCATCAGGCCGACGAAGCTCAAGGGACCGACCAAGAGCGAGGCAGCCGCCGTTGCGATGCCCGCCGTCAACACCATCATCGTTCGGGCGCCGACCAGGGGCAGACCGAGCGCGAGCGCGGTCGGTGCACCGAGCGGCAGGATCACCAGCCAGCGTGTGAGGATCAGGCCGGTTGCGAGGATGACGATGGTGAGGCCGGCAAGGAAGGCCGCCGTTTCCGGCGTGGCGGCCGCGGCCGAGCCGCCGAGCCAGGCGAGGATCTGCCAGGCGCGCTGATCGCCGACGGCAAGAAGAGCGCTCAGGATCGCCGAGCTCAAAGCACTGACAGAAATGCCTGCAAGCAGCAAGCGTTCGGGCGGCAGATGCCGGCGGGCGGCAAAAAGCGCGACGATGACCAGCACCACGATTGCGCCGCTGCCGGCGCCGAGGAAGAGCGTGGGCGCGCCGGCATCGGCTGAGAAGCTTAAGGCAACGGCATAACCGACGCCGGCACCGCCGCTGACACCCAGCACTTCAGGGCTTGCCAACGGATTTCCGGTGAGGCGCTGCAGCATGGCGCCCGCCATGGCGAGCAAACCGCCGGCAGCGGCCGATGCCAACAGACGGGGCCAGCGGGCCGGGAAAAGCTCCCAGAAAAGATCGCCGCTGAGCAGCACCCATCCATCGGGCAGGCGCGCAACGCCAAGGGCCGCCCAGACGAATGGCGGCAGCACGCAGAGGATGAGGGCGAGCCGTGACAGCGGCGCCCGTGCGACGAGGACGCTATCGGGCGGCTGGGGCGGCTCGACGGCGCGCACCTGCGGCAGCAACCAAAGCAGCAACGGTCCGCCGATCAAGGCCGTTACCGATCCCGTCGGAAAGGTCTCGCCGGCCGAGGAGGCGATCAGTTGCACGATACCATCGCAGAACCAGAGCAACAGGCCGCCGGCGACAGGTGAAAGAAGCAGGATGCTGCGTGTCGTGCGCACACCGAGCAGGCGCACGAACGCGGGTGCGGCAAGGCCGACGAAGCTGACGAGGCCGACGGCAGCAGCAACGCCCGCGCTCAACGCCACCGCAACGCTTGTGACGGCAATGCGCGTACCTGCAAGTGCCACGCCGAGCGAGCGGGCACTGCTGTCGCCGAGGCCGAGCAAGGTGAGCGGACGCAGGAGCAGGAGCGTGACGGCGAGGCCGAGCAGCAGTTCGAGGCCGAGGGTTGTCGTCGTCGACCAGTCCTGCTGGCTGAGCGAACCGCCGTTCCAGGTCACCAGCGACATCAGATACTCGCCCTGCGAGAGCGTCATCGCCGCCGAGAGCGCACTGCAGGTAATGCCGACGAGCAGGCCGGAGACCGCCATGGTGATGGGTTCGAAGGCGCGCCGCCAGCCGAGCAGAAAGACGATGGCGGTGGCTGCCGCCGCGCCCGCGAGCGCCACGAAGGCGCGGTAGCCGTCGAGCATCTCGGGAAAGAACAGCGTCGCCGTGACAATCGCAAGCTGCGCGCCAGCGGAGACACCAAGCGTCGAGGGATCGGCGATGGGATTGCGCAGCAAACGCTGCAGCAGCGCGCCGGCAAGCCCGAGCGCGGCACCGGCGAGGATCGCGACTGCCCCGCGCGGCAAGACGGCATAGGCGAAAATGATCTGCCGCGTCGTCATCTGCGCGGGATCAAATGGCAGAGACGGCCAGTCGGCAAAGGGCAGATGGTTCAGTGCTGTCAGAAGAAAGAGGCCGGCGGAAACGGCAAAGGCTGAGAGCGCGGCAAAGAGTGCGATGGGTCTGATCACGGCATCTCCCCTGACGACAGTATCGCCGCCTTGAAAAGCCGAGTGAACCGGGCGGCTGCCAAGATGCCGCCATAGGGATTGATATTGCCGAGCATCAGCACGCGGCCGTCCCGTACCGGCTGCAGCGATTGCCAGATCATGCTGGTCTTCAACCCATTGCGGGCCTCGACTGGGATATCGGAGATGATGACGATCCTCGCATCCGGCTCGGCAGCGAGATTTTCGATCGGCACCGGAGCGGCGAACGTATAACGCGAGCGATCCGCCCAGGCATTCGGCAGGCCGAGACGACCGAGGATATCGCCGAACATGCTGTCGGCGCCGAAGACGCGCACATGCCTGGCGTCGCCAATATTGACCAGATAGGTCGGCCGCGACGCAAAACCCTGCAGACTCTCACGCGTTTCCTCGATAAGGACAGCCTGTTGCGCGACCACCTCGCGGCCGCGGTCCTCGACACCCAGTTCCGTGGCAAGGGCCGAAACGGCATCGACAGCCTTCTGATAGGGCGGCTCGCCCCTGTTATAAAAGGGCAGCGACAGGACAGGCGCAATCGCCTGGAAGCTCGCCTCGAACCTGACATAGAAGGGCGAAATCAGGATGAGGTCCGGGCGCAGCAGGCGCAAAAGCTCGAGGTTCGGCGATCCGCGCAGGCCGAGATCGGCGACGCTCTTGTCCAGTACCGGCTCGATCGCATCCTTGCGGAACTGCACGAGCTCGGTCGCGGCGATCGGCATGACGCCGATTGCTACAAGCGTTTCGAGCATCGCCCAGTCGATCGCGGCAATGCGCTTCTGACCTGCTGCGAAGGTTTTGCCCGGAATGGCCAAAGCCGCCAGCAGGGCAAGTGCCTGCCGACGGCCGAAGCCTCGTCCCTGTGCCGCTCGATAGTCTCTCACCATTGAAAGGTCAGCTTGCCCATCACCGTTCTGCCATCGCCGTAGGTGCAGCCGAAGGAGCTGCAGCTTGCAACATAATCCTTATCGGCGAGATTCTTGAAGTTCAGCGAGGCCGTCATGTTGTCTTTCTCGTAGTGGAGAGCTGCGTCGAAGAGGGTCACGGCGTCAAGATCAAGCGTGTTCTTGTTATCGCCGTAGCGCTGGCCGACGTAACGCACGCCGCCGCCGAGACCGAAACCTTCCAGCGCTGTATCCTCCGGGAAAGTATAGTCGAGCCAAAGGCTTGCCGCATGTTCAGGCACGTTATCAGGGCGATTTCCGTCATCGACGCCGCCGACAATTTCGGCCTGCATGTACGTGTAGGCGGCGCGCAGGTCGAGCCCGTCGGCAAGGCTGGTGACGCCTTCGAGCTCCAAGCCCTTAACGTCGACCTCGCCGATCTGCCCGGTAGACGTACCGCCGCCCGGCAGCGCAAAGGTCGTCAGCACGTTTTTCTGCTTGAGGTCATAGGCGGCAACAGTGAAGAAGCCGTTCCAGCCCTCCGGCTGATATTTGACCCCGATTTCCACCTGCTCGCCCGTCGTCGGCTGCAGTGGTCCGCCGGTTGCAGGCACCGGAACCGGCTCGAAAGATGTGGCATAGCTGATATAGGGGGCGATGCCATTGTCGAAGACATAGCTGAGGCCGGCGCGGCCCGTCAGCTTCTGGTCGTCCTTGTCGAGAGGGCGCGACGCACCGGTCAACCGGTTGGTCGATGTTCCCTCTGTTCTGGCCCAGTCCTGGCGAAGGGCTGCCGTTGCGCGCCAGTTCTCATAGGCAAGCTCGTCCTGCACATAGATGCCGACCTGCGTCATGGTCGAATCGACATAGGTGCTGAGCGTCGGCGCAATCAGATTAACGGAGCCGTAGACCGGATTGAAGGCGTCGAGCGGCGTGGCGCGCCAGAACTGCGTGCCGACATTGTTGCTGTAATAGCGGTAGTCCAGACCGAACAGCATCTTGTGCCTGATATCGCCGGTGTCGAATTCCGCAAGCAGGTTGTTGTCGACGTTGAACGTGTTCAGCAACTCGTCCTGGATAGTGGCATTGCGGTTGATCGTCCGGCCGCCTGTAAGGCCGATCGTCGACATGCCGAGCGCCTGATAGTTCCAGTCGAAATTCTGGTAGCGGAGGCTCTGGCGGAAGGTCCAGGTATCGTTCAGGCGGTGTTCCAGCTCATAGCCGATATTGGTCAGCGTCCGGTCCGACGTGTCGAAGCTCTTGTCGCCGACGAAGAAATCCCGCGACAGACGGTTAGTGCCCGCATTGAGGGTGAGTGCAGGCGGCAGGCCGGATGGCGTGCTCGGATTATCGTGCTGGATGCTGGTCAGGATCGTCAGCTTGGTGTCTTCATCCGGCTGCCAGGTCAGCGCCGGGGCGATGAAATAGCGGTCGTTGTCGAGTTCATCGACCTGTGCCGAGGCAGTCCTTGCCAGACCCGTCAGGCGATAGGCGAAATCCGGATTACCGGGGATGATGTCGCCGAAATCGAAATAGGTGCCGTAGGTATCGTAGCTGCCAGCCTGAACGCCGACTTCGCCGAAACGCTCGAAGACCGGCCGCTTGCTGATAAGATTGATCATGCCGCCGGGATTGCCCTGGCCGTACATGACCGATGCCGGCCCGCGCAGGACTTCGATGCGCTCGAGCTGATAAGGATCGACGGCGGGAGCGCCTGCTGTCCGCATCATGCGAAGTCCGTTTAGAAACTGCGACTGGCGGCTGTCGAAACCGCGGATGCGCGGGGAATCAAAGCGCGGATCGGCACCATAGGGCTCGCCGACGACACCAGGCACATAATCCAGCGCCTGGCCGACGGTCTCGACGTCCTGCGATTTCAGCTGATCGGCCGTCAGCACCGAGATGGATTGCTGGGTTTCGAGAAGCGGTGTGCCGGTCTTGGTCGCGGTCGCGCTGGTCCGGGCGACGAAACCTTTCACCGGAGCCGTCGGATCCTCATCCTCGGCACCGCTGATGACGATCGGGGCAAGCGTCGTCGGATCAGCGTCCTGGGCAGACGCAGACAGCGGCGCCAGAAGCGCGCCCGCGAGAACCGTAGTCGAAGCGAAATTACGCAAGCGAAGAGAACCAGTCATCGGGAGCCCGTTATATGCCGTAAAACTGGATTTTTCTAATCATGTTATTTTTGAAAGGTCCAATAAACCAGGCTCGAATTTTTCATAAGCATGGATTATGAAACCGGCGAAACGTCATAGATTTGAATTCTTCTAGGAGAGCGTGATGGCGCTGACCGACCCCGGCTTCGAGCTCAGGCATCTGAGGTATTTCGTGACACTGGTCGAGGAGCGGAATTTCGAGCGCGCCGCCACCCGCCTCGGCATCGCCCAGCCGGGCCTCAGCCAGCAGATCATGAGCCTGGAGAGGATCGTCGGTACGCCGCTGCTGGACAGGAGCCGTCGTGCTGTCCAACTCACGCATTCGGGTGAGATCCTGTTCCAGGAGGCACGCAAGGTCCTGACCCAGACCGAAGCGACGGTCGCCGCTATCCACCGCGCGGGCCGCGGAGAAAGCGGGCGCATCTCGATCGGCTATGTGGCGTCTGCCGCCTATTCCGGCGCTGTCGTCGGCTCCATCAAGAACTTCAAGCGCGATTACCCCTATGTCGAGGTCGAGCTGCAGGAAATGGAGCTACGTCAGCAGCTGCAGCGCATTGCCGACGGCCTGCTCGATTTCGGCTATATCCGCGCACCGGCACCGATCCCGCCGGGTGTTTCCGTGCAGGTCGTGTTGCGCGAGCCGCTGGTCGCCATGGTTCCCGCCGACCATGAATTTGCAGAACGCCCCATCGATAAGCTTGCCCATCTGGCGAGCGACATATTCATCACACCACGCCAGCCGCCGGAAGTCGGCTTTCACTGCAACACGTTGCAGGCTTGCCGGGAGGCCGGGTTCGAACCATCCGTCAAGGCCATCGCGCACGACTTCACCGAGATCGCCGCCCTCGTCGGCATCGGCATCGGCATCGCTCTCGTGCCGCAATCCATGAGCCGGGTGGAACTGCAGGATGTCCACTACAGACCGCTCGGCGGCGTGACGGTGACGTCCGATGTGGCAATCGCCTATCGCAAGGGCGAAGGTTCGCCAGCGACCAAGGCCTTTATTGCCCGGTACCGACAGAAGATTGACCGCCCGGCTTTGGACGAGATAATCAACGGGCCGCCGTCAGGCGAACCATCTGAGACGATCCTGTCTGCATTACGTCGTTCGCTGCTTGTCGGGCCTGAACTCGATCTGTTACGACGGAAAGAGAAAGGACGTAAAATCGATCCGTGACTCGGTCCACCATTGTATCCGATCCTCGTTTGTCTTACATTGTCTTACACCCTGAAGGAGGCAAGCAATGTCGAACGCCAGCCAATCAGAATCTGTCACTCTCCGGGTGCCTTCCGACGTGATTGCAGATATCGAAGCCATCGCAAAAGCAAGCGATCGATCCCGCAGCTACATCATCGTTCGAGCCCTGCGGACGTATCTCATGAACGAGGGGGCCGACATCCTCGCCGCGATCAAGGGCCGCGAGCAGATCGCTGCTGGAGAGTTCGAGAATATGGATGACGTGATCGCGGACATCGACAGGATCGTGGGTGGAAAAGCTGCGTGACTGCCGTACGGCTTTCCAAGGATGTCGCCAGCTATATCCGCCGCGAAGGCGAGTATCTGCGGAAACTCAACCCTGCCGCAGCCCGAAAGTTTGCGCTCGCGTTCAAGAACGCGAAGCGGACACTGTCCGAATTTCCTCAATCCGGGAACCGGATGCACGGCGGCCTGCAGATTACCGGGAGCCTGACGCTCGTGGTCGGGGATTATCTGCTAGACTACCTCTACGATGGCGATAGCGTGGACGTGATCCTGATCCGCCATGGACGGATGCTTGCACCGACGCCGGATCTCGACGTCGATAGCGATCTTTGATTTCAACATATATCGATCGATCCTTCGCGGGAGCTCGGACCTGACCAAGCGTTCGATCCTCCATGACAATTGCACGACACAATTGGAACAAGGGTGGAAACGCTTGTAACCCGCCTGACATTGGGGCGCTCTAAAGAGGCGGCACGAACAGTGCCTGCCGCCGGAAATCTGCCGCGGGCCTTATTGGAGAGCCCCGGCATGAGAATCGTCCAGATCACCGACACGCATTTCAGCCCGTCGATCCCGCATTTCAACGGCAACTGGCAGCCGCTCGCCGAGTGGATCAATAGCAGCGGCGCCGATCTCGTCATCCATACCGGTGATCTTGCCGTCGATGGCGCCGACAAGGACGAGGACCTGACCTTCTGCGTGGAGCTGATGCGGCATGTGAAGATCCCGATGCTGATCGTGCCCGGCAATCACGATGTCGGCCATCTGCCGGGCTCACCGCAGCCGGTCGATACGACAAGGCTCAACCGCTGGCGCAGCCTCGTCGGCCCAGATTACTGGCTGGAGGATGCCGGCGACTGGCGCCTGATCGGCCTCGACAGCCTGCTGATGGGCATGGAGAACGACGAGCAGGAAACGCAGTTTGCATGGCTGGAGCAAGCGCTTGCCGGACGCGCCGGACGGCGGGTTGCCATGTTCGCGCATAAGCCGCTCTTCGTCGACACACCTAACGAGGGCGAGACCGGCTACTGGAGCATCCGCCCGGCCCAGCGCCAGCGGCTCTATGATCTGATTGCCTCCCATGACGTCGCCCTCTATGCCAGCGGCCACCTGCACTGGGCCTGGAAGGGACGCTACAACGACACCGCGCTCGTCTGGGGCCCGGCGGCCTCCTTCATCATAGGCACGATGGAGCGCGAAATGTCGGGCGAGAGGCTGATCGGTGCCGCAATCCACGATCTCGGCGATGACGTTGCCAGCGAGATCGTCGCTGTTCCCGGCATGGTGGCGCATGTGCTCGACGATGTCGTTGCCGAAGTCTATCCGCACGAGGCCCACAAGGTGCAGAAGGAGCCGGCGTAATGAGCGCGCTCGCCCTTTCTGCCATCAGCAAATCCTATGGCGACAATGCCATCCTCAAAAATATCAGCCTCGACGTTCAGCCGGGCGAATTCATCGCGCTTGTCGGCCCCTCGGGCTGTGGCAAGAGCACGCTCCTGCGCATCCTTGCAGGCCTCGACCATGCCGATAGCGGCGAGATCGTTATCGGCGGACGGGAAATGTCCGATGTGGCGGCCGCCGACCGCAACATCGCCATGGTCTTCCAGTCCTACGCGCTCTATCCGCATCTGACGGCCGGCCAGAATATCGCCGTGCCGCTTGCTATGCGCCGGTTAAGCCGCTTTCAGCGCCTGCCCTTCCTCGGTCCGGTCATGCCCGGCTACCGCGCCATTCGTTCAGGCATTTCCCGCGACGTGCAGGAGACGGCGAAAGCGCTCAAGATCGACCATCTGCTGGATCGCAAGCCCGGCCAGATGTCTGGCGGCCAGCGGCAGCGCGTGGCGCTTGCCCGCGCCATGGTGCGCCATCCAAGTGTCTTCCTGATGGACGAGCCATTGTCCAATCTCGATGCCAATCTGCGAGTTCATGCGCGCGGCGAGATCGTCGAGCTGCATCGCCGCGCCGGCGTGCCGACCGTCTATGTCACCCATGACCAGGCCGAAGCGCTTTCGATGGCCGACCGCGTTGCCGTGATGATCGGCGGCCAGCTGCTGCAACTCGCCCCGCCACAGGTCATCTATGACGACCCTGCCCATATCGAGGTCGCCCGTTTCGTCGGCCAGCCGCGCATCAATCTCCTGCCGGCACGCATCGAGAATGGAACTGTCGCCTTCGGCGATATCAAGATGGCGCTCGCAGAACCGGGTCTTTCAGGTCCTGACGTGACGATCGGCATCCGGCCGGAATTCGTCCGGCTTGCCGCCGATGGCCAGACGTCGCTGCCCGCCCGTATCGAACGCATGGAATTCCTAGGCTCGGAAGTCATCCTGTTCTGCCGGCTGGATGCGATCGGCGAGACCGTGCTCGCCAAGCTTGCGCCTGCCGATGCTGCGGGCCTGTCGGCCGGCATGGGTGTTGCGCTCTCCTTTCAGCCCGACAAGGCCCTGGTCTTTGCGCCTGACGGTCGCCGGCTTCGCACGAGCGCCCTTACCGCCGATGCCAGCAGGGAGAAAGCCCATGGCTAGCATAGCTGCGGGCGAGATCCGTCCGGTTGCGTCGGCCGCAAGGCATGAGCGTCGCGAAGCACAGATGGCCTGGCTGCTGTCGCTGCCGGCAATCATCCTGATCGTGCTCTTCGTGCTGGCGCCGATCGTCGCCGTCATCTTTCTCGGCTTTACCGATTTCGAGCTTGGCGTCGGCAAGTTCCGCTTCGTCGGCTTCGAGAACTACACCGAGCTCTTCACCGACCGCACCTTCCGCAAGTCGCTGTGGAACACCACGGTCTATACGGCGATTGTCGCGCCCGTCTCGATCCTGCTCGGCCTCGGTGTCGCCATGCTGATCGAGAGCGAGGGCTGGGGGAAGAGCGTCTTCCGCACTGCCTATTTCCTCCCCGTCGTGTCGCTGATCGTCGCCATGGCGACCGTCTGGCAGTATCTCTTCCACCCGACCATCGGCCCGCTCAATGCGATGCTCGATGTCGTCGGCCTGCCCAAGCCGAACTGGCTCGGCTCCTCGGCAACCGCGCTCTACAGCCTCTCGATCATCGGCGTCTGGCAGACGGTCGGCTTCAACATGGTGCTGTTCCTGGCCGGCCTGACAGCGATCCCGCGCGAGCTTTATGCCGCCGCCGAGATCGACGGCGCCAAATCCTCACTGGACCGCTTCTTCCTCGTCACCTGGCCTATGCTCGGTCCGACGGCGCTCTTCGTCACCACGATCAGCATCATCAATGCGGTCAAGACCTTCGAGACGGTCAAGACGCTGACCGACGGCGGCCCCAACCATGCTTCCGAAGTCCTGCTCTTCACCATCTACCAGGAGGGGTTCGTCTACATGAAGGTCGGTTATGCCTCGGCCATGACCGTGGTCTTCCTTGCCATCCTCGTCGTCATGATGTTCCTGCAGTACCGCTTCCTCGACCGGCGGGTGCACTATTCATGAAGACGCGCTCCCACTTTACCCTCGGCCGGCTTATCCGCCTGGCGCTGCTCATCGTCGGGGCGGTCATCTTCCTCGCGCCCTACATCTTCATGATCTCGGCCGCTGGCAAGTCGCAGGACGATATCTTTACGGCGGCTCTTTCGCTGATCCCGACGCATTTCTTCTACATGCAGAATTTTGCCAAGGCACTCGACAAGGTCGCGATGGGCACCCTGCTCTGGAACGGTGTTGTCGTTTGCACGCTCATCTTCGTCTTCCAGGTGCTGGTCGCGGTTCCCTGCGCCTATGCCATGGCGAAGCTGAAATTCCGTGCCGCCCGCCTGATGATGATGCTGGTGCTACTCGGCCTTCTGGTACCGATCCATGCAACTGCCCTGCCGCTCTACGTCGCCTTCGACAGCCTGTCGCTGCTCAACGGCTATACGGCGCTGGTGGCCCCCTTCACCATCTCGGTCTTTGCAATCTTCCTGTTCCTGCAGTTCTTCCGCGCCATGCCGGATGACCTGATCCATGCCGCTCGTCTTGACGGCATGTCCGAACTCGGCATCGTCTCGCGCGTCATCGTGCCGAATGCCTGGCCGGCAGTCACGGCTTTCGCGATCTTTTCGGTCGTCGCCCATTGGAACGACCTCTTCTGGCCGCTGATTGTCATCTCGAAGCCCGGCTACGCCACGCCGCCGCTCGGCCTGATGAACTTCCGCGCCGCGGAAGCCGGCGACGATTACGGCGCGCTGATGGCGGCCACCATCATCATCACCATTCCCCTCGTTGCGGCCTTTCTGCTCGCGCAGAAACGCTTCGTCGAGGGTATCACCATGACCGGTCTCAAAGGCTGACCGGCTGAACCCAGGAGAACGAGCGATGAAGCATTTCACCCAGTTCCTCGCAGTAGCGGCTCTGTCCGTGGCGGCAGCCCTGCCGGCCCACGCTGAAACGACGCTGACGATCCACTACCCGATGCCGGGTTTCTTCAAGGACGTGATGGACACGATCTCGAAGAAGTTCATGGAAGAAAACCCCGACATCAAAATCCAGTTCGCCGCTCCCTCGGCGACCTACGAAGACGGCATCCAACTGATCTTGCGCCAGGCCGGTACGTCTGAAATGCCCGACGTCACCTTCATCGGCCTGAACCGCTTGCGCATGCTGAACGAGCGCAATGTCGCCGTCGACATGACACCGATGGTCCAGAAGGAAGGCAACATGGCCGAGCAGGGCTTCTCGGACACGATCCTGAAGCTCGCCCAGGTCAAGGGCAAACAGGTCGGCCTCGCTTTCGCCACCTCCAACCCGATCATGTATTACAATGCGGATCTCGTGAAGGCCGCCGGCGGCAATCCCGACACCCCGCCGAAGACCTGGGATGAAGTGATCGCACTCGCCGGCAAGATCAAGGCGCTCGGCAACGGCGTCGACGGCATGGACTTCCGCTGGCAGGGCGACGATTGGATGTTCTCGGCCCTCCTCTTCGGCGCCGGCGGCAAGATGCTGAGCGACGACGAGCAGAAGGTCACCTTCAACGGTCCTGAGGGCCAGAAGGCCGTCGAACTGATCAGCCGCTTCGTCAAAGAAGGCGGCATGCCTGTTTTCACCAAGGCAGCGGGCGAACAGGCCTTTGCAGCCGGCAAGGTCGGCTTCGAATTCCAGACGACCGGCGCGCTCGTCAACACGATCAAGAATGTCGGCACCAAGTTCGATCTGCGCACCGCCCAGATCCCGCTCATCGATCCGGACAAGGGCCATCTGCCAACCGGTGGCAACGCCGTCGTCATCCTCGCCAAGGATCCGGCCAAGCAGGAGGCCGCCTGGAAGTTCGCCAAGTTCGCCGCCGGCCCCTATGGCGCCTCCGTCGTCGTTCCCGGCACCGGCTATGTGCCGAACAACGAACTTGCCGCCAAGTCGGCCGAATATCTCGGCGACTTCTACAAGAAGAACCCGCTCTTCCAGGCGGGCCTCAGCCAGATGCCGCGCATGATCCCCTGGTACGCCTTCCCGGGTACCAACGGCGTCAAGGTCACCCAGACGATCGTAGACAACCTGTCGCGCGTCGTTGACGGTTCGGCCGAGCCGCAGGAAGCACTCGACGACGCAGCCGCCGACGTCGAAGGCATGCTGCCGCGCAGCTAATTTGCAATTGGTCGCGGGTTAAGCCGCCCGCGGTCTCGACCCGGAACCGTCGCATCCTGCAGGTGCGGCGGTTTTCTCGTTTTGGAGGTTTCGCACAGTGCCGCCAGGGCGCAGGGCATGCGACAATTCGAGATGCCTGAGCGGCGCATCGTTTTCGACGATATCGAGCAGCAGCGACGCTGCTGTCGCGCCCATGCTGAGATCGGGCATTTCGATCGAGGTCAGCGTCGGATTGATGAGCTTGCCGATGGCGATACCGTCGAAGCCGGCAACCGAGATATCGTCGGGAACGCTAAGCCCCTCGCGATTGATCGCACCGATGACGCCGAGCGCGATCAGATCGTTCGAGCCGATGACGGCGGTCGGGGAAAATGTCCGCAAGGCCTGGCCGAGATCCATCTGGTCGTAACCGTTGACGAAGGGCACTTCCACGGCCTCTAACGGGGCCACACCCGCTGTCTCCATCGTCTGCAGATAGCCGCGGTAACGCAGAAGCGCACGGTCCGAGGCCCTGAAGCTGCCGGAGACGTAGAGGATGCGCCGGTGGCCCATGGATAAGAGATGTTCTGTCAGCCGGCCGCCGGCCGCATAATTGTTGACGGTGACGGCAGCCGGATATCGAGCCGTCGGCGAGCTGCCAAGCAGCACGGTCGGCGGCAGGTCCTGTGCCAATGCCGGGCTGGTCTCGCCATTGCAGACAGTCAGAATAAGCCCGGTCGGCCGCTCGCCGAGAAGCCCTGCCACCGCATTGGCCTCCTGATCGGGATCGTAATTCGACTGGGCGATGAGAACGCTATGGCCGGCGACCAGCATGCGGTTCTGGATGCCCGAGAGAGACGAAGCAAAAACGGGATTGGTCACACTCGGCACCAGCACGCCAATGACAGGCCGGCGGCCACTGCGGGCAGACGGTGCCGTCGCCCGATAGCCGACTTCGGCTGCAGCGCGGCGCACGCGAAGAGCAGCCGCCTGACTGACAGGGCCGCTGAGGTTCAGCACACGGCTTGCCGTCGCCATGGAACATCCGGCCCTCAGCGCAACCTGTTTCAACGTCGTCATTCGCCGTCCTGTCCGTTTCCGTCGAGGTTTGCAGGCTCTTACGAGTCGATTGTCATGAAATGATGACGGGCAAAGACCGATTTTCGGTCTCAGCCACGTTTGGGCTGACGGCCGAGGATCTGGCGCACGCCGTCCTTGGTGAAGGGCTGCGCCAGTTGGCTGACGAAGCCGGGGGCGATCTGGCCCTTGATGCCGATATCGGTCGAGGATGGGCGGTCGGGGTTGAAATAGGTGCCGAACAGCTGGTCGAACAGCACGACATTCTCGCCATAATTGGTATTGCCTTCGCGGAGATCCTTCGAATGGTGCCAGCGGTGAAGCCGGGGCGTGCTGAAGACGAAATCGAAAAGGCCCGTGCGCATGTCGACGTTGCAATGGGTCAGGATGCCGATGAAGGCCGTGACCGCACCAAGCCACCAGAAGACCTGCAGCGGGGCGCCGAGCAGATAGAGCGGGATCTGGCTCAACGCGATCTTGAACAGGGAATCGATGACGTGGAAACGGCCGGTATTGATGACCCAGAGGCGGGTGACGCTGTGGTGCAGGGCATGGAAGCGCCAGAAGAACAGCCGTTCATGGGCGATGCGGTGCGCCCAGTAGAGGCCGAATTCGGCAATGATGACGGCGAGGGTTGCCTGAAAGATCATCGGCCAGGATGATGGCCAGAGGCTGAACTGCATGGCGGCCAGCGGCTGCAGCAGGCCGGCAGCGAGCATCGGAAAGATCGCTGCCGAGAGTGCCGCTAGCTGCACCAGCCCCTTGGTCAACACCGTGTGAGCGATGTCGTTGGCCGTTTCGCCATCCGCCTGGAGCCAGCGCTGCTCGTAGGGAATGGCGCGTTCGAGCAGAAAGAGGATGAGGACCTCGCCTGCATAGACGGCAGAGAAGACAACCATCGGTCGATCGCCGGCAAAGGCGAAATAGGCGCCCGTCAGGCCGGAGAAAAATACCAGTGGCCAGGACAGATAGGCAAGAATGTATCTTCCGGCTGCGGCTGCTTTCGGCATCAATGTCATGTCCCCTCAAGAGCTCGACGGGTTTCGAGCCAATCGCCCAATTCCTGCCCGGATCGCCCGCGGCCGTCTCTGCACGGACTGATCTCGTTCTCGTAACGCCCTCGGCCCGGTTTCCCAGTCATGCCATCGATCAGGACGATCGGCAATCGCCTGCGCCACCCGCCTCGTGCAACGGGGCGGTCAAACTGTGGATGGAGGATTGCAGGACAGCCGACACCCACCGCGACCTGAAGAAATAAGCCTGCCAAGACATCTTGGGACAGCCTTCAATCCGCACATTCGTGTCTTGAGACTGTTGTCAGCCTTTGCCAGATTGCCGGCAGCGGCCTGAGCGCTGCTTCAATAAAATCAAAGGGATTGGTCGATGAAACGCGATATTGAAATCTCGACGGCTGACGGCGTTGCCAGGGCGTCAGTTTTCCGCCCCGAAGGCAGCGAGGGCAAAGTCCTGCCGGGCATTCTCTACTACATGGATGCGCTCGGGCCGCGCGAGGCCATCGACATCATGGGCGAGCGTCTCGCGAATGCCGGCTATGTCGTGCTTGCACCCGATCTCTTCTATCGTTTTGGAGCATACGGCCCCTTCGACGGTTCTTCCTTCGGCAACGAGACCTCGCGCGCCGAGATCATGAGAATGATCCGCGAGACTACGCAGGAGATGACGAAGCGCGACAGCGCGGCCTTCCTCGATGCGCTCGAGGCCGAAGGCGTTTCCGGTCCGGTCGGCGCCGTCGGTTACTGCATGGGCGGCGGTCGCGCTCTGACGGCTGCGGCCGCCTATGCCGACAGGATTGCGGCAGCTGCAAGCTTCCATGGCGGAAATCTCGCAAGCGAGGCGCCCGACAGCCCGCATCGCCTGGCCGGCGACATCAAGGCGCGTGTCTATGTCGGCGTTGCCGGCGTCGATGGCAGCTTCCCACCCGAACAATCCGCTCGCCTCGCCGAGGCGCTGCGCACCGGCGGCGTCGACCACATAATCGAGAACTATATCGGCATGTCGCATGGCTGGACCGTTCCCGACCGCGGCGAGATCTACAGCGAAAAGGGTTCTGAGCGGCATTGGAAGCGCCTGCTCGAACTTTTTGCGGAAACGCTCGCCTGAGATCGGCGATTGCGGCACGCCCGACCTCGGACGGGTCTGCGCTACGGGTCGCGTGGGTAGGCGATTGCCGCAAGCAGCCATGTTGCTGCATCGGATTGCCAGGCAGGCGCAAATCCGACTTTCGCGTCGATGGTCGACGAGACCATAGAACAGGCCCGTGCCGCTCGCACTCAGTTCCTGCGCGCAAGTAGAGGCAAGTCTATTGAACCCGCTGCCGGAGAGGTTAGCGAGAGTAGCTTGCCGCAAAGGGACAGGCTTACCCGCAGCGATGGCCGCAGGTCATGTGGGCCGATTGCGGTGGTGATGCCCCCGATCGACGCCTGCTTCGTCGTCAATGGGCTCAGGACTGAGTAGCCAGGCCCGTGGTGCGGCGTCTCATTGGCCCATTCTGAACCTGGCATGGCAGGTCGTGCAGGCCTGCAGCATCAGGTGGAAGAGATGCTCGGCGGGGATGGAGGCCAGCGCCGCCTCGTTCCGGACATGTGTCCCGAGCGGACCGCCGCCCATCACCTCGCCGGGCTTCATCCGCATGCGGCCGGTCATCAGTCCGGGATTGTCGGCGGCAGCGGTCTCGAGTGCGTGCGCATAATCTCTGAGATCGTCCGCCAGACGGTCGAAGCGTTCACGCTCCGCCCCGATCTCAGGCTTTGCCTTCGACTTCGGATCATCCAATCCGCTGATGAAATGATCGGCCAGCGCATCGCCAGACCTCGCGGCAATGCTTCCGGCGGCGTTTCGGAATTCCGCCGACGAATAGCTCGCGGGGTCTCGGAACATCTCGGCCATCGTCTTGGCGGCCGCCGCCATGGCCTTCATATCGGTCTGCCGAAGCGCGACCACGTCGTCCGCCGCAAGCCCAAAGGAGGCGCATGCGGAAGTGATGACCAGGAGCCCCGTGACAGGCAACAGCTTAGATATGATCAAGAAAGCCTCGCACGTGTGAGTTCCGCCGAAAGGAGATCGGCGGTCCATCATCTCGGCTGCGAAGCGGGCGGAAAGAGGGCGCTGCGTCTCTTCTAGGCGGCCATGCGACTGCAGCTCTCGGCGCAGCGGCGGCAGGCCTCGACGCAGCTCTGCATGTCGCCGATCCGCTCGCAATCGTCTGCGCATTGGGCGCAGATTTCGGCGCATTCGCGGCAGACATGCTTGTGATGCTCCGAGCCGATCAGCATGAAATGCGCCGAGGTCCGGCAAATTTCCGCGCAGGCCATCATCAGCTTGAAATGTGCAGGCTTGGTATGCTCCCCGCCCAGTTCCAGGCAATGGCTCATGGCCATCAAAAGGCACTCGCTGTAGCAGGTCAGGCAATTGTCGATGCAGGCCTTCATTTCGCTCGACATATGATGCATGGCATTATCTCCTATCCGGCTTCCTGGCCGCCGCAGTGAATAACAGGGCGCAGGCCATGGCGGCGCGATCCTCAAACAGTAAAAACCTCGTCGAAACGGCATCGTGGCCGCGTTCACTACGCCGTCTAACAGTGTCGCCTAGGGAATGTTCCAATTGCGCCAGGGATCGCGGGTTATTTCAAAGTCCATACGGCAGATCAGCGATGTCTTAACCTCGGGCTGCTAGCTCTTGCGAACCATCGCAACAACGGCTGCGCCATGAGACCAGGATATTTCCGCATCCAGATCTGGCTTCACTGGCTGATCGCCCTCCTGGTCCCGACCCAGTACCTGACGGGCGGCAGCATCGAGCGGATCCATCATGCGGTCC
This sequence comes from Rhizobium sp. WYJ-E13, assembly GCF_018987265.1. NCBI lineage: Bacteria > Pseudomonadati > Pseudomonadota > Alphaproteobacteria > Hyphomicrobiales > Rhizobiaceae > Rhizobium > Rhizobium sp. WYJ-E13. The sequence continues at coordinate 260,495 of NZ_CP076854.1, read as the reverse complement.
ACATGGGGATAACGCCCGACCGCTGGGATCTCGTCCAACACTACCTCCACAACTATCTGGGGATCGGCATCGGCTTACTGATGGGCCTGCGGCTTGCGGTCCGGCTCCTGTGGCCACCCCTGCCGGACAGGCGACCGGCGTCGGCGGCAAAGGCGCTTTCCCGAGTACTTCATCATGCCTTCTATGCCGCCATTATCGGGCAGGCGGCAATGGGGTTCGTGGCAAGCTACATCTGGTTCGGGATCGCGCCCTATCACGTCATCGGCTCAAGGATCATCCTGGCGATGGTGGCGCTTCACATCGCGGCCGCGGCCTGGCACACTCTGGTTCTGCGCGACGACACCATCGACCGGATGGTCATCGCGAAGAGACCGCCGTCAACCGATAACTCCGAGGACGGCGAGCACGAGGGCAACGTAGCGCCCGGTCTTCGCGACGAACACGAGAAGAAGGAACGGCAACAGCGGTTCGCGCAGCACGCCGGCAGCAACCGTGAGCGCGTCGCCGAAGAGCGGCATCCATGAGAGGAGCAGTGACCACCTGCCGTATTTGCGATACCATCGCGACGCCCGATCGAGCGCGGCGTCGCCGACGGGGAACCATCGCCGTGACCGGAACCGTTCGACGCCCCGGCCGAGGACCCAGTTGACGACGGCACCGAGCGTGTTCCCAGTCGATGCGACCGCGACAAGCAGGACCGGCGGATGCTGGCCCGCCAGGACAAGGCCCGCAAGTGCGGCTTCCGACTGCATCGGAAATATCGTTGCGGCCGCGAAGGCTACCAGAAACAGGCCCGTCATGGTCGAAACTGCTGTGAGCATTTTATCTCCTGCCGCCGGTCCAGTCCGGAACATGGGCGGCCATGTTGACAAAGGCATTTGCCGCGTGGCGCCGTCAACCGGTTCGTTGCGTCATGGCCACAGAAACGACGCGAATCGTCGGCACCTGTTTCTTCCATTGAAAGCAGGCCGTTGAAACTGTACGCAGGTCGCATGGGCAGAATGTACCGAATCGCACTGAGCAGATGGCTGCTCGTCGTGCGGCTGGCGATCTTGGCATCGCTGGTCGGATACAACATGTCCAGCGCCAGTGCCGCCATGCACGGCTCGGCCTTTCCGGAATTCGAGAACGCCGCCTCAGTTGCAACACCCGAGGCCGACGGCCATCACATGATCGAGCCATCGGAGCACGGCCATCAGCACGACGCTTCAACTGACGACGGCGACACCAAGCTCGTCAAACAGGAATGCTGCAAGGATTTCTGCGGCGGACTGGGCATCATTTGTGAAGGCCCCGACGTCGGCGGACCCGTCGTCACGTCCATACGACAGTTCATCGACGATCGTGCAGCCCTCGGCGAACTGCCGTCCCTTCACCGTCCCCCGAATATCTGAATAGAGACGCACCCGGTCGATCGGGTCCAGTCGGTCGCTGCCTGCGTCCAGGCGAGCGCCCGTAGGCTATCTCCTATTCGGAAATTTCATAATGAAACCCTCGCTTTTCGTGGTGGGGCTGCCGCTTGTTGTCGGCGGCTGCGCATCCACGCTTCCTCCCGACGTGGTGGGATCTTCCCCCGCGGTCGAACAGCCTTCCCCGCGCCCGATCGCGTACCGGTCGCCAATGTCAGGCTACATCGCCAGGCAACCCGTCGATCCCCGACCGTGGCGTAGACAGAACGACCTCCAGTCTCCGACCAATGGAGACGACTCATGATTGGCCTCGGAAGATTAATGGCCGTGCTGGCGTTTCCGCTAGTGCTGAGCAGCTGTGTCACGGGCGCCGAATATTCCAGCAAGGATGCAGGCTTTGCTTCCGTTGCGAGCAAGACCGCGGTCGTGACGGGCAAGCAGACGGCCTGGATCCAGAACCGGAACCAGGCCCGGTCGGCTGCCGCTGAGGTCAAAAGCCTGCTGGCGCGCAGGAAAGTCCTCGACGTCGAGACGGCGGTTCAAATCGCCCTCATCAACAACAGGGGTCTTCAGGCCGTGTACGCCGACCTCGGCGACAGCGCGGCCGATGCCTGGCAGTCGACCATGTTCATCAACCCGACGGTTTCCATCGGCACGACAGGCATGGGCACGCCGGAACTACAGGCTTTCAAGACCATCGAAGGGATGATCGCGACGAATATCCTGGCGCTCGCGACGAGGGACCGGGATATTGCGATCGCCGACACCCGTTTCCGGCAGGCGCAACTGACCGCCGCCGTGAAAACACTGGAGGTCGCCGCCGACACGCGGCGTGCCTGGATCGGGGCGGTCGCCGCCTGGGAAAATGTCGGGCAGCTCCAGCGCGCCCAGGCGACGGCGGATGCCGCTTCCGAACTGGCGGAGAAGCTGGGCGAGACCGGCGCGATGACCAAGGGCGCCCAGGCGCGCGAACATGTGTTCGTCGCCGAACTGGCCGGAGAAACCGCCAAGGCCCGCCTGGCGGCACGTCTCGCCAAGGAGGAACTGACGCGGCTGATGGGTCTTTGGGGGGCCGACCTGGACTATCAGGTTCCAAACAGCCTGCCGCCGCTGCCTAAATCCGTCGTCGGACGCGATACGATCGAGGCCGAGGCTCTGAAGAACCGCATCGATCTGCAAGTGGCGAAGCTCGAACTGGAGGCAACCGCCAGATTCTATGGGCTCACCGACGCGACACGCTATGTCACCGATCTCGATATCCTGACCGGTTTCGAAACGGAGCGGGAAATCGAGGACGGCGAGAAGAAGACCAGAACGACTGGCCAGGTCGAACTGGAATTCGCAATTCCGATCTTCGACACGGGTAAGGCCCGGATGCGCAAGGCCGAGCTGGCATACATGCGGGCAGCGAACCAGCTCGCGGAGAAGGCCGTCAACGTCCGCTCGCAAGCACGCTCCGCATACGAGGCGTACCGCTCGAACCATGACATCGCGCGGCACTACCGCAACAATGTCGTGCCGCTGCGCACCAAGGTCGAGGAGGAATCCCTGCTGAGCTACAACGGCATGATCACCAACACGTTCGAACTGCTCACCGACACGCGCGACAAGATCAACTCCATCCTGCTCTCCGTTAACGCCAAGCGCGATTTCTGGCTCGCCGAAGCCGGCCTCGCACCCGCGATCTACGGCGGCGGCGCGACCAACGCGTCGGCAGAGACCGAAGTCGCGGCGGCTTCCGGCAGCAGCGGCGGCGGTCATTGAGAAAGGAACTCACCATGTTCAACAGACGACAACTGTTCGGTGCAAGTGCGGCGCTGCTGGCGGCCGGCGCGTGGACGAAGACTTCGGCGATGGGCCTGCCCGACGCCCCGACGATGGATACGGCGGCCATGCAGCCGCCGCTCCACCCGACCTCCGGCCCGGACTACCAGCCGGTCGTCACCCTCAACGGCTGGACGCTTCCGCACCGTATGAACAATGGCATCAAGGAGTTCCACCTCGTCGCCGAACCGGTGGAGCGCGAAATGGCTGATGGCATGACTGCTTATCTCTGGGGCTATAACGGCCAGTCTCCGGGTCCGACGATCGAGGCGGTCGAGGGCGACCGGGTGCGCATCTTCGTCACCAACAAGCTGCCGGAGCACACGACGATCCACTGGCATGGCATGATCCTGCCGTCCGGAATGGACGGTGTCGGCGGGTTGACTCAACCGCACATCCCCGTGGGCAAGACCTATGTCTACGAGTTCGACCTCGTGAAGTCGGGCACCTTCATGTACCACCCGCATTCCGACGAGATGGTGCAGATGGCCATGGGCATGATGGGCTTCTTCGTCGTCCACCCGAAGGATCCGACGTTCATGCGCGTCGACCGCGACTTCGTCTTCCTGCTCAACGCCTACGACATCGATCCGGGCTCCTACGTGCCGCGTATCATGGAAATGACCGACTTCAACATGTGGTGCTGGAACAGTCGCGTGTTTCCGGACATCAGCCCACTCGTCGTTTCCAGGAACGACAGGGTGCGGGTGCGGGTCGGCAACCTGACGATGACGAACCATCCGATCCACATGCATGGCTATGATTTCGAGGTGACGTGCACGGATGGCGGCTGGGTGCGGCCGGAAGCACGGTGGCCGGAGGTGAGCATCGACATCCCGGTCGGGGCGATGCGCGCCTATGAGTTCGACGCCAAATATCTCGGCGACTGGGCGATCCACTGCCACAAGTCGCACCACACGATGAACGCGATGGGGCACGACATTCCGACCTTCATCGGTGCGGATAAGTCGAAGCTCGCCGAGAAGATCCGCAAACTCCAGCCGGAATACATGCCCATGGGCACCAAGGGCATGGCCGACATGGGCGAAATGGAAATGCCCATTCCCAAGAACACCGTCCCGATGATGACCGGCTGGGGGCCGCACGGCCCGATCGAGATGGGCGGCATGTTCTCGGTCGTGAAGGTCCGCGAGGGCATCTCGGCGGACGATTACTCCGATCCGGGCTGGTACGAGAACCCGCCCGGAACGCAGGCCTGGGAGTGGACCGGCGAGCTGCCGGACGCGACCAAGGCCAAAGACGCGAAGACGCAGATCACGCCGAAGCCGACAAACGGCTGAGGCTCGATATCCAACACTCAAAAGGATCCATGCATGAAGAACTATATATTGGCACTGGCTGTCGCAGCGCTCGCAACTCCCGCCCTTGCCTCCGGCGACCATGCCGGCGGTCACGACGAAAAGATGGCTGTCGGGGAACCCGGCGACAAAGCCAAGGTGACACAGACGGTGCGCGTCACCATGAAGGAAACCGATGACGGGAAGATGGTGTTCACGCCGGCGGTCTTCAACGTCCGCAAGGGGCAGACGGTGAAAATCGCGATCAAGAATGCCGGAACCGTCGACCATGAATTCGTGCTCGATCAGGAAGATAAAATCCTGGAGCACAAGAAGGTCATGGAGAAGTTCCCCGAAATGGAACATGCAGACGCCAACTCCATCCGCCTTCCGGTCGGCCAGTCCGGCGAGATCGTCTGGAAATTCACCACCGACGGCGCGTTCAAATTCGCCTGCCTGATCCCCGGTCACTACGAAGCCGGCATGCACGGCGATGTCAGCGTCGCCACAAAGTAGTCCATCGCAAAGGAGCGTGAAATCATGAAGACTGTCATCAAACTTGCCATCGCAGCCGTCCTTACGACCAGCGCGGCATTCGGAGCCTTCGCGCAGGAGTTCACCAAGGGTATCGTCAGCAAGGTCGACGCCAAGGCGAACAAGGTCACCATCAAGCACGAGGAGCTGAAGAACCTCGAGATGCCCGCCATGACGATGGTGTTCCGCGTCGAAGATCCGGGTCTCCTCGCGAAGCTGAAAGAAGGGTCGAGCGTCGCGTTCGTCGCAGAACGCGTGAATGGCAAGCTGACCGTGACCGAGGTAAAATAGCAACCCGCGGCCGCCCGGCCGATCATGCCGGGCGGCGGCCATCGAGGAGTGAAGACAATGCGCAGGAGAAGCTTCATCGCAATGGCGGGTTCCGCCCTGGTATTGCTCGCCGGACGGGTTGGTGCGACCGTCCCGACGGAGATGACTGTCTACAAGGATCCGAACTGCGGCTGCTGCCACGCATGGGCGAAGGCGATGGCCGCCGCGGGCTATTCCGTCGACATCCGCGACGCGGACGACCTTGCCGCGGTCAAGGTGCGGCTGGGGGTGCCCGCCGACATGCAGGGATGCCATACTGCCGTCGTCGAGGACTATTATCTGGAGGGCCACGTTCCGCTTACGGCCGTCAAACGGCTGCTGCAGGAGCGGCCTTCGCTGCGAGGGCTGGCCGTTCCCGGCATGCCGGCCGGCTCGCTCGGAATGGGCGAGGATCCTCGGGCGTCCTACGACGTCTATGCGATCCCCTCGGAGACCGGGGCGCCACACGTGTTCATGGAGGTCCGCCCCCGAAAGGGATGACGCCGCGATTGATCGATCCATGCCTGTTGCCGCTCAGGAAACCGGAGCGTTGCAGAGCCGTGGGCGGCAGGCGTTCATCGTGACCCGTTCGAACCGATCATGTCCATTCTCGAGGTGCTTTCGGTGAAGTAGAGCGATGTGGCCGGACAAGTATCGCCTTGTTGTATGCGTGATGTCGCGATAATGTATACAACAGCAATGACATAACGGAATCAGATGCCATCCAATCCCGATCGTGTGAAAATCGCCCACCGCACACTGCGACAGGCCATTATCGAGCAGGCTCTCAAAGCCGGGACAAAACTTCCCGAGGACGAGATCGGCCGGCATTTCTCCATGAGTCGAACGCTCGTGCGCACCGTACTTGCCAAGCTGCAGGCGCAGGGACTGGTCGACACTTACCATAAGCGCACGGCCACCGTCGCCCAGCCAAGTCTTGAGGAAGCGCGCGATGCCTTTGCCATTCGCCGCGCACTCGAACGGGAGGTGATGAAGGCTGTCATCAAGCGCTGGAGCCCCGCGATCGAAAAACTGTTGCGGGAACATGTGCAGGAAGAGGAAGCCGCACATGCCAAAGGCGATGTGCGCCTGTCAACTCGGCTGGCGGGCGAGTTCCACCTGAAGCTCGCCGAATTGTCCGGTAATGCGCTGCTCGAGCGTTATCTCTCCGAACTTGTTTCACGCTGCTCGCTCATCCTTGCCATGTATAGCCGGCCGCATTCCAGCGAATGTGCAATCAGTGAGCATTCCGGCCTCATCAACGCATTAAAAAAGGGCGATCTGGCCAGCGCGGAGCACTTGATGGACGAGCATCTATCATCCGTCGAAAGCCGCGCACTGATCGAGGATGATCTTGCAAAAGAGCCGGACATCGGTTCCATCCTGTCGCGCTTTTCGAGCCGCGTCACCGGCTGAACTGCCAGCTTTTCAATCACGTATACAAGATTTGTGTAAAATATGTAGACATAGCGCCTCGTGGCCGCGCGATGGCCGGTAATTCGATCGACGCCTCCCTGGCCTTTAATTCCAATTTTCCCCAAGTGATTCCGGCCAATGAGGTCGTAGCGCTCTGCCTGACGCTACACGCGATACAGTTTGGCATCCATATTGCATACCTGAAACTCAGGATGCTGTAGACTGGATTCTGCTCATGTCGCATGCAATGCTGTCATCGCCCGAATATCGCCGGAAGCCCTTGCGAGTGAGATCAAGGACCAGAACGGTAAGGCGAAAGTCGCCCCCGATCAGGAGCTCTCTGAGAACGACATCAAGGACATGACATGGCTGATCGAAGGTGTGCAGGGTATGCTGCCGCAGAACCGATCCTCCATCGCTGCAGAACAGCCGGCCCCGCACTGGGCGGTGGCCGACTGATAATAGAGGGGAAAGGAACACAAGTGGGCAGGGAAACAGTTTTCGCCAACGCAAAGCTCGCCGACGGCACTCTGAACGATATCGTGGTTCAGGACGGCCGGATCACTGCGATAGGACCGGCGGGCTCAGACGCCAGCGCGGCAAACGTGGTTGATATCGACGGAGCCCTTCTCGTGCCGAGCTTCGTCGAGGGCCATATCCATCTCGACACCAGCTTCTACGGCGACAAGTGGATCCCGCACAAACCGTGCACCAATGGCTTCGACGTGCATGAGCGCGTCGCCTTTCAAGCCGAGAATATGGCGGTCGCAGCGCCCATGGACGAACGCGCTCGCAACCAGCTCGATCTCTGCATTTCTAACGGCGCCCTACAGATGCGCAGCCACGTGATGGTCGATGGATCGGTCGGCCTGAAGTCGCTCGAAACCATCCTGAAGGTTCGCGAGGACTACACTGATATCATCGACATCCAGCTCGTCGCCTTCCCGCAGAGCGGCATCCTCAAGAGCCCCGGTACACCGGAGCTGATGGACGAGGCGATCGCGATGGGTGCCAATCTCGTCGGCGGGCTTGATCCACTCTCCTTCGACCGCGACATCAAGGGCCATCTCGACGTGGTCTTCGACATTGCCGAAAGGCGCGGCGTCGACGTCGATATCCATCTCCATGACGCGGGCACGCTCGGCGCCATGACGATCGAGGAGATCTGTGCTCGTACGACCGCGCTTGGCATGCAGGGGCATGTCGCCGTCAGCCATGCCTATGGTCTTGGTGATCTCGCGCCGGAAGCCGCAAAGAAGATTGCCATGCTGATCGCCAAAAGCGGCGTCTCGATCATGACCAACGCGCCCGGCAACCACAATTTTCCTCCTGTAACCCTGCTGCGCGCTGCCGGCGTCAATGTCTTCAGCGGCAGCGACAATATCCGCGATTCCTGGTGGCCCTTCGGGGATGGCGACATGCTGCGCCGGGCAGAGATTATCGCCTACCGTTCCGGTTTCTTCAGTGATGCGGAACTCAGCGCCGCTTTCGACGTGGTCACATCAGGCGGCGCCAAGGCGATGCGGCTGGAAGGCTACGGGATCGAGGTCGGCGCAAAGGCCGATTTCGTCACGCTCACGGCCGAGCATGTACCGGAGGCCGTCGTCGCAGTTCCGAAACCGCGCCGCGTCTTCAAGCAAGGCCGCCTCGTCGCCGAAAACGGCTCGGTGATACGCTGATGTCCTCTCCCGTCACTCAGACCACTCCAGCTGACATGTCGTCCCGCCGCGCCATGATCGTGACGCCGCATTGGCTCGCCAGCGAAGCTGGTGCCAAGGTGTTGCGGCGCGGCGGCAATGCCATCGAGGCGCTGGTTGCCGCAGGTGCGGCGCTTGCGGTCACCTACCCGCATTTCTGCGGTCTCGGCGGCGATGCCGTCTGGCTGGTCGCCGACGAGACGGGAAAGGCGGAGACCTTCCTCGGCATCGGTCAGGCGGGCGGTATCATTCCGGAGGGGGACATCCCCTTACGCGGAGCCGCCTCCATGCTGACGACAGCCTGCCTCGTGGATAGCTGGGACAAAGTGCTTGCTCATTCCACCGCGGAATGGGCGGGATCGGAGAGTCTGCCGAGTCTGCTTGACGATGCGATCGCCCTTGCGGAAAACGGCTTCGAGGTCAGCCGGTCGCAGTCCTTCTGGTACGAATTCCGCCGTAGCGAGCTGGTGCGCTGGCCGGGCTTCAGGGACCTTTTCACCTCATCAGGCATTCAGCGGCAGCCAGCAATCGGCAGAACGCTTGATGGCATTGCCCGCCACGGCGCTCGCGAATTCTACGAGGGGGCGCTCGCCCGGCAGATCGCCACTGGGCTGGCAGAGGCCGGTTCGCCGCTTTTGGCCACCGATCTCGCCGCAACACGAACCGATATCGCGCCTCCGCTCCGGCAGACCTATCGCGACACAACGCTGCTCGCGCCGCCTCTCCCGACCCAGGGCATAACCACGCTCGGCATTATGGGCGTGCTCAACCATTTGTCGATGAGGGATTTTCCTCCCGATAGCGCAGGTTTCTACCACAGGCTCATCGAGGCTGTGAAACAGGCTTTTCTCGACCGGCATACCATCGCCGATCCCCATTACGCGGCCGATGTTTCGCCAGCGCTGCTCGATCCAGTGCGCCTTAAGGCAAAAGCCGCGGCAATCGATTCCAGCCGCGCATTGCCCTGGCCGCAGCCCTATCGGCACGGCGACACAGCCCTACTTGCCGCCGTCGATGAGAAGGGACGCTGCGCATCGTTGCTGCAAAGCCTCTATTTCGACTGGGGAAGTGGCGTCGTGGTCGGCGATACAGGCATCCTCTGGCAGAACAGGGGTGCTGCCTTCAGCACCGACCCGACCAGCCCCAATGTCATCCGTCCCGGCAAGCGCCCGTTCTATACGCTCAATCCAGGCCTGGCGCTCAAGAACGGCCGGCCGCATCTTATCTATGGCACGCAAGGGGCCGATGGACAGCCGCAGACCTTGTCGCTGCTCCTCAGCCTGCTGGTCGACCATGGCCTCGATCCAGCCGCAGCACTTTCCCGCCCGCGCTTCCTGCTCGGCCGCACCTTTTCCGACAGCCGGGACACGCTGAAGATCGAGGAAAATGTCGGCTTGGAAACGGTCTCCGCACTTGCCGCCATGGGCCACGAGATCTCAACGATCGACAGTTTCAGCCCCCTCGGTGGGCAGGCCGGCGTTATCCGCATCGGGCAGGACGGTGCAACCGATGGCGCTCATGACCCACGCAGCGACGGAGGCGCGATCCTGCTGTGACGTCTGGCCCATTATTTGATCTCGTTATCCGCAATGTCCGTGTCGAGGAGAACGGCCCCGTCGTCGACATCGCGGTGCGAGAGGGTCGGATCGCTGACATCGGATCCGATATCCGGTGCGAGGCGATCGAAAGCGTCGACGGCGAGGGAGCGTTCGCCTTCGGCGGGTTTGTCGATACACACATCCATCTGGACAAGGCCTGCATCCTCGACCGCTGCACGATTTGCGAAGGTACACTTGCCGAGGCCGTGCGGGAGACGGCGAAGGCCAAGGCGGGCTTTGAGGAAGACGACGTCTATGCCCGGTCTGCCCGCGTCGTTGAGAAGGCGATTTCACACGGCACCACGCGGATGCGCACCTTTGTCGAGATCGATCCTCGCGCCGGCTTCCGTTCCTTCGAGGCGATCAAGCGCATCCGTGAAGACTATGCCTTCGCGGTCGATATCGAGATCTGCGCCTTCGCCCAGGAGGGGCTGACAAATGAGCCGGAGACACTGGATATGCTCGACGCCGCCCTTTCCAATGGCGCGGATCTGGTCGGCGGCTGTCCCTATACGGACCCCGATCCCAACAGGCATATCGAGATGATCTTCGCCTTGGCGCTCAAGCATGACATGCCGGTCGACTTCCATCTCGATTTCAGCCTTGATCCCGATCGAAGCGATCTGCCGGCGGTGATCGACGCCACGCTTCGTCACCGTTGGCAGGGTCGCGTGGCGATCGGCCACGTCACCAATCTCTCGGCCATGTCGCAGGCAGAGATCGTCTCCATTGCTGATCGGCTGGCTGAAGCCGACATTGCGCTTTCTGTCCTGCCATCCACCGATCTGTACCTGAACGGACGCAGTCATGATCGGCTGGTTCCGCGCGGCGTCGCACCCGCTCACCTGCTGGCAGGCCGCGGTGTCGCGACCTCGATTGCGACCAACAACGTGCTCAATCCCTTCACTCCCTACGGTGATGCCTCGTTGATCCGCATGGCCAATCTCTATGCAAACGTCGCCCAGCTCTCGCGAGACGAGGACATGGCGCTGGTCTTCAGCATGGTGACAGATGCGGCAGCACGCCAACTCGGCAGCGTCAGACGGTTAGAAGTAGGCGCCGAGGCGACGATCGTGCTGCTCGACAGTCCTGGCCCGCGTGTCGCAGTGCGCGAGATCGCCCGCGTCATTGCCGGCTGGAAGAACGGCAACCGGAGTTTCGATAACGGCAAGCCCAGAATTCACAGACCAAAGTGAACACCAGTGGGTCACCCGCTATCAGGCGTTGACGCGCAAAACATGTGTCAGCACCTCGGTTAAGTCATATAGACGCCACCAGTCACATTGACGCCCTGGCCCGTCATAAAACGGGCGCTGTCGGAGCAAAGGAAGACCACAACATCGGCAACATCCTCGGCTGTTTCGATGCGCCCGAGGGGTGTTTGGCCGACATATTCGTCGAACACCTGTTGCGGTGAGATGCCGCGAAGGCGCGCCTCCCATTCGATCTCCCGGCTTTGCATACCGGTTTTCACGAAGCCTGGGCAGACGGCGTTCACCCTGATACCTGCAGATGCGAGCTCGCGTGCGAGGGCTTGGGTCCAACCAAGAACGGCAAACTTGCTGGCAGAATAGTGGGCAAGAAGCGGCGCACCGACTTTTGCCGCAAGTGACGCGGTATTGACGATGCAACCGTGGCCCTGCCCGACCAGATGGCGACCAGCGATCTGGTTCGTCAGAAAAATCCCGCGCGTGTTGACGTCGAAATTGAAGTCCCATTCCTCGTCGGTCAACTCGAGGGCTTTTTGCATGGTGGAAACGCCGGCATTGGCTATGACGATATCGCAACCCCCTATCCCGTTTACCGCCTCCATGAAGGCGGCCTCGACAGAAGCCCGCTTGCGCACGTCGACCTCGACGGCGACCGCACCCTTTCCGATCGACTGAACCGCCTGGGTTGCCGCGTCGAGATTGATGTCAGCGATTGCTACGACAACATCCTGGGCGGCAAGCGCCTTGACGATTGCCAGGCCGATGCCGGTTGCACCGCCCGTAACGAACGCGCGGCGCCCCTGAAGCTCGGAAAAGACAGGCGGTTTCATGGCAGCTCCTTGAACGATTTCCGGAAAACGTATCCAACAAAATCGAACTCATCAAATGTTTTTTTTGTTTGATTGAGTTCGTTTCGATGCGTATGGTCATGCTGACTTGCGCATGGTGTTCCCTCAGGAGTCCGACGCGCTCGGCAATCACTCAAGGCAGTTCACAGGAAAACGTGAGCTCAATCATCGTTGCTCGGTCGAGCCGAGCCTGCATAACAGAACGTCGTGGAAGGACTTGCACAATGGTTTTTGAATGCTTCGGGACGCGCAAGAAGGTGGTCATCGCCATGGCCCATATCGGCGCCCTGCCCGGATCGCCACTTTACGACGCTCAGGGAGGCATGCAAAAGCTGATCGACGACGTGGCATCAGACGTCGAGAAGCTGCAGGCCGGCGGCGTCGATGCCATCATGTTCGGCAACGAGAACGATCGGCCCTACGTCTTCAAGGGGTCGGCCGAGAGCGTTGCGGCGATGACCGCCATTGTACAGGCAATCAAGCCTCAACTAAAAGTTCCGTTTGGCGTGAACTATCTCTGGGATCCAGTCTCCAGCGTCGCCATCGGCGCTGTCACCGGCGCCAGTTTCGTGCGCGAAATCTTCACAGGTCTTTTTGCCTCCGACATGGGATTATGGCAGCCGGACTGCGCAACTGCGGCTCGACTACGGGCGAATCTCGGCCGGGGCGACATGAAGATGCTGTTCAATATCAACGCCGAATTTGCTTATTCGCTGGATCAGCGCCCGATAGCGTTGCGCGCCAAGAGCGCCGTCTTCTCCTCCGTCGCCGATGCCATTCTTGTATCCGGCCCGATTACCGGACAGCCAGCGAGCCAGTCGGATCTTCGCGACGTATGCGAAGCCGTTACCGATGTCCCGGTCTTTGCCAATACCGGCGTCAACATCGACAATATCAGCGACGTTTTCTCCATGGCGCAGGGCTGCATCATAGGCACCCATTTCAAGGTGGACGGCAACACGTGGAACGCTGTTGACGCGGCGCGCGTCAGGCGCTTCATGGATGTCGTCGAAACTTTACGCTGAGGCGAAAAGCATCATGGCAGCCGTCCTCGGCCTCGATATCGGAACGACCTCCACGATAGGCATCCTGGTCGGCCTGCCGGATCGGATCCTGGCAACGGCAAGCCGGCCGGTGACCTTGTCGTCCCCACATATCGGCTGGGCAGAGGAAAACCCTTCGGAATGGTGGGAGAACGTATGCTCCATCATCGGAGAACTGCTCTCCACTTCCGGCCTTGATGCCGGAGAGATCAGCGCGGTTGGCGTGACAGGCATGCTTCCTGCCGTCGTTTTGCTCGATGCGCACGGCAAGGTGCTGAGACCAAGCATTCAGCAAAGCGACGGGCGCTGCGGCGCTGAAGTCGCCGAACTGAAGGCGGAATGGGACGAACGCGCATTCCTGGAGAGGGCCGGCAACGGCATCAATCAGCAGCTTGTCACAGCAAAACTGAGATGGATAGAACGGCATGAACCGAGGGTCTTCGAGCAGATTGAAACGGTCTTCGGTTCCTACGACTACATCAACTATCGACTGACCGGCGCCCGCTCCGTCGAACAGAACTGGGCGCTGGAAGCAGGCTTCGTGAATATCGCAACGGATGCCATCGACGAAGAGCTCGTGCGTCTTGCTCACATCGATCCTCGCGTCGTGCCGATAAAACGTGCGTCTTCGGAGATCATGGGGATCGTCGATGAACGGGGCGCCTCGGAAACGGGTCTGAGGATTGGAACCCCCGTCGTCGGCGGTGCGGCAGATATGATTGCGTCCGCGCTGGGTGCGGGCGTCATCGAGGCCGGCGACGTTCTCTTAAAATTCGGTGGCGCGGTCGATATTCTGACGGCCACCGACGTTGTGGCCCCGGATACCAGGCTTTTTCTCGACTATCATCTGGTACCGGGCCTTTACATGCCGAACGGCTGCATGTCGACAGGTGGCTCTGCGCTGAATTGGTTCGTGAATAACTTTGCATCTGGCGAACAGCATGCTGCCGATGCCAAGGGATGCAGCCTGCATCAGCACCTCGACCATCTGGCCGAACAAAAGCCCGCCGGCTCTGACGGGCTGACGATCCTGCCCTATATGCTCGGTGAAAAGACGCCCATCCACGATCCGGCAGCCCGCGGCGTGATTGAGGGGCTGACGTTGTCGCACGATATCGGTCATCTCTGGCGCGCCCTGCTTGAAGCTTATGCCTATGCCATCCGCCATCACGTCGAGGTGCTGATCGATATGGGGCATCGCCCGAGGCGCTTTCTGGTGTCGGACGGCGGCGCACAGAGCACGATATGGATGCAGATCGTGGCCGACGTGCTTGGCGCCCCGGTGCAGCGCCTTTCGGGACATCCAGGCTCCTGCATCGGCGCGGCCTGGAGCGCTGCGATCGGCGTTGGTCTCGAATCCGACTGGCGCAGTGTCACGCGCTTCGTACACTTTTCGGATGTCCTGGAGCCACGAAGCGCCAATGCAATCCTGTATGACGATGGCTATCGCCGCTACCGGGAACTCTATAATCGCATCGCACCCGTCTGGAGACCACGGTAGATACGAACTCTCAGGGATTGTAATGGCTGAAAGCTGTGCACTCCACACGGCACTATCTGAGCGGGCCTATGATTACCGTGACGATTATGTTTAATTCGAACAGATATTGATGTAAATGGCGTCCGTATGCGGCCTTCTGACGGATGAAATTCTGAAAGACGAACACGAGACGAAAGTAAGATGACGAGCGAGCAATCCGCCGCCAGATCCGGCGAACGACCCAAATTCCTTGCCCAGGTCCGGCAGGCCGCGATCATCGAGGAGATCGGACGGGTCGGATCGGTAACGGTCAGCGATCTGGCGCAGCAGCTTTCGGTCTCTGAAATGACCGTGCGGCGCGATCTCGTCGAACTTGAGAAGGACGGCCGCCTCATCAGAACGCATGGCGGTGCGGTCAAGCCGGATCGGGCGCCCGCCCTTGCGCTCGCAGAGAATGTCGATCGCGAAGAACCGGCATTCGAGGCGCGCCTTGCGCGCAACGCTGCGCAAAAGCGAAGGATCGCCGCCGCCGCCGCCAGCCTGTCCCAAGCCGCGCGCAGTATTGCGATCGATGTCGGTACGACCCCCTATTTCGCAGCCGAGGCGCTTGCCGGCCGCCAGCAGGTTAAGATTTTTACCAACAGCATACGTACGGCCTCCTATCTCGGCGCCAAGGGCGTGGAGACCTACCTGGCCGGCGGCCGGATTCGCGGCGAGGAAATGTCGACGAGCGGTCCTTCAGCCGTGGAGCAATTCGAATCGCTGTGGTTTGACATCGCCTTCATTGGTGTTTCCGGCCTGACGGCGCAGGGCATCTTCGACTATTCCTTCGAGGAAACAGACATGAAGCGTGTCTATCTAAGTCACGCCTCGCAGCGCGTGGTTCTGTGCGACTCGACGAAATTCAACCGGATGTCCCTCGTTCATGTCGCCAAACTTGGCGAATTCGACACACTCGTCTGCGACGAGGCGCCAACAGGCGAACTGGCATCGGCCCTGAAGGCAGCAGGCGTCGCTGTCACCGTTGCCGACTGATCCGGACAGACCGCCGTAGTCAGCCGGAATACACGTTGCCTTTTGTTTTATCTTGTTTGATATTGTTCGAACATCGTCGCGTAGCTTAGCCTAAGCGCGTTGGATGTTGAAATCAGGGTAAGGATCATGTCTCAGGCAACCACGGCAGTACAGGCAGGCCACCTCTATAGGGACGAGGCAACGGGCACGCGATTGAGGGAGTTAATCGCTGATGTCGGCCGCCGGAGCGGCGAATTCCCTGACGATCTGGCCAATCATTTGCCAATGGTTCTCGAGGCCATGGCCCGACTCGGCGCTCCGGCTGCGCGGCTTGAGGCTTACGCAGAGCACTATACACGCTCCCACGCCGTTCCGATGCAGCCCCCCCTCATATCTGCGTTGGACGACGCAACATGGCGCAGCGCTCTCGGCCGGCGCGAACGAGAAGGCGACCTGCGACGCTATTTCACTGCAAGGGTCTCAAAGGAAGGCGGTTCGGCCACAGCCCTGGCGGTCATGCCGGTGCTCGCTCCCGGTGTCGCGGCATCGGCGACGCACGGGCTGATGCGGCTCGCCTACGCATTTCTGCGCAATGATGATGCCGAGGTCGCCGCAGCGCTCGGCTACTGGGCTGCAACCTATCTCGCTTACAAGGGCATTCCGGCTGAGCGCATGCCGGATACCACGGATCCGCTGGCATGTCTGATCGACATGCGGGCAGACCCCGCCTTACGCAACCTCGACGCACCGACCCACCTCCTGTGGAAATGGATCGAGGCGATGGGCAAGCTCTCTGCATTTCGGGATCGTCTCGGACGGCTGGTCGCCGGGCCGGATTTCCTTGACCGCATCCGCCCGGCGTCCCTTGCTCTTTATGCGGGGACGATGAGCTTCGAAGCCCTGCATGCGGTGACCGGCTGCCATTGGCTGCGCCTCGTTTCCCCGCATATCGGGGAGCCCCAGCGCCTCGCGCTGCATTTCTGGGAAGTCGTGATGGCGCTCTACACCAAGATCGGCATGCCGCTTCCGCCGACCTCCGGAGAACTGGAGGAATGGCGCCATCTACCGCTGCCCTCCGATGCCGAGATAGCGGCGGCGGCCGTCGCATCCGACGACGAACATGACCATTCACTCGTGTTTTCCGCCTTCGAGGAATATCGCTACACTGGCGATCGACTGTATAAAGTCGTTGCTGCGCGACGCGTCGGGCTCATCGCCGGATGATCTCAGCGCGCCATGCTCACGGACCGATATTCGGCTGGAAATGCACCTTGTCGTAGCCGTCCAGTGACCGGAAAAAATAGTCGATATTTCCCATGAACAGTCCCCGGCAAATGCCGGCGACAAGCTTCGGCACCCCTGCCTTCAAGCCGGTGATGCCGTTACAAACCGGACCAAGACTTGGTACCGCGGCATTGTTGAAGATATGAATATTGGCAAGCATGGATGCCGTTCCGGGAACCTTTTCGACGAGTTCGAAGGCCGGACCTAGATAGGGATAGGCGAGAAGGTCGAGGTCGACCTCGCCCTTTGGCGGCGCGAAGCGGTCGGCCCAGGTCGCGATCAAGCCGGAAAACCCGGCCAGTTCGGGTCGATGCGCAAGGTCAATCCGATAACCTGTTCCAAGCAGAAGGTGATCGAAGGCAAAGTCACCGACCGTCGTCTTGACGGCAATCTCGCCGCATTCGATCCCAACCGCTTCTATCGCTGCTCCAGACACGAGGCGGCACCGAGGGAATGCCATGGCGCGCTCGTACATTTCCATCGTCGGCGGTGTTCTGAAAGCGAACATGCGACGGGTGAAGCGATAACGGCTCTCATCATCGAGATCGGAGAAGTGATTGAGAAAGCCCGGAAAATTCGACCAGTCCAGCAGTTCGGTCTTGGGCAGGGACGGCGCACGGGCAAGGAGCGTTACGCTGTCGGCACCCGCCTCCAGTGCGGTCACCGCCCAGTCGAAACTGGAGGCAGCCGCGCCAATCACCCCGATCCGCTTGCCGGCAAGGCTCTGTGCTAAGATGGGTTCGCCGCTATGCGTCCAACGTTCCCTCGGTAATCCGTGGCGGATCAGAGCGGGCACATGAAGCCCACCGGCCCCCTCCAGGCCCGTCGCCAGCACCACCTTGCGACAGGACATTGTGCGTTCCCGGCCGCCCTGCAGAACGCGTAGCCGGAGATGATCCCGCTCCTCGTCGATTGAAAGCAGCCGGCTGTCGTTTTCGACGTTCAGCGCCAGCACCGTTCGAAACCAACTCAAATAGTTCATCCAGGCAATGCGATCGATCCTGTCGAGCCTGTCGAAGCTATTGCGACCGTGAAGCGCTTCGTGCCATGCCCGATAGGTCAGGCTCGGCACGCCAAGATCCGGACCGCTCAGCGTCTTCGGGGATCGTAAGGTCCGCATGCGCGCCGTCGTCACCCACGGCCCCTCCTGCCCCGCGGGTGCGGCATCGATCAGGCTGACACGTTCCACTCCTTGCCTCTTGAGGCCGAAGGCGATCGTAAGACCCGACAGGCCTGCACCGACGATAATGACGTCGTGCGAGACATCAGCCTCATCGTGCGTCGGAACCCAGGCTCGTGGTGCCGCTTCGATCATCCCGAGATCGCGTCGAACCTGTCTTTCGAGCCGCAGCAACCGTGATCTTGCTGCCTTCGCCGCATCCGGGCTGGACATATCCTGCGCCGACAATGGTTCCTGCATCGAGACTGACCCCCAGAATTTTCCCGAAGCGTAGCGAACATGATCACGTTGTAAAGTGTTTGATCATGTTTCTTTTCGATTTTTTCTATCATGCCGTGTTCGTTTTTGGATCGACATTTCGGCAAACAGTCTGCCGGAGCGTGGAGAGCCTTTCCATCACTCGCCTCACCACGCGGGCCGAAATCCATGCGATAAAACAGCTATATAATGAGAGATCGGCCGTCAGGTGAAAAAACAAGCAGATCAAAGTTCATCATTTAGGCAGGATGCGACTGCTTTAACCAAAGTAGCTGGCATCGAATTCTATTTTGTTATATATGTGATTTTTTGTTTGACTTGGAATTGAGGCGCGCTAACGTCACCTCATATTTCACCGCACCGGAAAGGTTGATTGTCATGACGAGAGCCTCTTCATTCTCCATGCCCAAAACGGCATACCGCCTGACGGCCGCCGTCATGGCGCTGATGGCGACCACCGCCTACACGCAGGCAAAGTCGCTCGACGGCGTGACCCTGACGATCGCGTCGATGAACGACGGTTTTTCCAAGGTCCTCACCGAGCTGGCACCCGCCTTCAAGGAGGAAACCGGTGCCGACCTCAAGGTCGAGATCATGGACTACGGCACATTGTTGACCAAGACGACAGCGGATTTCGTCGGCGACACCAAGGGTTACGATCTGGTGACCATGGACATCGTCTGGGCGGGCGCCTACGCTGAGAACAAGTACTCGGTCGACCTGACCGACTGGGTCAAGCGCGACGCTGCCGAACTTGATCTCGACGACATCTATCCGGTGGCGCTGAAATCGCTCGGCCAATATGACGATCACTATGTGGCCTTTCCGTTTGCGGCCTACGCCAACGTGCTCGCCTATCGCAAGGACCTTCTGGAAGCTGCCGGGCTGAAGCCGCCGGCGAGCATGGAAGAACTTGTCGCCGATGCCAAGAAGCTGACGGATCCCTCAAAGAAACAATACGGCTTCGTCGCCAACGGCCAGAAGGGGCCGGCGGTCGCCCAGGACTGGATGCAATACAACAACCAGCTCGGCGGCTCCATCCTGGACAAGGACGGCAAGCCCGCCCTCAACTCTGAGGCAAATATCAAGAGCCTCACGGTCTACAAGGAACTCTTCACAGAGGCTGCACCTCCCGGCGCCATCGAATATGACTGGGGCGGGCGCGAGGAAAGCTTCCGCCAGGGAATGTCTGCCTTCATGCAGACCTGGTCTGTGGGTGCTGCTGCCTATTCCGATCCGAAAGTATCGAACATCGTCGGCAAGGCCGGCATTGCCGTGGCGCCGGTTGCCGCGGGCATGACGCCGCAATATGGCGTCGGCGGCTGGGGGCTTGCGATCAATGCCGATATCGATACGTCGAAACAGGAAGCTGCATGGACCTTCATCAAGTGGGTGACGAGCAAGAAAATCCACAAGGAGTTCAATATGCTCGGTGCCGGCGGCTTCATGCGCAAGAGCCAGATGACCGACCCCGACCTTCTTGCCAAATACGACTTCCTGCCGGTGATCGCGCAAACCTACGAGCACGGCAACGGCGAATTCCGTCCGCGCATTCCGGAATATCCGGAAATTCAGGATATGCTCGGCACAGCCGTCAATTCCGTACTCGCCGGCGCCGCAACCCCGAAGGAAGCGCTCGACAAGGCGCAGGAAGCAGCAGAAAAACTGTTCTGATCGCCGCGCCTGCCGCTATGCTTGGCAGGCGCATTCCGCTTCGCGACCGCGCCGATCCTCAAACCGGCGCGGTCAAGGATGCAGCCTGAGGGCCGGAGCCGGGCCTGACACGAATGAACGCTGTTTTGCCGATGCCCTATCGCTTCTCCGATCGCCGCAGGCTCTTCCTGTTCTTGATGGCCGCGCCGGCAGTCATCTACGTCGCTGCAATCGGCCTTTGGCCACTTTCGCAAGGGATCTGGTACAGCTTCTATCGCTACAATCTTCTCCGTCCGGCCAGGACAAGTTTCGTCGGCCTGCAGAACTATGTCGACATCTTCACCGATGAGGCGACACGCACGGCAATCCTCAACACCTTCCAGTTTACGATTTTCAGCGTCGGCCTCCAGCTCATCTTCGGCTTCTGCCTGGCACTCCTTCTGTGGCGCGACAGCCGCTTCAATCGCGCGGTTCTGGCCTTCCTGCTGGTGCCATCGACGATCACCCCGCTCGTGGTCGGACTGATCTTCAAGGCGCTGCTTGGCGCCGACTACGGCATGATCGGCTATTTCCTGTCCGAGGCGGGCATCGGACCCCGCACGGGCCTCCTCACCGACGCTTCAACCGCACTCTGGGTCCTCATATTGATCGACTGCTGGGAGTGGACCCCTCTAATGACGCTGATCCTGCTTGCCGGCCTCAAGGCACTTCCGGCGGACCTGCTTGAGGCCGGGACAGTCGACGGCGCAACGGCATGGCAGCGCTTCCGCCTATTGATCTTGCCCTTGATGCTGCCATCGATCTTCCTCGCACTCACGCTGAGGACGATGGATGCCTTCCGGGTCTTCGATTCCGTTTTCGTCACAACAGGCGGCGGGCCGAACGATGCCACCAACACGCTGATGATGCTGGGCGTCAAGGAGGGGCTGCAATTCTTCAATGTCGGCTACGCCTCCGCCGTCGGCAACGTCACGCTGCTGTTCATCGCGCTGATAGCGACCGTTCTGCTTCTGGTCGTCCGACGCGCCGATGTCAGGATCAACGGGAGATAGGCCGATGTCACGTGTTTCCAGGCGTCGCATCCTTGCCGAGCGCACGGTCGTCCTCGTTGCAACCCTCCTGTTCCTGCTTCCGGTCTGCTGGCTGATCGCGACCGCCTACAAGCCGTCGAACCAGATATTCACCGTGCCGCCGCGCTTGACCTTCGAGCCGACGCTCGATCAATTTCGCCAGGCCCTTGCGCTGTTCGACGTCGTTTCGCTCGTCCGCTCGTCGCTGGTGATCAGCCTTGGCACGACACTTCTTTCGCTTCTGCTCGGCGTTCCCTCCGGCTACGCGCTGGCGCGCTCCAAAGCACGCTTTGCCACGGGCTTTGCCTATTTCTTCCTGGCGATCCGGATGATCCCGGCGATCGCAGCACTGATCCCCTTTTATCTGCTGATGCGTGACATCGGCCTGCTCGGCAGCTGGTGGGCGGTCATCGTGTTCAATACCATGCTGAACTGCGCCTTCGTGACCTGGATGATGTTTTCCTACTTCAAGTCGCTGCCGCCGGACATGGAAGAGGCCGCGCTGACCGATGGCTGCACGCTGATCGGTGCGTTCCTGCGCGTGGCCCTGCCGTCTGTGCGCTCCGGCATCATCGCCTGCGCACTCTTTTGTATGATGTTCTCCTGGAACGACTTCCTTCACCCGATGTTTCTGACGACCCTGGATTCAAAGCCGATCTCGGTCGCGCTGCTAACGGCTTATGGGACCAAGGACATTACCTGGGGCACGCTCGGAGCTCTTGCTCACTTTTCCACCATACCGATTGTCCTGATGGCGCTTTTCATGAACCGCTACTTCGTTCAGGGCGCGACCAACGGCGTACAGTAGGGCAGACAGCATGGCCGAAATCTCGTTTACGAACGTCTCAAAGACCTATGCCGGCGGCAAGACCGCCGCGCTGAGTGATTTCAATCTCAAGATCGCCGACGGGGAGTTCATGGTACTGGTCGGCCCGTCCGGCTGCGGCAAGACCACCGCTCTTCGCATGATCGCCGGCCTGGA
The DNA here is from genome assembly GCF_018987265.1 of Rhizobium sp. WYJ-E13. Classification (NCBI taxonomy): domain Bacteria; kingdom Pseudomonadati; phylum Pseudomonadota; class Alphaproteobacteria; order Hyphomicrobiales; family Rhizobiaceae; genus Rhizobium; species Rhizobium sp. WYJ-E13. Next base: position 238,387 of record NZ_CP076854.1, on the reverse strand, counting down.
GGATATCTCCTCCGGCAAGTTGAAGATCAATGACACGGTGGCAAACGATCTGTCGCCTCGCGACCGCGATATAGCCATGGTCTTTCAATCCTACGCGCTTTATCCGCATCTTACCGTTGCGGACAATATCGCCTTCGGACTGAAGGTGCGCGGCGCCAGGCCTGAAGTCATCGCCGACAAGGTGCGCGAAACCGCCGCGCTGCTGGAATTGACGGAATTTCTGGATCGCAAGCCGAGCCGTCTTTCCGGCGGCCAGCGGCAGCGCGTCGCCATGGGTCGCGCCCTGGTGCGCTCGCCGAACGCCTTCCTGATGGATGAACCGCTTTCCAATCTCGATGCGCGCCTGCGCGGTCAGATGCGCGCCGAAATCTCGCGACTGCAGCGCATGACGGCGGTCACCACTGTTTATGTCACCCACGACCAGGTGGAAGCCATGACGATGGGCCACCGGGTCGCCGTCATGAACAAGGGAACGCTGCAGCAACTTGATACGCCACGTGCGCTCTATGATCATCCGGTCAACATGTTCGTCGCCGGCTTCATCGGCTCCCCGCCAATCAACTTTCTGGAGGGCAGCCTCATCGCGCACGACAACCGCCCAGCGGTTGCAATCGGCGAATTCCTGCTGCCGCTCGCGCAACAGAGCGAGCGCGCGGCCCGCCGCATCGATCAACGGGTCACGATCGGCATCCGGCCCGAACATCTGAAACTATCTGACAATGCCGGTATGCCCGGCACAATCTCAGCAAGAGCCTCCTTCGTCGAAGACCTCGGCGCCGATCTGCTCGTCCACATGGAGGACAAGGGAACGGCTGCGAGCGGTGCCGTCGTCATGGACGACGAACGTGACATGATGAAATCGGCGCCGAGGCTGAAAGCGCTCGTCGACAGCAGCCATCGTGTGCGACGCGACGAGCGCGTGACATTCTCCGTGGATCCGTCGCTGATCCTGCTCTTCGATCCGGAAAGTGGAGCTCGCCTGTGAGCAAAGAGTCGACCGCGACCTTCTGGCCTCTGGGCGGCACGGTTTCCAAAGCCGGTATCGCCTTGATCATCATCGACATGCAGATCGATTTCTGCGCAGCCGGCGGCTGGGTCGACCAGCTTGGCGAAGATGTATCAAACACCCGCTCGGTAATCACACCTATCGCTGAGGCGCTCGCCCGCGCCCGCGCGGCCGGCCTGACGGTCATTCACACCCGTGAGGGACATCATCCCGATCTTTCCGATCTCCACACCAACAAGCAATGGCGAACGCGCCGTCACGGGCTGGGGATCGGCGACATGGGAAAGACCGGCCGGATACTCGTTCATGGTGAGCCCGGTTGGCAGATCATTCCGGAATTGACACCGATCGACGGGGAGATCGTCATCGACAAGCCCGGCAAATCCTCGTTTCATCGGACCGATCTTGCCGAGCAGCTCGAAAGCCGCGGCATTTCGCGGCTCGTCGTCACCGGCGTGACGTCGGATTGCTGCGTGCAATCCACGATCCGCGACGGCTTCGAGCATGGCATCGAATGTGTCCTTCTTGAAGATTGCACCGCTGCGGTCGAAACCCGAAACCACGAAGCGACGTTGGAAATCCTTCGAGCCTTTGGCGGGCGCTGGGGTGGCGTTGCCGATCGGAGCGCTTTTGCCGCCATGCTGGAAACGGCGGATGATTGAGAACTCGATGGATCATTTCGGGCGGATTGACGCCAACCCCTATGCGTGGCCCTTCGACGGCGAATGGTCATCCGGTGATACCGCCCTTCTGCTCCTCGGCTTCCAGAGCGGCGGCGTCCGCGGCCTCGCCGCCGAAGCGGAGCGCGATACCGCCATCCGCTTGATCGGGGCGGCCAGCCGTCGCGGTCTTGCCATCATCGCCTCAAGGCGTGGACAGGACCCCGACGGTGGCGCTCTGGCACGTCGACGTGCGGTCCTTGGCGATGAACTCCCTCAAAAAGGCAGCGCAGACTGGCAGTTCGATGACAGCATATCGCTTCCGCTCGGCACCATTATCATCGATCATGCCGGCGACAACGCTTTCTTCGGGACCGGCCTTGAGGACACTCTCCGCAGGCGCGCAATTCGCAACCTTCTCGTGACCGGCCTTCCGACCGACGGGCTCGTGCACGCAACGCAGCGCGCGGCAAACGACATGGGTTTCGAATGCCTGACCGTCATCGACGCCTGCAAGGGAACCTCTCCGGCGCGCCATGACGCGCAGCTGCGCATAACCACATTCGGTAACGGCCTTTTCGGCGCGATTGCCTCAGCCGCCGCTGTCGAGGCGGTTCTCGGAAATCATCAGGAGTGAAGCCATGTCCGAACTGAAATGGTCCGACACGACGGGAAGCCTCGACCTTTCGACGCTCTCGTCCGCCTATGCGGCCGGGACGCTGACGCCGACGCGCGTGATCAACGCGATCTACGATCGCATCGCGGCGCGCGGCGAGGATCACGTCTGGACCTATCTCGTGTCGCGCGAGACTGCTCTTGCGACGGCAGAAGCGCTGGAGGCAGAAGGTTATGATGGGCGGCCGCTATGGGGCATTCCGTTTTCCGTGAAGGACTGCAACGACATTGTCGGCCTCCCCACCACGAATGCCCTGAAGGAAGGTGCCTATATCGCGACGTCCAGCGGTCAAGCACTGGACAGGATCTTCGACGCCGGCGCCATTCTCATCGGCAAGACCAACATGGATCAGTTCGGCATCGGCCTTGTCGGCATGCGCACGCCCTATGGCGCCTGCTCGTCGGTCTTCGATGATCGCTTCATTTCGGGAGGATCGAGCTCCGGGTCGGGCGTCTCGGTTGCGGCAGGGCTGTCGTCCTTTTCCATCGCAAACGATGCCGCCGGCTCCGGTCGCGTGCCGGCCGGTTTCAACAACATCGTCGGCATCAAGCCGACGCCTGGCCTCGTCAGCAATGCATGTGTGTCCGGCGGAGGCTGCGTCAAGACGATCGAAACGCTCGCGATCTTCTCGCTGACCGTCGAGGACGGCATGAGCGTCCTCAGGCTGATCGCCGGATACGACCCGTCATACCCGTTCTCCCGGCCGGAAGCGGACGCCGTTCCGCTGATACCCGCGCCCGCGCCGCCGCGTTTCCGCTTCGGTGTGCCGGCTGACAAAGCACTTCGCTTCTTCGGCGATACCGAAGCTGAAAGGCTCTTCGGCGAGGCGATGGCGCGATTGACGGCGATGGGAGGAGAAAAGGTCGAAGTGGACTTTGCTCCGTTTGAGGAAACGCAGCGTATACTCTACGAGGGGCCATGGATCTCAGAAAGAGCGTTGAGCCTCGACAGCGTGCTTGAGAAGCATGGAGAGTCGATCCATCCGGTCACACGTCAGATCCTGTCGAAATCCACAAATTTTACGGCTGGCGACACCTTTGCAGCCATTCACAGGATCGCCGAACTGAAGCGCGATACGCGTGCCCTCTGGAACGACATTGCCGTGCTATTGGTCCCGACAACGCCGACGATCTACACCAAGGAAGAGATTGCCGCCAATCCCATTCAACTCAACAGCAATCTCGGTATCTACACCAATTTCGTGAACCTGATGGGGTTGTGCGGCATCGCCGTTCCCAACGGCTTCCGCAGGGACGGCCTGCCTCTTGGCGTAACCTTCCTCGCCCCTGGTTTTAACGAGGCGCGAGCAGCCGGTATCGCAGCTTCTTTCCACAGGGCGACCGGGCTCAAGCTCGGCAAATTCGACAACCCCTATCCGGAACCGGCTGACGCATCCTTGCCCGATGGCTATCGTGAAATTGCGGTCGTCGGCGCACACCTTTCCGGAATGCCGCTCAATCACGAACTGACACAGCGATCAGGTCTGTTTCGAAGAGCCGCCCGAACCAGCGGCGATTACCGTCTCTTCGCATTGAATGGCACCGCGCCTCCAAAGCCCGGCCTGGTCCGCGACGTGTCGAGCGGCGCCCCGATCGATGTCGAGGTCTGGGCTTTGCCCGTGGCAGACTTTGGAGATTTCATCGATCGGATTCCGGCGCCGCTTGGCGTGGGAAAACTCTCGCTGGAAGATGGATCTTTGGTCACCGGTTTTCTGTGCGAGGCGATCGCCGTCAAAGAGCAGCCCGATATCACTGCCTACGGGGGCTGGCGCCGATACGTGGAAAGTATGGCCGTTTGATTGTGCCGGCAGGCGCCTCCGGTATCGACGGCGATTTCGGTGTCTATGCGCTTGCAACCGGCGGCGGGGCATGGCGTGGTGCTTTTGGAGAATGGGCGCGGCCACACCGGCTGGAGCGGTCCAGGCTTGAACCGGCACCACAAACAACCGCCTTCCTCTCCGTCCGTGAGGATAAGTTCGCAATGGGCAAACAGCGACGATGAAGAAGGCAGGAATCGGCAGCGCGCCGTCTCAAGAAGCCGATTGCAGCGCCGAATAGACGGCTCACTGTCATTCTTCATGGCTTTCGCGCCAGTCGCGGTCCCATGTCTTTGTCGACAATCTCCCGCTTCGAGGCATCGACGCCCCCGTCCCAGCCGCCGCCGAGTGCTTTGTTCAGCGCCACGTAGCTGTTGGCGAGCGCGATGCGGCTTTGAACGAACGCATCCTCGGCGCTGTAGAGGGAGCGTTGCGCATCGAGGACGGACATGAAGTCCGCCGAACCACCTTCGTAGAGAGTCCGGGACAATGTCGCAGACTGGCGATAGGCCTCGACTGATGCTGAGAGCTTGCCGTAACGCACCCTTTCCTGCGCCAGCGCGACCAGCGCATTCTCGATCTCTTCGAGGGATCTCAACACCGCGGCCTGATACGCCACGAAATTTTGGTCCCGTTGAGCTTGGATGACCTCGACCGCCGCCTGCAATTGCCCGCCTCTGAAGAGCGGAACGTTGAGCGCAGGTCCGAACGACCAGCCGATCGAAGAGTTTTTGGCGAGATCTCCGACGCTAAGCCCGGTGGTGGCAATGTTGCCGATCAAATTGATCGAAGGGTATCTTGAGGCTTCTGCCTGGCCTATCCTCGCGGTCGCCTGGGCCAGCTGGCGCTCCGCTGAGCGTATATCAGGCCGCGACAGCAGGGTATCGGCGGGAATGCCGACCGGCATCGGCAGCTTTGGTCGCGGGATCGGTGCCTGGCGCTTCAACCGTTCCGTAAGCTCGCCCGGCGCACGGCCCGTGAGGACGCTGAGCCGGTGGACCGCTTCGGCGTAGGAAATCCTCAGGCCCGGTATCGCGGCCTCGGTCGATCGCGCCTGGCCGGTGGCGTTGGCAAGATCCATGGCCGTTGCCGAGCCTGCGGCCATTCGAACCTTAATCAGTTGCGCCGCATCGCGTTGCACCTTCGCCGTGCGTTGTGCGAGCGCGATGCGCGCCTGATAGCCCCGAGCGGACACATAGTTGGAGGCAACGTCGCCGATGAGCGTCAGCATGGCCAGCCGCAATTGTTCGTCGGCTGCCTCCAAGCCATAGAAAGCCGCCTCGACGCCGCGCTGGTTCCTGCCGAAGAAATCGATTTCCCAGCTCGCGTCGAATCCAGCCTGATATTGCGTTGAATCCTGCTGATCGGTGGTGGCTCCCCTCACGGCCGTGGTCGCGGTTCTGAGACGGTTCGCGGAACTGTTGCCTCCAAGTGCCGGCAACAGGGTGCCTTCTGCTTGGCGGTAGGTCGCGCGCGCCTCCCTGACCTGGGCCTTCGCCGCCGCGACATTGAGGTTGCCCTGGATGGCCTCCTCGATGAGGGCATTCAAAGTCGGATCGCCGAGGCGGGTCCACCAGCGGGACAATTGCGGCCTGGCAATCGATTGGGTCCGATCCGCCGAGCTATATTTGATCGGGAGCGCAAGCGAAGGTCTCATATAGTCAGGCCCGACCGCACAGGCGCCGAGGGACAGGACAAGAGACAGCATGCCGATAATTTGTGTGGATACCGGCAGAGCCTTGTTCCAGGAACCCGTTACAGGGGTGGCCTGTGTCGCACTGGTCATCGTCTTGGATTCTTTCCTGTTTTATAATTCAAATGCGCCTGGATCAGGCGGCCGGAGGATTGTCCGGCTGTGGTGTAGTGCTGGCGGAGTTCTTGCCGCGGCGACCAAATAGCCTGATAACGACGACGTAGAAGACCGGGACGAAAAACACCGCTAATACGGTCGCGGAAACCATGCCGCCGAACACACCGGTGCCGATCGCATGTTGGGTTTCGGCACTCGCGCCATGCGCAATCATCAGCGGTACGACGCCCAGTGTGAAGGCAAGCGATGTCATCAGGATCGGCCGCAGCCGCAGGCGCGCTGCTTCAATGACGGCATCGCGGATGTCATGCCCCTCGTTGCGCAGGTTCTTCGCAAACTCCACGATCAGGATCGCGTTCTTCGCCGAAAGGCCGATGATGGTGATCAGGCCGACCTTGAAGAAGACGTCGTTTTCCAGCCCGCGCAACAGGACAGCCATGATCGCACCCAAGATACCGAGCGGTACGACCAGTATTACGGAGAAGGGAATTGACCAGCTCTCGTAGAGCGCAGCCAGCACCAGGAAGACGACCAGCATCGAGAGCGTGAGAAGCATCGGAGCCTGCGAGGCCGATTGTTTTTCCTGGAGCGATTGTCCCGTCCACTCGACCATGAAGCCGGAAGGCAGACGCGACGCGAGTCGTTCCATCTCTGTTATGGCGGCACCGCTGGAAACACCAGAGGCCGCGTTCCCGGCGATACGCGCCGCCGGATAGCCGTTGTAGCGCTCGAGCTGCAGCGGGCTAGTTTGCCATACCGGCCTGACGACCTCCGACAACGACACCATGCCGCCGGCGTTGTTGCGGACATAGAGCTTTAAAACGTCTTCAGTCCGCATGCGGTTCGGCGCATCCGCCTGCACGATGACCTGCTGCAGCCGCCCTGCATTGGGAAAGTCGTTGACGTAAGTTGATCCGATGGCCGCCGTCAGCGTGTCGCTGATCATCGAGAAGGTTACGCCCAGGGCCTCCGCCTTCTGCCGATCGATCTCCAGCGTGACGCTGGCACCATCCGGCAGGCCTTCAGGATATACGCCGGTGACGAGCTTGCTTTGCGCGGCAAGCTGCAGGAGTTGATCCTGCGCTGCCTTCAGGGCGGCGCTACCGCGATTGGCGCGATCTTCGAGACGCAGCGAGAAGCCTGATGTGGTGCCAAGAGAATCGATTGCAGGTGGTTTGAGGCTCATGACCGTGCCTTCCGGTGCAGTCGCCATTGCCGCTGTCACGGCACCGATCTCCTCGTCAATCGTCGTGGTGCGCTCGGCCCAGTCCTTCAGGCTAGTGAAGGCAAACGCAGCGTTCGGACCCGAACCGGAGAAACCGAAGCCCATGATCGAGATGTTGTTTTCAACGTCCGGCCTCGACATTACGAGGGTGTCGAACATCGAAACAATGCTGCGCGTACGCTCAGCCGTCGCGTCTGCCGGCAGTGCGAACGATGTCATGAAGCTGCCCTGATCCTCTTCGGGGACGAAGGCGGAAGGCAGTTGCAGGTAACTATAGGCGAGTGCCGCGACGAGAACGAGATAGAACACCATCATCCGCCCACCGCGGCGCACCAGCAATCCGACCCAGCCGGCGTAGCCGCTGGTTATCCTGTCGAGGTTGCGGTTAAACCAGCCGAAGAAGCCTTTCTTCTCACTGTGGCGCGGATCAACCGGCTTCAGCACCGTCGCGCAAAGCGCCGGTGTGAGCGTCAGCGCGAGAAAGGCCGAGAACAGGATGGATACGGCCATGGACAGCGTAAACTGCCGGTAGATCGCGCCGACCGAACCGCTTGCGAGCCCCATGGGAATAAAAACCGCCACCAGCACCAGCGTGATGCTGATGACGGCGCCGGTGATCTCCTTCATCGCCTTCTGCGTGGCTTCCTTGGGCGGTAGGCCCTCTGTTGCCATGATACGCTCAACATTCTCCACCACGACGATGGCGTCATCGACGATGATACCGATGGCCAGCACCATGCCGAACATGGTCAGCACGTTGATGGAGAAGCCGGCAGCCAACATCACCGCGAAGGTGCCGAGCAAGGCGATCGGTGCGACGATCGCCGGAATCAACGTGTAACGGATCTTCTGCAGGAAGAGCAGCATCACGAAGAAGACCAGCATCATCGCTTCAACAAGGGTCTGGACCACTTTCTGGATCGAAGTCTTTACAAATGGCGAGGTGTCGTAGGGTATCGTATATTCCATCCCCGCCGGCATCGCTTGTGCGAGCTCGGCGAGGCGCATGCGAACACCTTCGGCGGTGCGCACCGCATTTGCTCCCGGCGCCAGCTGGATAGCTGCAGCGGCGGCGGGCTTGCCATTGTTGCGGATCGAGAAGGCGAGGCTTTGCGCCCCGAGTTCGATACGGGCGACTTCCCCGAGAAGCAGCTTGGAGCCATCGGGTTCGGAGCGAAGCACGATCGCTGCGAATTGCTCCGGTGTCGCCAACTGGCCGTGGACCGTGAGCGGAATACTGATCTTCTGCCCCAGCATCGTCGGTTCGTCGCCGACACGTCCCGGCGCGATCTGCGCATTCTGGTTCTGGATCGCCTGGGTGATGTCGGACAGCGAAAGGGAATAAGAGACGAGCTTGGCAGGATCGACCCAGATGCGCATCGCCCTTTCCGAACCGAAGGACTGCACACGGCCGACCCCTTCGACGCGCTTCAACTCTTCGATGATGTTGCCGACCATATAGTCGCCGAGGGCGAGCGCATCGTACCGGCCGTCTTTTGAATTGAGTGCGACCATCATCGCAAACTCGGAGGATGCGGATTCGACGTTCACGCCGGCGCGTCGGACTGTTTCAGGCAGGCGCGCTTCCGCGGCCTTGAGGCGATTCTGCACATCTACCTGCGCTATATCCGGATCCGTTCCCGGCTTGAATGTCGCTGTAATGCTGGCGCTTCCCGACGTGTCGGCGGTCGATTCGAAGTAAAGAAGGTTCCTGACGCTCGACAATTCACGCTCGATCAGACTGACAATGCTGTCATTGATCGTTTGCGGAGTGGCGCCCGTGTAGGTTGCGCTGATGCTGACGCTCGGTGGTGCGATGGTTGGATAGCGCGAGACCGGAAGCTGCGGGATAGCGATGACGCCCGCAAGCGCGATGAAGATGGCGATAACCCAGGCGAAAACCGGGCGGTTGATGAAGAACTGAGGCATCGATGCTTTCCCTCACTGCCGCGTGGTGGCGTTGGAGTTGCCTCCAGCAGTGAACGGTACGGTTTCCAGCAGAGCGCCGTCGCGAACGCGGTCCTGACCCTGCACAACGACCGTTTCACCGGCTTTTATGCCGGACGTGGCGATGATACGGCCGTCAACGGTCTCTCCAAGCTCGACGTCGCGCCGCTCCCCATGCCTATCGCCACCGGCTACGACCAGTTGAGGTCGACCGGCCGGATCGCGAACGACAGCTTCCTGCGGCACGAGAAGTGCGTCGCGGCGAACGGCGCGCGGAAGCCGGGCCCGGACATACATGCCCGGGAGGAGAAGCTGAGCCGGATTGTCGACCTCGACACGTACGGTTACGTTGCCGGTGCCCGGATCGACGCTGATTTCGGAAAACAGTGTCCGTCCCCATACCGGATATGGCTTTCCGCCGACCGAGAAGATAGCGACGGGAATCTTCCATCTATCGTCGAGCTCGCTCGATTTGGCAGCGTCGCGAATAACGTCGATCTGCGAGGCGGGCTGCCGAACATCCACGTAGACCTTGTCGATCTGCTGGACGATCGCCAGCGCGTTCGTACCGGAGGCAGAAACCAGCGCCCCCTCACTGACCAGTGCCTGACCGATGTGGCCCGAAATCGGCGCCTTGACGGTGGCGAACGCCAGATCGAGCTGGCGACGCTGCAAGGTTGCCTTGGCTTCAGCGACTCCCGCCTTGGCCTGGGCGAGATCCGCGACGGCTTCGTCATAGGCTTCCACGCTGATCGCCTTGGCGCCGACCATCGCCTTCGAACGCTCGAATTTGGCCTGTGCGCGGACAACCACAGCCCCCGCCCGCTGAAGCGCCGCCGCGGCACTTTCGACCTCCGCCTTGAAGGGCTCCGGATTGATCTGAAACAGCGGCTGACCCGCCTCGACTTTGGAGCCTTGCTCGAACAATCGCTTCTCGATAATGCCACCCACCTGGGGGCGGATCTCGGCCGTCCGGAAAGCTGCGACGCGCCCTGGCAACTCGTCGATGATTGTCACCGTTTCCGGCGTGGCGGATGTCACCGTTACCCGCGCGGGCGGCAGCGCGCCTTGTTCGCCAGTTGCTCCGCCGGAATTTTCGTTGCTGCATCCGGACAGAACGCCGGCTGTCAACGCACCGAGAACAACGAGCGAAACTCGCAACCCATAAACCATATGTCATATCCAATCCGCATGCGCGCTGGCGGCGCTTCTTCATCAGCGCTATTGCCTGTGGACGCTGGCAAATCGTGGAGATCATGTGGAGGTATGGCGCAGATGGCAGTTGATAGCTCGACGGGGCGCTGCGACATCGAATATTATCAAGCCTTCAAACAACGGTGCCTAGCTAGATGAACGCTCTCGCCATTATAGCCGAAGACGATTCGGAGATCGTCGATATCCTCGACGCCTACATGACGCGTGAAGGGTTTCGCACGGTGCGTGCCGCCGACGGGAAAACGGCGATTGACCTGCACCTCGCCTTAAAGCCGGATCTGATGCTCGTCGACGTGACCATGCCACGCCTTGACGGCTGGGAAGTGCTGGCCGAGATCAGGCGCAGGGGCGATACTCCGGTCATCATGATCACGGCCCTTGATAAGGATATCGACCGCCTCCAGGGCCTTCGCATCGGCGCCGACGACTACATCGTAAAGCCCTTTAATCCTATCGAGGTGGTTGCTCGCGCCAAGGCGGTCCTTCGCCGTGCCGGGCTGGGCAACGCGGCGGGCGTGCTGCGGGTAAGCCGGCTGACGATCGATCTGGATGGCTATCAGGCAAAGGTCGAAGCCAACGGAGAGAACAAAGCCGTGCCGTTGACACTCACGGAATTTCGACTTCTCGCCCATATGGCGAGAGCACCAATGAAGGTCTTTGCGCGCGGAGAGCTTGTCGACGCCTGCCTTCCCGGAGGTGATGCGCTCGACCGGACGGTGGACAGCCATGTCAGCAATCTCCGCAGGAAGCTTGAATTGGCTGGTGCTCCCGGAATGTTGTCCGGTGTTCGCGGCGTCGGTTACAGACTGGCCGCCGAGCAATGATCCGACGCCCCGCTCTCAGCCGTCAGATCCTGTTGTCGATGGCGGTTGTCACGATGATTGCCGTCTTGGTCGTGTTCTTCGGCGTCTACGTTATCTATGCCATTCTGATTTCGCTCTTTCCGTATTTGCTGGACGAGGATAGCTGGCTGCCATCGGGGACCGATCTTCTGATTCTCACCGGCCTTGCCTTCCCGGCCTTGCTCGTTGCAGGATTTGTCTCCCTCAAACTCGCTGCGCGCATCCTCGTGCCGATCAACTCGCTTGCCGAGAGCGCTCGCCGCATCGCAGATGGAGACCTCACCGCTCGCGCGACCCCAGGCGACCACTCGCTCGGCGAGACCGCCCATCTGGTCGCGGACTTCAACATCATGGCGCAAAAGCTTCAGGACATGGCCGACAACGTCGCCTTCTGGAATGCGGCGATTGCCCACGAGCTCAGGACCCCGCTCACAATACTCAAGGGCAGGCTGCAGGGCGTTGCCGATGGTTTGTTCCCCGTCGACGAGAAATTGATCGACGGCCTCATGGTTCAGACCGAAGGGCTCACAAGGCTGGTCAACGACCTGCGCGTCGTCACCCTTGCTGATGCGGGCCGTCTGGACCTGCAGATCGAGCTTATCGATCTCGCCGCAGAAATAAGGAAGGTCGCGGATGTGGTCGCGCCGTCGCTTCAGCAAGCAGGTTTTTCGCTGGAGCTTGCTCTTGTGGATATGACCGTTCCGGCGGATGCGGTCCGGCTCCGGCAGGTGCTTCTGGCGCTCCTGAACAACGCCCAACGCTATGCCAGACCTGGTCGTATTGAAGTTTTTACACTGGCCTCAGGAAACGAGGCCGTCATCCGGGTTGAAGATTCTGGCCCAGGGCTGCCGCCCAATTTTGACAAGCGCGCATTTGAACCTTTCACCCGCGCCGACGATTCCCGCTCCCGCCTTTACGGTGGTTCCGGTCTCGGCCTGTCCATAGTTCGCGCTATTGCGGAAGCACATGGTGGTCAGGCTTCATGCCGCAATTCCTCACGCGGAGGTGCGGTGTTCGAAATCTCTCTGCCACGGGCTACTTGACGCCCAGCGAACGCTCTTCGCTGATGCTCGACACCACATCCGTGCAAACTCCGCCCGCCTAATCGCGAGGTTCCCGACAGCACGAACTGCGCGGGAAACCTGCAGATATCCCGGCCGAGTAAGAATGACTGGATCGAAATATGATCGCGGCCGAACGGAGGTTGGGTGGAGGGATCGTAAATTGTCAGAGATGGCGGGAGGTATCTGAGGAGATTTGGGCTGCATTCCCTCTGGCAACCTGGGAATAGAAATCAAGAACATTGGCAATGCCGTCTGTTCGAGAAAACGGGCTCAATTCGTAAACCACACGGGACAGGCCGACGGCGGCTTTTACATAGAATGCATCGCCTAGAGCCGCAGCAAGGCGGTCGATAGAGCCAGGCTCCACGAGGGTCACCGGATGGTCACGCAGATACTCCGATGGACCTTCTGCCGCTGTCGCGATTATGGGAAGCCCCTCGCGCATGGCTTCAAGTATGGCGAGGCCAAACGATTCCTCGCGGGACGGAGAAACGAACAGATCCAGATTGCGTAAAAATCCGGAGACGTTATCGCTATGCCCCAGCAGATGAATTCTGCTGTCGCCTCTGGAAAGGCTCTTCAACGCTGCATGCTGTGGTCCCCCGCCGACAATGACCAACGCCGCGTCATCAGGAGCAGCCCGTTGAAAGGCCGACACCAGGACATCGTAACCCTTGCTCGGATGCAATCGCCCTACGGCACCGACGAGTGTCGTTTCGCGCGGCAACTTCAGTTTCGAACGCAGGTCGAAATTCTCGCCCTCTTCCGCAGCCGGCAGCCAGTTCGAAATGAGGCGCGCTTGGCCGGTATAGTTGCCAAGACGCGACAACTGGGCACGGTTCACGCAGATCACGCCGTCGAGGCTGGCATGTTGCTTTGCCTTGAAGCCGACATGCAGCGTTGCAATCTTTGATACGCTGGTGGGAGCAGTGGCAAGCGCCTTGCAGGCAGGGCTGAGATGTGCGTGAGCAATCTCAATCGCCGCGCTTGTCATCAACCGCCGCAATCTCATGCCGCGCAAGAAAGGCATCGCGAAGCCGTGAAAGACGACATCCTTGGACAGGAGGGCGGCCATCGGGGAGGCAGATCTTCCCGCAACATGCACCTCGTGGCCAAGGGCCGCCTGTCCGTTGGCAAGGTCGATACAATACCTTTCCGATCCCGCTATTCGAGAAGAAAAAAGCAGATGCAGGATTCGCTGCTTGCTTGTTGCTTTCCGGTTGCCGGAGGATGACGCTCCTTGATCCATAGAAGGATGGGGAGAGCTTTCAAATGTTGCAACGCGACTTGCGTCGCCATTTCTTGAATTAACGGACATCGAGTTTCCAACCGCTGGATGGAAGCCTCCATAACGTCACGACGTTGGCGATACGTGGAAGTTGTGTGGATGTTCGAAGGAGGAATGAATTCGACTTCGGACCTTTGGATAGGCGGGCCGGCCTCGTGAACTCTTTCCTTCACATTGGGCTGCGTCGATAGCCAGCAACGGCCTCCATCTAAACTCCACAGGGCCTGCGAACAAACTGAACGCGGGCCCCCGATAGTGGAGCGAAAGAAAGGGCCGGAAACCTTATTCCCCCTCCACTGGAGAAGAGTTCACAGTGAAAATATCATCGATTTTCCGTCTGTCGATTCGATGGACGGCAGATAGAAGGGCGACCTTTTGATGCAGGCTGGACGGGGGCGAAACGACGGTGTTGATGATTGCGACCACGGGCAATATCCACGCGACCACGGGGCTGTGCTTTCTCGAAACGATCCTTGCGTTATCAGCGAAGCTGCCGAGGAGCAGCGTCGCACTGCAGATGATCGTCCTCGGAGGGGAGCAGACATCATCCTCATCTGCATCCTGACCGGGCTGTCCGGCGCTATCACAGGCTTTGTATTTGCCGGCCAATTCGCGGTCGCTGGCGTCGCCTATGCTGCGCTGATCCTCGGCGGAGTTCTCGGTTGGCTGGCGCGGGGAGCAGTGGCATGAGAGCTCCTTACGCACTCTTGATCGCCATCGACAATCTCGGCGACATCTCGGATTCGATCGCCGCATAACCTTGATTGTCCGGCGCCCGATTGGACGCTTGCTGCCAAAGCGCATTCAGTTCGTTAATGAGCAGAGCTACTGAGGCGTCTTTCAGGCTCCCAGCAAAAATATCGAGACCTGTCATCGGATGGCAGGTTGACCTTTCGCATCACGGTGCGTTTGCGGAGTTTGCGAGCGTTGATTGGTGAAAGCCTGCGTAAATCACTCTTAGGTCTGGCCAACATACAGCAACGGCGCCTTGGCAGAGTTCGTGTCGACACGCTGTTTTCTGTCAGCGACTTCGCGATAGAAATCAAGGACATTGTCGATACCCGTCGAGCGAGAAAAAGCAGTCAAATCGTACCCAACGCGCGCGTGGCTCACAACGCCCTGAGGCTTGAGGGCGTCAATCAGCGCCGCTGACAGGTGGTCGATGGAACCAGGTTGCACCAGATTGACTGGATGGCCATGCAGATATTCCGAGGGTCCCTTCGTCGCTGTTGCGATGATAGGGAGGCCTTCACGCATGGCCTCAAGTATGGCCAGGCCGAACGTTTCCTCGCGAGACGGAGAAACGAACAGGTCCAGATTGCGCAGAAATCCAGGCACGTTGTCCGTATAGCCCGGCAAGTGGATTCGACGGTCGCCTCCCGCAATCTTTTTCAACTCGCTGCGCTGCGGCCCTTCGCCGACTATAATCAGCGCCGCATTTTCTGGCGCAGATCGTCTGAAGGCTGCGATGAGGACGTCGTTTCCCTTGCTGGAATGCAGTCGACCTACGGCGCCCACCAACCGCGTTTCACGAGGCAGATTCAATTTGGAACGCAGGTCTACGGCCTCCCCACTCACCGCATCTGGAAGCCAGTTCGAAATCAAACCTGCTTGACCGGCGTAACCGTCCAGGCGGGACAACTGATCGCGGTTCACGCAGATGACGCCGTCCATCCGTGCATGTCGCTTCGGCTTGAACCCGACATGCAGGGTCGCAATCGTCGTCACGCTATCGGGAACGCTGGCAAGGGTCCTGCTTCCTGGGCTGTGATGTGCATGCGCGACCTCGATTCGGGCCTTCGCAATCAACTGTCGCAGTCTCATCCCACGCAGTAGCGCAGTCGAGAGCCCGTGAAAATTGACCTTGTCGGAGAGCAGCGGGACGATCGGCGAGCCGCGAAATCCGACGACGTGAATCTCATGCCCGAGAGCTGCCTGTCCATTGGCGAGGTCGATACAGTGCCTCTCTGACCCTGCAATTTCGTCTGCGAAAAGTAGATGCAGGATGCGCAGCTTGCGCATCGCCGAAGACGAGACCTTCCCGCCGATGGAAGGTGACAACAAGCTCCTGCTTCTCGCACCGATGCTTTGCAAATCAACAGGCATCAGCCCCCATCCGCTAATTGATCTCCCCTCATATCGCCGGCATGTTGCAGTTTAGTGGACGGCATATGAATGTTTTGTGGATTTAGTCTCGGAAAGATCGACAGGAACAACCTCATGTTGCATTACCCATTCGTCGAGTTCGGAGAAAATTGCGCCAGTCCATCCATCTCATTCCATATACAGCGCGCGGGCTATGAACTCCTCTCGATGCGCGTCTATGACCGCGGTCGAGAACATGATGGCGAAGACTGCCATGATGACGCAGAAGACGATCAAGCGGCAGACGAGCATCATCGCTCCTTTCTATCGACTTGATATTGCTGGCTTATATTTGGCGTGTGCACAGATAGCGTGGAGCTTCGGCGAAGATCGCCGCTATGGATGATTTCCGGGCCGTTGATGCCTGTACACGTCGGCAACGCCCTGCAATATGCCAGGCAGTTTTCCAACCACGGGCAGCGGATAGGTCCAACGCCGGCAGGTGACGTGGTCGGCCATCCACCGAGAGATTACGTATGAGCAGAGCTCGATACCCGCTGGCAATTCGCGTTTTACACTGGATTATGGCGGCGATCGTGTTGGCGATGATCGCACTCGGTTGGGTAATGACCACGGCAGGCGAGTCCGGGCCGGAGGCCTTGTATCCGCTCCACAAGTCGTTCGGACTGCTGATATTCCTTCTCGTATCTCTGAGACTCGTATTTCGCATATGGGCGGGAGTACCGGAATTGCCAACCGGCCTCGGCAAATGGGAGGTCGCTGCCGCCAAGGCAGCCCATATTGCTCTCTATGTGTTGATGATTGTCGTCCCACTCATGGGGTATGCGATGTCGAGTTCGTTTACGCAGAGTGACGGGGTCGTTTTCTTTGGAATTACGGTGCCGGAGCTGTTACCCAAGGACGATACACAGTTCAGGCTATTCCAGCTGCTGCATAGGCTTCTGGCGTACACATTGCTCTTCGTGGTCGCGCTACACGTTCTCGCAGTCCTGAAACATCGCTTCCTCGATCGGAACAAGGAGAATGATGTCCTCTCGCGCATGCTGTGATGCGTAGCCGAAACGGAGACCGTGCCGGCGCTCGTCGAGCGCTGGCCTGTCTGCCTGATTCCGCAGCCTCTGAACATTGCAATCGCCTCTCCAAACGGTAGCGCCCAAAGCAAGCTCGGTCTGAGATCCCGTCCAGAAGCCGCTCGCGGTGTTAAAGATAAGCGCGTTGGGTCGGTCTACCCGGCAACGATATCTTCCAAGGCCATTGCCATGGCCAATAGGTCGTCGTCCCGGCCATGCGGAGCCGATAGCAGCAGTCCCACCGGCATGCCGGCCTCTCCAGTACCGCAAGGTAGCGACACCCCGCACCAATCGAGAAAATTGCCGATCAAGGTATTGCGCAGCGTTTTGGAGTTGACGCGGACGAACAGCTCGGACCCGGCAGGTCTTCGGCAGCGGTAGCGCCCTTGTACCAGTAGTCCCATTCGGCCGGCGTCATGGACTGGCGCGAGCGCTGCGGCGTGGAAATACAGTATCCCTGTCGCGCGACAACGGCGCCTGGCCATCCCGATATCCACCAATTCAGATAGTCGTAGGCGACATCGAGGAGGCGACCGTGCAAATGTTTCGAAAGGCACAGGCCGAAATGCCAGGCGCGATAGCCTTCGGCGGGCACGGCCTGCTCGACCGGCACACCCTTCGAATTCAGAATGCCGATGCCGGGCGACCACATGCTCCGGACGCCGGTCTCGCCGGCGATCATCAGCCGCGCCGCATCCTCGGCGGCTTTCCAGAAATGTCCGAAGAAGCCGGCCGTCCCGCGCTCCTCCAAGAGATCGATCAGCTGATCGAGCTCCTGAACGGAAGGATCACCTTCCCCGACACGCGATGCCCGCAAAGATGGGGTGTGTTCCGGATATCGGCAGTGTTGCGCACTAAGCGTCAGGTAGATTTCATGCTAAATTAGCTTGCGGAAATCCAGCACGTCGAGCGAAACAGCCATGGCAGCAGGAAACAAATCGCCCCAGGCAGCGGGACCACAGAAACGTCGCCCCAAATTCAATCCTAAGCGAGACCCGAAGCCACAGGTACTCGCCCAGGCCAACCGTACTGTTTTACGAATGGCGTCCGCGGTGGTGGTTGCTTTTATCGTCGTCGTCGCTGTTCAGGCACTATGGTAGGCGCTCACGGGCCATAACCTCGAATGGTTGCAGGCGGGTGATCGCTTGAACGCATCAATATAACGAGACGATATATTAAATTTAAAAAAAATCATCAAATCGGGTGTCCGCCGCTGCTAGCCTCTCTGTAATCGGGAGGAGAAGAATGGCGACATTGCAAGAGATGTTCGACGTTCGTGACAAGTCAGTCATCGTCACTGGCGGCGCCAGCGGTATCGGTCGCGCTTATGCCGAAGTCATGGCCGACAACGGCGCGCGGGTCTGTATTTTCGATCTCAACCCAACGCAGCTCGACAGCGTCGTGGCAGATCTCAAGGCCAATGGCGGCGATGTGTGGGGGCAGATGGTCGACGTGACCGACCGTCCGCGCGTGAAGGAGGCATTCGATGCCGTGGCTGAGCGGCATGGCCGGATCGACATCGTCTTCGCCAATGCCGGTATCGACGCCGGGCCGGGTTTCCTGTCGACGACCGGCGGGCGCATCCCGGAGGGAGCGATCGACGTGCTCGACGACCACCACTGGGACCGGGTCATCGAGGTCAACCTCTCATCGGTCTACACGACCGTGAAGCATTCCGCGCGTCACATGAAGAAGACCGGCGGCGGCAGGATCATCGTCACGTCGTCCATCGCCGCCCAGATCAACGAGGCGATTGTTGGCACGCCCTATATGCCGGCCAAGGCGGGCGTGGATCATTTCGTCCGGCAGATGGCGATGGAACTGGGGATGTTCGGCATCCTCGTCAACTGCATCTCGCCCGGTCCGTTCATGACCAATATTGCCGGCGGCCGGCTGAAGATCCCCGCCGACCGGAAGGCCTTCGAGGAGCAGTCGCTGATCGGCAGGATCGGCGACACGGAGGATATCAAGGGCCTGGCGCTTTATCTGGCCTCACCCTGCTCGTCCTACGTCACCGGCAGCCAGATCGTGATCGATGGAGGTTCGATGAACCGCATTAAGTGAGGCGATCGCCGGGTCTGGGAGGACCGGCCGTCGACGAATATGCGTGCAGACGACAAGAACACCAGAGGGAGGAGACCAAGGTGGACCTGAAGACGAAATTTGCGCAGCCATCCCGCCGGACCGTGCTCAAGGGCATGGGTGCCGGCCTTGCCACCGCGGCGCTCGGCGCGCCGATGATCGCCAAGGCGCAATCGGCCGGCACGATCAAGCTCGGCTTCGTGACGCCGACGACGGGCCCGCTCGCGCTGTTCGGCGAGACGGATGGCTGGGCGGCCGAAAAGGTCAAGGCCACGCTGAAGGACGGCCTTCAGACTGCGGCCGGCAAGTTCGACGTCGAGATTTTGATCCGCGACAGCCAGTCCGACCCGAACCGTGCCGCTGAGGTCGCCGGTGACCTGATCCTGAACGATGGCGTGCATCTGCTGCTGCCGGCCTCTACGACCGATACCGTCAGTCCTTCGGCCGACCAGGCGGAGCTCAACGAATGCCCGTGCCTGTCGACCGGAGCGCCCTGGCAGGCGGTGATCTTTCCGCGCGGCGGCCAGAACAAGCCGTTCGACTGGACGTACCATTTCTTCTGGGGTCTCGACGAGGCCCTCAACACCTTTGTCGGCCTGTGGAACACGCTCGACACAAATCGCAAGGTGGGCATGCTGTTCCCGCAGAACGCCGATGGCGAGACCTGGGGCAACAACGACTACGGCCTGCCCGCGCCGACACAGAAGGCCGGATTTGAAATCACTGTCCCCGGCTTCTTCCAGCCGCGCACCAATGATTATTCGGCGCAGATTGCCGCTTTCAAGAATGCCGGCTGCGAGATTGTCGGCGGTATCACCTACCCCGACGATCTCAAGACCTTCATCAACCAGTGCGCCCAGCAAGGTTATAGACCGAAGGCCGTCACCGTCGCCGCAGCCCTGCTCTTTCCCGGTGGCGTGCAGGCGCTCGGGCCGCTTGGCGACGGCATGTCGTCCGAGGTCTGGTGGACGCCCGCCTTCCCGTTCAAGTCGGCGCTGACGGGCCAGGTGAGCCGGGAGATCGCGGACCAGTGGGAGAACGAGACCAAGAAGCAGTGGACGCAGCCGCTCGGCTACAGCCACGCGATCTGGGAAGTGGCCCTCGACATCCTCAAGCGCGCCTCCAATCCGCTCGACCGCACCTCGATCCGCGACGCCATGGTCAAGACCAAGATCGACACCCTGATCGGTAAGGTCGATTTCTCCACTGGTCCGCACAAGAATGTCTCGACGACGCCGATTTTCGGCGGCCAGTGGGTCAAGGGCGAGACGTGGCCCTACGACCTGAAGATCGTCGACAATACCGTCAACAAGCTGTTCGAACCCGAGCAGAAGATGAAGGTAATCCCCTGGGCCGCCTGAACCCGGGCGCCTTGGGCGTTGCGGCCGGGCGGCGAGCCCGCCCGCAACCCGCAGACCTATCCCGAATGCTTGAAGACCAGGCGGGCGGCGCGTGAACGCGCCTGCCGCTACCCGGAGCGGAGGATCGATTGAACGGCGTATTGCTAAAAGCGAGGGGATTGAGCAAATCCTTTGGCGCGCTCCGCGTCCTGCATGACATCAGCTTCGATGTCCGGCGCGGCGAGGTGCTGGGAATCCTCGGTCCGAACGGGGCGGGCAAGACCACGCTGTTCAACCTGATCAGTGGCGACTTGCGAAACGATGCCGGCGAACTCGACTTTGCCGGCGAGCGACTTATCGGCCAGCCGCCCTATTCGCGCTGCAAGATCGGTATCGGCCGCACCTACCAGATTCCGCAGCCGTATGTCGGCATGTCGACTTTCGAAAACCTGCTCGTGGCCGCCACCTTCGGCGGCGGGCGCACCGAAGCCCAGAGCTATGCGCTCTGCGCGCAGATTCTGCGCGATTGCGAACTGGCCGACAAGGCCAACCGCTCGGCCGGATCGCTGACGCTGCTCGACCGCAAGCGGCTGGAACTGGCCCGCGCGATGGCCTCGAGCCCAAGGCTGCTGCTGCTCGACGAAATTGCCGGCGGACTGACCGACGAAGAAGGCAAGGCGCTCGTGCAACTGATCCACCGCATCCGCGACCGCGGCGTCACCATCGTCTGGATCGAGCATGTCCTGCATGCCCTGCTGGCCGTGGCCGACCGGATCATGGTGCTGAACTTCGGCAAAAAGATCGCGGAGGGCTTGCCGAACGATGTCATCAAGAACCCGGAAGTCCGGCGCGTCTATATGGGGGTCGAGGCATGACGGGAAAGACGCTTCTTTCCACCCACGATCTCAAGGCCCGCTACGGCGACTTTCAGGCGCTTTACGGCATTGATCTCGAAATCGCAGAGGGCGAGGTCGTCGCCCTGATCGGCGCCAACGGTGCCGGCAAATCGACGCTGTTGAAGTCGATCATGGGCCTGATCAAGGTCGCGCCTGACATGGTGCGCCTTGACGGCCGGGCGGTCGGCGGCAGCCGGCCGCACCACATGGTGGCCGACGGGGTGGCGATCGTACCCGAAGGCCGCCGCCTGTTTGCCGGCATGTCCGTGCTCGACAACCTGCGCGTGGCCGTCGATCATGCCGCGCCAGGCCGCGGCGATGCCTGGACGATCGAGCGCATCTATGCGCTGTTTCCGATCCTTAAGGAAAAGCAGGCGGCACCGGTCCAGTCGCTTTCCGGCGGCCAGCAGCAGATGGTGGCGATCGGCCGCGCGCTGCTAAACCAGCCGCGCCTGCTGCTCTGCGACGAGATCAGCCTCGGCCTGGCACCGAAAGTGATCAAGGAAATCTACCAATCCATCCCGTCGATTTCAGGAAACGGCACGGCCATCGTGCTGGTCGAACAGGATGTCGGCCTCGCCAAGTCCGCCTCCGACCGGCTCTATTGCATGCTGGAGGGCCGCGTCACGCTGACCGGCCGCTCGGCGGACATGAGCCGCGAGGCGGTCGGCGAAGCCTACTTCGGAGCATCCCATGCAGTGGCTTGACGGACTGGTCCAGGGCATTCTTCTCGGCGGCCTCTATGCACAATATGCGCTCGGCATGGCGCTGATGTTCGGGGTCATGCGTGTCGTCAACATCACCCACGGCGATCTGATGATCCTGCTGGCGCTGGTCGGTATCAGCCTCGCCTCGACCTTCGGCCTCGGCCCTTGGTCGGTGCTGGTGGTCCTCGTCGCGCTCGGCGGCATCATCGGTGTCATCCTCCAGCGACTGATCCTCAACCACGTCGTCGGTGCCGACCCGTTGCCGTCTCTGATCGCCACCTTTGGCCTGTCGATCGCGCTGCAGAACGCTATGCTGCAGGTCTGGTCGGCGGACACGCGCTCGCTGCAGAGCGGCGGCCTTGCCCAGGCCTCCTTCCAGCTCGGACCGCTCTTCGTCGGGGTGCTGCCCGTGATCGTGCTCGTTACCGCCACTGCACTGACCGCGGCTCTTGCAACCACGATGCAATATACGCGTTTCGGGCGTTCGCTGCGCGCGGCCTCCGCCGATGTCGAGGCCGCAGCGATGACCGGTATCGATCCGAAAGCCGTCTATGCCGGCGCGACGGCACTTGCCGTCGGCATCCTGGGCTTCGCCGCCGTCTTTCAGTCGATGCGTTCGACGGTGTCGCCGACCGATGGTGCCTTTCAGCTGATCTATGCCTTCGAGGCCGTCATCATCGGCGGCATGGGTTCGATCTGGGGCGCCTTCATGGGTGCCATGGTGCTCGGCATCAGCCAGTCGATCGGGTTCCGTATCGATCCCGGCTTCGGCATTCTCGCCGGCCACCTCGTCTTCCTGCTCATTCTCGCACTGCGGCCGCAGGGCATTCTCGGAAAGGACTGAGACCGTGACCCACGCGCTTGCAACCGCACAAGGCCCCGCCGGCACCACGGATCTTCCGCCGGTCCGCGTTCAGCGCCAGACCGTTTCCGGCGTCATCGCTACGGGGCTGGGCATCATCGCTCTCTTCACCGTCGCCTCGATGCCGCTCTGGGCAAGCCAGGGCCTGATCCGTGATGTGGTCGAGCTCTGCTGCTACATCGCCGTTGCCCAGATGTGGAACCTGCTTGCCGGCTATGCCGGACTGGTATCGGTCGGCCAACAGGTCTTCGTCGGCGTGGCTGCCTATATGATGTTCGTGATGGCGCAGCTCTGGGGCATCAATCCATTCGTCGCCGTCATGCTGGCGATGATCGCCCCGGCTCTGCTTGCCATTCCCACTTATGGTCTGCTGCACCGGCTCGATGGCCCCTATTTCGCGATCGGTACCTGGGTCGTCGCCGAAGTGCTGCGGCTTGCGACTTCGGTCTTCGGCTATGTCAACGGCGGGGCAGGAATGAGCCTGCGCGTCATGACCAGCTATTCGCCCATGGAACGCGCCGTCGGCGTTTCGCTCCTCTGTGCGCTGATGCTGCTCGTAACGGTCGGCGGCCCCTACTGGCTCCTGCGCTCGCGCTACGGCCTGGCGTTGATCGCCATGCGTGACAATCCGGTCGCGGCGGCAAGCCAGGGTGTGAATGTTGGCCGGCTGCGCTTCGCAATCTGGGTCGCCGCAGCTGTCGGTACGGGTCTTGCGGGCGCCATCTACTTCATGGCCCAACTGCGCATTACCCCACCTTCCGCCTATGACCCGAACTGGGCCAGCATCGCGATCTTCATCGTCATGGTCGGCGGTCTTGGATCGCTGGAAGGCGTGCTGATCGGAGCACTCGTCTACTTCTTCGCCGAACGCTGGTTCGGCCAGTATGGCGCGACCTATATGGTGGTGCTCGGCCTGCTCACTCTTTGCATGGCGCTTTTCGCGCGCGGCGGCATCTGGGGCCTGAGCTGCAAGGTCGTCGACGCCCCCTGGTTCCCGACACGACGAAGGCTGATGGAGGATCGGACATGAAGGCCGTGCTTTTCGACGGCGTCGGACTGCCGCTGAAAGTGGGCGAACGCCCCGTTCCGGAGCCGGCTTCCGATGAAGTCATGCTCAGGATCGCTGCTTGTGGCATCTGCGGTTCCGACCTGCACATGACCGAGGACCCGAAGACTTTCGGCCTCAATCGTCACGACGTGCTCGGCCACGAATTTGCCGGCGAAGTGATCAGATGCGGCACCGCCGTCTCCGAGCTCAAGCCGGATGACCGGGTGGCTGTGGCGCCGATGCGTGGATGCGGGACATGCGACAATTGTAAAAAAGGCGAGCCAGCCTGGTGCGCCGAAATGCGGCTGATCGGCGGCGGATATGCCGAATACACCACGGTCACCGCCCGCCAATGCCGGATCCTGCCTGATGACCTTCCGATCGAGGAAGGCGCGCTGGCCGAACCGGTTGCCGTGGCGCTGCACTGCGTGATGCGGTCGGGATTGAAGCCAGGCGACAGCGTGCTGATCCTCGGCGCCGGGCCGATCGGCCTGCTGGTCGCCTTCTGGGCGCGACGTCAAGGCGCCCGCGACGTCATCGTCGCCGACATCAACCGGCATCAGGAAGAAGGCGCGGCCTCGATTGGCGCGACCGGCTTTGCCATGTCCGGCCCCGGACTGGCGCAAGAATTCCGCGCCAAGACCGGCGGAGCGCCTGACATCGTCTTCGAATGCGTCGGCAGGCGTGGGCTGATCGATTTCGCCTGCCAGCTCGTCCGCACCCATGGGACGGTGGTCGGCGTCGGTCTCTGCGTCGGCGGCGACGGCTGGGATCCCTTCGCGGCCTTGTCCAAGGAAATCCAGATCATCTTCGCCGTGTTCTTCAACATGGCCGAGTTTGAGACAGCGCTCTCTGCACTCGGCCCCGGCCGCTACCGCCCTCAGGCTCTGATCACGGGCCGGATCGGCTTCAATGACGTGCCCAAGGCCTTCGAGGGGCTCAGGCACCGAACGACACAATGCAAGGTGCTGATCGCCGCTGATGCGGCCTGATCGATTGTCGAGGAGGATAGTCTATGGAATTCGAGACCCTGACGCAGGACATCGACGGTGTGCGTACGGTCGTGAAGGCGATCGGCGGCGGTCCCGCCGTGCTTGCGCTGCATGGCGCGGCGACCATCGAGGGGTACGAGTGGGCGCGCGGTCTTGCCGAGCGCTTCCGTATCTATCTGCCCTTCCATCCTGGTTTCGGTGAAAGCGCGGCGGCGCCGCACATTTCCGGCATGCAGGATATGGTGGTCCACAATCTCCGGCTCATCAAGGCGCTCGGCCTCGAGCGTCCGCATCTGGTCGGCCACTCCATGGGCGGCTGGATGGCGGCCGAGATCGCCGCCGTCGCCGGCGAGCGGTTCGGCAAGCTGGTGCTGAATGCGCCGGCCGGCCTCAATCATCCCGATCATCCCGGCGCCGATCTGAGCCAGATCCCGCCGGATCAGTTTCCCGCCTATCTCGCCCACAATGTCGAGGTCGCGGCCCGCTATTTCCCGGGCGGCTCGGAATGTCCCTCGACCGAGGGTTTCCTGGCCGCCCGCGAGAAGGAAGGCCCGGCGCTGGGCAACATTCTCAATGCACACGGCATGGGTCATCCGAATCTCGGCCGCTGGCTAAGCCGGATTCCCAACGAGACCCTAATCGTCTGGGGCGACAGGGACCGCATGCTGCCCGCCTCGCAGGCGCCGCTCTGGCAGGTGGCCATCCCCAATGCCCGGACGCTGATCATCGAGGATGTCGGCCATTTCGCCATGCAGGAAGATCCGCGCACCGTCACAGCCATCGGCGACTTCCTCGCCACGTGAAATCCGAGCATAGCGCCCCAGGCGATCTGCGACGACCAGGACTATCAAGGAGGAATAATCATGAACGCACCTATCAAGCACGCATCTGGCTACTGGGGCACGAAGACGGACTTCGCGTCCCTCATGGCTCATGTCGAAAAGATCGGCCCGATCCTCGATAAAAATTCCGAGGCGAACGAGAAGCTCGGCCGCCTCAACGAGGAGACCTTTGAGGCGCTCAGGCCTGTCCGCATGAGCCATATCTTCGCTGGCGAGGACATCGGCGGCGCACAGCTCTCGCCGACGCAGGGCCTGCAGCTCATCGAGGCGATCACCTATCACAGCGGCGCGGCCGGCTGGGTATCGATGGTACACGCCTGCATCGGCGCGATGTCGGCGGCCTTCCTGCCCGACACCGCGATCGGCCGCCTGTTCGGCGGCAAGACCGACAACCGGTTCTCCGGCCAGGGTACGCCGACCGGCATGCTGAAGAAAGTCGATGGCGGCTATCGCCTGAACGGCAAGTGGTCCTATGCCAGCGGTATCTACCACGCAACCTTTACCCACACCGCCGCCCTGCTCGACGACGGCAACGGCCAACCGGCCAAGGACGAGAAGGGCGACGTGATCGTGCTCTGCGCGCATGCGCCGGTCGACGACCACGACCTGCTCGGCAATTGGAATGTCCTTGGTCTGCAGGCCACCGGCAGCATCGACTATGCCGCCAATGACGTCTTCATTCCCGATGACATGGTGTTCCCCATCCTGACTGCCGAACCGCAGCGCATGCAGGAATTCTTTAGCCTCGGCGTGGTGGGCCTTGCCGCCATTGGCCATTCCGGCTGGGCCATCGGCGCATCGCGCCGCATGCTCGATGAAGCCGCGAAATACGCAAAGACCAAGACCGGCCGCGCCGGCCTGCTCGGCGAGAGCGACAAGTTCTGGTACGATTTCGGCCGGGCAGAGGCTCGTGTGCGGGCCGCCCGCGCCTTCCTGTTTGAGGTCTGGCGCGACGTCGAAGCCTCGATCGAGGCCGGCAACCGCATGACAACGCGCCAGATCAGCCTGGTGCATCTCGCCAAATCCGAAGTGCATGAGGCGGGCGTCGATGCCTGCCATTTCGTCTATCGCTCGCTCGGTGGGGCTTCGTTGCGCTATGGCGTCATGCAGCGGATCTATCGCGAGATGCTGACGGCCTCGAACCATTTCACGATCAACCCGAACATCGTCGCCGCCGTTGGCCGCGACATTGCCGGCCTGTGGAGCGACCGCACCTGGCAGTTCTACGACCTAATCGAGAAGAAATGAGCGCGCGGGCAAAAGGCATGCCGGATAAAGTGGCGGCGCCTGAAACGGGCACCGCCGCCGTCAGCTCCGGCCTCACCGAGGCGTTCGTGGCAGCCTTCCGGCACCATCCGTCCGGTGTCGCCATCATTACGGCGGAGGGCGCCGAAGGCCCGGTGGCGATGACCGTGAGTTCGCTGATCTCGATCAGTGCCGCACCACCCATGGTCGCCTTCTCGCTCTCGGCATCGTCCTCGAGTGGGAAGGTGGTCGAGCGCGCTGCATCCGTCGTCGTGCATTTCGTGCGCCGTGCCGACATGCAACTCGCCCGGCTCTGCGCGACACCAGGCAAGAATCGCTTCGGGCCGGACGTGCGCTGGTCAAGGCTCGACAGCGGCGAGCCTTATTATCCGCAGGTCGAACTCTGGTTTCGCGCCGAGCTGCGCGGCCGGCTGGAAACGTCGGGGGCCTGCCTGGTGACGGCGGAGCTGACCGCCGTATCATCCGGGGCGCTAGTAACACGACAGGCCGAGGCGCTGGTCTATTCCAACCGAGCCTGGCACGCGCTGGGTCCCGTGGTCGACACCGTCTCGGCGCCTATGCTGCTGTGGCCCGACGATTCCGCCACCTTCTGAAGCCATACCGGCGGCATGGCCGCCGGTTACCCTGTTACATTCCCCAGACCACGGACTGTTCGTGGCGCTTGATGAGATGCCTCAGATTCTGGAAACTCTTGCGAAGATGGGCCGAAAACGCCTCGATGGCCGGTGCCCCGAGATCGCCCGAGCGCCTGAGCAGGCCCAGCGCCCGTTCAGGGTGGGGGATATTGACCGGCAGCGCGGTGATCGCCTTGTCATTGCGATAGGCGAAGACGACGCTGTGCGGCAGGATCGTCAATGCGTCGCTTTCCTTCATGTAGTTGATCGCGCTGGTCAGCGATCCGCCGGCATAGCGGATCTTGGTCTCGGTGGCGCCGAGCGACAGGACCAGGCTGCGCAGATCGGCGAGCAACGGACTGCCGGGCGGCGGCGCGATCCAGGGAAAGTCGAGCAGTTCAGGACCCATCAGCTTGCGCTTGAGCAGCAGCGGATGCGTGACGCGGCAGGCCACGACATTGCGGCCGGGCAGCAGTTCCTGGAAATGCAGGCCCGAACCTTCTTCGAGCATGTCGATCGGGCAGACGGCGAGATCGATGCGGTCAGCGACGATGGCCGCGCGCAACTCGGAAAGATAGCCGTAGCTTTGCTCGACGCGAACGTCTGGAGTGGAATTCTGGAAGCCGGCGATCATGCCGGCAATCAGAGCATCCATGAAGAAGGGCGTGCCGCCGACGCGCACCAGCCCGGTGCGGCCATGGCGGAATCCTTCGACAAGGGTCGATGCCTTGCGGGCAGAGGTCAATATGGCCTGGCCGTGATCGGCCAGCGCCCGGCCGAGCGGCGTCGGTTGCAGCGGCCGTCGCCCCTTGAGGAAAAGCGGCTCCCCCAGACGCTTTTCCAACATCGCAAGCGTTCGCGAAACAGCCGGCTGGCTGAGCCCGAGCAGAGCAGCACCCTCGGTCACACCCCCTGCCTGAACGACCGCAGCGAGCTGCGCGAGATGCCTTTCATCGATCTTCATAACAATAACGAATATAAATCGCCGGAAAAATTATCAAGCATTCTATTCCGGCCTGTTAGGTTCTCGTCATGGGAGGAGTCATGCCAGACATATCGTTCAGTGAGCGCAACTCTGCGCAGCGTGTGGCCGAGCGGCTCGACAGGCATGCCGAAGGCCCGTTGCAAGCCTTCATGGTTCCTTTCATAGAGCATCTGCACACGCTCATCCGGGAGACGCGTCCGTCGCAAGCGGATTGGCGGCGGGCGATGGAATTCCTGACCGATGTCGGCCATGCCAGCGACGGCCGCCGGCAGGAATGGGTGTTGCTCTCCGATCTGCTCGGCGTCACCGCACTCGTTGAGGAAATCAACACGAATCGGCCAAAGGGCGCGACACCTAATACCGTGCGCGGCCCCTTCTACCGGGCCGATGCGCCCCGGCTCGCGCTCAATGCCAATATTTCCCTCGACGGCGTCGGCCCGACGCTTGCCGTCAACGGCCGTGTGCAGGATCTCGACGGCAAGCCGATCGCCGGCGCCACGGTCGAGACCTGGCAGGCCAATAGCGAAGGCTTCTATGAGAACCAGCAGCCGGACCAGCAGCCGGAATTCAACCTGCGCGGCATCTTCACGACCGACGACCAGGGTTGCTTCCGCTACAAGACCGTTCGCCCGGGCGGCTATGCCGTGCCGAGCGATGGCCCGGTCGGTCAGTTGCTGGGCAGGCTGGGCTTTCCCATGCGCCGTCCCGCCCACCTCCACTTCCTGATCAAGGCCGATGGCTTCGAGACGATCAGCACGCATGTTTATGACGGCAGTGATCCGCATCTTGGCCGGGACGCCTTGTTCGGCGTGAAGGACGAGTTGATCGGCGAATTCAAGCCAACCGGCAAGGGGGATGCCTCGACGCTCGACTTCACCTTCACCATGGTCAGGGCGAAGAAGGGGCGAGGCACGACATGACGCTATCCTTCACCTATCAGGGCAGTGCGGCGCGCATCGTCTTCGGCAGTGGAACGAGTGCCGATGTCGGCAAATGGGTCGAGGCCCTGGACTGCCGCCGCGCGCTCGTGCTGTCGACGCCGCACCAGGCATCCGATGCGCAAGCCATGTCGAAACGGCTCGGAACGCTGTCGGTCGGCACCTTCACCGAAGCGACCATGCATACCCCGGTCGACGTGACGGAGCGCGCCGTCGCGCGCGCGGCCGAGCTCGGCGCGGATTGCGTCATCTCCCTCGGCGGCGGCTCGACGACCGGACTCGGAAAGGCCATGGCCTATCGCACCGATATCCAACAGATCGTCGTGCCCACGACCTATGCCGGCTCTGAAGTCACGCCGATCCTCGGCCAGACGGAAAACGGCGCCAAAACCACGCTGCGCAGCCCGAAGGTCACACCGGAAGTCGTGATCTATGATCCGCAACTCACGCTCGGCCTGCCGGTCGGCATGAGCGTCACCAGCGGCCTGAATGCGATTGCCCATGCTGCCGAAGGGCTCTATGCGCCCGATCGCAATCCCATCACGACGATGATGAGCATCGATGGCATTCGCGCGCTCAGAGACGCGTTGCCCATCCTTATCGGCAATCCGCGCGACGGTGCCGCTCGCGGAAAGGCGCTCTACGGCGCATGGCTCTGCGGCACCGTGCTCGGCCAGATCTCGATGTCGCTGCATCACAAGATCTGCCATACTCTGGGAGGCAGCTTCGACACGCCGCATGCCGAGACCCACTCCATCATGCTGCCGCATACAATCGGTTTCAATGCGTCGGCCGTGCCGGACCTGATGACGCCGATCTGCGACATTTTCGGTGGCACGACACCCGGGCAGGCCCTTTACGACTTCGCGAAATCGATCAGCGCGCCGATGGCGCTCAGGGATTTCGGCCTCACTGAGACCGATCTCGACCGGGCGGCCGACATCGCGACCAAGAACCCCTATTCCAATCCGCGACCGATCGACCGCACATCGATCCGCGCCTTGTTGCAGGACGCCTGGAAGGGAACACGACCGCCATATTGAATTCTTTTGGGAGGAAGAAGGCATATGATTACGAGACGTGAATTGCTGAAATCCGCAGCCGCCACGGGAGCCTTGGCGGCAACATCCGGCCTCGCCATGCCGGCGATCGCCAAGGGCACTCCGATCAAATTCGGCTATGTCAGCCCCCAGACCGGTCCGCTGGCCGCGTTCGCCGAGGCCGACAAGTTCATCATCGACGGTTTCATGGCCGCCACCAAGGCGGCCGGCCTGAATTACGAAGTCGTGGTGAAGGACAGTCAGTCCAATCCGAACCGCGCCGCCGAAGTCGCCAAGGAGCTGATCGTCAGCGACGAGGTCAATCTCGTCCTCGTGGCATCGACGCCGGAGACGACCAATCCTGTGGCCACGGTCTGCGAGGCGGAGGAGGTGCCCTGCATTTCGACGGCAGCCCCCTGGCAGCCCTGGTTCATCGGCCAGCAGGCAAATCCCGCCGATCCCGTATCCTGGAAGCCGTTCAACAGCGCCTTCCACTTCTTCTGGGGACTGGAAGACGTCATCGCGGTCTATACCAACATGTGGGGCCAACTCGAGACCAACAAGAAGGTTGGCGGCCTGTTTCCCAATGACGGTGACGGCAATGCCTGGGGCGACAAGACTGTAGGCTTTCCGCCGGTTCTGGAGAAGCTCGGTTATACACTCAAGGATCCGGGCCGATACCAGAACCTGACCGACGATTTTTCCGCACAGATCAACGCTTTCAAGTCCGACGGCAGCGACCTCATCACCGGCGTGATGATCCCGCCGGATTTCACCACTTTCTGGAATCAGGCGCAGCAGCAGGGTTTCAAGCCCAAGGTCGCTTCCATCGGCAAGGCGATCCTGTTCCCACAGGCGGTCGAGGCGCTCGGCAAGACCGGACACAACCTTTCCTGCGAAGTCTGGTGGTCGGCGAGCCATCCTTTCAAGTCGTCGCTGACCGGCCAGAGCGCCCGTGAACTCGCTGAAGGTTTCACCGCGGTTACCGGCCGGCCCTGGACCCAGCCCATAGGCTTCGTTCATGCGCTGTTCGAGGTCGGCCTCGACGTCATGAAACGTGCCGACCCGACCGACAGCAAAGCGGTCATCGCCGCCATCGCCGCCTCGAACATCGAGACGATCGTCGGCAAGGTGGCCTGGGACGGCGCCAATGTGCCGCCCTTTGCCGCCAGGAACATCGCCAAGACGCCGCTGGTCGGCGGTCAGTGGCGTCTCAAGGACGGCGGCGGCTACGACCTCGTCATCGTCGACAACCAGACCGCGCCGAACATTCCGACCGGCGGCAGGATGGAAGCGATCGGCTGAGCCATGCCCATACTCGCCCTCGACCGTGTCTTTAAAAGCTTCGGCGCCCTGAAGGTCGCCGACCAGATTTCCTTTGCACTGGAAACGGGCGAGGCGCTCGGCGTGATCGGGCCGAACGGCGCCGGCAAGTCGACGCTGTTCAACCTCATCACCGGCAACATCCGCGTCGATGCCGGGACCATCCAGTTCGACGGCAGGGACGTGACGCGACAGCCGCCGATGGCGCGCTGCCTCGCCGGTATCGGCCGGACGTTCCAGATCCCGCAGCCCTTCGAAAAGCTGACGGTGTTCGAAAACCTGCTGGTCGCCGGTGCCTTCGGGTCGCGCAAGAGCGAGCGAGAGGTCGGCGACCGCTGCGCCGATATTCTCGTCGAGACAGGGCTTTATCTTAAGGCGAACCAGCTCGCCGGAAGCCTGGGGCTCCTGCAGCGCAAGCGCCTGGAGCTCGCCCGCGCGCTCGCGACCGATCCGAAGATCCTTCTGCTCGACGAAATTGCCGGTGGATTGACGGAGGCAGAATGCCAGGAACTAGTGGAAACGATCCGCGCCATCCATCGGCGCGGCGTTTCCATCATCTGGGTCGAGCACGTGCTGCATGCCCTCAATTCGGTCGTCAGCCGGCTCGTCGTTTTGCATTTCGGCCGGGTAATCGGTGACGGTGATCCCGACACGATCATGGCCTCCAAGGAGGTGCGTGAAATCTATCTCGGGATCGATGTCTGATGGCGCTGCTCGAGACCCATGGCCTGACGGCCTTCTATGGCGATTTCCAGGCGTTGTTCGGCGTCGATATCACCTTGAATGAAGGTGAGACGATCGCCGTGATCGGCGCCAACGGCGCCGGCAAGTCGACCCTCCTGCGATCGATCTCCGGCCTGATCCGCAATGTCCCCGCGCATATCCGGTTCGATGCCCGGGACATCGGCGCCCTGGCCGCTCCGGATGTCCTGCAACTCGGCATCGCCATGGTGCCGGAAGGCCGTCGGCTCTTTCCTTCCCTTTCCGTCGAGGAGAATCTGCTGATCGGCAAATATGGCCGGGTCGGCAACGGTGCCTGGTCGCTCGACACCATCTACGATCTCTTTCCCGTACTGAAGGAGCGGCGCCACCATCCCGGCACCACACTCTCGGGCGGACAGCAGCAGATGGTCGCGATCGGCCGCGCACTGATGTCCAATCCGCGCGTGCTGCTCTGCGACGAGGTGAGCCTCGGTCTCGCGCCCGTGGTGGTCAGGGACATCTACGCGGCCTTCCCGAAAATCCGCGCGACGGGCGCTTCGATTGTCATCATCGAACAGGATATCCGCCAGGCGCTGAAAGTGGCCGACCGGGTCTACTGCATGATGGAGGGACGGGTGACGCTGACGGGCACGCCGGAAACGCTGAGCCGCGAGAATATCCATGCCGCCTATTTCGGAGCGCATGCGCGATGAACTGGCTCGATACGATCATTCAGGGCATTTTGCTCGGCGGCCTTTACGCACTTTTCGCGGCCGGGCTCAGCCTCGTCTTC
Organism: Rhizobium sp. WYJ-E13; assembly: GCF_018987265.1. Classification (NCBI taxonomy): domain Bacteria; kingdom Pseudomonadati; phylum Pseudomonadota; class Alphaproteobacteria; order Hyphomicrobiales; family Rhizobiaceae; genus Rhizobium; species Rhizobium sp. WYJ-E13. The sequence goes on along the minus strand of NZ_CP076854.1, from coordinate 205,233 downwards.
GGCATTATGCGGCTCGTCAATCTCGCCCATGGCGATCTGATCGTGCTCGCCGCCTTCCTGATCCTGCTGCTGGTTTCGGCACTCGGCCTCAATCCCTTCATCGCTGCCGCGGTCGCGCTGCCCGTGATGTTCGCTCTCGGCTGGGCACTGCAATTCCTCGTGCTCAACCGGACACTCGGCAACGATATACTACCTCCCCTGCTCGTGACCTTCGGCCTTTCGGTCGTGATCCAGAACGGCCTGCTCGAGGGCTTTTCGGCCGACAGCCGCAGGATTTCGGCGGGCACACTGGAAACGGCCTCGCTCAAGATCGGTCCCGTCAGCATCGGCACCATGCCGCTCCTCACCTTTTTGTCCGCGGTGGGCGTCATCATCGCGCTCAACCTCGTCTTCTACCGCACTTCGCTCGGCCGGGCCTTCCGCGCCACATCGGACGACAGTGCGACGGCGGGCCTGATGGGCATCCGCGCCGAGCGCATATTCGCCACCGCCACCGGGCTTGCCATGATGGTGGTGACGATCGCGGCACTCTATCTCGGTACACGCGCCAATTTCGATCCGACCATGGGACCTGCACGGCTGATCTATGCCTTCGAGGCCGTGATCCTCGGCGGGCTCGGCTCCTTCTGGGGGACGCTGGCCGGCGGCATCATCATCGGCGTGGCACAGACCGTGGGCGCCGCGATCAATCCGGAATGGCAGATCCTGGCGGGCCATATCGCTTTCCTGCTGGTGCTGGTCGTCAGGCCGCGCGGCCTTTTCCCACGGGCGGTGGATTGATATGAGCGATCACCTTTCCTCCTCCTGGACCGTCTCGGCCCACACGCGCGGTTCCTCCGCATCCATGCTGGTGATCCTCGCCCTTGTGGCGCTCGCCGTCGCAGCACCGCTCTTCGTCTCGCGCTCGGTGGTCCAGGATCTGTTCTTCATCCTGACCATGCTGGTGCTGGCACAGTGCTGGAACCTGCTCGCCGGCTATGCGGGCCTGGTCTCCGTCGGCCAGCAGGCCTTTGTCGGTTTCGGCGCCTATGCGATGTTTGCAGGCGTCAGCCTGCTCAGAATGGATCCGATGGCAGCCATCATGCTCGGCGGGCTGGCAGCGCTGGCGCTGTCTGTGCCCACGGCCTTCTTCGTCTTCCGCCTGCAGGGCGCCTATTTCGCCATCGGCACCTGGGTCATCGCCGAGATCGTGCGACTGTCGCTCGCGCAGTGGAAGACGCTGGGTGGCGGAACCGGCACCTCGCTGCCGTCAGGCGCGACCCGCGAGATGTTCGGCGTGCGCTTCGTCGCGGACCTGCTCGGCGTACGCGGCCCGCAGGCCACCGATATCGTCTGCTACTGGCTGGCGCTGCTTTTGGCCGTCGTGACGATCGGTTCGATCTACAAGCTGCTGCGCTCGAAGCAGGGCCTGGGACTCGCCGCAGTGCGCGACAACCGCGAGGCCGCGCGCTCGGTCGGCGTCGATCCGCTCTGGACAAAATCCTTCGTCTATCTCGTCGCGGCGCTGGCGACAGGCCTCACCGGCGCGCTGATCTATGTGCAGAAGGCGCGCATCTCGCCGGATGCGGCCTTCTCCGTTCCGGACTGGACGGCCTATGTGATCTTCATCGCGGTCATCGGCGGTATCGGTACGATCGAGGGGCCGATTATCGGGGTGATCGTGTTCTACATCCTGCAGAGCCTGCTGGCCGACTACGGTTCCTGGTACCTCCTGATTCTCGGTCTGATCGGCATCCTGATCATGCTGTTTGCGCCGCGCGGCCTCTGGGGCCTGTTCGCCGACCGCACCGGAATCCAGCTCTTTCCCGTCCGCCGCATCCTGGCGGGCCAGCCCAAAACCAAAGACATCAAAGGGAGTGATTGATGGCCGATATCGAAACCGACGTCCTGATCATTGGAACCGGCCCGGCGGGCTCGGCGACTGCGGCCCTGCTCGCCACCTACGGCATCGAGAACATGGCGATCAACCGTTATCGCTGGCTCGCCAACACACCGCGCGCCCACATCACCAACCAGCGCACGATGGAAGTACTGCGCGACCTGGGCCAGGAGGTCGAAGCGGAAGCCTATCTCCATTGCAGCCCGCAGGAAATCATGGGCGAGAACGTGTTCTGCACCTCGCTCGCCGGCGAGGAACTCGGCCGTCTCAAGACCTGGGGCACCCACCCAAAGTCCAAGGCCGAGCATCTACTCTCCTCGCCCACCGAGATGAATGACCTGCCGCAAACCTTCATGGAGCCGCTACTGTTCAAGACTGCCTGCGCGCGCGGGACGCAGGCGCGGATGTCCACGGAATATGTCAGCCATGTGCAGGATACCGAGGGCGTGACGACGATCTGCCGGGACCGCCTGACCGGCAAGGATTTCGCCATCCGCTCGAAATACCTGGTCGGTGCCGATGGCGGCAATTCGCTGGTGGCGCAGCATCTCGGCCTGCCGTTCGAGGGCAAGATGGGCGTGGCCGGTTCGATGAACATCCTGTTCAAGGCCGACCTCACCCGCTACGTCGCCCACCGCCCCTCGGTCCTCTACTGGGTGCTGCAGCCGGGCTCCAATGTCGGCGGCATCGGTATGGGCCTGGTGCGCATGATCCGGCCATGGAACGAGTGGCTGATCAATTGGGGCTATGACATCAGCCAGGGCGTGCCTGAGGTCGACAAAGCTTTTGCCGAAGGCGTGGCCCGCGACCTGATCGGCGATCCCGATATCGACATCGAGGTCACCTCCGTCTCGACCTGGACGGTCAACAACTGTTACGCCACCCGCACACAAAGGGGCCGGGTCTTCTGCATGGGCGATGCGATCCATCGCCATCCGCCGTCGAATGGGCTGGGCTCCAACACCTCGATCCAGGACGGCTTCAACCTCGCCTGGAAGCTCGCCATGGTCATCAAGGGCCAGGCCGGCGCCGGTCTGCTCGAAACCTATACCGAGGAACGCGCGCCGATCGCCAAGCAGATCGTCACCCGTGCCAACCAGTCGATCGAGGAATTCGGCCCGATCTTCGGAGCACTTGGCCTGCTCGATTCCATCGACCCGGTAAAGATGCAGGAAAACATGGATCGCCGCTGCGACGACAGTCCGGCCGCCGAGAGCCAGCGTGCGGCGCTGCGCGAGGCGATCGCCTTCAAGGTCTATGAATTCGACGCCCATGGCGTGGAGATGAACCACCGTTATAAATCCTCGGCGGTTGCGGCCGATGCGCAGCCTGAGCCCGCATTCACAAAAGACCCGGACCTGCATTTCGAGCAGACGACTTGGCCCGGCGCACGCCTGCCGCATGCCTGGCTGTTCGGCAAGGGCAACCGGAAGACCTCCACGCTCGACCTCTGCGGTCACGGCAAGTTCACCCTACTGACCGGTATCGGCGGCCGGGCCTGGGTCGATGCGGTCGAGACCTTGTCGGCGGAACTCGGCCTTCCGCTCGCAACCCATGTCATCGGGCCACGGCAGACATGGCAGGATCATTACGGCGACTGGGCACGTGCCAGCGAAGTGGGCGATGCAGGGGCCATCCTGGTGCGCCCGGACCACCACGTTGCATGGCGCTCCGAGGGGCTGGCGGCTGACCCCGCAGCCGAATTGCGCCGCGTGTTGACAACAATTCTGGATCGGTGAGGCGACAATGGAAGCACATGAGAAGGGCTATTTCACCGAGGAAAACTCCGTCGAGGTCGTGACCGGCCGCAATGCCGGCGCCAAGGACGAGCGGCTGAAGCAGGTGATGGAAGTCATTACCCGCAAGCTGCATGAGGCAGTGAAGGAACTGGAGCCGACGCAGGACGAATGGATGCAGGCCATCCTCTTCCTCACCCGCACCGGCCAGATGTGCAACGAATGGCGTCAGGAGTTCATCCTGCTGTCCGACGTGCTTGGCGTGTCGATGCTGGTCGATGCGATCAACAACCGCAAGCCCTCAGGCGCATCCGAAAGCACGGTGCTCGGCCCCTTCCACGTCGCCGACGCCCCGGAGTTGCCGATGGGCAGCAATATCTGCCTCGACAGCAAGGGCGAGGACATGGTCATCGAGGGCCGTATCCTCGACACCGAGGGCAAGCCGATTGCCAATGCCGTCATCGACGTCTGGCAAGCCAATGACGAAGGCTTCTACGACGTGCAGCAGAAGGGCATCCAGCCCGACTTCAATCTGCGCGGCATCTTCCGGACCGGCCCGGATGGACATTATTGGTTCCGCGCCGTGAAACCGAAATATTACCCTATCCCGGACGATGGCCCCGTCGGGCAGTTGCTTGGCCATCTCGGCCGCCACCCCTACCGCCCGGCGCACCTGCACTACATCATCAGCGCCGACGGTTTCGAGACGCTGACGACGCATATTTTCGATCCCAGCGACCCCTACATCCACTCTGACGCGGTTTTCGGTGTCAAGGAAAGCCTGCTGGCGAAGTTCAACCGGGTGAATGATCCGGCGCGCGCGAAAGCTTACGAATTCGACGGCGATTTCTGGGATGTGACGCACGACTTCGTGCTGGCGCGAAGCCACGCCTGAGATAGGCTTTAATAGAAGAGGATGCGGGCACGGCATCCTCTTCCGGGCGATTTCATCGCAGTATCAGTCGGCGGATGAGATGCGCTCGCGTTCACCCATGAACGGTCCCTGCACCCACTGGATCGTCTTTTCGTGTTTCTCGACCGCGCGCCGGAGTTCCGCAAACTCCCGGCGCATATGGCCGAGAAACTTACGGCCGGCGGGGTTCGAATAGGGCTTCTTGCGTGTCATGACGCCGAGCACGCGCTCGGGCTGGGGAATATCGAGCGGGATGATGCTGATCTTGTTCTCACCGCGGAAAGCATGAACGACGGAATGCGGCAGAATGGCCAGCGCATCGGTGCCCGCAAGGTAATTTACGACGCTCAACAGCGACCCACCCGCATAGCGCAGCGACACTTCCGCCAGCCCCAGCGTCAGCAGAATATTGTGCAGGTCGAGCACCAGCGGAGAACCCGGCAGCGGCGCGATCCAGGGGTAATTGACGATGTCCTCGGTCACGAGATTGCGCTTGCGGACCAACGGATGGCCGGCGCCACACGTGAGCACGTTGCGCGCCGTCAGAATCGGCTCGAAATGCAGATCGGCGCGCAGATCCACCGACCCGGTCGGGGTCACCGCGAGGTCGATCTGGCCGGAATCCAGTTCGGCGACGAGATCGGGATAGTTGCCATAGGACTGGTGCACCATAATGCCCGGCTCGCCGCGCTGGAACGAGGCGATCATCGGCGACACCACCGCATCCATGAAGAAGGGCACCCCGCCGATCCGCACACGTCCCGACGAGCCAGACTTGAAGCTGCGGATGATCTCCATCGCCTTACGCGACGATGCCAGGATGGCCTTACCCTGCTGGCCGAGCTGTTCGCCGAGCGGCGTGGGCTGCATCGGCCGCCGGCCGGAGACGAAGAGCGGCTCGCCGATGCGCTTTTCCAGGATCGAGATGGTGCGCGACACTGCCGACTGGGTCATGCCCAGCATGGCGGCCGCTTCGGTAACACCGCCGGTCTCGATCACGGCGGCGAGTTGGACAAGGTGAGCTTCCACGATCTTCATAGCAAATTGCTATAGCTTGCATGAACAATGTCAATCAGCGGGAGGGTAAATTGGCTATAGTCGGAACTGTCACGGGATGTCTGCAACATGCAGACCGCGCCGTGGTTTCGGATGACAACGGCTGAGGACCGTATCCGGAATTGGCAATGTCTTTGGAGGAGGACGACATGGCTCTTGTCAGCGGCTATCATCATCTGACGCTCTGCACCGATGGCGTGCAGGAGGATTACGACTTCTACACCAAGGTGCTCGGGCTCTATTCGGTCAAGCGCACGGTCCTGTTTGACGGCACGATCCCCGTCTATCATCTCTATTATGGCTCGCGAAACGGCGATGCCTCGACCATCATAACCACCTTCCCCTTCCGCAAGCCGGCCGTCTTCGGCAAGCGCGGCACCAATCAGTCGAAGATCATCCAGCAGGCCATTCCTGTCGGTTCGGCCGACTATTGGATCGACCGGCTGAACGGCAAGGGCGTCGAGGCCGCCAAGATTTCGCGCTTCGGCATCACCCGTGTCGCTTTCAAACATCCCTGCGGCATTCCGCATGAATTGGTCGAAAGCCCGGCCGACAATCGTCCGTCGATCGTCAATGAGGCGCAGGGCGTGAGTGCAGCGCACGGCATCAAGGGCATCTATGGCGCCGCCATCGCCGTCTTCGACCGCACCGCGATGGACGACTTCCTCAGCGTCGGCATGTCGATGAAAAAGGAAGCCGACAGCGACGAAGGCCTGATGTTCTCCGTGCCGAATGCCGGCGGGCCGAGCAGCATGGTCGAGGTACTGCACGAGCCGACCGGCCCGCAAGGCACCTGGACACTGGCCGGCGGCACGATCCATCACCTCGCCCTCAACACCGGCAACGAGGAAAACCAGCTCAAGCTCAAGGCACATATCGAGGGCCTCGGCTTCACCGACGTCTCGGATCAGAAGGACCGCAACTACTTCAAGTCCTGCTATGTCCGCTCTCCCGGCGGCGCCTTGTTCGAGATCGCCTGGTCGGTCGAAGGGGGCTGGGCGCTCGATGAACCGGCGGACCAGATCGGCACCACGCTGGTCTTCCCGCCGTGGTTCGAAGATCGCCGGCAGGAGCTGATCGCAGGTCTCGAACCCGCAACATTCTGAGCCCGCCGCCATGTCGACCCACGACACGCCGCTCTTCCTCGGTGCGAACCCCGAGGAGGCCCTAGTGCACTGCATCTTCATCCACGGGCGTACCCAGTCGCCCGAGGATATGCAGGAGCAGGTGATCTCGAAGCTCAAGGTGCCCGGCGTCGCCTTCTTGCTGCCGCGAGCGCGCGGCAACAGCTGGTATGACGCGCGCGCGACCGACGTGCTGACGGACCGCACCCGGCAACAGCTTGAGCAGGCGATCGCTCATGTCAGGAAATTGATCGGCGATCTTTCCGGCTCGAACAATCACCCGAAGCCGCTCGTCATCGGTGGCTTCAGCCAGGGCGCATGCCTTGCAGTCGAATATGCGATGCGGCACGGCCCGTGGAACGGCGCTCTGGCAAGCCTGACCGGCTGCCGGGTCGGAACGCCCGATTGCGACCGCCCATTCGCCGACCTCGACCGGCTGCCGGTCTATCTGACCGGCTCCGACAAGGACCCCTGGATCCCTGTCGATGCCTTCGCCCAGACTGCTGCGGCGCTGGCTCGAGCGCGGGCGCGGCTCCATTGCGACATTCTGCCGGACAGGTCGCATATGGTTTCCTCTACCGAAATTGCGCAGCTTGAGAAGCTCCTGTGCGGGCTTTCGAACCGGAGCTGGTGGTAACGCAAGCAAACCGGCATCGTCGACAACGTCCCGGTCAACAGGCGAAATCTCGATCTTGACCTCCGCGCCAGGCCGGGCGCGTATGCGGGTAGCGCTGCCGCCAGCGATGCGGCGGGCACCGAGCCACAGAATGCCAGCGTTTGCGGCGGCGGTTATTCGGTCCAGTGCCTACACTCTTGTTGCAATCAAAACCGGCAGCACTACGCGGACGGTACCGTCTTGGTTTCCGATTGCTGGCTATCACATCGAAGACTGCATGGCGCTCTGAACCTCCAGAATATCCCCGCGCTGCAAGAGATCTCCCTGACGAGCAGTTGAACGGAATCGAACCCCACCCCTCTGTCGCTCCGGGTTAGAGGACGACGCGTCCTCCCATCGTGGCCGACCGCTTGACGGCCTCAATGACTTTCAATGTCTCCAAGCCTTCCCGAGCGCTAACTAAAGGAGCTTCCTCGCCCCGAATGACGCTGCAGAGCTGACGGATCTGCATGACAAGAGGGTCCTCCATTACAAATGCGGCTCTGTCGCGCTCCAATGCCTCGGTCCAGCTTCGCTTTTCGGGATTGCTCCATATTTCTAGCGACGGCACGGCCAGAGATCCGTGTGTTCCGCCGATCATGTAGCAAGTCTCTTCGGTTTTCGGGTAAGCGGGATTTTCTCCAGTCGTCATCTCCCAACTCCACGGCGCGACAACGGAATCGGATACGGAAGCAGTACCGAGAACACCACTTTTGAATTCGATGAGGATAACCGCGGTTTCCTCGACGGCGTTGCTTCGCACTGCGTTGGATTCACGCGCCTGTACGGCGTTTATATCGCCGCAAAGGAAACGGAGGTTGTCGATGTCGTGAATTAGGTTGAGGAAGACCGGCCCCGCTCCACGCTCTCGCCGCCAGGAGATGTCAAAGTACTCGTCCGGCTTGAACAGCCAGAACATCGCATTCACGACCAGGATCCGACCGAGCGTCCCGCTATCGATGATCTCCTTCGCTTTCTGCATCATCGGATTATGCCGGCGGTGATGTCCCGTCAGCAGCGCTACGCCTTTGGCCTCAGCCATTTGCACAAGCTTCTCACCGGCAGCGATGTCGTCCGCGATCGGCTTTTCGATCAGCGCCGGTACGCCCGCCTCCACGGCTTCCAACCCATTTTGTACATGCACCTGATTAGGTGTCGCGATGATGACTCCGTCGGGGCGCTGAGAATTCATCATGTCGGCAAAGCTGGGGAACCACCTGACACCCGCCTCACTTGCGATCGCTTGGCTGGCTGGCGTGGGATCCACGACTGCCGTCAGCTCTGCGGTCGGCTCCTCTATTACATGCTTGATATGACGCTTGCCGATTAGCCCCGCGCCAAGGACTGCCAGCTTGACCCGGTTCGTCATTGCTATCAGTCCTTCTTCTCAGTCTTGAGCATGGTCGCAACTCTGCGGATGCCGAGTTGATAGCCTTCGGTGCCGAGACCCGCGATGACACCGTCGGCCCGGTGGGACACGAAGGAGTGGTGACGAAAACTCTCGCGCTTGTGAACGTTGGAGATATGGATCTCGATGACTGGGCCCTCAAATGTATTCAGTGCATCGAGGATCGCGAGCGAAGTGTGAGTGAACGCGGCCGGGTTGATGACAATGCCAGCGCCGTCCTCGCGCGCTTGGTGGATCCAGTCGATGATCTCGTATTCGCGGTTGCTTTGATGGAAACGGATTTCGTGACCCAACTCCGACGCCAACTTTCGGCAGTCCGCCTCGACGTCAACCAATGTCTCGTGCCCGTAGATATGTGGCTGGCGCTTGCCGAGGAGGTTTAGGTTTGGTCCGTTGAGAACGTAGATGAGGCTCATTGCATTTGTCCTTGTTGGGCGTTGCCGGGATCAGGCGAAGGCTATGTCCTGAAACGCGAAGTTTAGGTCGGATTCGTAGAGATCCACGCGGAGACCGAGCCGGCCGGTTTCCAGTGCGGAGGCTGCAACGTCACGCGCAGCTTCGAGTATCGATTTCAGCAGCTCTCGTTTGACCTCCGGAGAACGGCCTGGAGCCATGCGTACAATTATCTGCACAAAGTGATTGGCGGGATGCTCGTCGCCGACGCAGGAGACGGTGGCTTCTCTAGCGAACGTGCGGACCACGGTTGGCTTGACCAGCCCTCCGTCGCGGACCCGGCGATGAACAGCGCGGGTCAACTCGTCGATGGCGACGCGTTCCGCTGCGCCTCGGCTGTAGTCGATGATAATATGCGGCATGGAGTAGTCCCCCGATCACGCTGTCACTCGGCATAACTCGTCGAAATGGCGCGACATTCGTTCCGTGTCGGGCGACAGGCCTGTGAAAAGCTCGAAGGCTGCGGCCGCTTGAAACACGGTCATTCCTCCGCCTGCGAGCGTTCGGCAGCCCTTCCGCTTTGCCAACGCAAGGAGCTCGGTCACCAACGGCATATAGACAATATCCGCCACCCAGTGATGATGCTGTATCCAATCGGGATCTATCGGAAGCCCCGGATGGCTTCGCATACCAGTCGGCGTGGCGTGGATAAGGCCGTCTGCTGTGGCGAGCGCCGCACCGACGTCTCTGACCGGCCTTGCGACCTCCCCTGAAAATCTCTCGTTGAGTTGATCGGCAAGAGTGGAGGCGCGGCGCTCGTCCTGATCAAAGATCGAGAGCTTTTCTATGCCGCCCTTCACGGCAGCGTGCGCGACGGCCACCCCAGCACCACCTGCCCCAAGCAGAACAGCATGAGCCTTCGCGACGCCGGGCAAGCCGCGCTCGAAATTCTTGTAGAAGCCATACCAGTCGGTGTTGTGTCCGATCCGCTCGCCATTCTGAAGCACAACCGTGTTTACGGCTCCAAGCATCTCAGCATCTTCGGACAGGCGCGTCAGGTGAGCCAGCACGGTCTGTTTGCATGGGTGGGTGATGTTGGTTCCCGCAAAGCCGCGGCTTTCCAGTTCGTTCAGAAGATCTGGCAGCGCGGAAGGAGGCAAACCGCGCGTTGCCAGATCCACGAGCTCGTACTCGTAATCAAGTCCCAGATGGCGTCCTTCCGTTTCATGGAGCGCCGGCGACTTTGACATCTGGATGTCGGCGCCGATGAGGCCCACCAGGTACTTGTTCTTGTCCATGTCTCTGCCCGATCAGTGATGCGCGAGGATTTCGCCGAGAAATGCCTTCGTCCGGTCATGCTTGGGGTTCTTGAAAAAGGTTTCGGGCTCCGCCTCCTCGATGATCTCTCCGGAAGCCATGAAGATGACCCTGTCAGCGACTTGCCGGGCGAAGCCCATTTCATGGGTCACGCAGATCATCGTCATGCCGTCTCTTGCGAGGCCGATCATGGTGTCGAGAACCTCTTTGACCATTTCGGGATCCAAGGCGGAGGTGGGCTCGTCGAAAAGCATCGCTTTCGGCTCCATGCACAGGGCGCGCGCAATGGCGACGCGCTGCTGCTGTCCGCCGCTGAGTTGTGCTGGATACTTTTCCGCCTGATCGAGGATGCGAACGCGCTCGAGATACTTTTGCGCCAACTTCTCTGCGTCGGCACGGCTTGCGCCCCGCACTCTCATGGGTGCAAGCGCGCAATTTTGCAGGACGGTCATGTGCGGGAACAGATTGAAGTTCTGGAAAACCATTCCGACTTCACGCCTGATGGCGTCGACCGCCTTGGTGGTGCCATCCAGCAGTTGACCTTCCACCACGATCTTGCCGTCCTGAATCAATTCAAGAGCGTTGATGCAACGGATCAAGGTGGACTTGCCGGAACCGGACGGTCCGCAAAGGACGATCTTTTCTCCCTTGCGAACCGACAGACTGATGTTCTTCAGCGCGTGGAAGGAGCCGTACCATTTCTGCACTTTATCAAGGGATATCAAGGTCGATTGATCGTTGGGGGAATTGAGCACGGCGCCCTCCATTTATGCTTTACTTGACCGTAAACGGGATGTTGGGGATGGATTCAGGGAACGTGGGAAGATCGATTGCCATCCATTTCTTGGTGATGGCCGCGAGTTCGCCGTTGCCCTTGATCTTGTCGAGGAACGCGTTGACCGTCTCGTTCCAGTCCTTCTCGCCGAGTCGCGTTCCCACGCCGTTATAAGTCGTCAGGAAGTTGATCTTTCGTTCATAGGTGCCGGCGCTGGCTGCATCCAGCCTCTGCCCGTAGAACTGATTGCCACCCACTGCCTTTACCTGTCCGGAAATCAGGGCCTGGATAGTGGCCGCGTCATCGTCGAAGCGGCGAATGGTGGCCGTCGATCCGACCGCGTCGGTTACGGCCTTGTCCTGCGAGCTGGACTTCGGCACGGCGATTTCCCAACCAGCCACGTCGGCCGGCGATTTCACGGCGTCGGCTTTGGCGGCATAAAGCGAAATCGTGTTGGCCGCATAAGGCTTGCTGTACTGGATCGACTTGGCGCGCTCTTCCGTCATCGCCATCGTGGCGAAGAGAATATCGACCTTGCCGGTCGTCAGCGCGGGAATACGGTTGGCCACCGCGAGCGGTTGGAACTGGACCTTCACGCCGAGTTCCTTGGCGAACAGCGTCGCCACGTCGGCGTCAAAGCCGTCCTGTTTGCCGCTCGAGTTCACAAAGCCCCAAGGCGCGTTGTCACCTTGGATGCCCACGACGAGCGTTCCCTTCGACTTAATCTCCTCGACAGATGCCGCGGTGGCTGCCGCGGCGCCAACGGTGGCGAAGGTAGCGGTCGCCAGCGCTAGACCGAGAAATTTCCTGCGATTGGTATTCATTACACTTTCCTCCTCTTGTGCTGTTTGCTTCTCCCGAAGCAGGCTTAGCGGGCGGCTTTTGCCATCCGTTTCTCGAGGCCGCTCCCGACATGGGAGAGAGGCCAGCAAATCATGAAGTAGATTATTCCGACGATCCCGAAGACGAGCAGCGGGCGGTAGGTCTGGTTCGATATGATCTGGCCAGCGCGGGTCAGCTCGATGAAGCCCACGATCGCCGCAAGCGACGTCCCCTTAATGAGCTGCACAAGAAAGCCGATAGTCGCGGGCATCGAGATCTTCAAAGCCTGTGGCAGAACCACGTCCCTCATTCGGGAGACATAATGCAGGCCAAGAGCGTTCGCGGCTTCGGTCTGCCCTTTGGGAACGGCTTCAATCGAGCCTCGCCATATCTCACCGAGGAAGGCGCTCGCGTGGAGAGTGAAGGCGATCGCGACTGCGACCCAGGCGTTGACGTCGATGCCAAGCAAGGCAACGCCGTAGTAGACGACAAAGAGCTGCATCAGGAGCGGCGTGCCCTGGAAGAGCGCGATATAGCCGGATGATGCAAGCCGGGCGAACTGATGCTTCGACGTGCGCACAAGTGCGATCAAAATGCCGAATACGCCTCCGCCAATGAACCCGATGATCGCCAGCAATACGGTCCATTTCAGACCCTGCAGGAGGAAGAACAGCTCGTTTTCGCCAATGGGACCCATGAGCGCCTCCTATCGAGTCGGATAGTTAAAGTAGGAACGGGATATCAAAGCGAAGATTCCCATCATTAAGCTTGAGATGACCAGGTAGATTGCGGTCACCGTGAAGTAGACTTCGAAGCTTCGGAACGTATCTGACTCGATGCGTTGCGCCGCGGATGTCAGCTCATATGCGGCGATCGAGGTGCACACCGAAGTGGTCAAGGTCAGCATCACGAATTGGCTCGTCAAAGACGGGTAGATCGCTCGCAATGCCGGCTTGAGAACGATGAGGCGGAAGACGTCAGCCTTGTGCAGCCCGAGCGCAAACCCAGCTTCGATCTGTCCCTTGCTGATGCTCTCAACGCCCCCGCGGATGATCTCGATGGCGTAGGCACCTCCGTTGATCCCCAGCGCGATGATTGCGGTGATCGTCGGGTTGAGGCGGATGCCCATAAGCGGAAGGGCGAAGTAGATGAAGAAGATCTGCACCAGAAACGGCGTGTTGCGGACGACTTCGACGAACGCGATGACGGGAGCGCGAACCCACGCGATCTTCGACGTTCTCACTGCAACGCCCAGGATTCCGATCACGAGAGCGAGCAGCATCCCGGCGAAGGCGAGACCCAATGTTCCAAGCGAACCCCAAAACAATTCCGGGGCGCGGTCGAAGACCGCACCAAAATCAAACGTGTAACCCATGTGTTGGCTTCCTCCACTCGGCGTGGCTTTTCGCCTCGCCGGCGCCGGGATCACTGATCCGGCTTAAATATTCGTGACGCCCCTTCGAACAGCCGCTTCAAATGCTCCTCCACGTCCGCCGAGCCTGAAAGAGGCACTTCGACCGAGATCGACGCGGCCCCATCGGCTATTGCGATCAGTTCGCCCAAGGGCAATTCGCCCTCGCCGGGGGCAAGACGTTTGCCTCGGGCCTCCGCAATCATGGCCTCGGCCGTGGTGGGAGCGGGTCCGGCGACGTCGCACAACTGGACGTGCTTGACCCTGCCGATCTCGGCGCGCAGCGACGTCAACGTTCCGCCGTTCCTGAAGAAATGCACTCCGTCGACAAGTGCCCCGGCATTGGGTGCACCGCTCGATTTCAGGAGATTGACGCTGTCAGCGAACGTTCTGACCGTCCGCCAACCCATGTTCTCGATATCGACCGCCAATCCGTAGCCGCTTGCAAGGACGCAGAATTCGGTGAAGTTCGACTGCAGCCTATTCTGCTCCGGATCGTCGCCGCACACGCTTAGACGCTTGGCCCCAATGTTGGCCGCCGCAGCCATTATCGGTTCCTGAGACGAGGCGTTGAACGAGGGGTCGATGACAAAGAACTCGATATCGAAGACCTCGACCGCTTCGCCGCGCAGCACGGCTTTCAATTCGTCCGCTGCGTGGCCGCCTACAGGCAGCTCGTAGTACGGCGCTCCAGGAAAAGCCGGATTAAGCCGCAGTCCAATTCTGGAAAAGCCTGCCCGCGCTGCGGCCTTCGCAAAATCGCTCGGCGTCAGGGAGATGGCAGAGAAGTGCGCTACGCCAATCTGTTGCTCTGATTTTGATCCAGGCGCCGCCATCACACGATCCCTTTCGTCGCGAGATGATTTCGAAGGTTCGTCCCAGTGCGGTGGATGTGCTGTCGCAGTTTCTCGCTGGCGTAGTCGATATCCCGCGCAACCGCCCCTTGCGCAATCTCGCTGTGCTCCTGCCCGACGTTCCGGTCGCCGGAAGTCCTGATGAGGAAAACCCGGCGGTATCGATCATTCAGGTTCAGCAAGAGGCCACAGAAATGCAACAGAAGCGGTTTTCCGCAACCGGAAATGAGTGTGAGATGGAATTCCCGGTGAAGAGCCTCCCATTGCTCGAGCGTCTCAGGCCGTGAGGCATCTCGATCCGTGCGGTTCAGGCGATGGAGCGAGCGCATTATATTGCTCTCCCACTCGACATCACCGAGACGTATGGATTCCCGCAGCGCGAAGACTTCGAGCTCTTCGCGGAGCGTCGTGATTTCTTCCAGATTCGCCAGCGAGATCGGAGCTACGCGATAGCCACGGTTGTCATGAAACTCCACCAGGCCGTCGGAGATGAGGCGGGCAAGCCCCTCCCTCAGAGGGCTTAAGCTGACGTTGAACGTGCGGCGCGCCTTGTCGAGATTGATCTTGCTGCCCGCCTCCAGCTCGCCAGAGATGATCGCCTCGCGCAGACGCGACGCCAACTGGCTTCCGATGGTGTTCTTGCCATCATCGGAAAAGCCCGCGGACGCTGTCTCCTCGTCTGTCATTGGCGCAGGGGCATTATCGTCGGTCGAGCTCATCCCTACTCCTCTGGCGATTTTGATCAACTGTCGATGATCGATATGATAAACGATTATTTATGTCAACGAGAAATGCAGTTGAACTCGTTTTCGCTAGCTGTGGCCCGTTTACTTCGTGGATTAGTATAGCTAATTCAATAAATTAATTAGATATTAGATTGATTTCCTCCGCACCGACGGAAAAAGTCGTCGTAACGTTCATTGACAGATAATCGATTATTTTTAATAGTCGGCATCATTGGGAGGTAGCCCTATGGCCATAAAAACCGAAAGCGAGCTGACACCTGCTGTCCTCGCGGCAATGAACAAAACCGAGGATCCACGTCTGCGAGAGATCCTCGTCGCGATGGTGAAGCATCTCCATGCATTCGTGCGGGAGGTGAGATTGTCCGAAGTCGAGTTCCGCGAAGCTACGGCGATACTAAACGAGATCGGACAACTGCAAACGGACAGCCACAACGAGTTCGTTCTCATGGCCGGATCTCTCGGCGTATCTTCGCTGGTTTGCCTTTTGAACAACGGCGACAGCGGCCAGACAGAGACGTCGCAGTCTCTTCTCGGCCCGTTCTGGCGCCTGAACTCTCCCCGTGTCGAAAACGGCGGTACGATCATCCGCTCCGACACGCCAGGCACGCCACTCTATGTCCGCGCCAAGGTGGTAGACCGGGACGGCAGGCCGATCGCGGGTGCCGAGGTCGACGTCTGGCATGCTTCTCCTGTTGGACTCTATGAAAACCAGGATCCCGATCAGGCTGAGATGAACCTTAGGGGCAAGTTCACCACGGATGCCGACGGCCGCTTCTGGTTCAGCACCGTGAAGATGGTCGGATACCCGATCCCGGTCGACGGCGTCGTCGGCCGACTGCTTAAGGCGCAGGGACGTCACCCCTACCGACCAGCGCATCTTCACGCCCTGATCTTCAAGCAGGGATACAAGACGCTGATTTCCCAGGTCTTCGATCCAAGCGATCCGAACATCGATTCCGACGTCCAGTTTGGAGTGACGACAGCCCTGACCGGCGACTTCGTCCGCCATGACGAACCGCATCCGTCCGAACCGGGCGTCGACGGCCCGTGGTACTCGCTCGACTACACCTACGTCATGGAGCCCGGCGAAGCCGTGCTGCCGCGTCCACCAATCAAATAGTCAACGACAGAGCCGAACCCATGATCACAGAACAGGAACGCCGAGAGGCGGCCAACGCCCTTCTGAAAGCAGAAACCGACCGCAAGCCAATCGTTCAACCGAGCAAGACCTATCCCGGTCTGGAGCTTGACGATGCCTACAACATTCAAGCGCTCTGGGCGGAGGCTCGGATTGCGAAGGGTGCTCGGGTCGTAGGCCACAAGATCGGCCTTACGTCGCGCGCGATGCAGATGGCATCCAAGATGACCGAGCCCGACTATGGTGTCATCCTCGATGACGCGCTCTACAACGACGGAGCACAGATCAAGGCGGACCTTTTTATCAAGCCCCGCCTCGAAGTCGAGCTCGCCTTTGTGATGGGCGAGGATCTCGAGGGACCAGGTACGCGGATCTACGACGTGATGAGGGCAACTGAATTCGTAGTCCCGGCTCTCGAGATCATCGACTATCGCACCGAGGTTCCGAGGGCGATCACCGATACGATCGCTGACAATGCCGCTTTTGGGGCGATCGTCGTAGGGGGCCGCATCATTCGTCCAATGGACCTCGACATCCGCTGGGTGGGCGCAACCCTCTCGAAGAACGGCATTATCGAGGAATCCGGTGTTTCTGCAGCGATCATGGGCCATCCGGCAGCCGGGATCGCGTGGTTGGTAAACAAGCTCCATGCGGTGGGCGACGGTTTGAAAAAGGGACAGATCGTGCTGGCCGGCTCTTTCACCCGCCCTGTGGACATCGCCCAGGGCGACGTGATCCAGGCCGATTACGGCCCCGTCGGCTCGATCGGCGTCTCGTTCGTGTGAGGATCCAATGGAACTCCCCGTCAACAGGTTCAAGCGGAAACTCCGGGCCGGTCAAAGTCAGATCGGGCTGTGGTGCGGCCTTCCGGGCAGCTACGCAGCGGAAATCGTCGCACCGTCCGGTTTCGACTGGCTGCTTTTCGATACCGAGCATTCTCCCAGCGACGTCCTCACTGTACTTCCACAGTTGCAGGCGGTTGCGCCGTACGACGTCGCCCCCGTGGTGCGCCCGGCTTCCAACGACCCTGTATTGATCAAGCGCTTTCTGGATATCGGCGTCCAGACGCTTCTCATTCCATATGTGCAGAATGAACAGGAGGCGAAGGCGGCCGTGGCCGCCGCGCGCTACGCACCGCGCGGTATCCGCGGCGTATCCGCCCTCACCCGCGCCACCCGTTTCGGGCGCGTGCCGAACTACGCACAGACCGCCGAACAGGAAATCTGCCTCTTGCTGCAGATCGAAACACGAGAGGCGCTCGATCAGCTTGAAGCCATTGCAGAGGTCGATGGAGTCGACGGGATCTTCATCGGTCCGGCGGACCTTGCCGCCAGCCTCGGTTATCCCGGCCAACCGGGACATCCCGAGGTAGTCTCGGCAATCGAGAATGCGATCGAGCGCTTGAAGGCGGTCGGCAAGCCTTCGGGCATCTTGACGGCTGACGAGAAGTTTGCGGCTCGCTGCATCGCACAGGGAACACTGTTCACGGCAGTTGGCGTCGACATTGCTCTCCTTGCCAGAGGATCGGAAGCACTGGCGTCAAGGTTTTCGCGCTAGGGAGACACAGCATGTTCACCTTGGATAAGGTCCGGTCGGAGATAGCGCCGACCGGACCTATTAGAGCTGCCGTCAACATGTCGAACGCAGCGTTGATTCGCTGGGACGAAAACGCCGGCGCCTTGTTAGGCCCGAGCGCGGAAATTGCGGCTAGAATCGCCCATGAACTTAGTCAGGAGCTTTCCCTTAGACGATACGGATCGGCCGCGGATATTCTTTCCGCTGCTGATGGCGGCGAGTGGGACATCGCCTTCATCGCGTCTGACCCGTCAAGAACCGATCGCTTCAGCTTCTCGCCTCCCTACATCTCGGTCGAGGCCACCTACCTGGTTCCAGTGACTTCACCCTACCGGACGGCGGGCGAGCTGGATTCCAACGGAATTCGCATCGCTTCCGCGCGTAGCGCCGCCTATACGAAGCAGCTTGAACGAACACTCAAGCGAGCGACGGTGCTCCATGTCGACAGCCCCGCGGCGGCCCTCGACTTTCTCGCCGACCGAGAATGCGACGCGGCGGCTGGGCTGACAGAATTCCTCTTAAACGCCTCGCAGCGGATGGAAGGCTTCCGGGTGGTAGATGGACTGTTTTCGCGAATTCCTCAGACGATCGCGGTACACAAACGGGCCACGAACGCCTCGCTCTTCTTCGCAGACTTCGTGCGGCGGCTCGGTGGCGCGGATGTCGGCAGAGGTAGGCGGCGTTGAAGGAGGGGTTCCCTGAAGCCTGCCGTAGTCGACGCCGCCCTCACGGTGCAAAGATCGCGGGGAAAAGTACGCGCCACCCATCTGGTGTGTGAATCAGCGCCCAATGCTGATCCCCTGCCGCTCTTTACGCAAGGCATTGATTTACGAATACGAAATGGAAATCGAGAGGGGGCACGATCGGCGCCAATGACGACCACACCTAGATCGAGATTTTGCGTGAACATTCATGTGCTTGCAGCCTTTTGTCAGGTGTCAACCTTCGGCGCTGATTCACACCTGCTAACGCGGCTGGTAACAGCACAGACATTGCGGTCAGATTTCGTAAGGCATCCGTATGTCCGGCATTTCGCGAGGGAAATCCTTCGTGTTTCGGGTGATCAGCAACATCGAGTGAACATTGGCTGTTGCCCAGATGATGGCATCTGGAAGCTTGATACGATGAAGCTGTCGCAGAGATACTGCTCGTTCGGCTATGGCGTCATCGACAGCGATTACTGCAAAGCCAGCCAGGAAAGCGCGCGTTCCGATTGCCACCTCAGGCTTGGCGCCGACGAGTACCTCCATCCAGGTGATAATGCTAATCGCCTTTTCGCGATATCTTGTCAGTTCGTCTCGCGCTTGCGGAACTGCGTTGAGATAGTCGATCAAAACATTGGTGTCGAACAGAGACTTTACCATTCGCTGCGCATGTTTTCCTGATATGTCAAACCATCGATCTTTCGATCGCCCCAGAGTCCGAACGCTTCTGCTTCACTATCGGCATTGTTCCTAGCCAGAAAGTCATTGATCGCCTTTCGGATCAGCGCTGCCCTCGACATTTTTTCCCTCTGCGCCAGCCGGTCGAGCGCTTTGACTTCTTGGTCGCCGATATCAACCAATGTTCTCATAAGAAAGTTCCGATATATGATATCGGCAATATATATCATTGCTGATCTGAATCTTCAATGGCGCACTAGCCGTTAGCACATTACCAGGCCGCTGGGCTGCTGTTTGACCCTCGCTGAGGCAACTAACTCGTCGCCCATCTCTAGGTCCTCCCAGCGCAGATTGCCGGTTGAATTTCAACCTGCGAAATCGTAGCAGCTGAAGAGAGGAACCGGCGGACACGTAGTTCTCTGACCTGGCCAAACATTCATCAGGCAGCACCACGGGGCTATCCTATCTCTAGGCATACCGGAGTCGCATGCCGAATATGATTTTTCGCCTCAGGAAAGAGGCTTGGCAGATTTCTCCGGCCATCCACCACGCTACAATCACGACCGTTTCAATCGGTCCTTCGTCAGCGTCCGGAATGATCTCATAGAGCATGACGAACGGCGCCTCGACGAGCATCCGGACGCCCGGGCGAATTTCGGGGCGCCGGACACCCAGACGTAGTTAGTCAATCAGCAGCGTCGCCTTGGGAGAGAAAAGCGTATCGGAGCTTTCAGCATCGTGGCGGAGCCGAGTGTACGGCAAAGCGGGCATTTGCGTCACACGATGGCGCAGGACTAGGGGCCGTCCCGTTGAATCTAACGACAGTCAAGGAATCCACGTCTGCCAAGAGCGATCTTGCCGTGGGCAGCGGCATGGTCATATAAGGGGCGATGACGTCTGATTCAAAGATTTTCGTCGGCCTGCGACCGACGCGAAACAAGCCGGCCGAACATCGCGACACAAGCGGCCCGAGATGCCAATGGGATGGATGCGACAAACAAGGTGTCCATCGCGCCCCAGTGGGAGCGGATGCCGAGGGGCTATACCTGCTGTTTTGCCGTAGCCACGCAAAAGAATATAGCGAAGGCTACAATTATGTGACGAAACTGTCGAGCCCTGTCACGGCCCGCTATCAGAGGGAAGCGGCAAGTGGCAGCCGCCCCAGCTGGGGCGTTAGAGTCAATCACGCTTCTGAAACTCCCCTCCCTTCCTCAATTCGCTCCGGGACCGCGAAGACGATCAACGCGCGAAAAAACGCCGCACAAAACCAAGCAGCCAAGGCGGCCTTTCAATCCCGCAAACTTAAAGTGCTGGAAGCAAAAGCATTCGAAACGCTCGGCCTATCGCCGAACGCTACGCCGGATGAAATCAGAAGTCGTTACAAGCAGAGACTCAAGATGCACCATCCCGACGCAAACGATGGAGACCGCACGGCCGAGGAGGCTCTTCGGGCGACGATCGACGCCCATAAAATCCTAAAGCTTAACGGCTTCTGTTAGGTGAGATACGCCTGGATGACTTGATGAGAGTCGAACCTGCGGCCTCAATTAGGCGAAGAGGGCCTGGGGATCGGTGGGGCCGGAGTGTTCGTCGAGTTGGTCTGCAATCTCCTCAACAATCTTCCGGCCGTTGTCGGCAGAGACATCGATGCGGCAGCGGCAAAGTCGATAATGACCTCGGCCGTGTCGCGGAGAAGGGCGAGGTCACAGGGAAGTTGCGGACCGGAAAGCGTGAATAGAGCGGGTCTTGCCAGATATGAACGACCTTGCAGCCGGCTCAAGCGAATGCATATCCGGCGACCGTAGCGCAAGGCAGTCGATGACGAGTACGAGATCCGCCTCGGCAAGCCAGTCTGCCGGGTCGCCGCCGACGGCCATGGGATGGTCGATTGGCGCCGCCGGCTGGATCCCCCAGTATTGGCAGATGGCGATCCCCCAGTCGCCCGACAGGCGCGATAGCATCCTGAAGCCCTCAGCGGAGCCGGCACCGCACTGCGTGATGATCAGCGGATGGCCCCTGCTCGGCGTCACAACGCTTGGCAAGATCGATCGGGATCACGTCACGACGGACATTTAGCCCGCACCAAAGCGATTATCAGGTCGACCATCTCTGGTTCTCGGTGAAACAAAGGGAGGGCCGCAAGAGCGAGAAACCTGCTTTAGTATTGGACAATTGCCGCTGGCTCAAGCGTGAGGAAAGCAGTGGCATAAACGGCACCACCCTGCCATGACCGCCCCTCGCAGGGAATTTGCAGAACCTTCAGCACGCTACGCACCTATCCGCGACGGCCCGGCATTCGCTGGAGCGGCAGCGATCTAGGACTTGAGCCTTTCGGGACCCCGCAGTAGACATGCCAGGAAACCCACAACGCGGGTTCGGGAACGTACGAGGCTCCGGCTACAGATGAGAACTCTCCCCAGCTGTCCTAACTAGATCTTAAGATCGCCGATCATCCGCACCCGAACCCGGAGCGGGTTGCCCGGAATATAGGAAAGCGGTGTGTCCTCCACATCGAGCGTCTCGAGCGAGGCCTCGTCGGCGCCGGCGCTGACGGCGCGATGGCGGGCTAGCTCCGAGGCGCTGCTGATGGCCTGTGCGCGGTCGACGTCATGGAATACCCGGTCGATCTCACCGCTGACCTGTGCCATGGCGGCGCCAATCGCATTGGCGACACCGGCATTTTGGACCTTGATGACACGCGAGACACCCGGCAGATGATTGGGCACCAAGGCCGCTCCACCACCGACGGCAACAACGGGGATGTCGGCGGCACTGGTCTTCATCCTGTCGACCAGATCGGCAAGCTGCGTCTCTATCCATCCCTCGACATGTTGCGACAGGGAAGGAGCGAGACCGGCGACACGATCCGGATCACCAAACTCCATGAGCCCACGATGGACCGCGATATCCGTCAGAGTCAGCGTTTCGCCGCCTGCGACCCTTGCCATCTGCGAAATGCGATAGCCGACACTCGCCGGACCTATTGCTTTGCGTGCTTCATCGACGATGGTGCCGCCGCCAAGCGCGATGGCAACGACATCGGGCATGCGGAAGAACGTCGATACACCGCCCACATCGACCTTGGAGTTGGCTTCGCGCGGGAAGCCGCCGACCAGGCAGCCGGCATCAGTCGTCGTGCCGCCGACATCGAGGACGATCGCCTCGTCGAGACCCGAAAGCATCCGGGCGCCGCGCATGCTGTTGGTCGGCCCAGACGCAAAGCAGAGAACGGGGAACTGCGCGGCGTGGGCCGCCTGCATGACGGTGCCATCGTTCTGCGTCAGGTAAAGAGGCGCATCGACGCCGCTTTCTACGATCGCAGTCTCGAAGGCGTTCACGGTGTAGCGGGCTATATCATGCAGCGCGCTGTTGAGGATAGTCGCGTTCTCGCGCTCGATCAGGCCGATGCGGCCGAGTTGGCTGGAGAGGGTGACTGAGACATCCGGCGCGACCTCGGCCAGGATGGAGGCCGCCTCGTCCTCGCATTCCGATGTCAGCGGCGAGAACACGCCGGTTATCGCCGCCGCGGTGACGCCGGCGTCGCGAATTTCCTTAGCGATCTCCACCATGCGGGCACGGCCGAAGGGGACAATCGGCCGTCCGTCGAATTCGTTGCCGCCCTCGATAAGGAAGACCGGGCCCTCGACGCAGGCGCGCAGATCGGCCGGCCAAGCCTGCATCGGCATGATGCTGTGGGCAGCCGGAAGCCCGATGCGGATCACCGCAACCTTGGAAAGGCCGCGCCTCTCAACAACCGCATTGGTGAAATGCGTGGTGCCGATCATGATCGCCCGGACGCCTTCAGCATAGGCTGGGTTGCCGCCATCGAGGATGTGCGCCATGGCATTTTGGATGCCTGTCGTCACATCGGTTGTGGTGGCCGTCTTGACGGACCGGAGGATCTCACTGCCACTGAGCAGCACGGCATCCGTGTTGGTGCCGCCGACGTCGATGCCGATGCGCTTCATGCCGGAACCTCCGCAAAGGACTGGTAATCGAAATCAAACCCGAAGGCCCGCGGCCCCACCTTGGCGAGACCCTGCAGGCTCGTCATGATCGGATCGGCCGGCAGCGCGACGATGGCAACGCGCTGACCATAGCGGAGCACTTCGGTACCGATCGCCTCGGCGGTTTCCTCATCTAGCACAGTGATCAGGTCGGGCACGCAGGCCACCCGCTCACCGTCCAGCCAGGCGACCGAAAACTCGTTCTGGAAATCGATCTCCAGCGTCCGGCCCTCGAACGCACCCTTGCCAAGCACGGTGGCGCGGCCGCGCACGAAGCCGTCGGTCGTGCGGCGTGCCACATCCTGTATCTTGCCGGCGAACAGCAGTGCGCCCTTCTCCACGGCGAGAACGGCGGTGACGGGGTCGCTGCCGCTCTTGCGCGCTTCGAGCACCGCATTGCCGATCGTAAGGGCCCGTCCGACAGAATTGAGGATGGCGTGATCCTTGATCTCCCGTCCCGAGCGCGGTGCGGCGCATGTGCCAGCGATCGAGCCAAGCTCAATGACAGCCTTGCGGCCGATCCGCTCTACGCGTTCGGCGCTTTCGGCGACGGGGATCAGTACGGCGTTGTTCCTGATATCCGCGATGGCGAAGGGTGCGACGGACAGTCCACGGATCGCGAAGCTTGCCATTTGCGCTTCCGGGAAGGCACGGCCCATCGTGTCGGCATCAACGACGGGGAGGCCGAGCTCCATGCCGACAAGCATGGCGAAGAAGGCATTTTCACCGCCGATCTCGATCGACATGATGGCGTCGAAAGGCTTGCCGGTGTGCTCTTCCATTAGCTTCACGGCGCGCAGGATGGCGATCGGCTCTGGCAGCCGCTCCTTAGTGACCAGCGGAGCACCCATGATGCAGACCACGGCAACGCGTGCATCGTCGGCGAGCTCCCAGGGGTCGATGAGGCGGATCCGCTTGCCGCGGCGATAAACCTCCTCGGCGCACATGAGTTCCAGATGCGGATGGTTGCCTCCGCCGGTGCCGAGAACGCCCGCTCCGATCGCAAGCGCCTCTAGTTCCTCGAATTTGAGTTCACGCATTTTCTTGATCCAGTGAAATTTCTGCTCAGCGATCGACCAGCCAGGACAGCGTCTTGTTCCAGCTGAAGGTGACCGTCTCGCCGCGAGTGAGAGAAGGCTTCAGCGCCGACTCGTGCGCAACCAGTGTCTTTCCATCCGCCAGCCGGCCGACGATCTGCTGGACAGGCCCGGAGAAAAGCACTTCCGTCACCACGGCCTGGACGCCGAGGTCATTCTCGCCAACGGCCGAGGTGGAAAGGATTTCAGGGCGTACGACGATGGATACGGCTGAACCGACCGGCCGGGCGCCGATGATGTCGGCAGGCATTTCGGCCAGCGGCTTGCCGTTGATGAGCAGGCTTCCCGCAGGCCCGACCTCGGCATCGATCAGATTGGCGCCGCCGACGAAATCGGCGACGAAACGCGTGACGGGCCGGCGGTAGAGCGCTTCCGGCGCGTCGAACTGCTCGATGCAGCCTGCGTTCATGACGGCGATGCGGTCGGAGAGCGTCAGCGCTTCCTCCTGATCGTGGGTGACGGCGATGAAGGTCAGGCCAAGTTCGCGGTGGATCTTCTTCAGCTCCGCCTGCATCTGTTTGCGCAGCTTCATGTCCAGCGCGCCGAGCGGTTCGTCCAGCAAAAGGACGGCGGGCCGCACCACCAGGGCACGCCCCAGCGCCACGCGCTGCGCCTGCCCGCCCGAGATCTCGCTGACCCGGCGCCTACCGAAATCCTTGAGGTTGATCAGCTCCAGCATCTCCTCGACGCGGCGGGCGATCTCCGATTTGTCGACCTTGCGCATCCGCAGGCCGAAGGCGATGTTCTCGGCGACCGTGCGGTGCGGGAACAGCGCGTAATCCTGAAACACCATGGCGGTGTCGCGCTTGTAGGGCGGCAGACCGACGACGGACTTCCCGCCGACGCGGATATCGCCGCTCGTGGGTTCGGCGAAGCCGCTGATCATCCGCAGCAGGGTGGACTTGCCGCAGCCGCTCGGCCCGAGGATAGTGACGAACTCGCCGGCGGAAACCGTCATCGACACATGCTGGATGGCAACCGCATCGCCGTAGAGCTTGGTGATGCCGTCGATCTCGACACCATGGAGGGATGTAGCTGTCATGCGGGCTGTACTTTATTTATGCGACGGGTCTGGCGGATGGCCCACAATTGCGAGACCACGCTCAGGACCAGCGTCGCGACTACGATCATCGAAGAAAGCGCATAGATTTTCGGCGAGATGACCTGGCGAAGTGAGGTCCAGATCGTGATGGGGAAAGTCTGGGTGAAGCCGGCGACGAACCACGCGATAACGAACTCGCCGAAGGCATCGGTGAAGGCCAACATTACGACCGAGATCAGCGCCGGTCGCATCAGCGGCAGAACCACCTCGCGGAAGGCAACCCACTCGTTGGCGCCGAGGTTCATTGCCGCTTCTATATAGCTGCGGCGGAAGCTCAGCAGCCGCGAATATAGGATGAGCGTCGCATAGCTCGAGGTGATCGTCGTGTGCGCCAACACGATCGCGGGCTGACCGATCAGATCAGGTGCTGCGCGCATCAGGATGACGAGACCCAGGCCGAGCACCAGCTGTGGCAGGACGACGGGGCCGAGCACCAGGCACATGACCAGCGACTTGAAGCGAACCGGCATCCAGGCGAGCACCATCGCCGACGGCATGGCAAGCAGCGTCGACAGGATCGCCGAGATGGCCGCCAGCTTCATGCTCGTCATCAACGAGCCGACCATCCGATCATCGCTCAGAGCTGCCGAAAACCAGTCCGTTGTCAGCACCCCGAGCGGCAGGCCGGGGATCGGCTTCGCGTCGAAGGCAAACAGCACGATGACGACGATCGGCAGATAAAGGAATGCGTAAATGACGACGGCGTATAGCCCAAGCAGATTGCGAGAACTGAATAGCTTTCCGGCTGAGGAGCAAGCGGTCATAGCTTTTCTCCGCTAGCCTGGCGGAACCACTTCATCGATCCTGCGAGCAGGACAAGCACGATCGCGAGCAGCACGATGGCGATGGCCGCACCGGCCGGCCAATCAAGGCGGCGCTGGAACTGGTCCTGGATAATCTGCGACATCATCATGTCCTTACCGCCGCCAAGCAGCGCGGGCGTGACGAATTCGCCGAGACCGAAGACGAAACAGAAGACGGCGCCGACAATCAGGCCCGGCAGGGACAGCGGCAGCGTCACCTCGACAAAGGCGCGGAGCGGCGTGGCGTTCAGGTCCTTGGCGGCCGAAATCCAGTTGTCCTCGATGGCACTGATCGAGGCATAGAGCGGTAGGACGTAAAGCGGCAGATAGGCATAGATCAGGCCGATGGCGGTCGCGACGGGCGAATAGAGCAGCGCGGTGAGAGGCTGATCGACGATACCGAGCGACAACAGCGCCTGGTTGATCACCCCATGCTCGCCAAGAAGCAGCCGCCAGGCGGCGACGCGCATGACGATGCTGACCCAGAAGGGCGCGATCACAGCCACCAGCAGCAGGTTCTTCATCGCCCCCGCTTTTTTCGCGATGAAATAGGCGATCGGATAGGCAAGCACGGCGCAGGCGATGGTCACGAACGCGGCCGTTTCCAGCGACAGTGACAGCGCACGCCATGTCGCGCCGTTGCTGAAGACAGAGCGGTAATTGTCGAAGGTGAAATCCGGCACCATGCGGCGGTTCGTCGTGCGCCAGAAGCTGATGACCAGCAGCAGCAGGACGGGAACGACGAAGAAGATGAGCTGCCACAGGAGAAGTGGCGCAAGTCCGACTGCAGCCAGCAGCTTGCGGCGGCGGGCGTTGTTCGCCGCCGCTGCGCAAGCATGATGGTGGCTGGGCGAAACATCAGCCATTACGCGAAACCATATTCGTTGCGCGGCAGCGCCGGCTTTGGATAGGCGAGCTTAGAGTGACTGAGGCCGGTGGCGACCATGGCGCGGGCGAAATGCAGCGCCACCTTGCCGGGGTCGATGACCGGGACATAGGCACCGAAATGCGTCTGCAATGATTCTTCGATCATCAGCGCCATATCGAAGCCGGTGCCGGTGCAGCCCATGACGAAAGCCTCGGAACCATGCCGTTGAACACTGTCGATGCACTGCGCGATGATATGCGGCACATGCTCCTGGTTCAGGTCCAGCACGCTGGCATCGGCCGAAATGACCGAAGCCAGGTTTTCCGAGAGCCCGTAGTGATGGACGGTGCGCCGGATAAGGGAGAAGAACGGCTTCTCGGTGATGACGACGCTGAAGCGCGTCGACAGCATCGCCGCCATGTGCAGCGCCGCTTCGCCTTCCCCGACGATGGGCGTGGAAACCAGCTCCCTGGAACCTACCAGGCCGGGATCGGTGAAGCAGGCAATGGTGCAGGCATCGACGCCGTCTGCTTCCGCCTCGCGCGCCAGCCGCATCACCTCGGGTGCGGCAAGCGTGGAATCATAGCCGCATTCGATCGAATTGGTACCGCGCTTCAGCGGCACCGCTGAAATCATCACGCCATCGCCTGCAAACGATCGATATTCCTTTTCGGCCTTGCCGACGAGTGCGTCGCTGTCGAGAACGGGCACGATAACGCGAATATGCATTTCAGAAGTCTCCGCAAGCCGGATCAGGCGGTCTTGAACGTCTGCCAGGCGTCGGCCCAGCCCGTATCGTCGACTGGTGCCTTGGCCATTGTGCACTGCGAGACCCATTCTTCCATCTTGTCGAGGCCGAGCGCCTTGACCTGATCGGCGGTCAGGAGATCCTTGACCTTGGCATTGGTGACGGCGAACTTGTCGGCGCCCCATGCCATTTGCTTCATCGCCTTGGCACTGGTCATGTAGTTGACGTAGGCGAGCGCGGAGGCCAGATGCTCCGTGCCGCGG
This sequence comes from Rhizobium sp. WYJ-E13, assembly GCF_018987265.1. Lineage (NCBI taxonomy): Bacteria > Pseudomonadati > Pseudomonadota > Alphaproteobacteria > Hyphomicrobiales > Rhizobiaceae > Rhizobium > Rhizobium sp. WYJ-E13. The sequence goes on along the minus strand of NZ_CP076854.1, from coordinate 177,161 downwards.
ACAACTTGCAGCGATTCCATCCACATCGCGCCGCCCTGCTTCGGAATCACGAGATCAACGCTGGCGCCAGCGAGACGCGCGGTCGTGCGGACGTTGTCGCTTGAGGAGCCCCAGACCATCCATGCCTCGCGGTTGGTGAGGTCGGTCTTGACCGTGCCCATGTCCGCCTGCAGGGCGCGCATGTTCGGGCGGAAGGCGGTCATCTTGGCGAGAACCTTCTGCAGCTCGTCGCCCGTTGCCGTTTCCGGCGTCTTCAGGCCGTTCCAGAGGCCGACCATCCAGAGGTAGAGCTCCGGCCAGTCGATGATCTCGACGCGGCCCTTCAGCGACGGATCCCAGGCAAGCTCGGCATCGGCTGCGGACTGTGCAGAAATCTTGTCGGGCCAGAAGACGAAGCCGTTGACACCGAAGCGTGTGGGGATCGCATAAACCTCATTGTTAAACATGGTCTCTGGCCGGTTGCGGAACATCGGGATCGTCTCGTCGAGCGATGACAGCTTTGACGTATCGACAGGAATCGTAAGGCCCGCTTCGGCGAACTTGGAGGTCCACACGGCATCAGGGTTGATCACGTCGAACTTCACCGTGCCGGCCTGAACGAGGTTGAGCTGGGCGCCGTTGCTTTCGGCTTCCTTGACATTCAACTCGACGCCGGTGAGGTCGGTGAAACCCTTCATCAGCTCCGGATCGTCATAGCCGGCCCACGCGAGAACGTTCAGTGGGCCCGTCAGCTTCTGGTCATTGGCAAAAGCGGGCTTGGTGAAGTCGACCTGAGATGCGACGGCGGCAAACATCGCGGCATTGGCGCTATGACGCAGCAGATCGCGGCGGGAAAGCTGAAACGGCATGCCTAGCTTTTTCTTATCGATCGACATTCTCTTGTTCCCTTATATCGGCCGCCAGCAGGGCTACCGCCGTTGATTAGAATTTATGCACAGACATTAAACAAGGCGCTGGTTATCCCCAATAGTGACTGCAGTCACGGGGCAAGCTATGCCAATCGATGCCATGATAAACGGGCATGAAACTTGCGTCTGGCAATGCGTGTTGTGAGACGGGGTGTTCTATGATCGAAAGCCAGGTGATGACTGCCGGTAACGCCCTGCCCGTCGGCTTTTCGGCGACCATGTCCAAAGTCATCTCCAAGATCGGACGACCGGATTTCTATGAAAACGTGGTTGAGCTGCTGCGCCAGATGATCCCCTGCGACTTTTGGATCGTGGCGCGATACGAAGACCGATCGAGGCCGCTCATCGTGTTGGAGAACGGCATGGGATCCAGTGCCAAGGCGGCCTATACCGATACCCTCTGGCAGCTCGATCCACTGCCGCGCCGCTGGACGGAGCGGGCGCTGAAGGCCGTGAGCCTCAACGATCTGCGCGACAATGGCGATTTCGACCAGACTTACCGGCGTTATCTCGACAAGACGCTGCGGATCGCCGATGAGTTGGCCCTGCTCTTTCCCATCAACGACTGCAGTTTCCTGGCGCTCTGCCTCGACCGTCAGAGCAGCATTTTTTCGCGAGAGGAGATCGCGCTTGCCCACGAGCTGCAGCAGATGCTGATCGAGATGCATCATCTGCACATGTTGCGTGCAATCGACCGCCATCTGGCGCTGCTGCTCCATCGGACCGATCTCGGCAAATCCGAAATCATGATCCTGAGCGACAATAACACCGTGCTCTACAAATCCGAGACCTGGTCGCATGCCGCAATCCAAGCATTTGAACGCGAGCCGGAGCCGAGCGAGATCGGCAACAGCCGAGTGACCGAGACGATGGGCCGGGACGGTTGGTCGCTGCTGCGCCTTTCGCGCGCTTCTCATGATGCCATATTAGCCGGCGCCGACATCTACGTGCTGCGCCGCACCGCCAGCGACCTATCGGAGCGGGTGGAGCAGTTCAGCCGGCTGCACTGCCTGACAGGTCGCCAGAAGCAGATCGTGCTTTTCTGCTTACAGGGCTATCACAACGCGTCGATCGCCGAGCGCCTCGACATCACGGTCGGCAGCGTCAAGAACCACAAGCTGAGGCTTTACGAGAAACTCGACGTTACCAGCGAAAGAGAACTCGTCTCGGCCATTCTCGCGCATTTCTGAGCCCATGATGACCGCAGCCATCATTGTGCTGCGCCCATCGGCATGGTTGGCTGCACCAATCCCTCAGCGCGCGCGCCCTTTTGCACACGCTCCGACCATTTTCTCATCTTTCCCTCCAGCAAAGTCTCGTGACACAAAGCGTGATGCTGCCACAATTAAACAGCTAGTGAGAGGCGCGCGCCTCTCACTGCTATACCCCGCCGTCGCTCACCAGCCGCGCTTCGTTAATGCTCCAGATCTTTAAGCGGAATTGTCTCGCGGCGATTCCAATGCTTCTGCGGGATGTAAACAGCGAGCGTAACTGGCCATGTTATTTCAGCCGCTGAGGAGGGCGCCATGCCAGATGATGGCCGCTAATATCCCAGAATAAGTGAGATGATGAGCCAGCTGATCGGCACCATGCAGCATCCAGAATGAACGCGTATCGATCGAGTGGGGCTGACGATGACCGTAGATGGCTTTCAGATGATCGATCAGGAAATGGAGAAGGAACTCGGCGGAGGCGACTGCGGAAATCCAGATCGCATCCATGCTTGAAAGCAAGAGGATCGGTATGGTGGCGATGGCGTGGATGCCTGCGTGGACATAGGCTCCGGGCTTCCTGAAGTTCCCTTTGTCGCCAATCATCCATTCGGGCTGCAGGACATAGTCAGCCACGAAATGCTTAACCTGCAACCATATCAGCGTTGTGAGCAGCACGGCCATGTCGCCCCCCCTTCAGCCCACAAGCACAGTTCGCTCGATCGTATGCACACGGACCGGCGCGATCTTTCCCCGTATCTGCACGCAACCAAGCAGCCTTGTGTCTAGAAGATCGCGCGTCCGTCGAAGCGTTTCGTCACTCAGCGCAATCTCCACGCCCTTGTCCTTGGCCACGCCAACGAGCCGGCTCGCCAAGTTGACGACGTCGCCGATCGCGGTATAGCTCAGCCGTTCGGTCGACCCGATATTGCCGACAAGCGCTACACCCGTGTTCATACCGATGCGCACGCGAATTGCATCGTGCTTGGGCGCAATCGGCGCCGTGGCATGCATCGCGTCGCGAATCGCTGCGGCGGCGCGGCATGCGCGCAGAGCGTGATCCGGTTCATTGCCGGGCGCATTCCAGATCGCCATCACCGCATCGCCGATGAATTTATCGACTGTGCCGCCTTCGGCGTGGATGGCGGCAATCGACAGGGTCAGAAAGCGCGTCAGACTTGGTTCGACATCGGCGCCGAATTCTTCGGTGAGTTCCGTAAAGCCCGGCAGATCGGCAAACAGCACCGTTATTTCCCTAAGTTCGCCCCCTGGACGCGGCTCGATACCACCATCGACAAGGGGGCGCACGACCTCGACCGGCATGTAGCGTGCGAACGCGGATAGGCCGCTCGACATGCGCTTCAGGGCGGAAGAAAAATCATCGAGTTCGGTCAGCAGCGCCGGGCGGTGCTGCACAGCGCCAAGTTCGAACCTTTCGACCATGTGCAACTGCTCGGCAAGGCGCGATAGTGGCCGAGCGAAGAGAATCCTGGCAAAAAGGATCGCCGTCACGGCCGCCAGCGTTGCAATTGCCCCGATGATGAAAATCAGTCGCCGCGTATTGGCATCGATATCGCCGGCAAAAGTAGCCCGCGGCATGGCCGTGACCAGCCGCCAGTCCTCGAACGGCAACCTGCCGGATGACACGAAGACCGGACCGAGGGTCTTGCTTGCTATCAGGATGCGCGAACCATCAGTCTTATCCCGCTCTGTGGCCATGGCGACCGCCGCCGCCAAGGCGTCAGACGCGGCAAAATCCTTGAGATGGGCAGCGACGATACCGTCGGTCGGCTCGGATGTCGCGAGTACCGCGTCATCCCGCGCCAGGACGAAGGCTTTGCTGCCTTCCGGTATCCTGAGCCCTCCAAGAATGGCCGACAGCCGATGCAGGCTGACCGCCACCATCACCACCCCCTCAAAATGCCCGAAGGCCTCGACCTTCTTCGAGACGACGATCGCCGGCTCGAAGCCGTTCGGAAGGATATTGACGAAACTCCAGGCCGCTTCCGCGCTGCTCCGGCCGAGTCTGTACCATGGCGAACCCTCCGGAACGTAGACGCTCTCGGCCTTCAGGCGATTTTCGAAGAAGATATCGCCGGGTATCGGCTTGTAGAGATCGCGGCGCAACGGACGCGGCTTACCCGGCGCTGCCTTGCCAATCTCCACCATTTCGATCTCGCCGTTCGGCAGAGCGTGCGCCCCAAAGAAACCGCCATCCGGGAAGCCGAAGCCAATCCAGGCGATCGCCGGCTGTTCACGCAGCAGCGACAAGAACAGAAACTCACGCTTCACCTCGTCGTCCGGCCTGATCGCCCCTTGAAAGAAGATCGATCTGACGATCTCGGCACTGCTCGAAACCAGAGCCAGGTTTGAAGCGAGCTCGTTGCGGACCGCAGCAGTGCTTTGAGCATCGAGGCTGGCGACCACCGTTTCGATGTTCTGGGTCGCAGCACGATACCAGACGAAATGAACGAGCGCCGCCGTCGACAAGACCGCAAGCAGTAACAGTGCGGTGACCGCACGCGCCATTTTCACTCGTGGGAATGATCTAGCGTTCATGGCGGTCGGTGATCAGACGGGCGGCACGGTCATAGCAGACATAGGCGAGCGCCCAGTCCATGAACACCACGGCGCGATTGCGGAAACCGACGAGAAACCAGAGATGGGCGATGTTCCAGACCAGCCAGGCGGAAAGACCCGACAGCCGGATGCGCTTGAAGTCGGCGACCGCCGCCTTGCGCCCGATGGTCGCCAGATTGCCGAAATCGCGATAGCCGAACGGGCCGATGGTCCGGCCATCGAGGCGAGCGAGAATGGCGCGGGCCGCATGCTCGCCCATCTGCTTGGCGGCCGACGCAACTCCCGGAACCAGCCTGCCGTTCTTGTCGGTGACCGCGGCGGTGTCGCCGATCACGAAGATATCGCTGCTGTCCGGCGGGTTGAGATTCTCGTCGACATGGACACGGCCGGCGCGATCGGCCGGTACGCCGAGCCATTTCGCCGCCTTGGAGGCCATGACGCCGGCCGCCCACAGCACGCAGGATGACCGGATTTGTCCGCCGCCGGCAAGACCCACCCCCTCGGCATCGCAGCGTGTCACCGCGCCTCCGAGCATGACTTCGACGCCGAGCATCTCCAGGTGCCGCCGGGCTTCTTCGGACAGCGCCAGTGGCATGGCCGGCAGGACGACATTGCCGGCTTCGACCAGCACCACGCGCGCAGACGAAGGGTCGATGCGCCGAAAGTCACGGATGATGACCTTCCTTGCTAGTTCGGCGATGGCCCCCGCCAGTTCGACGCCCGTCGGGCCGCCGCCGACGACGACGAAGGTGAGAAAGCGCTCCCGCTCGGCCTCGTCCTCCGCTGCCTCAGCGCGCTCGAAGGCCGAGAGAATCCGGGCGCGGATTTCGGTCGCATCGGCGATCGTCTTCAGGCCGGGTGCGGTCTCTGCCCATTCGTCCTTTCCGAAATATGCGTGCCTCGCCCCGGTGGCGACGACAAGATAGTCATAGACGATGCGCCGGGCGGCGGTCTCGACGATCCGGCTCTCCTTGTCGATCCCCTCGACACGCTCCATCAGCACCGTGACATTGGATTGCCGGGAAAGAATGCGACGGATCGGCATCGCGATCTGCGCCGGCGAAAGCCCGGCCGTCGCCACCTGATAGAGCAGCGGCTGGAAAAGGTGGTAGTTGCGCCGATCGATGACCGTCACATCCACGTCCGCACGGCGGAGCCCCCTGGCGGCGGCGAGGCCGCCGAATCCTCCTCCGAGGATGACAACCCTCGGACGGTGAACCACCGCCTGACGTGCCTCCGGCTCCATGATGGGCGAACCGCCACCCGTTTCTTCGATCGCGGCGCGCATTGCTCAGCGCCCTCTCGGAAATAGGCGAGCCGCCAGATAGTCGAGCGAAACGGTGCCGGCCCCGCGCGCCAGAATCAGCAGCAACGGCGCCGTCCAGAGCAAATGGTCCGGCCAGTTCTGCGGATAGACGAGGAGCTGGATCGTCGAGATGACGCCAAGCAGCACGAGGGCGGCGGGGCGAGAGAAGAGGCCGAGAAAAATCAGCACCGAGCCGCTCACTTCGGCCGTCGTCGCAAGCACGGCGGCCACGCCGGGATCGATGACGGGCAACTGGTATTCGAGCGCAAACAGCTGGACCGTCGCCGGCCAGGACGCAAGCTTGCTCTGAGCCGACTGCCAGAAGACGTGCGCGACCGCAAGCCGGGAAACGAGCTGGACAAGCGAGAGCGGCACACTGTTCATGCACTCCAGAGCAGAGACATAGAACCCGGCAATGCCGCTTCTGTGGCGCGTCGAAGAAGGGGACATCATGGTCATGACTTCCATCCTGTTCAATGGGTTGCGAGCTTCAGGTGACGAATGCGGGTGACAAGGCCTTCGGCGAAGAGGCCGCGGAAGGCACCGGCGAGATCGAAGTCAGGCGTACGGGCGAGAACGCGGCTGACGGCGGCCTCCAGGCTTGCGCGCTTCTTCAGCATATGCAGGAACGCGAAATGCCCTCGATCGAGGCGCAGGAACCGCATGCTCTCGTCGCTGCGCCAGAGCGCGATCCGCTCCGGCCGGCGGCTCAGCTTCGCCAGAGCTTCGATATTCCCGCCGGCCTGATGCGCGGACCATATCTCCAGCGCCGGCCAACGGCAGACGAGCAGGCGCAGCGAGGGCTGGAGAAAAAGCTCGGGAGCAGTGTCGGCTTCGCCGTCTCCCAACTGCACCAGGCTGCAACCCGGCAGCGCCGGCGCATCGAGCGCCTCGGCGATCATCCATTCCAGCCGCGCCGTCTCGGCAATGAAGGGCATGCAGCGGATGTCTTCGAAGACTGCCAGAAAGCGGGAAAAATTGCCGCCATAGCGGACAAGCCGCGCCTCCTGCGGCGGATTGTTGCGGATGAAAACGCCGGCAGCGTAGCGAAAGTAGTCCTCGCCCAAAAGCCTCAGCGTGACCGGAAAGACCGCGATCAAGGTCGCCGTTAGCGAGGCGAACGTATTGTTGCGATAGATGTTGAACCGGCGCGAAGGGTCGAAAGCCCCTTTCGCCAGTACTGGCGCGAGATCACCGCCATCGTTGCGGAGGATGGCTTGGGCGATCCTCGACTGCAGGGCGCAACTAGAGAGCATGGCCAATCCTCCTTGCGCCGGAATGGTTGGCGAAGACGGACGGCTTGATCGTCGCAAGCGCGGCGAGCGCCGGCATCGGTCCCTTCGGACTGTCGGGCCGCAGCGGCAGGATCATGCCCTCGAAGCGGCTCGTCGGGGGTGCCGGCCTTTCCGCCAGCATCCGGTCTTCGAAGGCAATCGATTGCGCCAGCATATCGGCCCACATCGCTTCGCCGAGCAGGACGTCGAGGGTGGGCACATCCGTATCCCACTCGATGAGCGTCGGACGCGGGCCGATCTTGCGGATCACATAGGCATAGAGCGACCAAACCGCCGGCGGAACGCGCGAACCGTGGTCGTCGATCAGCACGATGTCGCCTTCGATCTCGTTGATCGCATGCCCGGCAAGATGAATCTCGCCGATGGCGCGCGCGGGAAGCTGGTCGATGAACGCCTTGGCGTCGAAGCCGAGATTAGAGGCCGAGACATAGACGTTATTGACGTCGAGGAGCAGGCCGCAGCCGGTCATGCACACGAGCTCGGTGAGGAATTCCGCCTCGGTCATCGTCGATCCCTCGAAGGCGACATAGGCCGAAAGGTTTTCGATATAGACGCGCCGCTGGAGCGTATCCTGCAGGCGCGAGACATTGGCGGCGACAGCGATGATGGCCTGGGCATCGTAACGCAGCGGCAGAAGATCGTTCAGATAGGCGCCATCGGCGGCGCTCCAGGCGAGATGCTCAGACACCAGGCTTGGCTGGAAGCGCAGGCAGAGCTTGCGCATGCGCTCAAGATGATCGCGGTCGAGGCCGGAGCTGCTGCCGAGCGAAAGGCCGACACCGTGGATGGACAGGGGATAGCTTTCCCGCAGCTGCTCGAGCGCGTCGACGGCCGCCGAACCGCCCATATAGTTTTCCGCATGGACTTCGAGCCATCCCGCCGAGGGGCGGCGAGACAGCATTTCGCCGATATGCTGGGAGCGAAGACCGATGCCCGCAGCGGTTGGCACCGGATTGCTCGGAAATATCTTGGACATCGATGACTCCTTTGGTTGAAGCGGAGAAAGGTTAGGCCTTGGGTTCGTTACTTCCGCCGGTGATCTTGGTGCAGGTGCCGGCCGGCACGTAGATCCAGGAATCCTTGGCGTTGTCGGCCGTCGATGTGCCGGCGCAGGAGTGGCTGGCGGTCTGGCAGTCGTTCAGGCCGGCCTTGACGACGCCAAAGCACTTTTCGAACGAGAAATCCGGCTTGGCAGTCGGGCCGGCAAAGGCGCTGCCTGCTGCCACGGAGGCGGCGGCGGCAAGGGCCGAGCTGATGAGAAGACGGGTGGCATTCATGAGAAATCTCCTGGGTTGTTGCGTGAGGTCAAACCGTCATCGGCTTGACTGTCCTCACCTTCCCAGAAGCGAGCCTTCACCTGAAATGCTGTCTCTGCATGGTTTTGATACCCCGCCTCTATGCGTCGACAGTTGGCGACAAGAAGAAGCCCTCCGCAGTTGAACGGAGGGCTCAAGGTGGGCATTTGCGGCGGGAGGCAGAATTTGTGCAAATGCCAAAGGATCAGAGATAGCGCTCGCGGATGTCCACCGTCGAGCGTTTGCCGATGTCCTGATAATTGGCCTGCAGCCATAGGTCGGCGCATTGCCGGCCGCGATCCCTCAAGTCCACGAGCGCGCCCCAATCGGCATTCAGCTTGCTCGAAACACTGAGGTTTTTCATCGTCTCGTCGTCGGAGATACCGTGCACGAAAATCCGCTTCAGATTGGGCGGCGGTGCCGGCGCCGCGTCGATCAGCTGCGTGACGAACGCCACCGCGCGCATCTCTCTCAGCAGCGATGAATTGAAGCTTATCTCATTGATGCGATTAAGGATTTCTCCAGCCGTGCGCGGCAGGTCCGCTCGCTCGATTGGATTGATGTGGACCACGATGACATCGGGGGTGTCGCAGCCATAGATCAGCGGAAAGATGGCGGGATTTCCCATATAACCGCCATCCCAATAGGCTTCGCCGTCGATCTCAACCGCTTGGAACAGGAAAGGCAGGCAGGCTGATGCCATAACGGCATCGATAGACAATTCGTCATTGCCGAACACCTTGACCTTGCCGGTCCGCACGTTGGTGGCGCAGACGCTGAGCTTGACGGGGCAGCGCGCCATCCGGATCGCCTCGAGATCGATCGACTGTTCCAGTACCCGGCGCAGCGGGTTGAAGTTGAACGGGTTGAACTGGTAGGGCGACATCAACCGGGTGACCAGGTCGAACATGATGAATGCCGGCGAGAACTCAAGCGATTTCGAACCGGTGAGGCGATCGAGCAAGCTCGGCTGCAAAGGTCCGGATGCGGCCGCGTGGCTGACGCGGCGCCAGAAATTGGCGAGCGCCGTCTGCGCCCCGCTTCGCCCGCCCTCGGCCAGACCGTAAGCCATGACCGCGGCATTCATCGCGCCGGCGCTGGTCGCCACAATGCCTTCAAATGAAAGGCTGGGCTCCTCCAGCAGCCGATCGAGCACCCCCCAGGTGAAGGCGCCGTGCGCACCGCCGCCCTGAAGGGCGAGATTGATCGTCCGGGGCTCGCGCTTGGCGGCCGAAGATTCGAGCTGCATTCCGGGCCGTGTTCCGACATGCTTATTCATGATTGCCACCCTTTTCTCGAATGATGGGTTCAGTGCGCGGTCCAGCCGCCATCGACAGGGATTGCTGTGCCCGTAATCGATCCGGCGAGATCGCCGCAGAGGAAGACCGCAAGCGCGCCCATTTCTTCAACGGTGGCAAACCGCCTCGTCGGCTGGTCTTTCAGGAAGACCTCTCGGATCACCGCATCCCGCGCGATGCTATGCGACTTCGCCTGATCTTCGATCTGATGTTCGACAAGTGGCGTCCAGACATAGCCGGGGCAGATCGCGTTGCATGTCACCCCATATTCCGCCCCTTCGAGCGCGATCGTCTTCGTGAAGCCGACAATGCCGTGTTTGGCCGCCACATAGGCGGATTTGAACGGTGACGCGATCAATCCATGGGCCGAGGCAATGTTGACGACCCGGCCATAGCGCCTCGCGCACATGTTGTCGAACGTCGCCCGGACGAGATGAAAGGCGGAGGAGAGATTGATGGCAAGGATGGCGTCCCACTTTTCCGGCGGGAACTTGCCGACCGGCGAAACGTGCTGGATTCCAGCATTGTTGACGACAATATCAACCTGCCCAAATCGCGCCACCGCCCTCTCGACCATCATGCGGATGGCTTCCGGTTTCGTCATGTCAGCGGCATCATAGGCGACGTCGACATCGTTATCGGCGGCAATGCCGGCGCGCAGCGTTTCGATCTCGGCCGGGTCGCCAAAACCGTTCAGCATGACGGCGGCCCCCGCCCTCGCAAGCGCTTGCGCGATGCCGAGGCCGATCCCGCTGGTCGAGCCGGTGACAATGGCGCTGCGCCCCTCCAAGGGCTTGCGGCCGACGAGAGTATCAGTTTCGGGATCAAAGGCGTTCAGCATATCTCTCTCCACTACGATCGACTACGCCGTCTGGCGTTCTGTAATCACAGTGAATGACGGACCTTCGCTTTAGAAATGCCGGTCTGCTATGGAATTGATAAATCCATGGCATTGGAGGAGAATGCCGCCCGCGGAGAATATGAGGGCATCGCAAATCGAGTTCATGCCGAGGGGCGGCCATGGATATCCATCATATAAGGTACTTCCTGGCCGTGTGCGAAACGCGCAACTTCACGCGCGCGGCGGAAAAGTGCAATGTCACCCAGCCGGCTCTCAGTCGTGCCGTTCAGCAGCTCGAGGACGAGGTCGGTGGCCTGTTGTTCCGCCGCGAGCGCAACCTGACGCACATAACGGATCTCGGCAACCTGCTTCGCCCGCGATTCCAGCAGATCCAGGACGAGTTGATGGGTGTGCGTACGGAGGCGTCACGATTTCTCTGTCTCAGCGAAGCACATCTCAAAGTTGGGATCATGTGCACGATCGGACCGCGCCGGTTTACCGGCCTCCTCACCGATTTCAACATGCGCCACAAGGGTGTCCAGTTGCAGTTGATCGAGGGGGTGCCCACCCGCCTGTCCGATCTGCTGGAAACCGGCGAAATCGATGTGGCGCTGATGTCGACGGCAACGAGCTTTCCGGAACGCTTCGACGTAACCTCGCTCTTTCGCGAAAGGTTCATGCTCGCGTTCCCCGCCGGCCACCGACTTAGCCAATACGATGCCATTCCCATTGCGGCGATCGACGGTGAAGTCTACCTGCGTCGCGTCAACTGCGAATATTGGGATTACCTCACGGACCTCTGCGATGCGCAAGGCGTCAAGACGCTCGTCTCCTATTCCAGCGAACGCGAGGACTGGATCCAGAACTTGGTCGCCGGCGGCCTTGGCATCTGTTTCATTCCCGAATACAGCGCCGTCATTCCCGGATTGCAGGTGAGACCAGTCGCGGAACCGGAGGTCTTCCGCGACGTCTGTCTCGTGACCGTCGCGGGCCGCCGCTTCTCCCCGGCGGTTTCGGTCTTTGTCGGCGCCGTAAAATCCTACGGCTGGTCAGGCTCGTCGGGCCGTTCGCACTGACCACCTCATATTAAGATCCGTGGCGAACACAGCCTGGCAAACCACCGGGCATTCGGCGTTCGCGCCGCGGTTGGCAATAGCCCACAGCTATCAAATTCAGAAGCATCTGGCATTTCTCTTTCGGTCGGGGCTCCGCCAGTCTTTGCACATGCTCGGCACCGTCCTCGCCGGGCTCCAACAAGGAGAAACCGATGATGAAGCCCGTATTGAACACCGACCGCTTTTCCTTCGCAGCCCTTGCCTTGGCCGCATTGGCCTTCGGCGCCGGCCTGCCCGCCACGTCCGCCCTCGCCGGCGAATGCCCAGCCGATCAAGTCGCCGAAGACGGCATGACGCCGGGCCCGATGACGCCGAAGGGCGTTACCGACACTGTCATCAAGACAATCGATCTCTCGTCCAAGGGCGACGCCTGGAAGGGCAGCATGCTGCGCATGCGCAAGCTCGTCGTGCAGCCGGGCGGCATCGTTCCCTGGCATTCGCATGAGACGCGCCCGGCAAATATCGTTGTTGTCTCCGGCTCGATCACCGAATACAGCAGCACGTGCAAGGTGCCGATCCTCCACAAGAAGGGCGAGGTCACCGCCGAGTTCGGCCATCTCTCTCACTGGTGGAAGAACAATGGCAAGGTTCCGACGGTGCTCTACTCCTCCGACATACTCAGCCCGGAAATGCACGACGATAACGCCATGTAACCGGTGCCTTACCAGCTGAAGTAAGCCTTTCCGTTCGCCGGCGTTTCTCGCATTGCAGGGAAACGCCGCACAGCTCCCGGAGGACTAAGCAATGACCGATGTCGAGCAGTCACTCAGGACATCCGTTCACGCGCCCGCGTTGGCTCGCGCCGACAGTTGGCGGTTTGGACTGATCGCGCTCATCGCCTTCCTGACCTTGGTCGATCTCTTTGCGGCGCAAGCCGTATTGCCTTCCCTCGTCGAGAAGTTCCAGGTCAGCCGCGCCACGATGGGGTTCGCCGTCAACGCCAGCACCTTCGGCATGGCCGTCGCCGGTCTGCTCGTCGCCTTCTTCGGCAGCGGCCTAGATCGGCGCAAGGGCATTTGGATCAGCCTCGCGGTCCTGTCAGTTCCAACGACACTTCTGGCCTTTACCGACAACATCATCGTCTTCGCAGCGCTACGCGTGCTTCAAGGTCTTTGCATGTCGACGGCCTTCACGCTCACGGCCGCCTACCTCTCCGAGCACTTTTCCGCCGGCAAGGCCACCGGAGCCCTGGCTGCCTATGTCACCGGCAATGTCGCCAGCAATCTCTTCGGCCGCATGCTGTCGGCCGCCGTTGCCGGCCTTGGCGGCTTGTCGGTGAATTTTCTGATGTTTGCGGGCCTCAACCTCCTCGGCGCCGCCTTGGTCTGGTTCACGCTCAAAGGAACGGCCGGCATGATGCGGACCGATAATCGTGGAGGCCTCACCATGCGCATGTGGGGCGTTCACCTTGCCGATCCAGACCTGCGCCGCGTCTTTGGTATCGGCTTCCTCATCCTCTTCGTGTTCATCGGTACCTATACCTATGTCAACTTTCGGATCGTGGCTTTGGGCGTAAGGCCGATGGCGCTCGGCCTTGTCTACCTGGTCTTCCTCCCGTCGATCCTCACCACGCCTTTCGCTGGCAAGCTAGCAAGCAAAATGGCGCCGGGAACCGCAACCGTAGTAACGCTTGCTGTCGCTATCGTCGGGCTCGTAGCGCTTCTCAGTCCATTTCTGCCAGTCATCCTGGGCGGATTGACGCTGGTCGCGGTCGGCACATTCCTCGCGCAAGCGATAGCGACCGGCATCGTCGGTCGGCGTGCCATGAGCGACAAGGCTGGAGCGAGCGGCATCTACCTCGCATCCTACTATGCCGGAGGCATGATCGGCAGCGTGGTGCTTGGTCAGGTCTACGATCACGTCGGCTGGAACGCATGCGTCTACGTGCTTATCGCAACCCTCGGGGCGGCAATGATGCTCGCGGGTTCGCTAAGTGTTCCGCACCGATAGGTCCTGCCCGTCCGGACGGCCAAATTGGGTCACCCCTTCCGCGCGAAGCCGGTGACGATTTTCAATGCAGAGACAACACAAGGAGAAATGACATGCAGAAAATGATCAGCCTACTTGTCGTGGCCGCGCTTTCGTTGACGGTCATCATCATGTCAGCACCGGCTACAGTCGTCCAGGCAGGTGCCAGCGGCGGTGTAGTTGTTTTGAAGAGCCACTACTCAGTCGACGAGACTGTCAGAAGGATCAAGGACAGCGTCGCAGAGAAGGGCATAAAGCTGTTTGACGATATCGACCAAGCAGCACTTGGCAATGCGGCCGGCAACAAGGTCCGCCCTTCGCGCCTGATCTTGTTCGGCAATCCGGCGCTTGGAACGACGTTCATCACCGCCAATCCGGTGGCCGGGCTCGATTGGCCCGTCCGCGTCCTCGTCTATCAAACGACGGATGGAACGGTCCGTGTCGCCTATACGGATTTTGAGTGGATCGCGCGACGCCATGGCATCACCAACCGCAGCAAGGAATTCAAGATGGCGTCCGAGGTCATTAAAGCGGTAACGAAGCCGGTTCAGTATTGAGCTGGCGGCAGTGCAACAGCAATGGGGAGGGAACGACTTCCTCCTCATCGCAAGACACTGCGGCAAGCTTCTCCTCCCACACCCTGGCCCCACAGAAGCAGAACCTGAGATGAACCCATCGGTCATAAGGCTTGCAGTTGAACGGACTCGAACCAGCGTCGCGCCAATAACTTAGATGCCCGGCGAAGAGTCTGGCTTTGAGAGCAATCTCCAATCGCGAACTTGCGGCGCCGAGCGTTCAGTGGCGCCGCAAACACAAGAGTCTTATCAGAGCGCCAGTCCAAATCCGGCAAGATCTCGTGGCTCAGCAGCATACTGTACACGGAGGGCCTGTTCCGACACTTCGACAATCGAAGGCAAAATCGGCTCTTACCCTGGCCTCGCCCCTCGCCTTGGCAAAGCGGCAACGTCAATCGCGAACAGGGTGTCTCTAAGGCGGGAAATCCGCGTTTGCGAGCGACCATGGTCGAGCTCGCCTGGTCGTGGTTGCGGCATCAACCGAAATCGGCGTTGTAGTCGTAAAAAGCTAAATCTAGAATTCGCCACCACGGCCGCGAACTTGAGCGAATGCTGACGCTCAGACACATTACTGCTCGCCAGCTACAGCGCTGAAGACGTTTGGCGGGGGAGGTGAAGAACCTATCCGGCACCTTGAAATATGGAAACCTTGGAAGCAAGCTGGTTCCATGAGCACTCATAGCCGTTTTGCCCCTCCGAACCCTGCTCCAAACGCTGTCCGGCGTCGCAACCTTCTTCAGCGACTGGGAGACGGAGGGTTAAGGCGCCTGATGACGATCGTCGCGCCTGCAGGATATGGGAAGACATGTCTTGCGGCGCAGTGGCATGACAACCTGCTTGCATCGGGTCAACAGGTCGTCTGGGTCGGGCTCGATGCGGAACACAGCAACTATAGCCAGTTCATCCTCGTTCTCCTGGAGGCGTTCGACCGGCTGACGCCTGCAGACAGGATGGCACGCGATACAGCAAGCCTGTCCTCGGCCGCCCTACTCGGTATCCTGGCTACACGGCTTCGCCATTTCCCTGCTCCGCTCACCCTCTTTCTCGACGATTATCACTTTGCCCAGACGGACGCGACAGAATCGGTCATCGCACGACTGCTGGCCGACAGCTCGCTCGAACATCTGAAATTCGTGCTGATCTCCCGAAGCGCTCCGCGTTTTCCCATCTCGTCCCTGCGGCTCAACAACGACCTTAAACTGGTCGGCGTCAGCGAGCTGGCGTTTTCGGACGTGGAAGCGGAAGAATTCTTCGCTGGTAACGGCATCGCGCTGACTGCCGACCAGATTGGCAGCCTCAACAGACGCACCGAAGGCTGGGCGGTGGCGCTGCAGATGGTGCGGGTGCTAGTGACGGACAATATCGAGGCGGAGGCAATCCTTTCCTATTTTGACGCCGGAACGGCGGAAATGGGCAGCTACCTTTCCGAACAGGTCTTCGCCAATCTGCCGGCACGCACAAGGCGTTTCCTGATCGAGACGGCGGCCTTGCCGGCACTCAATCGCGAACTGGTCTCAGCCATCAGCGACGAGGCGGACGTTTCGGCTACCTTTCAGGATCTCGCCAGGCTGGCGCTCCCGATCGCCGTCCTGAGCGGCCAGGGCGGCTGGATCCGCTATCATCCGGTTTTCAGTGCGTTCCTCAAGGAAGAGGCCGAACGTCAAGATGTCGATACGCGGGTCACGCTGCAGAGGGCTGCCCGCTGGTTCGAACAGCAAGGTGATTGCGACAGTGCCGTGCGACACGCGCTTTTGAGCGGCGAGGCCAATCTTGCTGCGCGCATTGTCGAGGCTGCGGGGGGCTGGCGGAGGGTCTACGCCACGACCCGGGGCGGCACCACCATGTTTCAGGCGATCATTGATAAGGCCGCCGAGATCGATCTCAGCCGCTTCCCGCTGACGACGCTCGGTCTTTCGGTCGTCAGCGCAAAGGCGGGGCAGCTCGACGCAGCCAATCACTACCTCGCGATCGCCGAACACGGCATAGCGCGGAGCAGTGAGGCGCTGGCCGCCGATCTGAGGGTCGTGCGCATACTGCTCTCGCTTTACACCGATCGTTCGGCCAGCAATACGGATCTCTCGGCGCTGGAGGACGACCTGACGAAGCGCGAGGGAATGGAACTGATCCACAGGGCCCTTGCGCTTAACATGCTCTGCTACAATTGCCTCATCCGCGGCGACCTGGAACGGGCGCTGCATTACGGGCACCTCGCCATTCACGCCTTCCGCGACGGCAATGCCGATTTCGGCGCCATGCATCTTTATACCCATGTTGGCCAGGCCGCCTATTTCAGTGGAGACTGTGCCAAGGCGGCCGAGGCCTATAACCGATTGATCGCTGAAGCGCAGCGGAATATCGGCGTCGGAAGCGATCTCGATGCGGTGGGCCAGGTCCTAAAGGCGGAGTTGCTGTCGATGAACGGCCACGAGGATACGGCTGAGGCGATGCTCGACTGGGCGTTGCCACATCTCGAACGCCACGATACCTGGTTCGATTTGCTAGCCGCCGGCTTCCTGGCACAGCAGCGCGTCCTGCTTCTCAAGGGTGATCAGGTCGCAGCCCATGCCGCCATCGATCGGGTTCATGCCGCCGCTGGCCGCCGTGGCTTCGACCGTCTGACATGGCTGGTCGAAGGAGAGCGTGTCAGGCTCCTGCTTGCCTTCGGCGATATAGAGCAGGCGATGCGATACGCCGATGCCAAGGGCATGGGGCGCAAATCGGTGGGTTTAGACAGAGCGAACGACCTCGCCATCCATCCGCGCGGCACAGTCCCGGCTCTGCTCTGGACACGCATCCACCTTGCGCTCGGCGACTTCGTCAGTGCCCGCGGATGCCTCTCACAACTGATCGTCCGGCAGGTCCGCAAGCCGAACGTACCGCGCGCGATCGAACTAGCGCTGCTGGATGTGGGCCTCATGGTAGCCGAAGGCCGGAAGGACGAAGCTGCCGCCCGGCTCGGCGACCTCGTCCTTGGTGTCTCGCTCGGAGATTACAGAGCGCTCCTATGCATCGAGGGGGTAGGCTTTGTCGACACACTTCGCGCACTCGCTTCTGACGTGTCAACGCCTGACATCGTCGGACGGCGGCTGGCACAATCCCTCGGTGAGGATTGGCCGAGTCGCCTCGGTTTCGGCCGCAAGAATGCAGCCGAGGTTCAGCCAGACAGTGGACTCACCGATCGGGAACGGGGTGTGATGGAACTGCTGAGCACTGGCCTCAGCAACAAAGAGATTGGTCGCAAGCTCGACATGAGCGACAATACGGTGAAGTTCCACCTGCGCAACATCTACGCCAAGCTCAACGTCAGCACCCGCCTCGCTGCGGTCAACGTCGCGCGGGATCGGGGCGTTCTGGCCGGGCTGACCTACCCGAACGGGTAGGGCGCTTCGAACTCTTCCTACCCGTCTGACAGGCTATCCAACCTCAAGCAACGACGCTTACTCTGTGCCTGCCAATCCATGCAGCGATACGTGAGCAAGATGACTTTTGTTCCAGATCCCATCGATCCCGTCACCCAGGAAATCATCGAGGGTAAGCTTGCAGCGACTGTCGACGAAATGGGCATCGTCATGGCCCGCACCAGCATGAGCCCGGTCATCTACGAAGTGCTGGATTTTGCCTGCGGCCTCCTGACCGCGGAGGGCGAACTGGTCGCGCAAATGAACGGCATTACACTATTTACCGGTACGTTCGGCGCGCAGGTCAAGGCATTGATCTCCCGCTACGATGGAGATATGGCCGACGGCGACGTGCTGCTGACCAACGATCCCTATGCCGGCGGCACGCATGCCTGTGACTTTGCTGTGGTCAAGCCCATCTTTGTCGCCAAAGAGATTGTCGCCTATGCGATCAACGTCGCCCATTATCTCGATGTCGGCGGCTCTGTTCCGGGCAGCCTTGCGCCGAACGCAACCTCGGTCTTCCAGGAGGGCCTGCGCCTGCCGGGTGTCAAGATCGTTCGTAGCGACGTCGTCTCTTCGGAGCTGATCCATATCATCAGCGAGAACGTTCGGCTCCCCGAAATCGCCCTTGGTGACCTGACCGCGCAGATCGCCACGGTGCAGGTCGCGGCGCGGCGTATGTCGGAACTTACCGGCAAGTATGGCAGCGCCATTGTCAAGGCGGCTTTCGTAAACCTGATCGCCGTCAGCGAGAAACAAAGTCGCACAGCGATCGCCGCCCTGCCCGACGGCACCTACCACGCGACTGATGTCATTGATGGCGACGGCGTCAGTGACGGCCCCATCGAGGTGAAGGTCGCGGTCACGATCACGGGCGACAGTATCACTGCGGACTTCACCGGTTGCCCACCGGCCGTGGCAGGGCCGATCAACTGCGCGAGAGGCGCGCTGGAATCGGCATGCCGTACCATCATAAAGGCGCTTGCCGGTCCGCAGGCGCCATCGAACGAAGGCTGGTTCCGCCCGCTGAAGGTCGTCGCGCCGGCCGGCACCATCTTCACCGCACAAAAGCCCTCACCCACCGGCTGGTATTACGAGGGTTCGGTCCACGCGTCGGAATTGGTCTGGAAGGCACTTGCGCCGCTGATGCCCTCACGTTTTTCGGCCGGCTCTTATTCCAGCCTCTGCGTCGTCTATGTCTCGGGCAAGGATGCCCACGACCAGCCCTTCATCCATATCGAGCCCCAGCATGGCGGCTGGGGCGCGAGCGAGGATCGTGATGGGGCAAACGCGGTGATCGCGCTGACCGATGGCGATACCTATAACTATTCGGTCGAGGTGATCGAGGCCCGATATCCGCTGCTCGTCAAGCGTTACGGTTTCAACATCCAGGCGGGCAGCGGGGCGGGGCGAAGGCGCGGCGGCTTCGGTATCGTGCGCGAATACGAGATCCTATCGCAGGACGCATCAGCCTATTGCAGCTTCGGCCGCACGAGGACCCTTCCTTGGGGAATGAATGGCGGCCACCCAGGTTCGGCGAACGTGCTGCAGGTGGTCAAGTCTAAGGCTGTGGATTGCAACGAATACGGCCGCGCGGCCCATATCGATCTTAAACAAGGCGATGTGTTGCGCATCGTCACCGGCGGCGGCGGCGGCTGGGGCGACCCGCTTGAGCGTGAGGTTCAACTGATCGAGCAGGACCTCGACAACGGTTTCGTAACGGAACAAGCGGCCGTTGAGGCTTATGAATATCGCAGGAGAGCGGAATGATCAGGCTGGCGACCGATGTCGGGGGAACCTTCACAGACCTCGTCGGCTATGACGAGCGAACAGGCCGGCTATTTACCGCAAAGAGCCTGACGAGTGTCGACGATCAGTCCCTCGGCGTTCTCGCCGCGATCACGATGTCGGAGCAGCGGGATGGGCTGCGGACCCGCGACGTGACGTTCTTTGCCCACGGCGGCACGACGGTCATCAACGCCATCACCGAGCGCAAAGGCGTGCGCACCGCGCTGGTCACGACAGCAGGTTTTCGCGACGTCCTGGAGATCGGACGCGGCAATCGCCCTGACCTCTATAACCTGCAGTTCCACAGTCCCGAACCTTTCGTCCCACGCCATTTGCGCTTTGAGGTGCGAGAGCGCATCGACGCAAGCGGCAACGTCCTCACGCCCGTCGAACTGGACGATCTGCGCCCGATCATCCAAAGCTGTCGCCAACAGCAGGTGGAAGCGATCGCCGTGCTGTTTTTGCACAGCTACGCCAATCCCGAGCACGAGATCTTGTGTGCCGATATCCTGGCCGATGCGCTTCCGGAATTGACGGTTTGCGCCAGTCACGAGGTTTCGCGGCAATGGCGCGAATATGAACGGTCGAACACCGTCGTGCTCAACGCCTATGTGCAGCCGATCATCCGGCACTATTTTGCGCGGCTGGAAGCGGCGCTGACCGATCGCGATCTGACCTGCCCCTATTACGCCATGCAGTCTAACGGCGGCATCTCCACCTTTGACCAGGCCACCCGCAGCCCACTCACCCTGGTGGAATCCGGGCCGGCCGGCGGGATTGCGGGTGCTGCGCGCATCGGCGCCGCGATCGGTGAGAGGGAAGTCCTTTCGCTCGACGTTGGCGGAACGACGGCAAAATGCTCGCTGATCCATGACAGCAGGCCGACGCTCAACGCCGAATATCGTCTGGAACATACCCGTATCAAGCCGGGGCACGCTGTGCAGGTCCCGGTCGTCGATATCGTCGAGATCGGCTCCGGTGGCGGGTCCATCGCCTGGATAGATGAACGTGGTGCGCTGCGGGTCGGGCCGCACAGCGCCGGCTCTACGCCGGGGCCGGCATGTTACGGGCGCGGCGGGACGAAACCGACGCTTTCGGATGCTATCCTGACCGTCGGGATCTTCGATCCGGCCAACTTTGCCGGCGGCACCATGGCGCTGGACAAGGCAAAGGCGGAACAGGCGATTGCCACCGTCGCCAATCCGCTCGGCATGTCAGCGGAGGATGCGGCGATGGCGATCATCGAGATCGCTCATGCCAACATGATCAACGCCTTGAAACTCGTGACCGTTCAGCGCGGCCATGACCCGCGCGACGTGGCCTTCGTCATCAGCGGCGGCGCCGGCCCGGCGCTTGCTGCACGGCTCGGTCGCGATCTCAGCGTCAAGGCGACGGTGGTGCCACCGCATCCGGGCATTTTCTCAGCCTGGGGCATGCTCGCAGCCGAGCCCCGCGCCGATTTCCGAGCGACATGGTTCTACCCTCTTGATGACGCGGCGGTAAGCGAGCTGAGCCGCCGCTTCTCACAAATGGAAGAGGAGGCCATCACTTATTTCGCCAAAGGCCGGGATGCCGCGATCCAGTTCACCTACCGCGTCGAGGCGCGCTATCGCGGCCAGGAGCACGGCGTATTTACGCTCTTCCGGCGCGGGGATGATGCAGCCGCTTTCGCCGACCGTTTCCATACCGCCCACGAAAAGGCCTATTCCTTCCGCCTGCCGGACTCCGCGATCGAGATCACCACGCTGCACCTCGAAGCCGTGCTCAGCGGGCCTGTAATAGCACTGCCGAAGATTCCGCGAGCCGGACGCCCCGAGGCGGGCCGCACCGGAACGAGAAACGTCTATTTCGGCACCGCGCGCGGCTGGCTGGCCTGCCCAGTATTCGACCGCAGCCGGCTGCCGGCCGGCGAAAGGCTCGAAGGGCCTGCTATCGTCGAGGAGGCAACAGCGACGACGCTGGTGCTCGAAAACCAGGTCATCGAAATGACGGAAACCGGCATTCTCGTGATCCGCGAAGGGAGCCGCATGGCGCGCTGACATGGCCATATCGATCGAAATCGATGATGTCGTTAAAAGCTACGGGCCGGTCACCGCCGTTGACAGTGTGTCGCTGTCTATCGCCGCTGGCGAGTTCTTTACCTTGCTTGGCTCGTCAGGCTGCGGAAAGAGTACGCTGCTGAAGCTGATCGGCGGTTTCGAGACGCCAACGTCCGGACGCATCGCCTTCGACGGCAAAGACATCGGCGCAGTCCCGGCAAATCGACGCCCCGTCAATACCGTCTTCCAGGGCCTCGGTCTTTTTCCGCACATGACCGTCGCGCAGAACATCGGTTACGGTCTGAAACTGAAGGGCATGTCGGGCGGCAAGCTCGACGCCAAGATCAACGAAGCCCTCGAGCTTGTCGAACTTTCCGGCTTTGGCCCGCGTGACGTCAACCTTCTCTCCGGCGGCCAGCGGCAGCGTGTGGCGCTTGCCCGCGCTCTGGTCATGGAACCCGGTATCCTGCTGCTGGACGAGCCGCTGACCGGGCTCGACGAGCGCTTGCGCCAGCAGATGCGCGACGAATTCGGTCGTCTGCACAGGCGAACCGGCGCGACTTTCGTCCTCGTCACCCACAATCAGGACGAAGCCGTGAGCCTGTCGGACCGCATGGCCGTCATGCACGGCGGGCGGATCGCGCAGGTGGATACGCCAGCAGCCTTCTACCGCACGCCAGCCAATGCATTCGTCGCCCGCTTCGTTGGCATCGATTCCCTGCTGCGGCCGGAGGCGGTCCGCGCAGGCGGCGGTCGGGGCGAAGCGGTAGTGGCGGGGCAGAGCCTCCCGGTACGGATCGCCGGGCCGATCGACCCACAGGTGAGCCTCGTCGCGATCAGGCCGGACCGCCTTTCGCTTGTGCCGGATCCGGCGGGAACCGAGGGCAAGCTGGAACTGACGCTGACTGAAACGACCTTCCGCGGGCTGCATCGCGATGCAAGGCTGAGCTTCGCCGACGGACAGTCGGTGCTGGTGGCGCTAGACGCAGACCTTCAGCCGTTGGCGCCGGGTACCCGCCTTTCCGTGTATCTCAGGCCGGACGCCGCAGTGCTGATCGCGGCCGGCGGCGCCTAGCCCGCGTCACAGGAGAGACAGAACGACAATCGAAAGACCTAACAAAAAGGGGAATGACGATGACAAAACGATATGACAGGCTTTTATCCTCCAATGCCAGCAACGTGCAGCGCCGCCAGTTCCTGGGGCTTATGGGAGCGGGTGCCGCGGCATTTTCGCTCGGTGGCCTCGGCCTTGCCGGGCGGGCGCAGGCGGCCGACACGGTTGCCTTCTGGGCGACGGCGACGCTGGACATCGGCGACAAGTGGCAGGAATTCGCTTCACAGGTCGGCATAAGCCCGGAATTCACCGACAACGGCAATGATGTCGGCCCGGTCGTCGCGCGCCTTGCAGCGGGCAATGCCAACGACCTCTTCGATGTCGGGGGCTTCCAGGGTGGAGCGGAAAAGGAACTGGCGCGCCAGGGGGCAATCATTCCCTGGGACCTTTCGAAAATCTCCAACTACGAGAGTGTCTGGCAATGGGCCAAGGACATCCCCTATCTTAAGCACGACGGCAAACAATACGGCATTCCGACCGTCGTCAATGCCGACTCGATCATCTACCGGCCCGACAAGCTCGGCAAGGTCGATAGCTATGGCGCGATCTTCGATCCCAAGCTGAAGGGTCGCGTCGCGATGGAGGACGCCTGGATCAACAGTGCCGTCTTCACGGCCATGTATCTGAAGGAAAGCGAGAACAAGCCGATCACCGATCCCGGCAACCTGACGGAATCCGAACTCGGGCTGGTGATGGAATTTCTGATCAAACACAAGAAGGACGGGCAGTTCCGTACCTTCTGGAACGGCTGGGAACAGGGTGTTCAGCTCGTCGCCGACGAGGAAGTCGATGCAATGACAGGCTGGGAGCCGATCGTCTACGAGGGGCGCAAGCGTGGTCTGCAGGTCGAATATGCAGCACCCGTCGAAGGCTACGAAGGCTGGGGCAACAATAGCGTTCTCCTGAAGGGCGCCGGTGACCGTGGCGTCTCTGATTCCGCTCATAAGTTCGTCGATGGCCTGCTCGGTGGTCTTTATGGCTGCGAGCTTGGCAAAGCGCGCGGTTATCTGGTTCCAACTGACAAGAATGTCGAATACGCCAAAGTGCATTCCGACGAATACAAGCCGGAGGATGTTCAAGCGCTCGGCGACCATGTGAAGGCCAAGTTCGCCGGCAAGGTCTACTGGCAGAATTGCCGGCCGGATAATTTTCAGCTCTATGAGGAGTGGTGGCAGAAGCTGCGTAACGCCTGACCGCAGCTATTCGATCAGACCAGACCATTCGCGGCGCCTTGCTGCCGCGAACAGCCCTCAGCCAAGGTTCAGACATGCTCCACCCATTCCGCTCTACTGCCCTTTCGCTGATCTCACTACCGCTTTTTGCCATCATCGTCTTCGGCCTGGCGCCGCTGGCGGTTGTAGTCACATGGAGCTTTTGGACCTGGGATGCCTCGACCTACTGGATCAAGCCGGATTTCAGCTTTGCCGGCTACGTCGCAATCTTTGATGCCGGACGCTGGACGGTCATTCTGTCGACGCTCGCGAAAGCAATGGGCGCAGCGCTGCTCTGCCTGCTGATTGCCTATCCTTCGGCTTATGCAGTGCATTTCCTCGCCGGCCGCAGGCTCGCCGTCATCCTGCTCGCGCTGATGACGATCCCCTTTTTCACATCCTATCTCATCCGTTCCTTTTCCTGGCGCCTGGTGCTCGGACGCACCGGTGTCGTCAATACCGGTCTCCAAGAGCTTGGGCTAACCACGGCGCCGATCGACTGGCTGCTGTTCAGCAACTTTGCCGTCCTCACCGGCCTCGTCGCCTCCTACCTGCCGTTTGCGACCTTTCCGCTGTTGCTCTCGATGCGCCGGCTCGACACGACGGTGCTGGCCGCCGCCCGCGACCTCGGAGCTGGTTTCTGGAAGACGCTGACGACGATCATGATACCGCTCACCATGCCGGGCATATTTGCCGGCTTTCTATTCGTATTCGTCATGGTCGCCGGCTCCTCTACTGAAGTGCAGATGCTGGGCGGCGGCGGTGCCACCATTATCTCGGTGATGATCAACGACGTTATGCGCGTTGCGAACTTTCCGCTCGCATTTGCTATCTCCACCGTCGTGCTGGCCGTAATCTTCACGCTCGTCCTGATTGGCAATCGACTGTTCGGCCTTGCCTCCCTGTTCGAGGATCGCACATGACGGCGCATTCGGAGGGCCGAGCGAACCGTTTCCTGATCTGGGTCCTGACGATTGCCGGGCTCATCGTTATCTACGCGCCGCCGCTCTACCTACTGGCAGTCTCGTTCAATCCCGCCTTGCAGCCCGGTCTGCCGAACCTTTGGGACATCACGCTGAAGTGGTATGTCTCGCTCCCCGAGGAGCGGGCACTTGTGTCCGCGTTGCAGCAATCGGCGATGATAGCCACCCTGACCGCGGTGCTCGCGACACTGTCGTCTCTTGCCGCAGCGCTCGCCTATTTCGAGCTCCATAGAAACCGCACTGCCTGGTTCCTCACCGTCATCCTGCCGATGTTCGTGCCGGGCGTGATCCAGGGTCTTGCGCTATCAACGGTCTTTACTCGCATCGGCATCAGGGCCTCCATGCTGACCGTGACGGCGGGGCATCTACTCTGGGCCATGCCCTTCGCCTTTATCGTCATCCTGACGAGTTTTGCGGCGGTCAAGCCGTCCTACCTGATGGCGGCCGCCGACCTCGGCGCCAGCCGCTGGCGGCAGTTTCGCGACGTCACGTTGCCGTTGATCCGTCCTGGCCTTGTCAGTGCCTTCATCTTCTCGTTTCTGCTCTCGCTCAACGAGTTCACACGATCTTTCTATCTTGCCGGCCGACAGAACACGCTGCCGGTCGTCCTGTTCGGCAAGATGAACGCCGGGGCCTCGCCGACGATCTATGCGATGTCGGGGGCGATATTCATGCTGTCAGTGGCGCTTGTTTTTCTGATTGCGCTCAAGCTTGCCGCACGCGGAAAGCCGAAATTATAGCACGCATTGACATGCTCTTGCTCGGCACGGACAATTTTGATCGCTGCCGCTAATGCCGGGCAGAGCCTCTGTGCCACACGTTCACCTTGATGAAATCCGAACCACGGATGTCGTCAAGCGCCGACCTGAGTGGCGCATATCGAATTCTGAAAGAAGCAATCATGTCATTTTCAGTGCACCCGGGCAGGAAATGCTTGTAGGGAGACACTGGATCCTCTCTCAGTAAGTGCGAATTTGAAATGTCTCCGAGACTTTATATCAGATTAAACCGAGTACTTAATTCCAAAGAATATCTGGCGCAGCGCGAATTTTCAATATACACTCATTTTTAAGTAGAGTGGATGGGATGCACTCCCTCTGACTTCGTCTAGCATGCAATCTTGTCGGACCGGTACTTCATTGACTGGAGGTGCTGCATGCGTGCGCTTGGGTTTTTTCTGCTATTGACGCTTTCGGCTGTCGATGCGCGCGGCGACATTGTTCGCTCGCCGACAGCCTGGTCGGTCTCGCCGCCATTCGAGAAGAACGCCGATGCCCGTAAGGCGCTCAGCGGTGCTGCATGCATTCCGGGTGCCGGGCGATGCCTGGCGGTGAATGACGAAAAGAAATATGCCCAGTTCTTTGATTTGAATGACCATAAGCTGGTGCCGACAAAACTGATAAGGCTTCTTCCGGACAAAGTCGACGGCGTCGAGATGGATGAGATCGACGCCGAAGGTGTCGCCTACCTTCCTGGTTCTGAGGCCGCAGCCACGTCGTATTTTTGCGTTACGGGCTCGCATGGGCTGTCACGAAGCGGCGTGACGCAACCCTCACGCTTTTTCCTATTGCGCTTTCCGGTCGATCCATCGACGGGCCTTCCGACGTTCGAATTTGGCGACTCCGATCCAGGCCCTGAGATCGAGAGGACGGCGCATTTGCGTCAGACAATCGCAAGCGCGCAAACGATCGGTCCCTTTGCCGAGAAAAAACTCGATCGAAACGGCGTGACCATCGAGGGTCTCGCCATCAAGGCCAATGAAGCCCTGTTCGGGCTTCGCAGCCCCTGCCTGGACAAGAAGGCCTTCGTCATGCGCGTGCCTATTGGCGAACTCTTCGGGGCGACGACGCCGTCCGCCACGGTGAGCGAGATAAAACTGGAAGACAATGTTGGTATCCGCGATCTGACCGCCGTCGACAACGGTGTTTTGATCCTAGCCGGCCGGAGCGACGACGACAGAGGTGATGGCACCTTCACCTGCGGCGAGCAGCGCGCCCCTCCAAAGCCCGTGCCTTCGCTATGGTTCTGGAGCGGTAAGAACGAAGACGCCGCCAAGCCGTTAGGCCCCCTGCCAGGCGTTCAGGCGAGCGACAGTGCCGAAACCGCGATCGTGCTCGACGAAACAAGCACCGCCTATCGGGTCCTAATCCTGTTTGATGGGGTCGAGAACGGCGCGCCGGTCGAATTTTTGGTCGATAAATAAGCATGCAAGAGGTGGTGATCACCACCCTCCAGATTCCAATCGTCGGGCAATCCTGCGTCGAAGGCGGTTCGCCACGCTTCGCGACCGAATGTCCGCGCCTGTGCGGCATTTTATCAAGGAGGAAGCGAACTTGAAATTTTCACTCAGCGATGACGTTTTGCGCGACATGTTCAGAATCAGTTCGTTTGCAATTCCAGAAAACGAGCTGGTGTTCGTCGCCTTGCGCGGTTGCCAGCCACTTGAATTCGGCGGCTCGGATTTTCGAAATGCCCATGAGCTCGTCACAAGCCCGATCGACTATCGGCATATGCATTGCACAATCGGCCAGTGGCAGACCGGCACGGGAAAGATCGCCGTCTTCGTTGGCAGTTCGGTCCCGCATATCACCGCCGTTGAGGCTCATCTCCCAGACAATGGCAACGGCGTGAACCGGCTGGCCTCGGGCTTCTTCGCCAAGGTACCCGGCATGCCGGATCACCGCTATTTTAAGGGCAATCACGGCTCCGACCGTCATCTTGCCTTTCGCAACGAAACCAAGCTGCCCGTCTGGCGAACCAGTGATGACACTGACTTCGAGGGCGACGACCGCTTCGAATTCGAGGTTGTCTACGACAACCTCCATTGCTCCCGGCAAATCAACGAGACCGCAAGCTATTATTCATCCTACGGATGTGTCGTCGTCGCCGGCAAGGAGGGCGACAGCGGGGCAAGCAAACTGACCTCGGAGCTCGGGCCCTGGAAGAGATTCCTCGATAATGCCTATCGCCTGGACCAGTATTATTTCGCGCTCGCCATCTTCGAGGAAAACGAGGCGATGCGGACGGCCGAACTCGGCTATGCCAAACGCGCTCCGACCGTGCGTTTCGGCTCTCGTGGCCTGCTTGTCGAGCGCCTGCAGGCCGGCCTTGTCGCGAAGGGCTACGATATCGGCTCCCCCAACCCCGACGGGCTTTTCGGCGGCCATACCGCCAAAGCCCTCCGGCAGTTTCAACTCGATACATTCGGAAAGAACGGCACCGATATGATCGGCGGGCCGTCGAGCGCCGAGGCCCTCGGCCTTGGCTGGCCGAACAATGGTGGAGAGTTTGATCTGCTGCTGCAGCCCAGCTCGCCCGCCGGCCTCCCGGGGCAAGCCGAGAGCGATCCGATCGCCAGCAACCACACCAGCGATGAGGCTGTGGCCCCAACCGCTCTGACGCTAAACCCAAACCTGACCATTGCGCTTGATACCGGCTATAAGCCGCTGCCCGGATGGCAGATCCGCAAGCAACCGGGCGCCAGCCGATGGGACGTGCTCTTCGACGGCAATGCGTCGCCGTTTTTTCTCGGGCGCTTCTTTGAATATAACGGCTATTCGGACGCCACGACGAGGGGGCTTGCGCGAACGACGAGCCATGAGCCGCGCATATCCTATAATCCTGGCGACTGGAGCGAGTTCGGCACCTGGCCGGAGCTGATTTATCCGACCGCCTGGGCCGAATCCAACGCCTGCTTCACCGTGATCAACGCCTGGGACAGGGCTGCCATGACGTTCGGCTTCATCCAGCTAGCGGCGCACACCGGCGACGATTTCCTCCCCCTTTTCCGCCGGCTGTTTGTCGAGATCCCCGACGAGGCAAAGACCTGGTTTCCCGAGCTCGACGTCATCGCCGGCAAACTCTGTTTTGTAAAAGGCAACGCTTACCGGTCGCTCGAAAACAAGGTCGCACCAAAGGACGGCGGTTATACCGCAAGCTACTACCATGGCGACCTGATGGGCTTTTTCAATCCGGACCGCTACCACACCAACCTGAAACCAGACCCCGAAGAGCTCCACGCCGCCGCGCGCTGGCTAATGTGGACGGTGAACTCGCGCGTTATGCGCAGCATGCAGGTCGGCGGCTCGATCAACAATGTGAAATCATCGCTGATGAAGCTGCACCAGAAGATCCTGTCGACGCCAGCGGTCCGCGCAAAATATCCGGCCGGCGTCGACGGCATGAAATGCGACCTGCTGTCGGTCGCCGTAGCCGCACCGCATCTGAGTGAATCACATCTGCCGATGGTTCTCGACGCACTGCTGAGGAGCGATCCGATAGAAGCGATCCGGCTGTCAGGCTATGGCCCGGGCGGCCGAGCGCAGAACGTTCACGACGGAATGCTGAAAAGGCCCGTCCTGAAAAATCTCGTCTACGACTTTGCAACGCAGCAACCGGTCTGACGGCAGGCGCTGCAGAGCCGGCGACCGGTATCCAGCGGCAGCCTGACGGTCTCCCACAGCCAGCAACCACCTGGCGCCAAGCAACGGAGGAGCATGACATGAGTGCCACGGAAGCATCATTCGACAGGCTTGCGACAGTTCCGGTCCATTACGACCGGCTGCCGAACTTCCCCTACGGAAGCAAGGGCGATCCCCGTTCATTTCAATGCCGCGATCGGCTGAAAAGCACGCTCAATGACTGTCTGAGCGAACTGTTTGACGTCTGGGGTCGGGGTCGGCCAACCATCATCCTCACGGCCGGCACGATCGGTGACGGTGAAAACGCCCATGGGCAGGGCTTCGCCTTCGACCTTGATGGCTTCTATTGGGGCGAGCAGCGTTTCATGATGGATGAATATCCTGAGGACCGGCGATTTTACGTCGGCATCAACGCCCACCTGTTCTTATATTTCTCCCAGGTGTTGAGCTTCCACTATCCAAATCACCGGGACCATTTTCACGTCGATTTCAACTTCTCCTTTGCCTTTCGCACCGCCTCGAATGCCCAGACCTTCTTTCTTCAATCCGCCCTGAAATATATCTTCAACCGCGACATTGGCGCCACCGGGACGGAAGATGACGGGGTGGATGGTGTCTATGGTTCTGCGACGAAGCCTTCGGCCAATGCCGTCCTTGCAGAGCTTGGCCTGGCCGGTCAGGGAGGCCTGACCGTGCCAGCTGTCTGGAAGGAATTCCTGTTGCGGACCCGGGCGCGCGCATTCCAATGACAATGTGCCGCCCCGCAAATCCTCATGCTCCCCCTTCACCCAGCAACCGACGGCGGTCGGCGCCGGCACATGGGCGATGGACCGGACCGGGATGAGGCGTACGTTTCGTTCGATGTCGGAGGAGATATTGCTGGTCAACGCGGTCTAGTACTACAGTTGCGTTTGATGCCTTGCTTTGTAGTGAGAAAGCATTGCGGATGCTTGATGCCTGCGTCGCCAGAGTGACCATGCCAAGATGAGGCGAACTCTAATCGGGGGCTGTAGCAGGAGGCGTTTGATCAGATAGCGGATCTCTGCGACGCTGGGCACGAAGGCCATGGTGTTGGTCAGGCGGCGATTGGCGGGTTTGGACTCGTTTCGTTCGGTTTGCCAGCAGCGGTGCGGCGTAGATCGGCGCCGAGTTTGGCGAGGAATGCAGCGGCTGCCATGACGAGCGTCATGTGCCGCTTCCAAGCATGCCAGGATCGCGCTTCGCAATGATCCAGGCCGAGATCGTCCTTCGCACGCTGGAAGCATTCTTCCACGGTCCAACGCAGCCCGGCAGCGCCCGCCAATTCGCTCAATTCGGTACCGGCGGGCGCAAAGACAAAGTAATAGGCGCGCGCATCGGGTTCGCGTCGGCTGCGCCGGATCAGAAGCCAGCGCTCCCATTGTGGATCCGGGCGAGAGCTGAGAGGAATACGGGCCCAATCATAAAGCCGAAGACCCTTGGCACCTTCGCCTGCTGCATGGCTCTGCCAAACCTCCGGTTTCAACTCATCAGCCATCGTTTCGGGATCGGTCTGCTCGATCCCTTGCTCACGCACAAAGCGCAGGCATTGATTGGAGCGCACTGCCAGAACATAAGGCTGGCCACGGCTTTCCAGCATCCGGCGCAGCTTGGAATCCGAACCATAAAGCGCATCCGCCAATACCCAGGCACAAGGCACGCCGGCATCCAGCGCATCGGCAATGAGCTTGGCTGCAATGGCCGGTTTGGTCGCGAAGGCTTGGGACTGGGGGACGTGAGCCGAAGCACGGCGGGCTTCATCCTCGGCCCACTCCTTCGGTAGATAAAGTTGCCGATCGATCAGGGTCTGACCGTAGCGGCTTGCATAGGCAAGGAAAACACCGATCTGACAGTTCTCGATCCGGCCGGCCGTGCCGGAATATTGTCGTGCGACACCGACTGAATGGGCGCCTTTCTTCAGGAAGCCGGTCTCATCGACCACAAGAACGCCGTCCGCGTCACCGAGAGACTCTATTGCATAAGCGCGAACCGTATCGCGCAATGCGTCAGCATCCCAATGGCTGCGCCCCAGCAGCGATTGCATCCGATAAGGGCGCTCCAGTCCTGCCTGTTCCGCCATCAGCCAGCCAGTCTTGCGCTCTACTCCCGACAACAACCCATCCAGAAAGGCACCGCACGATGCGCGCAATTCTCGGCGACCAAAGACCGAGCCCAACCGCACCTTCAAGGCATCGAGCTCACGATGCCACGCCAGAACCGACCCGGACCAACCCGCAACCGACATTGAACTTCCCTCCCGCCAAATGCGGGAAGTGAATCATGACTTCCGGTAAACCGCAACTGTAGTACTAGGCTGGTCGCGAGCGAGCATGCGGAATCGGCAATCGTCTCTTCTACCCCAATCGAACCGACGTTATCCTCTGTCCATGTGCTCTCATCGCCGAACGCATGGAGATATATACTTTCCGAAGCGACTGACTATGTTATTCGGCAGCGACTTTTTTACTTCACACCAAAGGCGATGGACAACACTATGTGCCTGCACTCCGCACCTCGCCATCTCAACTCAACACAATGCGAGAAGAGAAGTTTCCGCCGGAAACCATCCATAGGAAGTTATTGCAAACAAGTATACATATGTTAAAGATTGCAAGGTTCTCCGCGAGACAATCTGTATGGATATACTCGTAACATATTTTGTCGCGGCCGCGATCATCGTGGCATTTCTTCTGGCGCTCGCGTCGTTTTTACTGTTTGCGTTATGGGTATTCGGCAACGTCGTCAGGCCAAGCCACCGGCTGCAGAATTTCTTCCGCAGGATCGGGGAAAGGCTGGGGGACGAAACCGAGTTCGTCGGAGGTGTTATCGCCTTCTATATCCTGGGCATTGCCTTTAGCACTAGTCTTTCGGCAACGAACTCGCTTCCGTCCGACTGGCTTGTGGTCACGGCCGCTGCCGCCTTGGTCCTGGCCGCAACTCCCTTAGCGATAATCGTGGCGGTGATGTCGCTCTCCGGCCTGCTTTGGATTTTCTACCAGATTGGCCTCTTTCTCCTCAGGCTTTCGACCCGTCCCCGCGCCGCCATTGGCGAGGCCTTCGCCGCTCTCCGTGGCATCCCTGCCCTGCTCTTGAGCGTATTCCTGATCGCTGCGGCGGTCGGCGCAATCGTCGCGACCGTGGGGGCCATCGGTCTCGGTCTCTGGTGGCTGCTCGTAGCGATCTCCGTTTGGATTGGCGTTCCTGACCTGCTTCAGTCCGTAAGCCTGCCTGTCTATCTGCTCTTGTTTGCGATCCTCACTCTCCTTGTCGGCTTCGGCACTTTCACGCTGGTTGTCATTGTCCTCGCGCTGGTGCGGCTGGCGGTGGATGCCTTTACCAGCCAGGATGACCATGTGCCGCGCTTCCAGGTTCCGTGGAACGACGCCACAGGAGCCGGACAATCGGTCCCGCTTGCCACGGCGCTCAGGCGTGCCGTCCTGGCAAGCATCGGGTATGCCTTCGGCGATTTACCCGGCGGCCACAACGAACGCCCGGTCTTCCGGGGATCACAAAGGCGCGCCGACGAAGCCGCCGTGCAACGGTCGAGCTATGTCCAGTCGCAGCTGGAGCTATATGCGGATCTGCCGCCGGAGTCGGAACTGCTCGAGATTCCGCCGGCTCTTGCCGATCGGATCGGCAGGCGTCCGCTCACACCCAGCGCGGGCGATGCGCGGATAGCCACGCTCAACTTCCAGCAGAAAGAACAGGAATTCGTTCTGTTCGGCCGCGTCGCCGATACGCTGAGCTGCCTGCTCCGCACTGCCGAGTTCGAAGGGGTGCGGAAGATCGAGGTCTTGCTGCGACAGCTGCGCTGGTGGGAAATCTCGCCGAACGAATATCCTTGGATCGTGGTGGTCCGGACCGATCGCCGAAGGGAAGTTGCCCAAGCGCTGCGGTCGATGCGGGAGTGGCTGGGCATCGGCGTGCACATCGCCAGGCCGGGCCAATGGCAGCCGCAGTTCCGCTGCGGCTCGTCCGGCCTGACCGGCACCATCGACGGTTACATCTCGCCTGACGCCTCGTCCGAGCGGTTCATGCTGACCTGCTCTCATGTTGTTGGTGGTGCCTGTGCAGAGGCGCTGGTCAATCGGCAATTGGCCGCCGAGAACCACGATCCAGATGCCGCACTGCTGGTCCCGCACGCTTGCTGCGATTCCGGCAATGACGGCCGAAAGGTCGCTCTGCCATCGAAGGCGGAGTTGAGAGTCGCCAACACGAAACGGCGCAGGGTCCGCCGTGCTGGAGGATCGGCGCGTTCCGGCATCGGATACATCAAGTATGACCTTGCGTCCTGCTCGCTGGACGGCGAGACATTGGAATGCTTCTCGCACTTCGTCGTCGAGAATTGGCCGAAGAACTTCCTTCTGAACCTGCTCTCCTGGCCGCCGTTCTTCGGGCGCTTCAGCCAGCCCGGCGACTCGGGCGCTTGGGTGTTGATGAGCGAGAAGAATGCCGAAATACCGATCTGGTTCGGCATCGTGGCGGGGGGACGCACATACTTCAATCGCAGGGAAAGCTACATCGTCATGGCGGAGCCATTGATGGATCACTTCAACCGGCGCCTGAGGCATAAAAGCCCATTATCAGCCTTTTTCACAGGGGATTAGAAAATGCCGGGAGAGAGCTTCTTCACGCTTGACAGTTTCGGAACGGTAGCTGGGGCCGCCGGCGTTATCATCATCGTCACCAACACGCTCCGAAGGGTGACGGGCTGGAATTCTCCGGTCGCGCCGTTCATCATCTCGCTGCTGACGGGATTCTTCATTGCCGGCAGCCTCGCGAATGCGCTGCACAGTGTCGGAGACCATGTCCTGGCCTTCGTGAACTCATGCCTGTTATTCTGTACCGCAACAGGCGGCCAGGAAGTCGCCGTGGCCGCGACGCAGGAGCAAAAGCCGCCCGGCGTGGAAAAGCATGCAGAGGCTGCGCGGGAACGCTTGCCCTACTTCTCTTCATGGTTAGGGCGGTCCTAGAGCGGCCGGATTGGAAGGCAACCCTGGACGGATGGCGGTGTGCAACAGCCCTGTCGTTTTGCATTTAATCGCAAGACTCCGCGTGCAATAATTTCAACAAGATAGCGCGGTACCTAAATTGAGATTGGGCATTTAACTTGAGATTCTGGTTTCGATTTCGGCACTTAATGTGAGATTCGCCGCCGTGGAAAAGATGGCTGCCGACGGCTAAGCTTCATCAGAAAACGCCAAATATTAGAAAAGGTTATTTCCGAATTGGTAGGCGTCAAGGCGCCGAAAATCGAAACCAGAATCTCAAATTAGGTGCCATCACCCGCCGGAACGGGCGCATTCTTACGATTAAATGCCAAACGACACGAACATATATCTCAGGAACAACCTATCATCTTCTGAGCATTTATCTTCTATCGCAACGATGATATAAAATAATATGTTGCATTGAAGATCCTGGATGCATACCTCTGAATCGACAAACCCTTGGTTCTCAAAGTGACATTCTGATTATCAGCGTGAGGAATTACATCTTTCAAGATGAAAATGCCGCTCAGAAGTTTCTGCTCATGCGCCATCAAATACCTTTAACCGGCGTCATCGCGAATAAATCTCCATGTAGACAGTCAATTGCAGTATTCATTGACTAATGCTACGAAAAGTGGAATCAATACCGATCAATATCAGAATTTCCTGGTAAACGCGCCAACCTGCTGACCTTTAAACGTTGGCCGGCCCGATGAAATAATACTCTTTTCGGAGGGATGAAATGGTTATGTTTAGTGGCCCGCCTGCGGTCGCAATACGAAACCTGCCAATTTCCGACGAGTTGAAGCGCGTTCTGGCGCGCAGCGCCGATCTGGCAGGTGTTGATGAAATCCGGATCACCTCGGGCGGTCAACCTGCCAAGGGTGAGGGCACCCGGCGCACCGGCTCTACCCGCCACGACCGAGGTCGCGCTGCCGATCTTCAGGTCATTGTTGGTGGAAGCGCAAAAAGCTTTACCGACCGTAACGCCGACCCGATCATCATTGGATTTGTCACCGCTTGTGCCGCAAATGGAGCGACGGGCATTGGAGCCGGCGTGGGCTATATGGGAGACCGGACGATCCACGTAGGCTTCGGCACCTCGGTCAATGATCATTCGAAACTGACATGGGGTGCAGGAGGGCACGCGACCAACGCACCATCCTGGCTGCAGGAGGCTGCGGAGGAAGGCTGGCGCAATCGCGTCCCGGCCATCCCGATCCTTGGTCCGGGAAAGTACCAGGTCATCGCGCGAGAAGGACTGAAGCTTCGGCTCGGGCCGGGTTTTGACTTCGAGTCTTCGAGAACGCTTCCGCTTGGCACGATCGTAACGGTGGTGAGTTTCGACACCGCTGATCATATCTGGGCTAAGGTCGATCTCGAAGATGATGGCCTGCTCGATGGGCATGTTTTTGCGGCGCTCCTCGCGCCAATCGGGGAAAGTGGTGGGAACAAGGACGTGGCTGAGCCAGAAGCGGCCTGACGCTGGGAGGGAACTATGCCGACGACGGATGATATCCGGTGGTTCAAGCAGCAATTTGCAGGTCAGATTAAGGACGTCGTCGCCGGCACACCTTTTGATGTCGAAATGCCCACGTCGATCGCACGCCAGGAGACGGGCTACATCTGGTCGGCACTGCGAAAAAAGGGCGTCCCTTTGGAGCGCATCGTGGCGCTATGCGTTGGGGATACAATCGACTACAAAAGCCCGGATAAGGGCCGGCAAGTATTTCCGCTTAATAAGGCAGACTTGCTCTCCAAGCCCCGAGGCAGTGCGATGTTCGCGATCGCACGCGCAGCGCTTGAAGATATGGTCGCTTATGTGCCGGGATACGAAGGAGCCGTCGCCAATCCGGATAAGTTCTGCCACGGATATGGTGTTTTCCAACGGGACCTCCAGTTTTTCCTTGATGATCCTGATTATTTTCTCGATCGAAGCTATGAGAACTTCGCTGATACCCTCGTCCATTGCCTCGCCGAGTTGCAGCGGGGGCTGAGCAAAGTCGGTCTCAAAGGCGCGTCTTCTATCACCGACTATCAATTCGCATGTGTCGCGATCGCTTACAACAGAGGCAAGTTCAATCCGAATAAGGGTCTTAAGCAAGGCTATTTCGACGGGTATAAGTATTACGGGGAGTACGTCGCCGAATACCTTGCGTCGGCCCGGTCTGTCGCCGCGGCTGCTCAGATCCACGTCGGGCGATATGTTGTGATCGCACGCGATGGTTTGCGCCTGCGCGGCGGCCCCGGAACAGAGTACGAGGCTTTGAAGACGCTTCCTACCGACACTAGGCTGGACGTCGTTGATGCAAGCGACGGCCCATGGGTGCAGGTCGATTTGGAAGGTGACGGCCTGCTCGATGGCTATGGCCACTCGGCATTCCTCGCCCGGGAGGAAACGGGGGAACATGTCCTCGAACCTGCTTGACCCTCACTCTCCGAGCTACCGACCTCACGATGTGGAGACGGCATGGTATTCGCGATCTTGCATCGGATGGCGATCGGGCCGGTGCTGGCTTTCACAATAATGCCGATTCTGAAACCAATCCGCCATGGTCAGCAATTGTTTAGTCCCTGAGGGAGACACTTTGGTTGCACTGGTAGAGCCGTCATCGCTTTCGGTCTCGTGGCCGCGCCGGATACTTCTACAATAGACTGCTATGGACGTTGAAAGGATGGAAGCTGATGCGTTCGATATTTGAGCCGTTTGAGCGTAACGAAGCCTACAATAATCTTCGCGACCAACTCGCAAGTGCTCACCCACCGTTGGCGCTTGTTGGCTCAGGCGCTAGTTTAAATTCCGCATACCCCAGTTGGACTGCACTGATGGAGGAACTCGAAGCTGAAGCCGGGCCGAAAGCGCAAATCCCAAAACGCAAAGAAGCTCTAAAGGGCGACCCTGCTTGGGAAGCCGAGGTTCACGCCAGAGCTATAGGAGCGAAACGCTTTAGTCAGTATATGAAAGATCGCTTCAGCCCCAACGGATCACCCGTGGAGCCGCACCCAACAATCGCTTCACTGCCGTTCAAGCATTTCTTGACAACAAACTATGATCCTTGCATCGAACTCTGCCTTCGGAGTCGAGGCGAGCAAGCGAACGTCGTCCGGTGGGAGGATGCTGTTGCGCTGTCGGCCTTCCTGATTGGTCTGTCTCGATCCGATACTCCACGAAGCGTCGTCTACCTTCACGGTCGCTATGATGTTCCTCAGCATGCAGTCCTAACGGAGAGCTCTTACGTCGATCGCTACATAAAAAGCGACGATGCGCGGAGGAAGCTGCTCGCGATTTTCATGACGCACCCGGTGGTATTCATCGGGTTTTCCATGAGCGATCCCGACTTTGCGAATCTAATGAGAGAGGTGACGGCTCGCCTGAAAACTACTCCACCCTGCCACTACGCAATCCTCGGCTACGGATCGGAGGAGGAAAGAGAAGTATATCGCGAGCGCATGCGCGGAAAGTTCGGGATTGAGCCGATTTTCTACAGTTATGCTAGGGATGAAGGAGACCCATACGCCCACTTGGTCCACCTGCTTCAAGCCCTATCGCCGATGCCATCAAAGTCCACGCCATCTCCCATGAGCGCTGCGGAACGCAGCAGGGACATAGATCCAGGGGACCCAAACAAGGGCCAATTCGGCGGCAAGGCGGAGGCAAACGGACGGCGCTTGAGGGTGGTTCGGAGACCTGGGGGGATTAACCGCCAGACATTGATGTTGGATCTGATTGTTGATCAAACCGATGCCAAAGCGCTTGAGGGGGACGTTACGTTCTATCTGCATCCGACCTTCGCAGAACCTGTCCAACTGGTCCGCGCAAATAACGGCAGGGCGACTCTGAAGGACTGCCATGCCTATGGCGCGTTCACAGTGGGAATCAGTGCGGATCGAGGAAAGACGAAACTTGAACTGGACCTCGCGACCGACGAAAAACTGCCTGAATGGTTCAGGCGTCGCTAAGTTGCTGTGCCTCTCGGCAGCACCCCCATCGACTGCGCGTTTCTTGCCCAATTCAGTGAGTAAGCAAGATGCTATCGTAGTTGAATTTAAATGATATCAATGCAGTTAAACGCTGCTCCCTACCTTGCATCTGTGTTTTCGCAATGCTCTACGAAACGGGAGGTCATCAACCGGCGAAAGCAGCCTTCTCGCGAAGTGTTACATTCGTGATCCACCCGATCACCTTCTCCTTTGAGTCGCCTGTGCTCGTAACAAAGACGTCCTCGCACCCCATGCCTAATTTGCCTTGTGAATCGTTCTGGCCCTTCATTGCAATCTGCACATCGAGAAGCGTCGCAGTCCGCGGCACGAAGGCAACCGAACTTTGCAGGGTGGCGCCAGTGGAGAGCGACTTGGCCAGATCGCCGAGCGTTGCGTCCTCGACCGTTGGTATGCGACCTGGAGGCGGTGGCGGTGGAGGCGCCGCCGACTTCACCGCCAGCTTCACTAGATATTCGTTGATCGTGCTTAAATGCAGGACTCCGAGCCCGACGCCATCCGACTTACCGATGATCGGCATGCGCTTGTAGCCCTTCGCCGCCATCGGCGCGATGAACGCAGTTTGAAGAACCGTTGCGTCGAAATCGCCGGGGTCTAATTCTGTCTTCAAAGCGGTCGACACGTCGATCATCACGCCGGGATCGGTCACCTTGATGGCAGCAAGCTGCTCGTTTTGTAACATGCCGAACGATTTCTGCGCTTGCGTACTGGCGGATTCGAAATTGTCGCGTGCGAAATAGAAGGCGATCACGGCTCCAACCCACGCCCCCACCAGCGCCAAGATGCCGGTGACGAGTTTGTCGAAAATGTTGACCAACGGAGTGAGTTCAGGCTGCTTCGCAAAGGCCCACACCCCAAGGCCTATGCTTGAGACAACGAGAGCGCCGCCTATCATCCAAGCAGCTCCGCCCATGACCAGGCGAGAAAGCTTGCCACGCTCCTCCGCCAGCTTAATAAGATAGTCGCCGGACGTGTCACTCATTATAGGTATCCCCCTCAGTGTAGAGCTGTCATAATTCTGTACTCTTTCCGACAGAGCGCCAACTCCGTTGCAGTACGATGCTGCTATTTTTACGCACCCGAAAATTCAAGACCGAATTAAAGTGACGATATTATTCGTTGTTTAAAAATGTGATCATCATCCGCTTGGCAAAATAATCTCTTTGTCCTTACATTTGAAAAATACTTGCGCCACGAGATCTTTCAAATTAAATTAACACGCCATGATGATATTCTATTTACTGCGAGCTTACGCAAAAATTTTACATCGCACAAGGTGTAAAAAAAATAAAACACACCTTGCAGTATTTCCCATGATCTAGTATTGATACTAAGATAATAGTGAAAGTCGCATAGCAAAGAGTATGTATATAGCTACCGCGCAAAGCAAAAGCGCGAACGTAGCCTCATACTTCGCTGGACACGATGCATTGAGGGGATCGTTAGGTGCAAATAGCGGCAAAAAGAATATCGTCTATTGTCGCCATCCTGATTTTTGCATTGGCGACGTCTGGATGCATTTCGGCTGTAGCGCCATACGACAGTACCTTCGATCAGAGCCTTAACAAATTCTCCGAGGATACTGCTAAGTTTACGGCAGCCGCAAAAGCGGGTGGCCCAGAGCGCATCTACAAATCAAGGGAAACCGTCGAATATTATGCCGCATCGTATAATGTTCTAGACCGGCTTTCAGAGCGAGCCGCTAAGACGCGAGCGCGCGCCCCTTGCCCAGGTAGCAAAGCGTTGTTGGCTTTTTCACAACTCCCATCCAGCATCGGCCCCCTGCCTCAGGATTACCAAAGCTTCGACTGCAGAGAATACCAGCTGTACGGCGTTCGGTACTATCTGGACCAGTTGAACTATGGACACAGGAATGACGGAGTATTGAAACCTGGCGAGGCTCAGAATTATGGCGGGCAACTACAAAACGCTATTCTTGGGGCAATTTCGACGTTTTCTCTTACTAAGTGAGTGTGCGGACCACAGGAGCAGAGGAGGATTCGATGTCAGATTTGAGCTCAACTGTTAGCAGTCTATCGAAGGCCATTATAGGCGAAGCAACAAAGATTGGGGGAGATTTGTGGTCGAAAATTCAGCAGGCTTCGAAATTCTATATAAGAGCGTACACGCAGGCCGTTATCGATGCAGCCGGCGGCGTAGCTATGGGAGACATGACGGCTGAAGAAGGTGTAAATTCGGCAAAAGCCGCAGCTTTCTTCTTTCACATGATGGTTGCACAGGCAACTGAAGCCACTCTGGCTGCCATTCAGAAGTTCTTTGATGCTGTGATCGCCACTTTGAGAATGAGCATCAACGCGGCGTTGCCATTTCCTATCCTTTGACTGCGCAGCACCATGACGGGAGCGGCTATATGAGAATAGATGAGGCTTATACCCATTTGAACATTATCAGGGACTATATCCCTGAAGGCAACTCGAACAGGCCCGGTACTAAGCTTTCGCCGAGCATGATCACAATTCATAACACAGACAACGATCAGCCGGGGGCTAATGCGGCAGCGCACGCTAAGTATCAGAAAGGTGCGGACGCCAGGGCACGCCAGGTCTCCTGGCACTT
This sequence comes from Rhizobium sp. WYJ-E13, assembly GCF_018987265.1. Classification (NCBI taxonomy): domain Bacteria; kingdom Pseudomonadati; phylum Pseudomonadota; class Alphaproteobacteria; order Hyphomicrobiales; family Rhizobiaceae; genus Rhizobium; species Rhizobium sp. WYJ-E13. The sequence goes on along the minus strand of NZ_CP076854.1, from coordinate 136,227 downwards.
CACTGTCGATGATGGACCGGTTTACCAGAGTTTGCCAACTAATGAGGTCGGCTGGCATGCAGGATCTCACACTGGTAACGCGTCCAGTATAGGCATCGAGATTTGCATGAACCCTGAACTCGACACGCAGGTCGCCTATGACTGCGCCGCTCTTTTGACGGCGGTTCTCGCGTATCAAAATCGCATCGCTGTGCCTAAGGGGATCGTTCAGCATCATTATTGGACCGGCAAAAATTGCCCCCGCGTGTTGCGAGAGCGGACCGGGGGCTGGGAAGCCTTTCTTACAAAGGTGACTCAGTATGCACGGGACCTAAAAGACATTGCCGCGCCTGACCTAGTTGTTGCAGACGACCATCACGAACACGGAGGAAGCAATGCTTCACAAGGAAGCTTTGCGAGCAACGATCAGGTGGTGATTGCAAGCGGTGGCCTCCGCCTGCGCAGCGGTCCGGGAACGGAGTTTGACGTTACATCGTCACTTCCATTCGGTGCTAGAGTTGCCGTTCTTTCTCGGATCGGAGACTGGGCTCAAGTTGATGCAACGAGTGACGGTGGCGCGGATGGGTTCGTGCACGCATCATTCCTCCGACCCGTTTAACATGGCAAAGCACTGAAAGGCTATGGCTTGTAGATCAGGATTCGGGTGTGCGATGAGCGGCGCAAGTAAACCTCGCAAATTTTGGTCGGCACTTCTTGTGACCTTCCTGTCTGCCGGCATCGGCTTGAGCGGGGGAATACTTGGACACGCAGCTGAGTCGCAGCCCTAGAAGGTCAGCGGAAAACTGATCGGCAAACCGAAGAATCTCGATGGATCGGATAGCAAGAAATCTGAGGACGTCAGCGGTATCGCGTGCGCAGCGACGTCGGGCTATCCACGCGTTTGTCTAGTGGCTGACGACGAGACCCAAGGTGTCCAGGTCGTGATTCTAGAGGACGGAAAGCTGACTGCAGGCGATTTCGTCCGGCTGATCGACGACAGCTTCGGTAACAAGGCGCTTGAGCTAGACGCCGAAGGTGTAGCCTTCGCTGATGGCTTTTTCTATGGGCATCGTAAATTTAACGGCAAAGGCGTCATGGTCTGGCGCCTTTGCCGTTAAATTTACGATGCCGGCAGGCGGCCGATAATCCATCCACTTCAATCTCCGTTCAGTTTTTAAGCAAGATGTGTTCGGGCGCAGGAATTCTCAACGACGCGTTGACATAATGGGATTCATTATGTTAATAGATATCCATTAATTTGATGAATTCGAAATGCGATAGATTGGAGAAGCCACCGTGATAGCCAAAGGCCTCAAAAGAAAACCAGTCTCTTCGGCGGCTGATGCTCAATCAATGGAGTTATTGATGGACGCTTTTGGGATTTCCCCTGGCGACAAATTCAATATATCAGGTGTCTCGGATTTTATGTCGGTGCATGTCGAGAAGCGCGACGGCCGTGTCATTACCCAAAGATTCCGAACCAACGGCAACTTTCGCCAGATGATGGTTTACAATAAAGGCGACGTTGATCCGTCCGAGCGCCGGGAGATCATCGTGGATCTTGACGCTGACCGCCTTTCCCAATCAGCGATTGCCGATATCTTGGGTATCTCGCAGGCTACCGTGTCACTGGACTTGCAGAAGGCAAAGGCGGCAAAGAAGGCGAAGGCTAAGGCGCAGATCGAAGCACCCAAGAAGAAGACCATTATCGTGAAGCCGAAGCTCACGCTTAAAAAGTAAGCTTCTCCAAAACCATCAAGCCCCCGTATTTCAAGGGCTTATCTTGCGCCGGCCGAAGGCTCTTCGAAACGATCTGCGCCTTGATCTCGTCCGGCCAGTGCCGGTGAACCTCACGTCCAGACTTCCTGGTCGTGAGAACCTCCAATGTACTCTCCATGGAGAAACTCCCGTTGCTCATCCATGGAAAGCCGATCACAGATCAAGGTGGGGAAGACAACGTGAGACTGGCACACCGGTTACGATGGACTTCGTGCACGACCAACTGGCCACCGGCAAGAAACTGCGTGTCCTGACGGTGGTTCATACTTTCTCACGATATGTGCCGGTGCTTGATCCGCGGCATAGCTATCGCGGAGAAGATGTCGTGCAGACGCTCGAACGGGTGTGCCGTCAGGTTGGCTATCCCACGACGATCTGTGTCGACCAGGGGACGGAGTTCGTGTCACGCGATCTCGACCTCTGGGCCTACGCCAAAGGTGTGACATTGGACTTCTCGCGCCCTGGTAAGCCGACCGATAACGCCTTCATCGAGGCGTTCAACGGCCGCTTCCGGTCGGAATGCCTGAACCAACACTGGTTCCTGACCCTTGCGGATGCCCGCGAAAAGATGGAGGATTGGCGCAGGGATTACAATGAGGTTCGGCCACATGGTGCGATCGGCGACAAGGTCCCGATCGCACTGATGGATACGGGACGCGCAACCAGCCCGCCTCCCTGAAGAAGCCGAAAAACTCCAGCCTCCGCTGGTCCAGAAACCTGGGGCGGTTCAAAAATAATGGGAGGTTCTATCTGCCACGTGATCGCGGGTGTCAATGCCGTGTGAATTTTCCCCAATTGTGCCGAGGTAAAATTCCCCATTTATGCCGACGTGGACGACAAGGCGAATGGGGTATTTTTGGGCGGCCGACCGCGTGTCTTTTGAGGTGGCGCGAACGCCGGGGGTGCGATCAAGGCTTTGGACCGGACATGCTCCGCCATCAGCTCGGCATGCTGCCGCAGCCGATAGCTGGATCCTTCGATCTGCACGACGACGGCATGGTGAAGCAATCTGTCGAGCAGCGCGGTGGCGACGACGGGGTCTCCGAACACATCGCCCCATTCCGCGAAGCCGCGGTTTGGCGTAAGGATCATCGCACCACGTTCATATCGGGCATTGACGAGCTGAAAGAAGAGATTGCCGCCGCCTTGGACGACCGGCAGGTAGCCGATCTCGTCAACAATCAGCAAGCTTGGCCTGCAGAAGAAGCGAATGCGCTCCTGCAGTCTGCCTTCTCGTTCGGAACGGGCAAGCGAACCAATGAGGTCGGCGAGTGTCGTAAAATACACACTCTTTCCGGCCTTCACGGCTTCGACACCGAGCGCTGTGGCGAGATGGCTTTTGCCTGTTCCCGGCGGACCAAGGAAATGAACGGCCTCATGGCGATCGACGAAGCCAAGCTGCGCCAGGGTGAGAATCCGATCGCGATCGAGCGGTAATCCCCCCGCCAATTAACGGGCTTCAAAAGTAGAATTTTCTCGGGCTTTATGAACGAGGAGATTTTGATGAAGACGAGCAGATTTAGCGAACCCCAAATCCTTGCCATCCTGCGCCAGGCAGAAGGCGGCGTTCCGGTGCCGGAGTTATGCCGGGAACATGGAATGAGCACCGCCTCCTTTTACAAGTGGCGTTCGAAGTATGGCGGTATGGACGCCTCTATGATCAGCCAGATGAAGGCTCTGGAGGATGAGAACCGTCGGCTGAAGAAGATGTATGCGGAGATGAGCATGCAGGCGGAACTGCTGAAGGAGGCTTTGGGAAAAAAATGACACGGCCATCTCAACGCCGAGAGATGGCCGGGAAAGCTGTGGCGTTGCGCGGGGTGAGCATTGCACTTGCCTGCCGCACCTTCGAGGTCAGCGAGACCTGCTATCGTTACAGCGCCAAGCTGAACTACGAGAACGAGCAGATCGCCGATCTCCTGATCGGGCTGACGCGGGCAAAGAAGACCTGGGGCTTTGGCCTGTGCTTTCTATACCTGCGGAATGTCCGAGGACATCGCTGGAACCACAAGCGCGTCTACCGCATCTACCGCGAGCTGGAGTTAAACCTCAGGATCAAGCCACGCAAGCGTTTGAGGCGGGACAAACCCGACGCTCTGACTGTGCCGGATGCGCCTAACCTGGTCTGGTCAATGGATTTCATGGCGGATCGTTTGGAGGATGGTCGGCAATTCCGACTGTTGAATGTCCTGGACGACTTCAACCGCGAGGGACTGGGCATCGAGGTGGACTTTTCGCTGCCTGCTGAACGCGTCATCCGCAGCCTGAACCAGATCATCGAATGGCGAGGCAGACCATTCGCCATTCGTGTGGATAACGGACCTGAGTATGTCAGCGGCAAACTGATGGAATGGGCCGAAAAGCAAGGAATTGCCTTGAGCCACATTCAGCCCGGAAAGCCGCAACAGAATGCCTATGTCGAGCGCTACAACCGCACCGTCCGACATGAATGGCTTGATCAACACATCATCGAAAGCATTGAGGAGGCGCAGGAATTCGCCACGCAGTGGCTATGGACTACAACAACGAACGGCCCAATATGGGCATCGGCGGCATCACACCCGCCCAGAAACTGAAAATGGCCGCGTGAATTCTACTGCGAAGCCCCGTTCAAAACGGGGGGATTACCGGTTGTCGTTGCCTCGTTGCCGTTCGCACCAGAAATAGTCGTCCCAACGATCCGCAACTTTGCACAAATGAACCTTGGAATGACCCGCCTTTACGGATTCAACCCGTCATTCAATCAGTCATTTGCAGTGAAGGACAGTCCCACCGGATGGTGGATATCTCCGTATCATTTCGGTATCGACCAGGGACCGGTCGTGCTAGCGATCGAGAACTACCGGACGGGCTTGCTGTGGAACATCATGCGCCGCTGTCCGCCGATTTTGGCCGGCTTGAAAAAGGCGGGCTTTGCGGGCGGGTGGCTCGCTTCGATCTGATCGAGCACCGTGCCCTTCCCAGGCATTCCGCATTTGAACTTTCGATCACGCGTCTTATCATTGGCCATCCCAGGGGTTCCTCCGCTGTTTGAACTCTTGCAGCGCAAAAGGGCTTCCACAACCGGCAGCGCCTTCCCTCGGCTTTGAGGGTTAGTCAGAATCAGGCTCGGTTCGATGTCCACTTCCACCCGCCGTCCTCACCGTATTCGAGGACCGCGTGATAAAGATCATACGAGTCGGGGGCTCCGCCGTTGTTGACGCAGGTCATCGAACGCTCGGATAGCAGGCGCAGTATTTTGCGGAGTTGTTCAGAACCCAAGGTCGTATCCACTCGATCCAGGAAGACGAACCGCGGCGCTGCGAGCAGGACGTTTGCAACCATCAAAAGCTGCTGCTCGGTCAGCGAGAGCTCCATTTCCCAGCCTCGCTCCGTATCCAGCCCGCCCGCGAGGCTCACGAGCCGTTCGAGATCGAGCTCGCGCATGACGTGGAAAATTCTCTCGTCCGAATTTTCATCCGGGTTCTCAGAATGCTCGAGTATCTGTCGTAACGTGTGCTCGGCGTCGGAATGCCCGCTGTCGCTCTGAACAAAGCCGTCCCCGCAGCGTGACTAGGTCCGGTTAGCAAGACGAGGGTCCCGACCGGGATCGTTACCGACAGCTCCTTCAATAGGGGGGCGCCGTTCGATGACAGCAAGGCTAAACGGTCATAGGCCAAAGACCCTTCTCGTTCGACAAACTCGATGGCTGGCTCCGCGATTGTTTGCGATCTTTCAATTGCCTCCGGTAAGGAGTTGAGCCGGGCGACCACTGCGGCGAATGTCGAGATCGATTGATACTGGGTGACGATCAATGAAAAAGCGCCAACGAGCATCGCAAAGGCAGCGCCAGACTGGGTGATCACACTAAACTCGATTTCTCCACTTATGAAGGCGGGAGCGATGATCAGGGCCGGAATGATCTGGATCAGCCAATTGTAGCCGGTGGTGAAAAATCCCACATTGCGATTCACCGCGGTAATCCAGCGAAATTGGCGGCCAAAGCCTCAAGTCGATGCGACAAGAGGATGTTCTGCCGCTCCTCGGCGCGTGCCAAGAGGATTGGCTCGGCGTTCTCCCGTAGATGAATGAGGCTGGAGCGGAAATCGGCCTCCTTATCGAGTAGATCGTAATTCAGATTGATCAGCGGCCGCCCCATGAGAAACGTCAGGCAAGAGCCGCATGCCGCATAGAGAACTGCGACGACAAACAGCAAAGGGCTGATCGACCACAGCAGGCCAGAGAAGGCCAATATCGTGAGAGTGCCGTTAAAAACCATCACGACGAAGGAGAGCGTCGTGATGGTGAACGCGCGTACGTCATCCGCGATCCGCTGGTCCGGGTTGGTAAGTTGCCCCGAGACGCCCAGCCGGTAATAGGTACCGTTGGCCAGATAAAGTGCGACCGCGCGACGGGTTATGAATTGACGCCAAAGAAGTGCCAGCCGTTCCTCGACAAATCGAGCAATTACCGAAACAACTGTTAGGAGCTGTGGACTCTTGGGATTGAACGAAGCCGCTTTCGCGGCATTTGGAGCGCGGGATTTGCATGATGCGCTTCTGATTTGAAGGATTGGGCTGCTTTAGCCCAACCTTTGAACAGGAGATGACGATGACAGAGATAAGCCCGCTACGCCGGCGCATGATCGATGACATGACGATCCGCAATCTTTCGCCAGCGACGCAACGATCGTATTTGCATGCAGTGACGAAGTTCTCGCGCTATTTCGGGCGATCGCCAGACCGTCTCGGACTGGAAGACGTACGCGCGTTTCAGGTGCATCTGGTGTCGTCGGGCCTATCATGGCCGGCCTTGAACCAGACGGTTTGTGCCCTGCGGTTCTTCTTTGGCGTCACGCTTGGTCATGCCGAGGTACCGGAGCGCATCGCTTATCCGGTACGGAGATAGTGATGTGGTCAAGCATGTTCTTCTCCTTTCAGAAGGTTATTCTGGAATACCGTCATCGGCTGCTGTGGCGATCATTTGCCAGTCGAGATTGAGATCGATGACGTGCGCTGGCGATGAGGACAAGGCTTCATCGGACCCACGGCGCCCGCCATTTCGCGGACGCCGTCGCACGACCCTATACGGTCCTGATCGTGCCGCCATCGATGACGAACTCGGCGCCATGGATCGCAGCAGCGCGGTCGGAGGCAAGGTAGGCGATGAGGTCGGCGACCTCAGACGGCTCCGCTCCACGTCCGATCGGGATACCACCTATCCATGCCATGACCGCTTGCCGTGCTTCCTCATACGTGCCGCCATTGCTGGCCTGCATGCCTTTCACGAGATCGACGGCGCCCTCGGTCATGATCCAGCCAGGGCAGACGTTGTTGACCCGGATACCCTTTGGACCCAGTTCTTTCGAAATCGATTTGCTGTAGGTCCTGAGCGCTCCCTTGGCCGCGGCATAGGCGGTGGTGGACTCGGGCAGAGGCAGCCTCGATTGGGTCGAGGTCACGTGAACCACTGCGCCATTGCCTCGCTCGATCATCTGAGGGATCAGGAGCCGATCAAGGCGAACCGTCGCGAGAAGGTTCAGGTTCAACTCCGAAAGCCACAGGTCATCCGTGAGCGCGACAAAGCCGCCGGGCGGCATTGCCGAGCCACCGATGACATGGGCGAGGATATCGATACCCCCGAGGCGCTCAAGCGCCGCCTTGGCCAGCGTTTCGCCGCCCTTCGCCGTGGTTAGGTCTGCCTGAATGTAATCAACGCCCTCTATCTGATCCTTGATCGTTCGGGCGGCAGTGATAACACGCGCACCGCCGGCCAAGAAACGCTCGACCGTTGCGCGGCCCAGGCCTTTTGTGCCGCCGCTGACAAGCACGCGCTTGCCGGTGAACTCGGATGGATCTGCATTGATGTTCATACTGTCGTCTCCAGGGTCTTGATGGCGTTGTTGGCCAGCTCAAAGCGATAGGTGAAGCGGATCGGGCTGCCGGGAAAGTCTCCATGGGCGGGACCTTCGAGCACGACATCGCCGTCTTCGCCGCGAACAGTATCGGGCTCGAAGATCGCCTTGACCGCGATGGCTTCCTCCGCAAGTAGCTTGCGGATCTGCGCCGTTCCCTCGTAGCGCTTGCCGTTGTCGATGAAGACGGCATCATGCAGGAACGGCTTCATCATGCCGTCGATATCGAGGCGGGCATTCGCCTCGACATAATCTGCAATGGGCTTGGGTAAGTTCAGTGACATGGTCATCTCCTTGATGGTGATGACGCCAATTTAGCGCTGGACTTTTCGCCCAATAAGCGAGACAAACCGCCATGAGGTATTGCGAAAACCGGAACAATGACGCGGCATTCACTGACCGAACTTGAAGCAGTGCTTGCCATCGTTCGGTGCGGCTCGTTCCGAGCGGCGGCAACCGATCTCGGTATCTCGACAACAGCCATAAGCAATGCTGTCGGCAAGTTGGAGCGTCAGCTTGACGTGCGATTGTGGCAATCGCACCACGCGCAGCGTCTCACTCACCTATGCAGGTCGGATCTTCGTCGCGCAGATCAAACCAGCGCTTGATGGCATCCAGAAAGCAATGAATACGGCGCGCTCCCAGCAGGAGGTTCCGTCCGGTGTCCTGCGCATCAATGCCTTTGCCACGGCGGCGCGAGAAATCATGTCGCCGCTGGTTCTGAGCTATCTCCAACGCTATCCGCAGGTCCACATCGATATCGTCACCGAGGGACGGCTTGTTGACGTCGTGGCGGCGGGCTTCGATCTCGGGGTACGCAGCGCCGATCTGGTGCCGAGCGATGCGATCGCTATTCCGCTTGGCAAGGAGCGGCGCATGGCGGTTGCCGCATCTCCCGCGTTTCGTGAAAACAGGGTCGTTCCCCAGGTGCCTCAGGATCTGCTCTCTCACCCCTGCGTTTGCGGGCGGCTTCCCGATGGCACGGTGCTGAGATGGCGGTTCGCCAAGGGCGGCGAGGAACTGCAGCTCGACGTCGAGGGACCCATCACGCTCGACGAGGCATCCCTGGCACGCATCGCAGCAACAAATGGTGTGGGGATCGGCTATTTTATGGAGGCCGATATCCGCGAGGACATCGCCGCTGGACGGCTCGTGCGCATCCTCGACGACTGGACGCCGCCCCTCGCGCCGCTTTGCCTCTACTACTATAATCGGCGCAATTCTTCCGCCGCCTTCCAGGCATTTATCGCCCTGGCGCGGGAGTATACCGCTGGACGCCTCGCATAAGGGGCACAGCTATTTTTCTTTCTGCGATCCGTTACGGGAGCTGGCGTCGCCCCAATTAAAGCTCTTGATAGGATCTGGACCGACGGCCCGTAATATTGCGAACGTTCAGGATGCTCCCTACTGCTTTCTTCCACGGGCTTTTGCGTCATCGTCCGTGACCATTCGGCGACGCTACTTGAGTAGATCGTGATGCTCCTCAACTTTTGGGCAGCGCCGATTGAGCGATCGCTTAAGTGCCATCTTGTCTCGACGAGCAACGGTCTTCTACTGAAGCCAACATACGACAAGAAGCCCGTTCGCTTGGCACCTAGAGTGCCTTGAACCTTCTCCCGCATCGACGAGGCTGAGTGAGCGTTGAGACCGTGGGCAAATCGATGAAATCTCAGAACCTTTCTGCTGGCGTAGGCGAACATCTCTTAGCAACGGTACAGAAGATTCCGTTGAGCACAAGCAAGGGTTGGATAGCCAGAAGATGTAAACGTTGCGACCCGTCACATCAGTCGACGAGTCGGTGATGGACAGCCCGTTCGATAGAACTGGTCTGCGACAGCACGTTGATAACAATGTCGTCTCTGCATTTGAGCAAGCTATCCGTGCCGCGCCCGATGTACGATTAAATCGAATGAATCCGCTGAAGTTCGCCGCAGAGCACGGGCTCGATCTAACCGAGACCATTTCGGGATTTCTGCACGCAACGCAGCGCGGGATATTTGAGCTGTCGTGGAATGTGGTCTGCAGCACCTGCGGCGGTGTCCTTCATGCCGCAGGCTCCCTTCGGGACGTCAGTTGCGAGACCTATGCCTGTGCCCTTTGCGTCTGGGATTGTGAGCCGAACCTCGACGAGACCGTGGAGGTGACTTTTACCGTCGATGCCCGAATCCGGAATATCGGCGCTCACCATCCGGATAGGCTCCCCTTGTGGCAATATACCAGAGAATGTTTCTGGAGCTCCGGCAGCGACCTTCCTGATAACCTGGAGCCGTTCGCCAGAAATGCTGCCCTCGCCGCGTTCGAAGTGTCATCGGGATCGAGCGTGGAGCGCTTCCTGGAGCTTCACGAGGGTACCGCCGTGCTCTTCGACCCCGTCACGCACAGTTCGCGGTTTCTGGAGGTCGAAGGCAGCGACACGGCGGCGATGCAAGAGGTCGCGTTTTCGGTTCACGGCAGCCGCGGAGTGTTCGAGACGGTTCGCGTCAGGCCCGGAACGGTGAAGCTTGACGTGCAAAACCTGACGTCCGAACGAATCCTGCCGATCCTCTGGGAGGTTGGACCGGCGCTGAAGGAAATGGTCTCGCGGCGCGTGCCGGTCCTGACCGCGAGCCGGCTGATGTCGAGTCAGGCCTTTCGCGATCTCTACGGATCCAGCGTGCTGGATGTCAATCAGCACTTCAAGATCACCAGGTTGAGCTTCCTGTTTATCGATCTCAAGGAGTCCACGCAGCTTTATGGCCGGGTCGGTGATCTTGCCGCATACGACTTCGTACGCGCCTATTTTCGCGTCGTCGGCCAGATCGTCGAAAGCGAAGGCGGGGCAGTGGTAAAGACGATCGGCGACGCCGTCATGGCCACCTTCCCTGCCCCGCTGCAGGGAATTCGTGCCGCGGTCGCAATGAAGAAAGCACTGCAGGAGTTGAGTGTTGCGCGCGGCGCCCGCGAGCAGTCGGCCCGGATCGGTATCCATTGCGGGCCTTGCCTGGCTGTCGTGATGAACGACCGGCAGGACTACTTCGGCCAGACGGTCAACATGGCTTCCCGCCTGCAGGGCATCGCATCCGACCGAATACTTGCGACGGAAGCGGTGATGGAGGATGACGACGTTCGGGCATACATCGACGGATCCGGGCTCGTCACGGAAGGATTCACGGAGAAGCTTCGGGGGATCGAACCCGAACAGGCGGTTTTCGCAATCCGAGCCTGACCGGGTCGGTATGCGTCCGCTCACACAGGTGTTTTTTCAATATGCCGCAAAGGGGTTGCGGTCAGAAGAGGGCATAAGAAACAGATGAAGAAGGCGGTTAGAGCACTCGTTGGAATTTGTGTCCTTGCAGCGCTTGGTGTGCTTCTCTGGTTTGCAACGCGGCCGCCACCACTGGTCGTCCAAGGCGAAGTTTCCGCAAATCGGGTGGATATCAGCCCGCGCGTCGGCGGGCGCGTCGCGAAGCTCAACCTCGAAGTCGGCGACATGGTCAAGCAGGGCGACGTCATCGCCACCCTGGAAAGCCCGCAGCTGATGGCATCCATGCATATGGCGGAAGCCGCCCTCGCCGTCTCCGAGGCGGACCTCGTCCGCGTCAACAGCACCCGGCCGGAGACGATCGACGCGGCCAAGGCGGAACTGGCCGCCGCAAATGCCGATGTGGTGCTTTATCAGGAAGAGTCGGCGCGGCAGGCGAGACTCATCAGCACCGGCGCCTCCAGCCAGGCGCTGGTCGATCAGGCGAGCAGAAACCTCGATGCCGCCATCCGCAAAAAGGAATCCGCGGATGCGAACCTCCGGCTTGCCATCGCCGGCGCCAGCAAGGAGGAAAAGGCCCTGGCAGCCACGCAGGTCGAGCAGGCGCGCGCATCGCTGAACCAACAGCAGGTCGACGTCGGCGAACTGACGATACACTCTTCCATCTCGGGACAGGTGACGACGCGCGTTGCCGAGCTGGGAGAGAATTTCTCGGCGGGTGCGCCGCTGTTTGCCATCGTCGATATCGACCACCCGTGGTTCACCTTCAATCTTCGCGAGGATCTGCTCAAGGGGCTGAAGATCGGCGACCATTTCTACGTCACGGTCCCTGCCCTCGGTCCTGACAAGGTCGAGGTCAAGGTCACGGTGCTGAACGCGCAGGGCCAGTATGCCACCTGGAGAGCGACGCGTGCGACGGGCGATTTCGACCTTCGGACCTTCGAGGTTCGCGCGGAACCCGTCACCCCGCCTGCGGGCCTTCGGCCCGGAATGAGCGTCCTGGCGTCATGGCCTTTCGAGGGCCTGTGAGATGGCGTCGCGGCGCGACTTGCGGCCAGGCTTTCTGTTGGCGTTCAGACGGGAGTTCGACCGGTTCTACCGAACGCCTTTCCTGATCTTTGTGACCGTTGGTCTGCCTCTGCTGCTGATGGGACTGCTCGGCATCGTCTTCAGCGCCGGGCTCGCCACGCGGCTTCCCATTGCCGTTCTCGATCTGGATGGGAGCGACCTGTCGCGCACCATCGTCCGCACCGTGGATGCGACGCCAGACACTGCCGTGGCGTTCCGGGTGGCGGATCTTTCCGAAGGCCGCAAGCTCATCCTGAGCGGCAAGATGCATGGGCTGCTGTACCTGCCGGAGCATCTCGAGCGGGATGTCTTCGCGGGGCGGCGCCCCGAAGTCGTCTTCTTCTACAACATCCAGACGCTGACCATCGGCAACCTCACGCTTCGCGGCGTCAGCGCGGCGGTCCCCTCCGTCGAGGCCGGCATCCGCCTTCAGCTGCGCACCGCCGAGGGCGAGCCCGTCGATGCCGCCCGCGCCGACCTTGTGCCGGTGCCGGTCCAGGCAAATCCGCTGTTCAACCCGACGCTGAACTACGCCCACTTCCTTCTCGCGGCGCTGCTGCCCGCCGTTCTGCAGGTGATCATCGTGACGACCATGGCCTATACCGTCGGCCGCGATGCCGCCACACCCCACCGCTTCCGGGTAATGCGGCGCCTTGGGGGCGGGCTGTGGCCGGCGATCGCAGGCAAGATTCTGCCCTACACCCTGCTCTTCCTGGTCGTCCTCGGGATTTCCGACGCCGTGCTCTTCAGCGTCTTCGAAATGCCTCTGCGAGGAAGCCGCTACATCCTGCTTCTCGCGGCGGTGCTCTTCATTCTTGCGACGCAGCTGATCGGCACCCTGCTCGCGCTCGTTCTTCGCCCCGCAGCAAGCGCCATCAGCGTCGGCACGCTGATCTTTGCACCGTCCTTCGGCTATATGGGCATCGGCTTTCCGCGCCTCGGCATGAACGATTTCGCCTATCAATGGGGAAAGCTCATTCCGGGCACCTGGTATCTGATGGCGCGCATCGACCAGACGATACGGGGCACGCCCGTGGACCTTTCCTGGTGGCCGATCGCTTCCCTCGGCATCTTCGTGATCGTGTTTGGAAGCCTTGTGGCGCTCAGGCTCATCGCATTGCGGGCAAGCCCTCGTCGGGAACGCGTGAAAGATACCATGCACCGGGAGGCGACGACGTGAGAGCTCTCCTCATCATGTTTCGCACAGAGCTGCTGCGGATCCTGTCCATCAAGCCGGCGCTGGCCGCGCTCGTCATTGGTCCGCTGATCTACGCGCTCTACTATCCCCAACCCTATCGCAACGAGGCCCTTCGCGATGTGCCGATCGCGCTGGTCGACCTCGACGGAACGGACAGCAGCAGGCAGTTCGCCCGCCGGCTCGACGCCTCCAGCGATGTCGCGATCGCCGCGGTCCTGCCCGACGAGAAGAGCGCCGAGCGCGAAGTCTATGCCCGCAGCCTCTATGGCATCCTCGTCATACCGCAGCATTTCGAGCGCGACCTGCTGCACGGGCGCCAGTCACCCGTCGCCTTGTACGGCGATGCGAGCTATTTCCTCATCTATCAGCGGATATCGGGGACCGTGACGGCGGTGGCCCGAGCATTCGGTGCCGAGGTGGAGACGGCGCGGCTGATCGGAATGAGGGTCGATCCGGTCATCGCAGCCGCAGCGTCCGATCCGATGCCGCTGACCGCGGTAGCGCTATTCAATCCGCAGGGTGGCTACGCGACCTACATCCTGCCTGCCGCACTGGCGCTGATCTTGCAGCAGACATTGCTGATGGGCGTCGGGCTGCTCGGAACGATCGGGGGGCAACCCGCCGCGTCAAGCCGGACATCCCCCTCATCCGGTTCCATATCGACGGTCATCGGCAAGATGCTGGCCTATCTCGTTGTGGAAGCGGCGGTTCTGCCCTTCTACCTGATCGTGCTGCCCTATCTGTACGGCATTCCACGGCTCGGATCGCTCTGGACGGTTATGGTCTTTTCAATCCCTTTCGTTCTGTCCGTGTCCGCGCTCGGCCTGGTCATCGCGAGGCTCTTCCGGGACCCTGTCGTGGTGCAGCTCGTCGGCGGTGCCCTCGGCCTGCCCTTCATCTTTCTAGCCGGCTTCACATGGCCGATCGAGGCCGTGCCCGATCCGCTCAGAACGATCGCGCTGCTGCTGCCAAGCTCGACCGCAATTGCCGGGATCGTCGAGGTTTCGCAGCTGGGTGCGTCGCTGCCGGATGTCAGGCAGGCTTTTCTGGACCTCTGGGCGCTTGCGGGTGTCTACGCGCTGATTGCCATTGTGCTGGAAAAAGCCCGGTAACATCAGGCGGCGGTTTCCGGGTCTCAAACACGCGCCTGAAGCGGAGCAGCGCGCAACGACCGGCCAACGAAAGCAACGCCATACAATACGGAACCGAGAGCGTTTCCTAACCTCCTCAAACACCTGCGACGAAGTCCAGGAAAGAGAAAGGGGGTGGGAAGTGAGCAATGTTGCCGGGGTGATACCCTTCAAGGCAAAGCCCGGACGGGGTGAGGATGTCGCGAGGCTGATCGCAAACGCGCTGCCTCACGTCGAGCAAGAGCCCGGCACATTGACGTGGCTGGTCCTGCGTTCGGAGGCCGATCCGGATCTCGTGTTCGTTGTCGATCTGTTCGCGAACACGGCAAGCCGAACCGCTCACCTGAGCGGCGAGGCAGCCAAACAAATCTTCGCGACCGTTCCGCCGCATTTGGCCGAGCCGCCGGTTGTTCACGCGGCGACGATAACTGCTTCGAAAACCTAGCTCAGAAAATAATTGCGGCGGCGGCGTAACCTTTTCGGCCGATGCAGCGAACCTTCAAACCGGCGCTAATCGCCACTCCAGACCGTGGTCTGGTTCAATCAAATGGAGAAAGCAATGTCCAATCGTATGCTCTCGACGTTCGTCATCGGTGCCTTCGCAAGCGCAGTCGGTGCGCTCGCCACTTCTCCTGCAAGCGCGGAAGAATTCACCGCCGCTCAGAAGAAAATCCAGGCGGAACATACCGCACTCGTGAAGTCCGGCAAGGTGGAGCCATGCTTCGGCACGGCACTGAAGGGCCAGAACGATTGCTACGCCGGTGCCGGCACGACCTGCGCAGGAACAAGCACGGTGGATTATCAGGGCAACGCTTTCAAGCTCGTGCCGAAGGGCACCTGCACGACGATGTCCACGCCGAACGGCGCAGGCAGCCTCACTCCCAAGGCATGATGTGAAAGAAAGCCGGTCCCGCTCGGCGGGGCCGGCCAGCCGAGTGCAACGGGAGTGGAACGAATGACATCTTCAATGAGTCGCTTTCCAAAGACAGCCATGCACGGACGCGCGGGCGTCGGCCTGAAGGCCGAGCACTATCGGCTCATACTCGACACCTCGCCGGATATCGGCTTCTTCGAGGTTCATGCCGAGAACTATATGGGCGATGGCGGACCGCCACACCGGTACCTTTCGGCAATCCGCGAGCGATATCCCCTTTCGCTTCACGGGGTCGGTCTTTCCATCGGCGGGGCACGGCCTCTCGACAAGGATCACCTGAGACGGCTGAAGAGCCTTGTCGAGCGGTACGAGCCTTCGCTTTTTTCAGAGCATCTCGCATGGTCGACGCACGACGTCGATTTCTTCAACGATCTCTTGCCAGTGCCCTACACGTCCGAGACCCTGCGGCGGGTGGTGGAGCATATCGACGAAGTGCAGGAGACACTCGGCAGGCAGATGCTCCTTGAGAATCCCTCGACCTATCTCACCTTTTCCGAAAGCACCTATTCCGAGACCGATTTTATCGCCGAGATCGCCCGCCGTACCGGATGTGGCCTGCTCCTCGACGTCAATAACGTCCATGTAGCGTCAGCGAACCAGCTCTGGGATCCCTTTCAGTATATCGACGCCTATCCACTCTACCATGTGGCCGAAATTCATCTCGCCGGCCATGCCACGGAAAAGGACGAGGCGGAAAGGCCGCTACTCATCGATACCCATGACCGCCCTGTCGATGACCTCGTATGGGCGCTTTACGCACACGCGCTGGAACGCCTCGGCCCGGTGCCGACACTGATCGAGTGGGACGCCAACGTTCCTTCCTGGCCGGTGCTCGCGGCAGAAGCCAAGCGAGCTGAAAATCTGATGAATGCGATCGGCCTCATCGACAGCCGCCCAGCGGCGGAATGACTTGCATGGACCTCGCTGCGGAGAATAAATCTCATGGTTAATCACAAGGTGGCGGTTTACTATACGTGGGACCGCACAGACGAAATCGAAGCGCCGCTCGGGATTATCGACAATCGATTCCCCTCGCTTTTCGAAACCCGGCGAATTCTGTTTCCGCATTACGAAGAGTTGGCCGATCCCGATCGCTTCGATCAGGGGATCGCCGGCTTCATGGACCAGATTCTGAAGAGGAATTTCGTCGAGTTCGTGGAGACAGCCACGGAAGTAACCGGCACCGGCGTCGAACAGGTCGAACGCGGGGACGGCAGCGGCACGATCCGCAGGCTAAGCGATCTGCCGCTGGACGATGTCGATACGCTGATCGTCATCAGCTTCGATTCGATCAGAAGCGGCCAGCATGCCGGCGCAGACGAGATTGCCGCTGCGCGTTCGTTTCTGGACAAGCCGGGGAATCTCATGTTCGTCTGCCCCCATCACGACATCGGTGATGTCGATGACGCTTCCCCGGCCGATCGGACCGAAGTCCAGACCGAGCATTTCCTCCACCACGGCGACAGGACCATTCCACCCCAGCAGCGATTTGGCGGATTTGCGCGAACCCTGCTTGCCGGCCTGGGCACACCGATCGAGAACCGGTTCGGCCTTCACCCGGCGGCGCTGCCGGACGGCTCCCCGGCACCGATTGTCGCAGAACATCAACTGGACCGGCTCGGCCTGCTTTCGCGCGTTGAAACCTTCAATCTGCACCCGCACCTCCCGCATATGGAAAGGTTCGGCGAAGCAATCGACAAGATGAGCGTGCTTGCTCGTCAGCCCATCGATCCGAACGCACCGTCCCATCCGTTCACGCGTGACGGACGGTTTACACTTGACGCTCTTTTGCAGTCGAAGCGTGGTGTCTTCAAAGGCGATCTCCTTGTCGGCGATGCGACGCTGTGGAGCTCGACCGCCGGCGGCTTGGAGAGCCTGCGCCGGCTGTGGACGAATGTCGTCTCGCGTGGGCGACATTCATGATCGTGTCGGACGCACTGACCAACAGATTGCGGGAATTCGCCTTGGCCCTGCTCGATCCAGAGCGGCCGGTCCCTGTCGGACTGGTCGGGCCCGACGGTCTGCCAAGCCAGCGGCGTTTCAACGTCTATCGCAACAACGTCGTTGCGGGCCTGACATCCACGCTGCGGGACGCCTATCCTGCCGTCGCCAGGATCGTCGGCGACGAATTCTTCGCGGCGATGGCGCGGATTTACGTCGCGGTGCGGCCGCCGCGCAGCCCCATCATGCTGGACTACGGTGCGACTTTTCCCGAATTCATCGGAACCTTCGAGCCGGCCGGCTCGGTCCCCTATCTGGCCGATGTCGCGAGGATCGAAAGGGCGTGGGTCGAAGCCTATCATTCCCCTGATGTGGAGCCCCTCGATCCGGAGGTCTTCACGCATATCGCGGCGGAGGATCTGCCCAATGTACGCGTCATCCTGCATCCGTCATGCAGACTTGTGCGATCGACGTTTCCGGCGGTGAGCATCTGGCAGATGAATGTATCGGAAGGACCGGTCGGCGAGATCAGTCTGCGACAGGGCGGGGAAAACGCATTCATCATCCGCTCCGGGGCGGACGTCGAAGTGCGACCTCTGCGATCGAGCGCTGTCCGGTTCGTGGAAAGCATCGCGACGGGAGAAACGATCATCGAGGCGATGAAGGATGCGATGAGCGAGGACACTGCGTTCGACCTGTCCAGCTGTCTGTCGGCGCTCATGACCACGAGAGCTTTTATCACATACGGCCTGTCACCTGGCGGCAGGCCGCTCTTCGAGGACGTTTAATGACCATCTCGCAACATCGGCAACGAGGACTCGGCACCTTCATCGAGGCCGTCTCGGCAATGATCGCTCGCATCGGCCATGCAGTGGCTCCTCCCGTTCTCAGGATCGCCCTGGCGCTCCCCTTTTTCCGGTCCGGCTTCACGCGGTGGGACGGTTTCCTGTCGATCTCGGCCGGCACGCAGTTCCTTTTCAAGGAGCAGTTCAAACTTCACATCCTCGGCGGCGAATATCCCTTTCCGGCGCCCGATATCACTGCATTCATCGTGGCGATCGCGGAGATCGCTCTGCCGCTCCTTCTTCTCGCTGGCCTTGCCACGCGATTCACAGCCACGGCCCTGCTTATCATGACCGGTGTGATCCAGCTGACCTTCCCGGACGGGTGGGCAAATTTCCACCTCTACTGGGCATCCATTGCACTCGCGATCATGGCCTTGGGCGCTGGTCCGATGTCACTCGACTGCCTGATCGCCAAGCTTTGGCATCGCGCTGACAGCACCCTTTCATGAGTGAAGAGCGCGGCGATCGACTGACTTTGGTGTCATCCGGATCGGCGGCCACTGAAGCCGAACGGGCGCAACGCCTCGATCTGGACTGGACCATCCTCATGGCGCGCGCCCAGACCGGAGATTCCGCCGCATATCTACGTCTGCTGCAGGAAATTGCGCCCTATCTTCGGGCCATATCTGCCAGATATCATCGGGACTCCCGCGATATCGAAGACACCGTGCAGGACATTCTTCTCACGGTACATTCGATCCGCGAAACCTATGATCCTACTCGACCGTTCGGGCCGTGGCTCCTTGGAATAGCAAACCGGCGCGCGATCGACCGGCTTCGGCGGCAGGGACGTCAACGCGCACGGGAATATCCATTGTCGCGAGACCATGACGCGGTTACGACTCAAGAAAATGTCGAGGAGACCGCAAACAGAGTGCGACTGCACAGCGCGATCGACGATCTCCCTCCTGCACAACGGCAGGCGATCAGGATGCTGAAGCTCGAGGAGATGTCCCTGAAGGACGCTTCTGAGGAAAGCGGCATGTCGATCAATTCGCTGAAGACGGCAACGCACCGCGCCCTCAACAGCCTGCGGCGAATTCTGTTGGATCGGGGTGACCGCTGATGGAGACCGCCGAACTGATCCGCTCTCTTGCGGACAATGTCAAACCGGTGAAGCGACTTCGGCCGCCGCTGATCCGCTCGGCCGCGTGGGTGCTGATGGCGCTTGGACTGATGCTGCTTCTGACGGCAATCCATGGTCCGCGTCCCCAGTTCGGCGAGCGGCTGAAGGATGTAGTGTTCATAACGGGTATGCTGTCGTCGCTTGTCACGGGCATGCTGGCGGCGGTCGCGACCTTCTTCGTCAGCCTGCCCGATCGCTCGAGGCTCTGGGTGGTGTTGCCGCTTCCAGCCCTTGTCGTCTGGATGTCCACCATCGGCTACCAATGTTTTGCGGGATGGGTCGATCTGCCGCCCAGCGCGGTCACAGTTGAAGCGGCGTCCGGGTGCCTGCTCACCCTTGTTGTGACCAGCGTTCCACTCTCGCTGATGATGATCTCCATGCTTCGCTACGCGGCGCTTCTCCGGCCGGTCGGCGTCACACTGCTTGGAAGTCTGGCCGTATCCGGGGTCACCTGCTCGGCGCTCGCCATGTTTCATCCACTGGACGCGACAATCATGGTTCTCGGATGGAACCTCGGAACAGCAGCCTTGCTTGCGGGAATAGCCTCGCTGCTGAGCCGAAAGGTTTCGCGTCGCCATCCAACTGATTGAACGTGTGTCGTGCCGGCAACAACGAACGATTAACTCTGTAAAATAAGGGACATCGGGTGGAAGCCATTGCCGTTAGCCTTGTTCTGATCGCCCTTGTCGTCGTCAGCAGTATCCTGGCGAGAATGCTGCCGCTCCGCCTTCCTATTCCTTTTGTGCAGATCTTGCTCGGGGCTGTCGCCGCGCTCGCATTTGACCTTCGTGTAGAGCTTGATCCGCCGACATTCCTTCTGTTTCTCGCGCCCCTGCTCTTTCTTGACGGCTGGCGAACTCCCAAGGAGGGTCTTCTGCGGGATAAGGGCACGATCGCGGCTCTTGCTTTCGGTCTGGTGTTTTTCACGGTCCTTGGAGCAGGTACTTTCATCCACTGGATGATCCCGTCCATGCCATTGGCCGTCGCATTCGCTCTCGCATCAGCTATTTCGCCAACGGACGCGGTCGCCGTGTCCGCCATCGTGAGCCGGTTACCCATTACAAAGCGGCTGATCCACATCCTAGAAGGAGAGTCGCTTCTCAACGATGCTTCCGGTCTGGTTTGCATGCGCTTCGCGATCGCCGCCGCGACGACAGGCACCTTCTCGTTGCTGGAAGCATCGACAACGTTTGTCTGGATCGCCATCGTAGGGGTAGCGATTGGAGCGGCCGTGGCGCTTGTGGCCACGACGGGCAAGGACTTGATATCACGGCGTTTCGGCGAGGAAACCGGATCGCAGATCCTCATCAGCCTTTTGATTCCCTTCGCCGCCTATATGCTGGCGGAACGGGCGGACGCGTCCGGAATCCTGGCAGCAGTCGCCGCCGGCGTTGTTATGGGTTGGGAAGAGCGATCGGGACGAGCGTTGCCAGTCACACGGCTGCAGCGGGCGGCAGTGTGGGACGCGCTCCAATTTGCCGGCAACGGTGCCATATTCGTCGTTCTAGGGCAGCAACTTCCGTCAATTTTTGTCGCCGCATCGGAGGCCGTGCAGGAGACAGGAAATCCAGGCACTTTCTGGCTCGCGATCTACGTCGTCGCGATATTGCTTGCACTTCTGGTCCTGCGGGCGACCTGGGCGTGGGTAACATTGCGGATGTTGCTGTTTCGCGAAGCGAAGGCCGATGCCAGTTTCGCAATGCCGCACTGGAGGCTCGTCGCGGCGACCTCGCTTGCGGGCGTCCGCGGCGCAGTCACATTGGCCGGCGCGTTCGCGCTCCCGATCACGCTCGACAATGGATCGCCGTTTCCATCGCGGGATCTTGTCATCTTCCTTGCGGCCGGCGTCATCGTGCTATCGCTTGTCGTGGCAAACCTCGGCCTTCCCATGGTCCTCAAAGGCGTGCGGCTTCAATCCCAATACAAGGTCCACCAGGAAGAGGTTCAGGCGCGCGCCGCGGCGACACAGGCAGCGATTTCCGCGGTAGAACAGAAACTTCGTGAGCTGGCTCCCGGCCTCGCCGACGATCTCCATCGCGACACAGCGGCAAGAGTCTTGTCTGCCTATCGTCAGCATTCCGCTGCGCCATCGGACCCCACCGAGCTCGAAGACACAGATATCAGGGATATCGAACGCGAGCTCCATCTAGCGGCCATACGCGCCGAACGCATCGAAATCTACAAGGCAGCCCGCTCCAACCAGCTCCCTGAAGAAATCGCTTCCCGCCTGATCCGCGAAGTGGACCTCATGGAGTCCCGTTTCAGTTCTTCTTGACTCTGCTAGCCCTGGCCTGCCTCCCAACCGTGAGTGAAAACGATGAAGAAGAAACGCCCTGAAGGCATAAAAACCTATAGCGAACCGGCTGGTGGCTGGGGCGCCCTGCTCGCGGTGGCGAAGACACTGAAGCACCAGCAGGTCGTGGCAGAAGGCACTGCGATGCTGCTCAAGGCAAACCAGCCCGAGGGATTTGACTGCCCCGGCTGTGCCTGGCCGGATCCCAAGCACACGTCCTCATTCGAATTCTGCGAAAATGGTGCCAAGGCTATCACATGGGAGTCGACAGCCAAACGTGTAACGCCTGAATTCTTCAGTGAGCATCCTGTATCCGAACTGTGGGAATGGCCGGACCATAAGCTCGAAGATCAGGGACGGCTGACGGATCCGATGATCTACGATGCCGGTACGGATCGCTATCGCCAGATAGGATGGGATGAGGCATTCGTGCTGATCGGCGATGCCCTCCGCGCCCTACCGGACCCGAACATGGCAGAATTCTACACGTCCGGCAGGGCTTCCAACGAGGCCGCATTCCTCTACCAGCTCTTCGTTCGTGCCTATGGCACCAACAACTTTCCGGACTGCTCGAACATGTGCCATGAGGCGACAAGCGTGGGATTGCCGCAGTCGATCGGGGTCGGAAAGGGAACGGTGACGCTGGAAGACTTCGATCATGCCGATGCGATCTTCAGTTTCGGGCACAATCCCGGCACTAACCATCCCCGGATGATGACAACGCTTCACGACGCGGCGCGGCGCGGAACGCCGATCATCGTCTTCAATCCGCTGAAGGAACGGGCGCTCGAGCGTTTTGCCGCGCCGCAGAACCCGATCGAGATGGCGACCTTCTCATCGACAGACATCGCATCCGCCTACCATCAGGTCAGAGCCGGAGGGGATCTCGCCGTCCTGAAGGGCATGATGAAATCGATCTTCGAACGAGATGCCGCCGACATTGGCTCGGGGGGCACGGGGGTCCTTGATCGTGCCTTCATCGCCGAACACACCGCTGGCTTCGACGAACTCCGACGCAATATCGAAACGACCTCGTGGGAGACCATCCTGACGGTATCCGGCCTGACGAGAGAAGCCATCGAGAGTGCGGTGGATGTCTATCTGAAAGCGAAAAACGTCATTGCATGCTACGGGATGGGCCTGACACAGCATCTCAACGGGACCGGCAACGTCCAGCAACTCGCCAACCTGCTTCTGCTCAGGGGCAACATGGGCCGGCAGGGCGCAGGCATTGCTCCGATCCGCGGGCATTCGAACGTCCAGGGTGATCGGACGGTCGGCATAACGGAAATCCCGAACCAGGCGCTCCTCGACGGAATCGAGCGTGCCTTCGGATTCCGGCCGCCAGCGGCCAAGGGCCACAATGCCGTGGAGACCATGCAGGCCATCATCGCGGGACGCTCGAAGGCACTCATTTGCCTCGGAGGCAATTTCGCGGTTGCGATGGCAGATCCGGACGCCACCTATCCCGCGATCCGGAAGCTCGATCTCGCCGTCCATCTCGCGACCAAGCTCAATCGAACCCATCTCCTGACCGCGAAGACGACGATCGTGCTGCCTGTCCTCGGCAGGACCGATATCGATATCCAGGCTGGAGGGCCGCAATCGACCACGGTCGAGGACTCGATGTCCATGGTTCACGCCTCTCGCGGCTTCCTTCGGCCGCCAAGTCCCCAGCTCCGCTCGGAACCGTCGATCATTGCGGGTATTGCGAAGGCTACCCTGGGTGACCGATACGGCATCGACTGGGACGGACTGGTCGCCAATTACGACGCGATCCGCGACAAAATCGAGATTGTCTTTCCCGAGTTTCAAGATTTCAATCGACGGGTCCGTGCGAAAGGTGGCTTCCGTCTCACCGTCGCCGCCTCGGAGCGTCTTTGGAACACGGCCAATGGAAGGGCAAATTTTATCGTGTCATCCGGTCTGGATGAGGATCCGGCTTTGAACCACCCCGGCGCTCTCGTACTCATGACGATCCGGAGTCACGATCAGTATAACACGACCGTCTATAGCCTTGATGACCGATATCGTGGCGTCTTCGGGCGCCGAGATATCATCTTCATGAACCGCATCGATCTCATGGCGAGAGGTCTGAAAGAAGGCGACAGAGTCGATGTGGTTGGTGCGGGCAACGCCGGTTTCGGAAAAGGAAATGTGCGGGCCGCGCGAAGGCTTACCGCGGTAGAATACAACATTCCTGTCGGATCGATCGCGGGGTATTATCCCGAACTTAACGTCGTCGTGTCGCTTGATCACCATGACAGGAAATCTGGCACTCCATCATACAAGGGCGTGCATGTAGACGTGCGGAGAAGCGCCGATGACTAAACGTTATTGGCATGTCGAAAACCGACATAATCCCATCGCCTGAGACCGCTTTGGAGCGAACGGGAATAAATAGTACTTTTCAAAATATTACCTTATTTTGTAATCGAGAACACGCTGGGGGCCATTACGATGAAGTTTAACCCGCACGCCAAAATGAGACACGCCACCAGCGACGGCGTTCGTCGTTTGTCGTCACAGGACGAAGCGCTACCGCTGCTGAGTATCGACGATATTCTCCATCGCCGCCCTTACAAGCCTGTCATTACAACACGCGACCGAGGCTGGGGCGGCGTCACCCTGGACGTGCATAGCCCACATTTCAACATCTCCGAGAGCTATGCAGGACTCGACCATCACATGATAACCTTCTGCCCTTCCGGGTCGTCCAAGTTGACGCAAATTCGGGAAGGCAAAGTGCATCGAGGGGTCATGTCGACAGGAATGTCGCTGCTTATGCCGGCGGGATACGACTCAACCTGGGAAGGGGACACGGGCCAGTCGGCACGCCTCAGAATTCCCATTTCGTTGGTCGCCAACGCGGCGGAGGAATGCGATTGGCGGGGACCTTTACCGGTAGAACTCCGCAACGTCTTCGAAGCACGGGACGCGACGATCATGCATCTCGGGCTGACCTTGTTGTTAGAGGCGCAAAAAAGCCCTCACGCGACCCAGAGGTTGATGGTTGACACTCTATCGGCTGCATTGGCTATCCACCTTCTGCGAACGTACAATACTTTCGAGGCAGTCGAGCGCAGTGGCGAGGCTCGCCTTGGCAAACATGAGATCACGCGGCTGACGGAATATATCGAAGACAATCTCGATCGTTCCATTGGGCTCGCGGAACTCGCAGGGGTTGTCAACGTGAGCCGGTTTCATTTCATCCGCCTGTTCAAGCGTAGCACAGGGATGACGCCAATCGATTTCGTTGAGCAAAGTAGGATCGAGCGGGCGCGGTCACTCATCACCGATACGAATATACCGCTTGCAGAGATCGCTTTGATGACGGGGTTCGCCGACCAGAGCCACTTTACCAGGCGCTTCCGCGATCGTGTAGGATGTACACCCGCGGCATATTCAAGGGATCATGGCCGCAGACGTACGTTACGGAGTAGGAGTTGACGCAGGCCACTGAATGCAGAATAGGTTCCTGAGCCGTGAGCGTACCCGCTGTTGGTATTCAATCGCTTTTCACGAGACGAGCAGCGCCACTCCGAGACCCAAGCCTGCTACGTAAGTCCCCGTTACAGCGAGAGCTCTTAGCGGATCGAAAATCTCCAGGCTGCGGCATCTCAATATGGCGAAGACGAACAGCAGACGAGCCAGCAATGCCAACACCATCAACCCGGTCACAATATTGGATCTCGTCCCGCCTCCAAGCGACAGGATCAGGACGGCGAGTAAGCCGACATATTCCGCTGTGTTCCCGTGCGCCCGCACCAGCTTCGTCAAAAGGCTGGTTGGATCGGCGGGGGCGCCGAAGAAAAGCACCTTGGTGCGAAGACGCACGAAGGTGATGGCCAAGCTTAGACAGAAGAACAGCAGCGTTAGCGACGCCACGCAGATTTTCGGGACCAGATCAACGCGCGAGAGAGCAGGCAGAAATTCTGCGAACATGAATATTTCTCCGATGGCGCACTCACGTCCGCCATTAAAACTGAACGATGATTCCCCATATCTTGGGGCTCTGACTGCGCCTTAATCTTGGGGCCTCTGCTTAGATCATTAAGGCTGGATCATGTGATCCATAGGCATAAGATTGCCGTTCAGGTTGGACATAATCCACAGCGATCCGACGACGATCAGGAAGACGATCAGAATTCCAAATGCCAGCGCCAGCGCGTTGTTCGTGTTGTCCGGGCCTGTCGTGATATGGAGAAAGAAAACAAGATGGATGCCGATTTGGGCGATCGCCAGCACCGCCAGGCCCACGGGTATTCCGGACATCCAAAGAAAGTCGCTGCGTGCTATCCAGAAGGATAACGCCGTCAGCAGCAGTGCCAGAAACAATCCGACGACATTGGTCGTCAGTCCCGACAGAAAGCTGTCATGCTCGTCGCCGGGCGCCAGATCGTTCGGTGTCGTGGTTTGGTCATGCTCGGTCATGGAAGCACTCCGTAAAGATAGACAAGGGTGAATACCGCGACCCAGATGATATCCAGGGCATGCCAGAACAGGCTGAAGCACATCAGCCGGCGGCCTACCTCGGGGCGGAAACCTCGCACCCGGATCTGCATCAGCATGACCGCCAGCCAGATCAGGCCGGCCAGCACATGGAGACCGTGGCATCCGACGAGGGTGAAGAACGCCGACAGGAAAGCGGAACGATCCGGCCCGGCCCCGATCGCAAGGAGATGACTGAACTCCCTGACCTCGAGAACGAGAAAGATGAGACCGAGAATGCCGGTGACCACGAGAGACAGCTGTGCGACAGCGATCGACTTGTGCTTTGCCGCCAATGACGCGACGCCGCAAGTGAAACTCGAAAATACGAGCACCACCGTCTCGATGCCGACGTTGCGCATGTCAAGCAATTGCGAGGCTGCCGGCCCTCCTGCCGTCGCATTCTTGAGGACGGCGTATGTGGCAAACAACGCCGAGAACATGATGATGTCCGAAAGAAGGAACAGCCAGAAGCCGAAGCCAGCGACGATATGCTTGCTGGCAGGTCCGGACGCCGAGGGCGAGATCGGGGCAGCGTCGCCGTCGGCGCTCTTTCTATGTCCCAGGCGGTGCGGATCCTGGTCGCCCCTCTGGAAGGCGGCTTCCGCGATACGCTGAGGCGGCATACTGCCCAAAGCGGCCGCGAGCAATGTGCGACGCTCTCGGTCAGAGCGCGCGATATCGCCGGCCGGGATTATCGTTTCGGACTCGCGACGCCAGGCGAAGGCGACAAACGCAGCGAAAGTTCCGGCCGTGCCCATGATCGCCAGCCACCAGATATGCCAGATCAGGGCAAAGCCGACAAAACTTCCGAAGAAGGCGATGGTAAACCCGAGCGGACTATTGCGTGGCAGCTCGATGTTCTCATAGGCCGGCTCTTCCGCAAGGCGCTGTTGAGCGATGGCCCGCTGCTTCATTCCCCAGTAAGCCTCCTCGCCCTTTACGTTGGGCAGAACAGCGAAATTGAACGCGGGCGGCGGTGAGGTCGTTGCCCATTCGAGCGACCGGCCATCCCATGGGTCGCCCAGCGTATCCTTCAGGCTGTGGCGCTGGAGAATGGACACGATCAGCTGTACTGTCTGGCAGACGACGCCGATAAGAATACAAATTGCTCCGATGAACGCGACAATGTTGTAGGGCTGCCACCCGAGATCTTCGTAGTGCTGCATCCGGCGCGTCGCGCCCATTAGACCGAGAACGTAGAGCGGCATGAACGCGATATAGAAGCCGACGATCCAGAACCAGAACGCAGCTCTGCCCCATCCGTCATGAAGCCTGAACCCGAATGCCTTCGGAAACCAGTAGGTGTAGCCGGCAAAGATGCCGAAGACGACGCCGCCGATGATCACATTGTGGAAATGGGCGACGAGGAACAGTGAATTGTGAAGCTGGAAATCGACGGGTGGGATAGCAAGCAGCACGCCCGTCATCCCGCCAATCACGAAGGTGACCATGAAGCCGATGGACCACAGCATCGGCACGGTGAAGCGGACGCGTCCGCCATACATCGTGAAGAGCCAGTTGAAGATCTTGGCGCCGGTCGGAACCGCGATGATCATCGTCATGATCCCGAAGAAGCCGTTGACGTCCGCACTCGCTCCCATCGTGAAGAAATGATGGAGCCAAACCATGCAGGAGAGAACGCAGATCGCCATCGTGGCGATCACCATAGTGCGATATCCGAACAGAGGCTTGCTGGAGAATGTCGAGACGACCTCCGAGTATACGCCGAATGCAGGCAGCACCAGAATGTAGACTTCCGGATGCCCCCAGATCCAGATCAGGTTCACGAACATCATGGCGCTTCCGCCTCCGTCGTTCGTGAAGAAGTGGAAACCGAGATACCGATCGAGCGTCAGCATCGCCAGCGTCGCGGTCAGCACCGGAAATACGGCCAGCATGACCAGATTGGAGGCCAGCGCGGTCCAGCAGAAAACCGTCATTCTGCCGTAGCTCATTCCGGGTGCCCGCAGCTTCAATATCGTCGTGACGAGATTGACCGCAGAAAGCAGTGTTCCGACCCCGGATATCTGAACGGCCCACAGGTAGTAGTCCACCCCGACGTCAGGCGAGAATTGCAGCTCGCTCAACGGCGGGTAGACGAGCCACCCGGTCCGCGCGAAGTTACCGACGAACAGGCTGAGATTGATCAGCAGGGCTCCCGACGCACTCAGCCAGAAGCTCACGGAATTGAGCGTGGGGAACGCGACATCCCTCACCCCAAGCTGGAGCGGCACGACGAAATTCATCAGGCCGATGACAAGTGGCATCGCGACGAAGAAGATCATGATCGCGCCGTGGGCCGTGAAAATCTGGTTGTAGTGATCGGGGGGAAGATACCCCTGCCCCTCGCCCGCCGCGAACGCGAGATGTGAGCGCATCAATATCGCGTCGGAGAAACCGCGAAGCAGCATGACCAGGCCGAGGATGCTATACATGATGCCGATCCGCTTGTGATCGACCGACGTGATCCACTCGCGCCAAAGGTAAGGCCAGAGACCTTTAATCGATATGACGCCCAGGATTGCCGCAATGGCGATTATGACAACGAGGGAAGTAACAAGGGGAATTGGCTCATTAAAAGGAATTGCGTCCCATGTCAGTCTGCCGAGCAGCATCCTATAGCCTTTCGTTGGAAATCGAGCTGACACCGCGGCAAATGCCCAAGGCAGCGTCTTCCTGGGTCATGGTCGTCGTCGTATGAATGATGTTGTCGAACAGACCGCTGGCGACGTTTCCGAATGTCACCGGCTGGACATTAGGACTCGGTCTGGCCAGTTCGGCATAGCCGGCGGCGTCGAGAGCGCGCCCGCCCTGCCGGACGCTCGAAATCCACCCGTCGAACTCGGCAGTTTCGACGGCATCGACATTGAATCGCATTCCCGAAAAGCCGTCGCCGCTAAATTGCGCCGATAGTCCCTGGAACTGTCCCTGCCGGTTGGCGAGCATGTGGAGTCGGGTGGTCATGCCGGACATCGCATAGATCTGACCCGCAAGCTGCGGGACGAAGAAGCTATTCATCACCGTCGCCGACGTGATCTTGAGCGAGACAGGCCTGCCAACGGGTACGACTAGCCGGTTGACGCTCGCCAATCCCTGGTCGGGATAGATGAAAAGCCATTTCCAATCGAGCGCCACCACCTCGACGTTCAGCGGCGTCTTGCGGGAGTCCAGCGCACGTGCAGGGTCCAGCTCGTGACTTCCGATCCATGCGATGCCGCCGAGCAGCATGATGACCATCGCAGGAATGCCCCAGATGACGATCTCGACCTTTCCGGAATAGGTCCATTCGGGACGGTAGCAGGCCTGGCGATTTCCCTCGCGATACCACCACGCGACCAGAAGCGTGGCAGCGATAACAGGTACGATGATGCAAAGCATGATCACGACGGAATTCAGAAGGATCTGGCGTTCGGCTGCCGTTGTCGGGCCGTGCGGATCCATAATCCCTCCGGAGCACCCCGACAGAACATCAAGGAAGAGCAGCGTGAGGATAACGTTCGCAATCGGTTTCGCGGCCGTCGCTCCTAGATATTTTTCAAATGGGCGCGGTCGAAGTCGTGTCGATACGGTTGACACTTTGGCAAAGGATTGAGAGATCAGTACCCGAGACAACTTTGTCACCCCCCCGCAAACAGCGTTGGCTATGCGCCGCGCGGCTGTCCGCGGACGTGGCTGAGATCGTTATTGATCCTCGGAATACCTACGAAGTTACGGGGCGCCGAGATAGGATGCTATTGCCGCCATTGGTCAGCGGTTGCTTCGTCGAAGCTGAGCAGCGCAAGAAATTCATTCAGTTCGATATTCAGTTTCACAGGATGACGGCAAGTCTGATTGAATGCTCTTGAGGGATCTGGACCGCCGACCTCGCCATTACACGATCTTGATACGATCTTGCAGTCGAACCAATTCGAACCGCCGCTTTCGCATGCGCGTTGACCAAGTCATCGGTAAATTTGCTGATCGCCGCATGAGTTGCGCGGCAACATAAACGACACAATCTGAACTTGTGCACTCCGCGAAAACCACTGCTGTTTGGGCAGGCGAATCCCGCTCCCCTCAGAATTCCACTTCCAGCTCGACGATTTCGTCCGGTTCGGCAATCGCGCCGTCCGTCCATTCGATCATGAGCGGCCAGGACAAGACGGTCTCGGCATAAGCTGCCAGTTGCGGTTCGAGTTCCACGGCATAGGTGCGGAAACGCGTGCAGACAGGCGCGTACATGGCGTCGGCAACGGTCGGAGCACCACCGAAGAGCCAGGGGCCGCCGCTGGCATCCAGGCATTCGGTCCAGATCGTCTTGACGCGCTCGACATCCGGCCGCGCGCCCGAGAAGATCTTGAAGCTCTCGTGCTTGACTTCAAGTTCATCGGCAGTGCCGAACGCAGATTGTGGAAGCCCGAATGCATCTCGCCGGAGACGGATCGGCAGCGGGCACGTATTGCCTGCGCGGCGGGCCAGAGGCCAGCCTTGGGAGCGATCTCGTGCAGATATTCGGCAATCGCCAACGTATCCCACACAGTGACATCGTCGTGGGTCAGCCTTGGGACGAGCACCGAAGGCGAAAGCAACAGAAGCTCCTGGCGGGCATTGTCATCCAGTTCGACGAGCACTTCGGTGAAATCTAGCCCCGCCATCCGGCACAGGAGCCAGCCGCGCAGCGACCACGAGGAATAGTTCTTCGAGGAAATCGTCAATGTCGCTTGCGTCATCCTACCCACATCCTTCGAACAACATTGCTTTCGCAGACAATCTTCTCGCATCGCAAGAAATATTGCACTAGCATTTTTGCATCGCGAAATTCTGTTGCGATGCAGGAGATGCGTCATGCTCTACCAAGCCTATCAGTTCCAGGAAGACCTCTTCGCCCCGATGCGCGACTGGGCGCGACGCCTCGAGATGTTTTCCTCGAGCTTCTGGAGCGGTGACCTGAGCCGCTACTTCGAGGCGGCGATGGAGATGATCTCCCGGTTCCAGCTAACCCACGAACGTCCGGATTTCGCCATAACATCGGTAACGATCGGCAATCGCGATGTGCCGATCACCCTGGAGACAGCCCTCGATCTGCCTTTCGGCAAGCTGCTGCATTTTTCCGCGGATGTCGATACGAGACGGCCACGGGTGCTCGTCATCGCCCCGCTCTCCGGCCATTTCTCGACACTTCTAAGGGGTACGGTGCAGACGCTGCTGCGCGACCACGACGTCTATATCACCGACTGGGCCAACGCCCGCGACGTCCCGCTTTCCGCCGGACGCTTCGGCATGGACGATTACGTGGACTATATCATCCGCTTCCTGGAGGAGATCGGCCCCGGCGGACATATCCTTGCCATCTGCCAGCCCTGCGTTCAGGCGCTCGTGGCGGTTGCCTTGATGTCGGAAGCTAGGCATCCCGCCACGCCAAGAACAATGACGCTGATGGCCGGTCCGGTGGACCCGCGCGAGAGCCCCACGAAGGTCAACGAACTCGCCGTCTCGAAATCGCTCGCATGGTTCGAGAATTCGCTGATCAGCTACGTTCCGTTGCGCTTTGCCGGCGGCGGGCGGCGGGTCTATCCGGGCGTCGTCCAGCTCAGCGCCTTCATGAGCATGAACATCGAGCGCCACCAGACCGCCCATCGCAAGCTCTTCGAGCATCTGGCAAAGGGCGAGACGGCGGAAGCCGGGAAGATCAAGACCTTTTACAACGAATATTTCGCAGTGCTCGACCTTACGGAAGAATTCTATCTCGAGACGATCGACCGCGTCTTCCAGAAGGCCGAACTGGCGATGGGCGAGTATACCCATCGCGGGCGCAAGGTCGATCCTGGCCTGATCCGCAACACGGCACTCCTGACGGTCGAGGGCGGGCGCGACGACATCTGCGCTCTGGGCCAGACTTCCGCCGCCCACGACCTCTGTCGTTCGCTGCGCCCTCACCTGAAGCGCCACCACCTGCAGGCCAACGTCGGACATTACGGCGTCTTCAACGGCCGCCGCTGGGAGAAGGAGATCTACCCTGTCGTGCGCAACATGATCCTGGCGATGGAGTAGGAGACCCGTCCGACCGTCTGAAGGCCTGCGTCCCTGCAACCACTTTCAACCAGATTCCAGATACGCAAACGCCCGCTGTGCTACACTGGGCGATTTCTGCAATCCGCCGGCAATCAGCGCCGGTGAATAAAGCGGCCACAGCCTTTGGGAAATGTCGCTTGTACAGGCCGGCTATGCCCAAGAAGATGCCGATCCGCCTACCTAAGCTCTTGATGGGATGTGAACCTTCGATCCCTGCGGCCAGCCACGTCCCTCACCCCTAAACCTCTCAATAATTACGAATGCACGGAGCGCCCTCACTCTGCCGCTGCTTGCTCCCCCGCCTTACGCCCTTCCCACTCCTGAGGGGTCAGCGTCTTGATGTCGAACTGGTCGCGCGTTCGGGCATAGGTGTGACCGCCCATACGGCCGACGGCGTCCATCAGGTGCTGGTCGATATGCAGATTCGATGCGTTGACCGCATCGCTGCGAACGAAGACACCGACGACCTCGCCGAGGATGATCTCGCGGGCCGGGCCGACCTGCAGAGTCGTGTGGCGCCGGCATTCAAGTGCGGCCGGGGCCGCGAGGATGCGGGGGCTTCGCACCATCCGGCCGGGCACAGTCGCAAGACCCGCCTCGTCCATCTCGTTCACCTCGGCGGCGAACTTGATGGCGCAGACCTCCATCTGATCCACCAGCGCATCATCGCAGATGTGGACGGTGAACTCGCCGGTCTCGCGGATGTTGCGGGCGGTATCGTTGAAGCGCATGTCGGCGTAGTTCTCGACGCCGATCGCGACGATAGCCGGATCGTGGGTCAGGACGTTGAAGAAGCTGAAGGGGCCGGCATTCGGCTGGCCGGCCTTGCTGACGGTCGTCACCAGCGCGATCGGGCGCGGGATCACGGTGCCGATCAGGATCTTGTAGCGCTCGCGCTCGTTGAGCCTTGAGAAGTCGAAATGGGTATGATCGTACATATCAGGCCTCGGCAGCAATGCGATGGGTTTCAAGCGGAGTGTGACGGGACAGGTTTTCGAAGCCATCCCTGGTGACGACATACATGTCGCCGACATTGCAGCCGGCCGACAGCGGCTCGAGCCATTGCGTGTGGAGCACAAAGACCATGCCCTCTTCCATCAGGTCGTAATTGTGGGAGGAGATGTTGAAGCTGTTCTGACCGCCGGCCATGCCAACCGAGTGGCCGAGGTTGGGATTATGCGGCCCGTGGGTCGCTGGGTAGACGTGCATCAACTTGCGCCCTTGGGCCTCCCAGTCGATGTTCTTAAGGTACTGGTGCGGGATAAGGCGGGCGCTGCCGTCATCCATCGGAGCCCAGTTGTAGGGCATGGTGCGCGCCTCGGGCGAAGCCAGCATGCCACGCTCGATGATCGGCTCGAAGGCGGCGTTGTTGACGTCGCGCATCAGGGCGCCGGGCCGGATCAGCTTTTCGGCCCGCTTGACGCCCTCGGTGCAGGCGGCGAGCACCTCTTCCTGCCGCTTGGTGATCGCGCCGACCGCGATCATGCGGGCGGTCTGGGCCGTGTAGCCGCGATAGGTGATGTTGGAGACGTAGAGATTGATCAGGTCGCCCGGCCGCACGACATGGCCGTAGGGCTTGCCGCAATGGGTGCCGAACTCGTTGATGCCGATCTGGTAGCCGTCGCCGGTCTCCCCGCCATAAGTGAGCTGCGCCTGGGTGAAGGCGGCGTAGATCTCATGGTCGGTCACGCCCGGCTTCGCCACATGAAAGGCCGCCTGGGTGGCGATGCTGATAAGCTGGGCTGCGGCGCGGAACATGGTGATCTCGCGTGGCGAGCGGACCTTCTGCATCCGGTCGAGAATGGCGTTGTCGGCGACGAATTTGGTCTTCGGCATTAATTCATCGAGTGCCGCCCAGAAGGTCAGCGACGTCCGGTCGCCGATTCGGCCGATCTGGGCTTTGCCGAGCCCCATGCCGGCGATGAGTTCGGCGCATTTCTCCGCCGTCTTGACGACGCTGTCGCCCGGACGGTCGGCATATTCGCGGCCGATCGGGCCGATCTGCCAGATATCCTCGACCAGAACAGGTTCACCGCCCGGCGGCAGCAGCACCGACTGGGTGAAGAAGGACAGAAGCGTCAGCGGCTTGTCGCTGTCTGTGGGTATGATCAGAACGCCTTCGCGCATCCAGTCGCAGATATAGCGCAGATAGTGGTTGGAGGCATGGAACCAGCCGACGCTGCCGGTGTGGACGATCAACGCATCATGCCCGGCTTCCACGGCCTGACGGCGGATGCGGCGCAAGCGATCCTCGAACTCCTCGACCGGTAGCGGCAGAGGCGCATCGAAATCGAAGTCCGGCTGGAAATCGGCGAGCAGCGATCCGACGCGGTAGGAGCCTGACTTGTTTGCGCTAGGGGTCATGGGTGTTTCCTTCCAGATTATTGTCGAGTTGGTAAGGCCTGCCGCGGCGCGAGAACGCGCCTTGCGACAAGCATGACGATCAGGGTGAGGCCGATGAGGATACCCGAGATCGCGGCGACGCGAACGTCGAGCGATTCCTCGATCAACGCGAACATGCGCAGCGGCAGGACGGTGGTTTCGGCATCGGCGAGGAAGAGCGAGATCGAGACGTTGTCCAGCGACTGGATAAAGACCAGGAACGCGCCGGCGAGAATGCCCGGCATCAGCAGCGGCAGCGTCACCCGGCGAAGCGTGGTGAACCAGGACGCGCCCATGACGGTCGATGCCTCGGCGAGCGAAGGATTGAGTCCTTGCGCGACGACAGAGGCGGCGCGGTACATTAGCGGCCCGAAGACGACGACATGGCCGGCGACTGTCAGCCAGAGCGAGGGTTGTACCCCGACGAAGTTGGCGACGATCAACGCCGCCAGACCGTAGACGAGGCTTGGCAGCACCAGCGGCGACAGAAGCAGCGGTTCGATGGCGCCGACGGTGCCCTTCCGCATCCGGCTCATGCCGATGGTGGCGGGCACGGCAAAGAGCAGCGAGCCGAGAACCGCAAGGCCGGCGATCTTCAGCGAGTTGAAGGCCGCAGCATGTTCCGTTGCCGAGCGGACGGGATCGAGCAGCGCCTCGTACCAGCGGAGTGAGCAGCCCTCGGGCGGGTATTTCAGGGTCTGGCCCGAGGTGAAGGACATGGTGAGCGCAATGACGATCGGCGCCACCAGATAGATCACGGCAAAAGTGCCGAAACCGAAGACGAAGAGCTTGTAGAGCAGACCTGGGATCGGGTTTTCGCTTCTATCAGCCATGGCCGACAAGCCTCCTGTGACGGGAAATCATGGTCATTGCGACGAGCAGGCAGCCGGTGGAGAGCAGCAGGACGACGGCAATCGCCGAGGCCAGAGGCCAGTCGAACAGCGTGCCGACCTCGCGGTAGATGAGCTGCGGAACATAGACATTGCGCGCACCGCCGATGACGGCCTGCGTGACGAAGGAACTGCTGGTGCTGGCAAAGACGAGAATCCAGCCGGCCAACAACCCCGGCAGCATGAGCGGGATGAGCACGGTCACGAAGATGCGCCACGGGCCGGCACCGGAGACCTGCGCCGCTTCGGTATATTGAACCGGCGTGCGCGACAGAATGGCGACGAGCGGCAGGATGATCAACGGCAGGTCGATCTGGCACATGGCCATGACTAGACCGAGTTCTGTGAACATCAGGCTGATCGGGCTGCCGGTCAGGCCGAGCCCCATAAGCGCCTGGCTGATCGGCCCTTGCCGCCCAAGGATGATGATCCAGGCAAAGGTCCGCACCACATTGCTGGTCAGCATTGGGATGAGCGTCAGGAAGATGATCACCTGCCGTGCGGTCTTGCCACTGTGCCAGTAGAGAAGCGCGATCGGCACGCCGAGCAGCGTCGTGGCGAGAACTGTCTCCAGCCCCAGCCGTGCGGTATTGATGAGGACGCGAAAATTGAACGCGTCCCCGAAGAACCTGATATAATTGGCTAGCGTTGCCCCTTCAGGACCTGTGAAGCTGAAACCAACGAGAACGGCGAGCGGCGTCGCAAAGAACGCCACCGAGAGCAACAGCATCGGTACAACGTATGGAAAACCGCCCGCCTTCATCGTCTACTCCTCAGCCTGCCACGAGTGCGTCGAACTGGCGGATCCAGTCGGCGCGGTTCTTGTTGATGGCGACCCAGTCTGGATAGACCATGTTGCCGAGTTGCTCGCGGGTCACATAGGCCTCGATCTCAGGGGTGAGCGCGACGTCCTTGTTGGTCGGAAACATCTCGGTCGGCGGCAGCTTCAGCTTGTCCTGCGCAGCCTTGGAGATGGCGGCGTCCATATAGGCATAGGCCGCATCGAGGTTCTTTGCTCCCTTGGTGAGGTGGATGTTGACAGGCGCTGCCGGAGCGCCGGTTTCCGGAGCGACATATTCGGCCTTGAGGCCCATCGACTTCAGGCGGGCGACATTGCCGGTCGAGCACATGAAGACCGCGATTTCGCCCTGCTGGAACAGCGTCATCTGGTGGTTGGTGCTGTCGACGACGCCCTTCAGATGTTCAGGATGGTCCTTGAACAGCTTGAAGACGGCATCCATGTCGTTCGGACCCGAGCCGAAGATCTTCGCCATTTCCGTATAAGCCATGACGGCCGTGTTCGAGCCGAAACCGGTCCAGGAGACGAGGCCGCTATAGGCCTTGTTCTCGAACAGGTCGCGATAGCCCCTCGGGCGCGGCACGAGGTCGGGATTGTAGGCAATGCCGTTGACTTCGATGGTCACGGTCGGGCCGTATTCACCCTGGAACGCCGGATCGAGCATCGACCAGTTCTTCAGGCGGCTCGGATCGATCTTCTGGATGATGTCGTTCTCGATGGCGACGGCCATCTGGCCGGGCGACATCAGCAGCGTGTCGTAGGGCGGGTTGCCGGGGCTCGCCATGACCTTGGCAAGCTGGTCCTGCGCCATCGAGGGGGCGATGGTCAGGCTGTAGCCGGCTTCCTTGACGAGTGGGCTGAGAACGCTGCGATAGCCGTCTTCCCAGTTGCCCGGAAAGGTCGCGGCGATCGCGGTTTCGCCTGCTGCTGCACGGGCAGCGAAGGGCATTGCGGAGGCTGCGGCAACGCCGGCAGCGAGAAGGCCGAAATGGCGGCGGGTCATTTTGAAGTCGTTCATGCTGTCACCTCTGTTGGTTGTCGTTGTTCATTCTCTGGGCATTCAAAGGGGGTATTCACTGGATGCTTTCCGGTTCGGCCGGAAATGCGTGACACCTGCGGGTGTCGATCTCTGCGAAAAGTTGGGCACCGATATCGGGAATGGCCGTGCCGGGACCGCGAACCTCGGAGGCGCGCAGGCTAGTACCGTCATCGAGCACGAGGTCGTGGATCAGCGTCGGGCCGAGCGGCACGGAAACGGTGACACGCACGGCGGGCGCATTCACGCCCGGCTGCGTCATCAGGCGGACCTCTTCGGGCCGGAAGGTGATGGTGACATCCGAGCCCGTGGTGAAGCTCAGGCGGCGCGGCAGGACGAGGTTTCCGCCGCTCTTCAGAGCGATGACCGTGCTGCCTTCGCCGAGTTCGGCAACAGTGCCCTGGAGAACGTTGGTCTGGCCGATGAAGGTGTTGACGAACAGGGTCTTCGGCCGGTCGTAGACGGCCATCGGCGTGTCGATCTGCTCGACATTGCCCTTGTTCATCAGCACCAGACGGCTGGCGAGGCTCTGGGCCTCCTCCTGGTCGTGGGTGACGATCAGCGTGGTGATGCCGAGCGTCTTCTGCAGATGAAGGAGTTCGACCTCCAGGTCGAAGCGCAGCGCCCGGTCGAGAGCGCCGAAGGGTTCGTCGAGAAGCAGCAGCGACGGACGACCGGCGATGGCGCGGGCGACGGCGACACGCTGCTGCTGGCCTCCGGAGAGCTCGCGCGGCAGGCGGTTGCCATAACCATCGAGGCGGACGAGCGAGAGCATCTCCTCGACCCGAGCGTTTCGTTCCGCGCGCGACACCTTTTGGCAGGCGAGCGGATAGGCGATGTTTTCCGCGACGGTCAGATGCGGGAACAGGGCATAGTTCTGGAAGACCATGCCGATGCCGCGTGCACGGGCAGAGACATTGGCAAGGTCGTCGTCGCCCAGCACGATCCTGCCTGCCTTCGGCTGAATGAGGCCGGCGATCGCCCTCAGCACCGTCGACTTGCCGCAGCCGCTCGGCCCCAGAAGCGCAACGATCTCGCCGGCCTCGATATCGAAGGATATGTCGCTGACGGCATTCTGCCCGCCATAGCTATGGGTGACGCCCCGAACACTGAGCCGCTTGCGATCGTTAGTCTTTGCGATGTCCAGCATGTCGCTTCCCTGATCCTGCGTGGTGGCAATGAGCGCTCCGACGCCGGAGCATGTTCATGAAAAGGGAATTGCAAGGGCCGTGCCAGATTCGGAGTCCGTTGATCGA
The DNA here is from genome assembly GCF_018987265.1 of Rhizobium sp. WYJ-E13. Classification (NCBI taxonomy): domain Bacteria; kingdom Pseudomonadati; phylum Pseudomonadota; class Alphaproteobacteria; order Hyphomicrobiales; family Rhizobiaceae; genus Rhizobium; species Rhizobium sp. WYJ-E13. The sequence goes on along the minus strand of NZ_CP076854.1, from coordinate 97,892 downwards.
GACAAACTCAAGTCACTGATTAAAAGTTGCTTTTTATGATTTATAAAGTTTCGAAACTTTCTTATCATGAACTTCCGGCATTTATTGCGGAAGATTATTTGTCTAAAGTTTTGCCATTAAGGTTCGATGTCGTGCAGAATTCTGCACATTTATCGGCCGGATATCTCCAGCGTCTGGCGAGAAACAGGCAATTTCCCCGGCCACCAGCATCGTGAGAAGAATGGGGATGAGGGAAAAGGCGAGACTTGAGGCAGTTTTCGCCCAGAAAATCGACGCAAGGGCGATTTTTTAATCATTGTTATTTCGAACAAGTATGCGAAATAATATGCGAAACTTTATTCGGACAAACGATGAGGAAGATTTATTCGTTCATATTCAATCGCTTGATGCCGCGAAGGTGAAACTGGCACAGTGATTGCTTGGAAGATCCCAGAGAATTCATGCATGGCAAAATCGAAAAAGGGGATCCCATGAAGAACGTGCAGACAATCCTGAAGGCCGGCATCGCCACCGCGCTCGTCACTCTCATGGCGCTCTCCGGCCACGCCGCAGAGAGCGCGGCCGAGAAGATGGAAGCGACTGACGTTGCAAAGCTCCCCGGAGTGGTGCTGACACCGAAGCTGGTAGACGGCCTTCCCGCGTCGATCAAGGCATCCGGCACGCTGAAGGTGGCAACGGATCTGACCCCGCCGATCAGTTTCCATGACGATGACGGCAAGCTCGTGGGCATCGACGCCGATATCGCCGCGGCCCTCGGTGTTATCCTCGGCCTCGACGTCCAGATGACGGATGTCGGCGCCGGCGCCGCCATCGTTCCCGCAATCCTGTCCAAGCGGTTCGACATGACGATCTCTGGCATCAACGACGACGTCGAACTGGAAAAGCAGGTAGATGTCATCGACTATATGTATGACGCCACGACGATCATGACGATCAAGGACAACCCGCTCGGCATCAAAAGCATGGAAGACCTCTGCGGCAAGAAGGTTGCCGTTCCGGTCGGTACCTTCCAGGGCAAGATGGTCGAGGCCGCTTCGGCGAAGTGCAAGACGCCGATTGACATCATGGCGATCCCGAAGATGCCGGACGTGCTGCAGGCCGTGCGCACCGGTCGCGCCGATGCCACCGTCAACGGCTATGCGACCAGCGTCTATACGACCGAGCACCAGACCGGCAACGGCAAGGGCCTGCAGGCGCTTCCCGAAATCCGCCTCGCTGTCGGCTATCTCGGTATGCTGATATCGAAGGACAATCCGGAACTCCGCGACACCGTCGCCGCCGCCCTGCAGCAGATGGTCGACAGCGGCGCCTACGAGACGATCATGAAGAAGTGGAGCCTCGGCCCGCTCGCGGTGAAGACCGTCAAGGTCAACGACGCCGCCAGCATGCCTGCGGAGTAAACCTCATGACACTGTTCTCCGCACAGACAACGACAATGAGCCTGCCGCCACCGGCCATGCGGTCGATCAAGTGGGGACAGTTCGCAACTGGTGCCAGCGCGATCCTCGCGCTGGTGCTCCTCGGCAGCGTCGTCGCGCAAAGCCAGAGCGTGCAATGGTCCGAAATCCCTCGCTATCTCGTGCACCCCCAGATCCTGCGCGGCGTGCTGCTGACGCTGGAACTGACGGCCGGCGCCATGATCTTCGGCATCGGCCTCGGCTGCCCGCTCGCCGTCATGGCAACGTCGACGAACATCGTTCTGAAGGCGATTGCCGCAGGCTTCGTCTGGTGGTTTCGCGGCGTGCCGCTGATCGTCCAGATCTTCCTCTGGTTCAATATCGCGCTCTTCATTCCGCAGGTCGGGGTGGGCCACTACAGCATCTCGATCAACGATCTCGTCACACCGGCGCTGGCGGGCTTCCTGGCCCTCGGGCTGCACGAGGCCGCCAACATGTCTGAAATCATCCGCAGTGGCCTGCTTGCCATCGACCGTGGACAGCGGGAGGCGGCGACAGCACTCGGACTGAAGCCCCGGCAAACATTCCGCACCGTCATCCTGCCGCAGGCGGCGCGCCTTATCGTGCCCCCGACCGGCAACCAGGCGATCGGCATGCTGAAGGCCAGCGCCATCGTCTCCGTCATCGGCATGCAGGACTTGCTGACGCAGGCGCAGGTTATCTACGCCCGCAACTTCCTGGTGATCGAACTGCTGTTCGTCGCCTCCATCTGGTACCTCGCGATTACGACGATCGCGTCGATCGGCCAGCACTATCTCGAAAAGAGCCTCCAGCCGAAATACCGCAGCGGCGCCGACAGATCCCGCACGGCGAAACGCGGTTGAGGATAGATCAACAATAAAGGGCGTCGCCAGAGCAGCGGCGCCTGTCAGGAAACGACAAGGAGCACACAATGAAGCTTGGCATCGACAACATCAAACTGCCGGAATCGAAGAAGCGCGGCCCGCTCGGTAGCCTCGACCACGTCAAGGAACTGGGCCTTTCAGGCATCTTCTTCTCCACCGCGCTGGACATGAGCCCGACGCTCGACTTGGGTGAGCTGCGTGACATCAGGGCGAAGGCAGATGAGCTCGGCCTTTACCTCGAAAGCGGGGTTGGCAAGATCAACCCTTACTGCAGCGCCGAGGAACCCGCCCTGAGAGCGGCCGGTAACGGGGACATTATTGCCGGATTCACGCGGATGATCGAGGCGAGCGCCGCTATCGGCTGCTTCGAGCTCTGGGTCGCGCCCGGCAACTTCAAGTCCGAATATTGCGGCCGTCTCGCCAATGACCGCTTCCGCACCGACATCACCTGGGAAGACCAGTTGATCGGCATCGAGAAGGTGCTGCAGAAGCTTGCGCCCGTTGCCCGTGCGCATGGCGCGCATCTGAATATCGAGACCCATGACGAGATCACCTCCTTCGAAATCCTGCGGCTGATCGAGAAGGTCGGCGCCGATTGCGTCGGCGCCGTCTTCGACACGGCCAATGGCCTGCAGCGGGCCGAGCATCCGGTCTTTGCGGCGAAACGCCTCGCGCCTTTCGTTCGCCAGACGCACATAAAGGACGCCTACGTCGGCCGCGCGCCCGGCGGCCTCGATTTCCAGACCCGCCCGGTCGGCGGCGGCATCGTCGATTTCGAGACGATCTTGCCGATCCTCGCCGAGGCAAACCCCGCGCTCAACCTCTCGCTGGAGGTCGCAGCCTCCGTCGCCGACAAGCCGCGCAAGGCCAACCCACGCCAGTGCATCCAGATCGACGATCCGATCTGGCGCGCCGGCCATCCCGATCTCACGGCCGAAGAACTCGACGCCTACATGGCGCTGGTCGATGGCTACGAAAAGCGCGTCGCGTCCGGCGCGGTTCCGGACTGGGAGACCTACGAAGCCAGCCAGTACGGCTATCCGACCTACGAGCACCAGTCCTACGGCTTCGACGAGGCGATCGTCTTTATTAAGCAGTCGGCACGGCACATCGAGACCATCTGCAAGGACCAAGGCATCGCACTGAATTCGGCAGTGTCGGAGCGAAGGGCGGCCTAACGGGCCGAATAACGGCGGCTTCGGCCGCCCGATCTCGCCAGCCCACGGTGGAAACATCGAGTTGCGTACAAACTTTCTTATGGAAAAAATTACAGCGTGCAGATATCGGATATCTCGCGGCGTCCGGTCTGACGCAGAGGCTGTTGCCGAGCCTGGAGAGAAATGATGAAGAAGATGCGCCGTCAAAGCCTGAAACCGTCCACGACCGCCAATGGCACGGCGGACACCGTCGACAATGACGACGTATCCGAACGCATCCGCAACACGCTGGCAGCGGCGATCGGCGAAGGCGCGCTCAAGCCAGGCACCAAGATCCTTGAAGAGGCGATCGCCGAGCATTTCGGCGTAAGCCGCACCGTCGTCCGCGGCGCACTCGGCGTGCTTGAGAGCGACCATCTGCTGGAACGCAAGCGCAACCGCGGCACCTTCGTCGCCGAACCGAGCATCGAGCAGGCCAAGAACCTCTTCGAGGCGCGCCGGAAGCTGGAACGGATGCTGCTCGAACTCGTCATCCTCCGCGCAACGACAGACCAGCTCGACGCATTGCAGAAGCTGACGGACGAGGAAGAACACATCCATCATCACGGCGACGAGAAATCGAAGACGGTCCTGTCGGGTAAATTCCACATCGTGCTGGCCGATCTCGCTGGCAACCCGGTGCTGACCGAAATGCTCTCCAAGATCGTCGCACGCCTCTCGCTCGTTATGTCGCTCTACGAGGAGGATCGCAAGGACGACTGCGGCGCGGATCACCACCGCATGATCGTTACGGCACTGAAGGCGAAGGACCTCAGCAAGGCGCAGGACTTGATGGATCATCACCTCGCGGACATCGAAGGCCGGGTGCGGCTGACTGAGGGACAGGGCGACCGACATACGTTTATGGCGGTGCTGGAGAACTTTTCGTAGCACTCCGAACTTGGCCCTTGCGTGAAACAGCTCATACTTTCCATTACCGTTCGGCGATGATTTAAGCTCTTGAACGGATTCGAACCTACGACGCTCGAATCTTGAATTTGCTAAACCTTGAAATTCATTCATTTATCGTCATGACCGGCTGTGGGCTCGACAGCCGAATCAAACAGCTCTGAAGTAACCACAAGTCGCAGGCTTGCAGACCCCAGCATTATGGGGAGCATAAGGATTTGTGGGGTGGGCCGGAACGGAGTATGTCGTCGCCATTGAATTTCGACGGAACTGGTGAGCGTGAAGAGGGCAAGACGAACAACGAGAGCTCGCGGGGACACGGCGACCTCTGAGGATGAAGTTTTCGGCCTGCAATTCCGTATCTGGTTGAAAGACGTAAGCCCGATGGTGTGGCGCAGGGTCCAGGTTCTCTCGACAATCAGCCTGCGCGAATTTCATGGCGTCCTTCAGGTCGTAATGGGATGGGAAGGCATCCACCTTTATCAGTTCATCATTCACGCCGCGCGGTACGGCTCGTGGGAGACGGGAGCCCGGTCCCCGCCAAGACGCTTGGCGAATTGAAGCTGCGCAAAGGCAGCCGGTTCCTTTACGAGTACGACCTCAACATTCTATGGGAGCACGAGATCCGGCTGGAGGAGCGCCAGCCAGTCAAACCGGGTGCTCACTATCCGGCATGCATGGGAGGCGGCTGCGACTGTCCGAAGGAAGACTGCGGCGGACCCGAGGCTTGGATGTGGCGGCACGACAACGCCTTCGGCTATGAGACGATGCACGACCTGGAGATCACGACGGAGTTTTTGCAGGAGGCTGCCGAAACGAAATCCCTTGCTGCGCTGGACGATCCCGGCCGCTCGGAGGAACTGCGCGGGGCACTGGATAGACTGAGGGAGCGCGCAAGTTGGCTGGGAGAGCGCTTCGAACACCGGAAGACGAATGAACGCCTGCAACAGGGCGAATATCTGATACTCATGCACCAGCAGATGTAACCGGTCTGTTGTTGCGATCCGTCGAAGAAGATCAGCCGCCAGGAGAGCTGCATCATCACCGCGATCGCGCCGGATGCCCGAAAGCAGAGCGCGAGCGGCCGGATCCGGTGACCTGATCGAATTTCCGGCGCAGGGTCGCCACGGTTGTTTCGAAGATAGTCGATACCCTCCCAAATGAGAATGTTGGCGACGGCATTGGCGGCACGCTCGATCGAAGTCATGGCGGTTTACCAGATGATTTTCGGATTGCTAACCCGTATTCGATATCACTGTTTCCGGCACGAAGAGCGGAAACGGCTGTTTTGCAAGCATCCGATTTTCCACTCCGGCCATTCTGGAAAACTCGATGCGGGAAGACGACATGCGGGCGCGGTTGGTATTGCAGATGATGGATGGTGACGGCGAGACGATCGCGACCGAGACCGTTGCGGATTTGGCGAAGGTGACGAAAGGCGCCGAGGATCTCGGACTGTCATTGTCGGAGGCGAAGACCCTGCTAGCCAAGTTGCAGCAGGCGATGGTGGAGACGCAGGTGGAATTGTGGCTCAGGGAAAACCGCGATCTGGATGGTTGCCGTCTGCGCAGCAAGGGAAGTTATCCCGTCACCTTCCATACGCTGTTCGGCGACATCCGGCTGAAGAGCCCGCGCTATTGCTTGCCACGGACGGCCGGAGGGAACGGCCCAGCAACGATCTCACCTCTACGGAAACTGATCCCTGACCACATTGCACCTGAACGCCTTTATCTGGAGACCCGGTGGGCCTCACTCGTGCCCTACGCCGCCGCGGCCGAACTACTGGCCGACGTGCTGCCGATTGATTGCGGCGCCAACGCCACCACAGTCCGGCAGCATGCGCTGCGCACCGCGTGCCGGATCGAGCGGGAACTGACGGAAGAGCGGGTGTCCTTCATGCAGGATGCCTGCCCGCGCGACTGGATGAACCTGCCCATTCCGGATGGCCGCATCGTCATCGGCCTGGATGGCGGATACATCCGCGACCGCAACGACCGGAAGAAGAATTTCGAGCTGATTGTCGGCCGTTCGCTGCCCGAAGACGGCGATCCGCGATACATCGGTTTCGTCCATGGCTATGACCGCAGGCCGCAGCGGCGCATCCTCGATCACCTCAAGAAGCAGGGTGTTCAGGCCAATTAGGATATCACCTTCATCACCGACGGTGGCGAAGAAGTGCGCTCGCTCGCCGAGATGATCGCACCGGCGAGCGAGCATGTCCTCGACTGGTTCCATATCACCGTGCGCATCACGGTCCTTCGCCAGTTCGCCCAGGGGCTCGAAAACCACAACGAGCAGGCTGGACAGGCTATGCTCGAAACTCTGCGCAAGATCAAATGGTATCTGTGGCATGGCAATAGCTATCGTGCCCGGGATGAAATTGCCGACCTGCAATTCGATGCGGAAGGAACCGAGACGGACTATCCGAACATGCGCAAGTTCCTGACGGCGATCGGAGAGTTCCAGGCCTACATTGCCTCCAACAGCGCGAGCCTGATCAATTACGGCGAGCGCTATCGCTCTGGAGAGCGCATCTCCTCGGCCTTCGTTGAGGCGACCGTCAACGCCGTTATCTCCAAGCGTTTTGCCAAGAAGCAACAGATGCAATGGAGCAGGACCGGTGCGCATCTTCTGCTGCAAACCCGAACACAGACCCTCGACGGCTCACTGCACTCGACCTTCCGGCAGTGGTATCCAGGCCTGGCCAACGACAATCATGAGAACGACGAAACACCCCGCGCCGCGTGATCGCCCCACAAATCCTCATGCTCCCCTGTTCCTGGGGTCAGAACAAGATCAGTGCGAAATCGTACGCTAACAGAATTCGTGCAGATTTTCCGTAACTTACGGCCTGTGCTGAAACATGACCTTTTAGGGTGAAATCCTATTTAGCGCGCATTTTAGGAAACGAATGTCGGTCTCCAGCATCACTTTCCCGCCTAAGCGTACGATTTCGCACTGATCTTGTTCTGACCCCTGTAGGCGGACGTAATATCGTCCGGATTGCCCGAACGCCCGCACGCGCGACACCACTTGTTTGCTTTTTCTGGCCGGATGACAAATGCCTTAGGATTTTCACCAGCTGACATTGTCTGGAACAATCTCAGTTGCAATCTCCATGTGTTGGGCGGAGATCTTCATCGACTTGGCGGCTTGCAATCAGTTTTGTCTTAAACGTCGATACTGATCAGGCGTCATCCCCATCAATTCTTTGAATGCTGTCCCGAAAGAGCTTTGGCCAGAGTAGCCGACATCCTGCGCGATGCTTGTGAGTGTTGATTGGTTCCTGGCCAGGAGTTCACAAGCGCGCTCGATCCGCTTTTCCAAATGCCACCTCAGAGGAGGCCTGCCTGTAGTCAGATGGAACGCGCGACAGAGATGTTCCTTGGAGATCCCGATCAATTCCGCCAATTCCGTAAGCCGGACCGTACGATCAAGGTTCGCTTCAAGATGGTTGCACACCCGCCGTAATTGCCATGGCGCCAGATTGCTTTCGCTTTGGGACGAAGAAAGCGGTTCCATTGATTTATATCGCAGCAATCTTAAAGCGATCAGATTAGCACGACTTTCCATTTCGAGCTTCGACGGTGGATCGCTGCGCTGAAACGCTCGATGGACATACGCGTCGAGCTGGCTACTCATTTCGGCATCAAGGTACATCACCCTGTCACTGCGAACGAGAGCAGCGTCTGGTGAGCCGGAAGTCGTTGTTTTACCGTATATATCCTGAAGAAAAGCCTGGCTTACGTAAAGATGCGCAAACCGTATCGCGGACGAAGCCACAAACCTGAGTTCGCGCCCTGCTGGGTGAACCGAAAACCCTCGTGGCCGCAAGCGCTCGGACTTAAAGGCGTCGGGACGCACCCGCTCGACAAGCGCACCGGACAAACGCACGGCAATGACGTGGCAAGGCTGATGGTCGGGGCGAGTGCAGGTGTTGAAGCCTTTCGGGGCGTCCCAAATTGCCACCGGCATAGGCCAAGAGCCATCGACTCCCGCCCAGTCCAAAAGCTCCACGCCCTCTCTCTTCGGCAGCTCCTCACGCGATATCATGTTGCCCCCGCCAGAAAATCCGACGTCGGAGAGGATATCACGTCGTCCAGAGACGGCAAGATCGCTTCGCCGTCGCTGCATAACGAGGTCGAACGAGCGTCGCGTTGGTAAAGGCCCTACTTTTTTACCAATGGGCAGGCGCTTTCTGCGAGCGGTCGTACGGTATCTTGTGCCGGTATGGTGGAGAGGACCTTGTAATAGTCCCAGGGATAGCGGACCTCGTCAGGCTTCTTCACCTCGACCAGGTACATGTCGTGAACCAAGCGGCCATCTTCTCGAATGAAGCCGTCCTTCGTGAAGACGTCGTTCACTTTCGTCTTGCGCATCTGTTCTGCGACCTTGACCGGATCGTCGTCCTTCAAGGCCTCCACGGCCCGCAGGTAGTGGGTAACGGCCGAATAGACTCCCGCCTGGGCCATAGTCGGCATGGATCCGTGTTTCTCGAAAAAGCGCTTGGACCAGGCGCGCGTCTCGTCGGTTCGATCCCAATAGAAGCCTGTGGTCAGCCGCATCCCCTGGGCGCTTTCGAGACCGATACCGTGGATGTCCGAGATAAAGACCGCAAGACCCGCAAGCTTGACACCGCTGGAAGTGCCGCCGAACTCGGCGAACTGCTTGACCGTATTGATTGTATCCGCGCCCCCATTCGCAAGCGCGATCACGTCTGGACTCGCTCCTTGTGCCTGCAGAATGAAAGAGGACAAATCCGGAGAATTAAGCGGGTGCTTCACCGTGCCGACGATTTTTCCTCCACGGCCTTCGACGATCTTGGTAATGTCGGACGTCATCGTCTGCCCAAACGCATAGTCGGCGGCGATGATGTACCAGTTCTTAAGGCCCTCATCCAGCATCGCGCGACCAGTGGAAATGGCTACAGAGTAGGTGTCCCATACCCATTGGAATCCCGTCGGCATGCACGCCTTTCCGGTCAGATCCGCAGTACCGGCGCCAGCATAAATCACCAGCTTATGGCGCTCGTTGGCGATCGATTGTACGGCGAGTGCCACCGAAGAGTTTGGCACGTCCATGACAAGGTCGACGCCTTCTTCATCATACCAGCGCCTGACGAGCGCCGAACCAAGGTCCGCCTTGTTTTGATGGTCGGCGGAAATGACTTCGATCGGTGCGCCTGCGACTTTACTACCGTAATCCTCGACTGCCATCCGCGCAGCAATTTCGCCGCCCGGCCCGGACAGGCCCGCGAACATGCCGGTATAATCGGTCAGCACGCCAATCCGGACCGTGTTCTTCGATATTTCTGCGAATGCATTCGTGCAGCTCAAAGCCGTGAATGCCAACAAAGCTGTAGCAAGCTTACGCATGGGAACCCCTCTTTTTTATTTGATCCTTCGATGAAGGCAGGGGAACGGCGGCAGTGCAACGGCCTTTCCAAAATTTCAGGCCGCTTGCCGCACTTCATATCAATTCAGCAACAAGTGGATCAATCCGGCGCAAAATCTCGGCTGTCATCTCAATACCATCATGGGGATCCGGCGCGGCAGACCGGAAAAACCGAAGAGGAGAACAGAGATGATTGATGAAACAGACCTTCCCACGGGCAAACACAAACCGGAACTGATCCGGCACCTCGAACAGCTTATCAGCTTCATTGGAGAGAGTGCACTCGACCAGGAACTTGAGGCCCGCCTGAATGACGTATTCGGTCCTCATACCGAGAGTTTTCAGGAGATGAAGCGGCTTCTTCGGACCGGAATTGACGAGCAATGGGCCTGCTACAAGATCATTGACGGTCCCGACTATTGCCGCGGGCGCCTTGGTGTCGTTGCCGACGGACACCACGACTTCGTCGTCGAGAGCGCAAAGCTGAAAAATGTGAAGGGCAACTTCCACACCCATCCGCTCGGCGAGATCAACATGATCCAGCCCGTCGATCCTGAGGGGCAGTTCTGCGGGAAGGGAGAGGGCTGGAAAGTGTTTGCGCCCGGTACCAGCCACTACCCGACCGTAACCGGCGGCGCTTGCACCTTCATTTTCCTGTTGCCGAAGGGAGCGATCGAATATCATGACGAACATTGAGACGATCACCGGTAGAGCACCGGCTGATGGGGCACTCGCGCGCGTATTGGCCTTTTCTGGCAGCACCCGGGCGGGATCGTGGAATTCAGTCCTTCTCGGAATTGCAGCTGAGGCGCTCAGGTCACAAGGCGTGGACGTGCGGGAAATCAATCTGCGCGACTATCCGTTTCCGATCTATGACGGTGATCTTGAGAGCAAAGATGGCGTTCCCTCACAGGTGCTTTCGCTACGGCGCATCATCAAGGAGCATGATGGCCTCCTGTTCGCCTGCCCGGAGTACAATGGATCCGTCACTCCTTTGCTGAAGAACACATTGGATTGGTGCTCTCGGCCTGGCGACGGAATGGCACCTCTTGAACCGTTCAGGCTCAAGCCATCGCTGATCGTCGGAACGTCGATCGGTCCTTTTGGCGGAATTCGCGCGATTGGGCACTTACGGGCGATCCTGAGCAAGATGGGGGCTACGGTTTTTCCTGAGGATCTGGCGATCCCGAATGCTCAAAGAGCTTTCGCGAATGGCGAGCTAGTCGGGGGTGCCAATACTGACTTCCTTCACCGGCTTGCCGGCGTTTTTGCCCAGCAACTGGCAAACTTCCGCGAGGCTGTCAGATGACTCATGTCTCTCTTCGCGATCTCACGACGCGGCAGCGCTATTGGTTGATTACCGGAAGCGTCGGTCCGCGTCCCATCGGTCTGGTAACCAGTCTGCGCGAAGACGGTCATTGTAATGCTGCTCCGTTCAGTGCCTTTAATTATCTAAGTGAAGAACCGGCACTTCTGATGATTGGGGTCGATCTCTATGGCGACGAGAGCCACCGTCCAGGAGAGCGCAAGGACACATTAGCCAATATCGAGGCTCGCGGTGAGTTCGTGGTGAACATGGTCGACGAACCCATACTCGAGCGAGCGGTTCGCTGCGGTACGGATCATCCATCGCACGTCTGTGAGGCCGACGAGGTCGGGCTGCGACTTGCTCCTTCCGACCAGATATCGGTGCCCCGGATCGAGGAGGCACCGATCGCTTGGGAGTGCCGGCTTTTCAAGGTGCTGGAATACGCAAAATTCCGTTCGATCATCCTTGGAGAGATCGTCGGCATGTATTTCCGTGATGACCTCCTGGACGAGCAAAAGATGCGCGTGCGTGTCGAGCGTTACCAGCCGATCGGGCGCTTGGGTGGACCGAACTACTGTCGCTCGTCCGACCGGCTCGTCGTTCCGGTTCCTCCTTACGACACCAAGGGGACGCCGAGGGAGTAGATGTCATGCCGGGAACCGTTGCACGCCACTCTAATCTGTTCTCGGCGTTAAAAGTGTGCTCAGTCCGGCACAATCTGCCTGGTATGTCGTTTAACGATGCCTTCGAAGCTCGCGAGGGCAGGGGACATCGATCGTCCACTGGGGCGTATCATGATGATGTCTCGAGAGATTGGCTCGAGGAGCGGCCTGACGACGATCTTCGGATTTGCAACAGTTCGAGCGTATGTCGGAAGCACGGCGACCCCCAGGCCGGCCGTCACCAGCGCAAGCGCTGTCGTGATTTGGGTGACCTCATACGCTGGGTTGAGTTCGATTTGGGCGTTCTCGAAACCAACCTCGACGAGAAGTCGGATGGCGCTCTCTCGGGAGAGCGTGACAATCTGCTGATTTGCCAACTGGCTCCAGGTCACAGTGTCTTGTCTCGCGAACGGGCTTTCTGCCGGGCAGAACAACAGCAGCTGATCGCGCGCCAACGAGGAACGCTCAATATTGCCTTCGAGCGCCGAAAACGTGCCGATGCCGCAATCGACCTGTCCGTTGCGGACAGCTTCGATGATGATGTCGTTGCGGGCGTCCATGATACTGACCGTCAGTCCAGGATAGCTTCTTTGAAGCTCGGCGATCGCCGAAGGCAAAAGAACCGCAGCCAGCAGCGGCGGTGCTGCAACGATGATCCGCCCACGCCGACGCTCGGCCAGCTGCCCAGCGTTTTCAACCGCAAGATCCAGATCCTCCCTGATTTTGCTTGCTGCCCCCTGAAACTCCCGCCCGGCCTCGGTGAGTTCGACGCGCCGGGTCGTTCTGTCGAGGAGCCGCACTCCAAGTTCGGCTTCAAGCTCCCGAACAAGCTGAGAGAGCGCGGGTTGGGCGACCCGCAGCATTTCTGCTGCTTTCGTAAATGTCCCCTGTGCCGCAACTGCCAGAAACGCATCGATCTGTCGAAGGGTAATCGCCATAAGTGACTCTATTTATATGGAAATCATCTTAATTAATAACAATACCCTGCATTGTTGTATAGGCCGCTCCCTGTCATCATCCTTGCAACAGATCGGAGATGGAGGCTCACACCCGCTATGACAGTTGAGCCAACCGAACGGTCAGTCACCTCGCATAAGGTAAACCAACATTCCGAAACCAGTCCGACCGGCCCTGAAGGCCGCCGTGACTGCGCAGAATGTGGCCGGACATGCCCGATTGCGTTGTGCAGCAAGAGCCATGTCTTCCTCGAGGAACAAGAGGTTGGACAGCCTATAAGGGACCAGAATTCATGAAGTACGCTAAGAAGGACGCAAAGGCATACGCGCGCCAGCATATGAAGGGTATCTGGGCTGCGGCCCTCATGCCTTTTACGGAAGAGCTCGAGGTTGACGAAGACGGCTTCCGCAAAAACATTCAGCACTGGATTGACGATCTGAAGATCGATGGCTTCTTCATTGCCGGCAAGCAGGGTGAGTTCTTTTCGATGTCGCTCGATGAGCGCAAACGAAACTTCGAGCTTGCGGTCAAGGCGGCGGGCGACCGGGCTTCAACAATCATGTCATGCTCTGATCAGAACATGGACGTCGTAATCGATTTGGCGAAGCACGCACAAAAGATCGGTGCTGATTACATCGTCGTTCACGCGCCAGTGCTTCACTTCTTCAAGGAGCAGGAACAGACGGTTTATGAATATTACAAGGCGATCGCTGACAAGGTCGATATCGGTATCGCTCTCTGGAGCCATCCGGACAGTGGATACCTGCTTTCGCCGGAGCTTTGCAATCGTCTCGCCGATATCGAGAACGTGGTCGCGATCAAGTATAGCGTGCCAAGGCCCATGTATGCGGAACTGACGAGACTCGCGTCGGACCGTATCCTGATCAGCACGGCTTCCGAGGAAGAATGGTTGGACAACATTCTCGAACTTGGATGGCAGCTCTATCTTTGCTCGTCGCCGCCTTACCTTATCCAAACCGCGAACGATTTGCGAATGCGCGAATACACAGATCTCGCCTTCGCGGGCGAAGCTGAAAAGGCCCGTACGGTCCGCGACAGCCTGCAGCCGGTGCGCGACGCCCTGCGTAAGACGCGGCCTGCCGAGAAGCCGCACTCGCACCAGAAATACTGGCAGCAACTTCTTGGCCAGGTCGGAGGGCGCGTGCGGCCTCCCATGCTCGAACTCACCGAAGCAGAAAAAGCAAACACTCGCGCGGCGTTTGATGCGAGCGGGCTGAAGCTTTGAACTGGCAATCCTGAAATCCGCGTGAAGCGGAGACAACAAATGAGGTGGAACAATGTCTATACAAGGTCGTCTGAAGGCATTCAACTTTGCCAAGTGGATCGAAGAGCATCAGCATCTCCTGAAGCCGCCCGTCGGTAACCAGCAGATCTGGACAGATTCCGATCTCATGGTCACGGTTGTCGGGGGCCCGAACCAGCGCACCGATTACCATGATGACCCTGTCGAGGAGTTTTTCTACCAGCTCAAGGGCGATATGGTTCTCAAGGTCGTCGATGACGGCGTTCATTATGACGTGCCCATCCGTGAAGGCGAGATCTTTCTGTTGCCACCTCATGTCCGGCACTCCCCGCAACGTCCGCAGGAAGGTTCGATCGGTCTGGTTGTCGAACCAAAGCGGCCGGACGGCTGGCTTGACGCCTTCGAGTGGTATTGCTTCGAGTGCTCGAACCTCGTGCATCGTGTCGAAGTCGACCTCGTGAGCATCGTCGATGACCTTCCTCCGCTCTATAAGGCGTTTTACGGGAACGAGGAGGCGAAGACCTGCAAGCACTGCGGCACCCTTCATCCCGGCAAACAGCCGCCGGCTGGCTGGGTGTGCCTCTAAACCCGACGAACGTGCTCCCCGTGAGCCTTCGAATGTTCGGCAGCTTGTTCACAAGAGCTCACCCATATTGTCAGGATCAAGAGAACGATGACCCATCTTCATAGACCCCTACGGATTGGCTTCATCGGCTGGGGAGCCATCAATCAGCGAGTTGCCGAGCTAGTTCGCCAACGCCGCGGCGAGCAAATCACCTTCGCAGTGATCTGTCTGAAGGACCCTGCAGACGCTCAGAATGTGCCTGCGGGCACCGCTGTTGTCACCGATCCCGCACACCTTGAGAACCTGGCACTTGATCTTCTCGTAGAGGCTGCTGGCCGCGGTGCTGTCAGCGAATGGGGCGAAGCCGCACTAAAGCATGCCAAGGCGGTCATAATCGCATCCGCCAGTGCATTTTGTGACGACGAGTTGCTCTCGCGCCTTGTCTCGACGGCAGCTACGAATGGAAGTCAGCTCTTGGTCCCGCCTGGAGCACTGGCGGGAGTGGACGCGGTCGCGGCTGCCTCGGTTCTCGCGCTTGATGAGGTTATCCATCGTATCGTCAAGCCACCGACTGCATGGCAAGGAACAGAAGCGGAGAGGCTGATACACCTCGATGATATCAGAGTTTCCGAAACCTTCTTCTCGGGGACTGCGCGAGACGCCGCAGCCCGGTTCCCGCAGAACGCCAATGTGGCGGCAATCATTGCTCTTTCCGGCCTCGGCCTCGACAAGACCCAAGTCGAGCTGGTGGCAGATCCGGGCGCGAGGGGCAATCGTCACGAGCTTTTCGCCCGCGGAGATTTCGGCACGATGAACGTATCGATCGAGAACCGCCCGCTGGCGACAAACCCGAAATCATCCGAGCTTGCCGCGCTTTCACTGGTGCGCCTGGTCGAGAGCAGGTTCCTCCCGTTCGTCCTGTAAGGCTTTCTCGCTTCCGAGTTAGCAGCAGACCCGCATATCCGCCCGACGCTCGCGTCGGGTCCGTTTCTTGCACCCATGATCCGGTGCTCAAACAACTCTAGGAGCCGAAATGAAAGCGTATGCTTATCCCGACCTTCACCTCTACATCGATGGTGGTTGGCGCAAGACGGCCGACACTGTGCCGGTGCTCAATCCCGCCGACGAGGCGGTCCTTGGAGCGCTACCGGTCGCCGCCAAGGCTGATCTGGATGACGCCCTTCATGCCGCAGACCACGGCTTCAAGGTCTGGAGCCGAACCGCCCCCCGGCACAGGGCTCAAATCATGATGAAGGCGGCCGCCTTGATGCGGGAACGTATCGAAGAGATCGCCGCAGCCATCACCATGGAGCAAGGTAAGCCGCTTTCCGAGTCTCGCCTCGAAGTCATTCGCGGCTGCGAGTTTTTCGAATGGGACGCCGGAGAGGCCCAGCGTACCTACGGCCGGGTGATTCCGAGCGAACCCGGAATTCGCTACATCGTCGTTCATGAGCCCGTCGGTATGGTTGCGGCATTCTCGCCCTGGAATTTCCCGATGAGCCAGCCGTCACGGAAAATCGCCGGCGCTCTCGCGGCCGGGTGCTCGATCATCATCAAGGCAGCAGAGGAAACGCCGGCCGGAGCCTACCATATCGCCAGGGCATTACACGATGCCGGGCTGCCCCGAGGCGTTTTCAACCTTGTCTTCGGCGTCCCCGCCGAAGTATCACAATACCTCATTCCTCAGAAGCAGACCGGCCTTATCGCCTTTACGGGCTCGACATCTGTCGGCAAGCATCTGACCGAACTTGCCGCACGTAATCTCAAACCCGTGCTCATGGAACTTGGTGGGCACGCTCCCGTCATCGTTTGCGACGACGTCGATCCGGTGGCAGCGGCCAACCTTTCAGCAATGCGCAAGGCAAGAAACGCTGGCCAGGTTTGCACCTCACCGACGCGGTTCTTCGTTCAGGAACGCCTGTACGAGGCCTTTGCCGCTGCTTTCGCGGAGCGCGCGCGCGCAGTGACGATTGGGAATGGCTTCGATCCCAACACGCAGATGGGACCTGTCGCAAACCACCGCCGAATTGATGCGCTGACGGCGCTCGTGGAGGACGCGCGGTCAAAAGGCGCGAAGGTTCTCGCCGGTGGCGAGAAATCGTCCAATCGGGGATACTTCTTCCCCGTGACGGTTCTTGCGGACGTACCCCCCGACGCACGGGTGCTGTCAGAAGAACCCTTTGGGCCTCTGGCCGTGATCAATCCTGTCGGATCGATTGACGAAGCAATCGAGAAAGCGAATTCTCTTCCTTTCGGTCTTGCAGCATATGGGTTCACGCACTCCGCAGCCAATGTCGATCGCCTTGCGAGCGGTATCGAGGCAGGCAATGTATCGATCAATACGTTGGAGGCCTCTGTCGCGGAAACCCCGTTCGGTGGCGTAAAGGACAGTGGATACGGGCGGGAAGGCGGAGCCGAGGGGCTTTCACACTATACGCATGTCAAGACCGTCTCACATCGGATGGCGCTGTAGTTGCTGGCCGGCGGAAAAGCGAAGGGGGGGTCGACGTTTCGATCCCGCATTGCGGGAAGAGCTGTTTTGAAATCAGAGCCGACGAGGCGGGAGTGTGATCCGTGAGCGACATAATATTATCCACCTCGGGCCTCACGAAGGAGTTTGCCGGCTTCTCCGCGGTCAAAGGTGTCAATCTGGAAGTTCGGCGTGGTTCCTTACACGCCCTGATCGGTCCGAACGGCGCAGGCAAGACAACATGCTTCAACCTGCTGACAAAGTTCTACACGCCAACAAGCGGCTCGATCACTTATAATGGCAAGGACGTAACCGGCAGGAAGCCTGCGGAGGTCGCAAGGCTTGGACTCGTCCGTTCGTTTCAGATTTCCGCGGTGTTTCCCAAATTGTCGGCACGCGAGAACGTGCGCGTGGCCCTGCAACGCAAACGCGGCGACTCCTTCTACTTCTGGCGCTCCGAGAAAACACTGGAGGAGCTCGATGACGAAGCCCTGCGGCTGATCGAGGCAGTCGGTCTTACCTCCTACGCCGAAGTTCCGGCTGGAGAGCTGTCCTATGGGCGCAAACGCGCCCTTGAGATCGCCACGACGCTCGCGCTTGATCCGGAAATGCTCCTGCTGGATGAGCCTATGGCGGGGCTTGGCCGGGAGGATATTCAGAGGATCGAAGCGCTCATCAAACGTGTTGCCGCCAATCGGACAGTGTTGATGGTCGAGCACAATCTCTCCGTCGTTGCATCGCTCTCCGATCGTATCACCGTCCTTGCGCGGGGCCAGATCCTCGCAGAAGGCGATTATGCGACCGTCTCGAAAGATCCAAGAGTGATCGAGGCTTATATCGGTTCGGGAGGCGGCCATGTCCACTGACAACACCTCGGTTTTAAACGGTTCGCAAAAATCCAGTCTTGCCCCTCTGCTCAAGGTTAGCGGCCTCCAGGGCTGGTATGGCGAGAGCCACGTTCTCCACGGGATGAATTTTGAAGTCTTGCCCGGCGAAGTCGTAACCCTCCTCGGAAGAAACGGCGCCGGCAAGAGCACAACGTTGAAAGCTATCATGGGGATGTTGGGTCGACGACGCGGCTCCATCCTGTTCGAAGGACAGCAGACCATCAGCCTCCCATCCCGTCGAATTGCAAGACTGGGGATCGGCTATGTTCCTGAGGATCGGGGTATCTACGCTTCATTGTCGGTGGAAGAGAACCTTCTCCTGCCGCCGCAGGTCAAACCTGGCGGGATGAGCACGGAACGCGTCTTCGCAATGTTTCCAAACCTCAAGGAGCGGATCAACAGTCACGGGAAGAAGCTTTCAGGCGGCGAGCAGCAAATGCTTGCCATAGGACGAATTCTTCGTACTGGCGCCCGGCTCTTGCTGCTCGACGAACCGACCGAAGGGCTGGCCCCTGTGATCATCGATCAAATTGGAAGAACGATCACAGAGCTTAAGAACGAAGGCTACACCATCGTTCTCGTCGAGCAGAATTTCCATTTTGCGGCAACACTGGCGGATCGACACTACGTGGTCGAGGAGGGGCATGTGGTTGACATGATCCCGAACGCCGAGCTTGCCGTCAATGTCAACAAGCTTCACAGCTATCTCGGAGTGTAGGCGATGCAGGATCTTCTCGGTATTCCGCCTCAAGTTCTTCTCGGGCAGCTCCTCCTGGGTCTGATCAACGGTTCCTTCTATGCAACTCTCAGTCTCGGGCTCGCTATCATTTTTGGCTTGCTCAACATTATCAATTTCGCTCACGGCGCGCTCTATATGATGGGAGCATTCGTCGCCTGGATTTGTTTGAATTACCTGGGTATCAACTACTGGGCGGCTCTCGTAATCGCGCCACTCGTTGTCGGGGCCTTTGGCATTCTGATTCAGCGTCTGCTGATCGCCCGGATCGCTCATATCGATCACCTCTACGGGTTGTTGCTGACGTTCGGTGTTGCGTTGATCGTTCAGGGTCTTTTCCGGAATGAGTTCGGTTCTACGGGGCTTCCGTACCAAATTCCACGTGCGTTACAGGGAGCCTGGAACCTCGGCTTCATGATCCTGCCGATCTACCGCGGATGGGTTGTCGCAATCTCGCTTGTTGTCTGCCTGGCAACCTGGTTCATGATCGAAAAGACAAAACTCGGAGCCAATCTGCGAGCGGCCACGGAGGATCCGGCGTTGACCCAGGCATTCGGCATTAATGTGCCTCTGCTTGTAACGTTAACCTACGGGTTTGGCGTGGCTCTCGCTGCATTTGCCGGCGTACTCGCAGCGCCGATCTATTCCGTCAATCCGAACATGGGTGGAGATCTCATCATCGTCGTGTTCGCGGTCGTCGTCATTGGTGGAATGGGATCCATCATGGGCGCTATCGTGACTGGCTTTGGCCTGGGTGTGGTCGAAGGGCTTACCAAGGTCTTCTATCCCGAGGGATCTGCAACGGTGATCTTCACCATCATGGTCATCGTCTTGCTTGCGAAGCCGGCCGGTCTGTTCGGGCGCGTCGCATGAGCGGCGCCACATTACAAAAAAAGGGGAACATCATGGCAGACACCAGCGCGCCGGCAGCATTCGTGCCGATAACTTCCGCACGCGACGAGGAAAGAAAGACCGCTCGTCTTCACCGTGGCGTCATCCTTGGATTGGCGATCGTGCTGGCACTTGCGCCGTTCGTCGCGTATCCGATTTTCATCATGAAAGTCCTTTGTTTTGCGCTCTTCGCACTGGCTTTCAATCTACTCCTGGGTTTTGGCGGGTTGCTATCTTTCGGTCACGCGGCCTTTTTTGGGGTCGCCAGCTACGTGAGCGCATACTCCGCGAAAGCCTGGCACCTTCCTCCCGAACTGGCAATTCTAGCGGGGACCATGGTAGCGGCAGCTATTGGGCTTGTCTTTGGCGCGATCGCCATTCGGCGGCAGGGGATTTACTTTGCGATGATCACGCTGGCGCTTGCCCAGATGCTCTATTTCTTCGCGCTGCAGACCCCTGGTTTTACCGGAGGCGAGGACGGGATACAGTCGGTGCCTCGCGGCCGCCTGTTCAATATTTTCGATCTGGGTAACGATCGGGTTCTCTATATCGCGGTGGTTGTCATTTTTCTTGCCGGCCTGTGTGTCGTCTATCGTATCGTGCACTCGCCTTTCGGCCAGTTGTGCAAGGCTATTCGAGATAACGAGCCGCGCTGTATTTCCCTCGGTTATGACGTCGACCGGTACAAACTTTTGATGTTCGCTCTCTCTGCTACACTCGCCGGATTGGCTGGTGCGACGAAAGCCATCGTTTTTCAACTGGCGTCACTGACCGATATTCATTGGTCTACCTCGGGGGAGGTGGTGTTGATGACCCTAGTCGGAGGCCTGGGTACGATTTTCGGACCTGTAGCCGGAGCTTTGGTTGTGGTCGCAATGCAGAACTACCTGGCACCTTTGGGCGCATGGGTGACGGTCGTGCAGGGTGTCGTATTCGTTGGCTGCGTGCTTTCATTCCGCGAAGGGTTGGTGGGGTTGATTTCGAAGTTTATACGGCGCCCACTCTAGTAATGGTAGTGATCCATGTGTTGCGATGCATGGAATTTTACAGCTGCAGCTTGGAGCCGCAAAAACGCTAAGATCCAGCGGCGGCAATGAGTGATTTGTCCGGCCGGTATCATAGTCGCACGGAGAAACGCCACGTCGTCAAGAGACGTGATGGACGCGGTACGAGGTCAGCACAATGAACTCCCCCCTCCAACGCGCGACTCCATGGGGTCAGAACAAGAGCAGTGCGAAATCGTACGCTAAGGTCGAACGAAACCGGAACGATGCCTTAGATCGGATGTGCAACATCCGATCTCTGTGGATTGCCATCGACATGCGCCAGTTTTGATTTCTCTGTTCGGCCCGACTCGACAACGCTTCACGCAGATTGGTCATGAATGGAGTCGGGCGATGGCAAAGCGCAAGCTTCTCAAAGATCAAGATCGACGGAAGCTTGTCGATATCCCAGTCGACGAGGACAGCTTGATCCGCCACTATTCGTTGTCATTAGCGGATCGCCTGGAGATCGAACTGCGGAGACGTAATCACAATCGGCTCGGCTTTGCCATCCAGCTATGTCTAATGCGATACCCGGGTCGAGTGCTTGGAGCAGAAGAAACTCCGCCTGGCGCGATGCTGAGATATGTTGCTGATCAGATCGGCGCCGCCCCAGACGAATTTGCCCTCTATGCACGCCGTGAAGAAACCCGTCGGGATCATATGGCGCGGCTAATGGTGTATCTCGATACGAGAAGCGCGACGGTGCAAGATCGCCGCGCCGCGCTATTGGCGGCAATTCAAGCGGCGACCATGTCCGACGACGGTGCTGTGATAGCCAGTTCGCTTGTCGCAACGTTTCGCGAACGCGGAGCTCTTTTGCCGGCGATCGACACGATCGAACGCATCGGCCTTGCCGGCCGTGCCATAGCCCGGCGCCGGGCAGAAAAAACCCTGATTGAAGACATCCCACTCGATAGGCTTCAATCACTGGATAGGCTGTTAGAGGTTGACCCGTCGATCGGCCAGACGCGATTTCATTGGCTGCGTTCGGCGCCAGAAGCGCCGGCTGCGGCGAACCTCGTCGGGCTGACCGAGCGGATAGCTTTTCTGCGTCGGCTGGAGATCGATCCGGAACTGCAGGCGCGCGTGTCATCCGGACGGTGGGACCAGATGATCCGGGAGGGCAACGCAACGCCGGCCTGGCTTGCCAACGACTTCAACGCCAGCCGCCGCCACGCTCTGATCGTGGCTCAGGTCATCAAGCTCTGCCAGAAGCTCACGGACGATGCGGTAACGATGTTCATCAAACTGATGGGCAAGTTGTTCTCGCAAGCCAACAATCGAAAGAAGCAGCGACAGATGGACTGCAGAGCGAATATCGCCAAAGCGCTGCGCATGTTTTTAGATACGATCACCGCACTGCAATCCGCCAACGACTATGTCGGAACGCATTGGATGTTCTCGACCAAAGAGTTGGCTGGGACCGGCTGCTTCGGATGAAGCCTGAGCTTTAGTCGATGGTCGACGACAACGAGGCACCGCCGTTGTCCGTGGCAGCCGAGCAGTATGCGACCGTCGACAAATACACTGGTGCGTTCCTTCAGGCCTTCACGTTCCGCTCGGCGTATCTTCACGACCCGCTTCTGGCGGCAATTGCGCTGCTGAAACGGCTTTATGCCGAGAAGCGGCGGACACTTCCGGATCGCGTGCCGCTCACCCACCTCAGCCAAACCGATCGACGGCTTATCTTCGAACAAGGGAAACCTGATCGCCGTCTCTTCGAGATCGCCACGCTAGCGGTTTTGCGAGACCGGCTTAGATCTGCGGACATTTGGGTCGACGGCAGCCGATCTTTTCGTCCGATTGACGAGCATCTGATGCCGCGGTCGACATTCATCGCGATGAAGGAAGAAGATCGTCTCGGTTTGGGGGTCGAAGGTGACGGCGCACAGTGGCTTGCCGAAGCCTGTCAGATGCTCGAGTTCAACCTGCAGCGTCTGGCGCACAGAGCACGATCCGGAAAGCTCGAAGGAGTTCGTCTTGAGGCCGGAACGTTGATCGTCACACCGACCGTCGGCGAAGTCCCCGTGGAAGCAGAGGAACTGAATGCCGAGATCAGCGACATGTATCCGTTGGTCGAGGTTCCCGACTTGTTAAGGGAAGTGCATGAATGGACCGGCTTTGCGGATCACTTCACGCATGTTCGCACCGGTGACATCCCGAAAAATGTCTCTGCGATGTTGGCTGGCGTGCTGGCGGATGCGACCAACCTCGGCCCGAAACGAATGGCGGGCGCATCCAAGGGGATCAGCGCTCACCAGATCGGCTGGATGCGCACCTTCCATGCTCGGTCAGAGACCTATCGCGCGGCACAGGCGTGCATCACCGATGCGCACACCCGCCATCCGCATTCCCGCCTTTGGGGCAACGGCACGACATCTTCCTCAGACGGTCAATTCTTCCGAGCGAGCGACCGAGCTGCAAAACGCGGAGACATCAATTTGCATTACGGCAGCGAACCCGGATCGAAATTCTACAGCCATCTGTCAGATCAATACGGCTACTTCAGCATTTTGCCCATCAGTCCGACCGAAAGCGAGGCGGCCTATGTGCTTGACGGACTATTCGATCAGGACACGGTCCTCGAGATCCAGGAACACTTTACCGATACGGGCGGCGCGAGTGATCACATCTTCGGGCTATTCGCCCTGATCGGCAAGCGGTTCGCACCGCGACTGCGCAATCTCAAAGACCGGAAGTTCCACACGTTTGAGAAGGGCGATGCATATCCGGTCCTGTCGAACCATATCGGGGCGCCGATCAACACTACCCTGATTCTCGACCATTGGGACGATCTGCTCCATCTCGCGGCGTCGATCACGACGCGGTCCGTGGTGCCGTCTACGATCTTGAAGAAGCTGTCCGCATCTCCAAAGCAAAGCCATCTGGCGAGGGCGCTCCGCGAACTCGGTCGGATTGAGCGTTCGCTCTTCATGATCGAATGGTACTCAAGCCCGGCACTACGGCGAAGATGCCAAGCCGGTCTCAACAAGGGCGAGGCCCCCCATAAACTGAAGCGCGCTGTCTTCTTCCATGAGCGGGGCGAGATCCGCGACCGGTCGTACGAAAGCCAGGCGTTCCGCGCCTCTGGTCTCAACCTTGTCGTCAGCGCAATCGTCCACTGGAATACGGTCTATATCGAACGGGCCATCACCCACTTACGCAAAGCGCGTCGCGAGATTCCTGATCATGTGCTCAAGCACGTCTCGCCTCTGAGTTGGGAGCATATCAACCTTACCGGCATCTACACCTGGGACGCGGAACATCAGATGCCCGAAGGCTTCCGGTCGCTCAGACTTCCGGCTAGGCTAAGGGACGCTGCGTAAGTTCTCATTCCGTTCGCCCTTAGCGTACGATTTCGCACTGCTCTTGTTCTGACCCCGGTTGGTTCGTGGCCGACCGTTCGCATCGTCTTCGCGAGTGGCGACGATAGCGCCACATCGGCTTCCGGCATCTCTGATGCACTACAGCTGTCAAAGCCCTTCACGGTCGATGGCTTGGCGGATATCATCTCGAGAGCCAGGAATAGGACCTGACGCCGTTGTGAGGACTATGGAGATCGTGCCGTTGAGGCATCAGCGAATTTGATAGCAATATCATTCGTGCGCGAGCGACATGAAATCACACAACAGTCTGATCTCATTCAACCCTTGGATCGCAAGTTTCTTTCCGCGAAACTTCGCCCCTGTGGCTTCTGACCGACGCTCATTTCCGCCTGTTGACCATGGGCTCGGAGCAACGCGGCCATTTCCGACGTGGGCATCGCCTTTGCATAAAGATACCCCTGGCCAAGGACACAGCCACGCGAAAGGAGCATTTCTGCTTACGGTGCCGTCTCGACGCCCTCCGCGACCACGCGGACCCCCATGCACTTGGCGATATGAAGAATACCCTCAATAATGGCCACTCCGACATTATCGTCGCCCAGCCGGTCGGTAAACGATTTGTCGATCTTGATGACGTCGACGGGGACTGTGATCAGGTGGGTGAGTGACGCAAAGCCGGTCCCGAAATCATCCAGCGCAACCTTGAGGCCCGCCGCACGCATCGCGGCAATCTTTTTTGCGACGATCTGATCTCTACCGCCGAGATAAACAGATTCCGTCACCTCAAGAATTGCGTGATGGAGCGGAACACCCTGCTTCTCAAATGCGGCCTAGAGGCTCTCGGGAAAATCCTCACATTGAAAATCTGCAGCCGAGAGATTGATTCCGACGTGCTGGATCGGGATGCCTGATCTCAGCCAATGACCAAGGTCCATCGAGATCCGGTCAATCATTGTGCGTGTCAACGACGCCGCAACATGGGCGTCTTTCGTGGCTTCATGGAACACGGCGGCCGGTACCATTTCTCCGGTCGCAAGACGCATGCGCGCCAGCGCTTCGACGCCGACAATCTCTCCGGTATCGATGCGAACGATTGGTTGATACCAGGCTTCGATGCGTTCGTCTTTCAACGCGGCCGCGACGGTCTGCACAACTTCATAGCGCTTCGCGATTGTCGAGGTCAGTGCCGCATTATAGGTCACGAAGCCACCGCGCGCTGTGTCCTTGGCATGGTAAAGCGCGAGATCGGCAAAATGGCGGATTTCGTTTGCTGAGTACCTCCGCCCAGAATGGGCAATTCCAACGGTGATGGAAGGAAACGCAGTATGGCCAGCGCATAAGGTAGGATGATGGACTTTCCGGGCCAGCTCTGTTGCGATGTTCTCCGAGTCACTGGCCGTGGTAGGATCAAGGACGATTGCGAACTCGTCGCCACCTAGACGATAGACTTCCCGAGGACTGACGACGCTCAGCAATCCACGTGCGGTTGAGGCTATCAAGTCGTCACCGGCTGCGTGGCCGAACGTGTCGTTGATAACTTTCAGGTTGTCGACGTCGACAAGCAAAAGCGCCCAGTCACCGGGCGGCTTTTCCTCCATTGTCACGTTGAACTTCGCGCGGTTCGGTAGTCCGGTCAGGACGTCGGTGAAGGCAAGCCGGCGGTGTTCCCGCAGCCGCTCGTGACGCTCCAACGCGATCATGCATAGCGGCAGGCAGCCTTCGACAATGGTTTGCTCAAGGACGGCTGGAGCCCGTGCTTCCCGGAAGTATAACGCAAAAGTGCCTAAAATCTTGCCTTTGCTGCTGAAGATCGGGTTCGAATAGCAAGCTCTAAGACCGTGAGGCAGTGCAAGGGATTTAAACTGCGCCCATCGCGGATCATTTTCGATGTCATCGATAATCACTGCCTCGCCGTGGAATGCGGCTGCACCACACGAGCCAACCATCGGGCCAATTTGAGATTGTCGAGCGCCATCGAGTAGCTTGAAGGCAAGCCCGGCGCGGCGCATGGGTGCAGGCATCCCTCGTCGTCCAGCGTCAGCACCGATGCGACCGTGCCCGGCAAAAGGCGCTCGACTTCAACGCAAAGTCTCTCCAAGGTTGCTTGTAGCTCGTCGCCCTGCGCAACCATTCTTAGTATGAGGTTCTGCAGGCCCAGTAACATCGGTGTCTCCATGCCGCTGGAAAGCATTGAAACGAGTTAAGGTTGCAAATTGCTTATCCGTAATCAGACATTTAGAGGCTTTGCTGAACAAAACGTTGCCGAGCCTAGCGACGCAACCCGGTGGGAGCATTTCCGTTTGTATATTGAAAGGTTTATCATCTGACTTCTCCGTACGTATCTAAGCCGTTCGTAGTCGACTGGCCAGCATGCGACGAGAGAAATGGCTTCAATTACATGCGAGGTAGTTGGGGCGGCGAGGTATTTGTTTCGTCAAACCGGCCGCCGCTGAAAATCATTGGAAATCCGCGCTGCGGGTGACCTCGCTCCATGCGTCAAAGTTTTCCTTCAGTGCCTCAAGGCGCTTATACGCAAGATCGAGGGCCGAGCCGCCCAGCAGCAAGCGCAGCGGAGGTTGGGCTGATTCCACCGCGCCACGGATGGCCACAGCAGCGCGCGCCGGATCGCCTGGCTGATTGCCCGACACCGCTTTGGTCGATGACCGGCGCTTGCCCGACGTCTGGGCGTAGTCGTCGATCTCGATCGGCGATTCCACCATGGAGCGTCCGGCCCAGTCGGTCCGAAACGCGCCCGGCTCCACGATGGTTACCTTGATGCCGAGCGGGGTCACCTCCTGGCTCAATGACTCCGAAATCGCCTCGACCGCGAATTTGGTCGCATGATAGTAGCCCGTTGCTGCGAACGCCATGAGACCGCCTAGCGAAGAAATGTTGACGATATGACCGCTTCTGCGCAACCGCATGAACGGCAAAACTTCCTTCGTGACATCGATGAGGCCGAAGAGGTTCGTGTCGAACTGTTTGCGAACGCCTTCGTCGTCGCCCTCCTCGATCGCGGCGAGATAGCCATAGCCCGCATTGTTGACCAGGACGTCGATCCGATCAAAGGTTGAGATGGCTTCAGCGACTGCGCTTTTGATCGTCGCGCGATCAGTCACGTCGAGTTTTAGGACGAGAGCGCGACCGTTGAACTGCGCCGCCAGGTTCGCCAGGCCTTCTGGACGACGGACCCCAAGGACCACACGATAACCCGAATCCAGCAGGTGTTTTGCGAGCTCCAGTCCGAGGCCGCTCGACGCTCCGGTGATGAACCATACAGGTTTATCGGTCATTTTTTCTTCCTTTTCGATTGCAGAGAGACCACAAGGCTTCGACGGAGAATTTCCATCGCCGCTTGTCGAAAAAGATACGAAAGAGCGGAGTCGGCCGTTATGCCAAAATCCCCAAACATTCATACGATCCTACCAAACACAGAGTTCGCACCTACTTAGATGCTCTGTAAGGTGTTGTTGGAGGAATGGTCTTGAAGATCAAGGATGAGCTCGTCGCAATCATTGATCGCCACGCTTCGACGCCCAAACAGGAAACTCCCATCGCCGGGCTCACGATCTTCAAGGTCGTCGCCCCGACACTTCCGGCGGAAAGCATTTACACGCCGCGCCTTTGCGTCGTTCTTCAAGGGCGCAAGGAGATTTCGCTTGGCGGCCATATGTTCGACGTCGACGACGACAAGTATTTTATTGCCTCTGTAAACTTGCCCGTTTCTGCGCGGATTACCGAGGCATCGACGAACTATCCACACTTCGCAGTGTCGTTCGAACTTGATGGTAACGCGATGGCCGAATTGCTTCCCTACGTCTCGGCCGTGCCCCTCGCACCCCATCGCGAAGGTCTCTCCGTGTCTGCGCAGACAGACGATATCCTGAACGCACTTTATCGGGTACTGGCACTTGTTGACCGGCCAGAAGATCTCGGAGCGCTCCTGAGGCCCGCCACCACGGAACTCTATTATCGGCTTCTACAGGGTGAGAGTGGCGCAACCCTGAGAGATTTCGCCACCGGCAATACGAAGCTCGCTCAGATTGGGCGGGTGACCTCCTGGCTGAAGGAGCATTATCGCGAGCCGATGTCGATCGGCTTTCTCGCCGATCTCGCGGGCATGAGCCCGACATCGCTCCATCGCCACTTTAAAGCGACGACACTGATGACGCCGCTGGAATACCGGATGCATGTCAGACTTCATGAAGCCCGTAAATTGTTGCTGATCGGACGTTCGAATGCCAGAGCCGTGGGTTTCGACGTCGGGTATGAAAGTCAAACCCAGTTCACCCGCGAATACCGTCGTCTGTTCGGTCGACCACCCATCCAGGACATTCGCCTGCTCAAGGGCGATAGCCCTCGCGCACCGTCGATCGAGGATGGCCAAGCTCCCCGGCTTTAGGACGTCGCGGACTTCCGATAGCTGCCAGCTGATCGCCATTTTAGCACTTGAGTTACACCGAAACCTCTGCCTTCATCTGCAGAGGACGAGACGTCAGTCATTCTCTATCACACGCTTTACCCAGCGACCATCGATTCCGCGAAATCGGTGAACGCCCTCGCCTTTGCGCTCGCCAACCTGCCGGTTGGGAAGACGGTCCAAAGATCGATAGGCGGAAGGTCCCAGTCCTCCAGGACACGCCGCACCGTGCCGTCGGCTAATTCCGGCGCAAACATCCAGTCGGAAGCAACCGCCAGGCCCATATGCGACAAGACGGCGGTTCGGATGCCTTCCGCGGCACTGAAACGGGCCCTGCCGGTGACGGCCACGGAAGCTTCCGTTCCCTCACGGCTGAAGATCCAGTTGTTGCCAAGCTGGGTATAGACGACGGCCTGATGGGCCGCGAGATCAGCCGGCACGAGCGGCATGCCGTGACGTTCGAGATAGGCGGGCGTCGCCATCACGGAGCGGCGACCGGTGGCGAGCCTCCTCGCTACGGCAGAGGAATCGGCGAGCTCGCCCATTCTCAGCGCCACGTCTATACCCTCGGATATGAGGTCGATGACGCGATCGTCCAGGAGGACGTCGACGTCGAGATCCGGATGGCTGTCCATGAACTGTGACAGATGCGGCAGGACCATGATCCTGGCAAAGGTGGTCGCTGCGCAGATCCGGAGGCGGCCCGACAGGCCCGCGCCAGAGCCCTTTGCTTCCAGCTCCGCCTCGTCGGCTTCCTGGATTGCTGTTCTTGCCCGCTCAAAGAAACGCAAGCCTGCATCGGTCGGCGTCAGGCCGTGGGTGGAGCGGATGAGAAGGCGGACCTGCAGGCGATCCTCCAGTTGCGCGATTGTTTTCGAGATCGCCGGCTGGCCGACGCCGATCTGGCGAGCCGCCGCTGAGAACGACCCCGTCTCCACCACCCGCACAAAGGCGGTCATCGCCTGTAGTCTGTCCATTGCCTATTCTCCTTCGGAATAAGCGTTATCGCCTCAACGCGCCTGCCGCAAGGTGAGAGGAATGGTCATAACTGCCTCCAACGGAACACGATCCGATGGAGATGAACGATGATCGAAGTCCACGCCTTTGCCACTCCGAACAGCGTCAAAGTGCTGATCGCGCTCGAAGAGATGGGGCTGCCTTACACGCTGAAGCCGGTCAATGTGCGCAAGGGTGAGCAGAAGGCTGAGGCATTCCTCGCTCTCAACCCGAACGGCAAAGTGCCGGTTCTGGTCGATGACGATTTCGTCTTGACCGAGAGCGCCGCCATCCTCGTTTATCTCGCCGAGAAGACTGGCAAGCTGCTGCCGCAGGAAAGTGCCAGCCGAGCTCGCGTCTTCGAACAGCTCTTCTTCCATGCTTCGGGCTTGAGCCCAGCCTTCGGCAATGCCGGCTTCTTCAAGCGCTCGTCGCCCGAGCCGCAGCCGATTGCCGAAGCCCGCTTCGTCACCGAAGCCGAGCGGATCCTCGGCCTGCTCGACGCCAGGCTCGCCTCGCAGCCCTTTATGGCTGGAGAAGAGTTCACGATCGCCGACATCGCCCATTTCGGCTGGATGTGGCGGATACAATTCCCCGGCCTGAGACTTGAAGGCCATCCCAACCTTTCTCGCTGGTATGAAGCCGTCGCTGCACGCCCCGCCGTCCAACGGGCCACCGCCATGGCCGAAGCCCTCGTGCCAGCCGCCTGATCCTTTCATCCACCAATCCTACCGAGACATACAGGAGTACACCCATGTCCAAATTCGAATCTTACAAGAACAGTTTCCCAAATGCCCGCCTGACCCGCTCGGCAAGCGGCGTGCTTGAGGTCGCGCTGCACACAGACGGCGGCAAACTCGTCTTCAACGGCCACACGCATGAGCAGTTCGTCGATCTCTTCCACCAGATCGGTGCTGATAGTGAGAACCGCGTCGTGATCCTCACCGGCTCGGGTGACGCCTTCATGGACGCCATTAGCCCCGAAGGCTTCGATTTCTTCTCGCCGCGCGGCTACGACAAGATCTTTCGCGAAGGCCGCAAAGTTCTCATGAACATCCTCGACATCGAGGTGCCAATGATCACGGCGCTGAACGGTCCCGTCCTGTTGCATTCCGAATACGCGCTTTTGACCGACATCATTCTTGCGACGCCGGAAACGGTCTTCCAGGACAAGCCGCATTTCGAGTTCGGCATCGTGCCCGGTGATGGCGTCAATCTGCTCTGGCCGGAAGTGATCGGCAGCATCCGTGGCCGCTACTTCATTCTCACTCGCCAGGTGCTGGATGCTGCAACCGCCAAGGATTGGGGCGTCGTCAATGAGATCGTGCCGGCAGACAGGCTTCTTGCCCGTGCCCACCAGATTGCCGAGGGCATTGCGGCCCTTCCGCCGCTGACCTCGAGCTACACCCGCATCGCACTGACCCAGAAGCTGCGCCGGATCGTCGACAAGGACGGTGGCTATGGTCTGGCGCTTGAAGGCATCAGTGCCGCCGAAGTCGCCCGCTCCATGGCTGCCAACGGCTGAGCAATCCCCCCTTCATCTCCGGACTTCAGGGCAGTTCCCGAAGTCCGGCATGCTCGAAACCGAAACTCACCTCAATCCAAGGAGAATGACCGTGACCCTGCAATCCAAGCTCGACGCATTCAAGGCAGATTTTGAAGCAGGCAAGCCGCCGTACAACGTCCCCTACTCGGTGATCGAGACGATGCACCGCGCCACCGCGGAGCTGATCGCCTCTGGGGCCGCCCAGAAAGCGCTGAAGGCCGGCGACAAGCATCCAGACCTGCGGCTTGAGTTGATCATGCGCGATCATGTCGGTGATCTGGTTGCGGACGCTTTCGATATGGCTTTACGATTTGGAGAGCCACCCGTAGCGGGTTTCACCAATCGGAAAATATTGGAGACCCGGATTTTGACAGTCGCGTCCCCGGCCTACCTGGACAAACACGGCAAGCCTGAGCATCCGCGCGACCTCATCAATCACACCTGCATAGATTATCAGGATCCCGCCACCGGGCGCGCCTTCAAATGGGAGTTTCACCACGGAAGTGAGGTGTTTCCGATCCGCCAGTCGGCGCGATTGATGGTCTCGGACGTCGAGACAATGATCGGAGCGTGCTGTGAGGGGGCAGGCATCGCGCAGATCATGGAACTCGGGTCGCAGCACATCATGGCAAGTGGCAAGCTCGTCGAGCTCTTATCTGACTGGCCCGACGAGATCTTTTCTCTTTATGCCATCTTCCCTTCGCGACGTCATCGCGCTGCGAAAGTCCGTGTGTTCACCGATCTCTGTTCAAGGCTACTGGGCCGCGCCGATTAGCTGAGCCGTTCGACGGTCAATCTGCGAAAGCTAACCGGAAAGCTTTCCAGATCAATGCTGCCGCTCTACCTGCTACGCGTGCCATTCCTGACAGGCTAAGCGAGCAGCGTAGAAACGTTTTCCCTTCAATTGATGCTTTGAAGGAGATCAGAAGCATCGACCCGCGAATGCGCTAGCGACAGAGCGGCGATCTGTGGAACATCTGCCCTCTCGGGGGTTACCATAAGTGATGTCGAAGCTTGCCGCCCGAGCGTCTACCATCGTAGGAACCGTTTTCCCGCGAAATAGCCGACAGTCACCACGATGAGCGTCGCCAGAGGATACCAAGTCGCGACGAACAGAGGACTGTCGTCGAAACAGTTGGTCGCATAGAACGTCGCAGCGATCCCGGCTGATATGAGACCCGCGAGCGCGCCGGCAAGACCTGGGTTTTCGGGTGCGCCCTCCCGCATGGCGAGGAAGAGAAATGTGCCGGGGAATGCGGATAGCGCCGGTATGATCGTCAGGCAATGCAATGCGTTATGGCCAATTAATTTATCCAGCCAGACATCGGGCGGCGTGACGAACAATTCCAAGGCGGTCGCTGAAAGTAGAAGAACTGGCGCGATCAACAGCAGCCACAGTCTGCATGCGATGTCGCTGCCCGGTCGAACGACAGGCCCAGTCAGGGATAACGCGGCGGCAAAAAGGGAGAGGGTGACAACGAACTTAAAGCCGAAGCGCACTGTCTCGATCGCCTGGCCGATGTCATGTCGAAATCCCAGTGTCAAAAAGAAAACAAGGCCGGAAACCAAGGCACCGGCTACTACGGCAGCCCAAAGCACGGATGTTAGATTGACCGATCGGCGCGTGTCCTGCGCTATCAGGGTTATCAGGTCTTCTGTTTTCACGCTGCCAATCCTACTCAATATTTAAGCAGACCTGTCCACCATCAAAGCCTGCAATCGTTCATATGATGTTCTCCTGTCGAAGCATCAAGCGATGCGCCGCTCATTCGACTTTCGTCACGTAAGGATCTACCATCGCAACAGCTTTTGACCAGCTAAAGCGCCAACTCCTGTGACGGCGGAAATGGCGATCGGGTACCAGAGGAGGACGAAGAGCGGGCTGTCGTCGTCGCAATTCGCGGCATAGAACGTGGCGGCGATCCCGGCTGCCGCCAGACCCGCAGCCGCCCCGGCAAGTGCAGGACGTGTCGGTGCTCCATGTCGTAGCGCCAGAAGAAAACAGGCAAGGGGGCCGACCGCCAGAGACGGAATGATCGTCAGACAGAGCCTGGAATTGTGCCCAATCATCCGTGTCACCCACGTCTCGGGCGGCATGACCGAAAGCTCGAACACTGCCGCACCGACAGCCAATGCCAACGGCACCAGCAAAGCCCAACCCGACCAGCGCAAGGGCACGCCGGGCTTTCCTATACGATACATCACGAGGCTGCCGGTGATCGCGAGAGCGACCGTGATGACGAATTTGAACAGAAAACGACCGGTGTTCAAAGCAGCACCAATGTCATGCCGGAAACCGATTACCGAGAAAAAGGCAATTGCAACGATCAGAACGGCCGCGATGCTTGCCTGTTGGAGCATGTGAGTGAGGCTTGACCTCACCGGCGCGTCCTGGGCGAGCAATTCTATGAGAGTTTCTGTCTTCATTTCAGTGGCTCGGAGTAGAGAGCCGACAACGACTTGAGCGCACGGTGCAGCGCCACACGTACAGCCACTTCGGTCATCTTCAGACGCTCCGCCGTCTCGCGAACGCTCGAACCTTCTATCGAAATCGATTGGACGATCGTCCGCTGAGGATCCTTCAGGCGGCTCAGTATCTGTTCGATGTCCATCCGGTCCGCCACCCCTACTCCGTCATCTCCTTCCAGGGTCGCAATTACGTCCTCCAGGGGAACGGCGGCCTGCCTGCCTCTGCGTCGCAGGCTGTCGATCAACTTGTTCCGCACCAGGGCAGCCATCCACGGGCCCAGGGGCCGGGATGGATCCCATGTGCCCCGCTTGAGATGAATAGCCAGCAACACTTCCTGAACCACGTCCTCAGCCTCACTTGCCGGCGCACCAAATTGTTCGCAGCGCTTGCGAGCAATCACGCGCAGATGAGGCGTGACGGCTGTCAGCAATCTGTGGTAGGCGCGTCCATCGCCCGCGACTGCTGATCGCATCCAGGAGGCCCACTCTTCTTCGCGCGCCGAATTCTTCATCCGACATATTCCAGTTCGAAGAAAAAGCTCGGGTCGTTACATGAGCGGACGGAAATTTCCTGCCAAGCCGACGAGATAGCTTGCATGCTGCGCCCCTCGTTCATGCTCATGCAGGTTCCAGTTGCTTCGCGCCGTCGGGCTCAAGGAGTGCGAAAACAGGCTTTATCAAGCCTTCGAGCAACTCTTTTTCCGGGCGTGCGCGTGCCAGGACACGGATGCCAAGCAGGGTTCCAAGCAGCGTTCCGGCCAGATCGGCGGCGCGTTGGCGCCGGCCGATGGAGCCATCTTCCTGGCCTCTTTCCACGCAGCGTAGGAAGAAGGCCTCGACTTGCACAAGCACGCTGGCAACGACACGCTGGAACTCTTCGTCATGCGGCGCCACTTCAAGAGCCGAATTGACGAGCATGCAGCCTTTCCTCTTTGTGTCGGCCAAGGATCGCTCGATGATTTCGCCAAAGAAGGCATTGATCGCCTGCCGTGGTGGTTTCGATTCAAAACGCCCGACCCGATCCCCGAAACTTCGCTCGATGTAAAAATCCAGCGCTCGGCGATAAATCGCCCGCTTGTCGCCGAAGGCGTTGTAGATGCTGGCGGTCGTCAGCCCCATGGCCTGGGCAAGATCCCGGATCGAGGTTGTTTCACATCCCCGTTCCCAAAACTGCTCCATGGCGAGCTCCAGCACTTTTTCTTCGTCGAATTCTCTGGGCCGGGCCATCTGTTTGTCTCTCGATAACGTGATTACGGCTCCGCGACAGCCGGGAACTTTCTGCGATACATTTTATAACGAGTGATTTAAAACGCAATCGCACGTCCGCCCACACACGCTTTTTTGCATGGTTGGGACGTGCTCAACATACAGGGAGACAAACGAAATGGGTCTTGAGCAGGAGCTTGCTGATTTCAACGCGAAGTTCGAGGCAAGCGCGCCTCCCGGTGCAGCAGCGTTTTTGAACACGAAGATCGAGGTGCTCACTTCTGGCTTTCCGTTCGATCGCGTTCCCAAACCTGGTGATCTCGCTCCTGAATTCTCGTTGCCTGGTGTGACGGGCGAAACGATCTCGTTGCTGGAGACACTGGCAAGTGGTCCCGTTGTTCTCAGCTTCTATCGCGGCGCCTGGTGCCCGTACTGTAACATTCAGCTCGCTGCCTACGAGCATGCCTTACCCGCGATTACGGAAGCCGGCGGCTCTCTCATCGCCATTTCGCCGCAAAAGCCGGACGGCTCGCTGTCGATGACGGAGAAGAATAGTCTCACTTTCGACGTCCTCAGCGACACCGGCAATGTGGTCGCTCGGAAATTCGGCCTCGTCTACACATTGCCCGAGGATCTCAAGGCAGCTTATTCCTCCTTTGGCATCGATCTCGCAGCGATCAATGGAGATGACAGCTGGGAGCTACCGATACCCGCAACGTTCGTGATCGGTCGCAATGGCCGTGTGCAGCTTGCACGCGCCGAAGCGGACTACCGCAAGCGTCTCGCGCCTGAAGCAATAGTAGCAGCCCTAAGGGCAGCTGAAACTGCGTAGACAGAATGCCCTAAAGAAGAAGCGAGGTAGAACCATGAATCTCGAAGGTAAGCGCGTTCTCATCACCGGTGGCTCCAGTGGCATCGGCTTCGCCATTGCACGTGCCATGCTGGCGAAAGGAGCTCGGGTCATCGTTACCGGGCGAAACTTCGAGCGGCTGGTTCAGGCTGTCAGGGATCTCCAGGAAAGGGGATTGCCGGTCAGCGGCGTCCAGGCGGATGTGGCTACCCCGGAGGGTCGGTCCCGGTCTCTGGACCAGGCAATTGCGGCACTTGGCGGGCTCGATGTTCTCGTCAATAACGCGGGCGGGGTGCGCGCCGGTCGTATTGAAAAGACGACGGAGGCAGAAATAAGGACGATGGTCGAGGTCGACCTTGTTGCTCCTATTCTGTTGACGCAGGCTGCTCTCCCCCACCTGCGCGCGTCCGGCGACGGGCTTGTCGTCAACGTCACCTCCGGCATCGCGTTGATCGGTGCTCCATTCTACGCGACCTACGCCGCGGTTAAGGCGGGGCTCTCTCGGTTCAGCGAGGCACTGCGCCGGGAACTGAAGGGCGAAGGTGTCCGCGTCTTGACGCTCTATCCGGGCGCGACGGATACCCCGATGATGCAGTCCTCGAAGGCCGGCCCCGAACTTGGATTCACGCGCGAGCCGCCCGAAGCGGTTGCCGATGCGCTGATCGAAGGAATTGAAGCCAATTCCCTTCAGGTGATCCGCGGCGGCGAGGCTCGCGCCAAAATGATCGCAGCCAACAGGGATGATCCGGCCGCGATCGATGAACGGTTTCTGACAATGAAGCCAGCGCTCGAAGAGGCGGTCAGCGACCACTCAGCACTCTAGAACCGAGGAGATGATCATGACTAAGCTCGCATTGTTCGTACAATTGAAGGCAAAGAACGGAAAGGAAGAGGAAGTCGCAGATTTCCTCAAAAGCGCGCAAGCCCTGCTCGCCCAGGAACCGCTCACCGTCGCATGGTTTGCGGTTCGCTTCGACAAGTCCACGTTCGGCATCTTCGATGCTTTCGATGGGGAAGAAGGTCGCCAAGCCCACCTCCAGGGCCAGATCGCCGCCGCGCTGATGGCGAAATATGACGAACTCTTTGAGGGACCGCTCGACATAAAGCAGCCGGAAGTCCTCGCTGACCGCCTTCCCGGCTGACAAAAATCTATCCGGAGCCGGGCGAGGTCCGGCTCCGGATGCGTCAGTACCGCGCTTTGACCACCATTCCCGACGGAGCCCTCATGATCCGCTTTTATTTTCATCCGACACCCAATCCCGCGAAAGTCGCCCTCTTCCTGGAAGAGGCAGGGCTGCCCTATGAGACAATCCCTGTCGACACCAGCAAGGGTGAGCAGCATGTGCCGGCTTTCCGCGCCATCAATCCGAATGGCAAGGTACCGGCGATCGTCGACACTGACGGTCCTGGCGGAAGAGAGACGCGCGTCTTCGATTCCACGGCCATCCTGATCTATCTCGCGGAGAAAGCCGGCAAGTTTCTTGGCTCGCCCGAAGATCGCCCTGAGCTTCTCTCATGGCTGCTGTTTCTCGCGTCCGGCGTGGGGCCGTTCTCAGGCCAGGCTGTTCATTTTCAGCACGCGGCGCCGGAAGGCCTGGACTATGCCGTCAACCGCTATCGCCGTGAGGCCGAGCGTCATTATCAGGTCCTTAACGATCATCTCGAGGGCCGAAACTTCATCGTCGGAGATAGTTACACGATTGCCGACATGTCCGCGTGGGGATGGCTGGATCGTGCCTCGCGCGTGCTCAAGGGGCTCGAGGATCCGCTCGCCGCTTATCCGAACCTGAAGCGACTCTTCGACACGGTCGATGCGCGTCCTGCCGCTTCTCGCGCCAAGCAGGTCTGCAAAGATCATTCCTTCAAACGCGTGAACGACGAAGAAGCCAAACGGGCGCTATTCCCGTCGAACTATCCGCCCGCGGCATAAGCAGGAGCGGTCGATAATGGAGATCGAGATGTCACAGGCAGCGGAATACAATCCTCCAAAGATCTGGACCTGGAACAAGCCGAGCGGCGGCGCTTTCGCAAGCATCAATCGGCCGATCGCAGGTGCGACACATGAGAAGGAATTACCCGTCGGTCGCCATCCCCTGCAGCTCTATTCGCTGGGAACGCCGAACGGTGTGAAGGTGACCATCATGCTCGAAGAGCTGCTGGCACTCGGCCACAGCGGTGCGGAATATGACGCCTGGTTGATCAAGATCGGCGATGGCGATCAATTCGCCAGCGGTTTCGTTGACATCAATCCCAATTCGAAGATCCCGGCTCTGCTCGACCGTGGTGGCAAAAAGCCGGTCCGTGTTTTCGAATCGGCCTCGATTTTGATGTATCTCGCCGAGAAGTTCGGCGCCTTTCTGCCGACGGAGCCGGCGGCTCGCGCCGAATGCCTGTCATGGCTGTTCTGGCAGATGGCAGCGCGCCCTTTCTTGGCGGCGGCTTTGGGCATTTCTACGCTTATGCGCCGACCAAGATCGAGTACGCGATCGACCGATTTGCCATGGAGGTGAAGCGCCAACTCGATGTTCTCGATCGTCGTTTGGCCGAAAGCGAATATATTGCCGGCAGCGATTACACGATTGCCGATATTGCTATCTGGCCATGGTATGGCGGTCTCGCCAAAGGCTGGCAATACGGCGCGGCCGAATTCCTGCAGGTGCAGGATTACAAGAACGTTCAGCGCTGGGCCGAGCAAATCTACGCGCGTCCTGCCGTCAAGCGTGGCCGCATGGTCAATCGCTTGACGGGCCATCCGTCCGAACAACTGCGCGAACGCCACGATGCCAGCGATTTCGAGACGAGGACGCAAGACAAACTGACTGCCGCCGAAGTTCAGGACTAGCGCAGCTTCAGTCTCGGCCTGCTGCAACGGCTTCGCCGGTGTCTTGCCGGCCTGACGTGTTCAGGCCGGTTTGGGCTGATTGCGAAGTAATGGCTCTTCGATCAGTCGGTGATGGCGGAGAGGATTGCTCCGCCATTCGCTCGTTGTATTAATACCGCTGTCTTCAAGTCCTTATCGGCCTGGGACAAGGAAAACGAGCTTTTACTCCCATCCCAGGTGCCAAGCCAGGCCAGACGCCGGACGACATGTGTGTGCTGTAGTGTCGCGCCGCTGTTTTCCCCTCGCGCAACCGGCACGTCTTCGATCCGCGGATCGTAGCGCACCAGCCAGACGTCAGCGTTCCCGGCCGCAGGACCGGCGCCGACTTCGATACGGTCATTGCTAAAGGCCAGCGCTGGGCCATTCAGCGAAGGCGTTTGCGCCAGCAGGGATTCGACTTCGGGAAGACTGTTCCCGACGGCGGTTACGGTGCCATTGAACACCATCTGGGGGGTATAAGGGCCGGGCTGCCTCAAGGCCGGTTCATAGGCAACCTGGCGCTCGGTGAATTCCGGCTTCCCGTACGTGTCTTTCCAGCCCAGGTAATCCCAATAGGTCACGGAGAAGCTCAGCGCGAGAACATTCTTCCGGTTGCTGATCTTGATGAGATTGGCGTTGGCCGGAGGGCACGAAGAGCAGCCCTGGCTGGTGAACAGTTCCACCACGGTCAGTGGCCAGTCCGCTGCCGCCGCAGGTAGCGCCGCAGTTGCTGCCAATGAAGAATAAAACATCAACCTGCCGATCCTGCCTGAATATTTCATGTGCTGCTCCGATCAAGGCCACGCCGGTCAATCCGGGCGGTCAGGAGGAATTCGCCCGCATGATTGTTATCGTTACGGCCTCACGACCATGTGATCGTCTTTTTGTGGCTGCTGCCACCCGCCCTCTGAGCCTTGTATGTCTCAAAAAAAGTTTCTGGTCGATGTAACGAAGTGGGTCGCGCGTGCGTACCGGCAGCGACAATCAAATCTTTGCTGGGAACGCTTTTTCATGACCACAGAAAATTCGGAGCAGGTTCTGGCTCAAGCGCGCAAATCTTTGAGCGAAGCCATGAGATTTCACGCGGAAGGCAAGCTCGATGATGCCGAAGAGCATTACCTCCAGGTTCTCGATCACCGCTATCGGGTCGAGGACGTTCTCCCGCTTGTCGCGGGGGTCGCCGCTCTCCGAGGGCGTTTCGAAGTAGCAATTATCTATTGGGACCAGCTTCTGGCGATGAAGCCGGATCACCTTGTCGGGTTGTTGGAGAAGGGTACGATCCAACTGAAATCGGGGGACGCCAGAGGAGCAGTCGAGTCGCTCCAAACCGCGCTGCGCGTCTCACCGGACAACCCGACGGCGCTCAACAATCTGGCGGTCGCTCTCGTGCAGGCCGACCGGCAGCATGAAGCGCTTGAAGCGTTCCGTAAACTCGCAACCTCTCAGCCCGAAAACGTATTGGCGCAACATCAGATTCGGCGTTTGACGTCCAGGATGGTTCCTTTTTGGCACATACCGATGTTAAATGACGCCCGACGCAACGATGCCTTCGAGGCAGCGATTGCCAAAGCCGTTCAAGAACGCGGCTCGACTGCGCCGGTCCTCGATATTGGCGCAGGTAGCGGATTACTGTCGATGATGGCAGCGAGGGCAGGCGCGACAAACGTCGTCACCTGCGAAGCAGTTCCGATCATTGCGCAGACCGCCAGCCGGATTGTCGCGCAGAACGGATTCGGTAACACCATCAATGTCGTCAACAAGGTTTCGACCGAGCTTACCGTTGGGCTGGATCTGGAAACACGGGCCGATATTCTGGTGTCGGAGATCCTTTCGAGCGACCTTCTCGCAGAAGACGTTCTCAACACTTTTGAGGATGCCCATGCACGCTTGTTGAATGAGGGGGCGACGATCATCCCGCGATCCGCGACCGCAGTTGGTTGCCTGGTCGAAAGCGAGGTCTTGAGTAGATATGCGTTCGTAGGTGATGTTTCCGGGTTCGACGTTTCAGCATTCGCGCCGCTCGCCGCCAATCGACTGCCGATCCATGGCACGATGACCGATTGGAAGCGCTTGTCGGCGGACATCGAATTGCAGACGATCGATCTCACGCGCCCAAAGCATAGAGAAGAAATTCGCGTCATCGAAATTCCTGTTACCGCCAATGGCACAGCGGCCGGGATCGTGCAGTGGATGAAGATCAATCTTGCCGATGGCATCGAATTTGCAAATCATCCAGACGACTATTCCGACGGAGGCTGGCTGCAGGTTTTGCATCCATTTGCCAAACCCGTGGCGGTCAAGGCGGGGTCGATGTTCAGGGTCGTCGCCGGCCACGACCGAAGCAGCCTGATCTTGATGGCCGCGCCTCTTGCGAGTTAAGCGGTAAGCCGGACGCATCGAATTGTCCGAGAGGGAGAGGGAAGTGAACCAGAACTTCAAGGCCTTCGTTTTCGACGCCTACGGGACGCTTTATGACGTGCGATCGGTCGAAGCGACGGTGGAGGCGGCCTTTCCGGGGAGAGGAAGCCTGATCACCAGCGTCTGGCGTATGAAGCAGCTCGAATATTCTTGGCTTGTGACGCTGATGGAGCGTTATGAGGACTTCTGGTCGCTGACATTGCGTTCTCTCGATTACACGCTTCGCTTGCTTAATCTGAGGGCTGACAGTCAATTGCTTGAGGATATTGCTGCCGCCTATCTCGACCTCAAACCTTACGGCGACGCTCTGCCGTGCCTTGAAAGGCTCCATCCCCGCCGGAGGGCGATTCTTTCGAACGGTAGTCCGTCGATGCTGTCCAGTCTGACCACGAATTCGGGCCTCCACCCATTCCTAGACAACATTCTGAGTGTCGACTCGAAACAGTCCTATAAGCCGGCTCCAAATGCTTACAGTCTGGTGGAGGAGGAGTTGGGCGTGACGCGCGATAAGGTCGTCTTCATATCGTCCAACGGATTTGACATCTGCGGCGCGAAGAGCTTCGGCTTCACGGTCGTTCGCGTAGCGCGTTTCAATGTCGCGAACATCACGGAAGGTTTGGCCCACTCCGGAACGGACGAGCGCGTTTTTTACACCCTGATGCGCGGCAATGCAGAAGCGTTGGATTATCCGGCAGATTTTACCGTTCGTTCGCTGGCTGAGATACCCGACCTCTTTAGCGGTCAGGAACGGGAACGCTGATGTATCTCTACATCAAGGCGCTTCACGTCTTCGCCGTCGTCACCCTGATCGCAGGTATGCTGGCGATGGCACTGGCTTTGCGGATCGCGATAGCTGCACCAGACGGAATGGACGTCCGTCATATCGGCCAATCCGTCCTGCGTTGGGATGGGCTGGTGACGACACCTGCGCTTGCGATCGTGTGGGTGGCAGGCTTTACGATGGCATTCGGTGCCGATTGGGACGGCTCACCCTGGCTGCTTTTGAAGATGGTCCCTGCCGTCTTCCTCAGCGTCTTGCACAGCGTTGAGGGCCTGACCTTGAGACGGTTGTTGCAGGACGGCAAGCCCGTCCATCGGATGTTCAGGGCCGCTCCGTTTGCGATCTTCTTCGCATTCGCGATCATCGCTTGGCTCGCCGTCGTCAAGCCCTTTTGATTATAAGTCGGCTGACAGGCTCAACCAAAGCACGGGCAGCCTTGTCCCAATCGAGCTCAGTGGTCTTGGCCATCGGAGGATGAAGCTTGCAGCCTGGCTTGCCCCCTTCCTCAACTGCGTGGGAAGGCGTTGTCGAGAAAAGCCATGACATGCTTCCAGTTTTCTATGGCACCTTGCGGGTCCTCATCAGTGCGCAATGTCGCCGATCCGTGTACGCCGCGCTTGGGGATATATTGAACTGCCCTGTGGCCGGGCACCGCTCTCGCGAGTGCCTTGCCGCTCGATATCTCGCTGGCGTCGGGTGCGGATGTTATGAAGACAGGAATTGTAAGCTTGGTCGCCTGCCTCTCGATCGAATAACCATCGATGTATTCGGCAGGGGAAAATGCGAGCAGCGCCTTTACCTCGGGATGGTGAGCGGCCGCGACGAAGACCAACGCCGAGGAATAGCTCGATCCCCAAACCGCGGCCGGTCCCAAATGCAGCGTGCCGCTATAGGCGATCGCGGCCTCAAGATCGGAAAGTGCGTCGGCGAAACCGGCACCACCTCTTAGCTGCGCAGCCGTCTCGTTGATGTCGCCCCAGAGATTGCCGCCCGACCGTTGGTCGATGGCCAGCGTACTGAAGCCAACCTTATTGAGGATGGGCGCCAAGGGCGCATACTCGCTTTTGTTGGAACCTGCCATGTGAAACAGCAAAATGGTTGCGCGCGACTTTCCTTCGGCTCTTCGAAAATCGCCATAGATCTTCACGCCGTCCTTCGCCTCGAAGGTAACCGGCTCGGCAAGTGCTGGAATAGCCAAGGCTGAGCCGAGCGCTACAGCGGCGGCAAGGAACATGGATCGGAGCGGCATCATGATTACACCCTTGCGTGTTCGTTATGACGTGCCCAATACGCAAGAGAAAGGCCCGCTGTTACATTGACGGGGTTCGAAATCATCGAGAGCCCGAGCGCCGGCTGTCACGCATGCGCACGCGCCTCTTTGTGAGCAACGATACTGACGGCTCACAAATTGCCCCGGGACGCGACCTCCCCTCTCTCGCGGCAAAGGCTGTTTTTGATCCGGTTAGAACGTTCTGCGGCAACATAATTCAGATCGCACAATCGTTTTGTTACAAATGTTTAAAAATTTTTTAAGTCGTCCTGCAACGGACAAAAAATTGCTGCGCCAGCGAAAAAATCTCTCGGCTCCCTGTAACGAACCCGGTCGCGCAATCGTACAGGCCTTTGTCAGACCCGAATTTCAGATCGAAGCCATCGAGATGAAGGGCTCTCGCCAAGGAGCAAAGTAGATGAAACGCGATGCATACGGCCTCACCACCAGCACGGACAGCAACGAGGCGCAGCGGGCATTCGAGGGCGCAGTGTTCGGTGTGGCGACCCACCGCCCGAGCACAGGCCCAGCGCTGCAGATGACCCTTGCGGCCGATCCGCATCACGTTGCCGGTCACGCATTGAAGGGCTTTGCGAACCTGATCCTGGCGCGCTCGGAAACGGTGACGCCTGCCGCTGACGCGTTGAAAGATGCGCGGGTGGCATTGGCCGCGAGAAGCGGCGGAACGGGTGATGAGCGCCTTCTCGTCGTGGCGCTTGAGGCGGCTGTCGACGGCTCCTTCTCCCGGGCCGCGGACCTTCTCGACTACGGTTTCGAAGATCGTCCGACCGTTTTCCTGCCGTTCAAGATATCGCAAGCCCTGCGCTTCATGCTGGGCGATGCGGGCGGCATGTTGAGCGCGAGCACGAGAGCAGTCGGGAGCCTCGACCTCAAGAGCA
The DNA here is from genome assembly GCF_018987265.1 of Rhizobium sp. WYJ-E13. Taxonomy (NCBI): domain Bacteria; kingdom Pseudomonadati; phylum Pseudomonadota; class Alphaproteobacteria; order Hyphomicrobiales; family Rhizobiaceae; genus Rhizobium; species Rhizobium sp. WYJ-E13. Next base: position 54,263 of record NZ_CP076854.1, on the reverse strand, counting down.
GTGGCGCCGGCTTTGTTCTCGGCTGCCATGCCTTTTCACTGGAAGAACACGGGCGTTATCAGGAGGCGCTCGACATCGGACAGCGCGCCGTGGCGCTACAGCCGCACGATTCCTGGGGGCTTCATGCAGTCTCTCATGTCTTCGAAATGCGTGGCGACACGAAAGAGGGCATCGATTGGCTCGAAGGAAGCCGAAAGGCCTGGTCGCGCTGCAACAACTTCTCGTTCCACATGGCCTGGCATCTAGCTCTCCTGCATCTCGAGCGCGGCGATCATGATCGTGTCCTGCAGATTTACGACGATGAAGTCCGACCGCAGCAGACGGACGATTTCCGCGACATGGCCAACGCCGTTTCGCTTCTCTGGCGCATGCAGCAATCCGGGATCCATGTTGGTGGCCGTTGGATGGATGCCGCTGAAATCGCCAATCGGCGCAAGGCCGATACAACGCTGATCTTCGCGGCTCTGCACAACCTTGCGGCGATGGTTGCGATCGAAGATCGCAAGGGCGTCGCAGAGCTCGTCGCTCAGATCGATGCCAAAGCCCTCGGCATGGATGATCAGGCGCGCGTTGCAGCCGAAATCGGGGTGCCGATGGCGCGCGTATTGGCCGGGTTTGATGCTCCCGCCGACCAGCGAATGATCGACCGGATGGTGGCAAACCTTCCGAAGATCGGCGGAAGCAACGCGCAACGGGACTTCTTTGTGCTTGCCCTCGCCAAGGCGGTGGGGCGCAGCGGCGACAATGCCGCGGTGTCGCGCATTGGCCAGATCCGCCAACGCCTGAAGGCGGACGATCGTCTCTTTCAGTCCATCGAGCAGTCAGTCGGCATGCGCCTATCTGCCTGAGCGCATCCCCAAACAAGGAGAAAAGTCATGACAATGATGGAAATGCAAAAGCCGGCAATCTTTCCGGAGATCCAACCGAGCCTGGCGCGCACGATCGTGCTGGCGGGCCTCGCAGCGGACATCACCTGGGAGATCTGGGCGCGCGTCATCACTCCGCTTTGGGTCGGGGGACCGCTGGAGCCTGCAGCTCTCGTGCAGTCCGTCTTCGGCTTTAACAATCTGCTGGCCGCCGAGGCAATCCACGCCATCGTCGGCATTATCTTCTATCCGATCGGCTATCTGTTCATCGCCCGGCCGCTGCAGCGACTGATCTTCCCGAGCCTGCCGCTGATCCTTACCGGCATCGGCTTTGGAACAGGCTTGTGGGTGTTTGCACTTTACGTGATGGCCCATCTCTTTGCGGGATTGCCGCCATTTCTCGGCTTCATCACCCTGACCTGGGCCTCGCTGATCGGCCATATCCTGTTCGGCACCGTCGTCGCGTTCGTCGTCCGCCTGACGGAACGCTGAAGAGGCCCGCCCGGTCCTAACCATCCGCCGGGCGGGCTTCTCGCCTCAGAATAAACTTCGAGGGGGGCTCGTGTAATGTCTCAACCCAAAAAAAATGCGAATCGTGTCGCTGACATCGTTGCCAAGACCCTTCGTGCACATCAGGTACGCCATGCCTTTGGTGTGCCTGGCGGTGAGATCGTCACACTGATCGATGCTTTGCAGGCGGCGGGAATAACGTTCAACCTGACGCGCCACGAGACCTCTGCGGCGATCATGGCAGCGGGTGCCAGCACGATCAGCGGCAATCCGGAACTTCTGGTGACGACTGTCGGCCCAGGTCTTGCCAATGCCGTCAACGGAATTGCTGACGCCGTGCAGGAGCGGGTTCCGCTGATCGTGATTTCGGGGGTCGTCGATCGGACAACACGTGCTCGCTATACGCATCAGGTGATCGACCACGCCCAGCTTCTGCGCCCACTCGTCAAGGCTTCTTTTGAAGTGGAGCAGGAAAGCGCCGCGTCCACTGTGGCGCGCGCCCTGGCGATCGCGACGACGGAACCCATGGGGCCGGTCCACCTGGACCTTTCGCCCGCCGTTGCCGCGAGCTTGAGCCCAAGCGCGTTCATTCCCGAGGCTCCAAAACGGTTCATCACCCCTGCTTCCGTCACGGATCCTGGCGTTCGCCTCCTTGCAGAGCGAATCCGCGCAGCCGAACGGCCCCTACTTCTTGTCGGTCTTGAAACTGCACGCAATCAGGCCGGCCCTGCCCTGCAACATTTGGCCGAGACCATCGGAGCGCCCGTTATCACGACCTATAAGGCGAAAGGCACCATTCCCGAGGACCACCCCCTGTCCCTTGGTGGCGCCGGACTGTCGCCGCTTGCCGACCGGGTCCTTCTTCCGTTATTCGACAAGGCGGACCTAGTGCTTGCCTTCGGCTATGACCCGATCGAAATGCGGCTCGGCTGGCTCGATTTCGTGTCCGACCAGGCGAAGCTCATCGATATTTCCGGGGCTCTTGTCGATCATGCCATGCATCACGCGGGCACATGGATTTCGGCAGACACGAAAAGCATGTTACAGGCGCTCAACGGCTCGCTCGTCGAGCGTCAGACGTGGCCCAGTCACGAGCCGGCTGCAGCGAAAGCAGCGCTCGATCGCCTCTTTTCGACGAAGGACGCCTGGGGCCCGCACATCATTGTCGATCACCTGAATGAGGCAGCCGGGACAGATGGCCTGGTTACAGTCGACAGCGGCGCCCACCGCATTCTGCTCTCGCAGAAATGGCGCGCCGTCACGCCGCTTTCTCTCCTCCAGTCCGCCGGCTTCTGCACGATGAATGCGGCGTTGCCGCTGGCAATCGGTGCCAAGGTGGCCGATCCCTCACGACGGGTCTTTGCTGTCATGGGTGATGGTGGCCTGGAGATGGGTATCGGCGAACTGGCAACCCTTCGCGATCTTAACCTGCCGTTGACGATCGTCCTGTTTCAGGACCGCAGCCTCGCGCTGATCGCGATGAAACAGGCGTCCGCCGGCCTCGCTCCAGCGGGCGTCGCTCTGGGTGAAACAGATTTTGCTGCCGTCGCCAAAGCGTTTGGTGGCTATGGTGTGAATGTGGAGACAATCGATGACTTCCGTACCGAGCTTGAGGGTGCCGACCACCGGCCGGGCTTCAGCCTCATCGCCTGTAGGTTCGATGCCAGCGCCTACGACGGCGCTTTCTGATTCCCATCAGACGACAGTTCCGGCTGGTGCGAAGGCCAAGCGGGCTCGTGATCCGCGCCTCGACTTTTTTCGTGGCGTCGGCATGCTGATCATCCTGCTTGCCCATATACCAAACGACGGCTGGGCGCTCTGGATTCCGGCCCGCTTCGGGTTTTCGGACGCCACGGAGATGTTCGTCTTTCAATCGGGTATGGCTTCTGCCATCGCGTTCGGCTCGACCTTTGACCGCAACGGTGCGATTGCGCTGATCGCCCGTGTCGCGCAGCGCATCTGGCAGATCTTCTGGGCGCACATTGCCGTCTTCATCGTTGTCTCCGCAATCATGGTGGTCGCCGGAACGCGCTACGATGGTGTCACCTATGTCGACAGCCTGAACCTCGTACCCTTCATGAAGGATCCGGGCCACCTGCTGGCCGGCTTGCTGACGCTGACCTACGTGCCGAACTATTTCGACATTCTGCCGATGTACATCGTCATCCTGGCGCTGATGCCGGTGATGATCTTTGCGTCGAAACTGCACCACGCCCTGCCGATATTTCTGATGACCGTCCTGTGGCTTGCCACGCAGTTTGGCCTGACTCACCTGCCGGCCGAACCTTGGTCGGACCGCCCCTGGTTCTTCGATCCGTTCGGCTGGCAGTTTCTCTTCTTCACCGGTTTCTTCCTCATGCGAGGAAATCTGCCGGCACCGGACTACGACCTCCGCCTGATGGCGCTTGCGATTGTCCTCGTGATTGCGACGGTGCCTTTCGCGTGGGTCCGTTTCCAGGAAGTTCACCCCTTTTTCCAGATGGCCGCAGCGCGGATCGTTCCGTTGACCGATAAATCAGATTTCGGCATCCTTCGCTTCGTTCATTTCATGGCGCTTTGCTATATCGCCGTCCACTTGGTTGGAGAAAAGGGATCCCGTCTGCGCGGTCCGGTCGTACGTGTGTTGACCGTTGTCGGACAGCAATCGCTCGCCGTCTTCATCACCGGCATGGTCATCGCCCAACCGATCGGTATCGCACTTGATCACGCAGGCCGCACGAGCGGCGCCGAAGTCATCGGCAACCTGTTTGGCTTCGCGACTCTGATCGGCACCGCCTATCTCGTCCGTTGGTTCAAAGCGTCTCCCTGGAAATCGTGAGGCATCGATGCCCAATCATCAAAAACCCGCCAGCCTCGAAGGTTTGCGCATCCTCGACCTCTCGCGCATCCTTGCCGGGCCAACGGCGACACAACTCCTTGCCGATCTGGGCGCTGATGTGATCAAGGTCGAACGGCCGGGCGCCGGTGACGATACCCGCGGGTGGGGGCCACCCTTCGTCCCGAATGCGGATGGCAGCGACAGCGATCTCAGCGCCTACTTTCTGTCTGCCAACCGCAACAAGCGATCGATCGCGATCGATCTTGCCACTGACGATGGGGTGGCCCTCGTCAAACGGCTCGCGGCAATTTGCGATGTCGTCGTCGAAAACTACAAGCCAGGCGATCTCGCCCGCCGCGGCCTTGGTTATGACGACATCAGGAAGATCAAGCCGGATATTGTCTGGTGCGCGATCTCCGGCTTCGGCCAGACGGGCCCCTACGCCGACCGCACTGGCTATGATTTCCTGATCCAGGCCATGGGTGGCATCATGAGCATTACCGGTGACAGTGACGCGAACGGCGGCCGGCCGGTCAAGGTCGGTCTCGGGATCGCGGATGTGATGTGTGGCATGTATGCAACTGTCGGCATCCTGGCGGCCCTTCGCCATCGCGATCACACCGGAGAGGGCCAATACATCGACCTCGCCCTTTACGACGCGCAGGTCGCCTGGCTGATCAACGCAGCAACGAACCATCTTGTGTCCGGCAAGATACCCGTACGGATCGGCAACAGGCATCCGAACATCGCGCCATATCAGACTTTCGCAACGGCTGACGGCGAAATCGCAATTGCAGTCGGAAACGATCAGCAGTTTGTCCGTTTCTGCCAAGCCATCGGCATGCCGGAGCTTGCCGGCGACGAACGCTTCGCCCGCAACCGCGACAGGGTCATCAACATCGATGCTCTGGATGGAATGGTGACCACCGCCCTGCGCGCCGACACGGCAGAAAACTGGGAGCAGCGGCTCATTGCAGCCGAAATACCCGCCGGTCGAGTGGCAACGATCGATCAGGTCGTTTCCAATCCGCACACACTGGCGCGCGAGATGGTGGTAGAGATGCCGACGCAAGACGGACGGCCTCTGCGGCTTCTTGGAAATCCTCTGAAAATGTCGGCGACGCCGGTGCGCTTTGATCGGGCTCCCCCTCATGTTGACCAGGATCGCCACGATATCCTGCAGTTGCTGCGCGACAGCGAGGACAACGCAGCATCATAAGGTAATCGCTTTCGGAGAACTGCCAAAACTCAGTGACCGTCAAAGTGTTCTGTCACGCTACGGGCGCCTTGCGGATCGCGCCGCACTACTGAATCTTGCTCAGCGCGCCAGAAGGCTATGGCCAGGACGCGCATGCTTTGCTCGCAGATCGCAAAACCTGTAAGCGCCAGGCCGCTACGCGACATGCCGCGCCGGCTGGCCTGCATAGTCGACCATTGCGCGAAGCAAGCTATCTGCGTCTTCAGGTTCGGCATCCAACAGTTCGGCAAGGGCCACATTGATTTCCCGCCTGTTCCAGCCGATGGCGGTCGCACGATCGATCAGATTGTTGAGATCAGTGACAATCGATCTTTGACAATCGCGAAGTCGGTCGGGATGGCGATGGGAAATGCGAGGTGCAGAAATGATGACTTGGACCTAAAATGGCTTCGATGTTCCGCCCGCCCACTTACACGGACGGGCAGTGCTTGGTAATGGCGCCAGTCAAGGGGCGGGTTGGGCCCTCACAGCGTCCCAATTGGCATTTGCCTTTTTGACGTAGCCGCCAATATCCGACCGCCAGGTCTTTGCGACCTCGTCGTTGTAGTTGAGATAGAGCTTGTCATTGACGATGGTAAATGCCTGCGGCTGGGTAGGCGCTTTGTGGCCTTGAGCGGTGCCGAAGGCGCAGTACCCACCATATTGTGGTGCGTAGTGTTCCGGGTTTTTCGCGAAGGCATCACGATGCGCGGCGGACGCGAAGTAGAAGGTGGCGCCCTTGTGGGAGGTCGAAAACTCTTGGCTTCCCTTCACAGGCTTATGGTCAGTGAAATACGCGACCGCATCATAACCGTTGATGGCAGCGCCATTGGTAGCGTAGATCTCATCGGCGCAAGCGATCGACGCAGTAGACAATACAACAAGTGCTGCCGCCGCCATCGGCAGAATACGCGGGACGAAGAAGGTCATGGTCTTTCCTTTGCAGTTGAGATGAACGCTCTCAATACGCAGGCGACAGGCGAGACGTTACCGCTCGCAGTGTTCACGAAGTCGTGCGTCCGCGCAGATGGTTTACTGCGAGCACATCGCAAGCGCGACCTGAGCCCGAAGCTGCCGGATTTCACGATCCTTCTCGGCCGATTCACGCAGCAACTGATCGAAGCGGGCTTCGGTCGCCCGAGCGATCTCCCAGAATGTCACCGTGAAAATAATCGGAGTCGCGGAAGCCGGGTCGTGGCTGCGGGATTGCTCCTGCCGCGATGGTTCCTCGGCTGTCGCCTTCCCCCAAACTTTCAGAGTGCAGTCGCCGCCAACATCGATCCGAGCGACGGCTTCAACCGTTGCATCCGTCCTGCCCGCGGCATGGCGAAATGCAGTTGCCCCGACATGAACTCGCAGCGTCGAAGCATCGATCACGTGCGGCAGCAACGCGCCAGCCGTTTCAACCTCGAAAACGATGCCCGGACGAACGCGAGAAAAATCGATCGGAAAGTCGCGATGGGACTGAATGAGGTGGGCAATGCTTGGTGTAATCATCTGTCCCCAGACAGCCGCGCCGTCTCCAAAGTGATGGACGATGGCGTGGCCCATGCTGGGGCATACGACGGAATGAAGCATGATCAAGTTCCTTTGTAACGCAAGGCCCGAAACTCTCGGTCAGATCTCGCCAGGCTGAACGGCCTTGCTGCCGACTAGACTAGTTCGCAAGATTCCGGCCAGTTGTTACAAGGAGCTTCAGCTAATTTTCGGGAATAGGATCATCTTGGAAAGCCAATGGCCGTCAGGCCCGCATCGAGCATGTCGGCGTGGGCTTCGTGGCCGCCGTTGTGGATGCACATGATGCTGTCGCCCCGGATGCAGCCGGGAACATCGTCGCATTTAATGTTATCAAGCATGATCGTCTTCGCATCCTTGGCATCGCATTTCGCGCGTGAGCGCAGGATCGCCACGCTGTCATAGGCATTTCCCTGGTGAAAATGGCCCCCGAGAGAGCGTCCCGCTAAAGGAAAGGTCTGATCCGCGGTTCCATGAAAATGGATGGTGGGCGGAACCTCTGCAACACAATCCTCGGCTTTTGGAAGGGGATCCCAGAACACCCCGGAGAAAGTAAGCAAGGCAACCGCCTTTTCCCCTTGCTGACAAGCGGTGTACCAAGCCATCGAGGCGCCGATGGAAAATCCCCCGATCACCGTTTTATCCGGCGTGAAGCCGTAGCGTTGCCTCAGGTCCTCGAGGACATCGGCAATGAATTGCTTTTCGTCTCTCCCCGGGCGGGCGCTGTTTGGAAACGACCAGTTCCCATTGATGCCGTCTACCGCCACAAAAGCGAGATGATGTGACGTGGTCGTATCGACGAGAGGCCGTTGTTGCATTTGCAGTTCGGCCGAACTTTTGTAGCCGTGAAAGAAAACGTAGGCGCCCCGGATATCGCCATTTTTCGGCAACTCGATCCGATAATCTCCGTCCTTCAACGGACAGGCCACGGAGCCGCCGCAAGGAACCGCAGCGAGCGAGGGACTCGACATCGCAGCGAGTGCCAACCACCAGAATAAAATGGATCTAATCACCAGCAGGCTCCTCCGTAAGCGTTTGACCGGAGAATGCGTAGAGCCTTAGACGAACGCATACAATTTCCGCCAGATCAAATTAACGAGAGACGTCCGGTACAACGGTATCGGTCGAGCTTGTCTCGACAGGCTTCATCTTTGGATGAGATAGGAGATTCCGCCCTTTAGATGAGAGGTTGCGTTGACAACGCCGGCCAATCGTACGCGCTTTGCGCAACAACGACTGATCCTGCGAAATCGGCGAAGGCACGCGCTTTCGCACTTGCCAACCTGCCGGTCGGGAAGACAGCCCAAAGATCGATCCTTGGAAGTTCCCAGTCTTCCAGGACGCGCCGCACCGTGCCGTCGGCTAATTCCGGCGCAAACATCCAGTCGGAAGCAACCGCCAGGCCCATATGCGACAAGACGGCGGTTCGGATGCCTTCCGCGGCACTGAAACGGGCCCTGCCGGTGACGGCCACGGAAGCTTCCGTTCCCTCACGGCTGAAGATCCAGTTGTTGCCAAGCTGGGTATAGACGACGGCCTGATGGGCCGCGAGATCAGCCGGCACGAGCGGCATGCCGTGACGTTCGAGATAGGCGGGCGTCGCCATCACGGAGCGGCGACCGGTGGCGAGCCTCCTCGCTACGGCAGAGGAATCGGCGAGCTCGCCCATTCTCAGCGCCACGTCTATACCCTCGGATATGAGGTCGATGACGCGATCGTCCAGGAGGACGTCGACGTCGAGATCCGGATGGCTGTCCATGAACTGTGACAGATGCGGCAGGACCATGATCCTGGCAAAGGTGGTCGCTGCGCAGATCCGGAGGCGGCCCGACAGGCCCGCGCCAGAGCCCTTTGCTTCCAGCTCCGCCTCGTCGGCTTCCTGGATTGCTGTTCTTGCCCGCTCAAAGAAACGCAAGCCTGCATCGGTCGGCGTCAGGCCGTGGGTGGAGCGGATGAGAAGGCGGACCTGCAGGCGATCCTCCAGTTGCGCGATTGTTTTCGAGATCGCCGGCTGGCCGACGCCGATCTGGCGAGCCGCCGCTGAGAACGACCCCGTCTCCACCACCCGCACAAAGGCGGTCATCGCCTGTAGTCTGTCCATTGCCTATTCTCCTTCGGAATAAGCGTTATCGCCTCAACGCGCCTGCCGCAAGGTGAGAGGAATGGTCATAACTGCCTCCAACGGAACACGATCCGATGGAGATGAACGATGATCGAAGTCCACGCCTTTGCCACTCCGAACAGCGTCAAAGTGCTGATCGCGCTTGAAGAGATGGGGCTGCCTTACACGCTGAAGCCGGTGAACGTTCGCAAGGGTGAACAGAAAACCGAAGCGTTTCTTGCTCTTAACCCAAACGGCAAGGTGCCGGTCCTGGTTGATGGCGGTTTCGTTCTGACCGAGAGCGCCGCGATCCTCGTTTACCTCGCCGAGAAGACCGGCAAGCCCCTGCCGCAGGATGGTATCGGCCGCGCCCGCGTCTTCGAACAGCTCTTCCTCCATGCTTCTGGCTTGAGCCCCGCCTTCGGCAACGCTGGCTTTTTTAAACGCTCGTCGCCCGAACCGCAGCCGATTGCTGAAGCCCGCTTCACCACCGAAGCCGAACGACTCCTCGGGCTGCTGGACGCCAAGATCGCGTCACAGCCTTTCGTGGCCGGTGAGGAGTTCACGATTGCCGACATCGCCCATTTCGGCTGGATGTGGCGGATCCAATTTCCGGGGCTTACCCTCGATGGCCACCCAAACCTTTCCCGCTGGTTCGAAACCGTGGCTGCACGCCCCGCCGTCCAGCAGGCCATTGCTAGGGCCGAAGCCCTTGTGCCCGTCGCCTGATCGCCCCACCCACCAATTCCACCAGACACACAGGAGTACACCCATGTCCAAATTTGAATCCTACAAGAACAGCTTTCCGAACGCCCGCCTCACCCGCTCGCCAAGCGGTGTGCTGGAGGTCGCGCTCCATACCGACGGCGGCAAGCTCGTCTTCAATGGCCACACCCATGAGCAGTTCGTCAATCTCTTCCACCAGATCGGCGCTGACACCGACAACCGCGTTGTCATCCTGACCGGCTCGGGCAACGCCTTCATGGACGCCATCAGCCCCGAAGGCTTCGATTTCTTTTCACCCCGCGGCTACGACAAGATCTTTCGCGAGGGCCGCAAGGTGCTCATGAACATCCTCGACATCGAGGTGCCAATAATCACGGCGCTAAACGGTCCGGTCCTGCTGCACTCGGAATATGCGCTTCTGACAGACATCATTCTTGCGACGCCGGAGACTGTCTTCCAGGACAAGCCGCATTTCGAGTTCGGGATTGTACCCGGTGATGGCGTCAACCTGCTCTGGCCGGAAGTGATCGGGAGCATTCGCGGCCGCTACTTCATCCTCACCCGCCAGGTGCTGGATGCGGCAACCGCCAAGGATTGGGGCGTCGTCAACGAGATCGTCCCGGCCGACAGGCTGCTTGCCCGTGCCCATGAGATTGCCGAGGGCATTGCCGCCCTTCCGCCACTGACCTCGCGCTACACCCGCATCGCGCTGACCCAGAAGCTGAGGCGGATCATCGATCAGGACACAGGTTACGGCCTTGCGCTCGAAAGCATCAGCGCCGCCGAGGTCGCCCGCTCCATGGCTGCCAACGGCTGAGCAATCCCCCCTTCATCTCCGGACTTCAGGAGAGATCCTGAAGTCCACCATGCCCAAAGCCCGTCCTCAGTTCAAATCCAAGGAGAATGACCATGACACTGCAATCCAAGCTCGACGCCTTCAAGGCAGATTTTGAAGCAGGCAAGCCGCCGTACAACGTCCCCTACTCGGTGATCGAGACGATGCACCGCGCCACTGCGGAGCTGATCGCCTCTGGGGCCGCCCAGAAAGCGCTGAAGGCCGGCGACAAGCTGCCCGAGTTCACGCTCTCCGACCCCGATGGCAATCCGGTCTCGTCCGCCGATCTCCTGGCACATGGCCCGCTGGTGATCAGCTTTTACCGCGGTGTCTGGTGCCCCTATTGCAATATGGAGCTTCAGGCTTTGCAGGAAGCGCTGCCGCAGTTCGAGGCGCTTGGTGCAAAGCTCGTTGCTATCTCGCCGCAGAACCCGGTCAACAGCCGCAAGTCGGTGCGCCAGAACAACCTGACCTTTCCGATCCTGTCGGACCCGCAAAACGATGTCGCCGCCGCCTTCGGCCTGCGTTTCGAAATGCAGAATTACCTGGTCGACCTCTACAAATCGCTGAAGAACGACCTTCCCGCCTTCAACGGTGATGCAAGCTGGACCCTGCCGATGCCGGCCCGCTACGTCGTCGGACAGGATGGGATCATCCTCTACGCCGAAGTCAACCCGGACTATACCCGCCGCCCGGAGCCGGAAGACATGCTGCCGTCACTGCGTCACGCAGCAAGCCGCACTGCCGCCTAATCCGAGCCACACAAGAAGGCCCTGCCTCTTCGGAGGTGGGGTCGAGGAAATGCCATGAAGAGAAGATTTCTGATCACGGGTGCCAGCAAAGGTATTGGCCTTGCTCTGGCGAACCGGCTCGCCGGACAGGGGCATGAGGTTATCGGCATCGCCCGCAACGCGACCGATGGTTTTCCAGGCCGTCTCCATTCACTCGATCTGTCCAACCCAGGCTCCGGCGACGAACTTGCGGCGATCGTTCGCGAGAGCGAGATCGACGGCATCGTCAATAATGTCGGGCTGGTGCGGGCGCAGCCGCTGGGTGACATCGCCGTCGAGACGCTGGAGGAAGTCATGCGGGTCAATCTGCATCCGGCACTGGTTGCGACCCAGGCGGCACTCCCCGGCATGCGCTCGCGCGGCTGGGGACGGATCGTCAACATCTCCAGCCTGACCGTCCTTGGCAGCGTTCAGCGGACCAGCTATGCCGCCGCCAAAGCTGCTCTTGTCAGTTTCACGAGGAGCTGGGCCCTCGAGCTTGCCGCAACAGGGATCACGGTCAACGCCGTATCCCCGGGCCCAACGGAGACGGAACTGTTCAGGGCGAACAATGCGCCCGGCAGCGAGGGTGAGGCCCGATATCTCTCAGTCGTCCCCATGCGCCGCTTCGGAAAGCCGGAAGAAATCGCTGCCGCGATTGCCTTCTTGCTGTCGGACGAGGCCGCCTTCATCACCGGCCAGACCCTGCATGTCGATGGCGGTGCCTCAATCGGAAAGGCGTTGGCGTGAACGAATTCCGTCGCCCGCGTCTCGTTCAGCCGAGGTCACGTCACCACGGCAGAGACGCGTTGAAGCGATCGACGTAGCGCAGGCCGGGTTTAGCCCTTTTTGCCGGCGTTGGTGCACGGATCGTTCAGCGGTCTGAGTTTAGGCAGGCGGCAACGCAACAGCCCTTGTCGTTTAGTCATGCCTTTCAAACACAATAACGCCTGCCGTCATCGTATCGAGAACATGAACTTCAGGGTGGCGAACTGGCCGGAGTATGAAGCGGGACTTCGCCGGCGCGGTAGCCTGACTTTGTGGCTGACACCGGATGCCCTGTCCGGATGGCAAGCACCAAGACGCAAGACACGTGGCGGCCAGCATCGCTATTCAGATCTGGCAATAGAGACCACCTTGACACTGGGCCTGGTGTTTGGTCTGCGGCTGCGCCAGGCAGAAGGCTTGTTGGAATCGGTGCTGCAATTGATGGGGCTTGTGCTCGCTGTCCCCGATCATACCACCCTGCGCCGCCGGGCACGAACGTGGCAATCTCCCGGAAAACGGCCCCATCGTCAGATTTCACCCGGCGGACCGTTGCATGTTCTGGTGGACAGCACTGGTCTGCAGGTTTACGGCGCGGGCCAGTGGCTGGAGGAGAAGCATGGCGCCAGATCCCGCCGTGGCTGATAAAAGCTGCATCTGGCACTGGATGCTGATAGCGGGGAGATTATCGCCCATACCCTGACGGATCAGGATACTGGTGATGTCTCTCAAGTTGAGCCATTACTCGACCAGATCGGCGATCCGGACAGTTTATTGCCGACGGCGCCTATGATGGAAAACCGACTTATGATACAGTCATCGATCATAGTGCGGCGGCTGCCATCGTCATTCCACCGCGCGCCAACGCGGTCGAACCCATCGACGATAGACCTCCCGGAAAAAGGGACCAGCATATCGCCGCTATCAGCAGAGACGGCCGGATGAAATGGCAAGTCTCCAACGGTTACGGCAAACGCTCGTTGATCGAGACCCAAGTCCATTATTGAGCGCCGTCTGCGGGCACGATCGCCGCCTGGTCAGCAAACCGAAGCAGCCATCAGCTGCGCCGTCCTCAATCGTATGCTTGACTGCGCACGCCCGAAATCTGTCCGCCGCAAGGTAGCCACGGAATAATCAGCCGTTTCAAAGACCGCTATCCTCTCAAGTCCCGACCCGTGCACCAAAGCCCCCGGCAGTCTATGCCGGGACCATCACCGCAACCGGCTCCAACGCTGCGCAAGATGAAAGCTACGCGTTTCCGCCGGTTGCTACGACCGCGCCATCTGGAGTATCAGAAAACACCGGACCTCTAATCGCAGCCGGATGAATGTTCAGTGGTCATATGGTTTTAATCGGGTGTCCGGACCGATTCTTGGAGAATATTGATCCTGCAACCCTTGAGGGCAGGTCTTGATGAGATGCGACCCCATGGCAGCGCCTCGGATTGAGAAAAATGGCCAGGTCCCAAATCAGCTGCGTCACGCGATAGGACGTGACGCAGCCAACGAGTTCATGGAGACAAGCGGCAATCGCAAGCCACTTAATCTGTTGTCACTTGGCAGCCTTGGCTGCTTCCTCGATAACCTTCGCAACTGCTGCCGCTTGCGAGATGTAGAGGGCGTGACTACCGTCGATCTCGGTGACGGTTGAGCCAGCACGCTTGTACATCCAACGCTCCAGGTCGGGGTTTATCGTTTTATCGTTCTTCGCGACAATGCCGTAGCTGGGCTTATCGTGCCAGGCGGCAATCGAAACCTGCGCATCGGTGCCAGCGACGGCGACAGGCATCTGAGACCGGGCCATGAACTCGCCCTGACCCTTGGGCAGATCCGCCCCGAAATCAGCCGCGAACTTTGCCGGGTCGATAAGCAGAAAGCCATCTTTGGTCGGCTTGATATCATTGGTCGGTGAAGGCATCGATTGGAGCAACTGTGCGGTACTTTCGCCCTTTTCCGGCTGGAGGGCTGCAACATAGACAAGTGCCTTGACCTTAGGGTCATCACCTGCCGCCGTGATGATCGTGCCCCCGTAGCTGTGACCGACGAGAACGACGTCGCCGTCCTGCTGGTCAAGCACGCGTTTGGTTGCCTCGACGTCCTGGTCCAAGCCTGTCAACGGCTGCTGGACAATGCTGACATTATAGCCGTCGCGGGTCAGAATGTCGTAAACGCCGCGCCAGCCCGAGCCATCCACGAGCGCACCATGAACGAGCACGATGTTTCCTGCATCGGCCAAGGCTGGCGCTGTCACGGCGGCAGAAGACAGAAACACGGCCGTTAGGCCAATAGCTGCTCTGCTGAAAATCGACATGATCGTTAGTTCCTTTGATATTTGTGTTGCGAAATCGGTCTTGATCCGTGTGCGAGCAATCCTCTTCCTCAGAGGATTCGGCACGCGCGTGGATTCTGGGGGGTGACTGAGGCTTTGAGATCGCCCGATGGAAATGTCTCTTCCCTGGCTAGGGAGACGAATGCCAGGGTTTACTGCTTTACGACGATCGGCGCCTTTATCGGGACGCGATCGTAGAGGTCTATGATGTCCTGGTTGAGCAGTCGCACGCAGCCTGCCGATACGGCCTTGCCGATCGAGCGCCATTCTGGATTGCCGTGCAGACGGTAGAGCGTGTCTTGGCCGCTGGAGAAGATGTAGAGTGCACGGGCGCCAAGAGGGTTTTTCACACCCGGCTCCATACCACCGTTCTCGATGGAGTATTTCGCCAGTTCCGGCTGACGGGCGACCATCTCGTTCGGCGGCTTCCAGCGCGGCCACTTCTGACGCCATTGGATGACGCCATCGCCCTGCCAGGCGAAGCCCTCGCGGCCGATGCCAACACCATAGCGCATTGCGGTTCCACCGGGCTGAACCAGGTAGAGAAAGCGCGTGTGGGTGTCGACGACGACTGTACCCGGACGCTCACCAGTCGGATCAAGGACCTGCTGGCGATAGTAGCGCGGATCGATCTGCCGGAAGGGAACGGCCGGGATCAGAATTCCGCCATCCTCGATCGGGCCGTACATGACGGCCAGCTCGACCTCCGTCGGCGCAGGGGGCGTCTGGACGGCACGGATCGGATTTGAGGGAGGCGTCGGTTGCTGCCCCACCATCCCGCCGGTGGTGGCGGTGGAGGCGCAACCTGCCAGCGCCGAGGCCGCAGCCATTGCCGAGAGGGACAGAAAGCTGCGGCGGGACGTTGTATGTTCCAAGCTCACGCTCATTCCTCGTCCTGCCACCTGCGCAGATCCGTCTGGTCATGGTAGGCCATGCGGTCGGGCGTAGTGATAAACTCAATCGTCGTACCCCATGGCATGCGGCAATAGCAGACCTTGTTTCCAAGACCTTTTTCGGTTGCGTAGGGAATAGCGCGCGGCGCGGTAAGAGACGTGCCTCCAGCCTTTTCGAAGCGCTCTACCGATGCGTCGATGTCGTCGGTGTAGACACCGAAGTGCGTAATGCCGAAGTCGCTCGCTCGAACCGGCTGCGCTTGTTCGGGGCCGTGCATTTCGAAGAGCTCGATGTCAGGTCCGGTTCCGATTTTGACCATCGCCTGCGCACGCACGACCGTTCCGGGGAAAGCACCAGTGGCCCGCTCGAATTCGGGTCCGTGGCGCGGCGGATCCTGCGGTCCGAAGGACTGGTAGATCACCTGGCCGCCGAAAGCTTCCACCAGGAACGATTTTGCTGCTTCGATGTCAGGCACCGTGATGCCGATATGATTGACGCCGCGAATGACAGGTGCGGTCATGACAGTTTCCTTTTCTATTTAATCGATCGAACGCGATAGGTGCAGGCGCAACTCGCCCGCGATGCCGCACCCCCGAGCCTACGACGGGGCGATTGCAGAGTTTCAATTGGCCTTGAGGAAATCGATCAGAGCTGCCGCTACCTCATCCGGCCGCTCGTCAGCGACATAGTGGCTGCACCGCGCAATCGAGCCGCCCGTCACATTGCTGGCAAACTCCTGAAGCATCGGCACCATATGTGCGCCAAAGCGCTGCTCCCCGCCGAGACCTAACACCGGTATCTCGAGCGGTCGCTTCTTGTATTCGAGTGCGGCCGCATGGTCGGCAGCAAGGGTACGATACCATTCCATGCCGCCGCGCGTGCGGCCAGGAAGGGCCATCGCTTTCGCGTAGATCTCGACGTCCGCCGGATTGAAGGTGCTGTGATCGTAGAACCGCTCGGCCATGAAGGCCGAAACATAGTCATATTCACGGCCATGGATCAGGCGCTCGGGTAGATCCCGGTTCATATGGAAGCTGAAGTGCCAGATCTTTGCGGTCGTCGCCTCCCATTGCGTCCAGCCGGGAAGCGGAACGTCGAGGACGGCCAGACGGGTAACAGCCTCCCGATAGATGGCGGCCTGCGGCAGCGCCACCATTCCGCCAATGTCATGGCCGCACACGGCGTAACGTTCATGCCCAAGGGCAACCATGACCTCGTGCGCGTCGCGCGCCATCGTCGTCTTGTCATAGCCGTCAAGCGGGCAGTCGGAAAAGCCTGCGCCGCGCAGATCCATGGCCACCACGCTGAACTGCTCGGCCAGCAGCGGCATCACATGGTGCCATTCCCACCATGTTTCCGGCCAACCGTGAAGCAGAAGGATCGGCGGGCCTGCGCCCCCCGTAACGGCGTTGATCTTGATGCCATTCACCGGCACCAGCTGCTGGGTAAACCCCTTCAAAGTTGCGATCATGATCACTTTCCAGTCGATGTTGATGTTCAAACAGAGGTCGCGGCCGGCGCTCAGGGCTGGTCGAAATCGGTGGCGATCGTGATGTCGCGCCAGGCGTCGATATCGCTGCGGAAGGAAGCCAGCTTTCGCTCGGCGATCGAATGCGCGGCGGGGCCGAGCGGCAGATGAAGCGGGGCGTCATCGGCATCGACTGCCTTGAGGATCACCGCGATCGCCTTGTCGGGATCGCCGGCCTGATTGCCGTCGTTGGTTTCGCGATAGTGCTTGCGCGAGCTCGCGGCGTATTCCGGCATCTCGTTGGCCGCCATCGTGATCGAACGTCCAAGGAAATCGGTGCGAAACGGCCCAGGCTCGACGATCAACACGCGGATGCCGAATGGCTTCAGCTCACCGGCGAGCGCTTCGGAAATCCCTTCCACAGCGAACTTGGCAGCATTGTAATATCCAGCTCCGCCGCTGCCCGCGATGCCCGCGCCGGATGATATGTTGACAATCCTTCCGCCCGAACGCCGCAGGACTGGAAGGGCGGCTCTGGTAGTTTCGACCAGACCGAAGACATTCACCTCGAACATCGGCCGATATTCCTCAGGCGTGCCTTCCTCGATCGCGCCGAACAGTCCGTAACCGGCATTGTTCACGAGTACGTCAAACCCGCCAAAGGTCTCGATCGCCTTTGCGACCGCTGCCTCAGCTGCCGCCGCATCGGTCACGTCGAGTGGCAAAGTGATCATGCGGCCGCCGAAAGGCTCAGCCATTTCCTCGATCACTTTGACATTGCGGGCCGTTGCGACGACCCGATCGCCGCGCTGCGCTGCAGCGAGCGCGAGCCGCCTGCCGAAACCGCTTGAGCAGCCTGTGATGAGCCAAGTTTTCATGACGTTTTCTCCGCTTGTTTCAGATGACGCCAACGGCGCGTTGCCTTCACCCGAGCGGCCTCATCAAAGTCGTCGTATCTGCAGAAGGGGCGCGCCCGGACGATGACAAAAATCTAGGTGTTTAGATTTGTTCTTTAAGTGACAAAACTGTATTCTCGTCGTTCAGTTTTGTGGGGGGCATGACGATGGAATGGAGTGACGTCAGAATCTTTCTTGCCGTGGCGCGATCCGGCACGCTCGGCGGCGCCGCGCGTTCCCTTCAGACAAGCCATCCGACCGTCGGCAGACGACTGCGCGCACTTGAGCAGGCGATCGGTCACACGCTCTTCCAGCGGACCGCCAACGGTCTTGTCCTGACCGAAGAGGGCCACGGGATCATCGCGCTGGCCGAGCAAATGGAAGAGGGCGCTCTGGCCATGGAGCGCCGGCTTGCGGGGCAGGAGCAAAATCTCAAAGGCAGTCTGCGCGTTTCATCAGCGGACTGGTTCGGGGCCTATGTCCTGCCTCCAATTTTGGCGGATTTCTCGAAAGCCTACCCCAATGTCGACGTCGAGATCCTGACCGGCACGCGCCTGTTCAGCCTTGCCCAGCGGGAGGCCGACGTCGCTTTTCGTATCGTTCCGTTCGACACTGCCGATGTCGTTCAGCGGCGGCTCTTCAGGCTCGAATACGGCGTCTATATCGCCGAGGAGTCGCCTGATCCCAAATATGGCGACGGGACCGGCTTCCGGCTGATCACCCACGATACGTCGACCGGACAGTTCCCCGACATCGCCTGGCTCATCGAGAGTTTCCCGAACGCGAGACCGGTCCTGCGATCGAACAACCGCAACGTACAGGGGCGCATGTGCAGGCAAGGCGTCGGTATCGCCGTCCTGCCCCGCGTGGTCGGCGATCAGATCGCGGGTATCCGCAGACTGGACCTGCCGATGCCCCCGCCGGCGCGAGACATCTGGATGGGATATCACCGGGACCTACGACGTCTTCAGCGCCTTCGCGCGTTCATCTCGACCGTCTCGGACCACCTCGTGAATGCGGCCGCATGATGTGTGGTCCGGCCAAGCAACAGAAAGTCAACGGATGCTAGCTGCCTACTCTCGAACGCGATCGTATTCCTCTTGCGCTCGCTCAAGCTCGGGTCCGTAGGTCATGGACCACGCATAGAGTGCTTCGAAAGGTTGCTGAAGGGAGCGGCCAAGCGAGGTAATGGTATATTCGACGCCGACCGGCGTTGTCGTCGTAAGCACTTCGCGGCGAATGAGCCCATTACGCTCCAGGCGCTTTAACGCGTCGGCGAGCGCTTTGTGCGTGATCCCATCAAGGCGCCGCATGATCTCGTTGAACCGTGACGGCCTGGTGCACAGAACGGTCAGGATCAGGACCGACCACTTGTTGGCGATCTGCTCAAGCACTGGCCGCGCCTTCTCAACGTCCAGCAACGCCTCGGCGGAGACAGCTTTATGGCTATGAGACGAGCAAGCTTTGATGAGCGGACCTTCTTTCATTGCGGGCATGGGTATACTCCTCGATATCTGCTTTACCCATAGTGCGTAATTGACCGTAGATATATAGAATATATCGTACCTTCATCAGTGTTGATGGAGTTAACATGAGCAGATTAGCAAACAAGATTTCCCTCGTTATCGGTGGTGTCGGTGGCATCGGCGGAGCCGTTTCTCAAAGGTTCGCGAGCGAGGGAGCGCAGGTATACGCGACCAGCCGCAAGGGCGGGGAGATCACACGAGAGTCAGCCGGCATGGGCAGCATCCACGCGATCAAGGCGGATGCAAGCGACAACGCCCATCTTCAGCGCGTCGTCGAGCGGATCCGATCAGAGCAGGGCCGTCTAGACGTGCTCGTCGTCAATGCGGGCCTATCCGAATACGCCCCCCTTGAAGCCATTTCAGAGGATCATTTCGACCGGACATTCGGCCTGAACGTCCGGTCCCTTGTATTCGCGGTACAGGGTGCTATCGACATCATGCAGCCCGGCGGTACGATCGTACTGATTGGCTCCATCGCGAGCGATATAGGAACCAAGGGGTATGGTGTCTATGGTGCGACCAAGGCCGCAGTCCGTTCGTTCACGCGCACATGGGCTAACGAACTTGCTCCCAAAGGCATTCGCGTCAACGTTGTTAGCCCTGGACCGACCGATACGGCGATGATGGCGGCGGCCTCAAAGGAAATTCGAGACGCACTATCCGGAATGATCCCTCTTGGGCGTATGGGCAGACCTGATGAGGTGGCAGCCGCAGCCCTATTACTTGCAAGCGACGAGAGCAGTTTTACCACTGGTGCAGAACTGGCCGTTGATGGGGGCATGGCTCAGGTCTGACGCCTGCCATCGACAGGCGCCGGAAAAGAGACTGAGGGCAGCAGAAAGCTTCGCTAATCCAGCCACTCCTGCCCTCGCTCTTCCTCCGTCAGCGCGCCTGAGCCAGCGCGACGGCGTCGGCTCCAGCGGGAAAGCGAAGCTGGTTCTCGGTATCGTGAACGGCTTGCCAAATGGCTTCTGCAACATCGCTTTCCGTGGTGGTCAGGGAAGGATTCGCGAATGCCTCAAGGATCGGCCGTGCGAAGTCTGCATAGCCGCCGGGAAGGAGCTCCGAGACAGGAACGATGGCATTCGCCCCGAACTGGGTAGTTGGCGCATAACCCGGCTCGACGAGCTTCACGCGCACCCCGAAATAGCCGAGTTCATGCGCGAGCGAAGCCGAGAAGCCCTCGATGGCCTGTTTGGTGGCGGTATAGGCTGCCGCGAGTGGGAACTCTCCCAAGGTGACACTGGACGTGACATTGATGATGGTTCCGGACCGGCGCTCGCGCATCTGCGGGATGACGGCCTGGCACATTGCCATAACGCCAATCGTGTTAGTCTCTATGAGCTGTCGGATGAGGGACATCGGCATCGCCTCGAACGCACCGACACCGCCAAGACCGGCATTGTTTACCAGCACGTCAATCGAATCCACAGAACCGATCAGGTCGGCGATGCTTTTGGCGCTGGTGACATCGAGCGGCAGCACGCGCAGCCGGTCAGTTTCGGCGAACAGCGAAGGGTCAGGACGCCTCATGGTCGCGACGACATTCCACCCGCGAGATAGGAAGTGTTCCGCGGTGGCCTTGCCGTAGCCCGATGATGTCCCGGTAATGAGGATCGTCTTGGTCATGTCAGTCTCCTTGGTTGCGGTCGGGGTAGGAATAGACAGCCATGCGAATACAATCTATAATTTCACGTCCACATTATGTTATAGATCGTCCAGCCTCCATGGATCCTCTTAGCGATATCATCGCCCTCTTGCACCCGAGCGCCGCGATAGCGAAGCCCATCTCCGGGCGCGGCCAATGGGGCGTTCGCTATAGATCCTATGACGCACCCGGGTTTACGGTCGTCCTGACCGGAGAGGCATGGGTCACGTTCGATAAACGGGAGCCGCTCCGCATCACTGAAGGCGATTTTCTCCTCTTGCCGACTACGCCGGCGTTCTCGCTGTGCAGCAAACCGGGCGTCCCTTGCATTCCTGCTGAGCCTCTGGCTGAAGCTGTCCGACACGGCGAGCAAGAAGGAGATTCCGATTTTGCGGCACTGGGCGGAAGCTTCTCGATTGAGAGTGTCAACGCGCCGCTGCTGATCGAGCTGCTGCCCGATACAATTCATATTCCCGCTTCAGCGGGACGCGGAACGCGATTTGGGCGCTTGATCGAACTGCTGTCTGAGGAGTGCATTGCCGACTATCCCGGCAAAGAATTGATCATCCAACGCCTGCTGGAGACGCTGCTGGTAGAGGCATTGAGGTGGGACATTATCGGCAACAACGCAGCTTCGGCGGGCTTATTAAACGCGCTGCGCGATCCCGCCATGGCCCGAGTCCTGCGGGCCATCCATGAAGACGTTCGGAGGAGGTGGACGGTAGCCAATCTTGCAGGAATAGCGGGCATGTCGCGATCGGCCTTCGCCGCGCGATTCAACGAGGTTGTTGGTTGTGCGCCAATCGAATATCTGGGGCGCTGGCGCATCGCTATTGCCAAGCATGCACTGCTGAGCGGCGCAAAGTCGCTCGACAGGATCGCCGATGAAATAGGTTACGAATCCGCCAGCGCCTTCAGCACAGCGTTCAGCAAAAGGCTCGGCTGCTCCCCGGGCAGGTTCGCCAGAAGGCACGCCGGCAGTGCCAGCCCTGGCATGCCTGCGATCTCATGACGCTACCCGCTGCTGACCGGTCAGCGGTAACAGTTTGATATGACCGCTTGTGGCGGGCGCATCGCGGCAGGCGCGACTTTCCTCCCGAGGGCCGGCGGCCCTCATTCAGATCGTCCGCACAAGAATGCCGTCGCCGCGGAAAAACTGGTCCCTACCACTTTTGTCCGGCGCGGAATTCTAACCGTCGATTGAAGTCGGACTGCCGAACGCCTGTCACGTCCGGCAGCCTTGAATATATCATTCGATCTTGGTGTTCTCGATGCTGAGGCCCGACTGGAACGTCAAGAAGCCCGGCATGTTCGTAAAGCCGGTCACGCCTTTCTTGACCGCGTAATTCTGTTCACGCCACATGAAGTAAACAAGCGGCGACAGCTCGAGGGCTCTATCGACGAACGCGTCGTAGATTTTCGCTCGTTCGACCTTGTCGACTGTGCTCCTTCCCTTATCGAGCAGTTCGTTGATCTGCGGATCGTTGAAGTAGGGCGAGTTGTTTGTGCGGACGAGCTTGGCACCGCCGTAATAGTAGTTGCTCAGCCAGTCGGCGTCGGTAATTTCACCAAGGCTGCCGAGCACGGTAAAATCGTAATCAGCGGCAGTCGCCTTGGCCATGCGGCTGGCCCAGTCCGGCAGGTCGAGCTTCACCTTGATGCCGATTTTGGCGAGCTCCGATTGAATGGCAATCGCCGTATTCTGATGGAAACTATATTGCGACGACGCGAGCAATCGCGCCTCGAAGCCGTTCGGATATCCGGCCTTGGCGAGAAGCGCCTTGGCCTTCTCGATGTCATGCGAGAAATAGTTCACCTTGGCTTCGGAATAGCCCATGTAGCCCTTCGGAATGGCAATGCCGTAAATCGGGCTGCCCAGGCCATTGAAGGCGGTATTGATGATGACGCTGCGATCGACGGCATAGGCGATTGCCTGGCGAACTTCCGGCTTCGAAAACGGTTCGAATTTTGTATTGAACTGCAGTCCCATGAACGGACCGGTGTTTCGCAGGAGCTCGCTATCGGGGCCTTTTTCGAGATCGGCAGCGTCTTTGGCCGGCACATAGTCGATAATGTCGACGTCGCCCGATTTCAGCGCGTTCACGCGCGTATTCTCATCGCTGTAGAAGACGTAATGGACCTCGTCCAGATCCGGTTTGCCGGGTTTGTAGTAGCCGTCGTATTTCTTGACGACGATCTCTCGACCGCGCGTCCAGCCGGCGAATTTGAACGGCCCGGCGCCAATCGGCGAGGCGGTCGGATTATCGGCATTCTTTGCGAGCCACGCTGCCGGCACGATGACGGATTCCGGCAGCGCCAGATAATCGACGAGGGCGACCGACGGGCTCGAAAGGGTCAGTTTTACGGTCCTTTCGTCCGGCGTCTCGATCTTCGATATGATCGAGAGCTCATTACGGAAGGCTGCTTTGCCGTTGGGGTCGAGAATTCTCTCCAGGGAGGCTTTCACATCAGCGGCCGTTACCGGAGAGCCGTCGTGGAACGTGGCCTGCCGCAGATGGAACGTGAACACCTTGGCATCGGGGCTGATGTCGTAGCTTTCGGCCAGTTCCGGTGTGATCTTTCCATCGACGCCGTAATTTACAAGTCCGCGATGGATCGCCAGCTTGACGGTGCGGCCGGAGGTGCCTGGCTGGATGATCGTGTCGAGGGTCGACGGCTCTCCCGAAAGGCCGAAGTAAAGGGTGCCGCCGGCGAGCGCACTCGTCGCCGTCAGCCCCAGAAGGCTCGCAGCGAGAGCCATTTTGAGAATTCGCTTCATGATGTTCCCTTTCTTTGTTGAAGATTGTCAGTTTTCGCGAAGTCTCGGATCGAGATGGTCGCGAAGCGCATCGCCGAGGACGTTGATGGCGAGAACGGTGACCGCGAGGCATACGGAGGGCCAGACCACATACATGGGATTCTGGCTGAGATAGCCGCGCGCCGTCCCGATCATCTGCCCCCATGACGGTTCGGGCGGCACGATGCCGAGACCGAGGAAACTCAGGCCCGATTCGAGCAGGATCGCCGCTGCGATCGTCAACGTGGCCTGAACCACCAGTGGCGAAAGAATGTTGGGCAGGATCGCCCGCAAGACGACCCGAAGGTAGCGCGCGCCCATGGCGTGCTCGGCTTCCACGAATTCCTGCCTGATCACCTGCAAGGTCGCCGATTGCGCAACGCGCGCAAATTGCGGGATGAAGATGATGCCGATGACCACGCTGAGACTTACCACGCCACTGCGCCAGAACCCGACGGCCAGCAACGCAAGCAGGATTGCCGGGAAGCTCAGCATGATATCGACGCCGCGCATGACGAAGAAGGCAAACACCGGCCGGCTGTAGGCGCCCACGATGCCGCAGGCCGTTCCGCCAATCGCGGCGATGATGGTGGAAATGACCGCCACCAGGATCGTCGGACGGATGCCGACCAGGAGACGCGATAAGATATCGCGGCCGAACTCGTCGGTGCCGAGCAGGTATTGCGTCGAACTCGCCTGGTTGACCGCATTCTGGTTGATGGCGAGGGGATCGTGCGGGGCAAGGAGAGGCCCTGCCAGGGCGATCCCGAGAACCACCGTCACGACGACGAGACTGGAGGCGACGAGCGGTCGGCGAAAAAGAAAAGTCGTCTTCATGCGCGTTTCCGGCGGATGCGTGGATCGAGCAGGCTGTAGAGGATGTCGACGCACAGATTGATCAGGATGAACAACGCCGCGATGGTCAGGATGCTTCCCTGGACCAGGGGATAGTTGCGGTTGGAAACAGCCGTCACGAGAAGGGTGCTCAAGCCCGGCCAGTTGAAGAGGGCTTCGACCAGAACCGTGCCGCCCATCAAATTGCCGAGCTGCAGTCCGATGATCGTCACGATCGGGATTGCCGCATTGCGCAGCACGTGAAGCCAGATCACGCGGCGTTCGCGCATGCCCCTCGCCCGCAGAGACCGCACGAAATCACGACCCAGGATCTCCAGCATCGATGAGCGCGTCATGCGGGCGATGGAAGCGGCGAGCCCGAGGCCGAGCGTGACCGCCGGCAGGGTCAGCTTCTGAAAATGCAGGAAGGCGTTCCGGGAAATGTCGGTGTAGCCGCTCGACGGGAGCCATCCGAGCTTGAGGCTCAGCAGCAGGATGAGAAGCGACCCGAGAATGTAGACAGGCACCGAAATGCCGAGCGTCGAGAGCGAGGTCAAAAGGCCATCGAGAAAACGTCCGCGTCGCAACGCTGCCGCAATGCCGACGGGTACGCCGATGATGGCGGCAAGGACGATTGCGGCGGTCGCAAGTTCGATGGTCTTGGGAAGACTGGAGGTCACGTATTCCATGACCGGAACGCCGTCGAGCGAGTTGCCGAGATCGCCGCTTGCGGCATTGCCGAGCCATTTGAAATATTGGGAGAGGACGGGCTGGTCTAGACCCAGCTGATGCCGCATCGCGGCGACCGTTTCCGGGGAAGGATTGCTCTCCGGCCCGAGCAGCAGTAGCACCGGATCCCCCGGCATGATGTACATGATGGAAAAGACGAGGGTCGCGATGACCCAAAGCTGGACCAGCGCCGTGATGAGCCTCGATCCGAGCGTGATGACGAATGTCGACAGGGTTTCCATCAACGCACCTCCAGAGCGGTTGGCTGCACAGTGCCGATCTTGGGCACGGCGCTGAGAAGCGTTCGGGTGTATTCAGCCTTGGGATTGTCGAAGACATCCGCGGCAGGGCCGGTCTCGACGATCCTGCCCTTCTGCATCACCGCGATCGTATCGCTGACGTGGCGCACGACCGACATGTCATGGGAAATGAACAGGTAGGTCAGGTCGAATTCGTCCTGCAGATCCTGCAGCAGGTTGAGAACCTGCGCCTGAACGGAGACATCGAGTGCCGAGACGGCTTCGTCGCAAATCAGAAGCTTCGGCCTGAGGGCCAGAGCGCGGGCAACGACGATACGCTGACGCTGGCCGCCCGAGAACTCGTGCGGATAGCGACGCATGGCATCCCGGGGCAGGCCGACAGCATCGAGGAGCTTTGCAACCGTCGCTTCGCGATCGCGACCCTTTTCGTGGATGTCGATCGGCGCGGCGACAAGGTCGGTGACCGTCTGTCGCGGATTGAGCGAGCCATAGGGGTTCTGGAACACCAGGGCAAAGTCGCGCCGGGCTGCACGCAATCGATCGTGGTCGAGCGAGACGAGATCGCGGCCCTCAAATTCGATGGAACCACTGTCAGGCTGCATCAATCGCATGACAAGCCGTGAGAGGGTCGACTTCCCACAACCCGACTCGCCGACGAGGCCGAGCGTCGAACGGGCCGGGATGGCAAGGCTGACGTCATCGACGGCGCGGAAGGGCTGCGGCGCCGAAAGGGCGCTTTGCCGCGTCCAGAATGTCTTCGTCAGATTGCGGATATTCAGGAGCGTCGCGCTCTCCGGTTCCGGAGCGGGCCGCAACTTCTGCGCCGGGCGTGCCTCGACGATACTTGCGATCGCGCCGCTTTCGTCTCTGCCGATGACCGGAAGACGCAGCTTCGGTGAGGAAACGGACGGCATCGAGGCGATCAGCGCCTTGGTATATTGGCTGCGCGGGGCGGCGAAGAGATCACCTGTGGCGGCCTCCTCCATCAGGTCGCCACGGTAGATGACGGCAACGCGGTCGGCGACTTCGTAGATGACGCCAAGATCGTGCGTGATGAGCAGGATGGCAGCACCCATCTCCTGGTTGAGACTGCGCAGAAGGCCGAGCACCTGCTTCTGCACCGTAACGTCAAGGGCTGTCGTCGGTTCATCGGCGATGATGACATCGGGCTTGCAGGCAACCGCCATGGCGATCATGACGCGCTGGCATTGCCCACCCGAAAGCTCGTGAGGGTAGGAGCGCATGCAGCGCGCCGGATCGGCGATCCCAACTCGCGCAAGCAGATCGCGAGCACGCTCGCCGGCCTCGCGGCGCGTCATCCGCTCATGCAGCAGGATCGCTTCGACGATCTGGCTTCCGCAGGAGAATACCGGATCCAGGGACGCCATCGGATCCTGAAAGATCATCGAGATGCGTTTGCCGCGCAGCTTTCGCAAGACGTCCGGCCGAGCCGTCAGCAAATTTTCGCCGGCGAAGTCGACACGTCCGCTTGTGACCACCGCATTGCGCGGCAGAAGACCCATCGCAGCCAGCGACAGGATGGTTTTCCCGCTGCCGCTTTCACCGACGAGACCGAGGATTTCACCTGATGTCAGCGCAAGTGACACGCCGTTGACCGCAGCGCGCAGGCCCTCGCCCGTCTTGAAGGCGACGGAAAGATTGTCGATTTTCAGAACTTCCCTACCCGGCATACCGCGATCCGATCTGCGATTTCTGCCCACCGTTACCGGCAAGCCCGTTCCCGTAGTTTTTGAGCGCTTATGCGCATATTTTGAATTATTAAGGCATAAAGCGCCAAACTCCGTCAAGCATACGTTTGTATTTTGGTAGAAACTTTTCAGTGATGGGAGTTTCTGAAGCTTTTTTTGAAGTTTCTACCAGAATCCGGCTTGCCAGAAACGAAAAGCCCACTTACCGTCAATGCAAAGGAATGCGCGACTGGTCAGTCGCGACAGGGGAATGGACAATGACAACGGAACATCACTCACGCGTGGTGCTGATCTCAGGCGCAAGCCGCGGGATTGGTCTTGCGATCGCCCGCGAACTCATCGAGCATGGCTATCGCCTCAGTCTCGGCGCCCGCGACGTCAAAACGCTGGAAGCGGAGCTCGGCCCGGAAAGCGACCGGCTGCACTATGCGCATTTCGACGCCTATGATCCGGCAACGTCGGAGCAATGGGTGGCGGCGGCTGCCGAGAAATTTCAGGGGATCGATGCTCTCGTCAACAATGCCGGCCTCGGCGAGCGCGTCTCGCTCATGGATGACAATGACGAGGCTCTTGATCGGCTCTGGGCCGTCAACGTGAAGGCCCCGCTGCGCCTCACGCGCCTCTGCATGCCCCATCTCGAGGCGACGGGTGCCGGGCGCATCGTCAACATAGCCTCACTGTCCGGAAAGCGGGTGAGGAACGCCTTCGTCGGCTATAACATGACCAAGTTCGCGGTGATGGGCCTGACCCATACGACACGCCATGTCGCCTGGGAAAAGGGCGTGCGGGCAACCGCCATATGCCCGAGCTTCGTGCGCACCGAAATGAGCTCTTACACGAGCAAGGTCACCCCCGAGGAGATGATCCAGCCGGAAACGCTGGCCTCGCTCGTGCGTACCGCGATCGAGCTTCCCAACAATGCAGCCATGGCCGAGATGCTGGTAAATTGCCGGCTCGAAGACATGCTCTGATCAATGCCGGCGAGATAGAACCATGTCACGTATCATTCCCGACGCCGTCCCCTCCACGCAGGCCCTGCCGGCGAAGGTGGACGTCGTCGTCATCGGCGGCGGGATCGTCGGCATCTCGACGGCGCTGGAACTTGCCGAACGCGGCGTATCCGTTGCGGTTTGCGAAAAGGGCCTCATCGCCGGCGAACAGTCCGGCCGTAACTGGGGCTGGGTGCGGCAGATGGGCCGCGATCCCTCCGAACTGCCGCTCGCCATCGAAAGCCTGTCACTCTGGAAGGGCATGAACGCGCGTATCGGCGAGGAAACCGGCTTTCGGCAGACCGGCATCGCCTATCTATGCCGCAACGCGCGCCAGGAGGCCGAATACGAGGCCTGGTTGGTACACGCTCGCGAATTCGGCCTCGATTCCCGGCTGTTGCGAAGCGAGGAATTGCGCCAGCATCTTCCCGGCATGACGGGTGGCTTCACCGCCGCCCTCCATACCTCCACCGACGGCCGTGCCGAACCGTTCAAGGCCGCCCCGGCGATTGCCCGCGGCGCCCTCCGCGCCGGCGCCCACGTGATGACGGGCTGCGCGGTCCGGGCGATCGAACGCTCTGCAGGCGCCGTGAGCGGCGTAATCACGGAACGCGGACGCATCGCCTGCTCCTCCGTCGTGCTTGCCGGCGGCGCCTGGTCGCGGCTCTTCAGCGGAAACATGGGCATTGATTTTCCGCAGCTGAAGATCCTCGGTTCCGTGGCGCGGGCGACGTCGGTCGAGGGCGTGCCCGAGCTGCCGGTCGGCGCGGACAATTTCTCCTTCCGGCGACGGCTGGATGGCAGCTTTTCGATCGCCATGCGCAACGCCAATATTGCGCCCATCGTGCCGGACAGCTTCCGGCTGTTTGCCGATTTCGTGCCAACCCTCATCAAGAGCTGGCGCGAACTGAAACTTCGGGTCGGCAACCGGTTCATCGAGGAATGGCGGACGCCGAGGTCCTGGGCGGCGGACGAGATTTCCCCGTTCGAACAGGTGCGCATTCTCGATCCGGTCCCCTTCGAACGCTTCAACCGGGAAGGCCTTGCGCATCTCGTCAAGGCGTTTCCTGCCTTTGCCGAAAGCCGCATCACGCAGAGCTGGGCCGGCCTGATCGACGTGACGCCGGATGCTGTTCCGGTCATTTCTCCGGCCGGCGGCATTCCCGGCTTCTTCATTTCCAGCGGCTTCTCCGGACATGGTTTCGGCATCGGTCCCGGTGCTGGAAAGCTGATGGCCGATCTCGTCACCGGCGCGCGGCCCTGCGTTGATCCCGCTCCATTCCGCTTCGATCGTTTCAAGAAGACCAAGGCAGCCTGATCCGCTTGCGACAACCTTGGCCACAGAGGGTGAAGACATGGCATTGAGAATTGGCGTAGATTCCGGAGGCACGTTCACCGACGTCTGCCTGTTCGACGACGAAACCGGCAAGCTCGACATCTGGAAAGTACCGTCCACACCGGACGATCCTTCACGCGGAATTGCAGACGGCGTCTCCGAAGGGCTTGCAACCGTCGGCAGCACGGCGGCGCATGTGGCCTTCCTTGGTCACGGAACCACGGTCGCCACCAACGCGCTGATCGAGCTCAAAGGTGTCGCCACCGGGCTGATCACCACCGACGGCTTTCGCGACCTCCTGGAAATCGGCCGCCAGAAACGCCCAAGCCTTTACGACATGAACGCCGAAAAGCCGGAAACCCTGGTCAGCCGCGATCGCCGGCAGGAAGTCCCCGAACGCCTCAAATGCGATGGCTCGACAGATCGCTCGCTCGACGAGGAAAAGCTGCGCGCCGCGGTGCGCAAGCTTGCCGAGGAGGACGTCAAGGCAATCGCGGTTTGCTTTCTCTACGGCTTCCTGAACAGCGCCCACGAGCAGCGGGTGGTCGAGATCCTTCGCGAGGAAATGCCTGATGTCTTCGTCAGCGCCTCGCATCTGGTGGCGCCGGAATTTCGCGAATACGAGCGCATGTCGACGACGGTCGTGAACGCCTATCTCGGCCCCGTGATGCAGCGCTATATCGACAGGCTGAAACTGCGCCTGAGCGAACTCGGCGTGCCTGTCGCCCCCCAGCTGACGCAGTCGAACGGCGGCGTGATCGGTTTCGACATGGCCGCGCAGCTTCCGGTCCGCACCGTGCTGTCCGGTCCGAGCACCGGCGTCGTGGCGGCCCAGGCGGTCGGACGACTGGCCGGCTTCGACAATATCATCACCTTCGACGTCGGTGGAACCTCGAGCGACGTGGCACTGCTGCAGGGCGGCATCTGCAAGCTCACCGGTGAAGCCAATGTGCATGGCTATCCGATCAAGGCGCCGATGCTCGACATCCACACGGTCGGTGCAGGCGGCGGCTCGATCGCCTTTGTCGACAGCGGCGGACTGTTGAAGGTAGGCCCGCGCTCGGCAGGCGCCGACCCCGGACCGGTCTGCTACGGACGCGGCAATACGGAGGCGACCGTCACCGACGCGAATATCGTTCTGCAGACCCTCAATCCGGTCGAAATCCTCGGCGGACGCATGAAGGTACGGCGTGACCTCGCGATCGAAGCCGTGCAGCGCCTTGCCGATCAACTCGGCCTCGGGCTGATGGAGACGGCGCAGGGCATCATTTCCGTCGTCACGGCGAATATGGCCAAGGCCATCCGCCTGATCAGCGTCCAGCGCGGGCATGACCCACGCGACTACACGCTAATGGCATTCGGTGGCGCGGGGCCGCTGCACGCCGCCCGGCTCGCCAAGGAACTCGACATGAGCCGCATCATCGTGCCGCTCACGCCCGGTACGCTCTGCGCTCTTGGCCTGCTTCTGACCGATCTGCGCTCGGATTTCGCGATCTCTCGTCTGATGAAAGTCGATGAGAATGCCGTCGAACCGATGATCGGCGGTTTTGAGGCGCTCGAAACCCAGGCCGACACCTGGTTCGATCAGGAGGCAATCGAGACGGGGCGGCGCGTCGTCAATCGGACCGCAGACATGCGCTATGTCGGCCAGAACTACGAACTGCAGGTCTCCGTGCCTGCTGGTCCGTTGGGACCGGATACCCTTGCCACCCTGATCAAGGGCTTCGAGCAGGCTCACCTGCAGCGCTTCGGCTTCATCGCCGAGGGCGAGGCAATCCAGATCGTGACGTTGCGGCTTGAGGCGGCCGGTGTCGTCAACAAGGCCGAACTTGCCTCATTGCCGGATGCCGGCCCGTCCTGCGACGCCGCCGTCATCGGCTCACGACAGGTTTATATGGACGAGAGCAAGGATTTCGTGCCCTGCCCCGTCTATGCCCGCGAGAAATTGAAACCGGGCAACCGCATCGCCGGTCCGGCGATCGTCGAGCAGATGGACACCACCACCGTCATCCTGCCGGATATGCAGGCGACGGTCGATCCCTATCTCAACCTCATTCTGGAGACGCGGGCATGAGCAAGATCGACCCGATCACCGTGGAAGTCATCGGCAGCGCGTTGACGTCGATCGTCGAAGAAATGGGCGAGGCGCTGGTGCGTGCCAGCTACTCGACCAACATCAAGGAGCGGCGCGATTGCTCCACTGCCCTCTTCGACCGGCATGGAAACACCCTGTGCCAGGCCGAGCACATTCCGATGCACCTCGGCAGCTTCATCGGCATCATCCCGCACATCAACAAGCGCTTCGCCGCCGACGATATCAAGCCGGGTGACGTGTTCATGGGCAATGACGCCTACGAGGGCGGTGCAACACATCTGCCGGATATCGTGCTCGCAGAACCCATCTTTCATGGCGAGACGATGGTTGGGTGGGCGGTCAATACGGCCCACCACGCCGACTTCGCCGACCGCGGCCATGCCCATATCTATCAGGAAGGTCTGCGCATCCCGCCCGTGCGGCTCTATCGTCAGGGTCAGTTGCAGCAGGATCTGCAGGACATGTTCCTGCTGAACTGCCAGGTCCCGCACGAGCGGTTGTCGGACCTGCGCGCCCAGATGTCGGCCAACCGGCTTTGCGTCCAGCGCATGCAGGATCTCTGCACGAAATACGGCGCTGACCTCGTCCTTTCCGCCGGCGACGCCCTGCAGGACTATGCAGAGCGCAAGATGCGCGCCGGTATCGCTGCCATCCCGGACGGTGTCTACAGCTTTACGGATTACTTCGACAGCAACCAGTTTTCCGATGTGATGGAACTCAAGGTGGATATCACTATCAAGGGCGATGCAATGCACATCGCCTTCGAGGCACCGCCGCAGGTCCCTGCCGGGCTGAACGTCATCTACACCGCGCTTCTGGCGACCTGCTATTATGCGGTCAAGGCCGTCATCGATCCGACGATCCTGCCGAATGCCGGTCTGTCGCGGCCCATCAGCGTCGAGGCACCACATGGGTCGCTGCTCAACTGCAAGCACCCTGCTGCTGTCGACGGGCGCATTGCCGCGTGCCAGCGGGTTGCCGACCTCGTCCAGGGTGCGCTCGCCAAAGCTTTGCCCGGCAGGGTCACGGCAGCGGGCAACGGTGCCTGCACCGGCGCTCTCTTCACCGGCACGCGCGAGGACGGTTCGCTCTGGGTCTATCTGGAGACCATCGGCGGCGGCGGCGGTGCGCGTCCGACGGCAGACGGGCTGAGCGGCGTGCACGTCCACATGACGAACACGTCCAACCTTCCGGTCGAAGCGCTTGAGCTCGAATATCCTCTGACGCTGCTGCGCTATGAACTCGTTAACGGCTCGGCCGGAGCCGGCACCTGGCGCGGCGGCATGGGCTTGCGGCGCGTCTATCGGATCGAGGCCGATTGCCGGTTCAGCGTCGAGGGTGGCCGGCTGTCCGTCTATCCCTGGGGGCTGGAGGGCGGCCTGCAGGCGACCGGTTCTCATTTCGATTTCGGCAACGGCCAGCAGAATCTGCCCGGAACGGTGCAATTGAAGGCGGGACAGGTGGTCGAGCTGGTGACGCCCGGCGGCGGCGGCTACGGCTCGCCTTCCGGCCGGTCCGTGGAGGCTATTCGCCGCGACATCAAGGAAGAGCGCATCACCGCCGAATTCGCCGAACGCGTCTATGGTCGCGGCGCCGAGCAAAAATCGCATCTGGCGGCAACCGCCTGATCGTTCAATCCCACATCAAAGGAAGGGTCTTACTCGTGGTAAAGGTAACGAAAGTCAAATCCGGCAGCCTCTATGAGGAAAAGGAAAGCTACTCGCGCGTCGTTGCGGTCGACAATTGGGTATTTGTTTCCAACACTGCAGGACGCAATTACAAGACCCGGGAAATGTCCACCGATCCGGTCGAGCAGGCCAAGCAGTGCTTCCATAATATCGAGGGCGCTCTCGCAGCGGTCGGCGCAACGCTTGCCGACGTCGTTCGCTCGCGCGTCGTCATCCCGAACGTTGCCGACGCCCCCTCCGTCATGGCCTATGTCGGAGAAAAGTTCAGGGGCATCGATCCCTGCAGCACGGTGACCTGCCCGCCGCTCGGCGGTCCGGATTTCCGCGTCGAAATCGAGGTAACCGCCTATAAGGGCGTGGGTGCGGCCGGCTCCGAATATATCAACGTCAGCCTCTAAAGAGATCATCGGCCGTCCGGCACGTCCGGGCGGCCGATCACCGGGGCGAGGGATTGCCCCGCTTTCAGTTTTCCTGCTGTTTCTGTAAGGTCGCATTCCATTGAGAAAGAAAGAGGGACTGCTCTTGGCTGAGACGGAAACACCGCAACCGGAAGACTTCTTGCCCGCCGAGCGGCGCGAGAAAATCATGGAATGGTTTTCGTCCAATCAGGTTGCCTCGAGCCAGGATCTCGCAAAGCGGCTCAACGCCTCCATCTCGACGATCCGTCGCGATCTCGATCTCCTGGCATCTCAGGGTGTCGTGAGAAGGACCCATGGGGGAGCCGTGCGCGTTCGTCGCAGCACGACATTCGAACAGCTGGTCGATGAAGCGCGCCAGACGGCAGTCGAGGAAAAACGTGCCATCGCGGTTGCGGCCGCAAAACTGCTTCAGCCGGAGCAGAGCATCTTCATCGATTCCCGCTCGACTCTGCATCAATTTGCCTATGTCATCGCCGAATTGACGACACCGCTGACGGTCGTGACGAACGACGTGCATGTTGCGGATGTGCTCGTCAACAAAGACCATATCAAGCTCGTGGTCCCCGGTGGGATCTGTCGCCCAGGGGCCTATTCCCTGCTCGGGGAAACGGCGATCAATTTCGTTCGCGAGCTGCGCTGCGATCATCTTTTCCTGTCTTCTCAGGCAGTCGACACGGAGTGCGCGAGCGACACGTCCCTGGAACTGGTCCAGCTGCAGCGCGCGATGATCGATGCGTCGGTCGAAACGACGCTTCTGATCGACAGCAGCCGTTTCGGCAGCCGGGCAATTTATCGCACGACCCCCATCGAAAGGATCAACCGCATCATCACCGACGAGGGTCTCAATGCCGAGGAACGGGCAAGATATGCCTCCGTCGTCGCGGATCTCATCATTGCGCCTTATGTCGATGAGATCCAGGAGGAGCCTGAGTGAGGTTGCAGAACAACCACGGAAGCGCTCGCTTTCTTTCCATTGACAATGCTGACCGCCCGTGACCCTACCAAAAGGCAAAGGAGTGACGGCGCGTTCGAAGGCAAGCGTTACGATCGTTGATATCGCCCGGCTCGCAGGCGTCAATCCGTCGACGGTCAGCCGAGCCCTGTCGGGTTCGTCGGCCGTGACGCCGCAAACGCGGGCGCGCATCGCAGAGATCGCCCGGGAAAGTGGTTATGTCGCAAATCATAATGCGCGCATGCTCCGGTCGCGAAAAGCCAACCAGATCCTTGTCATTGTCCCCAACATAGCCGCCTTTTCCCATCCGGATGTCATATTGGGAATCGAGGAAGCACTCGAGGAACACAATATCGGTGTCATCGTCGGCAGCACGAAGGGAAGTAGGGAACGGGAAATTGCCCTCGCCCGGCAGCTGATTACCGGAACGGCCGACGGTCTGATCCTGCTCAACGGTCACCTGCCGACTGAACTGGGGGAGCTTTCGCACTACAATCGCAGAATCGTTGCGATCTCCAGACCCGTGGCAAACCCGGGAATCGCCTTCGTCGGCATCGATAATGAAAAGGCAGCAATCGAAGCGACGCAATATCTGCTTTCTCTCGGCCGCAGCCGTATCGTGCACATCGGGGGGCCGGAACAAAGCTCGATTTTTGCCGCTCGTGCGCAAGGCTATCGAAGCGCAATGCGGCAAGCGGGCCTCGACGAACACAGTGACGTTCAGCACCTCCCCTCATTCGACATCAACGCCGGGCGAGATGCCATGCGCAGCATCGTCAGCCGCCGACATTTGCCGGATGCGATATTGTGCGCCAGCGACGAGCTTGCCTTCGGCGCCATCCAGGTCGCCAAGGAGTGTGGCATAAAAGTGCCGGAACAAATTGCTTTCATCGGCTTCGACAATCATCCGGTCGCCGAAGCGTTCAGCCCGGCGTTGACGACGATCTCGGTGCCGCGCAGGCAGCTTGGGTTTTTGGGAGCGCAAACCCTCCTTCGCCTGATCGAAGAAGACCGCGAGATTGCGGAGCCGCAGCTGTTACCCTACGAGCTCCTCGTAAGAGTAAGCTGCGGCAGGAACAGATTCGAGTCCTGACCCGCTGTGCCTCATCTCAGTTAAGCGATACCGGCTTGCCTTTTCTATTGCCCCGTCATTCCCGCCTGAATGTCCCGGCAATCGTGCTTGCCTTGTGCTCCCGCGAGACTGGCCAGAAATTCCTTCCACCGCGCGTCATGCTTTGCGACGTCGTCCTGCTGAGCCCAGAGCTTGACGAACCCGGCCGCGGCCTCGTCCTGGTAGGTTTCCGCGACATCGCTGTGCAGCGCCAGAACCAGCGTTTCGACGTCCCGGGCAGACAGGATCTCGGTCTGCGACAGGTTTTCGGGATTGGTGAAGGAAAGCGAGTTGGGAAGCAGCCAATGCGTCCCGATCCCGCCGTCTCGATAGACGCGCGGCATGATGATTTCGTGGATGCTGACCTTAGAGCTATGATTGCAGTAGAGTTTCTCGATCGCCGCGCGAAGCTCCGTCTCCAGACCGAGGCCGAGTTGGCCGCCGGCGCCGAGAACCGAGCCGAAACCGAAGCTCTCGCTGTAACGACCTGCCGAGGCCGAAACGTCGGCGATGACGATGTGCAGCGGCGGCAGGGCCTGCGATGCTTGCGGCACTGAGCGGAACGCATCGCGGATGGCATAGTAGAGCGTCATGGCGCCACGGTTTTCGACCGCTCCGCCATCGGTCACCCAGTATCGGGTCCTTGCTTCGCCAGGTGCTTCGATGTCGATTGCGGCATCGGGAAAGACCGGCGGAAAGTTTGCGCTCAAGGCTGCGGCCCGCGCAATCGACATGTCCGCATTGTCGAGCGTGACGAGCTGCATGTGCAGCGATCCGTCGTCCGGCAGAGACGCGGGCGCGGCGAGATTGGTCAGCACCAGCCGCCCGCCCGCCTGGGCCGCATCCAGGAACTGGCGGCAGCGCGTCGCCCTCTCGGGAAGCGAAAGGCTCCGATCGGCTTTGCAGGCAGTGCTGTCGTCGGAAAAAGATCCGACGATCGCGGTGTTGAGCATCACGCCGAAGGACGGCGCTTCCATCGTCCCGGTGCCCATATGGCAGACGAAGGATTCAGCGAGAATCGCGCCCAGCCTCGAGCGTGCGGGTATCCAGCCTGTCACGTCTTCATCCGGCCTTTGAGCTTCGCGGCAGGCCGAGGACGCCCAATGCCAGCGCCCGAAGGCGAAGCGCATGTCGCTCGCGCCATCGATCACCTGCTCGATGAAGGGCAAAGCCATGGCCTTCGAAAAATCATCCCAGGCCTTGACGTCCATGCTGTCGTGCGGCCGACGCAGTTCCTGCTCGTGAAGCGCGAAATAGCCGAGCGCGGCGCTGCCGCCAGAGACGCCGCTGACCAGGACGACATTGCAGATCTGGTCGCGCTCGGCCAGCCCCCTGAGAAGTGAGGCCGTGTAGATCGCCGCACGCGTGCCGCCGCCGGAGGCGACGACTGCAAGTCTCGGCGTTGTGGGCTGGAGCGGGCCGCAGCCGCCGTTGGGTTGACCGCTTTCGAACAGGAGCGATGCCGGCTGCTTGCCCACATGCCGTTCGGAACGGATCGCAAGTTCCGGCGGCTGGATCGCCCGCAGGAAGCTGAAGGCGGCAGGACCGCCAATCAGGCCATAGGCCAGGGCGCCGACGAGGGCGGGATAGACGAGCGTCGAGCGCTGGAAATTGCGCAGGCTCGCAAGCAGGTCCCCGGTCGGCGCCTGTTCGGCGGGCAGGCGCTCCAGCTGCGCGCGAAACTGCGCGAGCACGTCCGCCGGCGTCATGAACTGGATCGCCCTGTCCGACGCGGCCTTGGTCCGCTGCTGGTATCGATCCTCGTAGCGGCCCTCGATCTTCAGGCGCCCGGCGCCATGCAGCGCGATTGTCCGGCCTTGGTTGCGCACCGTGCTCAAGCTCTCGCTGCCTTCATAGTCGTAAGCGATTTCGACCGGCGTGATCGTCTGCCGTTCCCTGTCCATGAGGCGGATGAGCCGGCGCGCGACGAAGTGATCGCACCAGAAGGCATAATACCAGGCAACGGCATAGGCGAAGGCGATATAGCGCATGAGCGTCGTATTGCCGTAACCACTGGAGCCGGCGTTGAAGAGATAGGTGATGTAATGGACGTCGGCGAGGCGAAGCACCGCCACGACGATGACGAGAACGCTGATGACCCGCTGCGGGCCGATGAAGAAAAGACGTCCGATCGTGCGCAGGATTTCCATCAGCCGCTCGAACAGAATGCCGAGGAAAAGGGCGATCCATGCAGCAATGCCGGTCACCAGGAAAGCGTACCAGAGATAATGGTCCGGCACGAACAGGGTGAGCAGCGATCCGGGCAGAAGCAGCTCGACCGGATAGCGGATCGGGGCGATGACAAGGGCCGACATTAGCGCGGCAATCGGTCCGCGGCCCATGAAATCGTAACGGTTCGTGGGCAGGAAGAGCTCCACCTTCGGCAGGCTGTCGGCAAGCCCGCCGCCGGCATTGGAGCGGAACAGGCTCGATGCGAGCAGCCAGGCCGCCGGGAGCGCGAGGACGAGTGCGCAAACGATCGCGGCGCCGATATGCAGGCGGGGTCGTGCCGTCATCATGCCATAGGTTTCCGGGCGCGAATTGATGATCAGAAGCACGGCAAGAACCGCAAGGATCACCAGCTGTCCGGCCAGCAGATACTGGTTGAGGAATGGCTGCCGGCCAGCTGCCGCATGCAGCAGGAAAAGAAGCACGACACCGATCGCCAGCAGGCCGAGATTGCCCCAGCGCATGTCGATGGTCGGGCCAAGCGCCATGGCAAGGGTCAGAATGCCCGCAAGCAGCGGCACGAACCAGGCATAGCCGTCGGGGGCGAGCCATCGCCAGGCAAGGTGCCGCCCCTTCGGCAGCGGCTGGTTGAGCCAGGCATCGAACGTTCGCCACAGGCGAACGAAACCCCGGACATGTTCGCCGAGCCAGTTGTAGATGCTCTCTTCCCGATGGGGATGGGGTTCGTCCATCAGCGTGTTTCCAGTTGGCTGTCGGCGAGAATGACGTCGGCCGCCTTCTCGGCGATCATGTAGACGGCCGTGGCGAGGAAGTAGCCGGGAATGCGCGGGAAGACGGAGGCATCGACGACGCGCAGGCCCTCGATGCCGTGCACCCTGAAACGGCTGTCGAGCACGCCCCCACCCTCGCGGGGACCGATGGCGCAGGTGCCGCAGGCGTGGTGGCCCCAGGCGTTTTCCGCGACATAGCGGCGAAGCGCCTCGTCGCTCTCGTTCTGCCGGCCGGGCTCCTCTTCGCTTGCGATGAGATCGTCCATCGCATCGTTGACTTTCCTGACGAAGCGGATGGCGTGGACCACGGCATCGAGATCGAGGTTGTAATTGCCGGTTCCCTCGAAGAAGGAATGAAACATGACGGCGGGCAGGACAGTGGGATCGGCGCATCTGAGCCGCACCGTGCCGCCCTGGTTTTCGGTATAGGCCTTGAGGATCGCCCAGGTCATGTAATCCGGCTTGCGGATACGCTCGGAATAACCGGGATAATAGCCGCGGAAATCGGCAAGCAGCGAAAAGCAGTGCAGGTCCGGTTCGCTCAGCGTGTCGCGGGATTTCAGCGTCAGGGAAAACATCACGCCGTTGCTGGTATAATTGCCGATGCGGAACCTGCGCCACCGCCGGTAATGGGCGTCGCGGGTCGTGTAGGTGACTCCCTTGAGCGCCGACCAGGGTTCGGTCACACGGCTGACGACGCCGACCTCGTAGCGATCCTGCAGGTTCCGTCCGACGCCTGGAAGTGCCTCGACGACGGAAATCCTGTGCTCAGCGAGATGGCCGGGATCGCCGATGCCGGAGAGCATCAGAAGCTGCGGCGAGGCGAAGGTGCCGCCGGCCAGGATGATCTCGCGGCCGGCCCGAATGACCTCCTCACGCCCCTCTCCGGCGATGCAGCGGACCGCCACCGCCCGCTTGCCGTCAAATTCGATGCGCGTGACCGTGGTGTTCAGGCGAAGCGTCAGGCGGTCGGGATGCCGCTTCATCACGTCGAGCAGCCGCTCGCGCGGCCCGTGCCTGACGTGGCGGCGCGTTGCAAGCGGGGTGACGCGGACGCCGCAGGCGCCGGCGTTCCAGTTGCGGTTGTCGTTCGGGTCGATCTCGGTCGTCTCCCAATCGGAGCCCCGCTTGCCGAAGGCATCGGCGGCCGCGCCGACGCAGCGCAGGAGCGCCCGCCACAGCGGCCAGTCGCGCAAGACCCTGAGCGGCAACGCCCGCTCCGTCGTCATCCATCCCCACCATCCGTGGCCGGTCGGATTGAGGCCAGTTGCGGCGGCTAGCCAGCGCCACAGGAAGAAGCGGTAGCGGCAGCGCTCGATGCGCTCGAAATAGCCCTGCATGTGCGAGGCCTTCCAGCTTTCGTCGCCGGTGATCGAAAAGATGTGGTTCCAGTCGCAATGATTGGGCCGGACGATGATCATCGCATGATGGGCGGTGCAGCCGCCGAGGCCGCGCACACGCGGATAAAGCACGCCGTCCTTTTCCCTGGAGTAGCGCCAGTCGCGCTCCTGAATTTCCTGATTTTCGTAGTGGCGCACCCAATGGTTCTCGGCCATGCCGGGATGTTCCGAGGCAAAGGCGTGAAAGGCGGGTACGCGACAGGCATCGGCAAGCGGCATGTCGGAACTATCGTCGGTCTTGGCCAGCGGATCGCCGCCAGCTTCGATGACGAGCACCGTGCGGCCCTCTTCGGCGAGCCGCGCGGCGACGACGGCACCGCCCGCCCCGCTGCCGATGACGATATAATCGTGGGTCGGCCCGCCGGACATCGTCAGAACTGCTTCAAATAGGAGATCAGGGCATTCTTGTCCGATTGCGACAACTCGGCACCGAACGTGTGCCCGCCATTGACCACATAGTCGGGGCATTTGCTCAGGCCCACCAGGCGGTCGATGAGCTTGGTGTCGCGC
The DNA here is from genome assembly GCF_018987265.1 of Rhizobium sp. WYJ-E13. Classification (NCBI taxonomy): domain Bacteria; kingdom Pseudomonadati; phylum Pseudomonadota; class Alphaproteobacteria; order Hyphomicrobiales; family Rhizobiaceae; genus Rhizobium; species Rhizobium sp. WYJ-E13. Next base: position 13,571 of record NZ_CP076854.1, on the reverse strand, counting down.
ACCACCTTCTCAGCCTTGGCGAGCACGGCGGGATCGGCAAGCTCTTCCGGCGTGCATTGCCCGCCGAGCTCGGCGAAGGCGCCGATCAGCGCCGGGCCGCTGGCGATCAGGCGCCTGTAATTGGCAAACTTGTCCTCCTCGTCATTGTCAGGAAGCAGCTCGGTATTGGTCAGCGCATTGACCGGGAAGCCGGCCGGGAACGGGCCGATGGTGATCGAGCCGTCCTTCTTGAAGGCCCAGCCAGCGACCTTGTTCAGCACGCCGGTGAAGGGACGCACCTTATCGGGCACGAAGCCCGCCGGCACGATGAGGCAGGAGGGAGCGCTGGTGCGGTAGATGTAGCCCGGCACCGGCGCCTCGGTCATTTTATCCATGCGGCGCGTCTGCGGCGACAGCATCTGGCGGATCGACCGGTCGAAGACCGCAAGCCTGTTTTCGATACAGGGCATGTAGGGGTCGCGGGCGTCCGCCGCCGGGCAGGCGGTGCCGCGACTGGCGCCGTAGCCGCCGGCATAGTCCTGATTGTAGTAGTCGGTCCCGTAATAGCTGTCTTCGTGGCCGACCGCATTGTTGAGCAGGAAGGGTGCGGTCGACCAGAGGCTGACGAGCGAGGGCGGCCTCAGATAGCCGCGCCCGTTGCCGGCCGCCTGCAGCGGCGTCGCGGCCCCTGAAACCGGATGATTGACCGTCACCTCATGCGGTGGTGGCAGCGACTTGTAGGTAGAAGAGGTGAAGTTGTCCCAGATATCGCCCGAAAGCCCATTGGTGGCGATCGCGCTGCAGGCATTGGTGCGCACGACATCCATCGGCACGCGTCGTTCCGTCGAGAGGTAATTGCCGTCGAGGAAATCCTTTCCGTCCGCATTCTTTTCGGTGACGAGCTTGACCATGCCAGCCTTGAAAGCATCCGACTGAGCCCAGGCCCAATAGCGGTCCCAGCATTCGCGATAATGCGGGCCGGACCCGCCGCCTTCGCATATGCCCTGATCGACGCCGAGCTCTGGCGCCGGCACCGGCTGCTTGCTCGAATGGCAGGCGGCGCAGTTTTCGGCAAAGACGATCTTGCCGCGGTCGACCTCGGCGGGATTGCGCTCGTCAAGCACCTTTTCGCCAATGGCCGTGTCCTTCAGGTGATCGGCGCGGGCGGCGACCAGGAAGAAGATCGCCATGTCGGGCGTCATCGCTTCGGTCGCCTGCCAGTAGACCGAATTCTTCTGGGCGTCGGCGATGCGGATCGGCGAGATCTTCTGCCCGCCGAGGAAGGGGCGGAAATGCAGCAGCCATTCTTCGCTGAAGAGGCCGATATTGAGATAGACGCGATTGAGAGCGCCGAGCGTGCCGACGGAATCCGCACCGTCCTTCAAGACACGCATCGAGGCGACCGTGCCGGTCGTCTTGTCATAAAGCGAACCGAAGGCCGCGGTCTGCGGATAATCCTGCGCCTGCTTGTTGTCCCTCTCGTCTCCCTTGATGATTTCCTTGCCGGTCTTCGCCCCGATGCGCAGCCGCTCCAGGACGTCGTAGACGGCATTCATCGTGCGCGGGTTGTTCATATAATCCGACGAGACGAGCGAGGTATCGAGGGAACCCGGCGGGTTCGTATGGAACAGCTGGAAGAGGAAATTCCTCTCGTTGTCGGCCGGTTGTCCCGCCGCCGCGCGCGGTTTGGTGTTCCAGAAGAAGATGCGGTCGACCCAGAAATACTGGGCGCCGGGATTGGAGGAGATTTCGGAAAATGCCGGGCTCTCGACATTCTCAGGCGGATTGATCGGATTGGGACCGACATGGCAGAAGGCGCAGGACATGCCGACGCGATAGGGACGCACGAGGTCCTTGTCGTTGTAATAGGTCGGATCGGTGTAGTAACGCACCGCATCCCAACGTTCGGCGGCCTTGCTGTCGAAATCGGGATTTGGGAAGAGACGCAGGCCCATGACACCCGTCGGCTCGCCGTAGTAGGAGCCGACCGGGATCTTCTTCTCTTCGCCCTTCACCTTGACCATGGTGCCGCGCGAGCCGATCTGCACGCCAGGATAACGCGCATCGGCCTCGGCATTGCCGCCGAAACTGTCGGCCGGGCAGTCTTTCTTGCGCTGATCGATCCACAGCCCCCAATGATCGGGGTCGGCACTCCCAGGGGTATCGAAGCAGGGCTCGTTGACGAGCCCAAGATAACGGAAGCGGTTGTCGCGGCCATAGGCCATCGTCGGGTGAGAAGAGATGGTCTTCAGGAGATCGAAGGAACCGATCGTCGAGCGGGCGGCGAAATCCCAGAAACGGTCGTTGCCGCCGGTCCAGACGATCCAGGCATTCTGTCCGCGGATCGCCGCCTCGCGGACGGCCTCCGGATCGAGCCCGGTGGCCGTGGCGACTTCCTTGATCTCGGCGGGGTAGTCGGCGCCAGGCGCGGGCGGCAAGAGCAGGCCCTTGTCCATCGCCGCGAAATAAGGCTCGCCCGCGCCCGGAAACTGCTCGACCGTGCGCTGCGCCTTCTTCGCCTCGTCCTCGACATGGCCGAAGCGGCTCGCATCCGGCTCGATCAGCCACCAGACGATGAGCGCGACCGCGGCAATGGCGATGACGGCGAGGGTGACGACGGCTGCTGCCGTCCAGGCGAGAAACCGTAGGATGCGCTGTCTGACGTTTGCCATCGACCCCTCCTGATGGTCAAAGTGTCTTCAGATAGGAAAGCAGCTGTTCCTTCGCCTCCGGGGGCAGATCCGTGCCCCAGAGATGACCGCCATTGCTGTTGCCCTCCAGGTTCGTATCGTAGAGTGTACCGTGCCGTTCCCCCGGCGTGCCTGCTGCACTGACGAAGCCGCCATTCTCGGCATCCACGAGATCGTAGCCGCGGTAGAACTGCTTCGGTCGCTCGGCGGGCGGAAGGAGCAGGGCGCGCAATGTCGGGACGCTGCCGTTATGCAGGTAAGGACCGCGCAGCCACAGGCCGCCATGACCTGTGGCGACATAACCGTCGGTCTTCTGGAAATTGGTAAAACCCCAGGCATAGCCCGGCTCGTAGGCCGCGTAACGGTCGCGGGCAGCAGGCGTCCACATGTCCAGGCGATGGCGGTCCGTGCCGACCTCGACGATCTGGATCGGGGTGCGATAACGGGCGCCCTTGGGATCATGGCAGACGGCGCATTGCGCGATATAGATCGCACGGCCGGCGTCGACATCAGCCGCATCGACATGATAGGGATCGCCGGCAGGCCGCAGGGCAGAAAAGGGTGACGGCGGCGGACCCTGCAGGCGGATGAAATCCGTGATGCGGCGCAGCCCCTCTTCGGTTCCCCCGTAGGATTTATAGGTCATTCCGTCGCCGATCGCACCGGAGACCACCGTCTCGTAGAGATCGGTCTGCAATCCGTCCCAATGGAGCGAGAAGCGGCGCGTATTGGTGGCGGCGAGATCGGCAAGCGACCACAGCGGCATCATGTCGGAATTGCCGATCGTGTGGTCGTCAGCCAGATGAAGGTTCTGGAATTTGACCGGGTTGAAGGGATCGATCCGGCCCGGACCCCAGTCCGGCCTGTCCTTCATCCAGGCGAAGCTTCGCCCCTGTTCCTGAAGGGCTGACCGGGTCGCGGGGATCAGAACGAAGCGGTAGAGCGCCCGCTCCCAGACCGGCATGTCATAGATCCTGCCGATCTCCGTCATCACCCGATCGGCCGTGAAGCGCGGATCGGCGCCGACATCGATCAGGAAGCGGATATAGGCCTGCGGGTTCACCCTGGTCCCCGGCCCCGCCTCGACCAGCCGCGCCGGCTCGTCGGCGCGGAGGCGGTAGCTGCCCTGGTGGCAGAAGGCGCAGTTCGGCGCGACGCGCTCTATGACGCCGAGCGTCCTGACCGACAGGCCGACCGGAACCTCGTCGCCGGCGCGCCAGTAGAGCCCGAATGAGCCGTAACCATCCGCATTGGCCGGCAGATGGTCTGGAAAGAGCTGCGGCAGGACCCGCCAGATCCAGTAGGGAATTCCCTGCGCCTCTTCATTGCCGATCGAGCCATGATTGAAGACTTCTGCAAGATCGTTGGTCTTCGGTTGGGCGACCGGCCGGAAGAGCAGGAAGAACAGCGCGAAGGCGCCGACGACGAGCAGGATCAGAACGGCGAAAAGCCATTTCCAGAAGGCGCGCCTCATGCCTGTCTCCCTTCGGAGATGTTCTGTTCGAGCTTCAGGATGCGCAGGAGACAGAAGAGCGTCGCAACGCCGATCGACCCGTCGAGAAAGACGCCGGCGAGATAGCCGATCGGCTGGCCGAAGACGAAGACGGCGAGAAAGAAGAAAACCGTGCCAAGCGTGCGGGAGGGGAAGACCGCGAGCCAGGCGAAAACGCGGTAGCGGTCGATATCGAGCGTCGCCGGAATGTAGAAGATCGACAGGATGCCGAGCAGCAGGCCGGCAAATCGCGGCCAGATCAGCTGATTGACGGTGATGCCGAAGAGACCGAGGATCCATTCCGGACAGAAGATGAGCGGCAGGACGAAGGCGAAGTTCAGAAGGATGCCGATCCAGACGAGGACCGCATGCCGTGCCTTCCATTTGCTGAGCGAGCGCGACTGGGTCATAGCGTTTTCATATATTCGACGAGGGCGTCTTTTGCCGCGTCCGGCAGTTCCGTGCCGTAGCGATATCCTTCATGGCCGGTATTGGCGTTGCCGGGCCGCGTCGTGTCGTAGCGAAAGAGATCGCCGCCCGCCGACTGGTCCGAGCGATAGCCCACCTTGGCAAGGTCGAACTCGTCGCTGCCGCGCGACCAGACGGATGGCCGCCTGGCGCTCGGCTCGAGCAGGTCGCGCAAGGTCGGCACCGAGCCGTTGTGCAGATAGGGCGAGCGCGCCCAGATGCCGTCGAGCGGGTGGTTGGCATAACCGTCCGTCTTGTGGAAACGGCTGAAGCGCCAGGGATAGCCGGCATAGAGCAGGTTCTGCTCGGCGGCGAAATTTTCCGTATAGGAGGTCCAGCGTCCGACATCAGTGCCGATCTCGGCAAGCGGAACCGTCTTGCCGAGGCGCGTGAAGCGCTGCCTGTCGTAGCTGTAGCCGCTCGCATCCTTGAAGCCGTGGCAATCGGCGCAATACTGCAGGAAGAGCGTCTTGCCCTCCGTCGCCTTCGCCTGATCGATCCTGTCGGCGACGGGGAACGGCGGCGAAGGCAGATCCCACATCCAGCCTTCGATGCGCGCGATCGACGCCCGGTCGACCGTCACGGGGGTGACACCGGCGCCAAGTGCGGCACTCAGGTTCCGTTCGGCGACGGAATCGTTGTTGCCGTCCCAATGGAGGTTCATGCCTTCGCGCGGGCGCTGGCGCCAGATGGCGGGATAGTCGGAGGAGCCGTTCAACGCCGCTCCGCTGATATGGGCCTCGTCCATCGGAAAGTTGAACTGCAGCGCCTTGTAGGGGTTGAACGTGTCCACGCGCCCCGGCCCCCATTGCTCCTGGCGCTTGACGAAATCGAGTTGGGTGCCGAGGTCGAGGAAAGCGCTCTTGACCCGCGGGAAGACGACGTAGCGGTAGATCAGCCGCTCGAAGATATTGAGGTCGCCGCCGACCTTGGGACTGTCGATCGTCGCAATCAGCGCATCCGCGGTAAAGCCGGGATCGCGGCCGACATCGATGAAGAAACTGATGAATTCCTGCAGGCGCAGATTATTGGAAGGCGCGCCGGGAATGAGATGGCGAACCGGATCGCCGGGCAGGCGATAGGTGCCGACATGACAGACGGAACAGTTGAGCCAGACCCGCTCGACGCCTGAGACCACGCGGCGCGACACCCCGATCGGAAGGTCGTCATCCGGCTTTTCGTAGAGGAAGCCGAAACGGCCCCAGCCTTCCGGCCCGAGCTTGTCGGAATACATGACCGGCAGGGCCTTGAAGACCCAATAGGGCGGTCCCGTCGCCGTCTCGCTGCCGATCGAACCATGCATGAAATGGTCCTTCGGACTGACGAAGGCGACAACATATTGGTTGACGAAAACCAGATAGTAGACGAGCCCGAGCAAGATCAGCACGACGATCGCCAGCCACCAGCGCCGGTGGCGGGCAACGGCAATCTCGACGGGCGTCTTGCGGTCGTTGTCGCTGATCATGGGTCCACTCCGAATGCGCGGGCGATGGCGCGGTTCACTGGAAGGTCGGCGGCTCGTAAACGGACATGACCTGCTTGATCATCCTGTCATAACGCTCCTCGAAACTGTTCCCGTCGAAGCGACTGAGGTCATAGCAGCCGAGCGGGTTTTCGAGGTCGTTGAGAAGACATTTGTTGCAATAGGTGCATTCCTTTTCCGGGCCGTTCTGTCTGGTCAGGATGTCCGGCAGGTCATTGTTGGCAACCAATGGACGCGCCATTGTCACACCGTCGCAAGCCTTGGAGCGGATCGCGTCGGCGATCCTGTCGGCATGCTGGAATCCGCCGGTACAGAGAACCCTGATGTCAGGAGCGATCTTGCCGATTTCCTCGGAGACAGCGCGCGCATAGTCGAGATTGATGCCTTCGATGACCTTGCCCCGACGCCACCGCCACAGGGCCTGAAAGGCGCGCCCCAGGATCGGATTGGAAAAGATCGCATAGTTCATCGGCGCCCGCGTGCCCTGCGAGAGCATGCCGTCATACCAGCGGTGCAGGTCGTTCAGCGGCAGGTCGCCGGCCGGATTGCGCGGATGGGGGAAGGTCGAACCGCTCGATATGTGGAAGGAATCGACGCCCTTGCCGCCGTCGAGCAGCATCGTGCAGATCTTCACCGTCTCGTCAAGCGTGTTGCCCTTGCCGATCCAGGGATAGAGCCAGTCATTGTGGTCGACGCCGTTGATCTTCATCTGCAGGTGAAAATCCTGACCGACCTCGCGGCGGATCGCCCTGACGATTTCAAGCACGAAACGTGCCCTGCCCTCCCAGCCGCCGCCGTATTCGTCCGTCCGGTCGTTGATGCCGGAGCTCAGGAACTGCGTCAGCAGATAGCCGTTGGCGCCGTGAAGCTCGACACCGTCGAGCCCCGCCTGCCGGGCGCGCCGCGCCCCTTGCGCGAACTGTTCCACCACTTCGGCGATTTCGGGCTTCGTCATCGCCTGGGCGAGCAGCCCATGGAAATAGTCGCTCTTGTTGGTCGAGCTCAAGCCCTTGTTGAACAGGTTCTCGACACCGCCCATGTCCTGCTGGCGGCCGGAATGGCTGAGCTGCATGATGAACCGACAGTCATAAGCATGAACGCGATTGCCGACTTCGCGCCAGAACGGGATCTTGTCGTCATTGTCGATCATCGCGTAACGCACAAGGATGCGGCCGCGCACCGAGACCGGCGTGAAAGAGGAGATGATGCAGCCGATGCCGCCGCGCGCAAACTTCTCCTCCCAGTTCAATCGAGCGTGGCCGCCGTGGCCGTTATAGTCGTCGAACTGGCCGGAAATATTCGATCGGAACAGACGGTTCTTGACGCGCAGGGAACGGAACGTCAGTTCGTTGAAAATAACCGCCGCGTTATCGGCATGTGTATACTGACTATCTGGATGCATGCGGGCTTATCCAAAGTAACGTGCCGCGGCAACGTGAGAAAAGGAAAAGAAACCGAGATGCACTGCTGACTGTATAACTTTCAGGTGTGAGCGACGGTAATTCAATCCTATGTAGTTTGCAAATGGATTTCGGACAGCGCCGAAATTTGAATACTTGCGATTGCAAATTTCCCGTATTGCTGAACATTTCGGCTTGAAAGGACCCAATGCGCTGCAACCGATAAGTCCTTTACCAGCTATCGACAAGGCGGCCCAAGCGCCTGTCAGCCGGAGATCGCTGGGATCTGCGCAAAGCGTTTCGGTTACGAGAGCTTGGCGAGATTAGGCGTACTGATAAATCAAATCATTGAAATCAATTGTATTTTTATCGCCACCCGTCCGTCGAGAGGCAGCCCTTTTGACCGGAATGGCTGGCAGCGCAGCGTCTATGGCAGAGAGGCGCGCCGGGCCGCACGACGGAGCACAGGAGCATTTTGGCGCCTTCCATGGCGTCACAACCGCCTGAGTTTTGCACGTTGACCAGACGGCCCTTTGCCGCCTCTTGGCGTATCAATGCAGGACAAGGCCGCGCTGGTCTCTCACCTGACGGAGCGTCGCGTAAGCCGATGATGCTTGCCGTTTGCGCCATCTGATTAATATTAATGCACAGATTCCTGCGATTTGTACTGTTATTTCTCTTTAAAATTGCATTGTATTCGCGCGCCACTCTGTTAAGACTTCAAGAGGACTTCGACTTGGCCGCGGGTTGAGAACGATGTGGGCTGGTGTCAACTCAAGATGCCGATGCGACCCGGTCCGGCGGCCGACTGTCTGGTCGTGCTACGGGAAGCGTCGGAACCGACGGAAACGAAGCCAAAGATGGAGAAGGATGTCAGATGAGGCTGATTGCATCTTTCCTGATCGTCATGGCCGCAAGCGTCGGCCATGCTGGGGCAGAAGATCTTGAGATCGGCGGGCAGAAACTGGCCGTGACCGGGTTCGGCATCTCCAAGAGCACGAGCGGACGGCTCGTCAACGTGCTGGCCGACGACCCGCTTGCACAGGCCCAGAAGACGATCAAGGGCGTCTATATTCCGGCCGGAACCCGGTTGGCTTTTCTCGATCGTTCCTATCGCGACAAAGGCCGCATGTGGAACCTCGTTTCAACCGAAGACGGCATTCTGGCCTATGTCCGGGCCGGCGTGAATGGACGCGGCGCCCAGTACTGGACCCAAGACCAGATCGGCAACTTCTTCGCTGCAGGGGCGGACCAGATCGCCGTCGTCCAGGCGCCACAGACGATCAAGACGGACAAATACGGGGCCATCTCGCTGACCGCCTCGGAAATCTATCGTGTCGATCCGGAGGCGCCCCAGGACAATGGACAGGTGCCCCTCGTTCTCGATCGGTCGAAACTCGGGGATGCCTGGAGCGCCAACGAGACGATCTTCGTTCCCGAGCAGATGGTTGCCCTGCTCTCTGCGGAGACCTTCAGGAATGCCGGCGACCTGGAGCAGCCGTTCACCGAGTACGACCCGGCTCGCGAGGTTCTTTCGGCGGTCGATACTGCGCTGCAGACGAAGACCTTGCCCGATGCAGCCGCCCTGCGCCGGCGGGTCCAGGACTTTCTGACCAGCCGTTTCATTACGAGCAAGAGCTGCGAGAGCGAGATCAGCTTCAGCCTGGATGCCGGGGCCGAGGCTGCGCTCGGCTTGAGCGGGCTGTTGTCTCCGGTCGAGGCGAAACTCAAATTGACGGGGTCGATCGCAGGCGCAACCAAATACGCCAAGGGCGAGGAATTCGATATCGTTCGCGTGCGCCAGGCCGACAATCCTTACATCTACGAGATCAAGACTTCGTCCAACCGGCCCGACTGCGCAAGCGCCCCGAAGTCCCGCATCACCGTCGCCGGCACCGATGGAGTCCGCGGCGAGATCAACGAAGCCAATCTGGAGGAGGCAGGCTTCGGAGAAAAGACACAGGGCTCGCCCGTCTATACGTGCCGAGCCGAATTCTTTGCGCTCAGGGACATTCTTGCAAACAAGGCTTTCCTGCCACAGACGATTTCGACCTTCGTGGTGGCCAACCTCGCGGAATTTCGCGGGGCAAGCGACCCCAGCACCTGCGCGGCGAACAAATAAGCTTCCGGATCCCACGTATCCGAGCATAGTGACAGAATCGTCCTCGCGCGCGGGGATGCTAAACCCCTGTGCCGTCTTCCCCTTCTCCATGCAACCCGCCTGACCTCGGACCTTAGTCCGTTCCGGACCGGCATGTTTCCGTGCATGATCCACAGTTGGATCGCAACTTGGGGAGGAATATTGTGATCTACGAAAAGCGGAATGTTACCGACAGCTCGACAGAACGGACGCGCTTCGAGAAAGAAGCGGCCGAAGCCCTCAACAGGCATTACCGGCGCCCGATCGCTATCTTGTTTTCCTGGCAGCCGGGTCAGAAGCCCAATACCATCGATCTGCGGGCCACGCCCCAGGTTCTATCTCAAGATGAGAGCCAAGGACCGATCAACTGACATCACTGACCTTCGTTTTTTGAAGCGTGTCGCCGATCTCGCCGGCTGGTCGCTCAGTCACAGGCGCCCGGGACGGTCGACAATGGAGCGAGCGGCTCAAGGGGTTCAGAATATCCGAGGCGGAAAGAGTGGAAGCCCGGCGGCAAAACCGAGCTTGATCACGCGGCCGTAGTGGCCTCGGCAGCGCTCAGCGCGAGATCCGTCATCTCGCCGGTCGAGGCATAGCCGGAGACGAGCTCGGCAAGCATCAGGCGGGCAGCCGGTATGTCGTTGCGGTCGAGGGCTGCATCGAGAACCTTCAGCCGCTTGGAAAGCTCCGGCCAGAAGAGGAAATCCTCACGCGCCTTCATGATGCGCGGATGCTCCGTCGTTTCGGGATTGTCGCCGATCAGCAATTCCTCATAGAGCTTTTCGCCGGGCCTGAGACCCGTGACGGAAAGCTCGATATCGCCTTCGGGATTGTCGTCGCTGCGCAGCGTCAGGCCGGAGAGATCGATCATCCGGCGCGCCAGATCGGCAATGCGTACCGGTTCGCCCATGTCGAGCAGGAAGACATCGCCGCCATCGGCCATGGCGCCGGCTTGGATGACGAGCTGCGAGGCCTCGGAGATCGTCATGAAGTAGCGGGTGATGTCTGGATGCGTCAGCGTCACCGGGCCACCATCCCTGATCTGCTGGCGAAACAGAGGCACGACGGAACCGGAGGATCCGAGCACATTGCCGAAGCGGACCATCGAGAAATTGGTGTGCGTGCGGCCGGCTGCACACTCGGATGCCAGCGCCTGCAGTACCATTTCGGCCAGCCGCTTGCTGGCGCCCATGACATTGGTCGGGCGGACCGCCTTGTCGGTGCTGATCAGCACGAAATTCGACACGCCGTATTTTTCGGCCGCCTGTGCGGTGATCAGCGTGCCCATGACATTGTTCTTGATGCCTTCGACGGCATTCTGCTCGACGAGCGGCACGTGCTTGTAGGCGGCGGCATGATAGAGCGCCTGCGGCCGCCAGCTCATGATGATATGCTCCATGCGGTCGCGGTCGCGAACCGAACAGAGGATCGGCACGATCTGTACCGTCTGCTGCTCGTAAAGTTCCGAAAGCTTCTGCAGCTCGCCATGGATCGCGTAAAGCGCATATTCGTTCTGCTCGACGAGGACGAGATGCGTCGGGCCGCTGCGCAGGATCTGGCGGCAGAGCTCGCTGCCGATCGAGCCGCCGGCGCCGGTCACCATCACCACCTTGCCCAGCGTCGCCTTATCGAGCAGCTCCTGGCGCGGCGCCACGGCCTCTCGACCGAGCAGGTCTTCGATTTCGAGTTCACGAATGTCGGAAACGGCGATGCGGCCCTGCGCCAGTGCCGTCATGTCCGGCAGCGTACGGACATTCACCCTGGACTTGCGGATCTGCTCGAGGATCTCGTTGCGCCGCTGGCGCGATGCCGAGGGCAGAGCCAGGAGCACGTTGTGAACGTTCAGCGTCTGGACAAGCTCGGTCAGGTCGGAGGGATCATAGATCGGAAGGCCGCCCATGATGCCGCCCTTGAGCTTCGGGTCGTCATCGAGATAACCGACGACGTTGAGCTCGGCGCTGTTGGTCAGCGCGGCGGCAAGCTGCCGGCCGGAGCTGCCCGCGCCATAAATCAGCACCTTTGCCATCGCACCCTTGTGCAGGATGCGCTGATAGGTATCGCCCAGCCAGTAGCGGATGCCGAGGCGCGAAAGGCCGATCGCGATCAGCAGCAGGAAGGGCTGCAGGATACCGACCGTACGCGGGATGCCGGGAACGCTGAGCGCCGTGAAGATCGTCGCGAAGGCAACGCCATAGATTGCAATCGCCTTCAGCACTGCCAGGAAAGCGGCAATGCCGGCATAGCGGAAGATCGCCCGGTACATGCCCATGACGATGAAGATCGGCAGCGCCAGACACAGCGACACGAGAACCGCGAGCCACTGCACGCCCGTCAGCACTGTCCATTCGTTCAGGCGGAAACAATAGGCGAGCCAGATGGTGAGAACACAGAGGCTGGAATCGACGATCAGCGCAAGAATACGCTTGGCCGGACGCGGCATCGCCAATAGTGGTCCAACCAGTGCCTGCATCGACATCCAGGACCGGCTGGTCTTTGATCCGTCGCTCGAGGGATCATCATGCATTTTTATAGTGTCCACCCATCATCCAGCCTGACTTCTTCTTGTCCTTTTCGATCTTAAGTGCAACCGAATAATCGGTAGTCGCTTACGCTATCTGTTTATAACCTTGGGTAGTAGCCTCAATGGGTTATGCCCTTGCTGCCCAATACCTTGCCGACAGTCATCGCCAGAATGCGCATATCCATGAAGAAGGAGCGGCGCTGCAGATAATCAACGTCGAACTTCACCTTTTCGGGAATTGGCAGCTCGTCGCGGCCGTTGACCTGCGCCCAGCCCGTCAGACCCGGCATCAGCGCATCGACGCCTTCGGCCGTGCGCAGTGCGATCAGGTCGTCCTGATTATAGAGCGCCGGGCGCGGGCCGACGAAGCTCATATCGCCCTTCAGGATGCACCAGAGCTGCGGCAGTTCATCGAGGCTCGACTTGCGCAGGAAGCCGCCAATCGGCGTCAGGTAGCGGGAGGGATCATCGAGCAGATGCGTGGCAACCGTCGGCGTGTCGATCCGCATGCTGCGGAATTTCGGCATCTGGAAGATCCTGTTGCCGCGCCCGACCCGGTTCGACCAATAAAGCGCGGGTCCAGGTGACGTCAGGCGTACACACAGCGCCACGATGCCGATCGGAATGATCAGGATCAGGGCTGCCACCAGAGCCAGAAAAAGATCCACTGCCCGCTTCACGTCCGTCCTCGCATTTCCCACACTCTCCGGCCCCCAGCGGCCTGCCCTGCCCTATCGTCCCCGGCCAGTTCACGTCAACGACCCTTTCCGGCCTCCAGGTGCTTTATGCGTTGTTTCTCAGGCATTTGCGGCAATTCCGCCACCACCAGTCAAACGATGCTTCACCCAAGCCATTGATATAAAATATCTCTTATTTCATTGCGGAAGTTAATCTGGCCTTCATTTCTGACACCTGTCCTCTACCGAAAGAGGGGCGTACCTTTCCAATAGTCCTTATGACCTCCCAGAAAACGCTCCTTATGGTTATTCGGCAGCTTTCTCCTTTGAAATGAAGGGTGAAGGCGGCCAGTTATCCACTTTGCTCAAGCACTCTCAGGCCCTGCGCGCGACCGGACTGTTCTGCCGTACCAGCGCCATCAGCATCGGCCCGAGCGAGAATTCTCCTCGCGCTCCCTTGCGGGTCAGGTCACGCAGATAGCCGCCCGGTGAGTTGATATGAGTTGCCCGTTCCAGCATGCAGGCAATGACGACAGAAGCATGTTCCCGGCCCAGACTTTCGCAAGCCGCCTGGTAGGTCTCTGGGGTGATTCCAAGCATGGAACGCACGGTGACGGCAGCGGTCACAAGATCTCGCCATCCCCTGATCGATCCTCCCTGAGCATAATCGCTGATCTGGGGGCAGGCCTGCAGGATGAGGGTGAGAGGGAACATTTCTGGG